>JBBCJF010000009.1:0-88868 GCA_037190465.1 Haloferula sp. | reverse complement strand
CGCGTCGTTCGCGTTCCTCGGCGGCATCGCCCGCTTCGTCCCCAATCCCCGGCTCGCCGCCCTCATCGAAGGGCTCGACCGGATGAAGGACGAGTTCCGCGAAGCCACACTCGATTTCGTCGCCGGCTACGGCCCGCTCCGGGACCGGGCGATGGAGGAATGGCGCGAAGCCGCCGCTCAACTCGGCGGCAATGCCGAAAGCCTGCTCATCACCATCGGGCAGGCATTCCCGCCGCACGGCGACATCGCCAAGCGCTTCGCCTTCGACACCCGGCTCTTCCAGATCGCGGCTCCCGACAACCTGCGCCTGGAAGTCACCGAATCCCTCGAACAACTCGAAATCGCCGACCAGCGCCGCCGTGTGGCCGAAGACGCCCAGCGCCGCCTGCACAGTGAGCTTGATGGCTTCGTTCGGGAAAGCGTCACCGCATTGCGCGAAGAAACCGCCCGCCTGGCCGCCGACGTGCTCGCCACCATTGAAGGCAGTGAAAACGGCATTCACCAGCGTACGCTCAACCGGCTCACCGGGTTCATCGACAACTTCCGTTCGCTGAATTTCGCCGGTGACGCGCAGCTCGAAAGCACGCTGGAACGCTTCCGCGACCAACTGCTCACCCGCAGCGCGGAGGACTACCGCAACGACAACGCAGCCATGCGAAGCCTGAGAGACGGACTGGACAGCCTGCGCGAAACCGCCGTGGCGATGGCCCGTACTGGCGGTCGTGAAGTGCTCGCCCGCTTCGGCCAACTCGGTGGACGCCGCCTTGCCGTCGCCGGGTAGCCCCTGGCCCGGTGGAATCATCCCCTCATTCCACCGGGCCACCACCCTTTCACACCCCGCCTGCAATCCATCACCCAACAAGCCTAACTCCGCCCCGACCCACCTGCATTTCTACCCATCACCCCCAACATTCCCTCCAAACCTGACCGCCCCCACCCGAAGAATCCCCCTGAACCATCCCCCCGAACCCGCACGAAGGGCGGCTCCACTCCCCGGAGCCGCCCTTCGCGCATCCACCCCCAACACAAACACCCCAATTAACCAATATCCATTCCAACCATGTCCCACTTCACCACCATCAAGACCGAAGTCCGCGACCTCGTTGCCCTCGGCGACGCCTGCGTCGAAATGGACCTCAAGCTCACCCCCAACTCCCCCTGCCGGGGATACGGCGGGGCGACCCGCAAGGCCGACCACACCATCCGGCTCAAAGGACCGTATGATATTGCCGTCGATCCCTCCCCGGAGAAAGACGGTTCCTATGCCCTCAGTGCCGACTGGTATGCCGGCCACGTCGAAAAGGAAGTCGGCATTGGCTACGGCCGATTGCTCCAGTCCTACGGCGTCCACAAAACCTTCCGTGAGGCCCACTCCCGCGGACTCCGCGCCACACGGCGACTCGAAGCCGATGGCTCCGTGCTCGTCACCCTGGAAGGAGGTGTCCTGTGAGCCGCCGCATCCTCGTTCGGGTGTCGCCGACCGGTGACATCCAGGTCGAAGCGGAGGGCTATCAGGGCAAGGGCTGCGAAGCCGCCACCCAGGCCATCGAACAAGCCCTCGGCAAACGCACCGGCCGCACGCTCAAACCCGAGCACCGATGCGTTTCCATCCAGCAACAACAAACCCTCGGCGGATCATGAAAGCGTCGCTCCGTTTCGACGAGTCGGGCCACATCGCCTGCCTCTACACCGAAGCGGTCGATCTCCGTGCGCTCGGACGGCTCCACGTCGTCCGGGCCACGGACATCCGCTTCTGCGAATCCACCCAGCAATGGGAGGTTCGCTGCGCCGCCACCGGCGACCTCCTCCACAGCAACCCCTCCCGCGCCGCCTGTCTTACCTGGGAACAAACCAACCTCCCACCCGGTCCGAACCACCTCCTCCAATAACCTCTAACCAATAACCATCACCATGATTCCCTACCTCCGCGCCGGCTACCCCGGCCTTATTCTCGTCACCCCGGAGGAAGCCCGGGCCGAAGCCGAACTGGCCGATGCCTGCCGCCAACTCCGCAGACAACTCCACGCCTGGTCCTCCACCGACGGTCTTGTGGATACCGTCACCGGCCGGGCCACCGCCTGTCCCGATCCCCTCGAAGCGCTCATGCACATCGAGACCCTGTTCCGTCAGGAAGATCCCCGCCACGTCGTCATGCTCCGGGATCTCCAGCCGCACCTCGACCAGAACGACCCGATGCTCGTCCGCCGGCTGAAGGATCTCCTCCGCCTCGCGAAAGGAACCGGACATGCGCTGGTTCCTACCGGCTGCCGTGTCAAGCTGCCGCCGGAACTCGAACACGAGTTCGCCGTCATCGACCTCGACCTGCCCGACACCACCCGGCTCGGCGAAGTCCTCGACGGCATCCTCCAGTCCGCCGACCAACAGCAACCGGACAGCGACCTCCGTGAAAGCATCCTCCACGCCGCCCTCGGCCTTACCACTGTCGAGGCGGAAAACGCCTTCGCATTGTCCCTGGTCGAATCCGGCAACATCGCCCCTGCTCTCGTCTCCCGGGAGAAGGCCCGCACCCTGAAACGCGGCGGACTGGTCGAAGTCATCGACGCCAAACCCGGCCTTGATGACATCGGCGGGCTCGACTCGCTCAAGCGTTGGCTTTCCCAGCGCCGTCCCGCCTTCGGCTCCGCCGCCCGCGACTATGGGCTGCCGGTGCCGAAGGGCCTGCTCATCGTCGGTATCCCTGGCACGGGAAAGAGCCTCACCGCCAAGGCCGCAGCGGGAGTCCTGCAACTCCCGTTGCTCCGTCTCGATATGGGCCGCGTCTTCGGTGGCATCGTCGGCCAGAGCGAGGCGAACCTCCGCTCGGTCATCCGCACCGCCGAGGCCATCGCTCCCTGCGTCCTATGGATCGACGAGATCGAAAAGGGATTCGGCGGAAGTACCGGCAACGGCAGTTCCGACGGCGGCACCTCCTCCCGGGTCTTCGGTTCCTTCCTCTCCTGGATGCAGGAGAAGGAGAAACCGGTGTTCGTGGTGGCCACGGCCAACGACGTGAGCCAACTCCCGCCGGAGTTTCTGCGCAAAGGCCGCTTCGACGAAATGTTCTTCGTCGATCTGCCCGATGCGAAGGAACGTGCAGCGATCTGGCAAATCGTCATCGTCCGTCACCGACGCGATCCGAAGTCCTGCGACCTCGCGGCACTGGCCAAAGCGACCGCCGGGTTCACCGGAGCGGAAATCGAAGGAGCGTATCGCGAAGCCCTCCACGAAGCCTTTGCCGAGGGACGGGAACCCACCGCCGCCGATCTCCAGTCTGCCATCGCCGCGACGACTCCGGTCTCGAAGCTGATGGAAGACCGCATCGAAGCGTTGCGCCGCTGGTCGAAAGGCCGCGCCCGGCAGGCGGGAGTGACCGAGACGAAACCCGCTCCCGTATCGTCACGTCCCTCGCGCCGGGTCCAGTCTTCATGCAACTGACCCGTCATCGCCTGCCCCCCACTATGGGCCGCCCCGCATCTCCGCGAGGCGGCCCTTTTGCTTTCCATCCTTTCCCGCCTCTCCGGCGACGAAATCCCAACCCTACACGCCCGCAGTTTGAATGCTCAACCCCACCCATCATCATGCGCAATATCCTGGTCACAGACACCGGCGAAGAAGGCGAAAGCATCATGGTCTTCGCCGACCTTGAGGCTTCCATCCTCGCCGCCGCACTTCGTAGCCGGCGGTTCCCGTTCTCCGAATGCTACGAGGTTCCCGACTCCGAAGTTCAGTTCTACCTCTTCGAGCCACTTTGGCTGTCCGCCGCAGAAGCGGAGAACTGCCGCATTCTAGCCGGGGCCTGAATGTCCCCACCCAGCCGCCACGCGGATCACCACCGGTCCCGCGTGGCGGCTTTCCCGTTTCTCCCCCCAACCAAACAACCAAACCAACCATGCAAACCACACCCGTAATCAGCACCACCCTGTACTACCGCGAAGGCAACTCCGACAAAGTCTATCAGGCCGCCGTCGAAGCGGCCGGAGACGGCTTCGTCGTCACCATCGCCTACGGCCGGCGGGGAACCACCCTCCAGACCGGCATCAAAACCCCGCAACCCGTCAGCCGGGAAGAAGCCGAACGGATCGCCCGGAAGCTCATCGCCTCCAAGCTCTCCAAAGGCTACACCCCGGCCGAAGACGGCATTCCCTACCAACGCACCGGCGACGAAGGACGCGACAGCGGCATCCGCCCCCAGCTCCTCAACCCGGTGGACGAAAGCGAAATCCCCCGGTTGCTCGCCGACACCCGCCACGTCCTCCAGGAAAAGTACGACGGACGGCGCCTGCTCGTCCGCAAGCAGGGCAACGACATCCACGGCATCAACCGCCGCGGACTCCTCGTCGCCCTGCCCGCCTCCATCGCCGAAGCCGCCAAAGCCCTTTCCGTCGATTTCCTGCTCGATGGTGAGGCGGTCGGCGACATCCTCCACGCCTTCGATCTCCTCGAAGCGGCGGGCTACGATCTACGGCAATTTTCGTACCTCGAACGCTTCGCCGGCCTGATGGACCTACTCGATCTCACGGGAAAAATCCGTCCTGTCGACACGGCCTTCAATCCGGAGGAAAAGGCGGAAATGTTCGACTCCCTCCGCCAAAGAGGAGCTGAAGGCGTCGTTTTCAAGGACGAGAACAGCCACATCACGCCCGGCCGCCCCGCATCGGGCGGTCCGCAACTGAAGTTCAAGTTCGTCACCACCGCGTCCTTCATCGTTGGGTCGGTCAACACCCGCCGCAGCGTTGCCCTCCTCCTCCTTGATGGGGACAAGCGCGTCCCCGCCGGCAACGTCACGATTCCTCCCGATCACGCCATGCCGGAACCCGGAGACATCGTGGAGGCAAGGTTCCTCTATGCCTTCAAGCAGAGCGGCAGCATCTACCAGCCGGTCTATCTCGGCAAACGCGACGATCTCGATCCTTCCGACTGCCACACCGGGCAGCTCAAATACAAAAACGAAGAAAACCCCGTCTGAACGGCCCTCCGCCGCAAGGCACAGCCATAGCACCCGCCGGAAAGGCCCCGTCCCGCGACCCCTCGCGGCGGGGCCTTTCCGGCATTCATCCCAACAACCTCCAACGAATAACCAACAACCCCACTCCACCCATGACCCGCGCCCAACTCGCCGAAGAAGGCCCGACCCGTTTGGCCTGGCTCTTCAGGCATTCCCAACGCAGCGCGCACGGCCGCCCCGGCGACCTGCTGCCCATCGCCTGCCAACTCCTCCGCCAAGCCACCGACGGACTCGTCACGGCACGCGGTTGCAGCCGCATCGCCTTCGAGTTCGAAGGCGGCCGTGCCCACACCCACGTCAGCGTCGCCGCCATCGTCGATGCCCGGGGAGAGTTCATCCTCGACCATCACCTCATCCAGCAATGGAAGCCTGACGACGAACAACGCCTCGGCGCTCTCCTCGAAAAGGCCGTTGAAGGGTACCTCGACACCCACCTGCCGCAATGGAACGAGAACGAAGGCTCGGAAGGGCAGATGTCCGTTTCCCTCCAAATCGCCGAAGATGGCTCGTTGGACCTCGTTGTCCGCGGCCACGCCATCATGCGGACGATGATCGAAAGAACCGTCATATTCCCCAAACGACCATGAACGAAGCCTTCGAACATCTCGCCGGTCTCGGTGCGCTCAAGAAGTGGCTCGCGGACCACCTTCCCCTGTTTCAGGAAGACAGCCCGCTCGCTCCCCGCGCCATCGTCCTCACGGGCCTCCCCGGCACCGGCAAGCGCAGCGTGGCCCGAGCCATCGCCGCCGCCATCGGCCGGCCTCTGGCCCGGTTCGTTCCCGGACAGGAACCCGATCTCATGAATGTCCTCCTCATCGAAGACCTCGACCGGGAGCACCTGTCATGGGTCCGTCGCCTCGCCGACCCCGGCGATCCGACACCCTTCGTCATCGCCTTGACCGAAACCCCGTGGGAACTCCCTGCCGGTCTGTTCCGCGTCGATGCCATCGACGCCGTCTGGCACCTTGATCTGCCCAATGAGAGGGAACGCGCCGCCATCTGGGATCTCGCCGCCGCACGTCTCGGCATCAGCGCTCCGCTCTTCGACAGCACCCTGCTGGCCAGAGCATCCCACGAGTTCACACCGGCGGAAATCCACACCTCATTCGTGAAGGCGATGCGTGCAAGCCGTCCCCATCCTCCTCGGGAAAAGCACCTGCTCGAAGCGCTGACGCAAATGAACCCGCAGGTTCACGCCCGCCAGGCCGACCTGCTGCACCTGACCTACTGGGCTCGCTACAACGCCGACTCCGCCCGTTCGGCATGAACCACTCCCGGAGGATTTTCCTATGGGGAATCCTTCGGGAACTTTGCAGGAAAGGAAACGGCTTCCTTTTTGCCGGCACAACCTGTTCAGGCCGAGCCGCATCGCCTTTGATGGAGCACCGAAGTTTGGAGTAATGTCTCCTCAAATGCCTTGGAGTCCGAATCAATCGAGCTTCCGGAGAATCACCGGTTTCCGTTCGCCGGTGACCCCGATCATAACCCGGGGATTTTCCGGATCGGGGACGTATCCATGCCAGATTTTCGATCCCCATTGGACGATCACCAACCTTCCCCCGCGGATGGACACTACTCCTTGTGGGGGCCATTGGGGGCAATCGCTCCGTCCGCTCCATTCTCGCCGAAGAACACCATCGGTTCCTTGTAGTCCCTGTCTTCGATGGTGAAACTCCACTTCCCCTCCAGAACAAACTTGCCGGTACCAAACAGGTTGTCGATCTGCTCGACGACCTTGGTGTTATCGGCCCGCTCGTAGCGGGCGCGGAGAGCCGCCAGGTCGCGGGTAAAGCGCTCGTTGATCCGTGCAGCTTCGCGGTCCCGGGCATCGACCAACCGTTGGAGATCGGCGGGCAGCTTATCGTCAGCGGTCAACGGAAGAATGAAGGTGAGTGCCGCGAGAATGCTCACGGATACCGCGGACAGGGAAAAACGAGGGTATGAGGACGGAAAATTCATGATTCGGGAAGGGCTTCTTTTGCTCCAACAGAAGAGCAATTTCAACCCGCTTCCCGGCTACGGTCAAGTTCCGAAAACGGAGCAATGGAGAGTGGCAAGAAGAACCTCGTCGGAGCGAACGTCCGCAAATATCGTGCGGGGGCTGGCCTGACGCAGGACGAGCTGGCCGCCGCCTTGCAGCGCCTCGGCTGGGATCTCGCCCGGGGGACGCTCGCCAAGATCGAAGCCGGCCTGCGCCGGGTGAACGATGGGGAATTCTTCCTTTTGGCGAAGTGCCTTCGCAAAGAGCCGTTCGAGATGTTTCGCGGCGTGAAAGCCGCCCATGCGCTCGGCGTGGCCCGGCAGGGAAGAGACTGAAGGGAGGCGCTTACGCCGCGACGGGCGTCCCCGCCTGGAAGATGGTCGGCATTTCGACCTCCCGCCGCGGCAACGGAGCGGCAACTCCCGCGTCTCGGAACCTTCGATGAAATCGGGGAAATCGACGCACCAACAGGCAGGCCGGGAAACGGTTCCAATATGCGTTGCCTCGGGACCACCCGGTTTTTATGACTGGATCATGACAGAGCACGAACGCGAGAGAACCCATATTCTTTGGGACGAGCTGGCAGTTTATCCGATCACTGAAACGAAAACGGCCTGCGAGCGTCTGATGCAGTCACTGGCGGAATGGATCGAAGCGGATCAATGCGGCTGGCTCGGCACCGCCCGGATGCTGGATGGTATGGAGGCGGAGGCGGATCCCATGCACGGATGGAGAAAGAAGGGCTTCCTTCTCCTCAAACCTCCCTCCAAGGAAATCATGCAACTTGCCGCAGGGATCGCGTCCAAGCCGACGGATTGGGGGATGGCCTCCTGCGCGCTGGCACGACGCGCGGGAAAATTCCGGGCACAGCGTTTGCGGGACGGCTTTATCGATTACGCAGCGTTCAAGAAGACACCGCATTATAAGACCTATTACACCGATTTCGGCATCGAGGATCGCATCTGGGTGGGGTTTCCCGTGAGCGAGCAGACGGAATCGTTTTTCATCATCGACCGGCGTGAGCGCAAAAAGCGCTTCACCCGGAAGGAGCTGGACATCGCCTCCTACACCTTGCGGGGCCTGATGTGGTTCCATCGGAGGTTGTTGCAGGAACTCGGCCCGCTCCTGTTCCAGTCTCCCCTGACCCCGACCGAGCAGCAGGTCCTCAGGTTGCTGCTCACGGAAAGGAGCGTGAAGGAGATCGCCGCGGAGATCGGCCTCAGCTTCCACACCGCGACGGATCATATCAAACAGATCTACCGCAAGTATCGTGTGGACAGCCGCGCAGGCCTGATGGCCATCTGGCTTGGCATTGGTTGAGGCCCCTGCTGGGCCATCCCACGGAAGACCGGGGGTCCACCGCTCCGGCTTCCCGGGAGGGTTCTACGGCATTCAATTTCCCGAATACGAATAGGAGCGGATGAAGAGCTTGATGTCCCTGACGCTGTTGATGAAGCGTTCGGCGCCCTCCGATGGATCTGCCAAGAGTCCCTCGGCGGGGACAATCAGCTTCCATCCCGTGTTCCAGACGGATCTCCCGATCAGACGGCTGTTGGTATATTCCCTGGGAAGATTGGAATAGAAGTACCATGTGTCGTCGAGGGCCCGGAAGGGCTGGTGCTTTCTCGGCAGGAAAAACGGCTCGGTAAGGGAGGTCGCGCCGGTCCAGGTGCGCCCTGAACCCGGGCCCCCGCCGATGTCGAAGGGCAATGGCATGGCGTGCTCGTGCACCAGCCAGTTGCGGATGTCACTTTCGGCCCCGTTGACGGGAGGCGTGCGCATAAGGTCGGAGCCAACCGGAAGGAGGTATACGTAGGGCGTGGCACTGAGGGCGTTCGGATCGCTGTGCGAGGAAGGCGGTTGCGGGAAGGGGAAAGAGGGGTTGAACGCCATTCCCGGATTCATGCCCTTGTAGCCGAGGAAGGCGATGCCGACGGAGTGGATCTTGGTGGAGAAGCTGGCGGAGGAGAAGGTGGAATCGCCCGCCGCCAGGGGTTTGCCGAAGAAGTTGACACCGGATTCGATGGTACTGCCGAAGGGGATGACAAATCCCGGAATGGGCAGACCGGAGGGATTCGAGGGAGGAAGGGCGTGCGCGGCGAAATCGGAATCCGTGCGCAGATCGCTGACGTAGGACGCGCGCAGGCGGTCCTGCCAGGCGGTGTGGCTTTCGGCATCCCCGCCGTTATAAGGAAGGTTGAAGAGTTCGCGCCGGAGGCTGAAGGCGGTGCTGTAGGCATCCGGATTGTTGATGCCGAGGCGGCCTTTGGCGACGGACCAATCCTGCTCGAGTTTCGCGAGCAGCCCGGAAAGTCCTGGATCGCCCGTTTCGGAGCCGGCGAACTGGGGTTCGCCGTTCGGGCCGACGAGGCCGAGGCTCCGGGTCGCGGCGATCTGAGCGAAGAATTCCCGGCCGGCGGGACTACCCAGCAGGCCGGTTTCGTAGTCATAGGCCTTGGCGGCGAGCCAAGTGTAGCGGGCCGCCTGGTCGAAGAGGATCTTGTATTGCTCCAAGGCCTCGGTGCGGAAGGCGCGAAAGGCGACATCGCGGATGCGGGAGCCCTGGATGACGGAGGCGGCGCGCTTGCGGAAAGTCTCCCGCTCGGTGAGGAGGGTTTCGCCGTCCACCAGTGTGTTGTTGTAGGCTTCCAGCGCCTTTTCCAGCTCGATGCGTGCGGCGTCGATGTCGATGATGGCTGAGAAAAGTTCTCCATAGGAGCTTCGCAAGGCGGCGCCGGTTTCACGGGCGCTGATTTCTTTGTTGAGCAAACGGGCGGACGAATCGTGAGCGACGCTGCTGACGGCCAATCCAAGATCGATTGCGAAGAAGGTGGTTTTGCCGATCATTTCGGAAGCAGAAAGGGTGGTGTTAGTGGCCAGCTTGCTGGCAAGCAATGCGGAACGGGCTGGGGCGGTGATGTCGTTGGAGGTACCCACCACCGTGGGGAAAGCCGCATTCACGGCGTTCAAAATGTCGTTGTAGCTTTCCTTGGTGTTGTCGAGGGCGGTCTTCATCAGATCGAAGGTCTTCTCAGCTTGCTCGCGGGTAAGCCGCAGAGTAGCGAGAATCTCCTCTCCGGCAGCGATCTGGTTGAGGGCCTGGGTATCCTCCGAGAGGGCATCGAGTTTTCGGGCGAAGGATGCTTGGGCGATATTCAGCGAGTTCATCTTGCGATAAAAATCTTCTTTTGCCGCCATGACCCGCGCGAGGTCGTTTTGGATGTTGCCGATATATGGGCGCTGTCCCAGGGACGGAGGAGCGATGATGTAAGGACCGTTGTTGAGGTCCATTTCATAGACGAAATGGCCGTGATCAGCGAAATCCTCTACATACTCGCCAGCCATCTCGCCGCTGCGATCGAAGGTGGTGAGTCGGTCGGCGTAGGAGCTGTCACGAATCGGAAGATGGAACAATCTCGTCCCATCGGCTGCGTCGCCGAACAACTGGCTGCGGTTGTAAACATACGGCCGATTGATGTACATGAACCGGAAGAAGTCCGGGTCGCTATAACCTTGGGGGTACGTTTTCCCTGGCCCCACGTCGCCTGGGTAAGGCATGCCGTAGATCTCGTAGAGCTTGTTGACGAGGGCGTATTCCTCCTGGGCGACGGTGAAGGAGTAGTCCGCTGCCTGGTTCTCGATACTGCGGAGCAGGTTGTTGGTTTCGACGGTGCGGGCGTGAGCGGTCTTCAGGTTGAGCAGGGCGGTTTTGGCGCGGGCGAACACCTGATCGAAATGGGACTGCCCGTCGGCGAGTTCTCCGGGAGACAGGTCGAAGAGCAGGCCGTCCTCCGGGAGGTCGAGCGCGTTGGCCCGCCTATTGACGGCATCCATCTGCTTTTGGATGCTCCGGCCGATGGCGGCGAGTTCGCGGAGTTCGGGGACGGTCTGCCGGTCGATCTTCTGGACTCCTTCACGGGTGCCGTCGTCTTCGGGGAGGAAGGCGTTGGCGACGACCCAATGAAGGTAGTTGCCCTGCCCGGAGCGGACGGCCCATTGCTCGACGCCCCAGGTGCGCGCGACACCGGTGGCAGCGTTGGATTTCTCCTCGCGCAGCGAGGTCCAGCCGCGGTGGGAACCGGAGGGGAGTTTGCGGCGCTCGAGGTCAATGATGCGGGCGGCGGCGCGGCCGAGACCGATGGCGGCGGCGGCGAACTTGCGCTCGTCCTGATAGTCGACGGTGACGGGGGCGCCGAGGATGTTGACGGCTTCGACGCGCGGGGTCCAGGTGAAGTTCGGGTTGGAGAGCAGGCGGTAGTAGTTTTTGAGGGCGGTGAGGTAGTGGCCGTATGCGTCGCCGTGAGCCTGGGGATACTGGCGGGAAGCGTCGGCTGCATCGATCTTGCCGTCGGCATCGGCGCCGGGTTTCTCGGTGATGTTGTAGTTGAGAGCGTAAATGACTTCGCCGGCGTCGATGCCGCGGGTGAAGTTCCAGTAGAGGCGGTTGTAGACCGGGGCGGTGCGCACCCCTGGGACGAGGGTGTCGTCGCGACCGCGCAGCAGGGCGAGTTCCTCGTCGAGCAGGGAGGAAACCTGGCCGCTGAAGGCGAAGCGGGCGGTGGCCGTGTTCTGGATGGTGGTGCCGATGGAGGAGGGCAGCCCCTGGGCGACGAGCAGGCGGCTGGGATCGACGTCGAGGGCGATGAGGGGGTTCGAGGCGTCGGCGAAGGCTTCGTTGCCGAGGGCCATGTAGAGGTCGTTGAGGTAGCCGGCGGCGAGCAGAAGCGCGTCGTTGGCGGGTCCGTAATCGATCGAGTTGTCGATGGTGAAGCGGATGGCCCGCTGGATAAGCGTTTCGTAGATTTCGATGAGACTCGCATCCTGCACGGCGTCCAAGGTGAGGGGGATGTCCCCTTCCCAACGGGTACCCGCCTGGGTGAGGAGGCTGACATCGGTATTAACCGCGTTGTTGTAGAAGTCGCTGACGCGCTGGTTGAAGGGGTTGATGCCGGCGAGCACCCGTTTGATCCAGCCTTCGGCTAGGGCGGGAGCCGTCCATTGCGACCAGCCATCGCCGGAGTCCCAATCCGATCCGGCGGGCCGCAGAACATGACCCTCGCGCGGGCGGTAGCGCATGACAACCCAGTTGTCGCTGAGGGTGATGAGCGGTTGATCGCCGCTGAAGGTCACGCGGGGCTCGGCGGTTTCATCGAGAGGGAACCAGGTGGCTCCGTTTTCTCCCGGGCGGTTGGCGGGCGGCTGCCCATCCACCGGAGGGCTGTAGTACCATTCGAATTCGAACTGGTCGGGATTTCCAGCGAAGTCGCCGGTATGCTGCAGGGTGATCTGCTCGGAGAGGGGGTTGAGAGGGGTGATCGGCTTGACCTGTCCCGTGTAGAGGGGGGCACCGACCTTGAGGATGACAAGTTGGACGGGTTCCGATGGGTCGGTGAATGCCTCGCCGTTGCCGAGGACGAGCGTGAGGTAACCGCTGCCGCCGCCGATGGCGGTGAGGGCGTAAGAATCGACGGCCTGGTCGTCGTTAGTGATTTCCACGATCTGGTCCGAGAAGAACCGTCTCGCCGAACCTGGATCGGGAATATAACTGCCCGGCTCACTGTCGCTTTCCACGAAAGTTTCAAGGACCGTCGAAAGGAGGCCGATAGCGAGAGAAGACCAACTGCCTTGCAAAGGATCGTCGGCGGGGACCAAGTCAATGATCGCCTGGAGGTCGGACTGCCCGAGGACATTCGGCAGGAGGAAATCCTCGCCGACGATTTCCTCGCGGAATTCGCCTTCGAGGACGAGTTCGTTAGAGGAGGCGTCGAGGTAAAACCGCTCCTGGAGGTGGGGCGGCAGGTCCTGGAAATAAATCCTGCCGGACGAGGCGCTGGTGGGGATGCTCGCAGGCAGGTGATCCGCAAAGAAGGGGAAGGTCTTGCGGCGGGTTGGGTCGTGGAGCACGGCACTGGCGCGCGGAGCGGAGATGTCGCGGGCGATACTTTGTTGATAGAGAACCCTGGCGCTGGAGGCCCCATGCAGGGACGGGAGGCCGAATTTCGCTTTGACGAGGGTTTCCGCGAATTGGAGTATGGGGATTTCCTCGGGGTTGTCCGGGATGAGATCGGGCCAGTACGGGGTGTAGGTGAGGGCGATGGACTCTCCTGAAACCGGGTCGCCGGTGAATCCATCGCTGGCGTTTCCGGGACGCAGGAAGGGCGTGATGGTTCCGATTTGCGGAGCTTCGTCTCTGCCGGTTTCAGGGTCGGGGTAGGCGAAACCTTCGAGGGTTTTGTAGTAGAGTTGGACGCCGAGGGTCGGAACGGGGGCGGCCGGATCCAAGGGATCGTGAGCGCCGCGGTAGACCCACTTCATGCCGTTGCGGTCTTCGAACAGGAAGGATTCGTATTCGGCATAGTCCGGGCCTCCGGGGGAAGGAGTACCGGAGGGGAGATCGGGAATGCCGGGCGTTTCGGTATTGCGGGAAGTTCCGTTTTCCTTCAACGGCGGGGCCATCACGGCCAGAGGCATCGGCAGGGGGAGCGGAGCGCCGGCCCGGGCGGTGTATTGGAAGGTGTGCGTGTCGTCTTCGCGGAGGACCTGGAAGACTTTCATGGCCGGGCGCCGGTCCGCGGCGTCGGTGTAGCGGACGAGGGCGAAGGGGGAGGAGGTGGTTTGCGAGGTGTTGAGATCGTTGCGAAGCGCGTAGGCCCTGCCGGCGATCATCTGGGCATGCTCCTCGTTCGGGTTGTAACCGGGCCGGGAGGGATCGTTCTGCGTGTAGATGGAGCCCTGCGCGGCGTCCGGAGCGAGATCGCCCGAACCGTCCCCGGATGCGAGAACGATGGCGGGCGCGGCATCCGGCCATACGAGGTTGTAGCGCTGGTAGTAGGACGGCCAGTAGACGGGGTTCAGCTTGCCGAAAGCGCGGGCGGGAGGATCGATCCGCTTGAACCACCAGACGCCGAGCCGGTCGTTGGGCCGTCCGGCTTTTTCCGGCGAGGCATTGACGGGAATGATGGCGCCGGACTCCGCGGCGGCGATGCCGGCGGAGAAGGGATCGATGTACGCGCTCATGTCGATGGCGTCTCCCTGAGACAGATCGACATAGCCCGCGATGCTGCTGGCGCCGGGCGGCGGCGACAGGCGTTCCCCCACGATGGCGGTAAGCGGCAGATCGCCGTCCTTGTCCTGATAGTAGTCACCGTAGCGGTCTCCGGTGAGGGCCGAGTCCAATACCGACTCGACGCGGATGAACCAGAAGTCCTCGTGGTTTCTGACGAGGATGAGGCTGCGGTTCACAGGATCCGCTCCGGTCAGGCTGACATGAAAGCCGTTCGTGGTATCGGGCGTGGCCTGGCGGTTGGCGGGGTCGTCCTGATAGATGAACTGAACGGTCGTATTCTGGCCGAAAATCGGAAGAGTGCTGCCGAGAATGCCCGCATCGGTGGGCCTGATATTGAGCACGTAGTCGTTGAGATCATCCGGCCAGTGGAGATCGTAATTGTTGAGGAATTTGGGCCATTGGATACCGGCGAGGCCGGTTTCCCGCCAATAGATCTGGACGTCGGCGGTGTTCACCGTCGCCTGCTGGGCGAAGTACGCGAGCCGTCCGTCCACCTCGAACGGTCCGATGAACTGGGAACCGGGCGAGTTCGGGTTCAGGTTGAGCACCTCGGACGGTGAAAGCGAGGCAAGCAGCTCTTCCGTTTCGCGGAGGCGCTGTTCGCGCAGGCTGGATTCGGCGGGGAGCGGGTAGAGCGGAGCGGGTCTCGCCGGGTCCATCGGATAGAGCCTCTCGCCAAGCGGAACGGCGACGATGACCGGGGCCGCCTCCTGAATGACATCGACCACCTCGACCCCGATCTGTCTGCGCACCTGAGTGGCGGAGACGCGCGTTTCCGCCAGGAATTCGACGAGGACGCGGCCTTCGACATTGTAGGATCGGAGGTTCTTCTGGACCGTGTCGAACCAGAGGGTCCGGCGGGGAAGCTGGATCTCGCTGCCGGGGCCGGTGCCGGTGGAGCCATTGGCGGGGAACTCGTCTCCTTCCGCGACCAATTCGGGGAAATTCGCCCCATAGGCGATGCGGACTTGCTGGACCTGGGCGGGCAGACTCACCGGCGGCCCCTTGAAGCCGGCCTCCGTCCAGAAAATTCTGCGGACCGGCAGGCGGGAGCCGGAGGACACCCGGACATTGAGTGTCACCAGCCCGTACACCGGCTCATTCGCGCCGCTGACGCCGATCGGGGCTTCGGTCCGCCAGGAGATCTCGATGAGGCCCGGTTCGGAGGCATAGGTGAAACCATCGCGCAGGGGATCGGAATCGCCGCCGATGGACTCCACGACTTCGTCTTCGATCGGAGGGCGCACGCGGAAACTGGCGTGGGGACTCCAGAAAAAGCGATCGCTCGCGGCGCCCTGAAATGGCGTCTCGCTCGTGGTTTCGCCGGGGCTTCTGTAGAGGAAGGTTTCGCCGGGCGCGACCGGCTGGCGCCGGAAGGATACGCTGCGGCCGAGGTGGTCGGTGAAGGTGCTCACGGGCATCGCGATGATGTCGCCGATGAAATAGTCGGGGGTGGCGGTGGAGAACACGCCGCCGACGGAGGACTGCTCCAGTTTCAGATTCCCGCTGACGGGAAGCTCGCCCTGATCGACCGCCGATGTCAGGGAGGGGGCCGCCGAGAACTGCCCCTCCGTCGCCAGTCCGTCGCCGGTCGGCGGAGTCATCCAGATGGGATTGAGAATGCTCGGCTCGAGATCGTCGGCGCAAGCCATCCATGGGACGATGAAACAAGCCAGGAGGCGTCGGAGAACTTTCATGACGGAAGAATCAATGGGAGCTTGGGAGAGCGAAGACGGACGGATGATCCGGCGATGGAATCGCTCAGCGGGCGACGGTTTCCGCTCCGGACAACTTGTGCTCGATCGTTTTGAGGCGCTCTTCGAGGGATTCCATGTTGAGCACCGCTTCGTCGCGCTGCTTGCGCAGTTCCTCGATCTGTTCCTGTTGCGATTTCAGGGCTTCGACCAGTACGGGGATGACTCCGTCGTAGTTCACCGTGAGGAACCCATCCGAAGATTCGCCCACGAGCTCGGGGAGCACTTCCCGTACGTCCTGGGCGATGAAGCCGTACTGCTTGGCATCCTCCGATCCCGGCCGTTTCTCGGCCCAAGAGTAGTTCACTCCCTCGAGTTCCCGGACCGTATCGAGTGCGTTCGATATTTTGCGGATGTCTTTTTTGAGGCGACGGTCCGAAGATTTGGTGTAATCGCCTGAGATATGCATTCCGTTGGTGTTCAGTAAGGCAATTCTTGTTCCGCTGGGGCCGGCATCGCCCTGGGCGGCCACATGGGAGCCGCCAAGGAAGAAAGCGAAGTTTGCAGGGCTTCGAAAGTAGGTCGTATAGGCTTGGATTCCGATACCGTTGTTTCGGCCCCACAAATCGATCATTTGATGCCCCCCCTCGATGTCGGTCTGGAAAGCGATCTTTCCCGGAGCGGCAGCGGTGCCGGTGAATTGTTGGGTTCCCCGCACCGTCGCGCCGCCGTTGGCGGTCAAATGATCGTTTATACTGGTGACCCCGTTCAGATTCACCGGTCCCCCCGTTTGGTTGAATCCTGATTGGATCTGCAGGATGCCTCCCGCCCAGGCCATCAGTTCGTCTTTTAGAATTAGACGCCCGTCTATGAGAACCGGCCCCTTGAACTGCGCGCCTCCTTCGTTGAAGAATTGAATCCGGCGGTTATTGCCTTCCGTACCTGCCCCTACGATGTCAAGGGAAGGTGCCCCGGCGGGACTGAAGACGCCGTACCCGATCTTTCCTGCATCCGGTTGTTTGCCGGGGTTGCCGGCTCCGAATTCCAAGACATTGGCTCCTTCGATCCTGCCGCCGGCGATCGTCAGATTGGTGACATGGGTATTGTACAGCGTTGAACTGCTGTTCGGCGTCTGGACCACCCTTTCGGCGATCCTGGAACGAAAGGAGAAAGCGGAGGAAATGAGCTTCTGACGGGGTGCGAATTCGGCGCCGCCTTGCGGGGTGATGCCGAGGTAAATGTCCGCGCCCGTGGCGTTGGTGAAGCTGTTGGCGAAGCCAGCCGATCCCGAGGGGATCTCCTGGCTCAGCGCGGTGCCATTGCCGAGGATCACGCTGAAATTGCCTTTGAAGATGGTGACGGTCTGCTCCTCTCCCCAGACGGGCGTCCTGCCGGTGGGCGAGGTGTAAAGCCGGAACTGGAGAACCCGGTTCTCCGGGGCGGCCGGGGCGACGGGGTTGCTGTCGTTGTCGGTGAGGTGCCCCTGATAGTTCATGGCATCGGGTACCGCGGACTGGGAAAAGGCATTGCCGCCGGAAGCGATCAGGATGGCGGCGGCGAGGAGGTGGATTCTCGGAGTTTTCATGGCATTAGAAGGAGTTGGTGTTCGTTCGGTTCGGAGGCGGTGGTCAGGGGGTGTGGAGGCTGTCGATGTCGCTGACTTTGCGGAGGGCGAAGACTCCATCGACGCGCAGGGTCTGTTTGTAGACTCCATGGATGCGCTCTTCGTATTTTCCGGTCAGGAGCGTGTTGCCCCACGAGCCTGGCACGCCCTCCGGCGGAGACGCGTCGAGCGCGAGGCTGAAGGTGCGGGAAACGTTGAAGGATTCGCGCCCGGGGGGGAGTTCCTGGCTGAAACGCGCGTCGAGGTTGTCGTGATCCGGGTGATAGGCGTGGAGGAACGGATTCACGGGGGAATTGTGCGCCAGCACCAGGGGGCCGCCGCTCAAGGAACCGCCGGGGGCGAAGGCTCTGCCGGAGAATTCGAGGGCGGTATCGAGCGGCAGGTGCGCGGCGGAAAGCCGGGCGGCGGTCGCCAGATGGGAGGGGTCCAGGGCCGCTTCGAAACGGGTGAGTCCGAAGGGATTTTCAGAAGGCGCTCCACTCAATCGGCCGCTGTAGATGTGGGACAGCAGGGTCGCCCGCCCCGAGGAGTCGACATGGACGATCAGCTTCAGGGTGTAGGGTTCGGTGGTCGCGGGCAGGACGCCGGAGGCTCCGGGGGTCGTCAGGTCCTCTTCAACGAGGGGTTTTCCCGTGTCGTCGTCGAAGAGCGTGTTGCCCTCGGCGTCGCGGCGATAACGCACCACCACGCTCGAGACGCCGCTGACCTCGGCTTCGCCGACCCACAGGCCGGCGAGGGAGGATTTGACCGCGGTCGCCGGAAAATACACGTCCTGCGTCCGAAGGCCCGACTGGAGGACCGACACGCGAAGCAGCGACGCGGACAACGAGCCGACGGGGCCTTCAAGGGCGGAGCGGTCGAGAACCAATTGGACCATGGAGGTCCCGCCGGGGGGAATCTCCAGCGCGCGACCGGCGCCGAGCGGCGTTTCCTCCGTCCCCGCATCCACTTTCGCCAGAAGGGAGAGCTGTCCGGCGATCGGGGTCTGCCCCGATGGGGCGGGAGCCGAAGGAAGGGAAAAGATTTCCACCGTCCGGGGGCTGCCGGAGAGGTTCGTGAGAACCATCCGGTAAGTATGGCCGGCCGGGCCATAATGGATTTCGTCCCCGCTGGACAGCTCGATACGGATCGGGCCGTTGAAGCGGGAATATCCGCTCGTCTTGATCCAGTAGGCCTTGTTGCGCTGGATTCGCGAGCCGGAAGGGATGGACCGCGGGTTGACTGCGTTCACCAGGGGGCCTCCCACATAGTCGAAAATCTCGCCCTGCCCCAAGGCGAAGCCCGATCCGTCCATATAACTGGAAAAGGCGGGACCGTTTGCCCCGGCGGCCACGGGGAAGCCCACCAGATGGAGTCCATCGCTGCGCCAGCGGACATCCGGCATCACCGCCTTGCCGGTTACGGACAGCGTGCGCGGGGTACTTCCCGAAAGGAACACCAGATAGCCATAGTTGGGGAGCAATTTGTCGAATGTCGACTGATGCGGTTGATTGCGCCGCCAATAACCCCACTCGATGCCGGTGACGGGTTCCCCGGGATTCGCAAGCTGCCGGTCGTCGGTGCGCTCCGGCTGCCAGCGCCACACTTCCGTGATGCCGGAGGATTCGGGAAGGATCTGGTCGATGGGCTCGTGGGACGCATCGATGAAGGTATAAATCGCATTCCAACCCGGTTGCAGGTTATACGTTTCGGCTCGCCATTGGCCGCGCGCAGTTCCGGAGAAGACGGCGGCAAGCAGGAGGATTCGGCACAGGTTCCGGGCAGTCATGCGGGGTTCAACAGGTTGGGTTGCGGGGAGGGGAAAGGGAGGGATCAGCGGCGCACGCTCATGCGATAAAAGCGCAATTTTTCGCCCGTGGTCTTGGGCACGCTCACGCGTATTTCACGGGTATCGGCGGCATTCCAGAACAGGCCCGGAGTCGACATTCCCTGCGGCAAAACTTCGACCGGCTTCCAAACGGACAGATCCTCCGAGGCCTCGATCTGGTAGGCTTTTCCAGCCACGACGAAGGTTTTCAAATCGACCCACTGGTCCCGGAGGCGCTCGATTTTGAGGGTCAACGAATCATTCGCCAGAAATGCGAAGGTGCCGGCAAGGTATTCGTCATAGTCCGACATGCCGTCGTTGTCGAAATCGCCGTTCCCCAGGGTATCGAGATTGAAGAGAGAGGCATCCACGCCCATTTCGGACAACTGCCACAGTTCCCAGGCATCCGGGATGCCGTCCCCGTCGGTGTCTTCGCCCACGCTGAAATCCACCACCAGCACACCGGCGGGCTCACCGACCGTGATGTCCGAGTTCGCGATCTTCGTGACCAGCAGGGTGGCGGTCGGCAAACGAACCTCGAAGGTGAGCAGGGAACCGGGAAGCTGTGCGACATCGGTATAGGGTGCGCCCGGCTGGAGGTCCATCGGGATCAGCACCCGGAAATTTTCTCCGACCTTCTGTCGTTCGTCGATGGGTGCTTCGGCCACCACCGCCCCCCCTTGCCTCACGACGATCTTCGCCTGATCTTCGGAACGGAACGCCCATCCGTATTGATCGCGGGCCACTCCGCGGATGGTGAAGGCCGGCGCCGGCGGGTAGGCTTCGAGGATTCCCATGCCGAGGAGCCCGAAGGTCCATCCCAATGCCGCGGAGGAAAGATTGAACCCGGCTTTCTTCCGGAAAATCCGGCGCCCGCCCGCTTGATTCCCAAGCGAGGCGCACCGCGCAAACCGGCATGTGACGGCGGATCGCAGCCTGGGAAAAGGAACCGCTTCCTTTGGGAGCGAACGGAAAATTGAAAACAGCATGAGAATTTCAGCCTAGAAAATAATCTCATCTTCAGACAACCCCCATAAACCCGGGGGGTGGAGTGAGATCTATTCTCCGTGGCCGATACATGCCGACATGTCGGCTCCAGACGGTTGCCGGCGCCGTATTCACGGAACCTCTCCTTGGCCGTGTCCGGCGACATCCTTGATTCGCAATCAGCCGCCTACCGAATCGTTTCGGCACCCGCACCCGCGCATTTAGCGGGCCACCTTGCGGCGGATCAGCAGCGGGGCCACAAGATGGCCCAGCAGCAGGAGGGATGACGGCTCGGGGATCTGGACAATCTGGATTCCATTGACCGGAGCACGAAGAGGGCTCCCGTCGGCCGCCTCCGCGGCGACGATCTCAAGGGTGAAGGAAGCGCCCGAAATACCGGAAAAGACAATATAGTTCCCCTCGCCGTCGTTCATTCCGGGAACCACGCGCCGGTATGTTTCACCGCCGCCCCAGTCGCTGTGCGCCTGATCCAGCGCGGTTATCGTGGTCAGTCCGAGGGAAAAGGTGGAGCTGCGCCAGCTGGCGGCGTTCCGTCCGTCGGAATAGATATAAACATCGTAGCTGCCGGTCAGGGATAGTCCGCTGACGGTGATGGTACCGCCAAAACCCGGTCCGAAATCGGCGTAGCCTTTCCACAGGCGGTCGTCGCCATCGGCCGGCGCGTGATCCAGGCTCCAGGAGCCCAGCGCGCCCTCAACCTCGACGCGAGCACCGGAATTACTACCATCGGCGTAGAAGAGATCGGTTGCAAAAGCGTTGTCTCCGGAAACGTTGTTCCAATGGGCGACGCGGGTGTGTCCCCCTCCTGCGCCGGCGACATCGGTCGGAAACATGGAGGATTCCACGCTGCCGCCGTCGGTGAAATTGACGCTGATCGTCGCCGCGGAAGCGCGAAGACCACATGAGATCGCAAGTAACAACAGGCAGGGGATTTTGTGTTTCATGGCTCCGGGACGCTTCCTCTTTTTCCCTGGCGAAAGGCAAGTCTATTGATCCATGAAGAACAAAATTGCCGATAGCTTGCCGCCTTCCTTACTCATTTCATGCTCACCGGACCCGTTGACCAAATTGGACTCCAGAAGTGCAGGATGAAAGCCATTCGGCTCTTCGAAAAGGACATCACTCCAGCCGAGATAGCCCGCCGTCTCGGCGTCGTACACCGCCGGCCGCTGCCACAAAGAGTGGCTCGTCGGTGGCAAGGCCTCTGAATGGTGCACGATTCCTATCGATCATGTGAATACAATATTGCCGTGAGCCCCCCGCCGGCCCAACATCCGGTATTCGTGGCTGATCGCCTCACGCATCTAGGCACGCAGATTGCAAGGGAGGCTGGCACATACAAACAGCCAGGCGCGCCGGCAGCCCTGAGAACCCGTTTAAAGTATTCTGAGGAGTAAGGAAGATAGAACGCGCCCGAAAATGCTCAAATGAACATTTTCGGGCAAGGGAGAGAGGATAGTCGGAACTGTGCGGAACCGCTCCGCAAGGCGTCGTCTTCAACACCCTCCCGCCGCAATCCGGTTCAGGGTGCGGTGACTTTCACCCGCAGGAACTTGCGGCCCGCGTCCCCGGCGGGGCTGGTGAAGCGGATGGTTTCCACGCCATCCGCGTTCGACACGACGACGGACTCCCCGGTAGCTGGGGTCCAAGGGCCGGTGAGGTCGGTGGATTGCTCCACGGTATAGACGAGGTCGGTGGCGGCGACGGATTTCCGATAGAGGATGCTGAGAAGCGGGGCGGAGGGGTCCGTGGCGGGCAGGATGGAGGGATCGGAGGCCTTCGGATTTCCGCCGAAGGCGCGCTCAAAGAGGTTCGGGATGCCATCGCGGTCGGGATCCTCGCCGTCGGCGGCGTCGCCGGTGTTTTCCGCGGTTTCGAAGTGGGCGAGCCTCCATTCCTCGGCGGGAGTGAGAGTGGGATCGGGTGGCAGGCTGTGGAGGAAGTCGGCCGGGGCGAGCACGCCTTCGGTGAGACGAACGTCGTCCATGTGACCGAAGAAACGGTCGGTGTGGCTGCCATTGTAGAGGCCGCGGGCGATGGTGATGACCCCGGCGTCCCAATTTCCCCCGTCGCCCGTGCCGGTGGACATCGCGGGATCGGTGCTGGAGGAAATGTCGCGGGTGCCGAGCAGCGTGTAACCGGCGTCGCCGTCGGTGATCTTTTTCAGATAAAGCGAGAGGACGCTGCCATTGGAGGTGGCGGCCACGGCATACCATTTCGCGCTCTGGAGGGTGCTGGAGGGCGAGGTGATGTTCCAGGCGTTGCCGGCGACATCGGTGAAAAGGATGCGCAGGCCGCCCTGGGGCGTGATGGCGAAATAGAGTGCGGCGAGCGCGGGGTCGCCGGCATGGGCTCCGCGGCTGTCCCGGCCGATGAAGGTCTGGAAAGAGCCGCTGGTGGCGTTGTCCGGGCGAATGGCGGCCTCGATGGTCCATTCGCGTGGGCTCCAAGTGGTGAGAGAGGTGCCGATGGCGGACACGCTGGGCCAGTTGTTGGCATGCTGGATGGAAAGGGTGTTGGCGGCTCCGGTGCGCGGCGTGGCGGCGGCGGGCACGAGCGGGCGGTACCAGGTCCACCCCGTGTTCCAGGGGGAAAGGTGGTTTGTGCCGCCGGATCGGTCGACGATCGAGCCGGAGTATTGGCCGGCGGAGGCGGGGGCGTAGGGGACGTGGGTGTTGGCGGTGCCGCCCTCGAAATCCCAATGCGCGACGGTGCCTTTCACGAGGAAACGGACGGTGGCCTCGGAGGTCGCACCTGCGGAATCGGACACGCGGACGACGAAGGTATTCATGCCGGGGCTGGCGCCGGTGGGCGTGCCGGACAGCGCTCCATTCGCGGCGATGGAGAGCCAGGCGGGACCGCTGAGTTTCGTGAAGGCGAGCGGGTCGCCATCGGGGTCGGTGGCGAGGCCGGCGAGCGTGCGGCCGGTGAGCGGCGTGCCGATGGGTGCGTCCGCCAGGACGATGGTGTCGGATTCGAAAACGGGCGGCCGGTTCGGGCTTTCACCCCAGAGGTTCCAGATTTCGGCGGCGCCGAGGGCGTGGTTGTAGATGCGGAAGTCGTCGATGCGGCCGTTGAAATACGGGTCGGCGTACTGGCTGCGGCCGATGTAGTTCTGGGTGGGCGGGAAGTGGGAAAGGCGGACCGGGATGCCGAAGGTGACGCCGACCGGGCGGCCGTTCATATAAAGCGTGGCCTGGCCGCCCTTGAGCACGGCGGCGAGGTGAACCCACTGGCCGGTGGGCAGGGTCGGAGCATTGACTTGGAAATCCCCATTGATGCCGTTGATATTGTCGCGGAAGCCGAGCCGCATCGGACCGGGTCCGGAGCGGGGCGTGAGGTAAATGTGCTGGTGGGTCCCGGTGCCGAAATCGAAGACGCGCTGCCAGCTTCCGCCGCCATTCCAGAAAACCCAGGTGGCGACGGTGAAATCGTTCGCCAGCACGGCGGCGTCGGGCAGGCGGACGTAATCGTCGGTGCCGTCGAGATTGATGGCCTGGCCGATTTTTCCCGCAACATAGCCGGGCGAGCCGAAGGCGGTGGCGTGGTGGGACTTCGCGCTGTCGAGCACGTTGCCGTTCATCGTCCAGTGGCCGAGCGCTTCCTGCGGCTGAATCCAGAGCTGGCGGGGCCGGCTGAGAAGAGTCTCGCCCGCGCCGGTGGCGGAACAGCGGTAAGCGCCGGCATCCGCGGCGGCCGCGTCCGCGATCCGCAGGACGGGGCCGCGCGCGCCGGAAATGCGGGGGCCGTCGGTGAGATTCACGCCGTTCCGCTGCCACTGGTAGCCGGTGGCGAGCGGGGCCTCGACGCGGAATTCGGCGCCGCCGCCGAGGTGGGCGACCGCGTTGCGCGCCTCGCGGGTGAAGGCCATGATGCCCATGTCGGCGCGGATGCCGGCCATCACGCGGGTGTGCCAGATCCGCTGGATGAAGCCGTCCTCGCTGTCGTAGTTGAAGCCGCCCGGCCAGATCGCATGGCCGTCGCCGTGGAGACCGTCACCGTAGGTGTTGTAGGTCTCGAACTGGGCGCGGTTTCCGTAAAATCCTTTCCATACGCCGCCGGAAATCAGATTGGCATACGCCCCGGTCGTTCCCATGCCAAAGGTGTGGGCGGCCTCATGGAAAACGACTCGCTCGTTGCGCATGCCGCCGTAGCCCATGTAGCCGTTGTAGCTGCCTTCTGCCGTGGGAATGCCGGGGTGGTATGTGACGGACCAGTGTTTGTTGAACGAGCCATGCTGGTTGTAGAACGCCGCCACCGCGGCCACGGAATTCGCCACCTGCTGGGCCTGGGTCGAGGAGGCCGGGTTGAAATTCAGGCTGTAAGTGATATCGCCCCGCACCGGCGGCGCGAGGATCAAGGCGACGAGGCCGCAAAGCGCGCGGCGGGCAGGAATGGTCATGGATTTAGATTTCGAGTTTCTGCGCGACGCTGGCAGGCCACGACGGCCACGTAGGATAGCTTGAAAAGAACAATTCGACTCGCTTTGGGAGTTCACGGCGGATCAGGGGAGGCGTCGGCCACCCGGAGGCGAAAGAACCGGCACAACGGAGGGGACTCCACCATGGAATCGACCACTGTCCGGCCTGTTTCGTCGCTTCTCACCAGATAGCCATCGGTGACGAATCCGGGGAGAGGTTCCTCGCGGAGGATCGCTGCGGTTTCCCAATCGGAAAGATCTTCGGAGACTTCGATCTGCCATTCGATCCCCCGCAGTCCCGAAGCCTGGCGGAAAGCGAACGAATCTCCCTCCCATGCCGGCAGGGGACGGTCGGATGCATCCCGCGGATCGCCGCCCAGAGCGAACTCCAGGAGGTTTTCGACGCCATCCCCGTCGTCGTCGCCAAGCGGCCCCTGGGCGATGCCGGTTTCTTCCGCCCAAGTGCGAAAGGATGTCAGCGGCTCGCCGATGCGCCCGATCACCTTGGTCGAGTAACTGGTGTAGGTGTTGTAGGTGCCGTGGAACCAGATGAGGCATTCCCTCAGGCCATGGGAAGGCGGTACGATCGGACGGAGATTGTCGGCGGAGGAATTCTCGGTGACGGGAGTCCAGGAGAAAGTCTGCCCGCCGTCGGCGGTGAAGCCGCGCCAGATTTCGTAACGCTCGTTCGTGGTCAGGGGAACGTTGGCGATGTTGCCCAGAGCGAAAGGCTCGGCGGCGTTGGTGGAGATGTAGACGATGCGCGGATCTTCCGGATCGAGGCACATGCCGCCACCGTAGTCGTCCTCGGCGGAGTAAAGGCCGCGGCCGGCGTGGGCGATGAATTTCTTTTGCCACTCCGTGCCGGTCCAGCGGGCGTAGTAGTAGTAGATGCGGTCGTGGTTCCAGCCGCTGCCCGTCACGTTGTCCCGCTGCACCTGGAAGACGGCGACGGGGTGGCCGTCTTTCCCGTAGTGGACGTCCCAGGTCCAGCCGCGGCCGGTGGGAATCCAGTCGTCGGGTCCGTCGCCGGGGCTCCAGGCGGCGTTCGAGTACTGATAGATGACGTTGCCTCGCTTGCCGCCGTCGTGGTCGAGCGGGATGTTGTCCAGGCTGTCGATCAGCGTGCCGTCGGTTTTGTGAAGGCCGCCGTTTTTGTAGAATATATGGTAGACGGAATTGTTGACGTCGCGCGGGTGGCCGTCGGTGTAGATCAAGTCGATGCGGTCGAGGTCGTTCGAGCAGTAGCGCGGGTAGGGACGGACGTTGCCGCCGCCGGTGCCGAGAAATTGCCGGGGCGCGCGCCAAGTTTCACCGAGGTCGTCGGAGATGGAGAGGGTGGGATTGAAATTGATGGAGCGCGAGAAGTTGTAGATTCTGTCATTCTCGCCCCTGAGCCGGTAGGTATTGGCATACGTGTTGTTCGCCGGCATGTTCCTGATGATTTCCGGCCCCCAGTCGGCATCTGTCGAAGGCAGGGGTACGAGCGAGGTGCGCTGGAAGAAGCGGGCGCCGGCGCCGTGCCGCGAGTAAAGAATCATCAGCCGCCCATCCGGCAGAGGGGTGATGGAGGGGTTGTTGTGATCGTCCTGTTGCTGCGAGGTCCCGGTGCTGATGATCATGTGGTGATTCTCGCCGGTGGCCAGGTCGCGGCGGGTGATGCCGTATTGGCCGTTGCGTTTCACGTAGCCGGTGAAGAGGGAGCCCCGGTGAACGATGGCGCGCTCGTCGTTGAACCAGGTCCAGGCTCCGTCGGGTGCGATTTCCACCGCGTCTGCGGGCAGCGGCGGGATGATGACCGGATCGCCGATCAGGAAGCCTTCGAACCAGGTGCGGTCGGACCAGCCGGACGTGCCGTCGCCGTCCGCGGCGTAGACGAGCAGTTCGCCGTTTTCATCCGCGGCGGCGTTGCCGACGAAGCCGAGGTATTGATGGCGGTTGGAGTTGGGCTCGGCGCTGAGGCCGAGGCTGACGACGCGGCCGACGGGTAAGCCAGGGGTGAAAAGTTCGAGCTGCCCGGCGGAAAGCCCGGCTTTCACCTGCCAGGATTCGGATGGGACGGAGAGGAAGGCGACGTGGATGCCATACTCGCGGCCGGGTTCCAGGCCGGTCACGGTGGTGACGAGCGGGGTGGCATCGCCGATGCCGCCGTTGGCGTCCTTTTCGAAAATTTCGCGGTGGCCGGTGACTTTGAAACCGAAGCCGGTGCGCCTGTGCCAGAGGTTGCCGGAGGTGAAGCCGGGATCGGTCTCACTGTCGGTCCAGAAGGGATCGGGACTGCCGCCCACGGCGGCGGTGTTCGTGCCGTCCACATCGGCGAAAATGCCCGGAAGCCCGGCGGGAACGCCGGTTTTGCGCAGGTGCAGACCGTTGAGGCGGGTGCGGTTGTTATTGTCGTTCTCGATGAAGAGGAGTTCGTAGTCGGAGCTGCCGTCGGCGGTGAAGGTGACCGTGGCGGCGCTGGTGGAAAAGGCGTGGTTGGCCAGCAGAGTGGTGGGGGTGGCATCGCCGACGCGGAGCAGCGCGATGCGGATGGCGCCTGCGAATCCGCCTCCGTCGTAGTGCCATGTCTCGGCGGTGTATCCTCCCGCGGCGAGCCCGGAGATTCTGAGGCGGAGCGTGGCGTCCTGGCCATCGATGAAGGCGAACTCTGTGAGAAGGGAATCCGCCAGCCCGCGATCACGGGAGTCGATGTTCGCCGAGCCGGTGAGGGTGAATTCGAGGCCTCCGGCCTGGCGCACGGTGCCATTTGCGGCGGGAAAGGCGGTGTGCAGGGGAGCGGTGTTGATTTCTCTCCCCTGGAAATCAAGCCACGCCAGGTCGGCGTGGAGGAGGGAAGGCAGCAGCAGGAGAAGCGGGGTGATGCGGGGCATGGGTGTGAAGGACGGCGATAAAGATGAGAAACTCGGCTCCGGATCGCGGGACGGAGCCGGGTTTCGTGATCTGGACGGATGGTCGCCGGATCAGCGGCGGCGGCGCAGCAGGCCGAGCAGGCCGAGACCGCCGAGCAGAGCTGCCGACGGCTCGGGAATCGGGGCGATGGTCCCGTTGATACCGATGTTGTCGAAGCGGACCTGATGATCGCCGGTAGACAGGGTTCCGGATGCGAGCAGGCGGAAATAGAGAGGCGATTCGCTGGGTCCAAGCGCCCCTGCGTCGAGGCTCACGCTGGCCACCGGACCGAAACGAGAATTGTCATTTGCGGTGCCGTTAGCCGTAGCATTGAAGACAGTGCTGAAGGCAAGGATGTTCGTAAAGGCGGCATCCGATGCGACGATCAACTGCGTGTAAACGGTGTAAGGCGTGGCGTTGAGGCTGCCGTCGAATGCACGGAACTGCCAAGTCACGCCATTGGTGGCATCCAAGGTGATCGTTTGACCGGCATCCGGAGTGACAGTGAAATCGAAAACGCTGACGGTAGGGGGATTATTCTGCCCGATGGCAGTTGCAGGAACCCACGCTGAGTGTGATCCTGCGATGGCGTTCAAGGCCGAATAACCACCAGCGCTCAAACCGGGGCTGGTGACGATCACTCCAGCGGCAACGCCGCTGGCACCAGCATTGTTATTCAGCTCAAACGTTGCGAGCACGGCAGCGTGCGAGGCAGCTGCGCCGACAAGGAGCGCCGCCGATATGCTATATGCTTTTTTCATAATTGGATTTCTTTGTCGTTTTGGTTGGAGGGAGCCGAAACGGTTTCCGGCACTCATTGAAAAAACGGGATCCGCCCTGATTCCCCGACACGACCGCCGAAAAAAATTTTCCTGGTTGCCCCGCGGGCGAAAAAATTGCCGGGAACCGCCCAATCCGGTTCCCGGCAACCCGATCAATGTAACCCAATAACAGTGATCAGGGATTCGTAACGACAACCTGCAGGAAACCCCTGCCGGGCAGGCCGTTCGAGCCGACGAGGCTGAAGGAGCGGTATCCGTAGGTGACGCCGCCCTGCACGAAGGTGCTTTCGGTCACGCCGGCCGGAAGAATCGTGGCGACCGGCCTAACCGTCTCGCCGAAATCGGCGAGGTCGGTGCTGCCGCGCACGACGATGCGGAAGCCTTCGAAGTCGATCCCGGGCTGCACGCCTTCGGCGAAAGCCGGGGCACCCTGCGGCAGGGCGATGGTGAGGATCAGTTCCTGTTCATCGCCCGGGTCGTTGCTGTCGGCGATGAGGGAGTAGATCTTCGGATTGTTCGCACCGTCGAGCGGGTGGCCGCCGAGGATGTATTCGATGCCGTTGTCGAAGCCGTCGTTGTCCGGATTGTCCGAGAAGCCGGCACTACCGGAGGGGAGGTCAATTTCAGGATGGGAAGCCCAGGTGCCGAAGCCGCCGGGGCCGGAGCCGCCTTCGCCCACGGTGAGCACCAGGTTGTTGCCCAACACCGAAACGACGGCGTCGGCGATGCCGACGAGGTTGATCGTCGTGGAGGGGTCGAGAGCGATTCCTCCGGCGGTGGCGATGATGTACTCCCCGTCGATCGGCTGCGAGGCGGCGGTCAGGGTCAACACGCTGCCGGACAGATGGTTCAGCGAGCCGCCGATGACCCGCGTCGCTTGGGCTCCCGGTGTGGCCGCAACCGCCAGGGAATGGATGCCGAGAGCGTTGACCGTGACGTTGCCCCCGAGGTTGCCGTTGCCGGCCAGAGTCGCGCCGGAGGCGACGGTAACCGCTCCGGTGGCGGCGGAGTTGTTGCCCGTCACCACCAGCGTCCCGGCGTTCACCGCGGTGGCGCCGGTGTAGGTGCTGTTGCCGGAGAGCGTCCAGGTGCTTGCTCCCGACTTGATCACCGCGACGGTGGAGGTGCCGTTCGCGATGACGCCGGTGACGTGGTTGTCCTGGCTGGAGCCGCCGAGCCCGAGCGTCTGCGCCGGGTTCTCGGCCACTTTCAAGACATCGACGAGGGTGACGTTGGCGGTGGTCGGATTCAGGGTGGTGGTCTGGGACGAGCCGGCGCTGAGACCGAACAGCGGGAAGGTGATCCGGCCCGCGCCCGAGGGAACGTTCTCCCCGCTGGTCACGGTGAGGGTTCCACCGCCGACACCGGCGATGCCCAAGGTAGTCAGCCTGTGGTTGATCTCTGGGCCTGCGGTGGCCCGGTCCGCGACGATGGTCGAGTTGACCCCCGTGCCGAAGACGAATCCGTAGGGTTCCTCGCGGTTTCCGTCCGCGGCGAAGCGAAGGGTGGAGACGTTATCGCCGGCGAGGCGGATGGTGCTGGTTTCCCCGAGGGCGTCGGGGTGAGCCAGGACCAGGGTGCCATTGTTCACGGTGGTGTTGGTGCCCGCGCCGGTGTTTTCCACAGCGAGCGTCAGGGTACCGCCGCCGCCGACCGTGGTCTGGCCGGTGTAGGTGAGGGTTCCCGAGAGGGTCTGTGCGCCCGCACCGTTCAGGTTGAAGCCCAGGGCGCCGCTGCCGCCGTTGGCGAGCGTGCCGGCGAACTCGTAGCTATCCCCTGATGCCGGAGTGCTGAAGAACCAGCGTTCCGTGGCGGCGCCGTTGACGAGCGTGCCGCCGCCCGTCAGTCCGCTGACGGTGAAATCGCCGCTCGCGGCGCCGTTCGGGCCGGTGCGGTTGATCTGGAGCACCCCCTCGGCCACTTGGAGGACGCCGGTGATCACACTGGCGGCGCCTCCCGCGCCGGCGCTGGTCACTTCGAGCGTGCCGGGGCCTTGTTTGATCAGGCCGTTGGAAGCCTTGATTTCGCCCACGGTCAGGGTGTTGGCGCCGACCGTGACAGTGGTGGGATCGCCGGGTTCTTCGGCTTCCTCGTTCCGGACGGTCACCGCGCCGGCGCCCATGTCGAGGCTGTCGCTGCCGGTGAAGACGATGTTGGCGGCAAGCCAGTCCTGTTCGTTGTTGCCGGTCATCACGATCGGGGCTCCGCTGGTATTGTCGATGACGCCGCTCTGGATGGTGAGTCTTCCGGTGCCCAGCGCGGAGGCATGGTCGATATTGAGCGTCCCCTCGATCAGAAACGTGCCACCGGTGTAGCTGTTGGCGGTGGCGATGGTCAGCGCGCCGGCTCCGAATTTATCCAGCCAGGCGTCTCCGGCGATGGAGCCGGGACCGGTGAAGGTATAGGGATTGGTGGTGTTGTCCACGGTGATGTCCCCCGGGCGAAGCGTGCCCACGAGCGTCACGACACTGGGACCGGGACGTTCGAGGAAGGTCACGGAGTCGGCATCGAAATAGTTGGGGAAGCCGCCGCTCCAACCGCCGGCGCCCACCTGCCAGTTACCGTTGGTGGTGTTCCAGTTCAGACTACCGATCTGCACCGTGCCCACCACTTCGGAATTGGCGGTGTTGTCGACGATGTTCACGCGGTAGTTCGATGTCAGGTTTCCCAGATTGGTCACACCGCCCGCACCGTAGGAGAAGAGGCTATGCGTGCCGTTCACCGGTGTGGCGCTGAAGACCAGGGACGCGGGGCCGGCGAAAGTCACGCCGTCTTCCACATGAAGCGGCTCGAAGCTGTTGACGGATGCGGAGAGAAGGGCGCCGGAGTTCAAGGTCAGCGATCCCTGGACTTCACCCTGGCCGCTGCCGATGGCCGCATCTTCCTCGACCACGATGGCCGATACCACACGGCCCAGGGCGCCGAGCGCGAGCGTGCCTTCCTCCACACGGGTCAGGCCGAGGTAGGTGTTCTGCCCGGCCAGGGTAAGCGTGCCCGAGCCGGTTTTGGTCAGGCCGCCGGTGCCAGCGGCCACCAGCGCCTGGGGAATCGTGACGTTGAATCCGTTGGTATCGATGATCGCGCCGTCGTCCTTCACGTTCGCGGTCTGGGAGGCTCCGCCGAGATCCACGAAGTTGGCGGTGGAGGCGGCGGCCTTGAGCGTGCCGCCGTTGAAGTTGAAGGCGACGGTGCCGCTGTTCTGGGTGGTGACGATCTGGCCGATGGTGAGCGTACCGCCGTCCAGGTTGAAGGTGTTGTTGACGCCCCCGTTGGTGGAACCCTGGTTGAGGTCCACGACGCTGACGCCGCTGATCACGCCATTGTTGTTGCCGGTGAAACCGGTGATCGCTCCGCCGTTGAGTGTCGCGACGCTGGTGCCGGTGGCGTTCGCGTTCGTGCTGAAGCGGAGATCGGTGTTGGTGTTGAGGTTCAGGTTTCCTCCGTTGACGGTCAGCTCACCTTTCGAGCCGAGTGTGTCGTTGAGTTTCAGCCAGCGCTTGGTGCCGCCCGCCATGTTGACCGTGCCGGAGTCGAGGATGAGCTTGCCGGTGCCGGTGCCGGCGTAGCCGAGGATGAGATCGCGCTCGAAGAAGGCGGTGCCGCCCTTGACGTGGATGGTGCCGACCGCGCCATCCGCATTGCCGACGCGCGTCTGATTGGCATTGGCGGTCTGTTGGAGAGTGGAGGTGCCGTTAACCTCGACCAGGGCGGTGGCGTTCGCGCCTCCGGCGATGTTGACCGTGTTGGTGAGGGTGGCGGTGGACGTGCCGTTGAGGATCAGGGAATAGTTCGTTCCCGCGGATTCGGCGAGGTGGGTGGTGGTAGCGACGGTCAGGCTGGCGTCGTCGTTCAGAGTGATCGAGCCCCTCGGCGTGTTGAGAGCGTTGCCTCCCGAGAAGCCGCCGGAAAAATTCTGCGCAGTGACGACCGCGTCGTTGTTGATCTCGAGATCGGATGAAACCGTGCCCGTGCCGTTCCCGCGGCCGACGGAAAGCCAGGTAGAAATTTCCAGCCGGCCGGCGTCGACCTGGAGTTTCGCATCGTAGCCCACCGCTCCCGGCAGGGTGCCGAAGTCGCCACCGACGACGAGCTCGCCGGTCACGGCATGGTTGCCGCCGGCCAGGTGCAACTCTCCCTGACGCACGATGAAGGGATAGCCGGCCCCGCCGGCTCCCGCGTAGGAGCCGCCACCGGAGAGTGCGAGAGTGCCGGCGCCGAGCTTGAGCAGAGGGCGGTCGAACTCGCCCCCGTAGGTCTGCGTCCCGACCGCCCTGCCGGTGTCGATGCCGAGGCCGGTGCCGTCCGCGAGGGTGATAGTACTGGTGCCGGCGCCCAGGCCCTCTTCAAGGATGCCGCCGAGGGTGCCCGCGCCGGTGAGGCCGCCGGTGAAGTCGCCCGCTTCGCCCCCGCCGAGGGGTACACTGAGGGTGCCAGCATTCACGATGGTGGCTCCCGCCGTCGGCGACGGGCCGGCGAAGTTGAGGACGCCGGCGTTGACCACCGTGCCGCCGGTGTAGGTGTTCGCTCCGGTCAGCTTCGCGTAGCCGGCCGCGTTCTTGACCAGCCCTCCGTCGCCCGAGACGGGAGAGGCGACGATGATCTGGCGGCTGGCGACACTGCCGGTGTTAAGGCGGTTCGCGGCTCCGACGAGGGTGATGCCGTTGCCGGCGATGGTCACGATGTGAGACCCCCCGCCTCCGGTCGCGCCGGCCTGGATCTCCCCGTTGTTCAAAGTGAGGTTATCCACGGTGATCACCGATCCCGTGGGTTGGTTCTTGAAAATCAGAGTGCCCGCGGTGGCGCCGTTTCCGAGCGTGAGGGATCTGCCCAAAAACGTGGCCGAGCCGGAATCCACGACCGTGCGAAGGGCGAACCCTCCGGTCACGAAGTAGTCGTGGGCTGCGGAGGGCGCCTCATTGTTGCTCCAGTTCAGCGCGCTCTCGAAGCTGCTGGTGCCGATGGCATTCGTCGCGGTCAATGTGATGTCATCGGCGAGAAGCGGCTGGGAGAAGAACAGACCTGCGGAGGCGAACGCGAGACCGTTCACCGGAAGTATCTTGGATTTCATTGGGAATATCGAATGGGTTCCGCCGGACACAATCCGGCATCTGAGGAAAGAACGAGATCCCCCCGAATAACCCGACAATGCCGCCGGATTTTTTTTGCCCGGCCGGGCCAGGTTCATTTTTCCGCCCCGTCGAGCATCCGCTCGGCTTCCTCCAGGAGAATCCGCGCATTTCCCCAGTCGAACCAGTGATCCACCGTAGTGCTCAGGCGGAAGGGCGAATTCTCCCACTCCTCCACCTGCTTCCGCGCGTCGGCCAAGGCGGCGCGCGCATCCCTCACCCTCCCCTGACGAAAGTCGATCATCGCGAGCAGGATGCGGTTGGATGCAGTGAGCGAGCCAGTGCTGGAAGAAGAGGCCGCACTGAGACGCGTCCAGTAGCCCGCGGTATTGAGATGACCCTGGCGGTAAGACAAAAGCGCCAGCGAAAAGTGCCGCCACGCGAAAAGGTAGCGTTTGTGCGCCATTTCCGGACGCCGTAACCACTGTTCGAGCACCATGGCCAGCGGCGGCAGAGCCTGCAGCGTTTTCTCATCGGGAGGCTCCAATAGGACCGCCTTGATGACCTGCGCGGCGACCGCACCGTTCGCCGATCCCGCGAAGCGCCGGATCGCCAATTCACGGAGGTGGCCGTACTGCTCCGGATCGCCCCATTCCTTGATGGCGGTGGCGGCGGGCATCAGGATGCGCGACATGTGGTCGGTATCCGTCATATCCACGCTGGTGATGACCGGGACCAGCGCGCTGAAGCGCTCCGCGGCAGCGTGCCAGCGTTCTTGCGTGAGATTCCACTCGGCTAACACACGCAGCGTGTCGGCCGCTTCCAGCGACAGGGGCACGTGGTCCGGTGGGAGTCCGGCGATCAGGGTATCGGCATGCTCCAGTTCGTCATAGCGGATCAGCACAGCCGCCTGGGCGATCAGGTCCGCGGCGCGGCTCCTCTCGCGCAAGCGGGTTTCGATGGCGCGGGCCTGATCCGCTTCCACGCGCAACCTCGCCTGCTCCTCGCGCGCCTCCTTTTCGCGGAGGAACAGCCAGGTCGAAACACCGAAGCCGCCGAGCAGGCCGAAAAGGGCCACGCCGCCGGCGGTGAAGGCGATGCGGTTGCGCCGGATCGTCTTCATCAGCAGATAGCGGCGGCTCGGCGGGCGGGCCAACACCGGCTGCTCGTCGAGGTGGCGCCGCACGTCCATCGCCAGCGCGTTGGCGGTCTCGTAGCGGCGGCGGCGGTCCTTCTCGGTCGCCTTCATGACGATCCCGTCCAGATCGCCGGCGATCAGGCCCGGCAAGCGCTGGGGGTCCGTGGAACGCTCCTCGGCGACCTTTCCGATTTCATCCTTCGGCGCCTCGCGCAGCCGGTGCGAGGGCATGCCGGTTTCCTCATCGCGCAGGATGCTGCGGATCTCATCGATCCCGCGGTTTTTGAAACGTTCGTGCGCAAAGAGTGGCCGGCCGGTCAGCAGTTCGCACAGCAGGGCGCCGAGGCTGTAGATGTCGCTGCGCGTGTCGATGTCCACCCCGCCTTCCGCCTGCTCCGGACTCATGTAAGAAGGGGTGCCGATGAGCTGGCCGAGGTGTGTGGCCGTGGCCTCGCTGTCAAAGATGCCGGCCGTGGCCTTGGCGATGCCGAAGTCGATCACCTTCGGCCCGGCCCGGCCGTCGTGGTCCTGCACAAGCACGTTCGAGGGCTTGATGTCGCGGTGGATCACCCCTTTCTGATGTGCGTGCTGGATCGCCTCGCAGACCTGGATGAAAAGCAGGAGCCGGTCGCGCAGGCCGAGGCGCTTGCGGTCGCAGTAGCCGGTGATCTTTTCGCCGTCCACCAGCTCCATGACGAAGTAAGGCCGCCCGGAGATGGTGGCGCCGGCATCGAGCACCCGAGCGATGTTCGGGTGGTCCATGAGCGTCAGTGCCTCGCGCTCCAGCGAGAAACGGGCGATCACGCTTGCGGTGTCCATGCCAAGGCGGATGATCTTGAGCGCCACCTTGCGCTTCACCGGTTCCTGCTGCTCCGCCAGATAAACGACGCCGCATCCACCCGCTCCGAGCCGCTCGATCAGGCGGTACGGCCCGATGCGCGCGCCGAGCCCAACCTCGCCCGGAGTTTCCACCGCAGGCTCGACGGAGGGCTGGAACTCGAAAAATTCCTCCGCATCCTCGCGTGCTTTCAACAGTGCCTCCAACTGCTTCAGCCGCGCCTCGTCATCGCGGCAGGCGAATTCGAGGAAGACACGGCGTTCCTCCGCGGTGGAAAGATTCGACGCCGCGACGAACAGCAGCCGGTTGATCGACGGCGGTCGTTTCATCCCTGGGTCTCCTCGCGGATCATCTGATAGAGCAGCGCCTTCGCATAGGCCCAGTGGCGCTCCACGGTACGCTCGGTCACGCCGTCCATGGCGGCGATCTCCTGATTGGTCAGGCCGCCGAAAAATTTGAGAGTGATGAGCCGCACGCTGTCCGGCTCATCCTGCTCCAACCGGGCCATCATTTCGTCCACCAGCAGCACGCGTTCGTCGAGCGTGGCGTCGGCAAGATCGAAGGACTGCATCTCGAAGGCTTCCGGGTTCACGGCGCGCTTGCGGGTTGCCTTGGCGTGCGCGCGGTCCACCAGGATCTGGCGCATCGCCTGCGCCGCGGCGCGGAAGAAATGCGTGCGGTCGTTCCAGGAACGCGCCTCGTCGCTGGAAAGCTTGAGCCATGCCTCGTGGACCAGCGCGGTCGGTTGCAAGGTCTGGCCGGGAGCGAGGTTCGACATGCGATCGCGGGCGATACACCGCAGCTCGTCGTACACCAGCGGCAGAAGCTCCGCCGACAAGGGCCGCACGCTTCCGCCCGCCGTTTCCAGGATGCGCGTAAGTTCGGTCAAGACAGGGTTTGCCGCAGGATAGAACTTCCCTTGAGGCTTGTCGATGGAAGAGTGGTTCATTGAGCTGGGTCGTTTTGTTCTATCAGGCAAAGCGCTACGGAAAGAACGGGATTGCGTCCCCAAACCCGACAGCGGCAACAGCGGTTGCTGGAAAAGCGGAACGGGTGGCGATGCATCCCCCGTGTCGGGTTCCGCCCGGGAAATCCGTTTGTTCCACCGGCAAGCAAGTGAGCGAAACCCCGCACAGGACTATAGCAGCAACCCAGGAAGGTCACCTTCAAGAACCGCTACGGCATCACTCTGGCCGCCGATCTCTATCAGCCGAAGGATCGCGGCGACGAGCACCTGGCGGCGATCGCCGTCAGCTGTCCCTTCGGCGCGGTGAAGGAGCAGTCCTCGGGCCTGTATGCGCAGACGATGGCGGAGCGTGGATTCGTCACCCTGGCCTTCGACCCGTCCTACACCGGGGAAAGCGGGGGTGAGCCGCGCCACGTCGCCTCGCCGGACATCAATACCGAGGACTTCAGCGCGGCGGTGGATTTCCTCGGCCTGCAAGCTTCCGTGGACCGCGAACGCACCGGCATCATCGGCATTTGCGGCTGGGGCGGCATGGCGCTGAACGCCGCCGCCGTGGACAAGCGGATCAAGGCCGTCGCGACCAGCACCATGTACGATATGACCCGCGTGATGGCCAAGGGCTACAACGACAGCACCACCAGGGAACAACGCGCCCAAACGCTGGAGCAACTCGCCCAGCAACGCTGGAAGGACGCGGAAAGCGGCACCCCCGCCCTCCAGCCGCCCTATAACGTGCTGAAGGGCGGCGAGACGCAGTTCCTGGTCGATTACGCCGACTACTACATGAAGCCTCGCGGCCACCACCCGAGGACGATCAACTCCGGCAAGGCCTGGACGATCACCACGCCGCTGTCCTTCATGAACATGCCGCTTCTCTCCTACATCGATGAGATTTCGCCGCGCCCCATCCTTCTGATTCACGGCGAAAGGGCCCACTCGCGTTATTTCAGCGAAACCGCCTACTAGGCCGCGGTGGAGCCGAAGGAACTGCTGATCATCGAGGGAGCGAGCCACGTCGATCTATATGACCAGATGGATAAAATCCCCTTCGATAAGCTGGCCGAATTTTTCACGGAGCATTTGAAGTGAATTCTCGCACCACCTTCGCCCTATCGCGCACCGGAACCCCATGGAATCCATGAAAACAAATCCACTGAATTACGAAGGAAAAGTGGCCCTCGTCACCGGAGCAGCCTCCGGCATGGGTCTCGCCACGGCCCAAGCATTCGCGGAAGCCGGAGCAGCGGTCGTCCTCGCCGACTACCGGGTGGAACTCGTCGAACAGGAAGCCGGGAAGCTGCGGGCATCCGGCGCGCGGGCAGTGGCGCTTGCCTGTGATGTGAGCGACGAGGCACAGGTTGCCGCCATGATCGAGCGGACGGTGGCCGAGTTTGGTCGCTTGGACGCCGCGTTCAATAACGCGGGCGTCATGGCGAAGCTGGCCCCCACGGCGGAGAGCACCCTTGAGGAATGGGATCGCGTCATCAATATCAACCTGCGTGGCATATGGGCCTGCCTGAAGCACGAGATCCGCCAGATGCAGAAGCAGGGAAGCGGCGCGATCGTCAACAACGCCTCGGTCGGCGCGCTGACCGGCAATCAGGGCATTCCTTCCTACATTGCCTCGAAACACGGTGTGGTCGGATTGACCCGGACGGCGGCCTTGGAAGCCATCAGGCAGGGTGTCCGCGTGAACGCGGTGAACCCCGGCACCATCGACACACAGATTGCCCACGATGTGGTGGGTGGCAGCGAATAGGCCTTTGCCGAACTGGAAAAGGGCGCGCCCATCGGCCGCGCCGGCCGCCCCGAGGAAATCGCCTCCGCCGTACTTTGGCTGTGCAGCCCCGGCGCAAGCTACGTGGTCGGTGAAGCTCTCACCGTCGATGGAGGTCTGACCGTGGGCTGACGGACCGAAAGACAAATCATCGACCAAGGAGACCATATGAAACACGCCCATCTTGGACGCACGGGACTTCAGGTGAGCCGACTGGCGCTTGCCCCGCGAGCCGCTTCCAGGAAGGCCCTTCCTATCGGACAGAGACCGCTTCTCTTGTAAGCGATGGCCAGCACGAACGGCGAGGGAGTGGGATTCGTCGGTCTCACGATCACCCTCCTGCCGGCAGCTTCTTCAAACCCTTCCTGCACCAGGGCGACGCCCCGGCCCGCTTCCACGGCGGCGATCACTCCGGCGGAACTGTCGTATTCTTCGCTTATCTTCGGCCGCCGCCGGATGGTTCCGAAAGTCTCTTTCAACCAGGTATGATATTCAGGGTAATCGTTTTTCGAATAGGCGATCAGACGTTCTCCTGCCAGTTGACGGAGCCCGATTTCCGGTGAAACAGCCAGAGCGTGGTCTCTCCCCAGGGCGACACAAACCGCGAACCGCGCGAGCTCCTCGACACGCAGCGTCCCCGGCGGTTTGATTTTATTGCCAATCACCAGGGCGACGTGCAGGCGGTCTTCGCACAATCCTTTCAGCATCTCCTCCGTGGTCATGTCGTGGAGATGCACCCGTACCCCGGGCATCGCGGCTTCGAATTTCCTCAAGGCGAGCGGCAGGATTCTCGTCGTGAGAGAGGGAGCGAAGCCGACATGAATCCCGCCGTTCGTGCCCCCGTATTTCGCCGTGAACCGCGCCAGGGAGCGGTCGATCCGTCGCAAGATGGCGCGCGCTTCGTCGAGGAACTCCGCTCCGGCTGCCGTCAACCTGACGGCACGTGCATCGCGTTCGAAGAGGGTCACGCCCAGATTTTCTTCCAGGTCCTTGATCTGGCGGCTCAAAGGAGGCTGGGAAATCCGCAGGCGGGCCGCCGCCCGGGTGATGTTTTCCTCCTCTGCGACCGCGACGAAGTAACGCAAATGCCGGAGTTCCATGCCGCCCCCGAGCATACCTGCAAGGTAGGGTGAGCCAAGGCATAAAGTATTTCCGGAAAATTTCTCTACCTGCTATCGGTACACCTCACCGCTTCTTTTCCATTCCGGGAGAAGGACGGCCGAATTCCAGCCCAATACCACCGCCATGAGCGTCTTCAAATACAACCGACTCGACAAAAACGACGTCGCCGTCCTCCTCGTCGACCATCAATCCGGCCTGACCAATCTTGTGCAGGATTTCTCGCCGGATGACTTCAAGAACAACGTCCTCGCGTTGGCCGACGCCGCGAAATACTTCAAGCTGCCGACCATCCTCACCACCAGCTTCGAGGACGGCCCGAATGGACCGCTCGTGCCGGAACTGAAGGAACTGTTCCCGGACGCGCCCTACATCGCCCGCCCCGGCAACATCAACGCCTGGGACAACGAGGATTTCGTGAACGCGGTGAAAGCCACGGGCAAGAAACAATTGCTCATCGCGGGCATCGTCACCGAAGTGTGCGTCGCTTTCCCCGCCCTTTCCGCGCGGGAGGAAGGCTACGACGTCTTCGTCGTCACCGACGCCTCCGGCACCTTCAACAAAACCACCCGCGACGCCGCCTGGGCTCGCATGCAGGCGGCCGGCTGCCAGCTCATGAGCTGGTTCGGCACCGCCTGCGAGCTGCATCGCGATTGGCGCAACGACATCAAGGGCCTTGGCGCGCTGTTCTCGAATCACCTTCCCTCTTACCGCTGCCTCATCACGAGCTACATGGCGGGGAGGAACGCGGCGGCTAAGTGATTGGAACCGCACGGAAATCCCGATGCCGGGGGTGCGTCGTTGCATCTCCGGCATCGCCTCGATAGGATCGACACCTTTATCCCATGAAACCGGTCGCCCATCTCGTCCTTAAAAACGGACGCGTCACCACCCTCGATCCGTCATACCCCGAGGCCCGTGAAATCATCATCGCGGATGGGCGAATCGCCGGGCTGGACAACGCGGAAGCCTTCTCCACCGGCCCCGACACCAAGGTCATCGACCTGCAAGGCCGCCGCGTCATCCCCGGGCTCAACGACTCCCACCTGCACGTCATCCGCGGCGGACTCAATTATAACATGGAACTGCGCTGGGACGGCGTGCCCTCCCTCGCCGACGCCCTGCGCATGCTGAAGCTCCAAGCCGACCGCACCCCGCCCGGCCAATGGGTGCGGGTGGTCGGCGGTTGGAGCGAATTCCAGTTCGCCGAGCGCCGCATGCCGACGCTGGAGGAAATCAACGCCGCCGCGCCCGACACGCCCGTCTTCATCCTCCACCTCTACTGCCGGGCCTTGCTGAACAAGGCGGCCCTGCGCGCCTGCGGCTATACCCGCGACACCCCGGATCCGCCCGGCGGCGAAATCCAGCGCGACGGCGCCGGCAATCCCACCGGTCTGCTCATCGCCCGGCCCAACGCCACCATCCTCTATGCCTCCCTTGCCAAAGGCCCGAAACTCCCGCCCGAGCATCAGCTCAATTCCACGCGCCACTTCATGCGCGAACTCAACCGCCTCGGCCTCACCAGCATCATCGACGCCGGCGGCGGCTTCCAGAACTACCCGGACGACTATGCCATCGTCGACGAACTCCACCGGCGCGGCGAACTCACCCTGCGCATCGCCTACAATCTCTTCACCCAAAAACCGAAGGAAGAAAAAGAAGACTTCGCCCGCTGGATCGAAATGACATCTCCCGGGAGCGGCGACGACTTCTACCGCTGCAATGGCGCGGGCGAAATGCTCGTCTTCTCCGCCGCCGACTTCGAGGACTTTCTCGAACCCCGTCCCGATCTCTCCGACACGCTCGCAAGCGAACTCAGGGAAGTCGTCGCCCTGCTCGCCGCCAACAAATGGCCCTTCCGCCTCCATGCCACCTACGACGAAAGCATCACCCGTTTCCTCGATGTCTTCGAGCAGGTGAACCGCGAAACGCCCTTCGACGGCATCCACTGGTTCTTCGACCACTGCGAAACCATTTCCGGCCGCAACCTGGAGCGCGTCAAAGCCCTCGGCGGAGGCATCGCCATCCAGCATCGCATGGCGTTCCAGGGCGAATACTTCGTCGATCGCTACGGCGCGAAAGCCGCCGAACGCACCCCGCCGGTGCGCCGCATGCTGGAGATGGGCCTGCCCGTCGGCGCCGGCTCCGACGCCACCCGCGTCGCCAGCTACAATCCCTGGGTAGCCCTCTACTGGCTCGCCACCGGCAGAACGGTCGGCGGCCTTTCCATGTATCCCGACAGGAACGTCCTCAGCCGCGAGGAAGCCCTGCGCCTCTACACCGAAGGCGGCACCTGGTTCTCCACCGAGACCGGCAAAAAAGGTACCCTCGCCCCCGGCCGGCTCGCCGATCTCGCCGTACTCACCGACGACTATTTCAACGTCCCCGACGAAGCCATCAAGTCCATCGAGTCCGTCCTCACCGTCGTGGGCGGCAACATCGTCCACGCCACCGGCGAATTCAGCCCGCACGCCCCCGCGCCGATTCCCGTCCTGCCCGAATGGTCGCCCATCGGCAAATTCGGCGGCTACGGCGCGCCACTCGACGTGAAAAAAGCCGCCAAATACAACGTCCCGGTTCCGGTCGCCGGCAAACCGCACCGCCACATTGATCTCACCGCCCCGGCCAGTCCCTTCGCCGGCTTCTGGGGCGGCGGCTGCGACTGTTTCGCGTTCTGAAGCTCGGAGCCTCCCTTTTTCAACATGCAAATCGGAATCGACAGCTTTGTGGCCACGGCGCCGGACCCGGTGACGGGCAAAACCCTGACCACGGAGGAACGCCTTGCCAACCTCATCGAGGAAATCGAAACCGCCGACCGCGAGGGCGTCGATGTGTTCGGCATCGGCGAGCACCATCGCGAGGACTTCGCCGACTCCGCACCGGCGGTGCTGCTGGCCGCAGCGGCGCGCACCACCCGGCGCATCCGCCTGGCGAGCGCCGTCACCGTGCTCAGCGCAGCGGACCCGGTGCGTGTGTTTCAGGAATTCGCCACGCTCGACCTGCTCTCGGGCGGCCGGGCCGAAATCGTCGCCGGGCGCGGCTCGTTCACGGAGGCATTCCCGCTCTTCGGCTACGCCTTGCGCGACTACGATTCACTCTTCGCGGAGAAGCTGGAGATGCTCCTGCGCATCCGTGAAAATGAAGTGGTCACCTGGTCCGGAAAACATCGCCCGCCCCTGCGCGAACAGCCCATCTACCCGCGACCGGTCCAGAATCCGCTGCCCGTCTGGGTCGGCGTCGGCGGGACACCGGAATCGTTCGTCCGCGCGGGCGTGCTGGGCCTGCCGCTCATGGTCGCCATCATCGGCGGACAACCGCGGCGCTTCCGTCCGTTGATCGATCTGTACCGCGAGGCTGGAACACAGGCCGGACACGCGCCGGAAGAACTGAAAATCGGCATTCATGTGCTGGGACACGTCGCCGATACCGACGAACGGGCGGCGGACGATTTCTTTCCCGGCTATGTGCGATCGTTCAACAAGATCGGCGAGGAACGCGGCTGGCCGCCGGTCACGCGATCCCACTTCGAGGCGCTGCGGCAGCCCGGCGGCGCGATGTTCGCCGGCTCTCCCGCGACCGTGGTGGCGAAAATCCTCGAAGTGAACACCGCGCTTGGCGGACTCGACCGGCTCACCCTGCAAATGAGCATCGCCTCGCTCCCGCACGAGAAAGAACTCCGCTCCGTCGAGTTGCTCGGCCGGGAAGTCATCCCGCAACTGCGCGAGCGGCTGCAGGCCGGGTGAGGTGGAAAGCCGCTCCCACTCTGAATTGTCTCCATGTCCGGCCAATCCCCTCCTCAAAAAACCGGCGCCTGGTCCGTTCTGAACAACCGGACCTTCCGCACGCTTTGGATCGCCAATGTCGCTTCCGGCATCGGCTCCGTCATGCACGATACCGCGGCGGTGTGGACCATGGTCACCCTCACCAACTCCGCCACGCTGGTCACGCTGATGCAGACCATGTCCAGCCTGCCGCTGTTCCTGCTCGCCCTGCCCGCCGGGGCGCTCGCCGACATCGTGGACCGCCGCAAGGTCATCATCGCGGCGCAGATCGGCGCTCTCGCCATCACGGCGATGCTGGTGATCGGCTCGTGGACGGACCAACTGTCGCCACCGGTCCTGTTGGGCGCGACCTTCCTGCTTGGCATCACGGTGGCCTTCACCATGCCGACCTGGCAGGCGCTGCTGGCGGAGATCGTCGGGAAAAAAGACCTTACCGGAGCGCTCACGCTCGGCAGCATCGGCGTCAACATCTCCCGCGCCCTCGGCCCCATGATCGCCGGGGTGTTGCTCGCCGCTTCCGGGCCGACCGCCGCCTTCCTGCTCAACGGCGTCTCCTTCCTCGGCATCATCATCGTCCTGTCGCGGTGGAAACGTCCCGCACCCGTCATGACCGGCGCGCATTCGGAGCGCATGCTCGGCGCCATCGTCACCTCCCTGCGCTTCACCCGCCACTCGCCGGTCATCCAGGCCGTGCTGGTGCGCAACGGCCTGTTCGCCTTTTTCGCCATCGCCCCCGTCGCCCTGCTGCCCCTGATCGTGCGCGGCAAAAACCTCGCCGCCGCCGACTTCGGCATGTTCATGAGCGCCTACGGCATCGGCGGCCTCCTCGCCGCCTTTTTCCTGCTGCCCGGGCTGCGCGAGAAATTCTCCTCCGACCGGATTCTCGCCGGCGCCACGCTGCTGTTCGCCGTGCTCGCCGCCTCGCTCAGTTTCCTCGATCACCGGCTGGCCATGGCCGCCGTGCTGTTCGCCGCGGGGGCCGCCTGGCTTGTATCCATGTCCACCCTCGCCGTCGCCGCCCAAAGCGCCTTTCCCAACTGGGTGCGCGCCCGCAGTTCCGCCATCCATCTCATTGTCGTGCAAGGCTCGCTTGCGGTCGGCGCGCTGGTCTGGGGGCAGGTCACTTCCCATTCCGATCCCGCTCTCGCGCTGCGCATCGCCGCCGGCGGGCTGATCTTTACCCTGATGCTGGCCAGGGGCTTCGCCGTCCAACCGGCGATGCAGCTCGACCTCGCCCCCTCCGGTCATTGGGGTGACCATCATCTTGCCTTCGAGCCCGGCGACGACGACGGTCCTGTGGTCATCTCGCTCGAATACCGGGTGAAGGAGGAAGACATCCCCTCCTTCACCACCGCCATCGCCAGGCTCCGCACCGTGCGCCTGCGAGACGGCGCCTTCTCCTGGTTATTGACCCAGGATCTCGAAGATCCCACGACCCTTCGCGAAACCTTCCATGTCGGCTCCTGGGGCGAGCACCTCCGCCAGCACGAGCGCGCCACCGTGGACGACCGGCGTATCGAGGAAGCCGTCCTCGTCTTTCATTCCGGCGGCGAAGCTCCGAAGATCACCCATCACCTGATGAAAAACGTGGGGAAAATCCCCCGCAGCCCATGAACCCGCCCTCACGCATCTGCATGATCGCGCTGGCGATTGCCGTCACCTGTCAGGCGGCGCGGGCCGAGAACACGCGCCCGGCGTTCGAGTCGCTGCGCTACGACGAAGACTACAGCTTTCTCCGCGATCCCGCTCTGCGAACCGATCCGTGGGACGGCCTGAAGTATCTGCCGCTGGCGGGCGGCCACGCAGGATATCTGTCATTGGGCGGAGAATTGCGGCTGCGTTTCGAGAGCTACCGGAACGAGTTTTTCAGCGATCATCCCGACGCCGACAATGCCTACCTGCTGCAACGCTATCTCCTGCACGCGGACTACCGCGCCACTGACCGTTTGCGGTTTTTCGGACAACTGCAAAGCGCCTTCGAAGACGGCAGACCCGGCGGCCCCCGTGTCACGGATGAAAACGAACTGGACCTTCACCAACTCTTCGTCGACCTGACCTTCCCGCAAGCCGGATACGACAGCCTCGCCCTCCGCATCGGACGGCAGGAGCTGTCCTACGGTTCGGAGCGGCTGGTCAGCGTGCGTGAAGGAACGAACAACCGGCGGGCCTTCGACGCTGTGAAATGGCTCTATCGACAGGGCGGCACGAACGTGGATGTGTTCTTCGGCAGCCCGGTCGAAGTGGATCGCGGTGTGTTCGACGACCAGAACATCCGTGACCTGTGGTTTTGGGGCATCTACGCGACGACGCCCGTCCCCGCGTTCGCCGACGCAAAGATGGATCTCTACTACCTCGGGCTGAGAAACCCGCTGGCCCGGTTCAACCAGGGTCAGGGCCGCGAGGAACGGCATACCGTGGGAATGCGGTTCTTCGGCACGAGCGGTCGCTGGGACTTCAACCACGAGGCCCTTTATCAGTTCGGGAAATTCGGAACCGGCGATATCAGGGCCTGGTCGGTGGCCACCGATCACGGATACACCTGGCCCGATCTATGGGGCAGGCCGCGCCTGAGCGTGAAGGCGGCGATCGCCACGGGTGACCGCAACGCGAACGACAGTGACCTCCAGACATTTCATCCGTTGTTCCCCCGCGGCAATTATTTCACCGAAGCGTCCCTGCTGGGGCCGCAGAACTTCATCGACCTCCGCCCCTGCCTCCGGCTCCACCCCTCCGAACGATGGTCCATCGAGTTCGGCTGCGATTTCTACTGGCGCCACAGTCTGGACGACGGCATCTACACCCCCGGTGGATCGGTCATTTACCGGGGCGACACCAATTCCTCCCGCTTCGTGGGCACCGACCTGTCGCTGGTCATGGGATGGCAGTTCTCCCGCAACATCAGCGTCTCCGCTTCATGCTCCCGTTTCTTCGCCGGTCCCTTCATCCGGAAGAATGGCGGGAAGGATGTGAACTTCGGGATGCTTGGGGTGACCTGCAAATTCTGATGGGCCGTTTGCTCATATCCAATAGGACCGCCTCCACCGGAAGCGTGAGGGCCGGGTATCGATGGCTGCTCCAATCATGCAATCCAGAGCCTCCGGAATGATTCTTGCTCCGCCGGAGGGACGGTCTACATCGTTCCCCATGGCTGCAAAGAAATCATCCGGCAAAGGAAAGCGCTACACCGACGCGGAGAAGGCGGAAGTTCTGGCATTCGTCGAGAACTACGGACGCGGAGGCGCTTCGGCCGCTGCGAAGAAGTTCGGCGTCAGCCCGCTCACGATTTCCAGTTGGAGGAAAGCCGCGGGAGCGGGCAGGGGACGGTCGAGAGCGCCGTCTACCGCCATCGACCGGGACGAAGTGCTCCGCCTTCTCGCGGACAAGGGATTCAAGGTGGTTCGTCTCGCGAACGCGCTGACCGGAGAGATTCTCGAAGAGAAGATCGATCCGAAGGTCGAGAAGCTTGGACTGGATTTCGGCGGTCTCAAAGGCAAGGCGGACGATTCGGTTACCTACGTGACTCAGACCCGGGGACAGGTGCTCGTCACTCTCACCCTTGACCGGCTGCTGACGATCACGGGCATCAAGCCCTAAGAACGACATCGTTCCTCCGGCCATCTGCGCCCAGTAGTTGGAGTGAGCGCGGCAGCGGGAGAAGCTGTCAGCCCGCTTGCCCCTGGGCGATCATAGGGTTTATTGCTCGGGTCACTTGACCCGGGTGTAAGTTCTGGCCGCCCCTCCGCTGTTCGGACCGCGCATCACATCGGGATCGGCGCTTATTCTCAGCCGGTCGTAATCATTCGGATAGACCAGGATGATTTCGTTTCCGATGATCAAGACCTTCTGCCGGTGTTTGCGAATGGAAACAACACCGCCTTTGATCGTCACGACTTCGAACCAATCCTTGTTCGCGCTGGAAGTGACTTTCCACACACCCTCCAGGCCAGCCGGATCGACGGGGCGATCCTGAGTAAGATCCTCAATGGTCGATTCGATCAAACGGGCCTTCTCCAGATCGCCTGCCCGGGCGTAACGAAGTTTCACCTTTTCCATTTCGCGAACGAACCGGTCCTCGATCCTATCAAGTTCCCTGCGGCGTTCGCTGATCAGTCGCGCCACATCCGCAGGCAGTGTGTCTCCGGTCGCGGAGAACGAGCCCGCCAGAATCAGGATCGTCAGCCATACCTGTGAAGTCGTTTTCATATCGTTCGGGTTGGGAGGTAAATCGGAGATTCCGCATGAAACGCCAGCCCTGCCGTCAGGACGATTTCGGAGCGAATCTTCGGAGCGGTGAACGCTCCGCTATGGCAGGAAATCCTTGAGCGACATCCCCACCGGGTAGGGAATGTCGTCTTCGTCGGCAAAGTAGACTTTGATCACCGGTGCCGGTCCTTCCGGCCAGGGGCGGTGCTTGAGAATCCAGTCGGACACGAATTCCTCGACCGTCTGCCTCGCGTCTCCCCGGGCGAGATCTCTATACCCTTTGCTTTTGGCCTTCTCTTCAAGTACGGGCGACATCTCCGTCCTGAGTTCCTGGAGGTGCTCCCATTTGTCGAAGCGCCCCCATCCCGATTCCGTCCACTCTTGGACACTCTGGGAATCCACCGCAACGGGAAGCTGGGGTTCGATGGCCGGGGCAACGACGAATGCGACGCGTCTTTCCTCGTCGAAGTGCATGTTCCACTCCGAACGGAGCTCGATCTCGTAGCGATAGGTGGCGTTGAGACGAATTCCGGAAGTCGTGGTTCCCCGCCACGATCCTCTGACTTTCCTGAATTCTTCGGTTTTCGTGATGCCGTTGGTCTGGAGAGTGCCACCCGGGACGCGGAAGGGTTCGAGGATTCCCGCGCCCATCGGCCCATCGGGCAGGGGACTTTTCCCCGAGCCGCCGGCACTCAGCCACCACCACAGCACAGCACACAGGACGATCAGCAGGATAAAGCTCACGGGTACCGCGGGCAGGGCGAGGCGACGGGATGAGGAAGGAGAATTCATGATCCGGAAGGTGTTTCTTTAGCTCCAATAACGGAGCAATTCCAACCCGCTTTCCGGCTACGGTCAAGTTCCGAAGCCGGAGCAATGGAAGGTGGCAGAAAGAATCTCGTCGGAGGGAACATCCAGCGATACCGGACAGAGGCCGGTCTGACGCAGGAGGAACTGGCCGCCGCCCTGCAGCGCCTCGGCTGGGATCTCGCAAGGGGCACGCTGGCCAAGATCGAAGCCGGCCTGCGCCGCGTGAACGACGGGGAATTCTTCCTTTTGGCGAAGTGCCTTCGCAAAGAGCCGTTCGAGATGTTTCGCGGCGTGAAAGCCGCCCATGCCCTTGATGTTGCGAGACAGGGGAGGGATTGAGACCGGGGAGAGCCATAAAGGACCAGAGTCCGTTCGCTCACGCCGCCGGCAAGCTCGCGAGGATGAGGCGCAATTTCTCTTGTAGGCGGTGAAACCTCCGGCTTCTCATGCCCGACGCGCTGTCTGCTCATAGAGGGTGGAGCGATTCCCTTTCGGAGCCGGATATCCCATGTGGACCGGCTCCAACCGGACCGCTCGGAGAGCGTTCCCTGCCCCCCACGGGTGTTTTCTACAGACCAAGGTGCCGTATGTATCCCTGGCGGAGATATGCGACCGTGGCAACTTCGCTTGAAACAGCCGCGACGGAATCCGGAATTACGAATGGACTTTGCCTGCCTTCTGCCATCGGATTTCTGAAAGAATGAGCGACGAGTTCTCCAGGGTCATGGGCGCGCTGGGTTCAGGCGAAGCCTTGAACTCGGAAGACTTGCTGCCGCTGGTCTATGACGAACTGCGCCAACTGGCGACCAAGCGGATGGCGGGCGAAAAACCGGGACAGACCCTGCAGCCGACGGCCTTGGTGCACGAGGCGTGGCTCCGCGTCTCTGGAGGCGGGGACCGCGACTGGAACGACCGCGCGCATTTCTTCCGCGCGGCCGCCGGGGCGATGAGGCGGATCCTCGTGGACCGCGCCCGCGAGAAGTCCGCCCTCAAGCGCGGCCAGGGCCGGGAGCCGCTCGACATCGGCGACATCGATCTGGCCGATACGAGCCGCGACGACCGGGTGCTGCTGGTCGACGAAATGTTGAAGCGGCTGGAGACGGAGGATCCGGAGGGAGCCCGGGTGGTGTCGTTGAAGTTTTTCGGCGGGCTGACGGAGACGGAGATCGCCGGTATCCATGGCGTCACCGAACGCACGGTGCGGCGGCAGTGGGCCTACGCGAAAACCCGGCTCTTTCAGATGATTCAGGAGGAAAATAGCTGAATGCCGGCGCCCATGGATTTTTCCAAGAGCATCGAGAGAACCTTGTTCGAAGCGGCGGCGGGCGTGGCCGATCCGGCGGAGCGCGCGGCATTTCTCGACCGGACCTGCCAAGGGGACTCGGAGCTGCGCCAGCGATTGGAGAAGTTGCTGGAGTTGCAGGACCGGGCCGAGGACTTCTTCGACATGCCTGTGAAAATGCCGGCCGGGGTGACGCAGATGGCGATCATCGAAGGCGAGGAGGGAGTGACAGCGGAACAGGCCGAGACGCTCGCGGCCGCTGGTGCATGCATCGGACGCTATAAGCTGGACCGGCGGTTGGGCGAGGGCGGTTGCGGCGTGGTCTATCGCGCGGAGCAGCTCGAACCGGTGCGCCGGGAGGTCGCGCTGAAGGTGATCCGCCTCGGTATGGACACGGAGAACGTGATCGCCCGCTTCGAGATCGAACGGCAGGCGCTGGCGATGATGGATCACCCGAATATCGCGCGCGTGCTGGATGCGGGGACCCTGTCCAACGGCCGGCCGTTTTTCGTGATGGAGCTGGTGGACGGGGAAAAAATCACGGATTTCTGCCAGTCCGCGCAGCTCGGGATCCGGGAGCGTCTCGGTCTTTTCGTCCGGGTCTGCCAGGCGATCCAGCACGCCCACCAGAAGGGAGTGATCCATCGCGACATCAAGCCGTCGAACGTGTTGGTGCGCCGCCACGACGACGTGCCGTTGCCGAAGGTGATCGACTTCGGCATCGCCAATGCCACGACCGGTGGGGACGGCGACTCGACCATGACCGTCGGCGGCCAGTTCTTGGGCACGCCCGCCTACATGAGCCCGGAGCAGGCGGCGGGCGGCACGGATGTGGATATCCGCAGCGACATCTACAGCTTGGGGGCCTTGCTGTACGAGCTGGCCTGCGACCGGCCGCCCTTCGATCCGCAACGGCTGAAGGACGCCGGGCCGGAGGAGACCCGGCGGATCCTACGCGAGGAAGAACCCATGCCGCCATCGGCCGTCCGCGACGAGGGGAAGCTCGGCGACCTCGACTGGATCGTGATGAAGGCGATGGCCAAGGAACGCCAGCGCCGCTACGACACGGCGAACGGCCTGGCGATGGACGTGCTGCGGTTCCTGAACGACGAGCCGGTGATCGCGCGTCCGCCGAGCCGCGGCTACCGCCTCGCCAAGCTCGTCCGGCGGAACAAGGTGCTTTTCGCCGGCGGCGGCGTGGCGCTGCTCGGCCTCGTGGCAGGCTTGGCGGTATCGACCCGGATGTTCTTCCTGGAAAAAGCCCTGCGCGAGGAGCAGAGCCGGCTCCGCGTGATCGCCGAATCGGCGCTGGCGAACGAAGCGGAACTACGGGCGGCGGCGGAGCTCAGGGGACGCGTCTCGCAGGCGGCGGTGATGATCGGTTACGGAAATCTGGCGGAGGCGGACAAACTGCTCTCGGAAGTGCCGGTCGAACACACGCCCTCTTCTCTGGAAGCGGCCGACTCGTTCCGCAGGGTGGCCGAATGGCACCTCTCCGCCGGCCGCCGGGACGACGCGGCGAAGCGCTACTCCTCGTTCGCCCGCGCGATTTCCACGGTCGATGGCTCCGACAGCGACAGCGTGTCCCGCAACCTGCTGCCGGCCGCCGCCATCCTGTGCTTCACCGGCGACACCGCGGGCTACGAAAAGCTCCGCGAGTTCACCCTAGACCGCTTTTCCGGAACCACCCACCCGGTGGTGGCCGAACAGATGCTCAAGATCTGCCTGCTGCTGCCCGCGGACGAGGACGCCCTCCGGCGTCTCCGGCCCCTGGTCGAGATCGTTTCGACGGCGGTGGACGCGCAGGATGGGGTGCTTGCGACCAACCCGCTTCTGGCCGCGTGGAGCTGTTTTTCCCTCGCCCTCGCCGCTTACCGCGACGGGGGTGATGCCGACGCGGCGCGCTGGGCCAGCGCTGAGTCGGTTGGGCGGACAATGATGGATCTGCTGGCCTCGCGGCCACGACCCACGGGATTTGTCAGCGGGGCGTCCGAGGCCGGCATTTCGATTTTATGCCATCTCCTCATCGCCGGCTTTCGGGTGCCGGAACAGGCCAGCGTGGTTACCATGTGGGACGATTACTCCCTCGGCTTCACGCATCCGACGATCGCTCACTATCGAACCGACCTCCATGCCATGGGGCGACAAATAGGAAAAACGCTGCTGGACCTGATTGGACAGGGCACGGGGAAGATTCGAACGATTTCATTGATGCCAGAGTTCGTGCCGGGAGGTAGTTTAGGGGCTGCGGCAAAGTAAACTCCGCGGGCATTGGAGATTTCTTAGAAGAGCCTCCGTCTGAACCACGGCGACACCTTGCCATCCGGCTCCAACAGCGGAAGCAGGATGCGCTTGAGCCCCCGTTCACAATGAGCGAGGACCACCGTATGCTTGGGCAACGCACGTAGGATAAGTGTGCTTCCAGCCGGTGGTCGCCTGGTTGATACCGGAAGGTAATTGAGGGGCAATGTTCCGCCCCGGGGATGGGTATTTTCCAGCAGGCTGTTACGGAGTCGCTTCTGGAAATCCGGCTACGGAGCCGGGACGAGGCGAAGCCGGGTGAAGAGTTTGGCGGGGATGGTTCCGGCGATGGTCGCGGTCACGGTCGTGACGCCGGACGATGGTGTGTCCGGGCTGGCGGTGAAGGTGACGGTGGAGCCATCGCTCGGCGAGCCGCTGTCGTGCCAGGTGAGTAGATCGGTGCTCCACTGCCACACGGCGGTCAAACCGCTGACGGGCGCGATGTTGCGCGGATGCCGCATGGTCACGGTGTTGCCGCTTTTCACGACCTGTCCGATGTCGGCGTTAGGTGCGGAGGGATCGGTGCCGAAATAGTACTCCACGCCGTTGGCCAGGCCGTCGCCATCGGCATCGTCGTCGAAGTCGTCGAGTTCGCCCACGCCGGGGTAGCCGGCGATCCACGCGGCGAAGCCCTCCGGCGGGTCCGGGTGGAGCGTGACGCTGTCGAAGGTGCTGCCCCAGCGGATTTCGTCCCACGCGACCGAGTTGCTGGCGTAGTCGGAAAGTGCGAGCGAATCGAAAGCCACTTCCAGATCGGTGAATGTGATGCCGCCGGCCGGTTCTCCCGTACCGAGCGGGGGATCGAGCCAGACGGTGATGCTGTCGCCGCCGGGCTCGTCGGAGAGTTCGAATTTCACGACGAAGAGATGCACGTTCGCATCGACCGCCACGCCGAGATCACCGACCTGCCAATCGTCGTAGCGGAAGCCGAAATGGGTGGTGGCGAAGTCCGCTTCGGAGATGCCCGCCTGGAAGGTGCGCCGTGCGGCATCGCCGGAAGGGGCCGCGCCGCCGGTGTCCTGATAGAGCGAGAGCACGGAATGGATGTAGGGTTGCGGCACGGCATCCTCGTTGCCGTTGCGGTAGAGCCAGCTCAGGTAGCGGGTGCCGGTGGTGTTGTCGGCGACCACGAGCCGGGGCGCGAGCTTCCGGTAGGTGCGGCCGCTGTTGGTGGCATTGATGCTTTCGGTATCCGCCGCCTTGCCGGCATGGTGGCCGGAAGAGCCGAGATAGAGCGGGTCGGGATAAGTCAGCGAGCCGGCGATGATTTCGGGCTCGGCATCACCGAAGTCAATGTCGGTCCACGCGCCGTCATAGCCGTCCACGGGTGGGTCTTGCAGCGGCAGTTCGCCGGTCTCGTAACCGGCGGCGGGGTCAAAGGAGTCGTGGCTGACGAGGCCGTCCCACTCCGGGAAGACGAAGACGGTCGCATGGTCGGACACCGTCACCAGGCCCTCCTGCGCACTGTCGGTGATTTCGACGAAATAGACTCCGGCATCGGTAGCGTCGACACCGGGAAGGACGAGTGTGTCGGAGGTTTCGCCGTCCATCGGGATGTCGTCCTTATACCACTGATAAGTCAGCATTTCATAGCCGGTGGCCCAGACCGTCAGTTGCACGGTCGAGCCTTCGACGGCATAGGCGTCCTTCGGTTGGGTGAGGATTTCCGGGGAGGCATAGTAAGTTTCGAGAAAGGCGATTTCGCTGGGGACCGAGCCGTTCGGATTGGTCGCCACCAAGCGGTAGTAGCCTTCTTCGTCAGGGAGAACACCGACGATAATGAGGGTGGTGGAGGTTTCCCCTTCGAGCGGTGTCCACCCGCCGAGGCCGTCGGGCGAGTATTCCCACTGGTAGTCCGGGGCGGGATCGGCGGCGGCGGCGGCGGTGAACGTCGCGGTCGATCCCACGGCGACGGACTGGTCCTCCGGATGCAGGCCGAATTCCGGAACGCTGCCGAGATCGGCCACGATCTGGAAGCCGGCGATGCCGCCCCATTCGCCGTCGTCGCGCATTTGCACGGTGATCGTCTGCACGGCTCCCGAGAGGCCGCTGAAGATCGCGTAGTTCGCGCCGGTGTCGTAACCGTCGGGGGTGGCGTCGGTGGCCTGGACGAAGGTCGCGTTGTCGCCGCCGATGCTGGCGACGCCCAGGGTTTTGAAATGGTAGGTGGTGGCACCATCGCTCACCGTGCCTTCGCGATCCGCGCCATCGGAGGAGAAGTAGACGATGATGTCGTAGTCCGGATAAGGGATCTGCGAAATGGTGACCGAGGAGGCGGTGATCGCCGGGCCCCATTCCGCGGGACCGGCGTTGAGGTAACCGTTGAGCAGGCGCTTGTTCGAGGTGCCGTCGCTGTCCAGGCCCGTGTCGCTTTCCTGGATGCTCCAGGTGTTGAAGGAGGTGTAGGCGATGTCGAGCGTGGTCGGCTGACCGTCCTTGTCGATGAGGTCGGTGGTCGGATTGGCCGGCCACGAGTTGTTCCAGTTCGCGGCGGGCACGACGCCGGCCGTATCGTCGCCCGTCACGGTGCCGAAGCGGTCGTAGTTCCAGCTCACGATCGAGGCTTGTGTCGCGAGGGTTGCGGCGAGACTGAGGGCGATCTGTGTTTTCATGGGTTTTCGTCCTGGGTTTGACGGACCGGGGCCGCGAGCGGGCATGCGGCCCCGGAGGCGATGGAATCAGGCACGGCGGCGCAGCAGCAGACCGAGCAGTCCGAGCCCGCCGAGCAGGGCGGCGGACGGCTCCGGCACCTGGACGACCTGAAAGCCGGCGATGCCTCCCCATTCATCGTTGTCGCGCATCTGCACGATGATCGTCTGCGAGTCGCCGCTCAGGCCGGAAAAGATGGCGTAGTTCGCGCCGGGGTGGTTCGAATCGCTGGTGGATGTCGTCTGGATGAGCGTGGCATCCGCACCGGCGATGCTGGGTGCGCCGAGGGTGCTAAAATAGTAGGCGGCCGCGCCGACCGCGACCTGGCCTTCGCGCCCCGCGCCGTCGGAGGAGAAATAAACGATGATGTCATAGCTGGCGTAGGGGATCTGTGAAATGGCGACGGACGAAGCGGTGACCGGTGGACCCCATTCCGCGGGGCCGGCATTGAGGTAGCCGTTGAGCAGGCGTTTGTTCGAGGAACCGTCGCCGTCCAGGCCCGGATCGCTGCCCTGGATGCTCCAAGTGTTGAAGGAGGTGTAGCTGATGTCCAGGGTGGTGGTGGAGCCGGAGTCGTCGATGAGGTCGGTGGTCGGATCCGCCGGCCATGTGTTGTTCCAGTTCGCCGCAGGGACGACGCCGGCTACCGCGGTGCCTTCGACGGTGCCGAAGCGGTCGTAATTCCAACTGATGACCGCGGCGTGGGCCGTGGCTGCGGTTGCGAGGCTGATGAGGATCACGGGTTTCATGGTTTTCGTTGGGGCTGTGGGTTTGTTTTTTCTCGTTGTCGTCGGGGAAATCCGTTCAGGGCCGGCGGAGGCGGTAGAAGCGCCGGTCGCCGCCGGCAGGCACGAGGATGGAGTGGGTTTCCGGCTGCGGATCGGCAGGCCGCCAATCGGCGAGGTCGTCGCTTTCCTCCAAAATGACCGCGCCGAGGTCCGCCGGCCACGAGAGCAGGGCGGAATCGCCGCTCGCCTGCATTTCGATGCGGAGCCGGGCCGCGAGCAGCGGGTCGGTCCGCGGGACGATCTGCAGGGCGGCGATGCCGGCCCATTCGTCGTTGTCGCGCATCTGCACGGCGAGCGTCCGGTCCTCGCCGCTCAGGCCGCTGAAGACGGCGTAGTTCGCGCCCGGCCAAGCGTCGCCAGTGGTCTGTGTGGCTTGGACGAAGGTCGCATTCGCGCCCGCGATGCTTGCCGGGCCGAGCGTGCTGAAGAAATAAGTGGTGATTCCGTCAGTGACCTGGCCTTCGCGCCCCGCCATGTCGGAGGAGAAGTAGACGATGAGGTCGTAGTAGCCGTGGGGGATCTGCGAGAGCGTGACGGAGGAGCGGATGACCGGCGGGTTCCAGGTCGCGGGGCCGGCGTTGAGGTAGCCGTTGAGCAGGCGTTTGTTCGAGGTGCCGTCGGCATCGGGCGCGGGCGAGGTTCCCTGGATACTCCAGACGTTGTAGGAGGAGTAGCTGATGTCGAGCGTGGTTGGGTGGCCCGCGCTGTCGATGAGGTTGCTCAGCGGATTGTCTGGCCACGAATTGTTCCAGTTCGCGGCGGGAACGATGCCGGCCGTGTCGTTGCCCGTCACGGTGCCGAAGCGGTCGTAGTTCCAGCTCACGATCTGTGGCGGCCCCAGCGGCGTGGCGGCGCGCGCGCCGGAGTCGGGCGTTTCCCGGCCGGAGACGATGGCGGAAACGGCGTAGTAGTAGGTGGTCCCGTTCTGCACCCCGGTATCGGTGTGACCGGTCGCGGTCAGGCCCTCGGCGATCACGGTGTACGGGCCGTTTTCGGAAACCGCGCGCTTGAGCCGGTAGGAGTCGGCGGAATCCAGCGTTTCCCAGGCGAGGGTAACTTGCCCGTCGCCGGCATTCGCGGTGGTGATCCACGGTGTGGGCAGCGTTTCGCCGGTGAGCCGGTAGAGCGCGGCTCCATGCGAGGGGATGAAGGGCGAGAACGCGCCGCTGTGCAGGCCGAGATCGATTCCGTCCCACAGCGAGCGGACCTTGGCCTCTCCGGTGAAGCCGAGCGCGGCGAGGTCCACCGGGACATCCGTGGCGGTGGCGCCGGTGTTGAAGACGGCGAGGTATTTGTCGCCGGAGTCCTCCGCGTCGGCGCTCCAGGCGACCAGGTCGCCTGTGCGGAAAAGCTGGCGGTTGCGCGTGCTGCGCTGGTTGACGGCGAGGATTTCGTCGTTCGTCAGCAGCGACAGCGTGAACGCGTCCATCTGAGTCATGTCGCCGCCGTGGATGAGCGGCGAGCGGGCGATGGCCCAGAGGGTCATCAGCGTGTACTGCTCGTCCGGGGTGAAGTTCGTACTGCGCCCGGCCGAGGCGGTGTTTCCGGCGGCGATCCTGCCGAGCGGAAGCATGTCGGCATCCGGGAAATGTCCGGGGCCGCGGTAGGGTGTCCAGGCGTGCAGGCGCTGGAATTGATCGTAAAGCGCGCCCCAGTTGTCCCAGAAGTCGTCGCTGATCCGCCATTGGTTGGCGTGGTTCATGGCGTGCGGACCCTGGTCGACAGGCGTCTCACCGGGCGAGGTGCTGAGCACGATCGGCCGGCCGGTCTTGTCGATCGCCTTGCGGATGGCTTCGATTTCCCTGCGGTGGTAGGGCCTGCTGAGGTCGTCGATTTTCACGAAATCCACGTCCCACGAGGCGACGAGTTCCATCAGCGAATCGTAGTAGGCCTGTGCGCCGGGTTTGGTCATGTCCACGCCGTACATGTCCGGGTTCCACGAGCAGATGCTGTGGGTGTCGGCGATGTCCCGGGCGGTGTATCCGGTCCCCTTGACCGGGAGGTTCTGCTGCCACGCCTGGCGGGGGATGCCGCGCATCATGTGGATGCCGAATCTGAGGCCCTTCGCGTGGATGTAGTCGGCGAGCGGTTTGAAGCCCGCGCCATCCGCGGCGGAGGGGAAGCGGTTGAGCGCGGGGGTGAGACGGCCCCATTCGTCCATGACGAGCGTGGCGTTGGGGTTGTAGTTGAAGCCGTTCGCGTTCGGCTCGTACCACTGGATGTCCACGGTGATGAGATCCCAGCCGTGCGCCAGGAGGTGTTCCGCCATGTAATCGGCCTGGGCTTTGGTCCTCTCCTCGTTGACGGTGGTGCCGTAGAAGTCCCAGCTGTTCCAGCCCATGACGGGGCGCTCTGCCCACGAATGAAAATCGGTCTGCGCAAAAAGCGGCGGCGCGAAGGCGAGGGCTGCGGACAGCGACAGGCGCGTGACGGAAAAGCTCACGTGGGGTCTTGGGTCGGTTGGGTTTGCGGAGCGCCGGAATCTCCGGACACTTGTCCTCCACCGTATCAGCCGGCCCTTTTTTCCCCAATACCCTCAACTGCGGGTATTCCCGCCGGTCCCGCGGCCGGTGATGTATTTCGCCACCGCCTCGGCCCGCGAGTGGACGTGCATCTTTTCGTAGATGTTCTTCAGGTAGCTGCGGATGGTTTCCACGCTCAGCGAGAGCCGGTCGGCGATCTCCTTGTTGACGTAGCCCTTGGCCAGCAGGGCGAGCACTTCCGTTTCGCGCTGGCTCAGACGATCCATCTCGTCACGCGCCTTGCCGCGGCGGCGGAAGAATTCCGCCACGCGACGGGCGATGCCGCTGGTCATCGGCACGCCGTCATGGAGGACGTCGAGCAACGCGTGATGGAGTTCGTCGGGCGTGGAATGCTTGAGCAGGTAGCCGTCCGCGCCGGCTTCCAGCGCGGGGAAAACCATTTCCTCGTCGTCGGAGGCGGTGAGGATCAGCACGCGACATTCGGGCGACACTTGCTTGAGGCGGACGGTGCATTCGATCCCCGACATGCGCGGCAGGTAGATGTCCATGAGCACGATGTCCGGCCGCAGAGGAGGGATCGCCTGCAGCGCCTCCTCGCCCGAAGAGCAGGCGCACACGCAGGAAAAGCCCTCGAACCCGTCCAGCAGGCTCGCCCACTGCTCGCGCACTTCGCGGCGGTCTTCGACGAGGGCCACCCGGTGGACGGGCGGCGTGCTGGGGCTGCGGGTCATCTCGGCGGCGATTCAGCCGGGGGGAGTCTGCGGTTCCAAGGGAAAAGCCGCGCGATGCCGAAGCGCGCCGGCGCCTGGAGCGGCACGCGGAACTCGACCGTGCTGCCCCGGCCCGGGCGGCTCTCCACCTTGAAGCGCCCGCCGGCCTCGCCGGCGCGCATGGCCATATTGCGCAGGCCGTTGCCTTCGCCCTTTTCCGCCGGATCGAAGCCGCGCCCGTTGTCGCGGATCGTCACCGCCAGTTCGTTCCGCTGGCGGTGAATCTCCAGCTCCGCTGCGGTGGCCTGCGAATGGCGCAGGATGTTGTTCAGCGCTTCTTTCACCGCGAGGAAAAGATTGCGGCGGATGCCGAGATTGCAGGGCAGCGGCGGCAGGTCGTCCTCGATGTCGAAGCGGCAGCGCACCGGCGAGTTCCGGAAGAAGCTTTCGGCGTATTTGGCCACGTAAGAGGCGAAGTCGCGGATGGTGTCGCGCTGCGAATTGATCAGCCACACCGTTTCGTTCATGCCGCGCAGCAGGCCGCGCGACTGGTCGCACAGGCTCCCCAGCGCCTCCGCCGCGGGCGAGTCCGCCGGCACCCCGCGGCGCGAGGTCTCGCCAAGCAGCACGAGCTGGGTGAGGCCGCCGCCCAGATCGTCGTGCAGGTCCACGGCGATGCGGGCCCGTTCGCGGCGGATCACCTTTTCCATCTGCGATTTCAGAAGCAGCCGGCTGGCGAGGAAAAGACCTGCGGCGATGCTGGCGAGCGCGATCAGCGAAAGAGCGATCTGAAAACCCTTGCGCTGCCAGAATGTAATCTCCAGCGGCTCTGAAACGGGAGCCTGGTAAATCTGAGGGTGGTATTCGGGAGCGACCGGGTAGAGCACTTTCGCGGCGGGCCATTGCTCCCAGGCGCGGGTTTTCTTCTTCCATGCCGGGGCGTCGTTCGGGGCGATCTTCCACGAATCGTCGGAGGCGATCTCGATCACCCGGCCGTCGCTCATTTCCACACGCAGGCCGAAGAGCAGACCGGCCACGTCGAAATCGTTCAGGGCGCTCACCGCCAGCACGTGCTCGCCGGGTGTGAGGAGCAGCTTCACGTCGTACTCGATGAGCACACGCCAGTCGCCCCCGCGGCCGATGGGCTGGCCGTCGAGGAAAAGCTGGTAGGAATTGTCCGCCGTCATGCGCAGCCGGGCCGAGGTGACTCCCACACCGCGTGGGATCTCGAAGGCCCTCACGAAACGGCATTCCTGGCGGTCGCGGGTCTCGTGGTCCCAGATCCACGATCCCACGCCGACTTCGGGATGAAGCGGCGTAGCGGCCAAGGACTGCACCGCGAAGAGAAGCACCGCCAGGATTGCCCCGCTTAAAGCGCGTATTGGCAGGGTAAGTCGAGGATTCATGGCATGAAGCCATCGTGTCGATCACGGTCTCTCGTCAACCCCCTTTCTCCCTCCCCACGGTCGGTCAGGCCAACAGGTGTTTCAGGGAGCATCCCACAAAACATAATATCCGGCAGCCTGTCAGATTCAGCCGGTCGAATAGGTTCTGTCTCAATAAAGACTACTTTAGATGTTCGCCTTTTAACGCGTTGTTTTCCGAACATGCAATCGTCCACACGAATAGCGGCCGGAAATAAATACTGTGTTCCTCTCCATCCACACCCCGTCGCGCCGGGGGCAGGGCTACAGCATTTTGTGAAACACGGATGCCAATAATAGCCGGGCAAATTCAGAGCGGCTCGCCGCCCTCGTTGAGGATTTCGAGATAATCGGTGTAAGCGTAGAGACGGCCGTAGCTACCACCGGTCATTTCGTGAACCATGCCGAGCGTGGTGAGTTTCTTGAAGGCGGCATTGACGGTGGGGGCACTGGCTTTGATGAGGCCGCAGGCGGCACTGGAGGAGAGGACGGGATGAGTTTGCAGAGCTTCGTGGAGGCGGAGGACGGAGGAGGCTTCGGATTGGAGGCGGAGGCGGTCCGTCTGGAAGAGGTCGAGGAGACGGCGGGCGCTGGAGACGGCTTCGCGCGAGGTCTCGATGACGCCGGTGAGGAAAAAGTTGAGCCATTTTTCCCAATCTCCATTCAGCCGGACATCCTGAAGAAGTTCGTAGTAGGTTTCCCGGTGGTGCTTGAAGTGGAGGGAAAGGTAGAGGAGCGGCTGGCTGAGGACGCCCTCGGCACAAAGGATGAAGGTGATGAGCAGGCGGCCGAGTCGGCCATTGCCATCGAGGAAGGGGTGAATGGTCTCGAACTGAACATGGGCGAGTGCGGCCTTGAGCAGGGGGCGGGTGGTGACGGGATCATTGTGGAGGAATTTCTCCAGAGCGCCCATGCAGTCGAGGGTGAGGTCGGGTGGCACGGGGACGAAACGGGCATTTCCCGGGCGAGTGCCGCCGAGCCAGTTCTGGGAGCGCTTGAATTCGCCGGGCTGTTTGCCGGAACCGCGTCCGTGGGCAAGGAGGCGGGCGTGGATTTCGCGGATCATCCGCAGCGACAGCGGCTGACCGTCCGCGAGAAGCTGGAGACCGTACTCCATGGCATCGACGTAGCAGGAGACCTCGGTGACATCGCTGCTGAGAGCGGCGGGGGTGCCGTCGATCTCATGGCGGAGCAGGTCGGAGAGAGAGGATTGGGTGCCTTCGATCTGGGAGGAGAGGACGGCTTCCTTACGGACGTAGGCGTAGAGGAAGAGCCGGGCATCGGGCAGAAGCGAGGAGATGCCATCAAGGCGGCCGAGAGCGGTGGAAGCTGCATCGAGCAGAATGCCGAGTTCACCATCGACATCCACCGGTGGGTCCGGTGGTAATGGGTGGGGAACGAAGGCTCGGGCGACTTCTCCTGCGGTGGAAATGGGAACGTAGTGGCCTGTGAGTCCGCGCTGCATGAGATTTTAAGAAAAAGTCGAATTGCTTTAATTTCGACGAAAGATGGAAAGCGCCCTTTAAAAGGTCGATCAATAATTAAAGAAATCGTGCCTTTTCTTTAAAAGAGGGCACGCCGTGCATGAGGTTCGTTCCATTTTTGGACAGGCCGCCGTCGCCCTTCCGCTGATGATCGCGAGCGAAACTAGGCGAGCCAAGGACTCTGGAACATCTCCGCTGAGAGGCACGAGGAGGAAGAGCATTGGGGGGGAAGTGGTAGGGCTACCTCTCCTTGCTGCCCCTGCTCCTCTCCTCCCAAGCCTGCCGAATGACGATGGAACAGGACATGTGGAGGCGCTTTTCGTCGAGAAATAATGTTCTTTTGAACATTCGTTGAATGGCGCTACTCTGCGCCTGTGGCCGCTCCTCGGATCGAAGAACTGCGCCGTGAACTGCGGGAGAAATTCCCCCGGGCTCACGGTGCGCAGCCGTCCGCGGAGAACCGGGCGGAGTCCGCGGGCATGTCCTTCCACCTGGAATCCTTCCCGGCAGGCGCGATCTCGGAGGTGATTCCCGCCGGACCAACCGCGGGGCTGTCTCTGCTGATCGCGGCGCTCCTGGGCGAGCCGCTGGAAGAAAGTCCGCATCCCGAACTGGTGCTCATCGACGGGGTGGATGGCTTCGATCCCGCCTCTTTCACCGGAGAGGCGTGCTCGCGGCTGTTGTGGGTGCGCTGCTCCTCTGCCACGGAAACGCTCAAGGCCGCCGACCTGCTGGTCCGCGACGGCAACGTCCCTTTCGTGCTGCTCGACGTGTGCGGACTGCCCCGCCGCGAACTCACCGAGGTTCAGCCGTCTTCCTGGTGGCGGCTGCGGCAGCTTGCCGGACGTAGTGGCGTGCGGTTGGTGGTGCTGGCTCTTTCCTCCATCGTTCCGGGTGCGAGTCTGCGACTCAGGCTCTCCGCCGATCTGTCCCTACGCGATTGGGACGTGCCGCAGGCGGAATTGCTCATCCGGATGAAATCGGAAACCCGAAGCCTCCGGCATGCCACCTGACGATGTTCGCTTCGTTGTACATCCCGGACTTCCCGATGACGACCGCTCTGAGAAACCGGCCGGAGGAGAGAAAATCGCCCTGCGCCATCCTCGTTTCCTCTTCCGGGAAAGTCCCAAAGGACAAGCTTCCTCTGCTCGCTGTCAATGCAGCGGCGAGGATCGCCGGAATCGAAGCCGGCTGGCCGCTCAATCGTTCGCTGGTCCGCTGTCCTTCGCTGAAAGTGATTTCTTCCGATCCCGAAGCGGAGGCAGCGCTGAGGGAGGAATTGATCGCGCTCGGCGAATCGCTGACGCCGGATCTCGAACTCACGGCAGCGGATGCCGTGATCCTCGATCTTTCCCGCCGGCGGGCGGGGACAATGCCGGAAGGGCTCTCACTCCCGGGCGTGGAGCTGTGGCAGGGTTTCGCCCCCACGCCCGATCTGGCGCATCTGGCGGCGCGTCACTGTGAGCTTCACGGGCGGGTGATCGCTCCCGCCGATCTGATTCCGCTTCCCGTCGACCGGCTGGGCATTTTGTCACCCGAAGGGTTTTCGCCCGAAGGGGGCACGCTCACGATTCTCGATTGGTGGGGACTGCGAACCCTCGGCGACTTCATGAAGCTGCCGCGGCAGGCGTTGGCCGAGCGCCTCGGCCCGGAAGCCGGACACTGGCACGACGTGCTGCACGGCAAACACTGCCGCCTGCTCCGGCTGCACCGCCCGCCGGAAAGCCTCGCGCAGCGGATGGAATTGGAGGACGCGGCCGTCACCCTCGATCCGGTGATCTTCGCGCTCAAGCGGCTGCTGCACGCGCTGGCCGGTCGGCTGGCGAGTCGGTCGCTGGCCGCCGGGCTGCTCGACCTGCGGCTGGTGCTGGAGTCGGGAGCGGAAGTCGCCCGCCGCGTCCGGCTGCCCGATCCTCAGACGGCAGTGGAAGGCATGCTTTCGCCGTTGCAGACGTGGCTGGAATCCCTCCGCCTCGACGCCCCGGTCATCGCTCTCGAACTCGATGCTGAAGCGACCTTCGCGGATGAGTCGCAACGGGACTGGCTGCGCCGCGAGCTGCCCCATCCCGCGCGTTGGGCGGAGACCCTCGCCAAATTGGAAGCGTTGCTCGGACCGGGCCGGGTCGGCGTCCCGGTTCCCGCCGATTCCCATGCGCCGGATGCCTTCACCATCCGCCCGGCGCTGGGAAGTTCTTCGCCTGTCCCGCTGCGAACAGACCGCCCGGCATGTTCGGTGCCCTTGCACCGCTACCGCCCGCCCCATCCGGTCGCCGTGGCGCACGAGTGGATCGACCGGAAACCCCGGCCGCTCGCGCTGCTCAACGGTCCCCATCCCGGCGCGATCATCGACCGGCGGGGGCCGTTCCCGGCCTCGGGATCGTGGTGGGAACCGTCCGCCGCGTGGCAACGGCTGGAATGGGACATCCAGACGGAAAGCCGCCATTTGCTGCGGCTCGTCTTCGAAACGCCGGACCGCTGGCAGCTGGAGGGCATCTACCGATGAAAGCGGCTTTCGCGGAACTGCACGCCCTTTCCGCTTTCTCGTTTCTCGCAGGAGCGAGCCAACCGGAAACGATGGTCCGCCATGCGGCGGCGCTCGGCTACGAAGCCATTGCCATCACCGACCGGGCGGGCTTCTACGGCTCGGCGCGGGCGCATTACGCGGCGAGGGAATGCGGTATCCGTGCTTTGGTGGGTGCCGCGCTCGACCTGCCGGACGGCACGGCTTTCCCGCTGCTGTGCGCCACCCGCGAAGGCTACCGGATGCTGAGTCGCCACCTCACCGACCGCCATCTGCTGCCGGAGGGAAAACACCATCTGCCGCAGGGAGGCGGACACCTGATCGCTCTCACCGGAGGACGCGACGGACCGGTCTGCAAACCGCTGCTGCGCGACGACCGACGGCAGGCACTGGAAGCCGCTCAACGGCTGGTCAATGCCTTCGGCCGGGGGAACGTCTATGTCGAACTGCACCGCCACGGCCTGCGCGACGATGGCCGCCTCAACCGCCATCTCGTCGATCTGGCCGGCCATCTCCGCATTCCCATCGTGGCGAGCAACGCACCGCTCCATGCCACGCGCGGCGACCGGCGGCTGGCTGATGCCTTCGCCTGTCTACGCCACCATCTCCCGCTCGACCGGGCCGGGCGCTTGCTCGCTCCCAGCGGCGAGCGCCACCTGAAATGCCCCCGAGAAATGGCGGAGCTTTTCGCCGACCTGCCGGAAGCGGTTTCCAATTCCCTGCGCCTCGCGGACCGGATCGACTTCACGCTGGAACACCTCGGCTACCGCTTCCCGGACTTCCCCGACGGCCGGGGCAATCCGCTCTCGCTGGCCGAACAGTCCACACTGCTGCGTCGCTTGGCGTACGCCGGCGCGACCCGCCGCTACGGGATTTGCAGCGGGAAAGTGAAGACTCAGCTCGAAAGCGAACTGGCGATGATCCAGCGGCTCGGCTTTCCCGGTTACTTCCTCATCGTCCACGACCTGATGGAATTCGCCCGCGGCCGGGGCATCCTGTGCCAGGGGCGGGGCTCCGCCGCCAACTCCGTAGTCTGCTACTGCCTGGAGATCACCGCCGTCGATCCCATCGGCTGCGGTCTGCTATTCGAGAGGTTCCTCTCCGAGAACCGCAGCACCTGGCCAGACATCGACATCGATTTCCCCTCGGGCGATCACCGCGAGGAAGTCATTCAGCACGTTTACCGCAAATACGGCCCCCGCAACGCCGCCATGACGGCAAACGTCATCACCTACCGCTCCAATTCGGCGTTCCGGGAAATGAGCAAGGTGCTCGGTTTTCCACCGGAACTCGCCGACCGCTTCTCCACCGGCTCGCACCGCTTTTTCCGCAAGGATGACGAAGTGGCGGAGGCCCGGAGCGAGTTCGAGGACCGCATCGCGCCGCTGATTCCTCCCTCGCACCCTCGACTGCCCGCCCTGTCCCATCTCTTCCATGCGGTGCTCGGCATGCCCCGGCACATCTGAGCCAGCACTCGGGCGGCATGGTCGTTTGCGATCACGGGCTGGATGCCGTCGTTCCGATCCAGCCCGCCACGATGCCGGGAAGAACGGTCGTCCAGTGGGACAAGGACGATTGCGAGGATCTGGGCATCGTGAAGATCGACCTGCTGGGGCTCGGCATGCTCGCCGCCATGGAGCATGCCATGGAAATCCGCTCCCGCCGCGGCGCTCCGGTGGACCTTGCGAAAATCCCCAAGGACGACCCCGCCGTCTTCGACCTGCTGTGCCGCGCCGACACCATCGGCACCTTTCAGGTGGAATCCCGCGCCCAGATGGCGACGCTGCCGATCCTGCGGCCCCGGATCTTCTACGATCTGGTGGTGGAAGTGGCGATCATCCGGCCCGGCCCCATCGTCGGCGATCTCGTTCACCCCTACCTGCGCCGTCGCAGCGGACGTGAGCCGGTGGACTGCATCCATCCGGCCTGCGAGGAAACCCTGGGGCGAACCTTCGGCGTCCCCTTGTTCCAGGAGCAGGTGCTGCGGATGGCGATGGACGTGGCCGGGTTCAGCGGGGCGGAAGCGGACGAGCTGCGGCGGGCGATGGCATTCAAGCGCAGCGACGAGCGCATGGAACGGGTGACCGCGAAACTCCGATTACGCATGACCGAACGCGGCATCGGGGAGGAAGTGCAGGCCAAAATAATCGCCGCCATCGGGTCCTTCGCATTGTATGGTTTTCCTGAGTCACATGCGATCTCCTTCGCGATGCTCGCCTACACCTCCTGCTGGCTGAAGGTCCACCACCCGGCGGAGTTTTATACCAGCATCATCAACAATCAGCCGATGGGCTTCTACTCGGTACACACGCTGCTCGAAGACGCCCGGCGCCGGGGAGTCCGGGTGAAGCCGGTCTGCTGCCTATCGAGCGAGGCGGAAACCACCATCGAGGACGACCGCACAATTCGGCTCGGTCTGCATCGTCTCAAGGGGCTGTCGGCCGCCACGGCGGAACGGATCGTTGCAGCGAGGAAAGAGCGGGAGTTTTCCTCGTTGGAGGATTTCGTTACACGGGTAAGGCCAACGGAGAAAGAGCGACGGATTCTGGCGCGGGCCGGAGCCTTAAACCGGTTGCCGAAGGTGACTCACCGACGGCAGGCGCTGTGGCAGATCGAGCTTCCCTTCCATGCCGACCTGCTGACTTCCGCCACATCCGATTCATCGGCCTGTCTTTCGCCCATGGCGACGGCGGAGCGGGTTTCGGCGGATTTCGAGATTCAGGGGGCATCCACCGGCCCGCACCCGATGCGGCTATGGCGCGAGCGATCGGAGAGCCGGGGAATCCTCCGCGCCACCGATCTGCAAAACCTGCCGCATGGGATTCCCGTCTGGGTGGCGGGCATGGTGATCTGCCGCCAGAGACCCAGTACGGCCAAAGGTCACTGCTTCATTTCATTGGAGGACGAAACAGATATCGCCAACCTCTTCGTGAAACGGGAGACCTTCCACCGGCTGCGCCTGGTCATCACCAGCGAATCGTTCCTGCTCGCGGAAGGGTTGCTCCAGCGCTCGGAAGGCGATCAACCGACGGTGTACGTTCATCACATCGAGCCGCTGGCCGGTATGGAAACGGCCCATGCTGCGGGGTCACATGATTTCCATTGATGGAGTGCACTGCCCCTCTTGTCATGGAGAAGCGCAAAGCCGACAAAAGGCCATGACGATTCGTTAAGGAGGAGTGTGGGAACTGGCCGGGCCATGGGGGCGTTCAGGGAATTTGTGACGATGAGGCCTCGATAGTTGAAGCCCCCCGCCATGGCCGCTAGAACGAGCGGTGTTCATGAGCAGGCCGGAGCCCGAACCCAAACATCCGCCCCGCGGGACCGGCTTGTTCCCGGTTACCCGCTGGAGCTTGGTCCGCCGGGCGGTGGGTGACCGCAACGATTTCGGGCACTGGCTCGGACTTTATTGGTATCCGCTCTATGCTTGGGCGCGCCACAAGGGCCAGAGCTGCGAGGACGCGGCGGATGCGGTCCAGAGTTTCCTGGTAAAACTCTGTACCCGCGAGCTGCTGGCCCAGGCGGACGAAGCGCGCGGGCGCCTGCGTTCGTGGCTGCTGACCTCCTTCAGCAATCATCTGGCCAGCGCCCATGTCCGTTCCAGGCGCTTGAAGCGCGGCGGCGGCATTCCCCACCTCCCGATCGACTGGGTTTCCGCGGAGAGTTCCTATCAGGCGGACCATCCCTTCGCCTCAAATGCCGAGACCCTCTACGTCCGGACCTGGGCGCTGACACTGATGGAAGAGGCGCTCGACCGGCTGGCGGAGCACTTCCGCAACACCGGCCGGACCGAGCTTTTCGAGGCTCTACTGCCCGCGCTTGAAGCGCCGCTAGCGGAAACAACCTACGCCGCGCTGGCCCCGGGGTTAGGTCTCAGTCCGGCAGCCCTGCGGCAGGCCGCGGTGCGCTACCGCCAACGCTACCGCCGCGCCTTGCTCGACATCGCCGCGCAGCGCCTCGGCATCTCCTGCGAAATCCAGCTCCAAGCCGAACTCCGTGAGCTGCTTGGCGGCTGAGGCTGTCACAATTCGCCTCGGAACGGGTAACCCCAAGCTGCCATGCCGGACGATCCCCACGAGCCCCGATCTCCGAACCTGCGCGGGCTGGATCCGGGAAAATTGCTCAGCGTCCTCGGGCCGGCCCCGTCGCCACCGCCCGCCGTTCCCGGCTGGCGCATCACCGGCATTTCCGGCCAAGGCGGCTTCGGGACGGTGTGGAAGGCGGTGCGTGAAAGCGACGGCGCCATCGCCGCCCTGAAGATTGCCCCCGGCAGCGATCCCGACACGGTCGAGCGCCTGGAGCAGGAAACCGCCGCCCTCGCCGCGCTCCGCCACCCGCACATCGTGCCCCTGCTGGAAAGCGGACCGCTGGCCAGCGCCGATCCCGATGAAGACGGCGGGCTTTTTCTCGCAATGGGTTTCGTGGGCGGGTCGACGCTGGCCGACGAGATTCCGCCCGGCGGGCTGGAGCCGAAACGCGCCTTCGCGCTCTTTTTCACTATCGCCGCGGCCGTCGCCCATGCCCATGCCCGGGGCATCCTGCACCGCGACCTGAAGCCCTCGAACATCCTGCTCGATCCCGCGGGAAAACCGATGGTCGCCGACTTCGGTCTGGCGCGGCCGGTCCACCAGCGCGTCCAGCACCTTTCCCTCACCCGCGCCGGCCTGATCGCCGGGACCGCCGAGTATCTGCCGCCGGAAGCCTACCACCGCGCCTACGCACCGCACGCCGGGGCGGACATTTTCGCGCTCGGCGTCATGCTCTACGAAATGCTCGCCGGCACCCCGCCGCGCGGGGCCTGGGTGCCGGTGTCGGAACGACGCTCGGTGGACATCCGCATCGACGGTCTCATCCGCCGCGCCCTTGATCCCGATCCGGCGCGACGCTGGAAAAGTGTCGCGGAAATGAGCGCCGGGCTGGCCGCCATCCTCGCCAGCCCGCCACGCCACGCCGGCACGCCGCTGGTCACCTTCCCGGTGCGGGTGGCGGACGCGCTGTGGACCGGGATCGGCCTGCTGCTGCTGGTGTCCGCGACCAGCGTCCACCTTCACCTGAGCAAAGCGCAGGTGAAATGGCCGCTCGACCTGATCGGCACCCACGGGAACCTCACCGGCGGTTTTCAGTCGCTCTATTTCCTGCTGCTCGCCGCCGTGCCGTCCGCCCTTTGGCAGCTCGCCCGGCTCTGGCGCTTCCGCCAGGTGCCGCTGCGGGAAGCGCTGCCTGCCCCGCTTGGCCTGAAACTCGGGCACAGCCGGACCGCCGCCGCCCTGGTCGCCGCGGCGCAATTGTTCTGTTTCCTCCTGCCCGCCGCCCAGCTCGCCTACCTCCACCTGCGGGTCAACCGGGTGTGGCTGAAGGCGGACGCCCCGCCTTGGGCCTACGGGCTGGTCGTCACGCCGGCTTGGGATACGTCCGTTCACCCGCCGTGGCAGCGCGGCAAGCCCGGCGCCTTCTACTGGCTGCGCGAAAACCAGGGGCCGCCGGACCATCCGCTGAGCCGTACCGTGGACCGCATCGACTTTTTCCCCGGCACCACGCCCGCCGTGATGGCCGGCGCGGGCGGGTTGTTGGCCCTGACCCTGCTCGTCACCGCCGGCATGGCCGGGCTGTCCTGGTGGCGGCAGGCCCGCCGGGGGCGGGTCCTGCTGCTGCTCGCCGCCGGCGGTTTGCTGCTCGACTCCGCCGCTCGCCTGCACGCGGCGGAACGACGAAGGGTCGCCCAGGAACGCTCGCTGAATCCTTTCGTGACAGGCCGGCTCATCCATCAACTCCGGCAACATGCCGTGGCCCTGATCGACGCCCCCCGGCCACCCGGATTTCCCACGGCCGCGGATCTCGCGCTCTACGATGTCACCCTGAACCACTATCGGGGCCGCCAGCACGTCCCGCGGGAGGAGATCCCTCCCCTCCTCGCCAAGGAAGACCGCATCCGTTCGGCTTTCCGCCGCCACACCGAGACATTGTACGCCGACGACAAAGACTCAAAATGGAATCCGAAGGACCGGCGCTTCTCCATCTTCCGCCACGTCGCTGAAATGCTCGACCCCCTCAACCCGGACGAGCCTGCCGTGACCTCCTCTCTCGCCCTCACCCTTGAAGGTTCGCTCGATCTGGACGGCCGGATCGCGATCGACCACGAAGCCATGATCCGCCAGCCTCTCTTCACCTCGGCCCCGGCCGCTCTTTCGCCGGATGCCGCCGCGGCATGGGCGGAGGACTTCGTCCGCGCCTGCCATGCGGAGGCTTCCCACCCCTCGCTCGAAGACCTGCTCAACTCCGCCCTGCTTCCGGCCGGAAACGCCCGGCCTGCGGATCCCTCCGCCATGGCCGCCGCCCGCGGACACCTGATCGCGGCCCTTCGCGCCCGCCCACCGGCCCTTGCCGGGCCGGTGGAAATCCTCGGTTTCCATCCCGGCGGCCGGACCCGGATCGCCCTCACCCTGGCCGGCGACGGCGGCCCGGAACTCCGCTGGCAAGCCGACCTCATCCATGCCGATGACCGCTGGCGCTGCGTCAGGCTTGCCTTCTGACGCTGATTGAGGGTGCATGTCAGGCATCCGTTCCGGTAGCCTTCCATTCATATGCGCCTCTTTCTGATTCCTCTCCTCCTGCTTTCCGCCCTGGCCGATGACGAAAGCGACTTCACCACCGCGCCCCCGGCCGACTGGCAGCGCCTCGATCCCACGGGGCGGGTGGATTTCGACTTCAGCGCCGGCGACTGCCGCATCACCTGCCCGGTGCCGACATCCGTCGAGCACTTCCCGCCGCGCGCCTACCTGCTCGCTCCCACCGAATTCGCCGACACAGTGGTCGTCGCCGATCTGACCTCCTGGCTGGCCACCACCGATCGCGGCATCGATGGCTGCTTTTCCGCCGTGCTCACCCGCATCCAGCAGCCCGCCGAACCGGGCGGCGTCAGCGGATACAGCCTGAGCGTCGTAGACATGACGGGCGGCATCGGCCGCCTCCAGATTCACTTTCTCTACAACGAAAGCCCCATACTCATCGCCGCGCCGGTCGATTTCGCGATGGATCCCGCACGCGACTATCGTCTGGTCTTCGCCAGCACAGGCAGCACTCATATCGGGCGCGTCTTCGACACCAGCGACCTCGGCCAGCCCCTGGCGCAGGTGGTCGCACTCGACGGCATCTTCGAAACCGGCCGCGCCGGCCTCGGCGTCTCGACCGACCGCGTCGTTCCGCTCGATGTCCGCTTCGACAACTTCCTCGCCTGGGACGGCAGCTTGCCCCCCCTGCACATCCTGCCTGGCGACCAGCCCGGCCGGGTGAAACTCCTCCGCGATGCCCGTCGCAGCTTGGCCGCCCGTCTCGAATCGACCATCGACCTGAGCGGCGGGCCGGACGTGTGGGCGCCTCACGCCCCCGTTTCCACCGAAACCGTCGGGGACCAGGTGATCAGCCACTACGACATCGACTCCCCGGCGCGTTTCTTTCGCCTCGCCACGCCGTAGCGAGAGAACCGGACACGGTGCTTGGAGCAGGTGGATGGTGCGGAATTTTTTGCGCGATCTCCGTCACAAACCTCCGGTAAGCGGGGTAACCGCCCAAGCCGGGTTTTTCCCTCCCAAAGTCCTCGCCAGTGGGTGCGGAATCATCGCACATGACCGCATCCACACGGCGGGGACAATTCATTTTCATGGTGGTGTGGCGAATCGGATGTTTCCCCCTGAAGACGTGTCCACCGGCTCCCGGAAAAAAATTCCGCCGACCCTGTCACAATCCGCGTACGACGGGGTAATGCGAGAGACCCCCCAGCTTTTTCCCTCCCCTCCGCTATGAAACGCACGCCCCCGATCCATGCCTCCCGCCCGCCGGCTATACGGGCGCAGATGGGCGGACGTTTCGTGTCCGTTCCGGCCGGAATCGGCCCGCCTGGCGCCCCACTCCCGGCCTGGCGCTTTTCCTCAAAGAGACGCGGGGGACCATTTTCCACGCAGATTCCATGTAGCCCCGCCTTTCAGTTTCTCCACGGCACGATTTTTCCCCGCTCTCGTTCCCGCGTTCGAATGATATGAAAATTTCTCCATTCTTCCCGCTTCTCGCGCTGCCGCTCCTTTCCCCGGCCGCCCAGATTTCCTTCGATCTCCAGTCCCATCCCGATGCGGTGGCGCTCCAGTTCGACGTCGTTTCCACCACCGCGGAGCCTCTCGACCTAGCTCCGCCGCAGTTGGATGTGACCTCTCCTCATACCGTCGAGTCGGGCAAGGTCTCTTCGGGCGCCACCCGCTACGTCGTCTATTCCACCGTCGGCCAGACGATCAGCACCGGGGGAAAAGTCCGCGTCACCTTTCAGTCGAACCGCCCCCTTGCCAATGGCATGCTGGTCGTCACCGGCGTCGTCGCCAGCAATGCGAGCGGCGCGAAAATCGACGGCGTCCAGCCAAATGCCCTGCCTGTCCTCTCCGCTCCGGCCGGCGGCTATCGCTCCGCCCAGACCGGCCAACCGACCACCCTGTCCGCCGCCGTGGTCGATCCCGATGGCTCGGTCTCCTTCGTGAATCATATCGTTGGCGGCCAGAGCAAGGGCATCGCCGCCGCCCCCTTCTCCATCCTCTGGACTCCGGATGCCCCCGGACTCTTCGCCTGGTCCGCCCTTGCCACCGACAATCGCGGCGGCTCGATCTCCCTCGATCTGGGCTCGATCCGGGCCTACCAGCCCGGCGATATTTCCAGCTTCGCCGCCTTCGGCCAGATCCACTACGGCAGCGCCGCGAATCCCGCCTGGTACGGCTTCGATGCCGACCCGCTCGGCCTCGGCATTGACAACGGCATCGCATACCTCCTCGGCATCAATCCCAACAATCCGGACCGCTCCCGCCTGCCGCGGGGATCGATCGAAAGCCACAACGGCCAGCCGCACTTCGTCTTCCGCTTCGTCCGCAACACCGGGGCTTCGGGCGTGACCTGGGATGTCTGGCAGAGCGGCGACCTCAATGAGTGGTTCGAAACGCTTCCCGGTGAAATCACCCAGACAGCCCTCGGCAACGGCCTCACCGAAGTCCTCGTCCGCCGCCCGCTTTCCTCCATCCCGGAAGGGAGAATTTTCATGCAACTCGAAGCGAAAGAATGATCATGAATCCGAAAATTCCCGCCCTTTTCTTTCTCGCCGCCTGTCCTCCCTTGCTGCTCGGGCAGGATGTTCAGACAAAAGATTACCTCGACTCCATTCTCGAAAAACCCGCCACGCCCACGTCGCCGCCGGTCGGCGCTCTGGACCGGACGAATGACGGCGGAGTGGATGTCCGGGATCTTGTGATCTTTCTCGGGGGACTGCCCATCTCCGCCACCTTCGGTTCCGCCGAGACTCTGGTCTTCCATTCGGCGGATTCCGTCACTTCCGTCACCCTTCCCATTTACTTCTCGAAGCCCATTCCGAATGTCCCGGCAAACCAAAGAACGATCAAATTCGATCTGGGAGGAACCGCTGTTGAGACGACCGACTACGGACTATCCTATGGGGCCACGGTCCCTGTAGGCGCGAAAACCCACCAACTAACGATCAATTTCACCGAATCATGGCGAGGCACGGGCGGCGAGAAAAGCATCCGCCTCACCATCAACCGGAATCCCGCGGCCATTCCGGAAAACGGCATGTTCTCCACCCACCTCCTCCGCATCCGCCAGTTCGATGCCGGGGAATTCGTCGGTCTGCTCAGTTTTCCCCCCGGTTCGGGCTTGCCGACCTTGCCCGTCCGCATCGGTCTCTGGTCCGGCGGCGGCGCGGTCTGCTCCTTCCAGCAAACGGGCGGCTTGCTCGGCTCGGAACTCCCGCTTTCATGGAACGCGGGCTATCAGGGTTTCCCGAATTTCACAGGCGCCGTTCCCATCGTCATTCCTGGCGCGAGCCTCGGCCGCCCCGATGGAGACGATGGAAACGTGAACGCCTCCCTTTCCATCCAACGCATGGCCGCACCCTACGGCGGGGAACTCGACGCTTACCTCGAAGGCTTCCCCGAGACCGATCAACCCGCCCTCTACCACGCGACCTTCACCTTCCACGACCTCATCGCGGCGGGCGCCCGCTTTCCCACCGGTTCCAATCCCTACGCCGTCGTCCACCAGGGCCGTCTCACCCTTCAACCCGTCCGCTACGCCGCCGCACCATGAACCCGCTCTCCCGTATGAAATCCTTCCTCAGCCTGTCGCTTCCCGTGGCCGCCTGGCTGGCTTCCTGTGCAGGGAGTGCTGCGGTTGAAATCTACTTCGGCCCCGTCACTCCGGCGGAAGTCGCTTCCGTTCTGGTTGTCGATCATCCCGACGCCCAGGCTGGCAGCGGTCCCAATCTCAAAAAACTCCGCGTCATTTCCGGGCCAGGGCTGAAAGACTCGGCGTCACCGGGCGGCATCCGGCTGGTTCAGGCCGCCATTTCTCCCGTCACTGCCTCTCCCCTCGGTTATGCGACTCATGAAGCGGACGCATTGGCAGCCGCCGCCTCTTCCCTGCAATCCGCCGCCGCATACCGCAACATCCACAATCAAAACGGCCTCTGGGACATCCACTTCGACGGAGTGCCTCCGAAAGCCAATCCTCCGGAGCGGAATTTCTTCCCGGAAAAAATCAAGGATGATCCCGGCCAAGCCTCCATCGAGGGAGCCATCGAATACGCCCGCACCGCCATCCGGGCCAATCCCTACCGCACCGGGCCGGGCAGCGGCTACGCCTTGCTCTTCCAGGCCGCCTACGAGTCCACCGTCCCCCACACCTGGTCCGGGAACGAATGGCGGGCGAAAGCGGAAAAAGACCGCCTGGGAACATCCGTCGGCGGCGCGGCCAATGCCAGCATCGACACCCGTCTCACCTCCCTCCAGACCGCCTGCGACCGCTACCGCACGGCCTGCGCGGCCCTCCATGCTTTTTTGAATCACGAGGTGGAGAGCGCCTGGCTGCTCCACCCGGAAAACGTGAACGGATTCGCCGGCCCCACGTGGATGCCTGATGCAATCACCGTGAATGGAACACAGCGGAAGCGCTGGACCTGGCCCAAGCTCCTTTACCAAGCCTACATCGAGGCCGTCACCCAGCTTGCCCAGGGCGAGTTCGAGCGACTCTACACCCGCTATCTCAAGGACTACGGCACCGGCGACCTCAGCGCCTTGATCGCTGAGATTCATGCCTGCGCCGATGAAATCGACCGCCTGATGCTCCCAGTCAGCGCCATCAAGGCGGCGAACCCGCTGCTTGTCGTAGACCCGGAGAATCCACCGGACCCGCGGGATCCCGGGGTGAGTCCTCTCGATCCTGAAATCGACACCGGCTCCCCCGCGTCTCATTCCGCCCTGCTGCGCCGCCTCGCCGATCATGCGGTGGAGCGCGCGCTCTTCTTCAGCCCCGGCGTCACCCGCACTCCCTCCGGTGTCGCTTATTCCAATTCCTCCTACGGCCCGAACTACATTCCCTTCCTCATTCCGGCGCAACTCGCCTCCCGCCCCTTTTCGTTCGATAACTTCCTCGGCGAGACATACGGACCTCTTGATGGCACCATCCCATCGCAGGGAAATTACAACGCGCATGACAACAGCCTGATTAAAAATTCCATCCAAGCGGATACTGAGGCAGCGGGTTTGGTGGAGGACGTCATCAAGGGTACCATTGCTCTGGGCGAACTGTTCGATGAAACCCGTATTACATACGAGGGCCAGCTCAAACAACTCTGCGGCCAGAGGCGCACCGGCTCGGGAAATACCACGGTGCCGGATATCCTCGGCTACCTCCTTCCCACGGAGGAACGTGAGCCGCTTTTAGCCAACGAAACCTTGGGAGACATCGCCCTCCAGTGGAGCAAAATCGAACAGGCGGAAACCCGCCTTTTCTCCGCCTACCGGGCCTTGGCGGAAATCGACGAGAAGGCGCAGATTATCCGCGAGTATGGAAATGAACGATTGCTCTCCTATGATCGAATTGCAAAAATCCAGTTGAGCACCGGAGAGCAGATCAGCGCCTTGGATTACCTTTCCGGGGAAATCCGTGCGAAAGCGATCGAAGCGGAGGCCGAAGAACGGGCGAAGCAAGCGGAGAAGAAGAGTTGGTTTAAGTCGGCGTTCAAATGGGTTGCACACGGCGTTGGTGCTATCGTGACCGGGGGAGCCAGCTTGATCGCCACTGTATGGGACATCGCGACGGATATTGAATTCCTGACAGATGTCGGCGGTGCGCTGGATGGGATGAAGCAAGCCAAATCCCAAGCCGAAATGCACCGCAACATCGGCCGCATCCAAGCGGATGCCACCCGCCGCCAGGCTGAGATCACCGCCCAACAAACCCGCATCCGTGCGATGGAAGGCGCACAGATCACCATGGAGAACGCTACTCAGGAAGACAACCGCATCCGCGAGGCCATTCAGCAACTGATGATCGGTGTGGAGAGGCAGAAACTCGAAATCCTGCTCGCCAAGCAACAACTCGAATTCGCCGAAATCGAGCATGCGAACATGATCGGCCGCATTTCCACTCTGATCGAGGAATATCGCAAAGCCTCCATCCGCAATGCGGCCAATCTCCTGAACCGCCCCGATGTCCGTCTCCAGCGCGATTACGAAATTCAGGAAGCCGCCCGCAAATTCCGCGTCGCCCAGGAATACGCCTTCCTTTGCGCGAGAGCCGCCCGCTATCGCTTCACCGGCAAGACCAATACTTTGCAGACACAAATTGCCACAGCGGAGGCGAATATCCTGAAAGCCCAGAATGGCACGCAGTTGCAGGAGTATGTCAAATCCCTCATCACCATCCGGGGACAATTCCTGGGATCGAACGGCACGGGAGGCCTGTCGGATTCCAAAAAGTTGAGATTTTCGCTCCGCGATTTTGTGGCCCAAAGCAATTCCGCCGCCGCTTACAACAATCGCGATCTCAATGGAGAGGTTATTCCGGGGCAGGAAGCCACGCTCGCGTTGCGCTTGCAAGGATACCCCGGATCGACCGGTGGCACACCCAACCAGAAAATCGCGATATCCGATCAGCAATTCGCGGAATTTCTAAACTCCCGGCTGAAGGATCCCGAAGGCGAAGGGGACACGAGTCTGATGATTTCTTTCGCAATAGGCTACGAACCGTCTTTCGGAACGCGCTCCAACCCGCTGCGCTTGAGAACGGTCGGCGAATATGGTCATGTCATCGAGGGGTATGGCGGGGGATCATTATCGTATATACATAGTGATTCTTGTGGTGTGTTTGTGAATGTCCGGCTCAGGGCGTTTGCCCCCATGCCTATCAATGGAACACTACGGGCTTTGGGAACCTCCTATACAACCACGAACTCCACGACTCAAAGCGACGTGCCGCTGCCGGCTGACTCGGTTCGGGCATGGAATCCGGTGCATTCCAATGGCATTGTTCCTTATACTCCGGTTGTTGTCATGTTCAGCAGAGATACCAGCGAGTTATTGAACTGGAGACAGACCCTTCCCGGACTTTCCGTTTCCACCCAGGGTTCCTTGCTGCATGAACTCAGTCCTGCCAATGATCATTGGGAACTGGTGTTGCAAGTGCCTTCCGCCTTCAGGGATGCAATACCCAATATTACCGACATCGAAATCTGCATGACCATCCGCGGATGGGCGAACTGACCAATGACACTTCCAAACCTCATATCCTAATGAAACGCACTCTGCGCTCTTGCTTCACCGCCCTCCTGCTCCTGGCCGTTGCAGGCGGCATGGCATCGGCCTCCGACCTTTTCACCTACCAAGGCAAGCTGACGAATGCCGGAGGGGCCGCGCTGGCGGACGGGCAATACCGGATCGGGGTGAAGGTTTGGAATGAGGCGAACGGAGGGGCCACGCCGCTTTGGGCGCGGAAGTATGATGTGCCGGTGACGGGCGGGGTGTTCTCGCTGATGATCGGGGCGGAGGGGGTGCCTTGGGGGGTGGTGGATACGGACTATCATACCAATTCGCTGAAACTGGCGGTTTCGGGGACGAAGCGGTTTCTGGAGATCACGGTGATGTCGGATGCGGACGGCGGGGAGAAGCCGGAGGCGCAATGGCAGCGGCTGTCTCCCCGTCAGGCGCTCGGGGCCGTGCCCTATGCCATGAACGGCGTCCCGCCGGGAACCGTGGTGCCTTTCGCCGGGGCGGTCGTTCCCGAGGGGTGGGTGTTGTGCGATGGCTCTTTGCTTGATCGCGGCGATCCACGCTACGCCCCGCTTTATGCCGCGATCCAGACGACCTACGGCTCCGGTGATGGCAACACATTCCGGGTGCCGGACCTTAAAGGCCGGGCGGTGATCGGAAGCGGACAAGGTGATACATGGACAGGGGCAGGTGGTGCCACGAATTGGGCGCTTGGGACGAAATTCGGTGCGGAAAAGCACCAGATAACAGAAGCTGAAATGCCAAGACACAATCATAATTTCGATGATCCTGGTCACTCGCACAATTGGGGCCCATCACAAAGAACCCCCAAACACTACGGGAGCGGCTCAGTGAGAACTGCTTATGATTTTTTCAGCGGTGGATACGGCGAAGTCACCACCAAAAATAAAACAGATATTAAAATTGAATTCCAAGGACAAGATGTTCCCCACAACAACATGCAGCCGAGTCTCGTGCTGAATTACATCATCAAGCTTTGAAAATTATGCATACGCGCCGATTGTTTGCCGGTTTTTTCGCTGTTGCTTTGCTCGCGGGGGGCTCCGTGGCGGAAGCGGATTCCGTTCCCAAGCTCATCAATTATCAGGGGAAATTGGTTCAGGCGAATGGGACGGACCCTTTGCCGAATGGCGAATACTCGCTGCGGTTCGAATTATTCAATGCGCCTGCAGAGGGAATCTTGGTCTGGGGGGAGACCCGGCAGGTGACGGTGGTGGGTGGGATTTTCAATGTGATTCTCGGCGGGGCGGGTGCGGAAGCGGTGGCGGGTGCGGCGGTGAACGATCTGGCGTTCGCTTTCGGCGATGCAGAGCGTTATCTGGAAACGACGATCGTCTCCGGTCCGGGTGGACCGCTCAATCAGACACTTTCTCCCCGGCAGCAGTTGGCGAGCGTGCCGTTTGCAGTGCAAGCTCAAGATGCATCTCAAGCGGTGAATGCGGACCGGCTAGGTGGCGAAGCTCCATCGTTTTGGCTCCCCCCTGGCGGGATTATGGCCTATGGTGGAAACGATGATCCGCCGGGGTGGTTGATCTGTGATGGCCGGGCGGTGAGCCGAAGCGAGTATCCCGATCTTTTCATTGCCATTGGCGAGACTTTTGAGGCGGGTGACGGCTCAACTAATTTCAATTTGCCGAATGGACAAGGGTTGGTGCTTCGCGGGACCGGCAGCCAGGAAATCAACGAGCGGGAGAAAGTCGGGCCGGAACTGGGGAAAACGGAGGAGGATCAGATGCAAAGAATTCGAGGCTCCTTTAGGTCCAGGAAATATCATTCATCAGCTGGGGTATTTATTTTTGGCTCAAGCGGGTTATTTTCCGAAGCTAACCAGTCAAGTGGTAATGCTGGATGCCCAGGAGGAACCGGCGCGCTTGGCGAGACTATTATTACATTTGATTCACTTGGCTCTTCAGGATCTAGGGTTTCGAACACTACTAATGGAGAAACCCGTGTTTCTTCTCTCGGTGTAAATTATATCATCAAATACTGATCTCATGAAAGCGATCCTGATTGCGTTATTCCCTCTTCTTCTGGCGTCCCTTTCCATGGGTCAGGATGCGGAAATCGCCCCCAAAGTGATCAACTATCAGGGCAAGCTGGTGGGGCCTGATGGGGTGAATCCATTGGGCGGGGCGGCGGGAGGGACTTTTCGGTTGAGATTCGAGTTGTTCGCCCAAGCGAGCGATGGGGCGGCGGTGTGGGCGGAGGAGAGAGATGTGGTGGTGATCGGCGGGATTTTCAATGTTGTGCTGGGCGGGGCGGGCGGCGATCCGGTCGGAACGATTTCCCGTGATTTGGGAACGGCCTTCGAAGGACCAGACCGCTTTCTCCAGACGACGATTGTGAGCGGGCCGGGGATCACGGGAGAGCAGAAACTGGAGCCGAGGCAGCAGTTGGCGAGTACGCCGTATGCCTTGGTTTCACAAACGACGGATCGGGCGGCGGTGGCGGCTTTGGCGGAGAGTTTGATTCCCGAATTAACCAAGGCTCTGAATCCTCCGGGGACGATCATTGCTTATGCAGGGGAGGTGGCGGATGGCGGAGTTTTGGTGGAGCCGGTGCCGGGGTATTTGCTGTGCAATGGGGCGGTGATCGATGCGACCGCGGAGGATGGGAAGTATGCGGCACTCCGGGCGGTTCTCAAGAATGCGTGGGGACACGGCGGCAATGCCGGGAACGACAACGTGGCGAATCTGCCGGATTTGCGGGGGGTGTTTTTGAGGGGGTGGTCGGGAGATGTTACGGATGGGTATGCTGATCCAGATCGGAATAAGCCGATTGGACAATCTGGGGCAAGAATCGCGAGGCTTGCAGGAGGAAATATAGGGAATTTGGTAGGTTCATTTCAGATGGATGAATTTAAGAATCACAATCATAACAATGGATCATACAATAGGCTCATGACATCCGATGGATTAGGAACGACAAGAGGAGGCTCCTATGTGGATAATACTCCGGGTGAACCCAACCTTTTTGGAGCAGCTTATATCCAGGCTGTGGGCGGCTCCGAAACCCGCGGCAAGAACGCTAATGTGGTGTATCTGATCAAATACTGAGACAATGGTAAAAGCTGAAAAACTGAAATGCTGAAAAGATGAAAGAAAATTACCATCAACTCCATGCGAACATCGAACGCCCGACATCCAACATCGGAGGAGTTGCGGACGGCTTGTGGTGGCTTGGTTCATCGTTCGCCGGGCATGGCCGTTTTTTTTTGGAGTGCGGTGCTCCGCGCCGCTTTGGATCGAGCCGCCGGTCCGCTCCGCCGTCTTATCCGCTCGAAAGCAACCCTCACCGTCCAATCCAAAGCGGCGGGAACCGCCGCACTCCAAATGGGTGGGAATGAACATCGAACGCCCAACATCGGGGAGCGCGCGGGGGGTGGTGGTTTGGCGCGGTTTTGTGGTTGGAGCGTCCCGCTCCAGTCCGTGGCGAGAGCATCCTGCTCCGGCGGGCATCCGGCATCGGCGCGGGACGCGCCGATCACGGACTGGAGCAAGATGCGGCAGCCACAGTTTTCTCTTCGATTTCTTTTCCCCGATGATCCGTTCCTTTTCTTTCCGTTTCCATCGCCCGTTCCGCTCACTTCTCGCCGGGGTGTCGCTGCTTGCCGCCGTGTCGGCGCAGCAGGGCGGGGATCATCCGGCTTTGGGCGGGAATACGATTTCGCTGCCCTCGGGGCCAGGGTCGATCGAGGGGCTTGGGGAATCCTTCGAGCCGCAGTTGAATACGGGGAGTTATGTTTTCCGCCTGCCTTTCAAGCTGCCGCCGGTGCGGGGCAAGGCGCAGCCGGAGGTGTCGATGGTTTATAATTCAGGCAACGGCAACGGGCCGCTGGGGCTGGGCTGGAACCTGCGGGTGCTCCATGTCCAGCGGCAGACGGACAAGGGGTTGCCGTCGTATGACGATGGGGAGGACCGTTTCATCACCGGCGATGGGGAGGAACTGACGGCGCGGGCGGATGCTTCGTATCGTCGCAAGGTGGAGACGGATTTCACGAAGTGGGAGCATCTGGGAGAGGACGGCTGGAAGGGCGTGAAGCGGGACGGGACGGTGATGCGCTTCGGCGCGACGGCGCAGGCGCGGCAGGAGCGGGCGCCGGGGCAGGTGTTCCGCTGGATGCTGGAGTCCTGCGAGGACACGAACGGCAACCGGGTGGAATACACCTACCAGAAGCACGAGGGGCAGATCTATCTGGCGGAGATCCGCTGCGGGCTGCACGCCACGGAGGAGTCGGCGCATTTCCGCGTGGCCTTTGATTACGATGCGGAGCGGCCGGATGCGCTGGCGGACTACCGCGGACGCTTCAAGGCGGTGACGGCTCTGCGCCTGCGCGGGGTGACGGCGTTTTTTGGGGAGCGGCGGGTGCGGCATTGGCGGCTGGATTATCACGAAGACCGGCCGCTGACGCAGTTGGCGAGGTTCACGGTCTTCGGCGACGAACGGACGGAGATGGGGGCAAGTGCGGAACTGAACGAGGATTATCTGCCGCCGGTAGAGTTCGGGTATTCGCCGGGGCGCCTGGGGGAGGCGTTTTCGTTCCACGAGCCGGGGCCGCAGGTTTTCGTGTCGCTGGCCAACGGGGAGGCGCGGTTGACGGATTTGAATCGGGACGGCTTGCCGGATCTGCTGTTGTTCGAGAACGGGAAGTATCACTCAATGGTCAACCGCGGGCCGGGCCGGGCTTTCGGACCGCTGACGGAATTCACCACCGCCGCTTTTTACCCGGATCTGAACGATCCGGCGACGCGGCTGGCGGACCTGCGCGGGGACGGCACGCTGAAGGTGCTGGTGGATGACGGCGGGGGCGTGTATTACCGGGAGTTTACCAGCGCGACGACGCTGGGGCCGCCGGTGGATTTCGCGCTGCCGGGGCATTTCCCGCTCGCGGACGCGGCGGTGCAGACGGTCGATATCGACAACGATCGGGCGATGGATTTCATGGCGGCGGACGGCGGCGACCGCTTTTCCTTCGTCATCAGCGGCGGCGGGGATGCGCCGAACATTTTTTACGAAAGCCCGCCGGCGCCGGTGGCGGCGAGTGTGAGTTTCGCCGACGGCTGGCAGCTTGCCGACATGAACGGCGACCGGATGCCGGACCTGGCGGTGATCGATACGGTGAACGGCGGCGGGGTGGTGTTTTATCCGGGCAAGGGCTGGGGGGAATTCGATGCGGCGGTCACGATGCAGGGCGGCCCGGCGGATGCGGATCTGGGTTCGCGCGGGCGGGCGGGGCTCAGCCTGGTGGATCTGGATGGCGACGGGCTGGCGGATCTGGTGCTGGTGGACTCCGGTGTGGTGAAGGTGTGGCCGAATCGCTCGGGGAAGGCGTGGGGCGATCCCGTGACGATCGACGACGCACAGGTGCCGGATTGGCACGAGGGCGGCACGGCGGTCCAATTCCTCGACATGAACGGCAACGGCTCCACGGACATTGTGTGGAACGATCCGGCGCGGGGGATTTTCCTGAGATATCTCGAACTCCACCCGGGCACGAAGCCGAACGTGATGACGCGCATGCGCAACGGCATGGGGCGGGAGTTGGAGATCGAATACCGTTCGTCGGTCGATTACATGATCGAGGCGGAGGTCGCCGGAGAGCCGTGGACGGCGAAGCCGCCGTTTCCTATTCCGGTGGTGTCCGCCTTCACGGAGCGCGACGGCTTCGGCTCGACCTATCGCACGGAGTTGACGTATAGCAACGGTTACTACGACGGGCCGGAGCGCGAGTTCCGCGGCTTCGAGCGGGCGATCCAGATGGAGGTGGGGAATGACTCGCAGGGCGCGCCTTCGCTGGTGAGCGAGTTTCGCTTCGATACCGGCGCGGAGGTGGAGGCGTTGAAGGGCGTGGTGCTGTCCAGCGAACTGCGGACCGCGGACGGGCATGTGTTTCACCGGGTGGAGACCGGCTGGAATCACCGCGCCCTGCCCGGGGCGCCGGCGGCGGGAGAGACGCGGCCGGTCGTTTTCGCCTTTCAGGAGAACGAAACGACCACGGTGATCGAGGGCGGCGTGGAGGAGCCGGTGATGTTGTTCAAGGAATTCGGCTTCGACGATTACGGGAACCCCGTCCTGCTCGCGAACTATGGCCGGGTGGAGGGGGAAAACCGCGGGGCCTGGGAAGACGAGCGGATCACGCACCGGACCTTCAGCGCGGCTTGGCCGGCGAACGTGGCCAAATGGATGCTCGATTACCCGGTGACGGAGCGGATCGAGGCGCTGGACGGCTCCCTCGCAGCCGAGATGCGGTACTTTTATGACGATCCCTCCTTCGCCGGGAACAATGCCGGATTGATGAGCCGGGGAAATCCGACGCTGGTCCGCAGACTTGTCGATCCCGCGTCCGGTCGCTTCCTGAATGCCGAGCGCAAGACCTTCGACGCTTTCGGCAATCCCACGCACCTGCTCGATCCGCTGGGCACGGCTTCCGGTGCGCCGCATTCGCGGACGGTCGCTTACGACGGCGCCTTGCACACCCACCCGGTATCCGAGACCATCCATATCGGTGGAGCGGTGGCTTCCGTGACTCTTGAGGCGGACTACGATTTCGGTTTGGGCGTTCTCACGGAATCGCGGGACTTCAACGGCCATCGGACCTTCTATGCCTACGATCCTTTCGGGCGGATTTCATCCATCGCCAAGCCGGGAGACTCCGCTGGGGTTCCCACCGAAAGCTACGACTACCGGCTCGGCATCGGCATCTCCGGCGGCCGGACGATCAACTGGATCGAAACCCGCCAGCGGGAAACGGCGGGCGGCGGCACGGTGGACAGCCGGATGTTCTTCGACGGGCTGGGCCGGAAAATCATGCGCCGCGCCGAAGGCGAGGAACCGGGGCAGATCGTCGTCACGGATACCGTCGTCTTCAACGACCGCCGGACGGAGTGGAAGACCTACCTCCCCTACTTCGAGACCGGCACGCTGGCGTTCAACGATCCGGCCTTCGCCACGCCGTTTCAGGAAAAGCGTTACGACGCCCTCGGCAGGCCGCGGATCACCTGGCAGCCGGACACGGGACATGGCCGGGCGTTTTCCGAAGTCGCGTACGGCCCCCTCAGCCGTCTCCAGCGGGACGAGGAACAGACGCGGGAAGGCTCGCCGCATCACGGCGCGGGCATGCGCTACATCGAAGACGGCCTGCGCGATGAGGACGGGAAAGGCCTGCTGCGCACCGTGGAGGAGATCGTGAAGGTCGATGCCGCCGGGGAGTATTCCGCCGCGCCGCTCACCTGGACCACGCGCTACCGTTACGACACGCTGGGGAATTTCACCGGCTACACCGATTCGCAGGGCAACGAAAAACACTTCCTCTACGACGCCCTCAACCGCCGGGTCTTCATGGACGATCCCGACCGCGGGCGCTACTGGTGGGCCTACGACGATGCCGGGAACGTGCTCCGCACCTGCGACGCGAAGAACCAGCACCTCGCCTTTTCCTACGACGGCGCGAACCGCATCGCCGCCGAGTGGCATCTCGCGGCGGGCGTGGGTGGTGCTTCGCCTTCACCGGGAGCGATCTGGGCGGACCCTCCCGCGCCGCCCGCCGCCGCGCCGGATGTGGCCTATCATTACGATGCCGCCGCCGGCCCCTTGGCGCGGGAAGCCATCTGGCGGCCCCGCGAGGCGGAAGGCATCGCCCAGGCGGTGCTGGAGCGCGTCTCCGCCCCGCCGCTGGCGGACGTGAACGGCGATGGCGTGATCGACGCCCGCGACATCGCGCTCCGCTCGGCCAGCCCGGCGGAGGGGGAAAGCATCGAGGCGGCGAACACGCTCGGCCGGCTCGCCTGGGTGCGCGATCAGGCGGGCGAGGAGCATCTTTCCTACGACGCCCGCGGCCGCGCCGTGTGGAAGGTGAAGCGCTTCCGCACGGAGCGGGAGGGGGAGATGCTGTCCTTCTTCGTGGAAAACGGCTTCGACTCGATGGACCGCCTGACCCGCCATGTGTATGCGGACGGGACCTTCATCGACTACCACTACAACTCACGCGGCCTGCTCGAATCCGTGGCCTCGGCCATCGACCGCGTGGATTACAATCCGGCGGGGCAGAATCTCCGCATCGACCTCGCCAACGGCGTCAGCACGAGCTTCGCCTACGACCCGCGCCTGCGGGTGGAGGGCATTTCCTCGGTGCGGACCGCGGACGGCGTGGCCCTGCAGGACCGGGCCTTCGGCTACGACGATGTCTCGAACATCACCGGCATCGCCGACCGCCGGAGCCTTCCCCACCGGACGGCGATCCTTTCGGAATTGCCCCAGCCCGCCTCCCTCGCCGCCGCCGATCTCGATGATTCCTACGCCTTCACCTACGATTCGCTCTACCGCGTGACGCTGGCCGCCGGCCCGGCGCAGGGCAGCCATGGCTACCGCTTCGATCCCATCGGCAATCTGGTTTCCCAGAGCTACCAGGGCGACGAACGCTTCACGCCGCCGGACACCGGCACGCTTTCCTACGGGGAAAACGGCTACGGCCCCCATGTGCTCACCGGTCTTTCCTCCGCGGAGGGCGGCAAATCCTTCACCTACGACGCCAACGGCAACATGACCGGCGACGGCGCGGGCGCGGTCCAGCAATGGAACCCCAAGGACCGGCTCTCCGCCGCGTCCGAGGATGGCGTGGAGCACCGGCATCTCTACGATTACGCTTCGAAGCGTTCGATCCACACCGTCACTAGAGAAGGACGGACCAGCCGCACGTATTACATCGACGACGTGAGCGAGTTCCGCGACGGGCGCTTGGTGAAATACATCTACGTCGGCAGCGAAAAAGTCGCCCGCTCGGATTTCTCCGGCGAACCGGGGCAGCCCATCGTGCCGGATCTGTTCTACCTCCACGACCACCTCGGCTCCACCGCCGTTGCGATGGATGCGGCGGGAAAAGTCCGCCAGATTTCCAGCTACTCGCCCTACGGCCACAACCGCTTCAAGGGCCTGTCCGGCTCCAAGGCGATCGACTACGGCTTCTCCGGCAAGGAACTTCACGATTCGCCGGATCTGGCCTATTTCGAGACGCGGTTTTTATCGTCCGGCTTGGCGAGATTCACGCAGACCGACACGTTGACACTGAACCCGCCAGAGGATTGGCGGCTGAATCCGCAGAAGTGGCATCCTTATTCATATTGTTCCGGGAATCCGGTGACGATGGTGGATAGGGATGGGAAAGAGGGAACACCTGCTACTCCCAGTCAAACTGTAGCGAATGCCGGCCTTTGGAAAATGGCGGGCGGCACCGTTGCAATTGCCGCTGGAGTAGTAGCTTACGCTGCGACGGCTCCAGTCAGCGTTCCTGTTACGGCAGCATTATTATTAGGAGGGGGTGCTATTACTGTCACGGCAGGAACTGCTCAAGTAGCCGCCTCTTTTTCTGTAAAAGATATGAATGAAGCCAATCGGATCAACAAGTCTTTCGATTTAGGAACTTCGATTGCCACTGGCCCCCTGTCACCGACAGGCTTGGGTCTAGTTAGATCTCACGCCGATGTGGCCAGCGAGGCATCCAGAACCTCAAACCCCAAAATGTCCGAAACATTTTCTTATATTGCGACGGGGGCTTCAGTTGCTGACAATTTATTGGGCATGCGGAATCCGAACAGCTTGTCATTGTCAGAAGCATTAAACCAAGGATTCGAGAATCGTGATACTGCCGAACGCATAATTGACCACATGAGCAGCAAAAACCCGGACTCTTCGAGTGGAATGCTTCAGCCCCAAGGTCAGAGCTTCATGATGCCGTAATTGATGTTGGCTCGAATTTCGTAAGATAAACGTGAATGGGGTCGGTTCCCGCAAAATCACAAATCAAGTGTGAGTTTTGCCAAGTGTGAGTTTTGCCTGTCCCTTTCCAAGGACGCCGCCGATCTTTTGACCATTCTTTTCCCATGCGCCGTCCCCGCCTCAAAGCCCCGGTTCACCTCCCCGCCGCCTACTACCACGTCGTCTCCCGCATCGTGAACCGCGACTTCGTCTGCGGCGATGAGGAGAATGCCAAGCTCCTTGAATACATCCGCCTCTACGAGCGCTTCTGCCAGGTGCGCGTCTTGGCCTATTGCCTCATGTCCAATCACTTTCACCTGCTCGTCGAAGTGCCGAAACGCCCCGATCCCGAACATCTCCCCGACGATGCCGGCCTGGTCGCCCATGTCCGTTCCACCCTCGGCGACAAGGGCGCCGACCACCTCGAATGGGAACTCGCCCACCTGCGCGGCATCGGCGCCCACGAGGCCGCCGAAATCCTCCGCCAGCGCTGGTTCGGCCGCATGTGGGACATCAGTTCCTTCATGAAAACCCTCAAACAACGCTTCACCCAGTGGTTCAACGGCCGCCGCAAGCGCAGGGGCACCCTGTGGGAAGATCGCTTCCGCTCCGTGCTCGTCGAGGGCAAGGGCAACGCCCTGCGCGCGATGGCCGCCTATATCGACCTCAATCCGGTGCGGGCGAAGATCTGCGACGATCCCAAGGACTACCGTTGGTGCGGCTATGCCGAGGCCGTGGCGGGAGGCAGGCTGGCGCGGGAGGCGTTGCGCTGGCTCGCCGCCTTGAATCCCTACGGGGGCATGAAGCCGGAGATTCCCACCGCCAAAGCCGCTCTGGAAAACTGGCGCTGTTTCCTTTTCGGCGTGCCGGAGAGCGAAGCGGCGCGGGCGGAGCAGGCGGCCAAAGGCGACATGGTGGAAATCTGGCGGCGGCGCATTCCGCGGGAAAAGGCGCTGGAGGTGCTCCGGCAAGGCGGGCGACTGCCGCAGGCGGAGTATCTGCGCTGCCGGGTGCGCTACTTGACCGATGGCGCGGTGCTGGGCGGCAGGGAGTTCGTGGAAGGCATCTTCGAGGCGCTGCGGGATCGCTTCGCGCCCGGCCGCAAGGACGGCGCCCGGCCATTGCGCGGCCTGGCACTGGCGAAGAAGCCCGACCGGCTCTATAACCTGCGGCAGCTCCAGACGGATGTTTTCGGCTGACCCTCCTCTCCCAGCTTTGATCGTTTTGCCAAGGGAACTGAAAAGGATTTCGAGGTTGCAGTCCATTGGCCAATGATTCGGCAGGTGCCCAGCCCCGGATCCGCGGATTCTTCGGAGTATTGTGCGATTCCGCTTCCGCTCCATCGCGCCGACTCCGGAATCCCCGCCTCCGAACCCGACCACCTGCCGCCTCTTCCTCCTCAACGAACAAGGCCAGAAACCCCACCTCTATGACCGTTTCCCGGTTGCAGCGGGTCAGGACATCCTTTCCGGCCAGGTCATCAGTGTCGTCCGCAACGTCAGCCTGAACCGGAACGAGTGGATCCGCGGGTACAACCCCGCCTCCTCCCAGCCCGGCGTCATCTGGGTTGCCCGCCATGACGTGACCGACGCAGACGTCCGCGCAGCGGGCACCCTCGCCGGGCTCTCCAGCAACGGCGACCACGATCTTTCCAGCGCCTGGTATCTCCTGGGCGAAACCTACCAGGTGGGAACCGAACTCACGCCGGACGGAACCACGGGCCAGTTCAGGCCCGCGGAGCCCGGTGAGCTCGTCTTCGCCAAGGTCAAGCGCGACTTCGACCCGCCCGTGGACTTCGGCCCGGTTTACACCCCGGCTTCCCAGACCGGCACGGTGTCGGCGGGGGTGCGCGGCGGTTCCTTCAAGGTCGGCCGTCACTCCGAAGCC
>JBBCJF010000008.1:0-429478 GCA_037190465.1 Haloferula sp. | reverse complement strand
CAGCGTGACGGTGAGCGACGATGTGACGCTGGCGGACAATGTGACGACAACGGGCGATCAGAGCTACACCGGGCAAACGACTCTGGCCGGCGATGTGACGCTGGCCGGAGTGAATCTCGGGCTGGCGGGCATCACGGGTGGAGGCAACGACCTGACGCTGACGGGCTCCGGTGCGACGGTGGTGAGCGGCGCGGTGGCCGGGGTGGATGCGCTGGCATCGAACGGTGGCGGGACGACGAGCTTCGCTTCGTCGGTGTCCGCGGGGAGCGTTGTGGTGAGCGACGACGCGACGCTGGGGGGGAACGTGACGACGACCGGCGGTCAGACATACACCGGCCTGGTGACTCTAGGAGCGGATCTCGTTCTCTCCGGAGCGACCATCGATTTTCTGTCGATTCTTGGAAACGGCTTCGATCTCGGGCTGACGTCTACCGGGTCTCTGGCTCTCGGGGACATCGTCGAGCTCGGGGATCTCGAGCTCAATGTCGCCGGAAATGTGACGCAAAAAGCCGCCACGACGATTTCCTTGCGCAACCTGTCGGGCAATACCGGCGGCCGGACGGTGCTCTTCAATGAAGGCAACCAGATCGCGAGCATCGGGACCGTCACGGCGGCAGACGATTTCCTGATTTTCGATACGGACGGTCTCACCGTGAACGGTGATGTGGACGGATCGGGATCGGTATGGCTGGTGGCCGGCACCGGAGGACTGCGGCTGGAGCCGGATGCGAGCATCACCGTGAGAGGATCCGACAGCCGCCTGTTGCTTGTCGGCGGGCTCGATCTGGCCGTGGGGATCCCGGGCACGGGAGAACTGGTGCTGCTGGGCGATGTTCAATTCATCGATGGAGCCGCGGGCTTCCTGATCATGAATTCCATCGGCGGGACGAACGGCAGCGATCTCAGCGGCGTCGCGCATCTGATCCAGTCGCTGAACTTCGCTTTTGATCCGTCCATTCCGGTGATTCTCGGCGATCAGTTGCGGAGCGAAGCGCAGGCGCCGGGAGGTCCCGACAACGATCTGATCGCCGCCAGCATCGCAAGCAAGCTGGCCTCGCCCGTGCTTGGTCCGCTGACGGCCGCGGTCTTCCAATCGCCCAAGCCCAACACCGATTCCGCTGCGATGGCTTCCGATATCGTCGGTCTCATCCGGAGTTTCTTCAGCGATATCCAATCGGATGACGAGTTGATCACCAACGACGCTTCGGCCATCGCCGAGATCGGAAAACTCGCCCGTTTCGAATCCGGTGTCTATCCTCCCGCCTACGGACCCTTCGCCCTGAGCAGCTACGAATACGAATGGTGGCTGCTCGAAACGAGCGGCGAGGTGAAGGAAGAGGATCTCTTCTATCAAAAGCGCTATCCTCTCTATCTGAAACAGAAGGGCACCATGCCCGACGGGCGTCCCGCCTATGAGTCGATCCTGACCGACCGTTGATTCTTTCCCCCCTACATCTCACGTCCTCTCATGAGAATTTCCCAGTCGTTCCCAGTTTCGCGACATGCTTTGTGCGCTCTTGCGGCGGTTGCCTGTGTTGTCGCCACCTCCGCGCAGGAAGAAGAATTGCCGGAGATCGATCCCGCACCTCCTGTGGTGGAAGAGCCCGCCGATGCGGAAGCGGAGCCCGGCGACGCTCCGGTACCTCCGGTCGGCGATCTGGGGGTCCTCCCCGACGGAGACGATCCGGGGGGCGTGCCCGATCTGCCGCTGCCGGCGATGCCGCCCCAGCCTTCCGGCCCGCCGAAGAAAAGCCAGATCATCACCCTCAACGAAAATTTCCAACCAGTGCCTCTCGCCGGAGTGACGCTGATTCCGGATACCCGCCAGCGGATCGGTGATACTTTCACTCCTTCGATCGAGCCGATCGCCGGTTTTTCCACGCTCGGCGGCCTGGCCGATCCTCCCGACCGGGCTGGGCTGGAGGCGAAACTGCGCGAAAAGTTCATGGGCAAGCCGCTGACATTCGGCGGGCTGGAGGAACTGGTGCAGACAATCCAGGGACATTACATCGACCAGGGCAGGCAGCTTACCCATGTCTTCATCCCGGCGCAATTGATGACCGACAAGGTGCTCGTCGCCATTTTGGAGGGCAAGGTCACCAAACTGGATGCGGAGAATGTGGAGCCGGTGGATCGCGGATGGTGGGCTTCCTGGTATGACGAACCCTACGATCTGGACGACATCGCGCAGGAAGTGCGCAAGGAGATCGGCCAGGTGGAGACTGTGGAACCGGCGCAGCTCAGCGAGCTTCTGGTCGACCTCAACCGCAGTCCCTGGGCCCGCCTCAACCGGCCGATTCAGCATCCTTTCCGGAGAATCAACGCGAAATACAGTCCGGTGGACGATCTCATCGGACAAACCGAGGTGACTTTGCAGGTTGAGCAGAGCAGGCCTCTCCGCTTCTTCCTCGGCTACGACAACACGCTCACTGAATTGCTCGGCGAGGACCGGATCTTCGCCGGTGCCGTCTGGTACGATGCCTTCGCGATGAACTGGGATCACCAGCTCGCGTTCCAGGTTTTCAGCGCTACCGACAGTGGCAGTCTCACCGGCGGGGCTCTCAGTTACGTGATGCCTTGGAACCGGGGCAAACAGACGACCGAACTTTATGCGGCGTATGTGGAGACCGAAGCGGACATTGTTATCGGCGGCCTGCCGTCTTCCGTGGGCGGCGAAAGCGTGATCTTCGGCTTCCGCCATTTCTTCGAGCTGCCTCCGCTCGTCGATGGCGGCGAGCTGGTGCGCGGCGACCGTCTGACCGACGACAAAACGCCATGGTGGTCCCTTGGCAAGGCCGACCGCCAGAAGTTCGGTATTTTCCACGAGGTCGGGGTCGGCTTCGATTTCAAGACCACCGACAACAATCTTGAATTCGGCGGTTCCACCATCGCCGCCGACAGCGCTGACATCGCCCAATTCGTCATCGAATACAATCTCCGCCAGACCGATCTGGGCGGCGAGACGAATTTCAGTTGGAAAAACTTCATCAGTCCCGGCGGCTTGCTGGGGAACAACGGCGACGACGATTTCCAGCAACTGCGCTCCTTGTCGGATTCCACCTATTACTATGCCCGGCTCGATCTGGAACGCCAGCAGGATCTGCCCTGGGGGATGCTCGCCAAGGCGAGAATCACCGGCCAGTACGCCACGGAAAACCTGTTGCAAAGCGAGCAGCTCGGCTATGGCGGGCACAATACCGTGCGCGGCTACCACGAGCGCATTTTCCGCGGGGACAACGGCTGGCTCGCTTCCTTCGAGCTTTACAGCCCGCCCATGCACCCGTTGGCCTCGCTTTGGCCCTCGCTCGGCTGGCGCGACGAACTTCGCTTCCTCGTCTTCACGGACTGGGGAAGCGGCAGCGCGGTGAACGAGGTCACGGCCGATCCTTTTGACGACGATCAGACGCTCGGCTCGGTGGGCATCGGTCTCCGCTACGACATCAACGACAATTTCCGCCTGCGGGTCGATTGGGGTTTCCAAGTGGAGAAATTGCCATCGCCACCTTATTCCGACAGCCGCGACAACCGTTTGCATGTCGGGGTGGTGTGGACGTTCTGAAATCGTCCCTCACCGTCCGGTCGCGAAGGCCGGAAAATTTTTCCGCCGCCATGTCCACCGTTCCCCACCAAGTCCGGGTGGCGTGCTTCAGCCTCGAAGGTGTGGCCCGCTTTCTGTGGTCCGTCGCCCACGCCCGGGCCGTGGACAGGCATACCCACGCCAGTTGGGTGGATTACAAGGAGAGCACCGTCCTCAACGTCATCTACACGGTGATGTGGTGGAAAGAAGGCCCCGGGACTGTTGAAGTGAGTCAGAATCGGGAGGCAATCCGGGAAAGCACCCAAACCTTTTTCGTCCAATATTTCGATACCTTCATCAAAACGATTCCTCAAGGGGTGTCGCATGTGGTCGATTATCTCGACCGGATGGACCAGGTGCGCGCCTCTGCCTTGGAGTCAGTCCAGAACCTTTTTGGCGAAACGCAGCGGATCAACGCTGAGATCATCGGACAAACCAACCAGGCGATCCGCAATCTGGCGGCGGTCAAGCTCGGCTCCACGATCATACTGGCGGGAATGACCGGCGGGCTTGCCGTTACGGGTTCGGGACTGGCGCTTGCCGCGGGAAGCGTCAATCTGGGCTATTCGGTGACCGGGGCGGTGGTGAAGAACTGGGCTTCCCTGAAGGGTGCCGGGGCGATGGCCATCGATGTGGGCAAGGAGCTTTTGAAGGAAGGGGTGCAGCAGGCGGCCACCAAGGGAGCCGAGACCATGATGGCTCTGGGGACGATGCAGGCCTTTCTGGCCGCGGGGAAATGGGACGAGGCGGTCCAGGAGGTCGACAAACTCACCAAGGAAATAGCCAGGAAGGTCAGCAACAAAAAGAAGGCAAGGGTCGGGCGCAAGCTCAACGAGGCGCAGGCGGTGAAAGGGGGTGCCCGCAAGGAGATTGAGCAGGGGGTGAAACTCCAGCAGGCGGGCGGGAAGGTTCTCCGCGCCGTGCCCATCGTTTTCGCCGCGATCGATATCATCAACGCGGTGAGCGAGTACGAGGACGACATTCAGGGCACCCGTTGATTTTCCGGAGTTCCGCCACCGGGAAGTCCCGCGTCGAGGAAACCCTGCATCGATCGCGTGCCCGGTCGGCTTCGTCTCATATCCCGCTGTTTCTTCCTTGCGGCATGAAATCCGGCGGCCTATTTGAATAGGGCACCTCTCCCGATGCAGCAACCGACTCAAAAGCACAGGACTCTGGCACTCGAAACGGCGCTGGGACGTGACGCTCTGCTCATCGAGCGGGTCATCGGCCACGAAGCGTTGGGGAGGCCGTTCGAATACCGGGTGCAGGCGGTCTCGACCTCCGATACCTTTTCTTTTGACAGGCTGGTCGGGACGGGCGCTACGATCCGCCTGGAGGTTCTGCATGCGGGCGCGGGGGGAGTTAAGACCCGCTATTTCAACGGCATTGTCTCGCAACTGGCCCATATCGGCTATGATCAGCACATGATGTCCCGTTACGAGCTGGTTCTGGTGCCTTGGCTGTGGTTCCTGACCCGCCGGGCGGACTGCCGGATTTTTCAGAACAAGACGGTGCCGGAGATCGTCGAAAAGGTGTTTTCGGAGGCGGGCTTCAAGAATTACGAACTCCAGCTGTCGGGGAGCTACCCTGCGCGTGAGTATTGTGTGCAGTACCGCGAGACGGATTTCAATTTCGTCCAGCGGCTGATGGAACACGAGGGCATTTACTACTACTGGAAGCACGAGAAGAACGCCCACTGGATGATAATTTGCGACGCGATGTCCGCGCACAGTCCGGTGCCGGATCACGGTCCCTTGGTTTATCGTTCGAAATCGTCGGGAGTGCATGAGGACTATTACATCCATTCCTGGAAGCTCAGGCAGCGGGTGACGCCCGGTGCCTATGCGATCAATTCTTTCAATTTTGAGGCTCCGGCGCCGACTCCGACGACGAAGCTTCTCAGCAAGAGCAACCAGAAGCACGCGCACGAACACGGCGACGCGGAAGTCTACGACAATCCGGGGGATTACTACGATAATCGGGATGGGGAACGGTTGGCGAGAATCCGCCGCGAGGAGGTGCAGACCGAAACCAAGACCGTGAGCGGCGAGGCGAACGCCCGCTGGCTTTCCGTCGGTTCGCTTTTCGCCACGGACGAGATGCCGCGCAAGGATCAGAACGGTGAATATCTCGCCACCGCGATGTCATTCCAGGCGGAGGGGGGGAATTTCACCTCTGGCACGGGCAGCGGTGAGGATCTGTTCACGTGCTCGTTTAGCGGGATTCCGAAGTCCTGTGTCTTCCGCGCGGCGCGCGAAGCGGTCGTGCCGCGGGTGCAGGGACCGCAGACTGCGATCGTGTCGGGCCCTAGCAACGAGGAGATCTACACCGACGAGTATGGGCGGGTGAAGGTGCAGTTTTTGTGGGACAGGGAGGGGAAGTTCGATGCGGGGAGTTCATGTTGGATCCGTGTCGCCCAGATATGGGCGGGAAAGGGATGGGGAGCGGTCCACACCCCGCGGATCGGTCAGGAAGTGATCGTCGATTTCCTGGAAGGCGACCCCGACCGGCCGATCATCACGGGGCGGGTGTACAACGGGGTACACATGCCTCCCTATAAACTGCCGGACGAGAAGACGAAATCGACCGTCAAGTCGAACTCGAGCATTGGCAGCAAGGGCTTCAATGAAATCCGCATGGAGGACAAGAAGGGCAGCGAGCAGTTGTTCATCCACGCGGAGCGGAACCAGGATATCCGGGTGAAGGCCGACCGTTTCGAGACGATCGGCCAGAACCGCCACCTGGTGGTCGAGAAGGACAAGCTGGAGCACGTCAAAAACAATCGCGACGAGATCGTTGACGCGACCCACAAGGAGAAGATCGGCTCCGACCGCAATCTGACGGTCGGCGGCAAGCAGGCGATTTCGATCGGCGGCAGCCATTCGCTCACGGTGAAGGGCGACGCGATCGAGGTGTTCAAATCGAACCATTCGGAGACGACCTCCGGCGACATCTATCTGAAGGGTGCGAATGTGATTATCGAAGCCAACACCAACATCACTTTGAAGGTCGGCGGATCGTGGATCGCCATCGCGGCGGACGGAGTGAAGATGTCCGGCCCGACCGCGACGGTGGAAGGCACTACAATGGCGGACGTTCACGCGCCGACCGTCAAGATCAACTGACCCTTTCAACCTGCTCCAAAGCTCGCCATGCCATCCCCAAAAAGCGGAAACCCGGGAAGCGCGGTGCCGCCCGCCGACCCGGCGGAGGCCGCTGACGCCGATACCGCCGTCCCGGGAGAGATGGCGCGCTTCGGGCCGGCGCCCGGCGGTGGATCGCCTCCCCGGCAGCCCCCGCACCAGCCTGACCGGACCAAGACCGGCTGGATCGAAATCGTGCTCGTGGATGTGGAGAACCGGCCGGTCGCCGGCGAACCGTACCGGGTGGTTCTCCCCGACGGCACAGAGGCGGAGGGAACTCTCGATGACCGTGGGTTCGCCCGGGTGGATGGCTTCGACCCCGGTGAGTGCCGGATCACTTTTACGCGCCGCGACCAAACCGTTTGGGCGCCCAAATAGCCCTTCGCCATGCCTACGACCGTCATCGCCCAACCCGGAGACACCCTTTGCAGCATTGCGATGTCCGGGGGATTCCTGGATTGCGCGCCGTTGCGGAGTCTACCGGAGAACGCTTCGCTGGCCGGCAGGGATCTCGAGCCGCGCGACGTGGTGACCGTGCCGGACATCACCCTCAGGGAGGAGACCCGGCCATCGCAGCGGCGCTATCACTTCGAGCTGAAAACGTCTCCGCCGATCTCGCTCCGGTTCGTGCATGGATCTCCCGACAAACCTTATCGGGAGGATTTCACGACAACGGTGCTGGGGATCAGCAACTATCGGACCGACCGGTCCGGCGCAAACCTGAACCAGGTATTCCCGACGAGGACGCGCTTCGATCCGCTCGGTCATGAGGATGAGGATGCTTTCAAGATGGAGGTGGTCGATCCTGCCGGCCCGGCAACCGTCAATGTCACTCTCGAAGCGAGGAAGCCGGTTTACGGTGCGGATGGAAGGGTCACGGGACACGAGGCATTCACCGGCGCCGAGCTGGGCCGCCGCTCGCAGACGGTCCGCACGGAACGCGTGCCGAGTGCCGTATGCTACCGTTCGCCCTATTTGCGTCTGGTGGTGGATGAGGAGGACAAGCGGGCGCGCAACGATCAGACGCTGCTCGTGACCGACATGACCACCACCAACGGCGGGGCCGATGACAAGGTGGAGATCCTCGACCAGCGGGTTCGCGGCACTTACGAGCGGATCGCTTGTCCCGGCACGCCGAAGTGCCGCGTGCGGGCTGAGGTTCCGGTGGGGACGGATAAGAAGCGCGTGAAGCTCGCGCTGCACATCCTTAAGGATCCTGTGACCGGCAACGCCTTGGCGACGGAGTCCGACCTGCGGAGGTCGCTCCTGATGTACATGCGGCAGGTCTATGCACAGGCTGATCTCAGCATCAAGATCCTCGGTCCGGCGCGGGAGATCGTGGCTCCGGCGAACATGATCGTCGTGGACGATATCGAAGGCCGCCGCGCCCGTGGCGGCGGGACGATCCGTGTGCGGGTGCGCATCGATCCCGGATTCAACCAAGTCGCCAGCATCGTTACGGTCGCGAACGCGACTTGTGCGGAGACGGCGGCGGCTCTGGCGACCGCCATCCGGGCGATCGTGCCGGCGGGCACGGCGGTCCGGGAGTTCGCCAACCCGGCCGCGTTCGGCAAGGCCCGGGGATCCGCCGATGTTGTCGTGGGCGATCCACTGACACAGACGATCACCGTGACGGTCGAAGCCAGTGGCGATGCCCGGCAGCGGGTGAGGCATGTGGCGCTCGTCTCCGCCGGGTGGAACACCGGCGACGGCAACATCCGCCATGTGGGGGCGATGGAAAGCCGGCTGGTGCTGAACAATTACGATACGGGCCGCGACCGGGTGGACGTTTTTGTCGTCGGTCAGATCGATGCCCTGGGGCTGGCGTTTCTCTCGTTCCGGAAGTACGCCCGGAATTACGGTCACGGAGCGTCCCGGGACGAGATCGCGAATTCCTTCTTGGTCCGGTCCACCGAACTGCTGAACGAGCCGACCTACACGACGATTCCGCACGAGATCGGCCATGTCCTGACCGATGCCGTCCATGTTCAGGGCCGGCGGACCGAAGTGATGGCTCCCGGACCTCCTCCGCCGGGGGGAGACCGCGCCGTCGACAGCACCAAGCGCATCACGGCGAACCGCCGGGTGCGATTCGATGACAGGATCTCCGACGTGCCGGTGAACATGTTCCGGGACAACGTTCCGGAGCTCTTCGCCGCTTTCGAGGAGGTGGTTCCTCCGCCGGCTGGGCCTTGAGTTCCGGCTTCTTTCTACCCTGAATCACATGCCACCCGCCGAACAAGACACGCGCCAGCAGATCGAGGCCTACCTTGAGGCGGACGGCTTGTATTCGATCGTTCCGATTCCGGCGCCCTTGGATGTCGCCGTGGCGCTCGAGGTCTGCCTTCCGAAAATCGAGCCGAAGACCTCCGAGGAAGAACTCTCCCGGCTTTCCCGGCTGGTGGTGTTCCACGATCTGAGGCCGACGGCCGGCGCATGGGACACGCTGTTGCAGCGTCTTGGCGACGTTCCGAAGTCTGCCGCCGCCATCATCGCACTGGCCTGGCTGGGCGATGAAGAGCAGCGTTTGCGGGCGGCGGCGCACTACCGGAACTGGCTTGAACGCGCCGATCCCGACCGCGACCGGCCGCTCGCGGCGGAGGTTTGCGCCGCTTTGGGACCATCGGTTGGGACGGTTGATTTGAAGGCGTGGGCGGAGAAAGCGGCGGAGAATCTGGCCCGCGGCAATCCCGGTCGCAACGATGAGCTCCGGATGGAGATGATCCGCCAGTTCGCGAATCTCGACATCCCGGAGATCGAGCGCGACTTCGAGGTTCGGGCGGAGATCGAGAAAGATGGCGCCATCGGGCGGCTCGCCGAGATCTATTGCGATGCGGCACCCGAGTCACACAGCGCGATGATCTGGTGGAGCGCCGTGACGCTCAACCGCTTGGCCAAGGATGCGGAAACGAGGAAGGAGATCGTGGAGCGATTCGCCGCCATCGCCCGCCAGCACGCCCGCGCGGGAGAAGGGGAGCAGGAGGAGGCCGACGGGATTCGGGAAGCGGCGTTGAGAGCGGCGTCGTTTTTCGGATTCGAACCGCCGATGCCGGATCGGATTTGGCTGGCGGATCGCGAAGATCACGGAGCCTTGCTTCTCGTGCTCCGCCCGAACTGGGAGTACCCTGCGCCTCATTCGCACAATCACTGAACCGCCATGCCGAGTCCCATGTCAGGAAACGCCCCGGGCGCCGTTCCGCCCGCCGATCCGGCGGAGGCGCAGGAAGCGGACAAGGCCAAGCCTGGGTCGATGCACCGGGAATCCGGTGCGGGCCGCGACAGCGGTGGGCAGGGGAGGGCGCACAAACCGCCGGCCGGCCAGAACGAGCGGGAGGAGAAGATCAGTTGGATCGAGATCGAGATGGTGGACGAGGAAGGAAAACCGGTCCCCGGCATGCCCTACCGGATCACCTTGCCGGATGGAGCGACGGTTGCCGGAGGAACCACCGATGAGAATGGATTCGCCCGGGTGGACTTCATCGAGCCCGGGAACTGCAAAGTGACGTTCCCGACGCTGGATCAGGAGGCGTGGGAGGAAATTTGAGATCCCGGTCATGGCAATCGACCACACCATCGGACAAGGGGAGTGCATCGACAGCATCGCGATGCGGCACGGGTTCTTCCCCGAAACGTTGTGGAATCACGGCGCGAACGCCAAGCTTAAGGAGCTGAGGAAAGACCCCAACGTCCTCTATCCCGGGGACAAGCTGTTCATCCCGGACCTCCGGATCCGCGAGGTGGAGAAGGCGACCGAGCAGCGCCACCGTTTCCGGAGGAAAGGTGTGCCCGCGAAACTGCATCTGAGGTTCCTGAAGCCGAAGGAGCCTCCGCCGCCGGAGGATGCGGTGGCGGGTGGGGATACGGATGACGATTCGTCCTACGAGGATCCGGAGGTGCAGCCCGGCGGCTTAGAGATGGAGCCGATCGCCAATGCGCCATACCGGCTGGATGTGGAAGGCGAGACCAGCGAAGGCCAGACGGACGGGGACGGCCAGGTCCGCGTTTCCATCCCACCGAATGCCGCCCTGGCGATATTCACGTTTCATCCCGATACCGAGGACCAGCGGGTCATCACGCTTGAGCTGGGAAAGATGGACCCGGTGGAAACGATGATCGGCGTCCGCAAGCGGTTGAGCAATCTGGGCTACCGCTGCCTGATCAACCAGGAGGGCATGACTCCGGAGCTGAGAGCGGCGGTCGGCCGCTTCCAGATCGACAACGATCTCGACACGAAAGGCGGGCTCAACGATGCGACCCGCGCCAAATTGAAGGAGAAACACGGCTGCTGACACCCCATGCCAGTCACCAAAATCAAGATCGCTTTTGTTTCCGTCGAAGTCCTGGATGACTGCGATATTTTCGGCAGCGGCGAGTGGTACTTCACCGCATTCATCGACCACAATCCGGTGGGAGACCGGAGCAGGGAATTCGAAGCGACGACCGGGCGAACCATCATCCTTCCGGACAGTTGGTCCGCGATCGTGGATGTGAGCACGAAGACTTACGGTGACGTCGTGGGAGTCAGGTTTTCCGGGATCGACAAGGATGTTTTCGGTCACGACGACCTGGGGACCGTCACCGCGCGGTTCGCGTATCCGTTCCAGGAGCAGACTAGGATCGTGAATTTGCGGTCACCGCTGATGCGCGCCTCGTGGCCCTTCTCCGATTACCGGGCGTACTCGTTGAAGGTTCGCATGACGATCGAGGAGATTCGCGGCACGACGGATTTGACCGGCCCGTCTTCGATTTCGGTGAGCAGGCAGATGGACGGCAGCAGCACGCTTTCGACCGTGGCGGGCAACCCGGTCGTTCCGAGGATCGAGGTGTGTCCGGTCATTCCCGTGCCGAACAATGGATTCACCAAGCTGCCGCTCCGGCCGGTGCAGCCGGAGGCCGGCGTGCTGGCGCCGGGCATGCTGACCCCGCAGGCGCAGCCCCCGACGTTCACCGGGGCTCCGTTGAACGGAATGGTCAATCCTTCGGTGATCCCGATCCTAGAACCGACAGACCCGAATTTTGCCAAACGGGTGGCGCGGCTTGCGGTGACTTTCGCCGATCCGGGGAACATCGATTTGAACATGCTGACCTGGCATGTGACGAGCGGCCCGGCGGTGATCGTCGGCCGGAACCGGGGAGGAGAGATCCAGGTGAGGGGAACCGGCAGTGCGGCGGATACCATCGCCACCTTCGAGGTGCGCTGGGACGGTCCGGCGGGAATGGTGCTGGCCACGTACCGGGCGTGGGTCGGAAAGGTGGGCAAGGTGCCGTACCGGATCAATCTTCTCGATGGGACGAATGCCGCGTCCCAGGTCACGGGCCTCCGCCCCCCTGCGGTGGTGGACAGCCACATGGATGTCGCGAAGGTGATCTATTGGCAGGCCGGTCTGGAGCTGGTGCCGGACCCGGTGGCGACCGCCTTCGACGGGGCCGTCGCTTCGGGAATTCCGGGTATTTTCACCGTGACGGCGACGAGCAACGCGCACACGCGGAATGTGAATCCCAACAGCAGGCCCGCGGCCACGAGGTACAATTTCAATCCTGGGGCGGTGAACATCGTTTATATCCGGTCGATTCTCGGGGCGTCCCAGTTCGGTGTGGCGACGGATATCCAGGGCGTTCCGATGGCCGATGTCAGCGATTCCGGCACCCCGTCGAATTCCTGGGTGCTGCCATCCGGCGTCCCGCCGGACGGAGGTGCGGGAACGGTGAAGATTAAAACTTTCGCCGGGCTTCCGAGCCGGGTGAAGAATCCCGGTCCCGGAGACAAGGCATACATCAAAGCGCGAAACGCGGCGAATCCGCCTTTTGTGGCGAACGACATGAACCGGATCCACGCGGCGATCCTCCCCGCCGTATGGGGAGGATCGGTCAGCAACAACGGCGTGAATCTCGCGCATGAGATGGGCCACGTGCTGGGACTCATGCACCGCGGAAACGGGGGGTTGAATCCAAATCGCTTGTCGGACGACCAGATCAACAGCAAGGATATCAAGAACAAGCTGCGCGGGCATCCATGGACGGAGAACGTCATGAGCTACGGCTATGGCGGGGCGGTGATCCTTGCAGCCGATATCGATCTCCTGCAGGCTGCGGTGATCCGCCGCCATCCCACCGTGACCTATTGAAGCTCCGGCCATGTCCGAAACCGAAAATTCACCGAAAGAACTGCTTCACCGGGCGAACGCGCTCGCTGCGAGCGATTCGGCAGCGGATCACGACCAGTTGCTCAGGCTGCTGGATTCGAAGGAATTTCTCTTCTCGCTGGAGCCCCGGGAGAACTACGACAATCTTGCGCCGAAGCAGCTGCAGGTGGCGCGGATCATCAAAACGCTGATGGTAAGCAAGGCGCCGGTGGCGAAGGAAACCATCGTGCGGTTGATCGATGCGCGGAATTTCGTGTCGCTCGAACAACTCGAGGACCTGGTGAACATCGCGCTGGCGGCGGTACGGCCTCTGCCCCCCCGGGCGGTGGATTTTCTTGATTCCCGCAGCGTGCCGGAATCCGCCGCCTTGCATCTGGTGATGATGACTCTCGGGGCGAACGAATCGGAGGAGGGGCTACGGCTGTTCGAGCGGAAGCTCGCCGACCCGGAGCAGGAGATGGAGGATCGCATCATCTGGCTCCGTGTCGAGTATCTCACCCGGCGGAACGATGTTTCGATCCTGCGGTCCTACCGGCGGATGATCGTGGAGGGCAGCGTGCCGGCTGAGATCGGGGTGTATGCGCTGGAGTCGCTTTGCAGCTACAAGACGGAGTGGTATTTGGCCTGCACCCGGCCGAACCCGCCGCTGCGCGCCCTTGCTTCCGAGGAAGCGAAGGCGATACTCCGGGAGATTCTCACCCATGCGAAGGGGATGGCGCTCACGCCGGAATTGTCGCTGGCGGTTCAAACCACCTGGGCTGAGATTGGGGGGATCTGACATGAAAGCACCGGGCACGATCAGCGGGAGGCGGCCGGGATTCTTCCCGTGGTTTTCAAGGCGGCTCCGGTTGTGGATTCCTGCCGCCATCACCGCCGTGTCCCCGCCTCTCTCGCACGCGGGAGCGCCGGGTCCCGGGCTGAAAATCCCCGAGGCGGGCGCGTTCGCGCTTGATCTTGCCAGGAAGGCCGGCAGCCCGGCAAAAGCGGACCTTGCAGCGGTGCGCGCGGCCCTCGGGACGAGGGACGGGCTTTTGAAACTCAACAGCGCGGAGGAGTACACCCGGCTCGGCGCGGAAGATCTCGCGCTGCATGCGGTGCTGGGGAAACTCGCGGGCAATCCGTCGGAAGAAGCCCGGAAGATCATCAGTGATTTGTGCGGGAACCGCGTGTTTCTGGGGGAAGAGGCGAGGGCCGAATCGCTGCTGCTGACTCTGCCGAAGGTAAAGCCGCTGCCGAATGCCGCCGTGCCGTTTCTGCGCCGCTCGCTGGATCCGGAGGGCAGTCGTTCGGAGATCGCGGTATGGGTTCTGTTTGAAAGCGGCGACAAGGCGGCGATGAAAGTCTTCGCGCAGGAAGTGCTGGCGGGACGACAGGATCCGATCCTCGTGATCAGCTGGATGCGGGACGCGCTCCTGCGGCACCGGAGGGATGCGCCGGTGCTGGAGATGAGCCTGGGCCTGTTGGAGAATCCGAAGTTGGATGCCGGGCTGAAGAACGCGCTGGTGGAAGCGCTGTTCGACTATCGCCCGGTGGAGTGGTACTCGCAGGTCGCGCGCCCGCCGAAGCCCCCGGCATCGGGAAACGCCACGGCGGAAGCACGCGAACTCCTCAAGCGGATCAAGGCGGCGGTGGCCGGTGACGCGAGGATTTCCGTGAAGAACAAGGCCCTCGCCGCGAAGGGCGGCGCATGAACCCGGGGCCGGATGCGGGTACGCGCCTGGAGGAGCGGCTCGCATCCGCACCCACCGATTTCGGCGCGTGGCTCGAACTCGCCGCGCTGCGGAATTCGGAACATCGCGCCCACGAGGCGCTGGCGGCTGCGAACTGCGCGCTGACGCTCGATCCGTCGAGTCTCCCGGCGAGATACCAGTTGGGGATAGCACAGTTGGAGCTCAATTGTGCCGAAGATGCGGCGGGGTGCTTCACCGGCATTCTCGCGGTCCAGCCGCTGTCTCCCGAGGTCCTGGTGTCGCTGGGAACCGCCTACTGCCACCTGCGGCGCTATGACGAGGCGGCATTGGTCTGGGAGCAGGCGGCGCGGGTTTCCCCTACGCCGGTCGAGGTGCTGGAGGAACTGGCGCTTTGCCATCAGCGGCGGGGAGATCTGGAGAAGGTGGCCGAAACATGGCATCGTGTCGCGGAGCTCGATCCGCGGCATCCCTCCGCCCGGCATCATCTCGCGGCGCTGGGTTTCGGGGAGGTCCCCTTGCGGGCTGCGAACGATTATGTGGTCAAACTTTTCGACGAGTTTGCCCACGACTTCGACTACACGCTGAAGGCGCTGGATTATGAAGGTCCCGCCCGTCTTGCCGAAATGGTGGCGACTCATGGCGGAAGCGCGCCGAGGGGTTTGCGGATCCTGGATGCGGGATGTGGCACGGGGTTGTGCGCACCGTTTCTGCGTCCATGGGCGGAACGGCTGGAGGGAGTGGATCTTTCTCCGAAGATGTTGGAGAAGGCGGCGGAGCGGGAGCTGTACGACGTGCTTCACCACGATGAGATGACCCGCTTCCTGAAGAGCCGGATTTCGGCCTACGATCTGATCGTGGCGGCGGATTCGGTGAACTATTTCGGCAGCCTGGACGAATGGGGCTCCGTCATGGGAGACAGCCTGCGGGAGGGCGGACGCTGCGCGTTCTTCGTCGAGCGGATCGACGAGGCGGCGGCGCCTGATTTCAGGCTGGAGGCGCATGGGCGGTACAGCCACCAGCCGTGGTATGTCCTCAGGTGTCTGGAAGCGGCGGGGCTCGAGGTGGCGGTCTCGACGGAGGCGCCGGTGCGGAAGGAACATGGCCGGAGCGTGATCGCGGCGATGTTCCTCGCCGTGAAACCGTGAGGACCCGTCAAATGTTCTTGTTCTCGACGTTGATCTGGAAGGTGAGGCGGTAATCGGGTTTGCCCGGTTCCTCGAACAGCTTCATCTGATCGCCCTCCGCATAGGCGAACGTGGCGGTTTTCACAATGTTGTCGCGTCCTAGATTCTTGACGATGCGTGGATTGCTTGCGGGATCGGTGGTGCCGTCCGACAGGTCGGGATCGATGATGCCGAGAGGCGAGTTGTCAAAGCCAAGCGCCAGGTTGGTCACGCCACCGGAGGTGTCGGTCATGATCTTCGCGACATATTCGAAGACGAGAGCCCGCTGCTTCTGCTTGTCGATCCCGGGATCGGCGATGTCGCTCCAGGAAACCGGTTGGTCGAGACCGTCCTCGAAGATGCGGTTCCTGCGCGAGGAATGCATGATGTCGCCGACCGGGTCGAATTCCGCGCCGTGCGAAGAGTAGAAGAGCTTGTCTCCTTCGGCGAGCGAGAGATGGAACACGAATTTCTGATACATCGCATCGATCTCCGATGGAGCGGGGCTTCCCTTCATGTCGGGGAAAAACTGGCTCCGCCAGGTGCCGTTCACGCCGACATGAAGAAGCCACTCTTCCGAGCCGGCGGGCATGAGCCCAATGATGGCGTCGATCAGGGCTGTGAGCGCCTTCGAGATCAACTCGTCAATCAACGGGCCGAGCCCGGGGATGTCCTTCAGGTGAAGGATGATTCGCTGTTTCGTGCCGGGAATCGGAACATTGAGGATCTCGATGTTTCCGATCTTTTCACGCACGATTCGCATGAGTTTGTTTTCATTGTCCTTGAAGATCTTGCGGAGCTTCTGGGCCGGGGAATCGCGCGTTTGGAGGGAGCCGGAGAAATCGAGAAGCTGGACGGTGCAGGTGCGGACTTTCCTGGCTTCCTCGCGGGCCGGGTCCGCCCAGCCGAGGCAAAGGTTGAAGCCGCAGGCGGTTGCATGGTTGTCCAGGGAGGTGAGGGGGACTTTGACCCGGACCTGTTTTGGCGGCTCGCCTTCCACTTCCGGCGCGATCATTTCAACGATCGGCTCGATGGAAGCGCCCCGGATTCCGGGAAGCTGGCGGACATCCATCAGCAGGCGCGGGCGGACAACGATCGTATTGGCGCCGACGTTTCCGGAATGCGCGATGTCGAAGGAGATGACTTCCTTTCCGGGGCCTTCAGGCAGGTCGATGATGAATTCGTAGTCGGTGTCGTTGAGGGATTCGTAACCGATGTACGGAACTTGCTGCGAGCCGCCGGGATCGTCGCCGCCCCGCTTCGAGGCGACGAACATGAATTCGATGGCGGGCACGGGGATGTTGTCGTTCTCCTCGAAGGAATGCGCCGCCCAGCGGGCGGTTGCGAGCGCCTTGGCGGGATGGATCATCGAGTGCATCCGCGGAGGATTGCCTGAGACGCGGCTGCAGTCATAGACCCAGCGGCCGGCGGCCCAGACGTACATGCCGGTCATCGGCCACATGATGTCGTTGTTGGTCACCGGTCCTTCGTTCGAGGGAATCTGGTGGTCGGGAAATCCCCGCATGTAGGGTTCAACGTCGGAGCAGTAGAAGCCGGGGTCCCACTGGATTTGGAAGCCGCGATGGAGCCCGCCGGGATTGCCGGCTGCAGAGATGACGCCGGTGTAAGTGGGTTCCGGGGCGACCTCGATGTTCCAAGCGAACCAGTAGTGCCAGTTGTAGAAGGGGACGTCGATGGGGTTGGCGAAACTTCGGGTGCAGATGCCCTCGACTTCGCGGATCTGCGAAGCGTCGATCTTCGAGTTGGATGCGCCTTTGACGACCGGCACCCATTGGGGGATGACGCGGATGGCGCGGTTCATGACCCGCTCGCCCAGAATCTCGACGAAGAAGGCTTCGAGGGCGGACTCGATGCCCTTCATGATCATGTCGATGATCTTCCGGGCGGCGGCGGTGGCCGCGGCTGCCGCCGCCAGGACCCCGATGATCGCGCCCAAAGCGGGAATGGCGACTCCAAGGGCGGTGAGAAGGGGAATGACGGCCGCTTCGATCGCCGCGATGATGGCGGCGATGTTCCCCGCGGTATCAAGGACTTGCCGGACTGTGCCGAGGATTTCGTTGAAGAAGGGGATCTTTGCCTTGAGGAATTCCATGAATTCCTTGTCGGGCTTGCCGAATTGCTCCGGGGTATGGCAGCCGCAGGCGACGCCGTTTCCATCCGGCGGGTCCTTCGGGATGAAGGCATCATTGTTCACCCGCTTGAACGGCCGGTTGCGGTCGTATGGTTTGTCGTCGGCGGCGCTGGCCATCTTCAAGCTGGGGCGGAGGTGGGCGGGTCCTCGCCGCCGGAGCCTTCCGGAAGCGAGTCGTGAACTTCGCGGAGCTTCGCGAGCATCTCGTCGTCGATGGTGGCGATGTCGGGAAGATCGTGATGCCGCCGGAAGCGGCGTACCATTTTTGCGAGGGATTGGTCGTTTTCCGGTTCTCCGACGTCCTTGCCGTATCCGAGGCTGTGAAGCCGCTGGCGGACGGCGGTCTTGAGCGTTTGGGTGTCTCTGGTTCCGCTCATGTGGAGTTTCTCGGTCTTCACCTGAAGATTGCCCGCGTTGAGCATGAAGGTGAAAAAGCGGACGGTGTCTTTTTGATCCGGATCTTCGTTTTCGGCGCTGCCGCCGCCGATCTTTCCGAATTCACCCGCCTCGATCTGGAACTTCATGGTGGTGTGCTCGTCGAAGACGGGAAGGCGGACGACGCCGTCCTCGTCGGTGCGGCCTTCGATAATGGGAGCGTCTTCCGCGTCGCCCATGATCACACGGAAGTAGGTGTCGATGAACGGCAGGTCGGGCTTCTTTGCGAGGGGCTGTCGCTTGAGCATGCGGAGCACCCACCGCTCCTTGACGCCTTCACAGGGCGAGCGGTGGGCGATGCCGTGGTAGAAGCGGCAGCCGAAGGTCGGTGTGACCAGAGGGGGCGGTTCGTCTTCCGGATCGTAGATATGGGGAACGTCATCCTCGTTTTCAGGACGGAACTTGCCGAATTTTTTATCGCGAATCGGGTCTTGCTTGATGCGCGCGTTTCCGTCGGCCCAGAAGCGGGATTTGCAAACCCCGAGGGCGTTGGTGTTGGCGATGCTGGGGCAAGGCCATTTGGCGGGATCGACGATGCTGCCGGGCTTGAAGAGAAAAGCGATGACGCGGCGGTTGATTTCGTTCGCCTTGTCGCGCCGTTCCTTGCCGGTCTCCTTATCCTTGGCGAACTCGTCCGATTTTGCCTTGGACAGGATGAGGGTGGGATTGCATTCGCCGCAGCCCTGGAGGTCCCCCTTGCCATGGCTGCCCGCACCCCGGGCGAGGAAGTCGATGCTTTTGTCGAGGCGGTAAGGTTCGAAGCCGTCGGCGGTTTTCCGGACGCAGATGGCGTCCATGTAGGCTTCGATGAGCCCGGCTTTGTCGGTAGGGGGGACGCCGCCGGCCTCGATGATGCCGCGTTCCATCTCGGCGATTTCCGCCTGGCCCCAGATGTCGCCTTGGCCGCCGCCCGGCCCCGTGCCCATGCGCGATTTCCAGTAGGCGGTGTCCCGGATCAGCACGGCGTAGACGGACTTGGCGCGCCTTTGGCTGAGAGCGATGTTATAGCCATCGTAGCCGGTGGGGTCGGCGTGACCGAAGATGGATAGAGGCGGCTTTTCCTGATCCGGCGTGCCCTCGGGGCCGCGGGGTTCGGCGAGTTGATTCCGCATCTGGGCGAGACGAATGAAGGAGATGCGGGATTCGGGAAGCAGAAAGGAGGAATCGAAGGCGAAGTGGGATTCGGGCAGGGAAACGCAGCCGACGACGATCAGCATTTCCTTGATGGTATTATGGGTTTTGTCGCCGGGGGTTGAGGGGGCCGTGGCGTGGTGGAACTTGATCGTGAGAGGGTGGGAGGCGGCGATGCCGTCCCCGCCGGTATCGAGCGAAATGGCTCCGCGGACGATATCTTTGTCAGACGCCATGTTTCTGGACGAGTTTGGTGCGGGTGGCGGGGCCGACGATGCCGTCAACCTTCAACTGGTGATCGCGTTGAAATTCCTGCACCGCCCATTGGAACTGTTCTGGGTCGGGAGTGGTGCTGAAGCCCGCGAGGTAGCCGAGGTTGTTGAGTCGCTGCTGCTGGCCGGAAACTTCCTCGACGGGATCGAGACGCCCGACGACGGTGATCACTTCGAGCTTGGGCGGGTCCGTCGCCCTGAAGACCACCCGTGTTTCGGAAGCGGGGATGGGAAGCTTGTAAAGTTCCCCCTGCGGCTCGATCGGATGGCGGCCGGCGGAGGACTCGGCTTCCAAGGGCCGGAGGATGGATTGGTCGCGGAGGTTGACGAGCTTTACGTTCAGCTCAAGGAGAGGGAGTTCGAGTTCGAAGATGTGGCGCTGTCCGGTGGGCCGGTTTTCCTCCCGGAGCTCCTTCTCCGGGATGAAGACCTCGTCCCCGGCGAAGAGGACGTGGGGATTCGTTCGTTTCTTGAAGAGTTCCTTGTTTTCCGGAGCGTCGAGAAGCGTCTTCGGTGTGGTGAAGCCATGGGCGAGCGCGATTTGGGTGAGGTGGTCGGTTTCGCCTGCGATGTAGGACTTCTTCATGTAGCGCGTTATTTGGGCTTCCAGGATCTCTTATCGAGTTCGGGAAAGATGACTTTGCACATGCCGGGGTCGATGCCGTCGATGCGGGCGAATCCGTTCTGATCGAGGGTGCCTTCCGCGGCGGTGACTCCATCGGGGAGAATGACCCGGTAGGGTTCGCCGGGCACGGGATTGCCGAGTGTGTCGAGGAGGACGATCTCGATCCAATCCTTGGTGGGATCGTCCGAGGGTTTGTGGGGGATATACCCGGGTTCGTGTTGGTTGGTGAAGCGGGTCATTTCGCCGGGAACGGCGCGGTCTGCTTCGGCAGCTTCTTTTGGAGCTGCAGGCGGGACCGCGGAAGCTGCGGTGCCGGACCGTGGACTAGGCATAGGGGATGATGGGATGGTTTGGAAGCGAGACAACGGTTTGACGGGAGCCTGGCGGAGAAGCCGTCATGGGTGGCGCTAATGGCAATGATCTCGAATCCTGTTATAGTGCGGTTGCGGGAGGTATCCCCATTCTCGAACGGCTTCTGGAAAAGTTGTCGGCCGGGCCGGGCGGAGGGGGAATACGTGATCCGGGGGAAGGGGGCGTCGACTGCCGAGGGGGAATTCCAGTTTCCGATCGAGAACCGCCTGAACGACAGGCGAAGGCAGGGAGATCACGATCGAGGAATGCCAGCCCGTAAAACCGGAGCCGAAGTGGATGGGAGAGGCGGAAATCCCGCAGTAGGGCGGAGAGGACGGTGAGGGCGACGGGACCGGCTGCCGAAAATGGGCGGTGGCATGCCATCGGTGCCTGGGCTTTGACGGCGTTCCCGGCGTTCTTCGGGGAAACGGAGCATCGACAGGTCAGGAAACGAATTGTTTCTTCTGGTCTTCGATCACGTCGTCGAGCCAGCGTTTGACGGCTCCGCGGGAGAGGGGTTTTTCCATTCTTTTACCCTTGAGGAAGCCGATCAGCGCGGCGACCAACCAGGCAGGCAGCGCGCCGACATTCGGCACGGCGACCATCGCTTCGGTTTTGGCCCGTTCGGTGAGCGCCTTGTCGTCGATCTTGAGGCGGTGGGCGCATTGCAGGGCGACTTCGACAAGGGTATCGAGGTCATGCTCGTTGTAGACGATTCCGATGAAGGCGAGGCTCCGGCGGAGGTTGAAGGTTTCTTGAAGGTGCGCAGGTCTCATGGCTTGTGGAGTCAATCAATTGCGGCGGCGCGGGTCAAGGAGAGTTGTCCTGGCGGGTGCGATTTCGCGGGCGGGAATCATTCCCCCGGTTCGCTCCCGGCGGGAGTGGCGGGAAGATCGGAGCCGGAGACCGGCTCGGCGGGAACCTTGTCGGTGACGGTCTGGGCGCCGCTGAGGCCGGCGAGCTGGCGCTCGAGGCCGGCGATGAGCTGGAGCATGAGCTGGCGGCGCGTCTTGCGCTCCTCGGTCACTTTGGCGGAGATTTCCCGGATTTGTTCGAGGGCCCGGTCGATGTCGGCGGCGTTGTCCTCGGTCCGGGCGGCCGCCTGGGTCTGGGCGCGGACGGCGAGGGCGCGTTCGAGGTTGGCAAGGCTTTCGAGTTCCTTGTCGAGGAACTGGTACTGGACGGTCGAGGTGTTGAGCCGCTGGAGTGTGGTGTTGAGGGAGTGAAGCTCGGTGGCGATGGTTTCGAACGGCGCGGGGTCGAGGACCGGGGCGGTGGCAGCGGACGGCGGTGGCGGCTCCGGTTGCGGGCGGTTGAGCATCCAGCCCGCCAGCCCGGCGGTGGCGGCGAGGTTGATGGCGAGGAGGACGATGAGCGGGGTATTGTTCATGGAGTGGAAAGCAGGGGAGGCGGGCCGGTCCGGCCGACGGAGGGGAAGGTCATTTTTTCCGGAAGAGGTTCCAGCCGAAAAAGGAGAGGGTGAGGACGGCAAGGGCTCCGAGGATCCAGGGGAGGAAGGGCATGCCGGAGGATTTGACGTAGCCGGCGGCGAGCGGGCAGTCGATGAGTTCCCGGGCGTTTTCGTTTTCGGGGCCGAAGGTGACTTCGTATCTGAGTACGCCGGCGAAGGGCTTGTCCACGCGGACGACGGCGCCGCCGCTGCCCATCGTGTCGAGTTTGAGAGGCCAGTCGTGCGAGCCGCCGTCGAGGAGAGTCCAGTCGTTGCCTTCGCGGCGGAAGACGGCGAGGTCGTAGCCGAAGTTTTTCCAGCGGTGCATCCAATTGCCGATGCGGATGGATTCGTTTTTGGAGACTTCGCGCGGGGAGTCGGGGCCTTCGCGGGCGGTGGATTTGCCGAGGATGGCGAGGTTGGGCTCCGGCAGGATGAACCAGGCGGAGGCGGTGGCGCGGCTGCCGTCCGGCCAGGTGGCGTTCAGGGTGAGGCGGTAGGTGCCGCCGAGCGGGAGCGGGTCGGTGGACGAGTCTTCGTCGTGCCCGCCGGTGAGCAGCTGGCCGAGGGGGAGGGAGGTGGAGGCGGGGGGGAGGGAGGAGCGGGTTTCGAGGCGGGGGCGGGCGTCGCTTTCGCTGCCTTCGAAGAAGGCAAGGACGCGCTCCAGCCGGGAGGGGGCGCCGAGTTCGGGGCTGTCGGCGGTCCATTGCCAGGAGATCCCGTGGCCGAGGATGTCGCCGTCGCGGCGGGGATCGAAACGGCGGGCGACGGAGCGGCCGGTGGCGGGGGCGAAGTCGTCGAGGAAGGCGAGGACGGGGGCGCTGCGCTTGACGGTGATGAAGGCGGAGCTCCGGGCCGGCTGGCCGCCGGTTTTCGCCGCGGCGAGGCGGAGTTCATAGTCGCCGTTGGCGAGATCGGGGAAGATGTCGAAAAGCTGGCCGCCGTCGCCGGAAACGGGTTTGCGGGCGATTTCGGAGTTGGTGGCGGGTTCGTGGACGGTGAGATCGAGATGGTAGTCGCCGGGGTTGTCGCCGGCGGGGACGTCGAGCTGCCAGCGGATGGCGGAGGAGGAGAGGCTGACGGGGTGGGGAGCCTGGGGGCTGGAGTCGGCCGGGGTGGTGAAGCGCACGGCGAGCGGGCTGCGGGGGCGGGCGCTGTAAACGTAGACGTTGACGGGGACCTTGCCGGGGTGGGCCTGGAAGAAGTTGCGCAGTTCCGGGCCGGTGAGGGTGAAGCGCCCGAGGAGCCGCTCGGCGAAGTTCCGCTCGAAAGCGGAGAGGGTGCCGCGCTCCGCCGTGTTGTAGCCGGGACGTTTGCCGCCGCGGATGACGAGGTCTTCGCCGCCGGCGCGCTTGAGGTTCATCATTTCGAGGGTGCGGGCCTTGGCGCTGTCGCGGAAGTCGCCTCTTTCCAGGGCGGAGGGGTCGCGGAGCTTGGCGGCATCGAGGTAGTCGGAGACGGGCCAGTTCACGAGATCTTCGACGCCATCGGAGACGACAAAAAAGTAGAATTCTCGGGCCGCGCCGATGCGGGCGGCGGCGGTGGCGCGGGCGAGCTGGAAGTGGGTTTCCGCGTCGGTGGGGGAGGCGGCGGCGGCCCAGCGGGCAATCTCGGCGCCGACATCGCCCTGCATGGCGCGCCATTCGACGGTCTGGAGTTTTCTAACGGTCTCCAGGTTGCCGAATTCACCGAGGAAAAGACGGAATTCGCCGGTGGCGAGGCCATTGCCGGGTTCCCCGGCGATGAGGGCGCTGAGATTGCCGAATTCCTGGCGACGGAGTTCGCGCTGGGCGGGGTCGTCTTCGGTGGAGGCGTCCTCGATGAGCCGCCATTTGCCGCGGACGGCGGGATCGACGGAACCGGTCATGAGTCCCTGGATGAGTTTCACCGCTTCGTCGCGATTGGATTGATCGACGGACATCGAGCGATCCACGAGGATGCCGATGTCCTTGGCGGCGAGGGGGTGAGCGACAAGGGCGCCGGCGGCGAAGGCAAGGGTGAGAGCCGCCCTGCGGAGACGGGAGGTGCCACGGTGGGGCGTTTGTTCTTGCACGGGGTTCACAGGCGGTTAGACGGAACACGGATATCCTACCGATCCTGAGAGTGGCGAGGGAAAATCAAAGTTCCGTATTCGATGCCGACAGCTGGGCGCGGCGCACGGCGTCGCGGTTGCGTCTCATTCATTCGAGTTTCGCGGATCAGGGTTTCGATCAGAAGCGGGCGTACCTGGAGGACGAGATCGAGTTCGCGCTGGAGGATGCGGGGGCGGTGGGTGACGCGCAGAAGCGGGAGTTGCTGGACCGGCTGGCGGGATGTTTTCCGGTGTATTCGGAGGGTCCGGCTCCAGCCGCTGCTCCGGCGGAGTCCCGTTCGCCGCAGGCGAAGGCCGATCCGGTGGAGGCGTTTCTGGAGACATGGAAATCGGCCGGGCAGGAGCAGCGGGAGCGGATCAGCCGCGCGCTGTTGAGCGCGGGCATCCTGCCCCCGCAGCCGACGGGCGGGGGAAGTGGCGGCGGCGGAGGCGTGCCGCCGGAGATTGCGGAGCGGGTGCAGTTGCCGTTGCGCCCGGATGAGTTGGAGGATCTCACGCGCGGGCTGGATCAGTTGGCCAAGGAACTGGGGGGGATGGAGGCGGGCGACAGGCTGGATTTCAACCGGCTGTTTAAGCTGCTGGGGATGATGGTCGCAGCGCTGCGGGATTTGCACAAGTTCCTGTGGGAGTTCTGGCGGCAGAGCGCGCCGCGGGAGTTGCAGGCGGCGTGCATGAGCGGCTTCGCCGAGCCTTTCGAGCGGATCGCGGCGGCGTATCTCCGCGGCGAGGAGAGAAGCAGTTCACGCGACCTGGCGATCGAGATCGAGAAGACCAAGCGCCTGATGCTGGGGGTGTGCGTCGCGGTGAGGAAGGGTGCGGAGGAATTCGCACGCAGTCAGCATCAGGTTTTCGCGCCGGAGAATATCGAGAACGCGGTAATGATCGAGGAGACCGCCGCCGATCGTGCGAAGGTGCGCGACCTGGGCCGCAAGTCCTGGGAGAAGTACAGCCAGCTTTCCAAGCATATGACTCCGGATTCCATCGATCAGGAGTTCCAGCGCGTCTTCGCCGGGGTGATGATGGCTTGGCTGCGATCCCGAAGTTGACACCGGCCCGCCGATGAGGGTCAAAATGAACCGCTCCCATTCCTAAAATCATGTCGACTCCACTTGTCCACTGGCACGAAGGGCTTTTCCTGCTGCCGCAGCATTTCCAGATTTTTCAGCGCGGGATCACCGAGCAGTTCGGCAGCGAGCGCCGTTTGTCCTGGGCCTATCCGTACGGCGTGATCGACGCGCGGTTGTCGCATGACGACCTGGAGAATTTCCGCATCCGTTTCGACCGCCTGCAGGTGGTGATGCCGGGGGGCGTGCATTTGTCGTACCCGGAGAATACGGATTTGCCGAGTCTGGACATCCGCGAGGCGTTCGCGGCGAATCCGAAAGGGTTCACGGTTTATCTCGGTCTGCCGCATTGGTTCGAGCAGCGGGCGAATACGCTCGACAGCGATGAGCTGACCGGGGCGCGGGTGAAGATCGTTTACCGCGTGGCGCGGGAGACGGAGGAGGTGCCGGACGAGAATACGGGGCAGAACCCGAGGGCGGTGCAGTTCCGCCGCTACAATGCGATGCTGCTGCTGGAGGGCGACGATGCGAGCGATCTGGAGCGGATTCCGCTGCTGCGGGTGGTGCACGATTCCAGCCGGGAGGAGCCGTTTCCGCGTCAGGACCCGAATTATGTGCATCCCTGTCTGCATTTGAGCGCTTCGCCGACATTGCGGGAGATGGTCCGCGATCTGACGGGGCAGGTGGCCGCGGTGCGCGAGCAGCTTGCCAATATCGTGGCGCGCGGTGGCAACGACATGCAGACGATGAACCGGCTGCAGCTTGAGCAGACGCTGCGGCTGCGCTCGCTGAACCGCTTCGCGGCGCGGATGCCCGCCTTTCTGGATGTGGGCGACGGGGCGGCGAAGGTGCCGCCGCTGGATATTTACATGGAGTTGCGCGGTTTGCTCGGGGAGTTGATGGCGCTTTTCCCCGAGCGCGGCGGCTTCGACATCGCACCCTACCGGCATGATAATCCTTATCCGTCCTTCCAGGCGGTGATTTCGCAGATCCGCAATTATCTCCACGGGGCGGTGGCGCCGGATTACTGGAAGGTGGATTTCCAGCCCGGCCCGGAGGGCATCCGCGTCGCGGCGCTGGAGGACAAGCATCTGACGGAGCCGACGGCCTGGTTCCTCGGCATCAAGACGCAGCTTGAGCCAAGCCGGCTGGTCGAACTGGTCGAGGACACCGATCAGTTCAAGCTCATGCCCCGTTCCTATCTGGAGCGGGCGATCCGCGGTGTGGTGCTCAAGGAGGAGCGCTTCCCGCCGTTGGAACTGCCCGCGGAAACGGGGCGTTACTATTTCCGCCTGCAGACCACCCAGAGCCGCCGGATCTGGGAGGAGGTCGTGCGGGAGAAGGAACTGGTGCTGCGCTGGAGCATGCAGCGGGAGGTGGCGGATTTGCAGGTCACCCTGTATATGACGCTTCCCGGCGGTTCCGCACCGAGATAATGGATAAGCCGACCGTTTTCGAATCATGTTCGGATCAGGCAAAAAGAAAAAGACTTCGGGCGACGGGGGCTGGGGCGGGGATGACGGTTTTTGGGGCGGTTCGCAGCCGCCCTCCGACCGGCCGCCCTCCACGGCGCCGCCGGGCGGCGGCTCCGGCGTGAGCGATTCTCCGCTGCCTCCGGGGGGGCGGATCGGTCTGCTGGAGGCGCTGGAGCCCCTGTTCCTTTTCATCTGCCAGCAGCACCGGATCGCGCGGGAGGGCCGCCCGCTTTCGTTTCAGGCGGTGCGCGACGAGACGGTGCGGCTGATCGAGGGCATCGAAAGCCGTTCGCGGCGCGACCCCGTGCTCCAGCAGCAGTACGAGAGGGTCCGCGATCCCCTGCTGTGGTATGTGGATTACTGGTTCGGTTCGTCCGGCGAGTTTCCGGGGTTGCGCGAGCCGTGGAACCTCAACCGCCTCGGCGAGTATCCGGACGATGATGAGGAGGGCTCGCTGGCCGGTGACGAGGCATTCTACGACAAGCTGGAGGAGACGCTGAAGACCGACCCGCAGGACGAGGCGGCCAACGAGCGGCTGGCCTTTTACTACATTTCGCTGGGGATCGGCTTCACGGGTTTGTATTTCAAGGCGATCCCGGAGCACCACCAGAAGCTGCGGGATTACATGGGGCGGCTCTACCCGCGGGTGCGGAAATTCATCGACGCGAATCCGGGCTCGAAGGTCACGCCCGAGGCGTATCATTTCACCGACAAGCGCGATTTCGTGGCTCCGGTGCGGGACCGGCCGCTGATCCTGATGGCGGCCTTCCTCTGCCTCCTGATGACGATTTTCACCGGCTACTTCTATCTCTACGGCCGCCAGAAGCAGCAGCTCGAATCCGCGGTGCAGGACATCCAGCGCACGGAAGCGGCGCAGGATACCGGCGGCTGATCCCCGATTTTCCGATGAATCTGAATTTCCTCAGCAGCATCCCGTCTTCCGCGAAATCCGTGGTGATGGTGATGACCATGTGCTCCCCGGTGATCATGATCGCCGGGGCGGCCCAGCCGTCGATGATCAAGTGGTACTTCGGGGGCTACGCGGTGCTGTGCGTGGTGGCTTCGGTGGGCGCCTTCTTCGTGGGCAAGCGCCAGAAGAAGAAGGCCAAGGATTTCTCCGAGGACATCAAGGATAACGCCGGGGACACCCAGGGCGTGCGAGATGCGGACAGGCTCCGCGAGATCGACGATCTGCGCCAGCAGTTCCAGCGGGGGATCGACATTTACAAGCAATACGGCAAGGATCTGTACGGCCTGCCGTGGTTCGTGCTGGTGGGCGAGGCGGGCTCCGGCAAGACGGAGGCGCTGCGGCGCAGCGAGATCGGTTTCCCGGACAAGCTCCAGGATTATTGGCAGGGCACCGGCGGCACGTTGAGCATGCACTGGTGGTTCACGAATCGCGCGGTGATTCTGGACACGGCGGGGCGCTTGTTCGTGCGGGACGGCGCGGCGGGCACGGAGGGGCCGCAGACGCAGTGGATTTCGTTCCTCCAGATGCTGCGCAAGAACCGGCCGGATTGTCCGATCAACGGTCTGGTGCTGGTGATCCCGGCCACTTCGCTGGTGCCGCTGGCGGACCCCGCGGCGGAGGCGGATTCGCTCAAGGAGATCGACGCCAAGGCGGGGCAGATCGCCAAGCAGATGGAAGTGCTGCAGACGGAGCTCGGGGTGCGCTTTCCCGTCTATCTGCTGGTGACCAAGACCGACCGGATCATCGGCTTCCGCGAGTTTTTCGAACACATCGATTCGGCGGAGGAGCGCTACCAGATGCTCGGCTGGTCGAATCCGGACCCGCTCGACAAGACCTTCGATCCCCGCGGGGTGGCCGGCTTCCTGGGCGAGACGGCCGACCGCCTGCGCCGCCGGCGGATGACGCTGATGAAGGACCCGGTGCCCGCGCCGGGCCGCAAGCGTTTCGAGGAGGTGGATGCGATGTTCGCCTTTCCCGACAGTTTCGAGCGTTTGGCGCCGAAGCTGGAGCGATACCTCCGCCATATTTTCGCGGTGGACGAGTGGTCGGCCAAGCCGCCCTTCCTGCGGGGGATTTATTTCACCTCGGCGCTCCAGCAGGGGGCGGTGCTGGACGAAGCGCTGGCCCGGGCGCTGGGCATGACGGTGCGGGAATTCGAACGCAAGGGCGGCGAGGAGGATCTCAGTCTGGCGAAGAATCGCTCGTACTTCCTACGGGATTTCTTTCTCGAAAAGGTGTTCCAGGAAAAGGGTCTGATCACCCGCGGCAACCGGAAGAAGGTGGGCGGCATTTCGGGGTGGAAATTGTGGGTGCCGCTCGGTTTCGCGAGCGCGCTGTTGCTGTTCGGCATCGTGGGCTGGCTCACCGGGCGCAAGCCGCCGGCGGAGTTGAGGGCGTGGCAGTTCCTGTCGAACGACGCCTATTCCACGGAGAATTACGGGTTTTATCCTCTGGTCGAACCGGCGGGCGACGGGACCTGGCGCTACATCGAGAAGCCGGTCGCCGCGCGCGCGCTGCTCTCCAGTCTGGATCAGTTGGGAAGCCAGCATCTCAAGAGCCGGCCGAAGTTCGGCTGGTTGTTCGCGCCGGCGGTGACGATGGACGGAGGCGTGAAGGAGGACCGCCACCGGTCCTACCGCATCGCGGTGAATGGAATCGTGATCGAGCCGCTGGTGGAGGCGGCCATCGACGGTATGGCGCGGCGCGCGGAGCGCTGGGAGACGGAGGGGATTTCGACCGTCGATGTCGATGCGTTGGAGGAGCTTCTGTTGTGGTTTTCTCCGCCGGAGACGGATGACAAGGGCAAGCCGGTGCCGCGCGACGTGGAGAGCACGGTGGGGAATCTGCTCCGCTCCGCCGGGCTGCCCTTCACCACGTCGAAGACCCGCGACCTTTATCGCAATACCATCGGGCCGCTGGTGAGTTCGATCCGCGCCGCGTATCCGGATGAAGTGCTGGATTCCTCGCTGATCGCCCCGGCCGACCGGACCAAGCTCGCCGGTCTGGTGGAGCGCCTGCTGGGCGGCAGCGGGCGCACCGATCTGGGCGCATTGCTGGAGGACTACGACCGGGCCTGGAACGAGATCCGCGCGCTGGAGCCGAGGGCGGGATACGCGGCCGCGCAGGAAAAGGTGCGGGCGCTGGCGGCGGTTTCCGAAAGGCTCAGGGTTGCCGAGCCGCAGTTGAATTTCCTGATGACCGGAGCCCGCCAGGAAGGCTCCGACGCCCCCCTGACGGATGCCGGCCGCGTCGCGCCCCGGCAGTTCGCGAAGCAATTGGTGGAGGAGCGGGAGGAATCCATGCGAGTCCTCGCCGGAGACCGCTGGAACCGCTGGCAGGATCTGCTGGATCGCGGCACGCAGCCGCAGGAAGGCGCCGCCAGACAGCAGGAACTGGCCAAGATTCACGGCCTGATGCTGCCGGACGGCACCGCTCGCAACCACGCGGCGCGGGCCGCGTTGTGCAGCGACATCCTGAATCTGGACAAGGACATGCCGGAACGCCTGACGCTGGCGGCGGTGGAGTCTCTCGGGACCGCCGTTTCCCGGCTTCAGGAGCGCTCCAAGGCGCTGGGCATGGAGGATACCGGCGAACGCCTGATCGGCTTCTGGGCGGAGTATTACATCGGCGCCGGGCTCGCGAAGCACATCGGCTTCCCGCTGGTTTTCGACCAAGTGCGCGGCGCTCAGGAAAAGGTGCTGCCGAGGGAGGAGGCTGCGGCCGTCGCTTCGCTGGTTGTGCGCCTCGCCGCGCTCTCGGATGCGTGCCGAGCCCGTCTGACCCATGTCAGGGCGGTGGCGGAGTCGATCTTCGATCTGGAGAGGTTGTCGAAGGGGGAGATCGCGGTGCGGGAGTGGGAGCTATTCGTCCGCAACGACTGGTTCGCCGCCGCTTCGGAGGTGGTCGTGAAGGTCCCCGCGCGGGTGGGGGTGGAGTTGCGCTGGAATGCCGCCAGCGGCTCGGAGGGCAAATTGCTGGCGGCGGATTCCGGGGCGGCGCTGTCTTTCCTGGATAACAACGTGCCTCCCGGCGAGCATACCTTCCGCCAGGGGAATCAGGATGCATGGGCTCCCGTCCGCTGGGCGATCGCCCGGATCAGCCCGCAGGCGCAGGGGGCCGTCACCACCCTCGGCTCCAACAGGATCGAGGTGCTGGTCAATCTTCCGGCGACATTCCCGTCCGTGCTCGACCAGCTTCCGGCGACGAAGGATTTCGCTCCGTGAACCCGAACCCCTTCCTCCCATGCTCGACGAAAGTCCCGATACCGTGAGATCCCGGGACGGATCGCGCATTCTGCTCGCGATCTTCGGCAAGCACCCCGCATGGGACGATCACATGGAGGACATCGGGATCGACACGCCGTCGCTCGCCGACTTCAAACGCTGGCTTTATGTCGACGGCATCCGCTCGAATCTCGACTCCGGCGCGTGGGAGCAGCTTGCGGAAGACCGGCGCGTGCCGGCATGGGGCCACCGGCTCCTGATGACCGGCCCGACCGGGATGATCCTGGCGCATCTGTGGGCGTCTTCGGACGGGAGGGGCCGCCGCGCCTATCCGATGGTGGCGGCAACCCACCTGCCGACTTCGCGCCTGCCGGTCGATCTGGGGCCGATGTTCGATGCGCTCGATACCGTGCGCGACGTGTGCGTGCTGGCGGAGACCCGGGAGGGCGTGCAGGCGGCGGCGCGCTATGGCAGCGGCGCGCTGGAAAGCGCGGCGCGCCGGCTTTCCCCGTTGCCGGAGGAGGGGCCCTCGGCGGAGGACCGCGGGGCCTTTCTCGCCTCTCTGGAGACGGGGCGGACCGGTTTCGAGCGCCTGCTGCATGTCCTGTCCTCCGAACTCGGCGCGCTTTCGCCGGGGATCAAGACGCGGCGGGACGCGCCGGTGCGAGCCCGCGTCTACCGGGTTCCCGTCCCGCCCTCCGGTGTCGAGGGGGCGCTGTTGCTGTGGCACGCATTTTTCCGGACGCAGATCCGGCCGGAGGTGATCTGGACGGCGGTTCATGCGGGCGGCGCGCCGTGGGCGGATCTGGCGGTCGGCGGTCTGGACGGCGACTGCGTGTTCCGCTTCCGCACGACGCCGGTGGAGGTCCCGCCGCTGACGGATATTCCCTACAATATCCCGCCCGAAACCCTGGAGCGGGCGGGGCGGGTTCTGGATGCCTTCCGCACGCCGCCCTTCCGTGTGCCGCCGGTGGCGGGAGACGACCCGGGGGAAGGCGGCGGTCTCGGGGGCTTCGTCGGGCGCCTTTTCCGCGGCGGTTCCTGATAGAACGCTGATTTTCGTTGACTCTAACGACCCTGATTTTTACGTATTTACCCGCCGTGGCTCTCCCTTTGGAACAATATCTGGCACCCGTTTCGACGCAGTCTGCTTGCGGGGAGAACGACTACGACAACCGCGATCTCGGGGGCATCCTTTCCTCGATGCTGGAGAGTGTGGTGGGCGGTGCGGATCGCGGGATGGTTTCCGGGGAAAAGGCGGCGGGCGGCAGCGGGGACTGGTCCGGCCTGCTGGCGGAAGTCGGCGGCTATTTCGGCCGCACCAAACACCTCGGGTTGGCCCGCTACGCTCTGCTTGCGGACCTGAACCTGTCCGGCCTGTCCGGCCTGTCCGACGGGCTGGCGCTATTCAACCAGCTTCTTTCCCGCTACTGGCTGGCCGTTTACCCGCAGATCGAAGACGGCGATTCCGAGGAGCGGCTGGATGTGATCTCGCAGATCGATGATCCGCTGGTGATCGAGGGGATCGGCGGCGTGGTCGTGGCGAAAGGCAAGCGCGCCGGTTCCTACAACCTCGATCAGGTGCTGGTGTCCCGGAGCGGCGGCGAACCCGCGCCCTCTCTGGTGGAGGCTTCGGTGAACGAAACCCTGAGCGAAGACCCGGAGTTCTACGACGGCCTCGCGGCCCAGTGCCGGGAAATCCGCCAGCAGTTCGGTTTCATCCGCGACATCCTGCAGGAACATCTCGGCTCGCCCTCGGTCTCCTTCCCCGGCATCGAGGAGAAGCTCTCCCAACTGGAACATTTCCTGGCTCAGAGCGCCGCGGTGCCGGGTATGGCGCCCGCCGGCGGCGAGGAAGCGGCCGACGGAGCCGCCCCGGCGGCGGTGGTCGCGGCCCAGCCGGGCGAGATCCTCGGCCGCGCCGATGTGGTGCGCGCGCTCGACCAGATCATCCGCTTCTACCGCAAGACCGAGCCGGCCAGCCCGGTGCCCCACCTGCTCCACCGCGCCAAGCGCGTCGTGAACATGGATTTCATGGAGATCGTCAACGAATTCCGGCTTGCCGGAAACCCTTCGATTCAGGATATCTTCGGAGCCGTGGATGAAGGGTCGTCCAATGGTTGAAGATCCGCCTTTCCCACTTATTCCCCAATCCGATGCCCAAGAAAACCTCCAGTTCCCAGAAGCTGCTGCCACGCAAGCCCCGTGTCCAAATCGAATACGATGTCGAAGTGGGCGATGCCATCCGCCAGGTCGAACTCCCCTGGGTGACCGGGGTAATGGCGGACCTGTCCGGCGCCAACGCCGCCGAATTGCCCGATATCAAGGACCGCAAATTCCGCGAGGTGGACGCCGATAATTTCGATTCCTTCATGAAGGACCAGAAGCCGCGCGTTACCTTCGCCGTGGAAAACGTCATCTCCGGCGAAGGCCGCATGGGGGTCGATGTGACCCTCGAATCGATGTCCGATTTCAGCCCGGACGAGTTCGCCCGGAAGGTGGGCGCCGAGATCATCGAGATCGTGCTCGAGGAGGAAGGCAAGGGAGCGGACCGCCGCTATGTCTTCGATGCTGGGAATCCCGAAAGCGCCTCCTTCGGCGAGTCGGTGGCCAGCCTCGACGCGCTTTCCAAGGAATTCATCGCCTACAAAATCGGCGAGAAACCGTCCGACATCGAGACTTCGCTCACGCCGGACGCCCGCAACCCGAAGCGCTGGACGCTGCGCATCGTCAAGAAAGGCCCGCTGGCCAAGCTGCTCGACGCGCGCAACCGCCTCAAGGAATTGCTCATCAAGGTGGACGGCAAGGCCGGCGCACAAAAGGCCCTCGACCAATTGCTACAGGACAAGTCCCTCATGGAAAGCGCCCTGCAGGAGCAACCCACGCCGGAGGAAAAATAACCGAACCCGACCCCCTCTCATGAGCACCGCCAAACAGGGAGAAGCCAAAGCGACCGCCACCGTCACGCAGGAAGGCAGCGCGCTCGACCGCATGCTGAATGTCGTCGACGCCCTGCGACCGAAGTCCGACGAGGCCAAACGCGAGATCCAGGATGCCGTCTCGACGCTTTTCGAGCACATCCTGGTCGATTACGAAAACATTTCCAAAGAGACGCCCGAAGTGCTCGACAAGATCGAGCGGGTCATTTCGGAAATCGACCGCCGCCTGACATCCCAACTCAATCTGATCCTCCACCACTCCGACTTCCAGAAACTGGAAGGCTCGTGGCGGGGGCTTCACCATCTGGTGAGCGGCACCGAGACCAGCGATCAACTCAAGATCAAGGTCTTCAACATTTCCAAAAAGGAAATCTACAAGCAACTCAAGGGCAAGGACCGTGCCGGCTGGGATCAGACCGAGCTCTTCAAGAAGATCTACGAAGAGGAGTACGGCACTCCCGGTGGCCAGCCCTTCGGCGTGCTCATCGGCGATTACGAATTCAGCCACTCCGGACCGGATGTCCAGGTGCTGCGCGGGATGTCCAAGATCGCCTCCACCGCCCACGCACCTTTCATTTCCGCCGCCTCATCCGAACTGATGGGCATGGAAAGCTGGACCGAACTGCCGAACCCCCGCGACCTGCGCAAAGTCCAGGACTCGGTTGAGCATGCCGCCTGGCGCAGCCTGCGCGAAGATGAGGATTCCCGCTACATCGGCTTGGCCATGCCGCGTTTCCTGGCCCGCATCCCCTACGGTTCCAAGACCGAGCCGGTCGAGAGCTTCGACTTCGAGGAGGATACCGACGGCTCCGACCACACCAAGTATACCTGGGCCAACGCCGCCTACGCGATGGGATTGAACATCAACCGCGCCTTCTACGAAAACGGCTGGACCACCCAGATCCGCGGCTTGGAAAGCGGCGGCATCGTCGAGAATCTGCCCACCCACGTCTTCCCGACCGACGACGGCGGAGTGGATGCCAAGTGCCCGACGGAAATCGCCATCACCGACCGCCGCGAGAAGGAACTCGCCGACATCGGCCTGATGCCGCTTTCCCACTACAAGAACAGCGACTACGCCTGCTTCTTCGGCGCCCAGTCGCTGAAGAAACCGACGAAGTACCTCGATGAAGATGCCCAGTCGAACGAGAATCTCTCCTGCCGCCTGCCATATCTGTTCTCGACCTGCCGCTTCGCTCACTACCTGAAGTGCATGGTCCGCGACAAGATCGGTTCCTTCATGGAAGCCGAGGATCTCCAGAAGTGGCTGACCAACTGGATCATGGCCTATGTGCTCAAAGGCGGCGGCGACGAAGTGCTGAAAGCCAAGAAGCCGCTCGCCGACGCACGGGTGGACGTGACGCCGATCGAAGGCGACCCGGGCAACTACCGCGCCGTTTTCTACCTCCGTCCTCATTTCCAACTGGAGGGACTCACCGCTTCGCTCCGTCTCGTTTCCAACCTCAAGCAGAAGAAATAACCTTTCCGGGCGGGTCCGCCTCCGCGCGGTCCTTCCCCCGCACCCAACCCGCCGGCAAGCCGGCATCATCGATTGAAAAACCACCAACCGCCAAACTGTCATGGCATTCGACGCATACCTCAAAATCGATAGCATCCCCGGCGAGGCTACCGACTCCAACCACCAGCAATGGGTTCAACTCCTCGCTTTCAACCACGGCGTGATCCAGCCCCATGCCACCATTCTTGGCGGCGGCGGCTCCCGCGGTGGGGTCGAGCGCTGCGAGCATCAGGACTTCGTCATCTCGAAGTATATCGACAAGGCGACTCCGAAGCTCAACCTGCACTGCTGTAACGGCATCAACCTCAAGGAAGTCAAAATCGAGGTGGTCCGCCAGGTGGACACCAAGATCGCCTACATGACCTACACCTTCCAGACCTGCCTGATCCGCGGGGTGACCATTCACGCGAACCCGAAGGGCAGTGACATGCGGCCCATCGAGGAGGTGAATTTCTCCTACGCGAAGATCAACTGGAAGTACACCGAAGTGGATCCCGCCACCAATACCGACGCCGGTTCCACGGAATCCTACTGGAACATGCTCGACAATACCGGCGGCTGAGAGCCAAACCGTGCGTTTGCGACATGGACGCCCTTCTCGAAATCAGAGAACAGGTCAGGGAAGGGCGCATCGCCGGCGCGCTGTCCGCTGCGAAGGCGGCGGTGCGCGCCGCACCGTCGGATGCCTCCTGCCGTTCCGCGCTCTTCGCCCTCTTCGCCGCCAACGGCGAATGGCAAAGAGCGTCGGAACAGCTTGAGACATGCCTGAGGCTGGGCGGCGGAACGGCGCTGGCCATCTACGGCCTGCTGCTCGCCGCCGTGGAGGAGCGGGAAAAGGTATGGCGGGGTGAAGTCCCCGCATATGTCCCCGGGGGCGACTCCCCGGCATGGCTCGCCGGCTGGCAGGCGGCCCTGGCCGCGCTGGAGGCGGGCGATTCCGCGCCATTGGAACAGGCGGCCGCCGAGCGGCTTGCCGCCTTGGACGGGATCGAGGGCTTCAATGCCGAGTTCGAATTCGAGGGATTCCGCAACTGCGACACCAGGCTTTGCGGGTTCTTCGAGGGTGTCTTTGGCGGGCGCTACGCGTGGCTGCCCTTCGAGGACGTGCTGCGCATCGCCGTGCCCGAGCGACCGGAACTGATCCAGGATCTGGTGTGGCTGCCGGTGATGGTCCATCTCCGGCGGGGCGAACCGCTCCAGGGTTTTCTTTTCGTCACCTATCCGGGAACTTCTGCGGCGGGCTCCGATGCCGAGAAACTGGCGAAGACCACCGGCTGGGACGAGGAGCGCGAGACGGTCGATCTCGCCCGTGGCCTGCAGCTTTTCGCCCTTGGCTCCGAAGTGGTGCCGGTCTTTGCGCTCGGCCAGTGCTGCTTCCACGCTCCCGGACCTTCGGAAGAACCGCCGCCGGCTGAAGCACCGTGAAAGTCACCACTTTCCGCGAGGAAACGGCGCTCCCCTCGCTGTTCTGGCGCATCGACGAAGCCGAGCAGGCGCGGCAGGGCAGGGGTACCTCCGTCTCGATCTATCGCGCCGAAGTGCTCAGAAACCTGCGCTGGCTGCTCAATTCCTCCTCCCGCCCCGTGGACGATCCGATCTGGGATCTGCCGGAAGCTTCGAACTCGGTGCTGAATTTCGGCATCCCGCCCTACACCGGCCGCACCGGGGCGTCCGTGGACGTTCACGATCTGGCGCGCGCCATCCGGCGGGCGATCATCCGCTTCGAACCCCGTATCCTGCCCGAATCGTTGGAGGTGGAGGCTGTCACCGACCAATTCGCCGACCAAGGAAATCTGATCGCCTTCCGCATCAATGGCAGCATCTGGAGCCAGCCGGTGCCCGAGCGCTTCGCGATGGAAACCACCGTCGACACCGCATCCGGCGCCTGGTCCTTCGACACCTGATTTTTCCCATCTCCACCGATCCCGGATGAACGAGTCCTTCCTGCGCTATTACGAAAACGAACTCCGCCACATCCGCGAAATGGCTGCCGAGTTCGGCGCTCTGCATCCGCTGGTCGCCGGCCAGCTCCGCCTGCGCAACGACGGATGCGAAGACCCCTTCGTCGAGCGGCTGCTGGAGGGCTTCGCCTTTCTCGCGGCCCGCGTGCATCAGAAACTGGAGGCCGACTTCCCGGTCTTCACCCAATCCCTGCTGGAGACGGTCTATCCGGCGATGCTCTGCCCGGTGCCCTCCATGGGCATCGTGGAACTCCAGCCGGACCCCTCGCTCACCGAGCCGCTCCGCGTGCCCCGCGGCTCGAATCTCACCGGCCATCTCGGCGGCGAAGTGGATACCCGCTGCGAATTCCGCACCGCGCACGAAGTGACGATCCACCCGGTGAGGATGGGCCGCGACAGCAAGAGCCGCGCCCGCTATTTCGACCGCGACCTCGACCTGCTGCGTCTGCCCGGCGGACTGCCGGTGAAAGGGGCGCTGCGCCTGCGTCTGGAACTGCCGCCGGATGGAGCGACCTTCGGCGAACTCGAAACGCTCGACGAACTGGTGTTTTTCATCCGCGGCGACCTCGCGGCGGCAGGCCGCATCTACGAAGAGATATTCTCCCAATGCAGCCACCTCATCGTGGCGGGAGTGGATGGGCCGTCCGGCCGCTCCCCGCGGGTTTTTCCCATCGGCGGGAACGAAGGCATCCGCGTGGCTCCCGGTGGCTACGGCGCGGACGAGGCGATGCTGCCGGTGGAATCCCGCGTCTTCGAGGGCTATCGTCTGCTGCGGGAATACATGGGAATGCCCCACCGGTTCCTGTTCTTCAAGCTGCAGGGGCTGCGCGCCGCTCTGGGGAAAATCGAAACGCACGCCGTGGACCTCATCCTCGGCTTCCGGCGCAGCGCCGCGGAACTTTCCAACCTGGTGCGGCCGGAAACCTTCGTCCTGAACGCGACGCCGGTGGTCAACCTCATGGAGCGCCGCGCCGACCAGGTGGTGCTGGATCGCAACCGCTCGGAATTCCACCTCGTGGTGGATCGCACCAAGCCGCTGCACCACGAAATCCTCATGGTCAAGGATGTCGCCGGGCTGGTCCGCGGCACTTCGGCGCGCACGCCCTTCCTGCCCTTCTACCGCTGCGGCGTGGGCGACCCGAGCGCCCGGGCCTTCTTCACCGTGCGCCGCGAAGTGAGGCAACTGACCGGCCGCGAAAAGCGCGAGGGCCCTTCCTCCCGCTACCTCGGCTCCGAAGTGTATCTCTCGCTGGTGGACGGCCACAACGCGCCCTATCGCGAGGACTCCGACAGCCTGGCGGTCAAGGTCCTCTGTTCGAACCGCCACCTGCCTCTCTCGATGCCGCTGAGCGGGCGCGAAACCGATCTCCTGCCGGAAGCCGGCCTGCCGCTGGCCTCGATTCGCTGGCTGGTCCCGCCCACCGCGCCGATGGACAGCCTCGCCCACGGCAGCAACGCATGGCGCTTCGTCAGCCATCTTTCCCTCAACTACCTCTCGCTGGTGGAAGACCAGGCGACCGGCAGCGTGGCCCTGCGCGACCTGCTGCGGATCTACATGCCCGCGGCGATGGAGGACGCCTTCGAGTGGATCGACGGCATCGCCTCCGTGACCTCCAAGCCGGCGATCCGGCGCATGCCGGGCGGCGGTCCGGTCGCCTTCCAGCGCGGCCTGTCGGTGGACCTCACCTTCGACGAACGGCGCTTCGCCGGGGCCAGTTCCTTCCTTTGCGGCTCCGTGCTGGCGCGCTTTCTCGCCCATCACGTCACCGTCAACTCCTTTGTCGAAACCACCCTCCACAGCAGCACGCGCGGCCGCCTGATCACCTGGCCGCCTTCCGTTGGAACCCGTTCCCTTGCCTGACCGGATGGCCGCCTCTTCCAGCCACGAGGACACCGAGCGAAGCCACGCCCGCGGCTTCGTGGAAGCGAACGGGCAGCCGCCCTGCTCCACGGATTTCTTCTCCTTCGTGCGCCGCATGGAGGGAATCCTCAGGCACATGCCGCGTGTAGGAAGCAGCCGCACGCTTGCCGACGATCCGCTGGTGTTCCACCAGACGACCTACCTCGAATTCGCCCCCGCCACCGTCCAGCGCGTCCGTCCGCTGCCGGAGCGCGATGCCGGCGGGCCGGTCGGGCGGATGGAGGGCTACTTCCTCGGCCTGCTCGGTCCCTCCGGGCCCATGCCGCTCTCGCTCACCGAGTACGTCTGGGCCCGCAGCCAGGGCGTACCGCATCCCGACCGCATCGCACCCATCGCGAATACCCAGGTTTCCATCCACCGCCGGGACACCAGCCTCGAGGACTTCTTCAATGTTTTCAACCACCGCTTCATCTCCTTCCTCTACCGCGCCTGGGCGGCATGCCGGAAAGCCGTCGATTACGACCGGCCGGAGCACGCCAAGTTTCCGCAATTCGTCGGCTCCTTCGTCGGCCTGGGAATGGAGAATCTCAAGAGCCGGCTCGATGTGCCGGACGAGGCCGTGCTCTATTTCAGCGGGCACTTCGCCAACCGCACCCGGCACGCCGAAGGACTCGCCGCCGTGGTGTCCGATTATTTCGGAACCCCCGCCAAAGTGATCGAAAACGTCGGCCACTGGCTCGATATCCCGGATGGCGACCAATGCGCGCTCGGCGGTATCGGTGGCACCCCGCTCGGCGCCGGCGTCGTCATCGGCGCCCGCATCTGGGACCGGCAGCTTCGCTTCGTCCTGCGCCTCGGCCCCATGCCCCTGGCGACCTACGAAAAGCTCTTTCCCGGAACCGCTTCGCTCGAATCCCTCAAATGCCTGGTGAAGCTCTACACCCACCGCGAATTCTACTGCGGCCTCAACCTCGTCCTCGCCAGGGAGGAATACCCCGGCTCCCGCCTCGGCGCGGGCGCCCGGCTCGGCCTCAGCACCTGGCTCCACAGCGATACCCCCCCCGAAGATCTCGACGATCTCCTGCTCGAAATCCAGTGAGCGGAGACCCCAAGCCTCAACCGCCTCCACCGCCATGCAGACCCAGACTCCATCCTTCTACTTTAAAAAGCTCAATCCCTTCGCCTACCAGGCGATGGACGCCGCCACCGAACGCTGCATGGAACGCAGCAATCCGGAACTCGAGCTTGCCCACTGGCTTCTCGTTCTCGCGGAGAAAGACGACAGCGACCTGGTGAAAATCGTCCGCCACTTCGGCGGCGAAACCTCCCGCATTGTCACCGACATCAACCGCTTCCTCGACTCCCTGCCGCGCGGCGCCAGCCGCCTCTCCTCCTTTTCCCGCCTGCTGGTGGATGCGATGGAGCAGGCATGGGTCTGCTGTTCGCTGGTCTTCGGCAAATCGAAAATCCGCTCCGGCCACGTCGTCCTCGCCGCCGCCCGCAGCGCCGCCATGCGCGCCTACCTCGGCGGCTTGTCGAAGGAATTCCAGAAAGTCAACGCCCAGCAGCTCGAAGAAGCCTTCGACGCCATCTGCAAAGGCTCCGCCGAAGACGATCAGGCCGGCGCTTCCGGCGACCAGGACGCCGCCGATGAAGCCCCGCTCAAGCCCGGCGAATCCGCCCTCGAGCGCTTCTCCGTCGATCTCACCGAGCGCGCGCGCAAGGGCGAACTCGACCCCGTTCTCTGCCGCGACGACGAAGTCCGCCAGATCCTCGACATCCTTATGCGCCGGCGGCAGAACAACCCCCTGCTCGTCGGCGAAGCCGGCGTCGGCAAAACCGCCGTTGTCGAGGGCTTCGCCCTCAAGCTCGCCGCGGGCGACGTGCCGGACCCGCTCAAAAACGTCGTTCTCCGCTCCCTCGATCTCGGCCTCCTCCAGGCCGGCGCCAGCATGAAGGGCGAATTCGAGGACCGTCTCCGCAAGGTCATCGACGAAGTCCAGAAGTCCCCGAAGCCCGTCATCCTCTTCATCGACGAAGCCCACACCCTCATGGGCGCCGGCGGGGCCGAAGGCACCGGCGATGCCGCCAACCTCCTCAAACCCGCTCTCGCCCGCGGCACCCTGCGGACCGTCGCCGCCACCACCTGGGCGGAATACAAAAAGCACATCGAAAAAGACCCCGCCCTGACCCGCCGCTTCCAGCCGGTGAAAGTCGAGGAGCCCACCGAAGAGCAATGCCGCCTCATGCTCCGCGGCATCGTCGAAACCCTCGAAAAGCACCACCGGATCGAGATCCGCAACGAAGCCGTGACCGCCGCGGTCATGCTCTCCCACCGCTACATCCCCGCCCGCCAGCTTCCCGACAAGGCCGTCAGCCTGCTCGACACCGCCTGCGCCCGCGTCGCCCTCAGCCAGGGCGCGCCGCCCGCCTCCGTCGAGCGCTCGCGTGAAAAGATCCATCACCTCAAACTCGAACTCGAAATCCTCGACCGCGAATCCAAAGCCGGCCGCCCCGACCGGGCTGCCATCGATGCCGCGACCGACGCGCTCGCCAAAGAGGAAACCCGCCTCGCCGAGCTTGAGGCCCGCTGGAATTCCGAAAAGGAAGCCCTCGCCAAAATCTTCGAGGCCCGCACCTCCGCGCGCGAGGGCAAGCTCGACGCCGCCGAAGTCGTCGCCCTCGAAGACGCCCTCTCCGCCTCGCAGGGGGACGATCCGCTGGTCTCCGGTTGCGTCGACGAAGGCTCCGTCGCCCAGATCGTCGCCGACTGGACCGGCATCCCCGTCGGCCGCATGGTGCGCGACGAGATCGACTCCGTGCTCAACCTCGCCAAACGCCTCACCTCCCGCGTCGTCGGCCAGGATCACGCCCTCGAAATGATCGCCAAGCGCATCGTCACCGCCCGCGCCGGCATCGACAACCCCTCCAAGCCCATCGGCGTTTTCCTCCTCGCCGGCACCAGCGGCGTCGGCAAGACCGAGACCGCCCTGGCCCTCGCCGAGGCCCTCTACGGCGGCGAGAGCAACCTCATCACCATCAACATGAGCGAATTCCAGGAGGCCCACACCGTCTCCACGCTCAAGGGCGCGCCTCCCGGCTACGTCGGTTACGGCGAAGGCGGCGTGCTCACCGAGGCTGTCCGCCGCCGACCCTACTCCGTGGTGCTCCTCGACGAAGTCGAAAAAGCCCACCACGACGTCCACGAAATCTTCTTCCAGGTCTTCGACAAGGGCATGATGGAAGACGGCGAGGGCCGCCTGATCGACTTCAAGAACACCATCATCCTGCTGACCAGCAACGCCGGCAGCGACATCCTCATGAGTCTCTGCAAGGACCCCGAACTGGCTCCCGAGTCCGACAAGCTCGTCGAGGCCCTGCGCAAGCCTCTGCTCGACGTTTTCCCCGCCGCCCTGCTCGGCCGTCTCGTTACCATCCCCTACTACCCGCTTGCCGACTCCACCCTGCGGATGATCATCCGCCTACAGCTCGACCGGATCAAAAAGCGCATCGAGACGCAGAAGAAAATCCGCTTCGACTACGGCGACGACGTGGTGGAACTCATCCTCGGCCGCTGCAAGGAAGCCGAGAGCGGCGGTCGCGTGGTTGACGCCATCCTCACCAACACCATGCTTCCCGACATCGGCCGCAGGCTTCTGGAAGCCTTGTACCGCGGCGAGGAGATCAAGGGCATCCAGGTCGTCGTCGAAAACGGCGACTTCGGCTATCGTTTCGAATAGCCGGCGATTGGATAGAATGGTGTGGCTGCCGCGGCCCGCCGCAACGATCAGGTATTTGGAGTCTCGGAAACCGGACAATCATCCATCGCCCCGGAGGGGCGGGAGAATGTAGCCGGTGGTGCAACCACCGGATTCCGGGATACGTGATGGATCGCGCCCCGGAGGGGTGCGAGAGGGCTCCGGAAACCGGATGCTCCACCTTGGACCGGCCTTCTCGCGCCCCTGCCCGGGGCGCTGAATCTTTGCCCATCGCTTTTCCGGTCGTTTCACCACCGGCTACATTCTCCCACCCCTCCGGGGCGCCATGCGAATCCCTCGAACCGATGCCGGGAACCCGGGACGCTCCAACTACGCCATCCACCATGGTTCCCCATAAAAACGATCTCCGTTCCAGGCCCAGCCTGATCGTTCTATCCGGCATCCAATTTTCGGGATGTAAACGCTCTTCCCGCTTCGTAGAAGGAACGATCCATTTATGAAAGCGGCCTGCCTTTTTCTCGTTCTCACCGCCTGCGCTTTTGCGGAGCGCGTATCGCTCTTCGACGGCAAATCCCTCGACGGCTGGGAAATCAATCCCGGCGAGGAAAAATGGTGGCGCGTGCAGGATGGCGCGATCACCGGCGGCTCGCTTGAGGAGAATATCCCGCACAACACCTTCCTCGCTTCCAAAAAGCGCTACGCCAACTTCGACCTGCGCTTCAGAATCCTCCTCGTCAAAGGCGAGGGTTTCATGAACTCCGGCATGCAGGTCCGCAGCAAACGCGATGGAACGGAAATGGCCGGCTACCAGGTCGATGCGGGCATCGGCTACTGGGGCGACCTGTACGACGAACATCGTAGAAACCGGAAAATCGCCGGCGCCGCCGATCCCGAAGCACTGAAGGCGGCGGTGAAGGACTGGGATTGGAACGAGTACCGTATCCTTTGCGAAGGCCCGCGCATCCGCTCCTGGATCAACGGCGTGGCGACGCTGGATTTCACCGAGACCGAGCCGAGAATCCCGCTGGAAGGACTGCTCGGCATCCAGACCCACGGCGGCGGCAAGGTGCTGGTGCAGGTGAAGGACATCACCATCGAGGAGCTTCCCGCCACCCCCGGCGCTCCCGCATGGGACGATGGCGGCGCGCTCCCGCCGGAGCGGCAGAAGTCCTCCTTCCGCGTGCCGGACGGTTACGAGATCGAACTGATCGCTTCCGAGGAACAAGGCGTGGGCAAACCGATCACCGTGGCCTGGGATCATTCCGGGCGCATGTGGACGATGACCGCGCTGGAATACCCGGTGGACGCCAACGAAAACGCCGCCGCCGCCGAGGCGCTCTTCCAGCGTGGTGGCACGGACAGGGTGCTGGTCTTCGACGAACCGTGGAAACCCGGACCGCAGACGCCCCGCGTTTTCGCCGAAGGGCTCGCCATTCCTCTCGGTCTCCTGCCGTGGAAGGACGGCGCGCTGGTCCAGTACGGTCACGAAATCCGCTACTACGAAGATCGTAACAAGGACGGCAAAGCCGACGGCCATTCGACCGTCCTCGCCGGTTTCGGCATCCAGGACTCGCATCTTTTCCCGCATCAGTTCGAGCGCTCGCCGGGCGGTTGGTTCTATCTCGCCCAGGGGCTGTTCAATTATTCCAAGGTGACACGACCGGACGGCGCGGCATTTGCCGACGGCTCGAAGGAAAAACCGTTCAACCATTGCAAGCTTGCCCGTGCGAAGCTCGACGGTTCGGACTTCGAGCTTCTCACCGCCGGGCCGAACAACATCTGGGGACTCGCGACCGCGCGCGACGGCACGGAATTCCTCCAGGAAGCCAACGACCTGGGACATCCGGTGTCCGAATTCATCGCCGGCACGCATTACCCGACCGGCTCGCGTGAAAAGCTGCGCCCCTACGCGCCGCAACTGCCGGAATCCACCCCCGGCGTGCGGCTGGGCGGCACCGGTCTGAGCGGCCTTGCGCTGGCGGAAGACGATGGCTCGCCCTTCGCCGCCAAATGGCCGGGCGAAAAGGTCTTCTATATCGTCAATCCGATCACCAACCGCATCCAGATCGTCACGCAGAGGACCGATGATCACGGCCATTCGGTTTACACCAAGAGGGACGATTTCCTGACTTCCTCCGACGACTGGTTCCGCCCGGTCGCCGCGCATTTCGGGCCGGATGGCTGTCTCTACATCGTCGATTGGTACAACAAGATCATCTCGCACAACGAAGTGCCCCGCAACCACCCGGAACGCGACAAGACCCGCGGCCGCATCTGGCGGGTGAAGCCGGCGGGCATGGAAATCCGGCGGCCGCCCGATCTCACCTGCCTGTCCTCGCAGGAAATCGCCGGCCTGCTCGGCGGACCGAATGCCCGCGTCGCCCGCATGGCCTGGGCGGAACTCGGCGACCGCCGCGACAAGGATGTCGTGCCGTCGCTGCGAACCCTTGCCACGAATGAAACCTCGCCCGTCCCGGCGCGTCTCGGCGCGCTGTGGGCTCTGCAGGAAATGGGCGAGGCCAAAGCGGATCTGCTCGCCAAACTGGCCCGCGATCCCGACGCGAATCTCCGCCGCGAAGCGCTGGATGCCGCCGGTGATCCGCCTCTATCGTCCGTGGATTTCCTCGCTCTCGTCTCCCGCGAGGAAAGCGACTTTCAGGTTCTCTGCGCGCTGACCAACGCCCTGCGCCGCCAGATGGAGGCGACTCCGGCGATGGCCGCCGCTGTGGTCCGCCACGCCGGTGCGCCCGCGGAGGGCAGCGATCGCGCCGCCTATGAGCGGAATTTCCTCCGCTATCTGATCCGCTGGGCGCTGGAAACCCACCCAGCCGCCGCAGCGGCGCTGGCCGGCGGAGAAGAAGACTTGCCGGTCGAGCCGCGCCTGCTGGCCACCCTTGCCCTTGCTCCCGAGAGAGGCGCGCCCAAGCTGCTTGACCTGCTTCCTGAAATGGACCGCCCGCTCGCTGCCGGGGAGATCGCCCTGCTCGGCGCGCAACTGGCAAGCCCGGAAGTGGCCGGTAGTTTCGGAGCCTTACTCGGCGACCCGGCCCGTCGCGAAGGCGTGTTGAGAGCCTTGCTTCAGCTCGATCCTTCCGCCGCCGTCGATCCCGTGCTGCGCAGGACGACCGGCCAAGCCACCCGCCGCCTGCTGGCGGAAAAACCGGATGCCTTGCCCCTCGCGCTCGATCTCGTCCGCCGCTTCCAGCTTCTCGACCTCGCGCCCGTCATCGTGGCCGAAGCCCGCAAGCCCCGCCCGCCCGGCGAGCTCGCCGTCCTCCTGCGTGCGCTCAATGAAATCCGTGCCGCGGATGCGGAGCTCTGCTTCTCCCTCCTCGACCACGCCGATCCCGCTGTGGTCCGCGAGGCATTCGCGGGCTACGCCGCGGCCGGCGGACCCGCAGCGGTCAGGGTTCTTGCGGAACGCTGGCCGGAGCTTCCGGGCGTGCTGCGCCAGTTCGTGCTCGACGGCATGCTTTCCCGGCGGCCCTCCGCTGAGGCTTTCGCCCGGCTTGCCGCCGCGGGCGGGTTCGCCGGCTTCGATCCTTCCGCCGTGGAAAAACTCTCCGCGGTGCTCGGCCCTGAAGACCCCGCCTTCCGCGCCATGCTCGAAAAGGTTTCCGGTCTGCTGATGCGCGCCCTCCGCCTGCCCGGAGCGGACGATGCGATCATCGCCACGGGCTTCGACCTCGCCGGCCCCTTCACCGTCGAGACCTGGATTCTACTCGGCGAAGACGTCGACAACCGCGATTCGCTGCTCGGCAACCGCGATGAACGCATGGACCTCAATTTCTATCAGAGCCGCCTGAGACTCTACGCGGGGAGCGACATCGTCATCGCCGACCGCGCCGTGAAAGCCGGCGAGTGGACCCACTGCGCCGTCACCCGCGACCCTTCCGGCCGCGTGGCGCTCCATCTCGACGGCGAACCGGCCGGAGCCGCCGACGCGGCCTTCACGGAGCCTCTCCGCAAGCTCGACCTCGGGCGGGCCAATGCCGCCGGGGGCACCGCAGCGCGTTTCATCGAATTCCGCATCTGGGACCGCGCCCGGAGCGAAGCCGAGATTCGTGCCGATCACCGCACCGTTTTCACCGATGGCGCTCCGGGGCTGGTTCACCGCTATCCGGGCGAATCCGCCGGGCTGCCCGTCAAGGGCGGAGCCGCGCTGGAGTGGACTGCGGATTTCCCCGAACTCATCACGCCGGAAGCCGCCAAGGCGCTGGAGGAAAAATTCGACCGCTTCCGCAAGATGGCCTCCAACCCCGGCGATCCCGAAGCGGGCAAGACTCTCTTCCAGGCCACCTGCTTGATCTGCCATCAGGTTCGCGGCGAAGGCATCGCCATCGGCCCGGACCTCAGCGGCGCGGGAGCGATGGGAGTCGAAAGCCTGCTGCGCAACGTCCTCACCCCGAATGCTCAACTCGAAAGCGGCTATTACCGCCACGATGTGACCCTAGTGGATGGCGGCTTCGTCAGCGGCTTCCTCGCATCGCAGGACGAAAAGACGTTGATCCTGCGCCAGATCGGCGCCGACGAGCGGGCGATCCCGAAGGATCAGGTGAAGGAGCACAGCGTCTCCAAGCGCTCGCTGATGCCGGAAGGGCTGATCGACGGTTACACGGGAAAGCAGGTCGCGGATCTCTTCGCCTATCTGGCGGAATTGAAGTGACCCGAAAGGCGCCCGGCACACGTTCACCGCGGAGTCCCCCCCGGAGAGCTCGCATCTCCCGCTTAAGTTCGTCCGCTGCCGGATCATTCGTCAGCCCGGTCACCGTCTGGTGCGTCGGCCACCCTCCCCGGACGGGTAAAAAGAGCGAATGTCTCATTGGCGTATTTTGGACAAGCGCGGAATGAAGGACAAATTGAAGAGCGAAGTGGCATGTCATCTTTCTGAAGTGAAGCGTCCGTGGAGACGATCCCTCGCCACGGTGTGCTGGATGATTGCCGCGAGCGGAGCGGCGGTCGTGGATCATGCCGCGGCGGCTCCGGTTTCGCTCGAAGCGCTCTGGAGGAGGGTCATGCAAGGCCGGACGACACCGGAAGATGTGACCTTGACCGGAAGCATCCGGGCGTTCGATCAGAAACAGGGGCTGCTCGCGATCGAGGATGCGTCGGGCGCCGCGATCCTGAAACTATCGCTTCCCGGTTCCGCCTGGCGGGAAATCGGGCCGGGAAAAGGGATCGAATTGGAATTCCGGGGATGTGCCTTCTCACGCCGGGATTTCGTCATCGAATGCGGCCTGGGACCGGTGGTGGAGATCGATGGGAGGCATCCGCCCGTCGAGAGGATGGGGGAGATTTTCTTGGAGCGAGGGGACCATCCCATCCGTGTCGAGTGGTTCAATGGCCAGGCCGCCTCGCTTCTCCAACTCGGCGTCAAGGGACCGGGGATCGATCTTCCCGAGATCCCTGCAAGCTGGCTTTCGCACCGCACTGCGGAAAGGGAGGCGCTGGAACCCGGGGTGCGTTACGAACTCTTCGAGGTGCCTGAGATTTCGGAGCTTGGCGAGATTCCGGAAAACGGGGCGGTGGACCGGGGAGCGGTGGACCGCTTCGACATCGGACCGGCACAGGGGAGGCAGGAAGTGGCCATGCGTTTCACGGGTTTCCTCGCAGTCCCCGCCAGCGGCGGGTATACGTTCCGGTTGGCCAGCGATGACGGTGCGAGGGTTTTCATGGGGGAATGTGTACCGACATGGAGGCTGCTGCCCGCGCCGCTGATCGCAGAGGCAGCTTCCGGAACGGCAACGCTCTCCGGCCCGGCGTGGCTGACCCGCAAGGGAAGGGTGGTTTATGCGGTGGAAGAGCGCGGGAGGATGCGGCTGGAACTCTCCGCCGGGCAGGAGCGTTTCGAGGTGGTGGTATTGGACCCCTCGGAACTCGAAGCCCCGGCATTGCAGGGGGAAATACTGGCGGTTTCAGGAGTCGGCTATGGCGGTGGGGTCTGTGTGGTGGGAAAAGAAAGCCTGCGCCGGGAAGCCCCCGGCCCGACCGACCGCCAGCGCCTCACACGCGCGGCGGAGGTGCGGGAACTCCAGCCGGACCAGGCCGCGGAAGGCCTGCCGGTGCGGCTGGAGGGAGTGGTGACGATGGCGAACTACCGCTCGATGGTGATCCAGGATGCGAGCGGCGGCATCTTCGTGCTGTCCGAGGACAGGCTTCTCGACCCCATCCCGAGGGCGGGAGAGCGCTGGATTGTGGAAGGCTTGACCGCACGCGGCGATTTTTCGCCGATCGTCATAGCCCGCAGCACGCGGTTTCAGGGGCACGAGGCGTTGCCGAATCCCAGGCGGCCGGTATGGGAAGAACTCCTGAGCGGCAGTCTCGACGCCGAGCAGGTCGAGATCGAGGGCGTGATCACCACGGCTACGGAATCGCGGGTGGAGCTGCTCACGCGCGACGGCACCGTGTTTCTTGAGAGCAACGATTTGTACCCGCTGCCCGCCGAGCTGCGTCAGGCGGAGCACCGGGCGCGTTACATTGGAGCGCGGGTGCGGTTTCGCGGGGTCTTTGCCACAAGTTGGAGCCGCGAACTCAGGCGCCTCCAGCCCGGAGTATTCCTTTTGGGGAATGCAACGCTGTCGCTGGACGAGCCCGCTCCCGGCGACTTCGAGGATGTCGAGCCGGTCACGATTCCGGATCTTTGGCGCTTCACCTCGAAGTCAACGGCCCTGAAGCGCGTGCGGCTCGAGGGCCGGATGATGGCCCGGAGGGGGGATCTCTATCTGCTTTCCGACGGGACCAACAGCCTCCGGCTCGAAAGCCGCAGATCTCTTGATGCTGAGCCCGGGGATTGGGTGGAAGCGGTGGGTTTCGCGAGAACCGGCGCCGTCTCTCCGCTTCTGGTGCACCCGGTTGTTAGAGTGGAGCCCGGCGAGGCGCTCCCCGAACCGGATGAGGTGGCTCCGGAAGCGCTGCCCGATTTCAAACTGGACGGCAGGATGATCGCCGTCGACGCCAAGGTGCTGAGCGACACGTTCCGGCAGGAGGAGCGCGCCCTCGAACTTGAGGCAGGGCAAAAGCGCTTTCTTGCGGTCGGTCCGGCAAATTCGGATGCGAAACCGCTCGAGCGCGACACGCTCGTTCGTATCGGCGGCGTCTACTTCGGCGGCACCTCCGGGCATGCCGGCTCCGGGATGGATACTTTTGAACTCCGGCTCGCGTCCGGCAGTGGAATCGAGGTGCTGGCCCGCCCCCCGTGGTGGACGACGCGGCGTCTGGTCCTGCTCGTTTCCACGCTTCTGGGCGGGCTCACCCTGGTGATCGCCTGGGCGACGATGCTGCACCGCCTGGTCGCCCAGAGAACCTCGGAACTGGCCGTCGAGATTCAGGAAAAGGAGCATGCGGAGACCGAGCGGACGCTGGAAATGGAGCGGGCCCGGGTCGCCCGCGATCTCCATGACGAACTCGGGGCGGGGCTGACCGAAATCGGCATGCTGAGTTCCCTGGTGGAGAATCCGAAGGTCCCGGACGAGACCAAAGCGGGCTATATCGGGACCATGCGGCACGTTTCCCGGTCGCTGGTCAGCGGTCTCGACGAGATCGTGTGGGCGATCAACCCGAGCTACGATTCCGTGGACGATGCGGCGAGCTACCTTTGGCTCCATGCCCAGCGGATGCTGAAACCGGCGGGCATCGAGTGCCGGCTGAGCGATCGCGACGAGATTCCCTACCAGCACTTCGGCTCCCGGCGGCGGCATTCCCTGCTGCTGGCCTTCAAGGAGGCGTTGAACAATGTGGTGCGCCACTCGCAGGCTTCGGTGGTCACGCTCGGCATCGGGATTGCAAACGGGGCGGTCGAGGTCACCATTGCCGACGACGGCATCGGTTTCGATCCCGGCAACGGGACGACTCCAGGCAGCCAGGGGCTCACCGGCATGCGCCAGCGAATGCGGGAGCTCGGCGGCGATTGCGAGGTCGTCAGCGAGAAGAACCGGGGAACGATCGTGAAGTTAATCCTGCCTTTGAGACCCGCATGAAAGGAAGCATTTCAGTTGCCGTGGTGGAAGACAGCCGCATGACACGGGAAGCGTTGAAGACGATCATCGATCTCGCCCCGGATCTCGAATGCGTGGCCACCTGCGAGACCGGCGAAGAAGCACTCAAGCACCTGCCGAAGCTGAGACCCGAGATCGTTCTGATGGACATCCAGTTGCCCGGCATTTCGGGGATCGATTGCGTCGGACAACTTAAGGAGCGGTTGCCGGAAGTATTGATCATCATGGTGACGGTTTACGAGGATCCGATCCGGATCTTCAGCGCCTTGCGGGCCGGGGCCTGCGGCTATCTCCTGAAGCGCTCCTCGCCGGAGGAGGTCGTCGCCGCGATCCGGGAGGTGCATGGCGGCGGCGGTGCGATGAGCGGAGGAGTGGCGATGAAGGTGATCCAGTACTTCAGTTCCCAGAGTGCCAGAAACGAAGAACTCGACACCCTGACGCGCCGTGAGACCGAGGTCATGGAGATGCTCTCCTACGGTTTGACCAACAAGGAAATCGCGAAGCGGCTGAATCTCTCGGCGGAGGCGATCCGCTGGCACTTGAAGAACATCTATGCGAAGCTTCACGTGCACACGAGGACGGAGGCGGCGATGAAGTTCCGCGGGCGGCAGTGATCCGAACGTGGTGCGGCTTGCAAGCGGAGCGCCCGCGTTTCCATAGAAAAACCGCGCCGATGCCCAGGTACACCCCGCTCAGAGGCTCGGGAATCGCACCGGCGAGGATGGGCTTCCCCGGTTCGGATTCGTAGGCGTAGCCTTTGAGGATGCCGCCTCCGAAGTTGTCGAACGGCAGTTCGATCTCCACCCAACCATAGTGCTTCCAGTCTTCGATCTCGAACTCGATTCCCACATAATGCGTGCCGCCCCTCCACAAGCCGAAGCAGCCGATGTCCCGACAACTGATCAAGACGGAGTTTGTGAGATTCCAAACCAATCCGTTGGAAAGACTGGAGCCGATCAAGTCGCTTGAGGCATGCGGGAACGAAGCGCCGCCGGGAAGCCCCGAAATTCGGGCATGTGTCGGCACGATAACACCAAAGTCTCCTCCATTACCATAAACGGTCAAATCGTTGATTCCGTCGCCGTTGAGGTCCAGATCGACAAATACCTGTGCTCCGAATCCCCCTTGGTACATGTAGAGATCGGAGACGTGGGTGTAGACCACCGCCGCATTCGCAGACGAGCATGTCAGGAAGACGGCGAGGAGCCCGGCGGCGCATGCGGCCAGGCGGTCTTTCAATTTTTGTTGTGGCTGAATCATGGCATCGTTTTGACCCTCCGGAAGCGGCGGTTTTCGCCGGCGTTGCTGGTGACTTCCGTGGACGTGAATTCCTTCGTTGCACTACTTTGTCGCTCCGGTCCCGGATCGTTTGCGCTTCCAAAGGAGAGCCGCTCCGATGCCCAGATAAACTCCACTCAACGGCTCGGGAATCGCACCGGCGAGGATGGGTTTCCCCGGTTCGGATTCGTAGGCAAAATTTCGAATATAACCGCCGTGTATGCCCAGAAAGGGGGTGTCCACGGTTACGTAACCGTAATGAAACCCGTCCACCTCCTCGATGCGAAAGCCGAGATAGGCAGGGCCGTCGCCCCAAAAGCCGAGACAAATTAGCGACTGGCCGAAAAGGGCGCAACTGTAGAAGGCAGAACTGCCGCCAAGCCAGCTATACCCCGCCAATGTCGTATCGGCACCTATAAGGTCACCCGCTGAAAACGGATTCAAGTAAGAGCCCTGATTCGGTGGGGGGGAGGGCAAGGCAAAAACTTCGATGGTGGCCGTTGTAATGATGCGGAATGTGTCATCATGGGCATAGAATTCTAAATCGTAGTTCCCGTCCGAATTAATATCCAATAAATGCCTTGCAGGGAAAAGATCACCTTGAAAAACTGGCACATCCGGCACATCAATGAAGATGATAGCGCCGCGCAGCGATGCCATCATCAGCACGCTAGTGAGCAAGAACACCTCAATCGGCGCTCTCATGCGCGGGGGCTTTGCTAGCATTCTCCGCGAAATAAATTTCATTTGATTAACCAGGTAGTATGGATTAATAGTAACGAGGCGGAAAGTAATCTAGTCCGCGGAGACGCTTTGGGCCACGGTTCACGGCAAACGCCTGATTCTCCAAAAGCGGCGGTTTTCGCCGGTGGTGTTGTCGACTTCTGCGGAGGTAAATTCCTTGGTCGCGACGTAATCTCCGGGAAGTTCTTCCCATGATCCAGTCGAAAGATCGAGAGAGGTCTCGATCCGGTAGGTGGCACCGACCACTGACGACCAGGTGAGGGTGTTCTTGTTGATTCCCGTCGCGGAAATATCATGCACGCGGAAATCTGGGGCCGCGTCCGCGTCCACGCCACTCAAAATCATGGAGACGGCCTGTGGCGCGGTGGCTCCCGTGTCATCCTTCAAGGTGCCTTTGTGAGTGACGCGGATGGTGAAAACCTGTCCTGCGGCCGGGGCGTCTACCTGCACCTGTTCCACATTGTCGCGCTTGTTGTCGGAATTGCGGGTCGCGGCATTGGCAGGGCTGGCGGGGTTGAGCTTCCACGGAAAAAATCCAGTGGCCCCCGCAAACAGCCGCAAATCAAGGTCGTTCACCAATGCGCGGGTGGCGTCCGTATCCACATCCACCGCCTTGGGCGGCACAGTTCCGGCTGGGTCAGTCCAGACAATGGTGACTTTGATCGGCTGGCCGCCAAGAGCGCGCACCTGGAATTCGATGAAATCCGTGTTCTGGAGAACGGTTTGCTTGAGGTGCCGCAACGCGGCGCCACTGGCGTGCTGTGCTGTCAAGAGTTCGGCCGCGCTCTTGGTGTTCATCAAGCCCCAGCCGAAACGGTAGTCCGGGCCTGTGCTCGTGCCCGCCTCATCGGTCGTGTGAATGGCAAGAGCCTTGAGGGTGGCGGCGCGGAGAGGAGCGGAGCCAAAGAGAGTCATCCAGTGTTCCCGGAGCAACGTCAATGAACCACTAACCGTTGGCGTTGCCATGCTCGTCCCCGAGTCGCTCGCATAGGCTCCCGTGTTCGTGGATGAAAAGAGGGCGACACCATTGGCGGCGAGATCAGGCTTGACACGCCCGTCATCTGGCGGGCCAAGGCTGGAGAAACTGGAAAATACCACTCCGCTAGCGCTGGAGTAGCCGCCAACAATGTCCTCAACCGCGCTGACTGTAAGAACATTCTTAGCTACGCCCCTGCCCTCGAGTAAATCAAATCCCCCATTCGCAAAGTCATTTGGGCGGGCCAATGTCGAGACCTGCCAGGCGGCGCCATCCCAAGCATAGTAGCCGTTGGCTGGATTAGCACCGGGCTGCCCGGAGCCTCCCCGCTCATTGCCAGCGGCCCAAACAGTAAGGTAGTCGGGAGCGCCGTAGCCGATAACGTCCGCTGTCTGCGCGAAGGCGTCGTAGAAACCGAATCGGTAGTCCTCGGTAGCACTTACGCTGGTATCTCCCCACCATGCTAAGAAGTTCTGGCCGCCAACTGGCAAGAAACCCCATCCACGTTGAAGTCCGTAACTGTGATTGGAGAGTCGCAAGGCGCTGGAGGAGGCTGCGGTAGCCATCTCCGAAAAGTCCTGATCGAAATCAAAAGCATCAAGCAGTGCTGATGGGGCCATGCCTCGGGCGAGGGTGTTCACGCCCTTGTTCATAATTGTTCCGGCGACGTGCGTGGGATGGTGCTGTATGCCAAGTGCGCTCACGCCATCTCTATCTGTGATCCTTAGCCCACCACTCGTAAACTCAACATGTGTTGAGAACACGTCCCCACCGTCCCACAGCCCTACCGTGACAGGAGCGGACACTGTGCCAGACGCCGTCGTTGTGAAAGCAAGGTCAAGATCGATGGTGTCGGGAGCAACAGCCAGCACTGTCCATTTGCCGTTGTAGGCTCCTACGGTCGATCCCGTGACGACTGCGCTTTGTCCGGTCGTGAAGGGGCTTGCGTTGGCAACGGACAATCGGACTTTGCCTGTGCCGTTGTTTGCAGCCGCCGTGAAGGGCTGCGTTGGACCGCCTCCAGTCAGACTGAGACCAGCCGATCCTCCTGTGTGAACTTCATCCGTGGAAATCGAGTCCGCACCAGTTGCATTGTTGCTGACGTTGAAATCGGGTATCCCCTCCGGGGCCTCCGTGATGGCCGCAACGCGGCCATCAGGAAGGGTGAACTTGGTGTCGATGCCGAGACGACGGGCAAGGGCCTCCGCTCGCTGGCGCCCAACAACGGAATCCTGTCTCAATCTTGCGGCGAGCGCAGCGAGCTTCTCTTGCTTCTCCGCGTCCACTTCGGCGGCGGAAGCCGGCCTGCCGTCCTTCGTCGTGAGCGGTGGGATGATGAGCGGAGCGAGTTCGGCCCGCCGCTTCTTCTCCGCCTCGGCAACGTGCCCGGCGTTCTCGATCGCCCGGCGGCGCTCCTCGCGGATGCGGGCGATCTGTTCTTCTTTCGTGTAGACGGGTTCCCTGAAATTGGCGTTCCGGTGCAGGAGCATCTCTTCATAGTCCGTCATGCCATCGCTATCCGTGTCTTTTTCGAGGTTGTTCGGGTCGAATTGATAGTCCGGATAGCGGGTCTTCTGCAGGAACACCCAGAGGTCGTCCCAACCGTCGTCGTCGTCCCGCAGGGAGCGGAGCGTTGATTCCCGCACTTTCCTGTTCGCTTCCGCGGTTTCTTCATCAGTGGGCAGGATCACGGGGTCTTCCGGCTGCGGCAGGACGCGCTCGGGCTTGGCGGAGGCAAGGCCGATGCCTGCGGCGAGAGCGCAGACAAGCAGCGATTCGAGAGGTCGGTTGGGGGTCTTCATTAGATCATTGGCTTTGTATTTTTGAGGGGGGAGGCAGATACCCGTTTTCCCCGGGCAACCACGGGGCAGACAATGGTTTGCTGATTATAGTTAGCAAGCAGGAAATGACTACGGGGCGGAGTATTGGTGCCCCAAAATAAAGGGATGCCGTTGACTCCGGGGTCCGCAAATCGCTCTCCATCAGGATCATCCGATCCCGATGAAGCGTATTTGCGCCGGATTCTTGCCCGGTTGAAAAAGGAACGGGAAACCAGGGGATTGACGCTTCGCGATCTAGAAAAGCGGATGGGAATCAGCAACGCGCATCTTTCCCGCGCCGAACGCGGCCTGACCGAAGCCGGAGTGGTCGTGCTGAGACGCTGGTGCCGGGCGCTCGATCTCAGGTTCGAGGATGTCTGCCGGGATGCGGCGGCGGATGATTGAGCAAGAACATCCGTGCATACCGTGGTGGAGCCTCCGGCTTGCAGGCGGGTCGTCCGGCTCCAGTGGGCGCAGCGGAGCCACGCCGTCCGTTCGCAAGCCGGAGGCGTGCGCCACTTTTCTCCCCATTTGTGGAGGTAGGCGCGGATGGAGGGGGCGCTAGGCTGACGATCTCAGTCAAAGTTGGCCACCTTCAGGAAAATGCATTGTCAGAGCAGATCGGCGGTTTCGGGGAAAGCGCGCGCATTGAGCGCTCTTCTGGGTTTTGCGGCGGCGCTTGCCGGCCCGGCGAGGGCGGAAAGCCCGAACATCGTCAACATCATCAATTTCATCCGCGCCGTCGAGCCCCGCGAGCCGGTGAACCTGCTCGAACCCGTGCAAAAGCAACTGGAGCTGGCGGAACGGCACAAGCTGCCGACCACGTGGCTGATCCAGTACGACGCGCTGATCGACCCGCAGTTCACGGATCTCCTCAAAGAGAAGATGGGTCCGGACGACGAGATCGGCGCCTGGCTCGAAATCGTCCAGCCGCAGGTCGAGGCGGCGGGCCTCGTCTGGCGGGGGCGTTTCCCGTGGGACTGGCATGTGAACGTCGGCTTTACCCAGGGTTATTCGGTCGAGGACCGGAAGAAGCTTCTGGATGTCTACATGGCGAAGTTCAAGGAGGTCTTCGGGGATTATCCGAAGTCGGCGGGCTGCTGGATGATCGACGCGCCGACGCTCAACCACCTGCACGACCGCTACGGCATCGAAGCCGCCTGCAACTGCAAGGACCAGAGCGGCACGGACGGCTACACCCTGTGGGGCGGCTACTGGAACCAGGCCTACTACCCCAGCCGCCTGAATGCCTACATGCCGGCGCAGACCCCGGAGCGGCAGCTCAACGTCCCCGTATTCCGCATGCTGGGCAGCGATCCCGTCCACCAGTATCACCAGGGAATCGGCACCACATGGCAGGGGGTCGTGACGCTCGAGCCCGTGTATCGGCATGCGGGCGGCAATCCGGCCTGGGTCGATTGGTTCTTCGATACGAATTTCAACAACCCGAGCCTGGCATTCTCCTACATGCAGGCCGGGCAGGAGAACTCCTTCGGCTGGCCCGCCATGGCCTCCGGGCTCACCGACCAGTACGCCAAGCTCGCGGCATTGCGGGACCAGGGAAAGATCCGCGTGGAAACGCTGCGCACCTCGGGCGCCTGGTTCCGGGAGAATTTCGACAGGACACCCGCGACATCCGTCGTCGCGCTCGAGGACGCGGCCGGCGAGCCGAAGCGGAGCATCTGGTACGAGAGCCGCTTCTACCGGGTGAATCTCTATTGGGAGGGAGACCATTGGCGCATCCGCGACCTTCATCTTTTCAACGAAAACTACGCGGAGCGCTACCTGGAGAACCGGGCAACCACCCGGGTGGCAATCTATGACACGCTGCCGGTGCTCGATGGTTTTCATTGGAGCCAGCCGGGCGATCTCGCCTCCATCACCGCCGTCAGCGATCCGGGGGTGAATCCCCTGGCCATCACGACCACCGGCGTGCCCGAGGTTGCCGAAGTCGGCAAGGAATCCCTGCGGATCACCTGCGCCCTGGCTTCAGGCGGGCAATTGATCATCCGCTGCGATCCCGGACAGCTCCGCTTCCAGCTCGAAGGCGAGTCCGCCCCTTCCCATTGGGCGCTGGAACTCGCCTGGGCATCGGGGAGGACGGCGCCGGTCGTCGGGGTTTCCGGGCATGCAATCGACTACCGGCACGAGGGCTTCGACTACTCCCTGCGCTGCGGCGACAGCGTTGTCACGCGGAATGGGGACGAGCAGCGGATCCGCATCGCGAATGCGGAGGGCGCGGTGACTTTCAGCTTCGGCCCGGACAAGGCCACTTCGTTTCGGGGCGGCAACGGACGGATATTCGCTCTCATGAACGACAGCAGATAAAAAAGACCAAAATCGATGAAACCCAAACTCATACCGATGATCGCATGGCTCGCCTCGGTTTCCTGCATCCATGCCGACATCCTCGTGCAGGAGTTGTTCGACGGCATCTCCAGCGGAAACGCCACCATCGATGGCGCCGGAGATACCGCGACCAGCATCGGCATGACCGGTGTCTGGGCCACCCACGGCGATCCGGGCATCTTCACGGCCGACAATTTCAACGTCGACGGCTTCACGCTGCCCGGCCTGCCCTCGAACAATGGCGTGAATGGCGGCGTCTGGAACAATACCGCCTCCTGGGCCAGCAACATCTATGCGACCCGTCCGTTGGCCGAACCGATCGATTTCGCTACGGATCGGGAGATTTTCTTCAGCGTCCGCCTGAACAACGCGGGCGACACGGCGGCGGGCATGGGTCTGGCCACCGGCGGAACTCCGGAAGACGAATTCGTCGGCGCCGGTTTTTCGTGGAACAACGCGCGGTCGATCGCAACCGGCCAGAACGAAGCGGGAAACGCCGCCTACATCTCTCATGGCACGCTGAATAACACCGTGGCAACCGTCAACGGGATCTCGGATGTCATCGTCGACGGCGTCTATGGTATCCGGGCTTTCGAACCCGCGGGCAGCGTGAACGGACACGGACTCCTGGTGGGGCGCATCACCATCAGCTCCACCGGCGACGATGTGATCGAGATCAAGCGTTATGCGGAGAACGCCACCATCGACAACGATCTCGGGGCGGTTTCCTGGACGGTCACGAGCACGGTGAACTCTTCGATGTCCGCTTCCCATCTGGTGTTGTGGGTGAACGGAAGCGGCACCGGTCAACTGGATGCCATCCGCATCGGCGAGACATGGACGGATGTCACCGGCGTCGAGCTGGCGGGTCCCGAGCAACCGGCCTTGGCGGGAGCCGGAGTGAGCGGCGTCACCGCCACCGGGGCCCAGGCGAGCGTCAATCTCTTTACCAGCGCGGCGGATGTGACGTTGTACTGGGACACGGTTGACCAGGAAACGGGCGAATGGGCGAACTCGAATGTGCTTGGCGCACGGGAGATCGGCCCGGTGAGCGGAGCCATCACGGGGCTTTCGCCGGACACCCGCTATTTCTACCGCTTCCACGCGGTCAATACCGCGGCCGAGCCGGTCCTTGAGGCATGGAGCGAAGCGGGCCGGTCCTTCGCCACTTCTCCGGCGGGCAAGGCGGTGACGGATCTTTCCGCGCAGGCGTTTTCGGCCTTCGAAGTGGATCTTTTCTGGGCCGATGACTTCGAAACGGAAACCGGATACATCATCCAGCGTGCGCCCGCCGGAACAGGGGAGTGGGCCACGGTGGGCACGGCGCCGGCCGATACGTGGTTCTACACGGACAGGCATTCCGGGCTGACCGCCGACACGGCCTACGATTACCGGGTTTTCGCCACGAATGAGGCGGGAGATTCGGACCCCTCGAATGTGGCGAGCGTGACCACGGAGGCCGGCCTACCGCTGGAAACCCAGTTGCTGATTCACTTCGACGGTTCGCTCGATGGAACCGAGTACACGCTGGGGGATGGGGAAACGGATCTCACCGGCACCTTCAAGGCCAATGGAACGCCGGCGCTCGATGGAGGCTTTGCGATCATCAATCCGGGGAACGAAGGGGGCGCCGACGGTTTCGATATCAACCCCGCTTTCTTCGGCGACCTGAGAACCCAGAACTGGGTGGCCGAGGTGGTGGTGACCTATCAGTCGACCGGAACGGGGACCACCCCCGTGGTGATGGATGTCCAAGGCGATTGCAATGTCCGGCTTCGTTCGCTGGAGGATGACAATGTTCTCCAGCTTTTCTACTACAACGGGAGTGCCGCCTTGCAGCAGTTCACGGCATTGCCGCCGGCGGGGGTGCCTGTGCACCTTGCCTTCGCATGGGACGCCGGTTCCACGACGCTCACCGGTTATGTCAACGGCGTGCCGTTCGGTTCGATCAGCAATGGCCCGTTCGCGACTCCGGCTCCTGCCGCCCTGAGTTTCGGCTATTTTGCCCGCACGGGCTTCGCGGGCGGGGGGCGCGGGGTCGACGGGGTTCTCGACGCGGTGGCCTTCCAGACGGGCACCGCTCCATTCGATCCGGAATCGGATTTTCTGATCCTGCCTGAACTCCAAAGTTATGCCACATGGATCGGAGGATTCCCGGTGGGCGAGTTGACCGCTTTCGACGATGATGCGGACGGGGACGGACTTCTCAATGGAATCGAAGCCTTTCTGGGAACCGACCCAAGCGTGTCGAACGGCGGCGGCCTTGCCCAGGTTTCCACGGATGGAACCGTGACTACCTTCACTCATCCCATGGCCAGTCCGCAGCTCAGCGATGTGACCGGCTCCTACGAATGGTCACCCGATCTCGTGGACTGGTATGCGGGCGATGGCGTGGACGGCCCCGGCGGCGGTCCGACCGTCAGCATTCCTTCCGTCCCTCCGCTCGCAGGCACCGCCACCGTGACCGCGACGGCCAGTGAACCGCTCGAGAAAATCTTCGTCCGGATCCGGGCAGCCCGCTCAGGCGGCTGACCGGGTCCGACCCCCGTCCGGAATGAGACAGAGAAAAAACACAACCCCAACAAACGAATGAAAATAAGAAACCTAGCAATGGCCTACTTCGCCACCGTCATGGCCGCTTCCAGCGCCACGGTGATCGGAGTCAATTTCAACAGTGCAGCCAACGGAGGAGGAACACCCGATACAGCCGGCGCCCAAGCGGGAGGGAACACGTTTGGCGCCACCTGGACGGATTTCATCACCACATCCGCAACCAATGCAGGACTGAACGGCACGTCAGCGACTGTCAGTTACACAATCGGCAGTGGTGGTGCCAATTATTTCCGGGCCGGCTCGTGGAATGGTACGGACGGACAGAATTCGGGGATCACCGTGTTCCGCAATTACCTGAATGACGACGGCGTAACGATGACCCTCGACGGGCTGGGCGCCTGGCTGGCGGCTGAAGGGATGACAGGTTACACGATCACGGTGTATCTCAACACGAACGGCGGCGACGCCACCTTCCATGACGTGACCATCGCAGGGAACGCCCTGTCCGTCCCGAGATTGGGCAATGGCACGTGGAATGGTTCGATCGAAGATACCGGCGGGAACCTCAGCGACGGCAGCCGGGGGCAGGCGACCACCGGGGTCCTTACCGGCGACAGCGTCACGATTTCCGTCCCGAGGTGGGACAACCCCACCACCCCCGGCTCCCGCGGCGGGTTGGCCGCGGTTGTGATCACCGCCGTGCCCGAACCGGCAACGACGGGTCTGTCCGCTCTCGGGATGCTGATGCTCCTGCGCCGCCGGCGGCGGTATTGAGCGATCTCTCGATTGGGTAACGTAATGGGTACAGCCCGTGGTGCCGCAAGGCATCACGGGCTTTCTTCGTCGACGCCGATCCGCATAAAGCGCGAAGTCGTTTCGGAAAGCGGGCGGTCGTCGCGCACGCGCCAGATGGAGACGCCGTTCTCCGTGCCAATCAGAACGGGTGCGTTCGCGAGTTCATCCCAGCGGTCCAGATCGTCGCTGCCGAAGCAGCGCAGCGTCACCCCGCTGCCCGCGGCGACCTTGAACTCGAACTCCATGTAAATCCCGTCCCCGGTCTCGACGTGTGAAATCCCGATGGGCGGCGGCGCTCCGGCCGTCGAAGGGTCCGTGCCGAAGAGGACTTCGATCGCGTTGGGAACGCCGTCGCCGTCCGGGTCGGCCAGGAAGTCCACAAGCGCCGGATTGCCGTGACCGGCATACACCTTGCCGGCGCCGGTGAGCGCGAGATGCACCGCTTCGTGGTTGTTCTCGATGACGTTGATCACGGTCACCGGGACGATCAGCGAGGTGGAATAGGCGCCGGTCGGGTGATTGTCCGTGGCGATCACCTGGAGGTGATGGATCGGCTGCGTTTCATAGTCCGGGGGAGACGCCACGCGAATCTGGCCGCTGACCGGATCGATCTGGAAGACGCCGCCGGTATTACCGCCGCCGAGTGAATAGGTGACGCTCTGGCCCTGGTCTGGGTCCGACGCCGACACCGTGCCCACGAGCGTGGAGACCGGGCTGTTTTCGACCACGCTCAATGCCGGTTGGACCGGGGCGAAAACCGGCGGGTGGTTCACATCGAGAAGCGGGTGGAGATACACGGTCCGGAGCGAGATGGTCTCCTCGAAGATCGACTCGATCAGGGGAGTCCCCCAATTCGCTCCGTCGTCGCTGACGGAAAAGCGGTAGTCGCGGATGAGCGTGTTGCTGTTTCCGTTCTGCCGCGGCAGCAGGGTGAAGCCGAAAAACTCCCTCTGCGTCCCGAGATCGATCACCAGTTCGTGAGGATGGGGATCGGTCCGGCCGAACCATTTGCTGTGCCAGAAGGTGCTGTTGTTGCCGTCGAGGACGTTCGACGCCGGGGCGTTCTCGCCCACCGTTTCCTGGGTGTTGGCCGTTGCCGTCCAGCCGCTGCGGGCCAGCGGCGCACCATCGGCGCCGATCAGGTTGAACTCGGCGACGGTGCTCATCGAAGGTCCGCCATGCGACGAAAGCGCCTCCAGTTTCACGTAGCGATGGACGAGGGGCGCGACGTCCGGATCGAAAACCGGAGCGAAGTAGACGGTCTGAAGGGAGTTGTTGTTCGCGAAGACCGACTCGACACGGGGAGCTCCCCAATCCATGCCGTCCTTGCTGACGAAGAGGCGGTAGTCCCGGATGCGCGTGTCGCTGCTTCCGCCCTGCCGCGGCAGCATCGTGAAGCCGGAGAAGACCCTTTGCGCACCGAGGTCGACCACCAGTTCGTGAGGATGGGGATCGTGCCCGCCCCCCCATTTGCTGTGCCAGAAGGTGCCGTTGTTGCCGTCGAGAACGTTCGATGCCGGGGCGTTCTCGCTCGCCGTTTCCTGGGTGTTGGCTGTTGCCGTCCAGCCGTTGCGAGCCATTGGCACGCCACCGGCGTCGATCAGGTTGAACTCGGCGACGGTGCTCATCGAAGCCCCGCCATGCGACGAAAGCGCCACCAGTTTCACGTAGCGATAGGCGAAGGGAGGGTCGGCGATGATCCAGGTGAACGAGGTCTCGTGCGTGCGGCCCGCCGCGTCCCTCGCCCCGATGCGTGCGACGAAACGGCCGGGCTGCGAGGGAGCCCCGTGGACGATTCCGGTGTCCGCGTCAACGTGCAGCCCCGGAGGCAAGGCAAGCGCGTGCCAGGTGAAAGGACTGGTACCCGAAGCGCCGAGAGCGAACGAAAGCGTCCGGTGCACGGGGTCTTCGCGGTCCGGCAGGTCGGCGATTTGCGGCGCGTCGCCCGGAATCCCGCCGGGAGCCGAGGTTTCGAGATCGTCGATCGAGTTCAGATAGGCGACGAGTTGTTCGATTTCGACACTGCTGCGGTGGAAGAGATGCCCGTGGCGGCCCGAGATGTCGCGTTCGACGAGCACCTCCTTCAACGTGACCGCCGAACCGTCGTGGAGATAGGGAGCCGTTTTCCACAAGCCGCGCAGCGTGGGCGTGTCGAAACCGTCGAGCGGCTCGCCCAGGCGCGAGCCCGTGGCATCGGTGGCCGTTCCCACGTCGTGGCGCACCATTGAGGCGCTGTCCGTGAAGGTGGAGCCGCCGTGGCAGGAGGCGCAGTTCTCCTGGCGGAAGATTTCGCGTCCCGCCTGCGCCGCTTCGTTCAGAGCGCCGCCGGCCTCGCGATGCGGGCTGATGCCGGTGCTCGTCAGCGATGCGATGTAGGCCGCCAGGTCGTCGAGATCGGAGGACACGCCCGCCTTGCTCTCGCCCAAGGGCTGCGCGATCGAGCCCTGGTGGAAGCGGTCATTCGGAATGAAGCCCATGCCGCGCGCGAAGTCGCGGATCTGGCCTTCGAAGTCCTGCGTTTCGTCGAAGTTCCCGGTCCAGTGCGCCGGGCCGTGGCCCACGCCCCTGCCGTTCAGGTCGATGGTGTTGCGCATGCCTTCCCCGAGACTTGTGAAATCCCAGACCCGGCCGTCGTGTCCGCCGTCGAGATGGCAGCTCGCGCAGCTCATGTAGCCCTCCTGTGCGAGGCGGGGATCCTTGGAATCGTAGAAGAGCTGCTTGCCGCGGAGCACGGCCGGTTCGAGTTGCTCGGCGCTTACGGTGCCGATCTTCGCGATCTGGGGAGTCGTTCCGCAAACGGCGCCGCAGGCGGCGCTCGTGCGGAAGACGGTGACCGAGCGGTCCATGAAGTTATGGATGTAAAGGCGCGTGCCGTCCGCGCTGAGTGCCATGCCGTCCGGAGCGCGGCCGCCTGAGTCGAAGGTATAGGTGCTGGTGGGATCGTATGCGTCCGCCACCCAGATCGTGCTCGAGCCGCTGGTGGCGAAGAAGATCACGTTGCCGAGCGGGCTGAACACGGCGGAGGTGGCGAAGTCACTGTTGTCGAAATCGAGCGCCGCGGCCGCGTCGATGGCCGGACCCTCGAGATCGATCCGCGAGGCCATCGAGCGGACCGAGTGTTCGAAGGTCAGCGGCAGGCCATCCCTTTGCAGGCCGCGGAAGATGTTGTCTTTTTTCGACGGGATGAAGCCTTGCTTCAGATCGGGCGAAAGCACGGGGGCGGCGAGGTAGTTCGGGATGCCCCGGCCGTTCTGGAGCCCGTCCGGCGTCATTACCGGCGGCAGGGCTAGCACCGCCTCGACGCCGAAGCCGTCCAGATCGACAACGCTCACCTCGCCCCCCTCGTCCGGAGAGATGAAGCGGGACACCCAGAGCTTTCGCCTCACCGGGTCGAGCGCGAGACCGCGCGGCCATGGGCCGGCGTCGATCAGTCCGGTCACCTCACCGGAAGCCGTCGAGATCTTCGCCAGTTTGCCGATGCCTTCGAGCGTCACATAGGCCGTGGCGGAAGGAAGATCGATCACGATGCCGTGGGGCGAGGAACCCGGATGGAGCGTATGGGTGGCGACCACCGAGCCATTCGCGCGATCGATCACCGAAAGCGTGGCGCTTTCCCGATTCGTGACCCACAGAGTATCCCCAGGACCGATGGCCAGGCCGCCCGGCTTGCCGCCGACGGGAATTTCGTACACGCGCGTCATGGCCGTCGTGTCGATGCCCGACACCGAATCATTGTCCGGGTTGATCGTCCAGACCATCGTCCGGGCAGGGTCGGCGACGATGGTCGAGTGGTTCGAGGGCGCCTGCGGGGAAATCGGCGCGTGAATCACCTGTACGCCGGTGATCGAGGGGGCGTAGGTTTGCCCCGCGATACGCGTGCGCACCCGGAGCGTGAAGTTGCCGGGCGCGGCATAGGTATGCGTCGCGCTCGTTGCCGGAGAGAACGGCGTCGCCGCCGACCCGTCGCCGAAGTCCCAGGAATGTTCGAGGGACAACGAGCTGTCGTTCGTCACGTTGACCGAGAGGTTCACCGGGCTTCCCGTTTCCACCGGAGTTGTAGACGCCAGCGCGACGGTGTAGCCGTTGATCGAGCTGCCGGTGGAGAATCGCGTGACCATCACGTCCCCGCCCACCGAATTGCCGGCCTGGTCCCTGATGCCGTTGGCGGAAAGCGTGACGTCGTAGGTGGTGTCGGGATCAAGCGGCGCATCGGGTGCGAAGTTGACGATGCCCATCATCGCCGAATAGCTGCCGGGAACGACTTCACCGGTGCTCAGATTGCGCACGACCATCGTCGCCCCGTTCACGGAAACGGGGTCCACGAAATCCGAGAACGAGATGCCCACCCGCGACAGGACGTTCCGGCCGGTCGCGCCGTTGGCGGGCGAGACGAAAAGCGGCTGCGGCGGCAGCGCGTCCTGCTCCTTGCCGTGGATGCCGATCATGATCTTGCGATCGTTGTTGTGATCGCTGCAGAGCATCACGAGATTGCCGAGCGGATTGAGGAAGGCGTGGTCGTCGAAGAGTCCGGAGTTGACGCGCCCCATCGGCTCCACGGTGTCGCCGTTGATTTTCCATTTCGTGGAGCCCGGGTAATGGCCGATGAACAAATGCCCGTCGTGCCCGTATCCATACTCCGGGATCTGAAAGCCGGGGTCGGCGTAAAGCTGGGTCTCGACGATATTCGAGGGGTCGGAGAAGTCGTGACGGACGATCGGCGAGCCGCCGCCGTAGAAGGCCGAGCCGTAAACGAAACCGTGATAGCCGAAGGGCCCGGTGAAGGTGGCGAGCTGGGTCGGATTGCCCGGATCGGAAACGTCGTAGGTGGTCGCCCGGAAGTTCGTCATCACGTCCGATTCGGCGAGGATGAGCAGGTTGCCGATGACCCAAGCGCCGCGCATCGTCACGTTGCCGATGGCCGAGCGGCTCAGGTGCCGCAGCTGCACCGGGTTGGCCGGATCGGTGGTATCGATGATGTAGAGTCCCTGCGCGCCGGTGGGCGCATAGACGTAGCGCCGTCCCTGCCACGCGGGGGCGAAGGAAAAGCCGTCGTAGTTGGTGGGACTCGTCACGCCGGCGAACGAGAAACGGGAAACCGTTCTCGGCTTGGTCGCGGGATCATCGTCGTAGAGCGGGGCAACGTCGAAGATGGAGAAGCCCGCCGAGCCGTTGCGCTTTTCGGAGATCAGCATGAGATCGCCGGATACCGAAAGATGGTGCAGCTCCGCCCAGTTGCCGACGTATTGGAGGGAGGCGGGGTTGTTGTGATACGTGAAAGCATCGTTGCGCGAATCGAAGACGCTGACCGGGTTTTGGGGATCGGAGACGTCGTAGAACGCGAAAGCGCCGGCTCCCTGGCCGCCGCCGTGATCGGCGCTGAGGGGAACGAACAGATAGCCCCGGTGAAGCGTGGCGGCGGAAACCGCCTTGCCGGGATCGATGATGGATAGAATTTCCCCCACCCGGCTCTCGTCGTAAGCGACGTTCGGCACTCCCGGACCGTCGGCTCCCTGAAGGAAGTTCAGGCCGAGCAGAAAAAGAGAAGAAACCGCCAGGAAGGGAGGAAGGGGGAGCCTCGAAATTGCTGATCTGCTCTGACAATGCATCTTTCCTGAAAGTAGCTGATTTTGACCAAAAGTGTAAGCCTAGTGTTCTCTTCCCCCATGCCTACCTCCACAAACGGGGAGAAAAAGGTTCTTCGCCAGAACTACTCAGCCCGGTGAGGAGATCTTTTGCGGCGACCATAAGGAGTGTGGACGGCACGCCGACACTCCTTAAACGCGGCGACCGCCGCGCCACTCGCCTTTGACTGTCTGAAGATGTGGAGCGTATCCGTCCGGTGATGTTGACGGTGGCAGGTTTCAGGGTTCCTGAACGATTTTAACGCGGAGAAATCCGCGCGGCCATGCGGGCCCGGCCAGGCGGAAGCTGTCCAGGCCATAGCCCGGCGGAGGAGCGAGCCGACCGCCATCGTCGCGGGCAGGGAGGATTTCGACGACTTCGGCGGCCCAATCGGCAAGATCGCGACCGCCTTGGATGGTGCATTCGATGCCGTCGATGGAGGCACGGGGCGGGGGGCTGCCGGTGAAGGAGGGCTTGTCGCTTGAATTTCCGGTATCGCTACCCTCCTTTGTTCATAAAAGCCGGGTGACGGGCCCGGCTGAGGGCGGTGTCATAGGTGATGCGGGTTTGCTGATAAAGATCCAGCAGGCAGGCGTCCATGGTGTTCATCCCTTCGCGTGCGTTGGTTTGCAGACAGTTTTCCAGAGCATGGAGCTGGCCTTCCCGGATGATATTGCGGACGGCGGAGGTGGCGACGAGAACCTCGTACGCCAGCACACGGTGCGAGCGATCGGCGGATGGGAGCAATTGCTGGACGATGATGCCCTGCAGGGAATTGGCGAGCTGCAGGACGATCTGTTTCTGGGTGCTGCCTTCGAAAATGCCGATGATGCGTTCGAGCGCTTGGGTGGTGCTGGGGGAATGCAGGGTGCTGAGGACGAGGTGGCCGGTTTCCGCGGCGGTGAGCGCGGTCATGATGGTTTCCGGCTCGCGCATTTCCCCGACCACGATGACATCGGGATCCTGTCTCAGGACATGCGTCAGGGCGCGGCGGAAGGAGTGCGTGTCGGTCAGCAGCTCCTGTTGGACGACGATGGCTTTCTGGTTGCGGTGAACGTGCTCGATGGGGTCTTCGATCGTGACGATTTTGCAGCGGCGCTCGCTGTTGATGAGGTTCACCATGTAATTGAGCGTGGTCGTTTTTCCGGCGCCCGTGGCCCCGCAGACGAGCACGAGACCATTCGGCTTGCGGGCGAGTTCGTCGATTTTGGCGGGCAATCCCAGTTCCCCGCGAGTGGGAATTTCGCCGCCGCAGAAGCGGAAACTGAACTCGATGCGGCCGTTGTGTCTGTATGCGGTGACACGCAGCCGGCCGGCAATGTCATGGTTCAGTGAAACGCATAATTCCCACTCGGTCGCAAACGTCTCAAGCTGGGCGGGATTGAACAGCTGGATGGAAATGGCTTCGAGATGCTCCGGATGAAGGACATCGCTGCCGATGAAAATGATCTCGCCGTTGACTCTGACCGAGGCGGGCACGCCGGCGATGAGGTGGAGATCCGAGGCATGAAGCCGGGTTGCTTCGACCAGAAGGCTTTCTAGCAGAGGGTGGACGTTCATTTGCGGAAAAGTTGCCGGAACCGCCGCCACCAGACGAAAAGCGGCGGGGTGATTTCGAGGGTTGCCACCATTTCGCGGGCGAGCGGATTCATCGGATCGAGACGCAGGGCGTGATGACCGGATTCGGCTGCGGCGGCATGCAGGCCGAGCTGTTGCTGGCAGAGCGCGGCCTGAAGCCAGAGCTGGATGCGGGAGGCGTCCAGGGCAAGGGCTTTCTGGACGGAGGTCAGGGCCTGGACGAAGCGGCCGTAGTACGAGTTGATGCGCGAGATGAGCCAGTGCAGCAGCCAATTCGCGGGGTCGAGAGCGACCGCGCGCTCCAGGCAATAGTCGGCCTTTGTCTGCTCCTGCGCCAGCAGCACATCGGCCCGTGCGGTCCAGAGGTAGGCGGACTCGCCGCGTTCGGTGAAGGAGGCGTCGGAGAAGGCCATGGCGGCTTTGAAATCCCCCATCCTCGCAAGGGCCACGGCTTTTGCGGCGAGGAGTTCGGGTTCGTGCGGGAACATTTCCAGGGCTTTGTCCGCCCAGAGCTTGGCCTCGCGGAATTCGCCCAGCTCGATGAGCATGCGCACCTGGCCGGTCCAGGGGAGAGGATTCCTGGGATTGTGCTCCAGCGCCTTGGCATACTCGCGAAGGGCCTCCTCGAATTCGCCGTCCTCGAACGCGGCGGCGGCTTTGTGGAGGTGATAGGCCTCGCCCCGCGGGAGAGATTCGGGCGCGGTTTCGAGGCGTTCCGGGGAGAGGTTCTGGAATTCGAGTTTGGAGAATCGGCTCATGGAGGCGAAGGATGCGCGGTGTCAGGCAGGGGTTTCAGCGTTTTTAGAACGGGAGATTTCCAGAACCATCGGCGATAGGGCCTGCCAAGAATGTCATCCTCACCGATCGTGGCGAGGCCGAGGAGAAGGTTCTGCTGGTTGCCGCCTGCGTGAGCGAAACTTGCTTCGGTGGGCCAGATGAAATAGGTTCCGGTAGTCAGCACCTCTTCTCCGTCCGTCGGCATGAGCGGGGACACCCTCTCGAAAAGGCGCCCGTTCACTTCGAACGAATCCCGATGAAAGCGGATGGTGTCACCGGGGAGGGCGAGGATGCGGTCGAAGTTCGTCCCGCCCGCGGGGAGGCGGTAGGCCACCCATTCGCCCTGAGTCCATGGATGGCGGGCAAACCACTTCGCCTGGTGAATCATGACGGTGGTTCCATTAGAGGTGAGCCGCTGCGCGAACGGTGGAAGCATATTCCGCAGCCCCACGGTATAGAGCGCGAGCACCAGCAATGAGGTAAACAACGTGGTCCGCCATATTCGGGAAAAGCCCTGCCAGTGCGGGCACAGCACCATCAGGACGGCTGCGGCCGAAATGGCGTGCAGCGTAGCTGCCAGCATGGCCGCGGCATTGGCGATAAACTCATCGAGACTGATGATGAAGATCGCCACCAGGATGACCCAGGCCGCCGCCACGCAGGCACCCAGGGCAGTCCTGCCCTGTTGCCGCCACATCAGGCCCGGAATCAGCAACCATGGGATACCCCTGATGAAAACGCCTATCTCCTGCACCGCCGAGTCGTCGATGTGCGGCGCCCGCATCCGGATCCGCAGCCGGTTCATTGCGGCGAGGAATCGCGATCGCCTGCCGGCCCGGGGCGGATAGTAGGGTGACGTGCTCATGACCAGGAGCGGCGGCCGGTTTGCTCAGTGGCGCTGATCGATGCGCACGGTCTCTTCCGGCTCGTAGGCTTCGCTGGTCTCCCGCTGGGAGTCGATGTGGCCGACGATTTTCTCCATGAGCGCCGCGGCGCTCTGGCAGCCGGCCTTTCCCTTGTAGCCCTGGATGTGAACTTCCACCCGGCCCTCCGGCGTGATGGTGATGGCGAATTCCTTTTGGTTCATGGCTCAGTGGTCCCAGTGGCGGACGGTCATGTGGATGGCGTGGGCTTCGTCCTCGGTTTCCTCCACCAGGACGAAGTTCCGCGATTGCATCTCGTGTTTGATCTGCTGATAGACGTAATCCCGCACCAGGCGCCGGCTCATCTCCTCCCCCAGCCGCCTCAGCTCGTCCTGACTGTGGCCGGCGCCGTTGACGTGCAGCGAGGCCTTGCCCCGCTCATCGCGGCGGATGGTCACGGTGACGCCCTCGCGCGTGAAACTGAGCTTCTCCGCAAGACCCAATTGATCGGTCAGAACCTCGCTGTTGGGAACGTCGATCGCAAGGCCGGTCTCCGATGAGGCGATTTCGCCCGATTCCAGCTCGGTCAGCTCTTTGACGCTGCTGTAGCCCAGCGAGGCCGCGGCGCTGGCCACCGCTGTGGCGAAGGCCGGCCAGGCGGATACGATGACAGGGGTGAGAATCAGGACAGCTCCCATGGCGTGCGGGTGTGGTGAATGATTCGACAAGGCAGGCGCGGATTGCTCACGCGGAAATCCCGATTCTCAGAATTCCATGCGCCGCGAGGAGGATGCGGCAGGGTCCGGACGGCCCGCGCTGGCATCCCGCGCCCGTCCGCCGGCCCAGGACCGCAGCTGGTTGATCTGTTCGTCCATGGTGCGGGCAAGCGGGACGGTTTCGTGGAGCGCCTTGAGGATGTCGCCGGTCTCCAGTCCGCGGCCCGCATAGAAGGCATCGTACATCGCGCTGATGATCGCTTCCTCGATCTCCGCGCCGCTGAAATCCTTGCTGTTTTCCGCGAGCAGGGGCAGGTCGAAGTCCCCCGGCGCCCGCTGACGGCGCGACAGGTGGATCGCGAAGATCTGCTCCCTCTCGCTCTGGGCGGGAAGATCCACGAAGAAGATCTCGTCCAGCCGCCCCTTGCGCAGGAGTTCCGGCGGCAGGTGCGAAATATCATTGGCCGTGGCCACCACGAAGACCGGCGAGGTTTTTTCCGAGAGCCACGTGAGGAAGGTGCCGAACACCCGCGCGGTGGTTCCTCCGTCACTGGAGCCCGATCCCTGCGAACCCGCGAAGGCCTTGTCGATTTCATCCACCCACAGGATCGCCGGGGCCACGGACTCGGCGACGGCCACCGCCTTCCTGACGTTTTCCTCGGACGAACCCACCAGGCTGTTGAACATGCGGCCCATGTCGAAGCGCAGCAGCGGCAATTGCCAGAGGCTGGAAACCGCCTTGGCGCAGAGGCTTTTGCCGCAGCCCTGCACACCCAGCATCAGGATTCCCTTGGGCGCCGGCAGACCGAAATCACGGGCTTCCTTCGAAAAGGCCAGCGAGCGCTTTTCCAGCCAGTCTTTCAAGGCGGCGAGCCCGCCCACGCTGTCGAAACTCTCCGTCGCGGAGTAATATTCCAGCAGGCCGCTTTTGCGGATGATCTGTTGTTTCTCCGCGAAGACCGCCTGCACATCGTCCGCCTCCAGGCCGTCGCCGGTGACGATGATCTTGGCGAAGACGTTTTCCGCTTCACCCAGGGTCAGACCCAGCGCCGCCTGGAGCAGGCGCTCGCGCCCGGCCTCGTCGAGATCCATCTTCACCTTCCGGATCTTCTGCACGTCGGCGAGGATGTTCTGCAGCAGTTCCGCCAACTCATCGCGTCCCGGCGCGGGGAAATTCAGAACCGTGATCTCCTTCTCCAGCTCGACCGGAATCTCCAGCACCGGCGAAATGAGCACGATCGTCTTGTAACTGCTCTTCAACTGCAGCGCGATGTCCTTGAGCTTGCGGACCACCGCGAAGTTGTTCTTGGTCAAAAACGGATGAAAGTCCTTGAAGATATAAACCGCCGGGTCCACCTGATCGATCACCTGATCCAGCGCCAGCAGCGGGTCCTTCGTCGCGCCGCCGCGGTTTTTCTGGGACTGGATGGACATCCCCGCGGGCACAATGCCGGAACTGTAGCTCCACTCGAAGGCGTTCTTGTCGCGCTTTTTGGCGATGTCCACCACGACCTTCTGCGCCCGCAGCTCCTCGCCGGTGACGATGTAGATGATAGGATAGCGCGCGCGGATGAGCGTCTCGATTTCTTCGGAAAAATTCATGGATCGGGTCGGGTGTTCGGTTGGAGATCGGGCGTTTCGGAAAGCGTCGTCCGCAGCGCCAGGTCGGAATTTTCCGGCTGGAGCGCCGTCAGCAGCGCGGACAGTTCCGGCGTCACATTCCTGACCAGCAGGCGGCCGTCGGGCAGGACGAGAAGGCTGCTTTCACTTGGGAATTCCTCGGTCATGGCACCAGGCGGAGGTTGAAAAAGCGGGCGGTTTCCATCGCGGCGGACAGCTCCGCGGCAGCGAGCGGGCGGTCTAAAGGCGCATGACCGGCCGCCTTCCACGAAGGCCAATAGCCGGAGCGCAGGCTGACCTTCGCCGATGGCAGATGAGACGCGATCCACCCCGCGACCGGCCGCCAGCAGCACTCGACATGGCCGGGCATGAGCAGGTGGCGGATGATGAGATCCGCATGCCCGGCAGCCCACCGAAGCGTTTCGCGAACGGCCGCGGTGTAACCGGGTGTGCGCGAAAGCGCCTCTGCGCAGGCATCGTTGCCGAATTTGAAATCCACGATCCAGACATCGAAAAGCCCCGCCAGCATTGCGCGCGCCGGTGCGGAGGAAAGCCCGTTGGTTTTCAGCGCCAGACGCGCGCTCTCCGGCATCGCGGCCACGAGCTTGAGAAGCCATGGAAGATGGACGGTGGGTTCGCCGCCGAGTACCAGCAGGCTTTTGGCCCGGCCGCTTTCGATGGCGGCTGTCGCCCGTTTGGCGACAGCGGCGGCGGCGTGCCATTGGCCGCGCCGGGGGTGCCAGCTTTCGTCGCCGGTGATGCAGAAAGCGCAGCGCATGTTGCAGCCGGCCAGCGCGACGGCGTAGGCGGGGATGATTTCCCATTCGTCGCCGACCTCGACCTGCGCGGAAAAGACATGGGGCTCCGCGCCCGCGCCGCAGCGGCCCGCCGGCCCGGCCAGGCGGTTCGCGGCGCAGCGGTGATGACAGATTTCACACTCCGCGAGCGCTGCCGCGGCCTCATCCAGCCTTTTCGCGGCCAGTCGCGGACGGTCTGTCCGTAGCGGCGGATCGGCTAAAACGGCATCCATCGCTTCCACCATGGCCTGGGGTTGGATTCACCGGATTCCTGTGAAATGGACCGCATCACGCGATCCCGCATCTGCGGTGGAACGGTCGTGCGGGCGGCATCATACCGGATCATGGCTTCCGGGGAATCGAAGGCCAGGGTTTCCTCCGTCCGATGATTCCCGACCATGGACGATTCCTCCTCCGTTCGTTCGCCGGTCTCGTGGTTCAGTCGTTGTTTCATGGCTCAGGTGAATGGTTTGAATGCCGCCGCAAAAGCCTTGCGAGCACGGTAAAGCTTGCCCCGCACCGCATCGCTGCTCTGGCCGGTCAGCGTCGCGATCTCCTCATAGCTCATCTCCTCGTCGGCCACGCAGAGCAGCAGGATCCGGTATTCCTCGGGCAGCGCATCGAGGGCCCGCTGGATGCCCCGTCCCAGATCCTTCGCCGCCGCCACCTGCAACGGGGTGGTGGCATCGATGATCGCGCCATCCGCAAACCCGCCGTCCTTGGTCAAGGTCACATTCCGCTGATGCCATGTGGAGCGAAGATTTTTGCAGTGGTTGATGGCGATGCGGTAAAGCCAGGTGCGGATTTCCGATTCCCTCCGGAAATCCGCGAGATGGCGGAAAGCCTTGAGAAACACATCATGCGTGGCGTCCTCCGCCTTCGAGGCATCACCCAGCCAGCGAAGGGCCAGGTAGTAAACGGCCCTGACATGGGTTTCGTAAATCTCGGCGAAATCCGGCAGCTTTCCCTGCCCACATTCCGGCAGGTCACCGCATTTCTCGGGCGGCTGCATGGGGGCAGGAAAATTCGCAGGCATTCTCCAGGTTGGACCAAGCCAACCGGCTTTCGTCACGATTTTTCACGGGCGCTGATGAAAAACGGCGGATACGAGCCTATTGGCTGATTTGCAGATGGAACCGGCTGCTCAGATTCAAGCCGTCACTTGAAGGAGCCTGGTTGCCGAACATCGAGAGGGCATCGGTATAAAAACCCAGATCGAAGATTTGCGCCGTGAACTGCGGGAGAAATTTCTCCGCGCCCACGGGGTGCGCTAAATTCGAGACAGCGAGAGAGAACTTCGAGAGGAAGCTGCAATCCTCCCTGGCCATGATCCGCCTCGCCTTCATCTCCCTGCTCCTCAGAAGACTTTAAACGGGTTCTCACAGGATTTTTTCTTTCGCATTGAAGCCGAAGTAATCCCTGAGGCTTCAAGCGCCCTGATGCTGCTGGCCGCTTGCGCCGGAGACTCATGCAGCACCGGCGGCGGTAGCTTCGTTTTGCCCGCGCTTCTAGATCTTGGGCTGTAGCAAGAAATAATGAGACTCTTCCCTATGTCCTCGCGCGGAAAATCGCGAGAACTGGTAGGCCCGGTGGGGTTCGAACCCACGACCAAAGGATTATGAGGTGCTGTTAGAACCGTAAGCCACGGGCCGTAAGTGATTTAGAAATGATCGCTTACGTGGTCTAAAATCCCTTAGCCATAGAATGCGGGCTGCGGGCACGGGCATTTTTCGTTGTACAAGCTGACAGCCACGCAGCCTTGTCAGGTGCCGATGAGCACCAAGAAATCAGAAGTCCTTCGTCCTCTCTGGCCACGAGTCACACGGTATCCCGAACGAAAACGGATGGTCATTTGCGTGGATGGAAGGCCAACGAACCCACGAACATATTTCAGGAACCCCGAGGAAGCGCTGGCCTATGCGCAGGAGCTGGCGGAATACCGTCAGAATCAGATTGAGGAACCGTTGCCCTTTTCCTCACGCCTCCGGGTGATTGCTGCCGAGGGCGAAAAAGCGCTTCGTGACAAGGGAGGCTCGGTCAAAGACGCGATTGCCCATTACCTCAAGCATCTGGAGGAACTGGAGAAGAACGGCCCCGGCATGACGATGGGCGAAGCCTTTAGCCGCTACATGGCGGCAAGATTGAAGGAATACAAGGACGGTCAGATCGGCAAGGTGACTTATGAGGGAGTTTTGCATCGCCTGAAACGGGACCAGGAGTATTTCAACAAGACCTTGGTCAAGGAAATATCCCCCGCTAAGGTGTTGACTTATATCGAGCGCGGAAAAACCAATCCTACCACGAGGAGGAATATCAAAACGCGCCTCAGCCAACCTCGTGGGCCTCGACCTGAGTCGCGCATCGCTTTCGAAGATTGAGGCTGGCTTGCGCCGGGTCGTGGACGCAGAAATCCCACTTCTAGCCAAGGCGTTGAACGTGCCGATTGCCGAACTCTTTGCCGATCCCACAGAGCCCGGCACCCGAAAGTGAATTCCTAGACCCTTCGTGTGAGTGGCATGGTTCCCTGCGCCCCACAGCCTTCTTCCCGGCCCTCTCTGATTGTCACTGAATCTTTTTCAACCCTCCCGTAGCTTTGAATTGTACGGGCGCATCACGGGCAGGATAGAGTGATCCATGCCACGAGGAGGACTCAGACCCGGTGCCGGACGCCCGAAGGGATCGCGGAACCCGTTGACCGCAGCACGGGAGGAAATTTTCCGTCTTTGTCAGGAGGCCGATTACAACCCCATCCGGGAACTGATCGAAATTGCCCAGTCCGACGACCCGAAGGTGTCGCTGAAGCTCAAGGCCGAGGTCCACAAGGAGCTACTGAGCTACATCACCCCCAAGCTGAAGTCGATCACCATCGAAAATGTCGAGGACCGGCAGGTGATCGTGCAGCTGGTGGATGTGACCGGGGCGAGTATTGGGGAGTCGAAAGCACTGTAAGACGCATCGCGTAGTATTGAGAATAATATACATTATTTTTGAGATAATTTTCTCGTTTTTAATCAGCACCCAAGATCTATCATATAAATATTTCCGTCCGATATTTTTATTTCTTTTTCGATCGCGAATATTTTCTTTTCCTCCTTCCCAAATTTATATATCAACCGATACTTAAAATTCAGGCCATCGCCACTCAATATATCCCTCATATTTTTATTTGGATCATTGCTGGTTAAGCTTAAAATTTCTTTTCTAATACATATTTTACCCGGAGGTAAGACGATTTTATCTTTAAATCGATTGTCAGAAATTTCTGCATCCACCGCTCCTTCGTTGGTAACTTTTATCCAATACTCAATAATAGCCGAATCTTTTTCATGCCTAATCAAAAGCTTTTCTCCATTCACCCCCCCGCTATGCAAAGAAACGGAAAGAAATGGATAATCTGGCTCGGGTGTCATTGACTGGAGAGGAGCTTTCTCTAAGCGTAAGCTATCAAATATCATTCCAAAAGATTGGCGCCTCTGATCATTATACGGCATTCCATCTAAAACACCCAAAAAATCCACGCAAAATCTGGAAAAATTACTCCTTGACCAACTTAAGCACAACAAAATTCCATCATTAACATATTCGGAACTATACATCTTTGAAACTGACCATGTATTTTCTGCCGTTACAACAAGAATTATGCCAGCGCCTTGCTCTGCTATTTGAACATTTCCATCTTCATTTCGATATATTTTTAGATCATCAATGGGCCGCGCCAACGGTCCAATATGATTATTTGAATTTATATCATTGGCGTTAAATATGGAAATGACGCCTGTAATTTGGTCGTCATTTTCGTACCTAAGTATCACCCCGCCTTTAAAGCCAAATATATCCTTTCCTTTGTGCAATTCTCTGAGAATGGAATGTGAGTTATTTTCGCTATTTTTCAAGTCAATGAAAATCATGCCACAGCTATAATTCTTGCTCAACTGATCGGAGAATTCATTGATTTGAGTTAGCTTGCTTAGTGCATCTCGAACGCTTTTTACAGATATTTTTGATTTGACTTCATACACTGCAACTACATGCTGTGCTGGAATAGCCCTATATTTACCTTGCTCATTATTGTCCTCGTTTCCTTCGGTCCACAGAACCGGAGCATCGAGACAATTATATACTATTATGTCGAAATGGTATATGTTTGTGCTTCCATATAGCCCTGATATAATATAGCCAGATGTAACTCCATATTTCTTTGGTAGAAATTCAGATAGCCATTTTCGAATGTAAGCTTCAACACCATTTCCATGTGCTGTCTTTACTGGTCTATTTGAAATCTGCTCAATAATTTTGTCAAATTCTGTGAGGATGTTTTTCCTGTTCTGATGAAACTCTCTCCATCCATGTTGCCCATAGCATTCTTTCATAATTCGAGTATTTGAGATAGAGGTTCAATTAAATTAGAAAATTCCACTGGGTTATTCATTTTTAGTAAACAATTGATCACCAAGAATAAATTGTTCTTTTCCTTCTCGAGGAAACCATACGGAATCGTTGTCTAACACCGATTTCTCACACAGGCTCTCGATAATGTTATGAATGAAGTAAGCAGGTGATCTTCTTGGCAGATTGTAAGCCCGCCACAATTCGTTCGGATGTCGTGGCGTCTCAGGTGGACAATGCCAAAACCTAGTGAAAAGGTTTTCGCCCAAAGCAACACAATGAATTTTTTTGCGAGAATTACCCTGCGCCGTTGCATCCAAAGACGAAAGCAAATCCCTATAATCAATATTGTCGCAATCAAAAGAAAAAAGGCCGACAAAAAGTTGACATAATGCGGTGGACGCAACAAAATAGTGATTGTCTGCTAGTCTCTCCAATTCTTGAATAAGATCGCTCTTTCCAATTTTTGTTTTAACCTCAATAATGGCTCTAACAAGGTCAGGTGTGACGATGATAAAATCGCCATCCTGAAACAGGATTGGCTTTGTTGTATCGAAGATTAGAATGTCGATTTGGGTGGATACGTCCTCTGCTTTCACGATAAACCCTGTCCCCACGCCAAGTGACCTGGGCAAATGCCGCCTAATGACAGCCCGGAGCACACTCTCCTTCCAAAGGCCGTCCGACAACCAGTGCCTATCTTTGATGAAATGACGCACTCGATTCTTAAGAGCGTGGATTTCTTGGGTGAGAGATTGAAAATATGCAGAATCACTCATTTGGGACTAAAGAAGAGCGGCAATTTTCGTCAAAAGGAAATCCCGCAGTTTCGGCGCATTCTCGCCATGATGGCACTCCCTGTGGCAGTTCGGACAGAGTGCGGCAGCGTTCTCTACCGTATCGGTACCTTGTTCGGCCAAGGGCTCAATGTGGTGAACTTCTAGGTAAGGTGTTCCGTCCTTGCGAAAAAAGGGTGCGGGTTTACCGCAATGCTCGCATGCGCCATTGGCTCGTTTCTCCACGAAGGCCACGACCTCGGGATCGCGAACGAATGCCGTGGTAGTAGTGACTACCTTCTTTGGTTTCTGCTGGCCCACCGGAGGCGCGGCAAATTCTTTTTGTTTTCTTTTTCTGACCTCCGCTCGGAATTCGTCGCTTTCGGGCTGAGCCTCCTTTGGCAGCTTTGGCGAAACGATGATCCCAGATGTCCTCAGCTTCTCGAATGCTTTGGTTTCCTCGCCCCCGGCGAAGTCCTCGGAAAGCAACGGTGCGCCATAATGAAGCAAGCCAGCATAGCCGATCACGGCCTTTGGCGAAAGTGGCTTGCCCTCGAAGATGGCATCGTAGGCGATTGAGTCAGCATAAGGAAAGGGCTCTCCTTGCGCGAGTCGAGAAGCGGCAAGTCGGATGGTTTCGGGAGGAATGGCCGCGGCAAGGAACGTGACTCTTTGGTGGTGGCGCTGGTTGCTTTCGTAGTCGGCGATAAAGGAGGCAATCGCCTTGGTGACGTTTGCGCCTACCTGTCTAGCTGGCCGGTATCCCTTGAGCCATTCGCGGCGCATGCCATCGAGGACGGAAGAAATGTTCCTGAATCGGAATTCTAGGCTTTGGTCGTTTCTCTCTTTGAGTGGACCGGCCAAAAGAGCCCTGCGCACAGCAGCCTTATTGGGCATCGTGCCTGCGTTCGCTGAACGTAGCATCCAGAGGTAAGCTCGGGTTGCAGCGCGGAGTTCTTCGGGGGTCCAATCGTCGGCCATTGGGAAGTCAGTAGCAGGGCATTGTTTCGGCTGTCGCGGAAGGGTAAAAAATTGTACTGGACAGGCGTTACATAACATGGCATTAGCTAACTCATCATGAGCTTGCCTGAATTGTCCCACCTGCAAATCGCGGTGCTTGATGCCCTGGGAGCCACGGAACTTTCGGGCCGCGAGCTACGCGAGGCTTTGAAGCAGGCGAAAATTTCCAAGAGTGGTCCCGCATTCTACCAGCTGATGAGCAGGCTGGAGGACGCGAAATTCGTTCGAGGACGCTACGACGAAAAAGTCGTCCACGGTCAGCGCATCAAGGAGCGCCGATACATTCTGACGGGCGAGGGCGCCAAGGCCCTACGCGAAGCCGCTTCGTTCTACACTCCAATCGCTGCTCGTTATGGAATCTGCTAAACAGGGCATAAAGTGGACATTTGAAAAAATATCCGTCAAGATTGCATGCTTCGCTTGGTTGTTTACAGCCTTTGTCTGGCTGTATGCACTGACGTTCAGGCCTTCAAGCGAATCATCATTTAGCGAAACTACTACATTTTTCATGTTCGTATGCTGTCTATATAATTGGTCTTGCACTAAGTATGGGTATTCGTGGCAGGTCGAATTATATCGGTCGTTTCGAGATTCAAATATAGAGGGCATTGCCTCTGGGCTTGGTTTCTTACTTCCTAGAAAAATCCGAAGGGACGTTTTCGAACCCTTCTTCGAAGAACTAAAAGAAGACCGTTTGGAAGAGCTCGCCGTTTCAGGTTCCAAAGCGGTGAAGCACTGGATTGGATGCTGCTTTTACTTCCGTCTGCTGGTCACGTTCCTGCAATCGCTTCTTTGCTGGGCGGGGGATGTAGTGGGCAAAGCGGCTCCCTTTCTGAAAGGACTCTTCTTCAAAGGCGGCTCGTGACTAGCCTTCTCTTATCCTTGCCTTTGGATAAGGAATTTCGCCACGAATAGCCGATTCAGCAGGGAATCGGCATTTCCGTTGAATCGACCACATTAGGAACGCTGGAGAACCGTCCGCTTTTTGCTTCGCTTTCTCTCGATTCCAGCAGCCCTGATGAGTGCTCCACAAAGTCGATCCTCGCAGAGAATCTTGAGGATTCTTTCCCGGTGCTGGCCGCTTCTTCTCCAAGTGAGAATCAGGGTCGCCAACGCACACGCAAGGGGACGTGCTGCTGTCATTCCTCCCAGCAGTAGGAGCGCTGTGACGAACGTATTTGGATCCCCCTCCACCAAATCCTCAAGCTCCCCCAACGCCTCGAAAACGTCAGAAACCCGGTCCACGATCAGCTTCCCGATCACCCCGAGGCAGTCCGGTTCCAGCTTCATCGGACCTTCCACCCCGTCGAACAGCTGGAAAATCTCGCCCATCGCCCCGATGATCCGAATTTTCTCCCGGATTCTGTGGGCGCTGAGCTGAATTCGCTCGGTCTGCGTCTCATTTTCCATGGACCTCACTAAGGCCGTGCTGCCAGCGAGCATGACAACCCTTTTTATCCGAAATGTTCCCCGAATTCCCCGGAGGTGTGCGTGGGTTGGAATGACGGGCAGGACAACGGGCAAGAGGCCCCCGGGCCGGGCTGTCTGGAAACCTTTCCTCCCGGTGTGTGGTCACGGTCCAAAGGCAAAAAATGAGAACCTCTCAAAACGATCCATGTCGCAAGCGATTCGAAATCAAAGATTCGCTGCTTGGACTGGGAAGAATCTGTCCACGATCCTCGCGTGCCGGAGTCGTGAGACGAGGTAGGCCCGGTGGGGTTCGAACCCACGACCAAAGGATTATGAGTCCTCTGCTCTAACCGCTGAGCTACAGGCCCGAAAACATCCGACAAGCCGCTAGGATGACCGCTATAGCCCAAGAAGGCAAGCCTTGCCCTCCAAGTCCGCATTTCTCCCACGAAGATGCAGTTCGCGATTCAGTGACATGTCGTCCAGGCTTCAGCCGGACGCGAATGGTCCTGTGAGCGACGACACCGTGTAAAAGCGCCATGAGCACCCTTCGTCCGCCTGAAGGCGGGACTACCTACGCTTGACCACGGGCCGCCGGGATCGCTTGAGAAATGCGGGTTAGCCTCTGGCTGATGGCGGTTTGCTCCGCCGGAACAGCAAACCCAGGCCCAACAAACCAAGCGGCAGGCTTTGCGGCTCCGGCACGGTTCCGGCCAGAATCGCCTTGCCAGGCTCGGTTTCCCACGCCCAGGCGTTGATCGAACCGCCTCGGGCTCCGATCGGATTCTAGCGTTCATCTTTCGAGGCGCTGGTGGTCTTTCTTCAAGCTCCTGTGGCGTCTCATCCGCATGAGAGCAAGCCCCGCTCCCGCCAGCAGCACCTGCGAAGGTTCGGGGATCGGAGCCACCATCACCGCGGCCTCGTGGAAATCGCCGAGGTAGATGCCGTTGATATCCGGGAGGATTTTCACGGAATCTTCGGAGGGATCGGGATCGGTGAACTGCACATCGACCCACCCATAGCGATATCCCTCCTGCTCGCGGAGGCGGAAACCGATGAAGATGTTTTCCTTGCCCTCCGTGTACGATGGGAAAGGTGTGACATGATATGAAGTTTGACGGATCGATGAGGTGATTGATACCGGGGAATTGTTCGGCGCGCTCCATGTGCCAACAGGTGTCGAGGGGCCGAGGATCGATCCCGGGAACAGATCGGCCGGGATCAATGGGGTTCCGGGACCGTCAGGAATCGTGCCGAAAATTTCCACATCAGGACCGAAGAAGAGGCTCACCCCGCTCACATAAACGCCGCCGATGGTCATGGAATAGCTATGAAAGAAGACGGAAACGTCGTTCACCGCGTCTCCATTCAGGTCAATGGATACCATCGGCGACCCCAAAACCGGACGCGGCAGAACGAACACCGCCGCGCAGGCCGGCGACGCAAGCAGGATCAGGGATGCGAGGCAGGCTTTCATGTTTCGTGCGCCGTTTGAATCCTTCTCATGCACGAACTGCGTCTTGCCAACATAAGAGCAAGCCCCGCTCCCGCAAGCAAGGCATACGACGGCTCCGGCACGGGACGCGCGACAATCGCCTTGCCCGGTTCCGACTCGTAAGCCCATCCCATGATGTAGCCCATTTCCCAACCAGCAGGCATGTAAATGTCCAGATAGCCGTAATGCGTACCCTCGTCAGATTCAAACTCGATGCCGAGGAACGCCCGCAACGGCTTCTCATACCCCGGAAAGAATGTCCCGGTGACTCCTGAATTTAGGACGAGAACCAAAAAAGTCCCGGTCAGCCCAATTTCATCCTCGCTGACAAAGCCGTCCGTAAGGTCGGTGCTTAGCCACGCAAACCCCGCACCCGCATCGCTGCCAATGATGGAACCAGCCGCAAGGGGGGCCGGAGTTCCACCGAGGTCAGGCCAGACTTCGGGAATGGCATAATAGCGGTTTGCGCCAATCGTTCCAAAATGAACATCCATATGGCTGCCCGTGAAAATCACGTTCCCATCTTCGGTTTGCCCGCCAAAGAGCGCTTTTGTCCCGTTCCCGGCGTCATGATATAAGGGGATGCCAAGCTCATTTGCTTTCGTTTCCAATGCCAAATGCTGCGCGGGAGCCACGGCAGCAGCGTTTGCCGCTTCCAGCTTGAGGTTTTCGATTGCCTGAGTCCGCGCCGCGATACGCGGGTCAGTTTCAGGGTTCTCGGCTGAAATCAATTCACGGACACCAGCCGCACGCGCAGCCGCAACCTTGTCATTCCAACGCTGCACGGCTTGACGGTGCGCTGCTTCCGCCGCAGCCTTCGCTTCCGCGATTTCTTCGGGCGTTGCTTCTCTGGGCAAAGGCCCCTCAACAAAGGGGTCACGCTTCAAGATCATCTCTTCATAATCCGTAAGTCCATCGCCGTCAGTGTCTTGCGTCTTGTTTCTATGTTTGATGCCTGAAAAAATTATACACCAGGTATCGTCCCAACCGTCACCATCGGCATCGTGAATAATCCGGTCTTTGCCCAAATAATCCTTCACGATTATGATGTGGGATTTGGGGGCTGGCGGCTTTTCGCCAGTCTGCGCGGCAACGGGCATGGCAAGCGCAAGGAGCGCCAATGCAGTTCTGGGGTCAGGGAGTTTCATATAATTAGTTGGGGGTGGCTTGGATAGGTTGCAATTTGCTCCAAGCATCTGCCCCCTAGCTAACAGCCGAAAAGATGCCGTCAAGCAAACTGACTCAAATATTGAACCCCTACGCATGGATTGTGCCGCCCATCATGGCAGGCTATGGATGCCGGAGAGTGGGCAGAAGCCTTCAGGGACGCGTTGCGCTTGGAGCTTATCAAGCTCCGGGAAGCCCGTGGCCTCTCCAAAAACGAACTTTCAGCCCGTAGCGGCTTGGCGCGTTCCTTCATCACCATCCTTGAAAAGCCGGGCGGCGCAGCGCCATCCGCCGAAACCATCGGCAGGCTTGCCTTTGTCCTCGGAATCTCCCCCGGCGAAATCTTCAAACGCGCCGAAAAGCGGCTGGAGAAAATCCCGCGTTTCAGGAAATACCCCTAAAGGCCAATACTGGCTTGGCTTGTTTCAGTGCGGCTTTCCAGCGTGCCGGAAAGGGCGGGGGATGCCCCGTCCCCACCGCCAAGCCTTATACACGCTATTATACAACCCAGCCCCCAAACCGCACCAACGGGAGCCAACCAGCGCAAAACCCTGCAACCATACGACGGCTCCGGCACGGGACGCGCGACAATCGCCTTGCCCGGTTCCGGCAGACAGGTGGGAACCTCGAACTGCAACCGTGCGTGGAATCGGTACTGTCCACACCCCATAGATTGACAATCTCTGGATGACAGGGTAGGGAATTTGAAGAACGAAGGGATTACATCATGCACGTTTCGCTGACGCCAGAACTCGAAAACCAGGTCCGGCTCAAGGTCGAGTCCGGCCTTTACAACAACGCCAGCGAAGTGGTGAGGGAATCCCTGCGCCTGATGTTTGAGCGCGACGCCGCCAACCAGCGGCTGAGAGACGAAATCGGCGTTGGCCTGGCACAGCTTGAACGCGGCGAAGGCATCCCGATCCGCGGCAAGGAGGAATTTCTGGAGTTCGCCAGAGGAAAGCGATGAACCTCGCTCTTTCGCCCGCCGCCGGGCTCGATCTTCAATCCATTTCCGACTACACCCTCCGGATATGGGGGGAGGGACAGGAAACCCGTTACCTCGACGGAATCTGGCGGAAGCTCGAAGAAATCCGTGCCTGTCCGGAAGATTTCAAGCTCAGGCCGGACTTGACCGAAGACTGCCGTTCCGCCCGTTGCGGCAGGCACGTCATTTTTTTCTCCGTCAACGGCGATACCGTTGAAGTCATCCGCATCCTTCACGCGGCAATGGATTTTCAAAGCCATCTGCTGCCAGAGCAGACGCATGGATGAAATCGACCATCCGGAGCCGGATGGCGTTTAGATAAATCGGAAACCGGGGCGCGGACAGATCGGAGGGAGGAACAAACAGGGTTCCTCCATCAGGGAGAAGGCATGGTCCTCTTCGCCCGCCAGATCGGTTTTGGGACCGGGATGGATAGGATGAATGGGATTTTTGAACCTTCCGGATACGGTTTTTTCACATTCTCATCCTATCCATCCTGGCCCCTGAAACCCATCGTGGCTCGAAAACAGCCCCTCCCTTTCCCAATGGAGGAACCTTGGAGGAACAAACATCCATCCGCCGGATTCCGTGCTTGCAATGCCCTGAGAATCCGCTTTCTTCCGCCGTCCCGACCAAGGGCGGACCGGCCAAGGTGGCTGGATCGAACAGAACATCCCAATGAGCGAAAGCACCATCAATGTGGCCGATTTCAAGGCCCACGAAAACGACACCGGCAGCGCCGATTACCAGGTCGCGCTGCTGACCCAGCGGATCACGCACCTCACCGAGCACCTCTCGCAGCACAAGAAGGACAATTCGTCCCGCCGCGGCCTGCTCAAGCTGGTCGCCCAGCGCCGCAAGCTGCTCGACTACGTGAAGGCCAATTCCGAGGAACGCTACCAGAAGCTCCTCCAAGGCCTGAACCTCCGCAAGTAAACCCCTTTCCTCCGACGGCCACGGTTCATCCCGTGGCCGTCGCGCATGAATCGGCGGGCAACGGGGAAGCGTTTTCCCCCTCCGCCGCCGGACAGTCCCTGCCAACCCTTTTCTCTACTTTAGGGTCTGTCCGAAACCAACCCGCGCCCGGATTTGTTGCCGGGCGCAATCACACGAAAGACAGACAAGATGAACATACACAAAATCACGAGCCAGGTCGGCTCGAACCCCATCACCTTCGAAACGGGGAAACTCGCCAAGCTGGCCGACGGCGCCGTCGTCGTCACCTGCGGCGAGACCGTGGTGCTGGTGACCGCCGTTTCGCAGACGAAAGTGAAAGCCGGGCAAACCTGGTTCCCGCTTTCCGTCGAGTACAAGGAAAAAGCCTCCGCCGCCGGGCAATTCCCGGGCGGCTACTTCAAGCGCGAAGGCCGCCCGACCGAGAAGGAAATCCTGACCTCGCGCATGACCGACCGTCCGCTGCGCCCGCTCTTCCCGAAGGGCTACCTCTACGACACCCAGATCGTCGCGCTGCTGCTCGCCGCGGATCAGATCAACGACTCCGACATCCTCTCGATGAACGGCGCGTCCGCTGCGCTGGCCATCTCCGACATTCCCTTCGCCGGCCCGATCGGCGCGGTGCGCGTCGGCCGCATCAACGGCGAATTCGTCGTCAACCCGACTTTCGAAGAGCGTGAGGAAAGCGACCTCGACCTCGTTTACGTCGGCAACAAGTCCGACGTGATCATGATCGAAGGCGCGGCCAATCAGGTGGCCGAAGATGTCTTCATCCAGGCGCTGCATTTCGCCCAGGGCGAGGTGCGCAAGCTGGTCGAAGCGCAGGAGGAACTCGTCCGCCTGGCCGGCAAACCGAAACGCGATTACGCGCTGACCGTCGCCAAGGAAGAATTGCTCGAAGTCGGCTACGAAATCGCCGGCTCGCGCATCGAGGACGCGATCTACGCCCCCTCGAAAGTCGAGCGCGGCAAGAAGGTCGGCGCCCTGCGCGACGAAGTGGAAGCGGCGATCAAGGAGCGCTACCCGGAATCGACCGACTTCGACGTCGAGCAGGTTTTCGAATACATCCAGAAGAAGGCGTTCCGCATTTCGATCATGGAGAAAGGCGTGCGCGCCGACGGACGCCAGATCGGCGATCTCCGTCAGCTTTTCGCCGAGGCGAACCCGCTGCCGCGCGTTCACGGTTCCGCGATCTTCGCCCGCGGCGAGACACAGGCGCTCGGGATCTGCACGCTGGCCCCGGCCGATGAAAAGCAGTTCTTCGACAACTACGCCGGCGGTGACGACAGCAAGCGCTTCATCCTGCACTACAACTTCCCGCCTTTCTCGGTCGGCGAGACCGGCCGCATGGGCGGGCTGAACCGCCGCGAGATCGGTCACGGTGCGCTCGCCGAGCGTTCCATCGCGCCGGTGATCCCGGACGAGGATGTTTTCCCCTACGCCATGCGCGTGTCGTCGGAAGTCACCGAGTCGAACGGCTCGACCTCGATGGCCACGGTCTGCGCCGGCACCATGTCGCTGCTTTCCGCCGGCGTGCCGCTCAAGGCTCCGGTCGGCGGCATTTCCTGCGGTCTGGTCACCGACTGGAACGAGGACGGCACGCTCAAGGAGCACAAGGTGCTGCTCGACATCATCGGCAGCGAGGACTTCTACGGCGACATGGACTTCAAGCTCTGCGGCACCGACGCCGGGGTCACGGGCTACCAGCTCGACCTGAAGCTTCCGGGCCTGCCGCTCTCCATCCTGGAAGAGGCCGTGCGTATCGCCAAGGAAGCCCGCACCAAGGTCATCGCCAAGATGCGCGAGGCGATCGCCGGCCCGCAGGAGCTCAGCCCGCATGCGCCGCGCATCGTGTCCGTGAAGATCCCCGCCGACCGCATCGGCGAGCTCATCGGGCCCGGCGGCAAGAACATCAAGGGCATCCAGGCCGAGTCCGGCGCCGAAATCAACATCGAGGACGACGGCACCGTGCACATCTACGCTTCGAAGGAGGAGGGCCTCAACCGGGCCAAGGAGCTCATCGAGCGGATGTTCCAGGAGATCGAAGTCGGCAAGGTCTACACCGGCCGCGTGGTCAGCATCACCAACTTCGGCGCCTTCATGGAAGTGCTGCCGGGCAAGGACGGGCTGATCCACGTCTCCGAGCTGGCCGAAGGCCGCACCGAACGGGTCGAGGATGTCGTCAAGAAGGGCGACCTGATCACCGCCAAGTGTCTCGGTGTGGACGAGAAAGGCCGCGTGAAGATGAGCCGCCGCGCCGTGCTCCGCGAGGAGAAGGCGAAGCAGGCCGAAGCGGAAACCGTCGAGGCGTAAGCCGGTCGATTCCTTCCCAGGCCCGGTCTTCCGTGAGGGAGGCCGGGTTTTTTCGTGCGGCGGCCCAAGGGCTGAGGCGGAGCGGCTGAGGCGGTCGAGAGGTTGGCGAGGTCTGCGGCTTGTCAGGCGGTGGCCGGAGGCTATGGTCGCGCGGCCGGATGACGCCGCTGTTCCGCAAGTTGCTTGGATTGAATTGGCCCCTCGTGTTCGCGATGTACGGGCTGCTGGTCTTCGGCGTGTTTTCGATCGAAAGCGCGGCGCGGCATCTCAACAGAGGCGGTGAATGGTTCGCGGACCAGCAGAAGACGTGGATTCTGATCGGCTCGGCCGTGTATTTCGCCACGGCGCTGGTCGATTACCGTTGGTTCCGGTGGTTGGGGCTGCCCTTGTACGTGGCGGGGCTGGCGTTTACGGCGGTGGTGCTGGGGAGGGGGGAGGAATCCGCCGAGAACGCCCACCAGTTGGAACTGTTTGGAGGGCTGAATTTCCAGCCGGCGCAGTTGGTGATCGCGTCGGGGATCGTGTTGCTGGCCTGGCTGTTGCAGGATGTTCCGCGTCTCGGACGCCTGATTCCGAAGGTCGGGTGGATTCTGGAGGAACCATGGACGAAGATCGCGCTTGTCGGGATTTTCACCGGAGTGCCTTTCCTGATGGTGGTGAAGATGGGCGATATGGGGTCGGCCATCGTCTGGCTGCCGCTGGCGGCGGTGTGCCTGCTGGTGAGCGGGGTGCCGTTCCGGTATTTGGCTTTTCTCGGGCTGGTCGGTCTGGCGACCCTGCCGATGATTTATTTCATCGTGCTGCCGCAGGTTTCGGAGCGCGGTACGTCGCGCATCGAACTTTACCTCGACATGCTTCAAGAGAGGGAAGTCGATCCGTCGGGAGACGCCTATGCGCCCTACAATGTGTCGATGGCGGTGGGCAAGGCGGGCTGGAAAGGGCTGGGAAGGAACTCCACGGCCGACAGTTCGATCCACCACAAGGGCATGATTCCCATGAACACAGCCCACAACGATTACATTTTTGCCGTGATCGCCGAGGAACAAGGATTCCGCGGGAGCCTGCTGCTGGTGACCGGGTTCGGGCTATTGCTGGTCCTGTGCCTCTTCATCGGAACCTATGCCCGAGATCCGATGGGGCGCATCCTGGTGGGGGGAGTCGTGGCGTTGTTTTTCGCCCACATTTTCGAGAATATCGGCATGTGCGTGCTGTTGATGCCGATCACGGGCATTCCGCTGCCGCTGATCAGTTATTCGGGGACTTTCGTGGTGATGTGCATGTTCCTGCTCGGGCTGGTGCAGAGTGTGTGGGTGCACCGGGATGCGGGGAGGGAGGCGGCGGCCGGTGGCTGAAATGGCGCTGCCGCGGCGTCGTACGCAGTCCCGGCTTCAGCCGGACGAGGTACATGGGTAACCATTCGTTCAGCGGAAGCCGGGACTACGTGCAAACGATGTCACTTGTTTTTCAGGCGGAGTTGCTCGAGGCGGGAGAGAGGTTTTTCGGCGGGGGGCTCGGGGGCTTTGGCGACTTCCTCCTTGGCGGGGGGCGGGGCGTCCTCGGCGGGTTTGTCGATGCGCAGGGTGCCGCCGTGGCCGACATGGTGGATGATGCCTGCGTCGTTTTCCGGGATGGTGACGCGGCAGAAGAGGGCGGTGTGCTTGCCCACGGTCGCATCGGCGGCGACTTCGAGGGGGAAGTGGATTTCCTTCTGGCCGTGCTGGAAGTCCACGGTGGGGGCTTTCACGCCGTGGGGCAGGCCGAGGAGCTCGGCTTTGGCGCCGCCGGAAAATTCGGCGTGATGCTCGACTTTCGCCAGCAGGCTCACGGGCTTGGCCTGCTCGGTGGCGGCCATGTCCATGGCGAGGCCGATGTAGGGCTCGGCGACGCGCAGGGTGACGTGGGCGGTGGAGACGAGGACGGGGCCCTGCGGGGTGTTCGCCTCGCCGAGCACGCAGACCTGCCATTCGCCGGGCGGGGCGTCGCCGTTGGCGTTGATTTCGTAGGCGGCTTCGCTCTGGTCGCCGGGCATGGAGATGGTGGCGGGGGAGCCGATGCCGGGCGGGTTCCAGAGGAAGCGCAGGGTGATGGGCTCGGCGTAGCCTTCGCTGCGGTGAGCGCGGACCTTGAGGTGCATGGTGCCGTTTTTGACGAGCGGCACGGGCGGCGGTTCGAGGTCGAGGCGGAAGGGGGCTTCGTCGATCACGGCGACGGCCACCTTGTCGGTTTCGGCGGAATGGTAGGGGCCCTGGTTGTTGATTTCGATGTGGTGGATGGTGTCGCGCAGCCAGCCTTCGACGGCGGGAGCGTCGCCGGTGGAGCGGACCTTGAAGCGATGCCAGGAGCCGGCGACCGGGGCGTCGGCCGCGGCTTCGAAGACGACGGGGACGGCGTTGACAGAGCGGGCGACGGGCGGGGCGTGGATGGTGATGCCCGCGGGCAGGGATTCGGCTTCGAGCGCGATGTCGCAGCCGATGTTTTCGCGGCTGAAATTGACGACGGCGGCGTAGCGATTGCCGCGGGGCACTCCGATGACTTTCCATTTCTGGGAGTTATCGCGCTCGACTACAGGCAGAGAGGCGGCGATGGCCGGGTCGCGGCGGAGGATTTCAAGGCGGTAGGTGAAGTCCGGCCCGCCGCGGTTCAGGTGATCGCGGACGATGGCGAAATATTCGCCTTCTTCGGGCGCGGTCCATTGGAGGATGGAATCGGGGCCGCCCTGGTCGTCGTTGTTGGCAAGGTTGCCGCCGGTGGCGCGGCGGATCGAGAGGACGGGATCGAGCGGGGAGCGCAGGGTGCGGGCGATGACTTTGAAGGTGAGGTTTTCGTCTTTGGCGGCGCGGAAGGAAAACCAGTCGATGTCGCCCGCTTCGCCGATGATGCCGTGGGCGGCGCAGGGGAGGTCCGGTAAAGGGGTGGCATTTTTCGCGCCGGGGTTCGGTTCGGTTTCGGAGATGGAGGGGAGAGGAGAGATCGCGATCCAGTGGGGGGAAGGGGCTTGGAGACCGTCGCGCTGGGGGAAGAGGGGGAGGCGGCCGGAAGTGTCGGCAGGGATCGTAATGGTTTCGGTGAAGTCGCCGGCAGGGTCGCCGATGAAGCGGAATTCGACGGTTTCGCCCGCTTTTGCGCCGGTGGGGAAGACGGCCTTCGGACGGGGGAAGGTGCCGATGCTGAGTCGGTACTGGCAGTTGTCGTTGCCTTCGTACGCCGCTTCCCGTACCAGAATGCGGTAGTCGCCGTCTTCGGGGACGACGATGGAGACGAAAGGATCGGTCCGGAGGAGCGGGGTGTCGTCGCAGGAGGCAATTTCGAAGCCGCGGGGGTCAAGGATGGCCGCGTAGGCGTCGAACATGGTGCGGCCGAGGCGCATGGCCTCCACTTCGGCGCTGAGGCGCTGGCCTTTTTTCATGCCGACGACGAAGTAGTCGGCGTCTTCGGATTTGGATTGGCCCTGGACGGTGGTGTTGAGTTCGATGCGCTGGGCCTGGTCGAAGCTGTCGTTCGGTTCGGCTTCCGCCACGGTGGGGAATTGGCCGACGAAGAAGGAGCGCAGATAGCTGATGCCGCCGCCGGTGCGGACGCGGATGCCGTGTTCGCCGAGGGGGGCGTCGGGCCGGATGAAGATTTTCGCGGAGGCGTGCTTGTCGTTTTCGACGGCGATTTCGCCGACTTCGATGCCGGGGGAAAGGGTCAGGATTTCCTGGAGGTTGTCGAGGCGCTCGCCGTAGAAATGCATTTCAAGCTCCGTGCCCCGCTGGCCACCACGGGGCTCGATGAGGTTGAGGACGGGGGTGAAGCCGGCAAAGGCGGGAGAGACCAGAGACCAGAAACCAGAGACCAGAATGAAGTGACGGAGCATGGGGTGAGGTCGGGCCGGTTGAACCGCTTCGGCCGCACAGAGGATTGTCCCGTTATTTGAGATCAGTTTGCGGGACCATCTCCGATTGTGCGGACCGCTTTTCAGGCTTTTTTCTCCAACAGGGCGTCGATGATCTGGCCGCCGTCGACGATTTCGATGGGGCGGCCGCCGGGGGCCATGAGTTCCTTATCGGCGGTGATGCCGATCTGGTTGTAGATGGTGGTGGAGAGGTCCTCCACGGTGACGCCATCGGTGTCGACCCCGCCGCCGAGGGCGTCGGAGGAGCCGTGGACGTAGCCTTTCTTGAAGCCGCCGCCGGCGAGCATCACGGAGAAGACGCTGGGCCAGTGGTCGCGGCCGCCGGTGGGGTTGATCTTCGGCGTGCGGCCGAATTCGGTGGTGACCATGACGAGGGTGGAGTCGAGCATGCCGCGGCGGTCGAGGTCGCGGATGAGGGCGGCGATGGCCTTGTCGACGGGCGGAAGCTGGTTTTCGATGCCGCCCTTGATGTTGTCATGGTGATCCCAGCCGCCGGCGGTGAGGGAGACGAAACGCACGCCGGCTTCGATGAGGCGGCGGGCGAGCAACATGCGCTGGCCGGAGGGGTTGCGGCCGTATTCGTCCTTTAGGGCGTCGGGCTCGGCCTTCATGTTGAAGGCTTCGCGGGCTTTTTCGGAGGAGATGAGTTTGTAGGCGTGCTGGTAGAAGGCATCCATCGCGTCGAGCGCGTCGGATTTTTCGAGGGAGCGGAAGTGGGAGTCGACGGTTTCGAGGAGAGAACGACGGCGGGCGAAGCGGAATTCGTCGCAGCCCTTGGGAAGATTGAGGTCGCGGACCTGGAAGTCACCGCGAGCGGGATCGGAGCCGAGGGCGAAGGGACCGTAGGCGGAGGAGAGGTAGCCTGAGCCGGCGAATTCGTTCGGCACGGAGGGGACACAGACGTAGGGGGGGAGATTGTTCTGGGAGCCGAGTTCGTGGGAGATGACGGAACCGTAGGAGGGGTATTCGAGGGCGGGGGAAGGGCGGTAGCCGGTGAACATGTTGTGGGTGCCGCGTTCGTGGGCGGCTTCACCGTGCGACATGGAGCGGATTACGGTGAACTTGTCGGCGAGGGCGGCGAGGTCCTTGAGCTTTTCGCCGAACTGGACGCCGGGGAGCTTGGTGTCGATCGCGCCGAAGGGGCCGCGGTATTCAGCTGGGGCGTAAGGTTTCGGATCGAAGGATTCCTGGTGGGCCATGCCGCCGGGCAGGAAGATGTGGATGATGCCCTTGGCGACGCCTTCGCGGGTTTCGTACTCCTTTTGCGCGGCGGCGGCCTGCTGGCGCAGGAGCTGCGGGAGGGTGAGGCCGAGCCCGCCGAGCAGACCGACGTAGAGGAATTCGCGGCGGCGGGTGTAGCGGTCGAGCGGATTGCCGGGGCAGATCGGTTTCATGGATGAAATGGTTTTCCCGGGGAAGGCTTACGGGGGAGGGGAAGGGGGTTTTTCAGGTTTGTTTGCGGGGGTGTGCGCTGGATCGGCAGCAACGCGTCGGAGAAACATCCCCGCCCTCCGCGGCGGGTGTCCCCCAGAAATGGCGCTGATCTGCGCGTCGTTCGCGGCTCTGTTCTTTTCCCGCAGCGTCAAACGACGCCCTGGGCGAGCATGGCGTCCGCCACCTTGACGAAGCCGGCGATGTTGGCGCCATCCAGGTAATTGACGGAGCCGCCGGGCCGGGAGCCGTATTCGACGCAGGCGTGGTGGATGTTTTGCATGATCGCATGCAGGCGGTTGTCGACGTCGGCGCGCGTCCATGGCAGGCGGAGCGCGTTCTGGCTCATTTCGAGCGCGCTGGTGGCCACGCCGCCGGCGTTCGCCGCCTTGCCGGGGCCGTAGAGAATGTCCGCATCCTGGAAGACTTCCACGGCTTCGAGGTCGGATGGCATGTTCGCGCCCTCGGCCACGCAGAAGCAGCCGTTGGCGACGAGCGCCTTGGCGTCCGTGGCGTCGATCTCGTTCTGCGTCGCGCAGGGCAGGGCAATGTCGCAGGGAATGTCCCATGGCCGCTTGTCTTCGAGATAGGTCAGGCCGAAATGGGTGGCGAAGCCGGAGATACGTCCATGGCGCTCGTTCTTGAGTTCCATACACCAGGCAAGCTGCTCGTCGGTCAGCCCGGCGGGCAGGTGGACCGTGCCTCCCGAGTCGGAAAGCGAAACCACCTTGGCGCCGAGTTCCAGGCACTTTTCGGCGGCGTACTGCGCCACGTTGCCGGAGCCCGAAATCGCGACCCTGCGACCCTCGAGGCCCGAGTGGCGGCGGCTCAGCATTTCCTGGGCGAAGTAAACGCAGCCGTAGCCGGTCGCCTCGGGGCGCATCAGGCTGCCGCCGTACGAGAGCCCCTTGCCGGTGAAAACCGAGGTCGATTCATTGGCGATGCGCTTGTACTGGCCGAACATGAAGCCGACTTCCCGCGCGCCGACGCCGATGTCGCCGGCAGGTACGTCCACGTCCGCGCCGAGGTGGCGGAAGAGTTCCGTCATGAACGACTGGCAGAAGCGCATGACCTCGCCCTCGCTGCGACCCTTGGGGTCGAAATCCGCGCCGCCCTTGCCGCCGCCGATCGGCAGCGTGGTCAGCGAGTTTTTGAAAACCTGCTCGAAGGCCAGGAACTTGAGGATGCCGAGGTTCACCGAGGGGTGGAAGCGCAGGCCGCCCTTGTAGGGCCCGATCGCGCTGTTCATCTGGACCCGGTAGCCGCGGTTCACGTGGGTCTCCCCCGCGTCGTCCACCCAGGGGACGCGGAAGAGGATCACCCTTTCAGGCTCGACGATGCGCTTGAGCAGGCCATGGCGGGAGTAGCGCGGATTTTTCCGTACGAAGGACCACAGGCTTCGCATGACTTCCTCCACCGCCTGGTGGAATTCCGGCTGCAGCGGATCTCTCTTGCGGATGTAGGCGAGAAACGAATCCAAATCCTGTGACGATGGTTTGCATGTGGTGGTGGACATAATACGGTGGGAAAACAGGGTCGCGGACTCCGCCCGTTGGGGAACCGGGGGTGGTCCGGACGTGGAATGGAGAAAGGGTTGTATGAACGGATGAGGATTCGGATCGGGCCCCTCCCGCAGAAAAGGAGCGGGGGTGGCGATGCTGTCTGGGGCGGGCGGCCTCGGGATTTCGTCCCTGTTTGAAGAGGCCGCCTGCTTAGACCCGGGCGGCCGCCATCCGGTTGTCGTACCAACCGTCGAACGACTCCGCCGGGAGGCGGGTCCTGAACGAGGCGCGGTTGGTCGTCGAACGATTCATGTTCTCATGTGGGATGAATGGCCTCCGGAAATCGCGCAATCCTAAAAATGCGGAAATCCTGTCCTCATGAGCGCCCGAAGTGGGGCGGTTTTTCGTCGCCGGGCGGGCGGTAAACGTCTCTACGGCCTGCGCAATTCCAAAGAAATGTATTCGGGTAACAGGCCCACGCTCTCTCCCTCGGGCTCGGCCAAGGAGTGTTGCGGGAGCGTACGCCAAAAAGCAAATTCCCGCAGTCAGTCGGTCGGAGCCGTTCACTCCCACTCATCGTCGAGACTGCTGCTCGCCCCAATGCCGGTGACGACGATGAGTTCTCCCAAACGCGGAAAGCGCGGGTCGTTGCTCAAGAGATACTCGCCGTCCGGCAGATCCGATGCGGCCTTCAAGCCGGCGGGATCGCCGACACCCAGGTCGATTTCGAAGTAGAGGCGCTCGTCTTCGCTCGCGTCGAAGGCCCCCAGCGCTCCGTCATCGTCATCGAGCGCCGGACTCCAGCCATCGCGGATCACACCGCGCTTCCGCTCGTCGAAACCGAAGTAGAAGAACGGCTTGCCGTTCAGTTCGTTCAACTTCGCGAAGGTCATCCCCACGTGGGCACCGTGCTTGCCGCGCCACCGCGAGCCGGGATCGGTCACGGAAATGCGGGCCAGTTCCTTGAACTCCTCCGTCTCATGAAAAGTCACATAGGCGCGCCGGCTCGGGTCATCGGGAAACAGCACGACGCGCGGCTCTGGGGCGGTTTCCCGCCGGACGTTCGACTTGCCGAAGCGCGCTTCGAGATCCGCCACGGTGGTGCCTTGGGCGTAGTCGCCGGGCAGGACGAGAAACGCATCCGCGGCCGTCGCGGCTTCCGAATCTGCCGCTTCGTTCCGTGCCTCGGCGGGCTCCTCGCCGGGCTTGCACGCCGCCAGCAAGACGCCTGCTCCGAGAACGAGAGCCCGATGGGTCCGGAATTGAGATTTCATGGTTCTTTCGAAGTGATGTCTTCCGCCGGCCAATCGCGATGCAGGTCGGGGTTGAAGGATTTCAGCTCCCCGGTCTCGAGATCGATCGACACGATCTGCATCACCGGGTTCTCGCCTTTCTCCGCCTCCGGCGAGCGTTCGGCCGAGGGATCCAGCCCCAGCATCAGGGCGTGGCGTTCGCCCGGCAGCCAGACACTCATTGCCGAAAGCGGCAGCGCCTTGCTCCATACCGGGCGGCCTTCCGGCCCGGCCACGCGGGCGAGTTGCAGGCGGCCGGCGTCGCCGAGCCGGTCGCGCGAAAGCACGAACACGCTGTCGGGATTCCGCCTCCACAGCGCGGTCTGCTGGTCCCAACTGCCGGGTCCCTGGGTCAGTAGTCCGGCCATCAGGAAATCCGGACTCTCGGGTAACGGCGAGGGATCCCGGAATTCCCAGTGGGGTCCGATGAAGGCTTCGACCTGCTTCAGCCTCGCCCGGTAAAGACGGTGGCGCATCGGCTCGGAGAAGTTCATCTGGTTGCCGATCGTCCCGCGCTCCGTCGCCTCCTTCATTTCGGATTCGGCCAGCAGGCCGAGCCAATCCTGTTCGCCATCCGACCGCGGCATCGCCACTCCCCGCACCATCGCCCGCCAATCCATCCCGTTGCTCGGCCGCTCGGTCTTGATCCGCACGACGGCCTTCTCCACGCCTTCCTTCTCTGTCCGCTGCTCTTCCGGCGCCGGCGCGTGGGGTATGGCCTCCAGCGTCAGCGGATCGATCCGCATCTGCCGGGCATCCTCCAGCCTGACGATCATCCCCGCCGCGGGGTCGAATTTCAGCGACTGCATCGACTCGGGCAGGAAGGTCCCGACTTGCGGCGGCTTTGGCATCAGCCCTTTCAACGACGGGTTGCGTGCCTCGATTTTCGCGCTGTCCGCCACGATCGCTCCGTCGGCCAGGCGGATGCCGGTCAGCTCCGGCATGCGCGCCCACAGGATGCCCTGCTCCATGCCCATCGCGACCGAGTCGCCGTGGACCTTGTCCTTCTTCAGCCGTTTGCGGAAGACCGGCTGGGCGGTGGCCGCATCCACCGCCCACAGGTCGATGAACAGCCAGCTCGTCGTCCGCGATCCGGAGCTGCTGCGATAGCCGCCCACCCGGGTGATCCGCTTTTCCCATTGGCTGGTCAGGTAATACAGGCGGTCGCCCTGCTCATCCGCCAGCCGCACCGGTCCGCCCAGGATCTCCGGCGGGGTGCGGGAAATCTTCGATTTCATGATGCCGGACTTCCATAAGAATGCGACGCCGCCGAGCAGGAGAATAAGGGGAAGGATCTTTTTCATGCGGAGTCCGCCATTGCGGTGACTCCTATCCTCCCACCAACCGGGGCGTGGCGCAACCTTCCGGGCTCCCGGGAGCAAAAGAAACGCTCACAAGCGGGGGCGGACAGCAGCCGGCCCGATTTCCCGGTCCTCCAGCGTCGCGCGCAGCCTGCGCCCGTCGTCCCCGGCCGGCTCGTGCGCGACGCCAGCCAAGAACAGGAGGAGAGGAGGCGCTTCATCGACTGGACCTGCCACGAAATGCGGTTAGTCGTGGAGGATGGATTCACGGACGGAAAAAGAGAAGATGCTCGCGGGTGACCTCTACCAGGCGTTCGACGACGAGCTGTTCGGCGAGCGGCAGCATGCCAAGCGCCTGTGCCGTCAGTTCAACGCCACCACCGAGGAGCAGATGGACGAGCGCGACGCCATTCTCCGCCGCCTGCTCGGGTCCTGCGGGGCGAATGCCTTCATCGAGCCCACCTTTCGCTGCGACTACGGCTACAACATCCACTTCGGGGATCATTTCTACGCAAACTACGACCTCATCATCCTCGATTGTTGCGAGGTGCGGATCGGCCGGAATTGCATGATCGCTCCGCGCGTTTCGATTTTCACCGCCACCCATCCGCTCGATGCCGCAACCCGCACCGCCGGCCGGGAGTTCGCGAAACCCATCACCATCGGCGACAACGTCTGGATCGGCGGTCACGCGGTGATCAATCCGGGCGTGACCCTCGGGAACAACGTCGTCGTCGGGGCCGGTGCTGTGGTGACGAAGGACGTGCCTGACAATGCGGTCGTCGCCGGGGTTCCGGCGAAGATCCTTTCTCTTGCGAGCGACAGGCAAAAGCGGTGGCAGGGTGGTGAATGAAATTCATCCCGAACAACAGCACGTCGGATCAGACGAAGGCAGCGGCATGAAACAGAACAATCGAAATCCAGCGAGGCGGTCAGTGGATGCCAGGGTTCGCATCGGCCACGTTCACCTGAAGGTTGCCGATCTGGAACGGGCGTTGTGGTTCTACCGCGATGTGCTCGGTTTTGAACTCACCCAGCGTTACGGACAACAAGCAGCATTTCTCTCCGCCGGTGGCTATCATCATCACATCGGCCTGAATACTTGGGAAAGCCAGGGTGGCTCTCCGCCGCCGTCCGGCACGACCGGGCTTTATCATCTGGCCATCGTCTATCCGACCCGGGCGGAACTCGCTGACGCTCTACGCCGGGTGATCGACGCCGGAATCCCTTTGGACGGAGCATCCGATCACGGGGTGAGTGAAGCTCTCTATCTTCGTGATCCGGATGGCAACGGTGTGGAACTGTATTGGGATCGTCCAAAGGAGCAGTGGCCGCGATCGTCCGACAGCCGCTTGGCCATGTTCACCCGTCACCTCGATCTGGAAGGGTTGCTCAAAGAGGGGGGCAATCCAGACGTCAGCCCGGACTAGGCGGAACTCCCGGCAGGCGGTTCGGTGCTGCCGGCGGGGAGTATCCGCCGGCGGTGGCGGAAAGGGATGTTGGCGGAGCGGGGGGATTGATTCATGCTGCGGGCATGCAGGCCCCCGATGTTGCAGGACTCCAGGTGCACGAGTGCGTCGGCGTGGGGTCGTGCGGACGGGTGTACCGGGCGAGCGATGCGGATGGCAGGGTGGTGGCGGTGAAGGTTTTCAACGCGGTGTCGGTGAACCGCGAGTTGCTGGAGGAGGCAGTCGCCCGGCTGGAGGAGCATGGCTGGCCGGAGGGGGTGATGCCGGAGTGGGCGGCGGATTTCCGGCGGCGGCCGGCGTTGTGCGTCGGACCCTTCGTGGCGGACGAGGGACCGGATGGGCCGGTGCCGGCTTCGCTCCAGCACCGACTGGGGGCGTTTCCGGGGCAGGATTCGTGGCCGGTGGTTCTGGGCATCCTCGATTCGCTGGCCGCGCTGCATGGCCGGCAGGTGGCGCATGGGAATCTCAAGCCGGGGAACGTGTTTCTCGATGCGGAGGGCCGGGTGCTGCTTTCCGATTGGGCGCTGGGGAACATGCCGGGGATCGCGCATCTCGAATACACGGATGCGTACTTGTATCAGCCGCCGGAGCAGTTGCGCGATGCGGGAGGGTATTTGCGGGAAAAGGGGTACCGGTGGGATGTTTTCGCTTTTGGGGTGCTGGCTTATCGCCTGCTGACGGGGCGTTTTCCGCGTTGTGCGGAGACCTTCGCCAAGGTGGCGCCTCCGCCGGGGGAGACGCGGCTGGAGGGAATTTCCGCGGACCCGAGGAAGATCGCCCGCGCGCTCGAAGCCGAGATAGAGGTCGTCTGGCGGGATGAGGCGGCGAATGTACTGGAAGAATCGTACCGGGAGATCGTCGTTCGCTGTCTGGCGCTCGATCCGATGGCGAGACCGGCGGATGCGATGGAAGTGCGGCGGGCATTCGTCGAGGCGGATGAGGCGGCGGCGGCCGAAAAGCGAACGGATGTGCTGCTTGACCAGACCCGCCGGGCGCGTCGCGCGGCCTGGCGGGCGAATGTGGCGGCGTTGGCGCTGGCGTGCGGCGTGGTATTGCTGGCGGCGGTGCTGCAGCTCACGCGCTCGCAGCATACGGCCGAGAGCGCCCGGCAGATCGATGAGATCTCCACGCTTCAGGCCTCTGTCGAGAAATCGGCCGCGGCGAAGAACGAGGCGCAGACCGCGAAGGCGGAGGCGGAGCGGACGCTGGAGTACGAGCGTTCCATGTGGCTGGCGCGGATCGAGACTTCGCGCGCGATCGGCGATCATCTTTTCGCCTGGGCGATGGAGAAGGGGCATCGCCGCTTGCCGCCGCTGGATGGGCGGGAGCTGCGGCTCAACCGGCTGGAGCGTTATTTCCAGGATTTCGTCACACGCACGGCGGAGATCGAGTCCTTGAAGGAGGAGAGGGCGCGGGCGCGGCTGCAACTGGCGGAGATTTCGCTGGCGAAAGGAGATCCGAAGGTGGCGGAGGCACGGTTGGAGGATGCGCTGGCGGCGTCGGCGGATCTGCCCGCCGGGCCGGATCTGGAACTGCGGATCGCGACGGACCGGCTGTTGCTGGCGCTGTTGCTGCAGGAGCGCGGGGACAAGGGGGCGGCGGAGGCTTTCGGCGCGGCGCGCAAGGCACTGGAAAGCGTGCCGCAGGCGGAGGTCGATGCGGACCGGGTGCAGGAGCTGATCGCGGTGCTGGATTTCCACGAGTCGCGCCTGCTGGCGGCGGCGGGGAGGGATGGCGAGGCGCTGGCCAAGCTGCACGGCGCGACGCAGGTGCTCAACCGGCTGGTGGATCAGCATCCGGATGCGGTGGTATTGAGGTCGGAGCTGGTGTCGTGTTATCTTTCTTCGGCGACGATTCTCGACGGTATCGGGCGGATGGGGGATGCGCGGGAGGTGCGTTCGCTGGCGGCGGAGGAGCTGTTGAAGCTCATCAAGGAAAACCCGGCGGATCTGGATCTGCGTCTGGAGCTGGCCGGGTGCTACGGTGCGATGGCGGAGGCGGCGATGCTTTCGGGGGATGTGAGCGGCACGGAGTCGATGTCGAAGGGGGCGACGAAGTTGCTGGAGGATTTGCTGCGCCAGAGGCCGGACAGCACAGAGGTCCGTTCGCGTCTCGCGGCGCAGCGGGGATTGATGGCGGGGGTGCTGCGCGACCGGGGCGAGGCGGATGAGGCCGAGCGACTGGTGGAAGATGGAATTCTCCTGGTCGAGGGTGTGGCGGTGGGCGAGCGGGGCGATCCGGTAGCGAAATACCGGCTGGCGCTGCTATGGTGGCAGAAGGCCCGGCTGATGGGGGCGGACGGCAAGCGGAGCGAGGAGATCGCGCTCGCTTCCAAGGCGGTCGAGGCGTTGCGCAGGCTGGCGGACAGCGCCTACGGGATCGAGCGGGCGGAGCAGATCCGGCGTTCGCTGGGGTATGTGCTGGGCGATCTCGGCCATGCGGCGCAGTTGACGGGAAACATGGAGATGGCGGCCAAAGTCTTCGGCGATGCGGTGGTGGTGTGGGAGTACCTGGAGCGCGAACGGCCCGGCAACGAGGAGTATGAGGAGGGATTGGAGTGGAGCCGGCAGCGGTTGAAGGAGCTGAAGTAGGCCGGCGACATGAGGCCGGTCGTCCCTATCTTCCGGTCAGCCGGGAACCCTACCAGAGAAAATCGGCGACGACGAAGCGGTGGTCGCTGTGGCGAGTGGTGACGGCGGCACTGGCGTAGGGGCGAAACTGGCGGCCGGCATGGATCTGGTCGATGCGGAGGATCGGGATGCGGCGCTGGAAGGTATTGCCCCAGCCCCGGCCGGCTTCGACGAAGGCATCGTCGTAGTCGGCTTTCAGCAGGCGGAGGATGGGGTCGCCGGGCGGGGTGTTGAAGTCGCCGCCGACGATGGCGGGGCGGCCTTCGCCGGTTTTGGCGAGCAAGCCGAGTGCGGTGGCGAGTTCGGTGTGGCGCTTCCGGCGGTTGAGGCGGTGGTTGCGCCAGCACTGGCGTTCCCATAGGCGCAGGTCGGTGGCGGCGGTGGCGAGGTGGATGTTGAGGATTTCGATTTCGCGGCCGTCGGGCAGGCGCACGGTGAGTTGCTGGTCGCGAAAGCGGAGGTTGCGGACTTCGCGGTCGATTTTCCAGCGGGTAACGACGCCGTTGGAGGAGTGGGTGCGGTAGTCGCCGTGGCCTTGATAGAGTTTGTCGGCGACGTGGCGCGTCTGGTGGGGGCGGACTTCCTGCAGGAGAACGATGTCGGGATCCCAGGCGGCGAGATCGTCCGCGGGGTTCGAGCCCTCCCCGTATTGGAAGAAATTGCAGTTCAGGGTGGCGATGCGGAGGAGAGGGCGACCGTTTACGCTGCCCGCCGGGCCGGGGTCGGGGCGCCTGCCGCCCCAGCGGGCGATGGCGCGGGCTTCGTCGGCGCCGAGCAGCACAGTCATGGCCCAGATGCCGGAGAGCACGAGCGAAAGCGGAGCACGCAGGAACCAGTAGGCGGTGGTCGAAAGGATCAACCCGAAAGCGCCCCAGAGCCAGATCGGCACGACGGTGAAGGCGGCGAAACGGTCGGGCTGACGCGAGCAGGCGTAGATGGTGAACAGATGGAGCGCCAGTGATAGGGCCACCAGGAGCCAGCCGGACCAGCGGCGGAGTCGGGTGGTTCTGAGGCCGGATTTCATGAGGGGGTGAGGGCTCCTTTTCCTGGCGGGGCCTGGGAGCGCGGAGCCCCTGCTCCGCAGAAGGAAGGAGACGGCTGATTCCTATGGTGCGGCCTGAAGAGATAGCGGACTCCTGCGTCGCTTCTGCGGAGCAGGGGCTCCGCGCTCCCAGGCAAAGGGTTTTCAGAATGGCAGTCCCATGCCGCCGGTCAGTTTTTTCATTTCGGCGGCGGCCATTTCCTTACCTTTGGCGATGGCTTCCTGGACGCCCTTGAGGACGAGATCCTGGAGAAATTCCACGTCTTCGGGATCGACGACGGATTTGTCGATGACGATGGATTGCACGTCGCCCGCGCCGGTAGCGACGACGGTGACCTTGCCGCCGCCGACGCTGGTTTCGACGGTTTTGCGGGCGAGTTCTTCCTGCGCAGCGGCCATTCCGGCCTGCATTTGCTGCGCTTGCTTCATCAGTTTCTGGAGGTTCATGGATGAGTTGAGAGTTGAGGATTTACAGTTTACCGCTTGAGGGTGGCTTCGAACATTTCGAGGGCGGTTTTGATGAGGGGGTCTTTGTAGAATTCTTCCATCGGATCAGCCTTGGGGGCGGGTGGCGATTCTTCGGCGGAGGGTTCCGGCTGCCAAGGGGGAGCTTCGTCGGAGGGGGGGGCGGGGGAAGGGGCTGGTTCGTCGGGGGCGTTGGCGATGAGTTCGTCGAGGGAGAGAATGTTGTCGGGTTTGGGCGTGGGTTCGGGCGTTTCTCCGATGGGTTGCGGGGTTTCGACAGGTTCGGGAGCGAGAGAGGGGAGGGCCGCTGCCGGCGTGGCGGGTGCGGGAGTTTCGGGCATCGCCAAGTGGCCGGAGGCGCCGGCGAGAACTTTGATCACGTCGGAGAGTCGAATTTCGCCGAGGTTCTGGATGGCTTTGATGAAGCCGAGTTCGAGGTGGAGGCGCTTGTTGGAGGCCCATTTCATCCGGCCTTCGGTCTCGGCGAAGATGTCGATGACGGAAAGCAGGCGCTCGGCGGGGAAGGCGTTGGCGGCTTCGGCGAGGGCGCTCCACGTTTCGGCGGGGATGCCTTCGCCGCCGGCGGCGGGGTCGATGCGGGCGACGAGCAGGGCGCGCAGGCAACCGATGATTTCGCCGAGAAGTTGGGAGAGCTCGCGGCCGGCTTCGCCTTCGCGCTGGACGAGGGAGAGGGCGGCGGGGGTGTCGCGGGCGAGCAGGGCTTTGGCCAGGGCGGCGACGGTTTCGCGGGAGGTGAAGCCGAAGACATCGAGGACGTTCGCTTCGGTGATGCAATCGCCGCAGAAGGCGACGAGTTGATCGAGCATCGACTGAGCGTCGCGCATGCCGCCGTCGGCGCCCTTGGCGACGGCCCAGGCGGCGGCTTCGTCGAGCCGGACGTTTTCGGCCGCGGCGATGTGGAGGAGGTGCTGGGCGATGGTTTCGGCCGGGATGGGGCGGAGGTCGAAGCGCTGGCAGCGGGAGAGGATGGTGGGGAGAATTTTGTGCGCCTCGGTGGTGGCGAAGATGAATTTCACGTGCTCGGGCGGTTCTTCCAGGGTCTTCAGCAGGGCGTTGAAGGCCTGGTTGGTGAGCATGTGGACCTCGTCGATGTAGTAGATCTTGAACTGGCCGCTGGCAGGGGCAAAGCGAACGGTATCGCGGAGCTGGCGGACTTCTTCGACGCCGTTGTTGGAGGCGCCGTCGATTTCGAGCACGTCGAGCGAGCGGCCTTCGGCGATTTCGACGCAGGCGGACTCGTCGGGGTTGAAATCGACGCGCGGGCCGCCGGTGCAGTTGAGGGCCTTGGCGAAGATGCGGGCGGTGGAGGTTTTACCGGTGCCGCGGGGACCGACGAAAAGGTAGGCGTGCGCCAGCCGCTTTTGCTCGATGGCGTTTTTGAGGGTCCGCACGACGTGGTCCTGCCCGAGGACGTCGTCGAAGGTTTTCGGGCGGTATTTCCGGGCGAAGACCTGATAGCTCACGCGCGGGAGCCTACGGGGGATTGCGGGTTTGTCAGCACCGGGTTTGGATTGCGGGCGTGATTCCCGATGCCAGCGAGAAAAGAAGGCTGTATGCCGCGGCCCGTGAGCGGATTTCGGCGTTGTGGGAGGGGGAGCCGGACGCGATCGCCCGGATGGCGAGCGCGGTTTGCATCCTGCATGAGACGATGCCGCATTATTATTGGACGGGTTTTTACCGGGTGGTCGGCGGGCAGCTTGTGATCGGGCCTTATCAGGGGACGCCCGGCTGCCTGCGGATCGGGTGGGGGAAGGGCGTCTGCGGAGCGGCCTGGGCGAGCGGGGAGACGCAAGTGGTGCGGGATGTGCACGGGTTTCCCGGGCATATCGCTTGCGACGGCCGCTCGGCGAGCGAGATCGTGGTGCCGGTGAGGGACCGGCGGGGCGGAGTGGTTGCGGTGTTTGATGTGGATGCGCTGGAAAGGGGCGCGTTCGATGAGGTGGATCGGGAGGAGCTGGAGGGGTTGTTTGCCCACCGCGACAAGTCATACTAGAAATCGAGGCTACCTCACTGAGGTAGCCTCCTGGAACTGAGTGAACCACGCGACCATGATGCAATGGTCCGGGTCCGTCGTCTGACAGGACCCATTGTGGAATCCGCTATCGGCGGCGACGGCTGCGAAACAAAAGGGCTGATCCCAGCAAGCCAGCCAAACCAATCGTCGAAGACGGCTCGGGAATTATGGCCGAGCTCGCCACTTCGATCTCGAAAGTTGCAGAGCCGCCGGTGAAATTGAAAATGTCTGGCACGCTGGAGTAGCTTACAAGAATCGAATTGCCGGTAAACGAAATAGACGGAGCGATTTGAGGAACGGTCAGGCCGTTGGTGAGGAGCGTCACGCCGATAATCTGTTCTCCAGGAATGTCGAAATAGATATTTGTAATTGATGCCTGGAATGTCTGAAAATCCCACGTATCTTGGGAATCCAGTTGGAGAAGATATGTTGTCGACGTGATTTGAGAGAGATCGATCCAAACGTCTCCACCGCCCCAACCATCGACATTCGAGACGAAGTCCGATCCATCGAGTTCATAACCGCTGCCGAGCGATTGATTCAATGATTCGTATATTTTCGGCTGTCCTGTCCCGTGATCGGGAAGATTCGATTCCGCTCTGAAATCGGCGAAAACCAATGCCGCATCCGCTGACATCAACATCACGGAACACGAAGCGACAAACAACGAGGGAAGGGAATTAACCATCATGCGGGTTGTCACCTATCAGGTCGAAATGGCCAATACAAGGGGAATTTTTTGGAGTGAATTCGACTATCCCTTTGATTCCCCCTTTTCTTTTTTTATAAGAAAAAGAGAGTTTTCAAAAGATCCGGGAGGCGTTTGTGGCGAATCACGTAATGGCCAGGTAGCGCATCGTCATTCGCCGGACGCTCTGAAAGGAGGTCCCTGCCATTTTCGCTCTTGAGCTGGCGGCGGAGTGGAACCATCCGTCGTTCGTGCTTTTCCGACTGCTCGCACTCTTGTCCCTATACGCTTCGGCCGCGGAGCCGGCGTTCCGGGTGATGGACCGGAAAACGAATTTGCAAAGCCGCTCCATCGACGAGGCCAGCGGGCTTGCTGTTTCGCCGGCGGATGGGGGCTTTTTGTGGCTCGTCAATGACAGCGGGGCGGGGCCGGTTTTGCATCTCGCGGGGCTGGACGGTTCGGACCGCGGGCAGGTCGTGTTGCGCGGCGTGCGCAATCACGATTGGGAGGATCTCTCCGCCTTCATGTTCGATGGAAAGCCGCATCTGCTGGTGGCCGATGTGGGCGACAACGGGGCCAAACGGAAAAGCTGCCGGCTTCATCTCGTCCGCGAGCCGAGGCTGCCGGTGGAGGGGAAGAAGCTCGACTCGACCGTCGTCCCCGTATGGTCGCTCGATTTCCGCTACGAGGACGGGCCGCGCGACTGCGAATCGGTGGCGGTGGATGTCCGGCGGAGGAAAATCCTGCTGGTGAGCAAGCGCGATGCGACGCCGTTCGTTTACGAGCTGCCGCTCGCCCCTGCCAAGGGGACGGCAACGGCGCGGAAGGTCGGCCGGCTTTCGGTGGCACAACCGAGAAGGGGGATTCCCATTCCATACGGCAGCCAGCCGACGGGCATGGATATCAGCGCGGACGGGTCGATGGCGGCGGTGGTGACGTATTACGGCGTTTTCCTGTTCCCCCGTGGGCGGGAGGAGAGCTGGGCGGCGGCTTTTGCCCGCAAGGCGGTGGTGTTGCAGCCGCATTTGTTGAGGCAGGCGGAGTCGGTGGCTTTTTCCGCCGATGGCGCTTCGATTTTCGTGGTGTCCGAGGGAGTCCGTTCGCCGATCGTGCGCTATGCGCGTAGGTGACGGGATCTTCACGATCGGAGGCGTGCGGTGGAGGGGGAGGATGGTGGAATCGGACACCATGATTCCCCGATGCCTCGCTCTCGGCCTCCTGGCCGCCTCTGCCGCGCCCGCCACCGCCGCCGTTTACATCACGGAGTGGATGTACGACGGCTCCGAATTCATCGAGTTCACCAATACCGGCGCTTTGCCGGTGGATTTCACGGGCTGGAGTTACGATGACGACAGCCGCAGTCCGGGCACCTTCGATCTTTCGGCATTCGGGCTGGTGGCTCCCGGGGAATCGGTGATTCTTGCCGAAGTCTCCGCCGCCGATTTCCGCACGGAGTGGGGGTTGAGCGAGAGTGTCAAGGTGATCGGCGGCCTGACGGTCAATCTCGGCCGTAACGATGAAATCAATCTCTTCAACGCGGCGAACGAGTTGGTGGACCGCCTGACCTACGGCGACAACCAAACCGCCCCCGGAAGCATCCGCACACAGGAGGCGAGCGGTTTTACCTTGCCCCCGAACTACGGTGCGAACGATGTCTTCGGATGGCAACTGTCGGTGGCCGGGGAAGATGGCGCCTACACATCTGTCAGCGGTTATGTGGGCAGCCCTGGCATCGCAGCGATTCCCGAGCCTTCGGCGGTAATGTTTTCTTTGCTGGCTTGCTGCGGGTTGTTGCGGAGGCAGCGGGCTTGAGAGGAGATTCAGGCGGTGCCGCCGCGACCGATCCCAAGCGGCGTCGGAGTGCCGCACGCCAAATTCTTATTCGGCTTCGAGTCTCAGGAAACCGCGCTCTTCGACGGGCAGCCAGGCGCGGCGTTGTTCGGTGATGCCATCGGTGGAGATCAGTTCGTCGTTTTCCGCGGGCAGCCAGTCGATGAGATCGGACGATTGCCGGACGTGGAGGCTGGCGTCGTCGCGATCGATCCGGCGGGTGTAGTTCAGGATGAAGAAGGTTTCTTCCCCGCTGTCGTCGAGCGAGGCCGCCAGGGGGGAGAAGTCCAGCGGATCGCGGCCGAGCAGGTATTCGACGAGGTTTGGCAGGCCGTCGCCATCCGGGTCCGCATCGGGGGCTGCATCGCCGGGAGAAGCGAAGTTGGCGGCGAAGCTCCATGGGGCGTAGCCGCTGGCATCCCGGCCGGGAGAGGGGACCGTCGCGATCCATGCGGAAGGATCGCTGCCGTGGCGGAAGACGCCCAGGCGACGGATCGACGAGCCGGTGCCGGAGGCCATCGTGGGCCAGGGAGCTTGGGAGAGGTAGTTCACTTCGTCTTCGATCATGAGGCCGACGAAAGACGGGTTTTCTTCCGGCGGCGGGACGCGGCGGCGCAGGCGGACGGTGCCGGCGGTGTTGGAAAGCGTGTCGCCGGCCGACCATGGGCCGGCCAGGCGGACCGCAGGGTCCACGCCGTAGATCATGCGGAAGTCCGTGGCCAAGGAGGGTTGAAGGGCGGGGTTGAAGGCGACCATCACGATCGCCTCGCCGGGCGCGAGCGCGAGGTCTTCCGGGAAATCGAAGTCCACGTCGCCGCGCAGGGTCCAGAAGGCGAGGGATTCGGCTTGCGCGCCGGTATTGGCGATTTCGACGAATTCCGGGGTGCCGGCTTCGGGGTGATAGTGGATTTCGGTGACCTGCACGGAGCCGATGCGGGGTGCTGCATTGGCCGCGGCCGGGGTGGTTGAGGCCAGCGGAGCGAAGCCGCCCGATCCATCCGGCGAGCGCCCGTACGGGACGCCGGGGAGAAGGGGCGTCCACTCCACTTCCTGTTCGAAATTCAGCCAATCCCCCGCCGGGGTGGCGGAGATCAGCCAGAGCTTGCCGCCGCGACGGCGGTCGAGGGAGAATTCTTCTTCGCCCGGGGTGCCGGGGGATGGATTCCAGTCGCCGTTGGGGTTGAAATCCGTCTCATCGAAGAGGAGGTAGCCGCCAGCGGGCAGGAAGGTATCATCGGGAATGCGGAATTTCCGGAAGTCGGCGGCGGTGACGGGGGCCGAAGCATCGCCGAGATACCAGCCGCTCAGGTCCACGGGGGATGCGGAGGGGTTGTGCAGTTCGATGTAGGCAAAGGTCGAGCCGCTTGCGGGAAAGATTTCGTTGATGACCACCGGTGACGGCGGGGTGGCAGGAGCGAGGCCGGGGCTGCCGTGGACGGTGGCGCTGTCGGTCCAGTTCAGGGGATTTTCGTAGCTGGCGGTGGAGCTGCCCGCGCCGAGATACTCCAGGGCGCTGCCGCCTCCGTCCGCGCGTTCCGGCCAATCGCCGCTGTCGCCGTAGTCGAAGAAGGCGATGACGCCGCCGTCGCGGTCGAGCAGGCGGATGGTCTCGCCGGCGTTGTCGAGGCTGTTGTCGCCGGACCATTCCGCGACGATGCGCGCGGCGGCGGCCTCGCCGTAGCGGAGGGTGAAGGCGGCGGCATTCTTGACGAGCAGACCGCGCTGGCCGGGGGCCAGGGTGAAGGGCGGCAGGGTGAGAGCGGAGACGGGCATGCCCTGGGGCAGGGACACGCCGTCGAGATTCACGGCGGTGGAGGAAGTGTTGGCGAGTTCGATCCACTCGAACTGCGATGCGTCGAGTTCCGGCATAGCGGCGAGTTCGGCGGCGTCGGGAGCGAGAGGGTTGTAGTTGATCGCGCTGACGCGCAGTTCGGCGGCGGTGGCGTAGACTTCATCGACCAGGTAGGCGGCCTCGACGGGGCCGCTCCAGTTCGTCGCGGGGATCGAGAAGCTGCCGGACCGCCAGGTGCGGGCGATGAGTTTCATGCTGGCCGTGAGCGGCACCGGACCGCTGTAGGCGATGGCGGAGGGGGAGACCCCGCCGCCTTCCAGGCGCGGGTCGGTGCCGTCGGTGGTGTAGTAGACGGTGGCGCCGGAAGGCATGGAGATTGCGGTGGTTTCCCCCGCTTGCACGATGCCGGAAGGCCGGGCGATGGAGGGTTGGGCGGCGAACTGCGAGTCGATCCAGGCCCCGCGGCTTGCCAGCCAGTTTTTCAGGTGATTGGTTTCGTTGACGATGTTGTTCGAGTCCGGGGAGCCATACCATCTCGCGTAGTCGCGGCGGGCGGGATTGTCGGCATCGTTGTGCTTGAATTCGGCCAGGTAGCCGTCGAGCACCGAGCCGATGTTGGCGGTGGCCAGAGGACCTCGGCGGAGCGCCTGCCAGCGGTCCACGTAGTGCTGACGGAACTCGATGTCCTGAAAAAGCTGCTGCCACCACGAATAGGTGAAGTAGTCGGTGGCGTCGCCGGTGCCGCGCCAGGTGTTGGTGGCGTTGTCGCGGCTGTCGGTGGAGTCGGCGGAGCGGTCGAAGTCCCACAATGCGCCGGCCTCGATTTTTCCGCCGCGGTCCTTGTGGAAAAAGGCGCTGAGGCGCAGAGCATCGACGTTTTTTGCGTAGGTATTGAAGATGTTGTGGTCCACCCAGGAGACGGGGTCGATGAAGTTGCGGTAGTTCCGCGTGGAGAATCCCGCGGAGGCTTCGGCGAAGAGGGCGTTCTCAAACTGCTGGAAATAGTTCACCAGGTAGGCCGATTGCTGGGGGGCGAGATTGGGCAGTTTGGGACGGTGGATCACGAGGCCTTCGCCCGCGGGGAGATTCCGCGAGGTTTTCCAGGTGAATTCGTCGGCGTCCCGGCGGTCGACTTTGAAGATGTAGCCGCCGCTCAGCTCGGGCAGCGTGGTGTGGCCGATGTCGAGCCGGGCGACATCGACTCGGTTGGCGCCCCGGCGCACGTTTTCGCAGAGGACGTAAACACCCTGGTAGTCGGCGTATTGGAGGTTGTTGCCGTCGAGGTTGGCGAAGACTTCCACCAACCGCGTGCGCGGGGCCCAGCGGCCGGACTGGCGGTAGGTTTCGTAGACCCAGGCGTTGCGCGCGAAGGCGCGGTCGAATTCGTAACAGCTGATCAGCGCCCAATCTTCGCCGGCCGGCATGTCGAGGAGGGGGGCGGAGGTTTCGGTGCCGTTTTCGTCTTGCAGTTCGATGCCGTAGGATTTTTTGGGGAAACCTGCCGAGCTGCTGCCCCGCAGCTTCATCTGGATGTTCATCGAGAAAACGGGAGTTTCGCCGAGCGACGAATAGCCCGTGGCGTCGCGGTCGAAGACCTGCATGTAGGCGCTCTGGTAAGTATCGTTGTTCGGCGGCTGGCCAGCGCCGCGATTGTTGAGGACGACGACCGGCAGAGAGGAGCGAAAGGTCTGGCCGGAGGAGTTGTAGTTGGAAATGCTGTTGGCGAGTCTTTCGTACTGGGCGGAGCTGGTGAAGCCGAGCGTGCCCGTGCCGATTTCCTGGATGCGGGCGCGAACCAGGGTGGTGGAAGTGACCGCGATCGGGCCGGTGTAGAGCGGCGAGGAGGGGCCGGGCGTGCTGCCATTGGTGGTGTAGCGGATCTGCTGGCCGGCGATCGCGCCGCCGAGGGTAAGGTTGAAGTTTCCCACGAAAGTGCCGGGTGGCCGCGAGAAGGTCACCGATTGGGGGATGATGAGGCCTTCGGGACCGGGATTCGGGGCGCCGGGCGTGGGGCTCGCCAGATAGCCGGGCGGCGGTGTGGATGAGGAAGCGGCCAGCCCGGCCAGGAGTTCGACCCGCAGGAAGACATCGGTGGTATTCGGGGCATGGTTGAAGAACTGGATCGCCAGCACGTTGTCTCCTTCCGCCAGGAGGTGCGCGCTTTCGCTGACAGTGATCTCTTCATAGGTGTTGGATGCGCTGTCGATGCGGGAACCGGTGGCGCTGGTATTCCACGCGATGGTGGCCGGGGCGAAGCGGCGGACCTGGACGCCGCCGGACAGCAGGGGCTGGCCGTTGAGCCATGCCACGAAGCCATCGTCGTATTTCACGCGCAGCCTGAGATTTTCCACGGTCATTTCCGGCCCGACGGAGAAGGGAATGCGGACGCAGCAGGAAGGGTTGTTCAGGCTGGTCATGAGGGTATCCGTATTGCCGCCGGGGCCGATCTGAGGGTTGTAGTTCACGCCGGACGAGTCGCGGTCGTAGCCGAGCCCCATGTTGGCCGAAATCCAGCCCGTCGCCGCGAATCCCGGCTCGATCCAAGACGCTCCGGGGTTGGAGGGGGAGCTTGGCACCATCCAGTGGCAAGCCGCGTCTTCCGCCACCAGGGTGACGGATTCGCTGCTCGACGGGATGCCGTAGGAGACGTCCGGATATTGGGGCGGGAATTGCGGCGCGTATTCGGAGACCGTGGTCACGCCGTCCGGCCGGATCAGGCCGAGGTATTCGCCGCCGGCGCTGAGGGCGAAATTCGTATGCAGCGGCTGGCCGGGGATGCGCTTGTTCTTGTCGGAGGCGAAGACGAGGAGGTAGCCGCCGGGGGCGATAGTCGTGGCGGGGAATTGCCACTTGGTTTTGTTGCTGGCGTTGTCGGTGAGGTACCAGCCCGTGAGATCGGCTGGCGTGGTGTCCGGATTGTGGATTTCCACCCAGTCGGAGCGGTTGCCGTCCTCGTCGCGGATACCGTTCTGGTTGCTGGCGAGAAATTCGGTGATGATTGGATCGGCTGCGGCGCGCAGCGTGAAGAGAGCGGCGAGGAAAAGCGGGATGAAACGGGAACGCATAGGATCGGGCTTGGGGACGGGAAAACGAGGCGGTTTTTCCGAGGGCTTCGGGCGACAAATCAAACGGCAGGGCGCCGTCTTGGGTTTAGCCGGGCGAAAGAAAGCACAGAATTTACGGTATGGGAAGGTACCGCAGGCGGAAGAACCGGCGAGGGGGCGAAGAGGCGCCGCTTTCCTTCAGCACTATCTCCTCGATGCCGGGTTCGGCCGGAGTTGAGGAGTGCATTTCGGTTTCCGTGACCGGCCAGGTGTCCGCCAGGGTGTCGGCGGCGAGCAGTTCGTAGCTCACATCGAGGGCGTTTGCGGGACGGCGGAAGCGAAGGGCGGGGCGGCCATCCGCCCATGCGAAAGAGATGAGCGGCTGATCGGGAAGGCGCGGGTCGGTGCCCAGCGCGTATTCCTCCCAATTCGTCCGGCCGTCGCCGTCCGCGTCGGCGTGCATGGCGGAGACCGATGGATCGTCGCGTTCGGCGGGGGTGAAGTGGAAATGGTCCCACCCGAAGTAGGTCTGGGCGAAAGCCGTGTCTCCGTCGCCGGGTGTGCCGAGGGGCTCCGCGCTGATCGCCCAGGCGAGCGGGCTGTCGAAGGCGTCGCCGGGCGTGCCTTCGTCGCGCAGGACGAGCGAGCGGCCCGAGCCATCGGTGGCGGGGTACCAGCCGTCTCTGTATTCGAAGGCGAGGATGATTTCGCCCGTCGGATCGGCGAGTTCGAGGCGTTCGCCGGCGTTGTCGAGCTGGCCTTCGTAGGGGCCGAGTACGGGAGTGGTGATATGCGGATAGCGGAGGGCGAAGGCGGCGGGGTTTTTCGCGAGAAGCAGGCGGCTGCCGGGAGAAAGAGAGACCGGGGGGAAAGTGAAGACGATGCCGTCGGTGAAGGTCGTGCCGCCGAGGTCGAGCGGGGTATCGCCGAAGTTCGTGAGTTCGAGGAATTCGAATTCTTCCTTCGACAAGCCGGGGAAAGCCGCCTGTTCGGTGGCGGAGAGGGGGGCCGGGTGGTACTGGATTTCCGTGATACGCAGCGCGGCCTGGTGGGCGGTGGGCTCGCCGAGGTAATCGAGGACGGCGATGATCTGGCCATCGCGGGCGCGCAGTACGACCGACCCGCCGCGGGCGGGAAGCTGGCCGGAGTAGCCGCCCTGGACGAGGCGAAATTCGCCGCCCGTGGGTCCTGCGGGGCGGTTGCGGAAGGCGAGGGCGTCTTTGGCGACGTGGAGCAGGCCGCGGAAACCGAAAACGGGCGAGCCGTCGCCCGGCGGGATGACGGTGCCGCCGGGGAAGACGTGTTCGATGGCGCCGGAGAGCGTCCAGCCGGAGAGATCCACGGCATCGACGGTGGTATTGCGGAGGATCAGGTATTCCTCCGCCTGGGAGCCGGAGGCGGGGTGGAAGTCCAGCGAATCGAAGACGATCATGCCCGGTGTCTCCGTCTGGCCGTGGTCGGGGATGATGTCCTCCGCGGAAGGTCCGTAGCGCTGGCGGCCAGCGCCCTGGTTGTAGAGCCAGGTGCGGTGTTGACCGATGTAGTTGGCGATGACGTATTCGACTTCCTCGCGCGGGCGCAGCCCGCGGCCCCAGGTACCCCATTTGACGAAATCGAGATCGCCATCCGTCCATGGCGAGGGATTGGCGGGATCGGGGTCGATGGAGGCCGCGAGGTCCCGCATGAAAGTTTCCGGCCAGCCGTCGACGGTTCCGGGCTGGCCGAGGATTTCGTCCATGAGGGTCCGCAGGCGGCGCAGGTACATGGCCCGCAGTTCGGGCGACTCCCACACGATGCGGTAGAGGCGGTTGTTCGGCGTCTGGACGGTGATGGGGTTGCTGTATAGCGTGTCATCGAAGTAGTCGGCGGAGGCGCTGTAATTGCGGCCCCACGAGAGATCGGCATCCCACATGACGGGGAGCCATTCACGGGAGCCGTTGGTGTCACGGTAAAGATAGTAGTTCTTGTGGCCGTGGTCGCGGTCGTTGTTGATGACGCGCGTGGAGAGGTAGTTGACGGTGGCGGGGAGGTCGACCCGGTCGTAGGCGAAGCGGCGGCGGGTACCGAGGGGAACGGAGGGGTCGAGGGCGGTGATGAGTTCCTGGAGGTCGCTTTTGTCCTCGTCCTTGCGGGTTTTCTTTTCTCCGCCGGAGGTGGAGGCGAGGGCGTCGTACATTTTGTAAAGCGCGCCGTCGGGGTCGAGTCCGTTGCGTTCGAGCATGCGGTCGTCGCCGTCCTCAACCATGTCCATGACGCCATGGAAGGAGCCGTTGCGCTGGACGCGGACGGGAAAGGCGAAATGGTGGACCGCGCCGGCGAGCCGGGCGGTCTCGTGGGCGATGGCATTGCGCGTGCGGGTCTTGTCGGCGTGGTTGCTGAGTAGATCGACGTCCTTGACCTTGCGCTCCGCGGTTTCGTTCCAGGTGAAGCGGTTGTCGGTATTGAAATCGAGATTCTGGCTTTTCTTGGCGAAGCTGGCGGTGCTCTGGCCGTGGAGGTTGACGTGGATATTGTCGTAAAAGCGGCCGAGGAAAAAGAGAGAGCAGCGCGTGCCCGCCCGGGTGCCCGCGGCGGTTTCGTTGGCGACGAATTGATGGATGACCTGCAGCTCTGAAGCGGCCTCCGCGGGGTTTTCCGCCACGGTGCCGAAATATTGGTCGTAGTCCTCTGGGTCGAGATAAGCGGGCAGGCGGCCGATGTTGCCGTTCACGTCCGTGGCTTCGAAGCGCCAGCGCAGCATCTGCCCTGGGGCGGGACTGGCGGTGGGCAGCAGGCCGGTGTAGATGCCGTCCCCGGCGGCCGCATCGGGGGGCACGCCATCGTCGGCGAGGATCACTCCGGTTTCGGGGCCGAACATCGTGCGGTGGAACATTTTCACCGTCGCCGGTGCGATGTCGAAGACGGTCCTGGCCACCGCGGCGGTCACCACGGCGGGCGGGCTCGCCGCATTCCCCAAGGGGCGGGGGATGGAGGCGACGGCGTCCGTAATCCGCGGCCCGATCGGCCCGCCGGAGCCGTTCGGTGCGCCCGGGGTGGGCGTGGTGAAATAGGTCGCTTCCGAGGCTTCGGCCAGGGAGACCGCTTCGAGCACCGGCAGGATCAGGAAATCCGAGCTGCCTGTGGTGACATTGAAGCCCTGCACCGCCAGCAGGTTTTGGCCTTCGTGCAGCGGGACCGCTCCGGCGGGGATGGTGAAGTCGGTCCAGTCGTTGTTCAGCGCTTCGTTGCGGTTCTGCGTGGCGAGCGAGTTCCATTGCGGGGAGGCCGGGGCGGCGTCGGCGGCGATCTGGACGCCGTTGATCCAGGCGATGAAGCCGTCGTCGTATTTCATCCGCAGCCGCAGCGAGATGACAGTGTCCGGGGCGCCGACATGGAAGGGAATCCGCAGGCAGGCGGTACGCTGCTGGTTGCGCAGGCGGGCGGAGATTTCGCCCTCCGGGTGGATCAGCGCGCCGTAGGCGGCTTCCGGATCGTCGAAGCCGATACCGGTTCGCACGTCCTGCCACGAGGAGCCCGCGAAAGTTCCGGGGTTCGCTGTCCAGCCGGCGAAGTTGGCGGAATAGTCGGCGGCGCTGACCGGCACACCCACCCGGCCGGTGGAGCCCTGAGGAACTACGATTTCCGTCGTACTTTGAGGGATGCCGTAGGAGATGTCCGTCGCCTGGGGAGGAAAGGGGGCAAACTCCGATGCCTTGCCGCCGTCCGGCCGCAGCAGCGCGAGGTATTCGCCGCCGGCGGAGAGGGCGAAATTCGTGTGCAGCGGCTGTCCGGCGGTTTTCCGGTCGCGGCTGGTGGCGAAGACGATGAGATACTCCCCGGGCTGGATGACCCGCGGGGGGAAGACCCATTTGGAGAGGTTCGAGGCGTTGTCGGTGAGCCGCCAGCCGCCGAGATCCACGGGGTGTCCGCCGGTATTGTGAAGCTCGATCCAGTCCGCGTCGTCACCGAAGTCGTCTTTCAGCGTCGTGTCGTTCGATGCCATGAATTCCGAAATCACGACCTCCGCCCGCATGCCAGCGGGTAGCAGGAGGGTGAGCAGTGGAACGAAAAAACGGCAGGAAAGCACAGTTCAGGGGGATTTTTTTGTGGTAAATAACCGTAAAAATCCCTCGGAGCAATCCAAGAAGCCGGAAGACGCGGATGGCGGCGGTCAGTAGGTCTTCAGCCAGGCGACGACGTCGGCGACATCCTGGGCGGTCATGCCGAGCTGGTCGGCATTAAGCATGAGGGAACGGCCCATGCCGCGCATGCTCTGGATGCGGTCGCGGGGGACCATCTGGGTGAGGCCACCGGCGGTGGTGACGATGACGGGGTCGCCGTTTGAGCGGACGAGGCCGTCGATCCAGCGATCGTCCTTGAGGTGGATGGCGGTGCCGTCGAAGCCGTGGGCGATTTCGGCGTGGGGATCGACGATGGCCTTCACGGCCATTTCGATGCCCTGGCGGCTGATCCAGCCCTTGAGGTCGGGGCCGTAGGCGGGGCCCTGGCCGTCGATCTGGTGGCACATGACGCAGCGCAGGGCGGAGGCTTTGCCTTTTTCGGGGTCGCCTTTGAGTTTCATCACATCGGGGACGGTGAAATTGGTTTTTTCGGGCTGGAGGGGGAAAATGACTTCCTGGAGTTCGATCTTGTCGGGGTCGTAGATGCCGCGGTTTTTGAGTTCGTCGCGCAGACCGAATTTCGCCCACGGACCGGTGCCGCGGACGAAGAGCCAGTTCATGGCCTCGGCCTTGACCGCTTCGTTGGGCGCGGCGGCGATTTCGAAGAGGGCTTCGGCGGCGGCTCGATCATCGATGAAGGAGAGGGATTCGCAGGCGAAGCGGCGAGCGCCGGTGTCGAGCGAGTCGTCGAGGGCGCGGGCCTTGAGGTCGGGGATGGCGGCGGCGGGCCAGAGACGCCAGGTGAGTTTGGCGAAGGCGTCGTTCCAGGATTGCGCGTCGCCGGGGGAGAGGGCGGCCTTGAAAGCGAGCCAGACGTCGCTTTCGTGGTTCTCGGCGGCGAGGCCGATGGCTTCGAGGTAGTTCTTGTCCTGGCCGTCCCAGCCTTTGGCGACTTCGATCAGGATGGGGGCTGATTGTTCCGCTGGCAGGCCGCGCAGGGAGAGTGCGACATCGCGGCGGACGGCGGCGGAGGAGTGCGCGGCGAGTTTTGCCGCATGGGGGAGGAATTCTCTGTCGGCGCGCTTGAGGGCGCGATAGGCGACCAGCGGGATGTGGTGAACGGAGTCGAGCAGGTCGATGCAGACTTGCTCGCCCTTGGGGCCGAGGTGGGGCAGCAGCCAGATGCCGCGGGCGGCGATCCAGGGATCTTTGTCCCTGGTGACGGCGAGCACGGCATCGAGGGCGGTTTCGCCTTTCGCTTTCAGCGCTTGGAAGCCGGTCCAGCGGACATTGATGGCGGGGCTTTTCAGGGCGGTGATGCAGCCTTCGATGGTGGCGAGGTCGATGCGTGGATTGCGCGGGCGGAAGCCCTTGGGGGCGATGCGGTAGATGGTGCCCGAGCAGCTTTCGTCCATGTCGCCGTGGCCGCCGACGCGGGGGTCGAACCAGTCGCTGACGTAGATCGCGCCATCGGCGCCGACGGCGACGTCGGAGGGACGGAAGAGCATGGGACTGCCTTCCTGCCTGGACTCCTGTTTGCGCACGCCGCCGGTGAAGTCGGCGCCGTCGAATTCGCCGGTGGTGTTGCTGGTCATCCAGTCGGTGCGGTCGAGCTGGTAGGTGGCGCCAAGAGGTTTGGGCTGGTAGCCGAAGATGACGTTGCGGGCGGCTTCGCAACTGAGAAGGGTGCCGGCGTGTTGCGGGCCGAGGGCGCCGTTTTCATAGAAGACGATGCCGGTGGGGGAACCGCCGCCGTAGATGTCGCCGGCGTCGAAGGTGCCTGGGTCGTCCTGGCGCCAGTGGGCGCGGCCGAAGTCCTGGTTGGGGCGCCGGACAGTGTGGTAGTAGCGGCCCTCGCGGGTGAAGTAGCCGGCGGAGCCGTATTCGAGGACGTAGGAGGTGCGGCAGGCGGGCGGGTCGTCGTTGTCGTTCTGGAAGAGGTCGCCCAGCGAGGTGGTGCAGTGTTCGTAGCTGTTGCGGTAGCCGTGGCCGATGATTTCGACGTGGGTGCCGTCGTGGTTCATGCGGGCGGAGAAGCCGGAGGTCCAGAGGAAGCCGTCGTCGCTCTTTTGGCCCATCATGTCGCGGGTGTTGACGAACCAGTCGCCCCCGCCGTCGCGGTAGTAGTCGCCGCCCATGCGGAAGGTCTTGCCGGATTTGTCGGTGAATTGCGCGCCGCAGTTGCCGTTGTTGAAATACCATTTGCCGTCCGGTCCGCCGGTGACGCTGTGGAGGGAGTGATCGTGGTTGCGGGCGTTGAAGCCGGTGAGCAGGACCTCGCGCTTGTCCACGGCGGGGTCGAATTTCAGGTCGCGGTCCACATCGGTGTAGACGATGAGATCGGGCGGCTGGGAAACGACAACGAGGTTGTCGAAAACGGCGACGCCGAGTGGGGCGACGAGGCCTTCTTCCTGGACGAAGGTATGGGATTGATCGGCCTTGCCGTCGCCGTTGGTGTCCTGGAGGACGACGATGCGGTCGCCGGCGGGGCGGCGGCCTTTGTGGCCGCGGTAGTTGACGCCCTCCGCGACCCAGATGCGGCCTGCGGCGTCGATGTCGATGTTGGTAGGGTTGTAGAGGTCGGGTGAGGAGGCCCATACGGTGACTTCGAGACCCTCGGGAACCTGGAAATGCTTCGCGGCGACCTTGTCGGCGGGTTTTGGGGCTTTCCAGTCGTCCGCCATGACGGGTGTGAGGCAGGCGGCGAGGAGGATCGGGGAGCGGGCTTTCATGTCGGCGGCAGATACGGGTTCGATGGGACTTTCCTACGGGGAATGTGGCGTTGCGCAATGAGGAAGGCGCGGAGAGAAAGGGTGTGTCGAAATTTATCAGACTCCGCTTCTTTGAGACGCCCGGAATGCCTTTTTCGGCATTGACTCGTCTCTGGCCGATCTTTGTCATGCCAGGGCATGGTTGGACGCGCGATGGCGGTGTTTGCGGGTGCGGCGCTATTGGGCGGGGTGCTGGGGTGGGGTGGCGGTGCGCGCCAGGGGGATGGGAAAGAGGTTTCTTCGATTGCCGCCGAACGGGGGGAGGGGCAGCGGGCGAAGTGGAGGAAGGAGGATTTTCTCAAGGCGCTCCCCCGCGTGAGTCCGGACAGGAAGGATTTCAATCCGCTGACGAAGGAGCTGGCGGATTGGACGGATGAGGAACTCCGCGCTGCGCTGGAGGCGAGCCTGACGCATCCCGATTGTCTGCTGCCAGGAGATCCGGCGGAGTGGATTCCGAGATTTCTGATGGCCGAGTGGATGCGGCGGGATTTCGATGCGGCGCTGGCTTGGTTCGAGGGGTTGGAGCCGGGGAAATCGAAGGAGAAGATGACGATGGCCGTGGTCGTTCATTGGCCGGAGGAGCGGGGGGAGGAAGGATTCGAATATCTGCTGGCGAACCGCGAGTTGCTCTCCCGGTGGTCTTCTTCGCTGGTGATCAATGCTTTTCAGGGCCGGGTGAACGATGGGGCTGCGGCGGTGTTGGATTTCATGCATCGACTGGGGGAGGAGGGACAGGATTTTCCTTTCGGAATCGACGGCATCAAATATCCGCCTGGTTTCGATTTCCCGGCCCTGGTCGGGAGCGACGAGTTCGCCGGATTGAAGGAGCTGGGAGGAGGGGCATATAGCGGGGCGGATTGGATCCTCTGCGCCTGGCACATGCAGGACCGGGAGGCGGCGTACGACTGGTTGATGGCGAATCGAGGGGTGGGGGCTCTGGACAAAATCGCCGGGAATCACAGGGTGAACCGGGAGGAGAACCTCGCTTGGCTGGCGGGGAAGTTCGAAGCGATGGACGGGTCGGAGCGGGAGGAGTTCGGCTCCGCGGTGCTGGAGAAATGGATCAGATTTCCCGATATGCTCCGACATTTCGCCGGGGGGCTCAAGGAACCGGCACTGCTCGATGAAATCCGCGGGATCGGGGTGCAGTCGATCTTCGTCGGGGAGGTGCACGGGGCGATGCCGCTGCTGGAAGAGATGAAGCCCGCGCGGAGGATCGAGCTGCTGGAAAACGCCGAGCCGGGGCCTGCCTTTTCCGGGGTCGACCGGCATTACCGGCACTTCACCGAAACCGACGAAGCGTTACTCCGCAGAAAGCTCGCGGAATGGCAGGCCGGGGAGGAACAGATCGAGAGAATCGTATCCCGTTTCAAGCCATGAAAGAGAAGGTAATGATCGGTTTGATCGGCGTGGCGGGTTTTTTGGCGGGCATGGCCGCTGCCCGCCATTTTGCCGCGGGCGGAAGCGGTGGAAGCGAGGCGCGCCAAGCGGAGCATGGTCCGCGTATGGGGCGCGGAAGCGAACGGCCGCCGGCATCCTTCCCGTCCCGGAGTGAGGCGCGGGGTTTGCCGCAGATGATCCGTTTCATCCGCTTGTATGGAATTTCGGGATCTCCTGAAATTGTCCGTGAAATCGAGCGGTTGAGCACGGCGGAGTTGAGGAGCTTGGTCGAGGAGCTGGTGGCGTCCCGGCCACGTCATTACTCCGAAGACAGCGAGGCGCTCGATCACCTGATCCGCGCAGCGATCAAGGAGTGGTACCGGCGGGAAGGAGAGGAGGCGCTGCGGCGGGCGGACGAACTGGAAGAGGAAGACACGCGCCGGATGATCCTGTCCTTACTGATCAATGCGGCGGCGTACGAAAATCCGGAGTTGGGGAAGCAATGGGCGGACCGGTTCCGGGAGGAGCATGGGAAAGATTGGTATCGTTTCGTGGTCTACGAGGCCGTGAGGGGAGCTGTGAGCCGGAGTGCGGAGGATTTCCTGAAGGTGAGGGAGCTTTTCAAGGACGAGGCGGTCGAAATGTCGCTTCAGGGGCCGTTCGCGGAGGATTTCGATTTCCGCAAGGTGATTGCCGCGATGCCCACGGGACACGGCGTGGCGGGCATGGTCTCCCGCTGGGCGATGAAGGATCCGGAAGCGGCGTGGGAAACGGCAAAGGAGGTCATCGGCGAGCATGGGGAACGGGCGGGCAATTATGTGGGGAACGTCTTTCAGGGCATCGCGAGGGTGAAGGGCGATGACGAGGCGGCGAAGTGGCTGGACGGAAGCATCGGGGAGGTGCCGCAGGAGGTCCGGCGGATGGCTTTTCAATCGCTATGGGGTGTTGAAATGCTGATGCCGGAACGATCCACCGCCATCATGAACGCTCTGTCCGACCGGGAGGACAGGGTGCTGTTCGCTTCCATGTTGCTCAATCCGCACAATGATCGCGGTAATGGCCTGGCGGGATTGCGGGCACTGGACTCCGATGCGACGCGCGTGGAAGCGCTGATGGCCACCGCCGCGAAGCTTGCTCCGGGCATGGGCAGCGGGGTGTCGGAGCATGCCAGGACGGTTCAGGGGTATTTCGACCGGACGATGGAGGAGCTGGCACTGCCCGCAGAAACCCGGGATCGGGTGAAGGCGGCTTTGGTGCCGGAATGACGTTCCGGGAGCGCGGAGGCCCAGCTCCGCAGAAGCACGGGGAGAGCCGCCCCCACCTCCACTCTGCCCCGCACCATCGCAGGGCGTTCGCCCTTCCTTCTGCGGAGCTGGGCCTCCGCGCTCCCGGCTGATCGCTTGCAGTGCATGAGGGGGATGGCTAGAGCATCGCGCATGCGCACCTTCGTCCGCGATCTGCTCCGCTCGACCGCTCCCTCGGACTTGATCCATGCCGCCGGGTGGGTGCGGACGCGGAGGGATTCGAAGGCGTTTTCTTTTCTCGAAATCAACGACGGTTCGTGCGCGGGGAATCTCCAGATCATCGTGGATGCCGACATTCCCGGATCGGAAGATTTGGCGAGGATGAGCACGGGCGCTTCGGTAGCGGTGGAGGGGAAGCTGGTCGCATCGCAGGGCGGCGGGCAGGCGTGGGAGGTGCAGGCGGCTTCGATCCGGCTGCTGGGCGAGGCGCCGGAGGATTTCCCGCTGCAAAAGAAGGGGCATTCGCAGGAGTTCCTGCGGAGCATCGCGCATCTGCGGCCGAGGACGAATCTCTACGGGGCCATGTTCCGCATCCGCAGCCGGATGAGCCAGGCGGTGCACCGGTTCTTCGCCGAGCGGGGGTTTCATTACATCCACACACCGATCATCACGGCGAGCGATTGCGAGGGGGCGGGGGAAATGTTCCGGGTGACGACGCTCGATCCGACGGAGGCGAAAGGGAAGTCGTTCGCCAACGACTTTTTCGGCAAGGCGGCGCATCTGACGGTTTCGGGTCAGCTTGAGGGGGAGCTTTTCGCCTGCGCGCTGGGGAATATCTACACCTTCGGGCCTACTTTCCGGGCGGAGAATTCGAACACGTCGCGCCATGCGGCGGAGTTCTGGATGATCGAGCCGGAGATGGCGTTCTGCGACTTGCAGGGCGACATGGATTTGGCCGAGGCGATGGTGAAGTATCTGGTGCGGGAGGCGCTGGAGGGGCAGGACGGCGATCTGGCGATTTTCGAGAAGTTCATCGACAAGGGGCTGCGCGAGCGGCTGGAGTTCGTCGCGGGGAATGCGTTCGAGCGCGTGCCCTACACCGAGGCGGTGGGGATTCTGAAACGGTCGGGCAGGAGTTTCGAGTATCCGGTCGAATACGGTCTGAACCTTCAGAGCGAGCACGAGCGCTGGCTGACGGAGGAGTATTTCAAAAGGCCGGTGACGGTTTTCAACTATCCGAAGGAGATCAAACCCTTCTACATGCGCCTGAACGACGACGGGAAGACAGTAACGGCGATGGATCTTCTCGTTCCGGGCATCGGCGAGATCGTCGGCGGCAGCCAGCGGGAGGAGCGGCTCGACGTGCTGCTGGCGAACATGGAGCGGCACGGGCTTTCGGCGGAAGATTATGCCTGGTACGTGGACACCCGGAAGTACGGGACGGTGCCGCATGCGGGCTTCGGGATGGGTTTCGAACGGATGCTGATGTTTGTGACGGGAATGCAGAATATCCGGGATGTGATTCCTTTTGCCCGGACGCCGGGGCATTGTGAGTTTTGAAGACCCTTTGAATGCACTCGTGCGGGCCGCAGGGACGCGGTGCGGCGGGGGTGGCCCTTGCCGGAGCGGAGAGGTTGCTGCGCTCTGGATTTCACTGAAAAGTGAACTTTGGCGGCTTTGTGGAAAGGAATGGAAAAAATTTGTATGCAAATATTTTTTGGGTTGTCAGACAGATTAGCTGTGGTATTTACATTGGCAAACCCAAGAAGAGACCACTGATGAAAACCCGGTTTGGCTGTGATCCGTCTTCACCCTCGTCTCCCCATCGTACCTCATATCGCGAGCGCGGCTTTGCCTTGGTCGCGTCGCTGATGTTGATGACCTTGATCGTCGTCGTCGCCATTAGTCTGCTCACCCTTTCCAGCACTTCCTTGTCTACCGCCACCCGCGAATCGGATCTGGCGGAGGCCAGGGCGAACGCGAGGGTCGCCCTGGCGATGGCCATCGCGCAGATCCAGAAGCATACGGGCCCCGACCAGCGGGTGACCGTGGCGGCCGATCAATTGTCATCCGGCGGCAATGGCAGCTCGTCTTCGGCCGCGACGGAACGCCGTCACTGGACCGGGGTTTATCGGTCGTGGCGCGATACCGAGGCGGCGCGGCCTGATCCGGAGTTCCTTTCCTGGCTCGTTTCCGGCGAATCGCTCGCGATTTCGGATCGTTCGGCCGCGGTGTCGGGAGGAGGCGGCGGAGAACTGCTGCTGGTGGGCGAGGGTACGCTGGGCAACGCTTCGGAAAGTTATGTGAGAGTGCCGGCTTTGGGGCTCGACACACCGTCCGGCGGCACGGCGCGGCTTGCCTGGTGGACCGGCGATCAGGGAATGAAAGCCGCGATGGCGACACCGCCGCCGCTGGTGGAAGATGCGCTGGCTTCGGTGCGCGGCGGTTTGCAGGCCGCGCCGCGCAACGCGGTGGAGCTGGCGGAAGCGGGTGCGGCGAAACCTTTCGCCGGTCTGGACCTGAACGATCCGCGGGTGCTGCGGGTGACGGGGTGGAAGCAGTCGGGTTTCCTGGCCGAGGATGTCAACTCGCCCCGGGAGCTTTTCCACGATCTCGCGCCCTTTTCCACCGGGCTGCTGACCAATGTCCGCGCCGGCGGTTTCCGCAAAGATTTGTCGATGGCCCTGGAGCGGACTTCCGGGCGGGAGCCCAGGACGGCCCTCTACACGGTCGGCGGCGAGACGGGGATCAATTTCCAGGAATTGTGGGCTTATTACAATCTCCACAAGACGGTGAAAACCCGCGGCCGTTTCACCTTCACCACGGGACAGTCGATGTCGACCAACGCGTACTATCTCGAAGTCGCCTCCGGCCCCGCACAGTGTCAGGCGGACGACAGTTTCTATTTCAAGCAGCCGGTGATCATCAGCTACCAGATGGTGGTTTCGCTCGAGGTGCTGGGCAACCAGCTCCGGGTGGTGGCCGATCCGATCCTGACGTTCTGGAATCCTCTCGACGTGCCGGTGGTGGTGCCTGTGGCCTCGTTTTTCTCGATCAAGTACTGGCAGGTTCCCTACACGCTCCACCTGCGTGTGAACGGTACGGAGAGAGGACCGTATCCGCTGGTCGGCCTGCTGTCCGGCGCCAATCTGGGCAGCTCCGGCGATTACAATTACCTGACCCTGCAGGCGGGCAGAGCGCAGCAGCTCATTTTCAAACCGGGAGAGGTGATCAAGGTATCCCAGAGGGGCATCATCCGGAAGACCGAGACCCAGGGTGCGGATCATCAACTTCCTGGGCAAGCCGGCTTCAACTACGGGGGCGGTGTATCCCTGCCGGTGAAAGATTCACAAGGAAAGGTCCTCACGATCGCTCCCAGCGACGTGATCACTTACGAGCTCCGCCCGAATCAGTATACCGCCGGGAGCACCGGCCCCGGCGGCAGCGGGACTTCGCTTGACGGAAGTGCTGCCCACAGCCGGCATTTCTCGCTGACTCATCACGAGTACTATATCGGTCCGGACCGCGATTCCAATCACACCGGCCAGGTCAGTCTGGGCATCGGCGGAATGTACATCGACTGGGACTTCGGCAACCGCCGGTTGAGGCCCAACGAAGACCGCGGCCGAACCCCGCCGGGCCAACCGGGAACCAAACCCGCCGGCCAGCGGACGCAGATGAATGCGCTCAGCCTTTCGGGCCGTTATAAAGAAATTTTCCCCGCGATCGAAGGTTCGGATACCCGGCCGCTGACGGCAGCCCAGCTTCAGGAAAAGCAGCCCCTCATGATCGTCTCCTACAATGCGAAGACGGAAATGGGTTCGGACACCGGTACGCGCTATCTTTCCCGCTTCAATCCCAGGGCGCTGCATGTCGATTTCTACGACATGACGCCGGAGGAGCGGGCAATGCTGCCATACGAGTTCAAGGTCGAACCGCTGAACAGTTGGAGGAATCGCAGCCTGGAGGTCAGCCAGAACGGCAACGCCTATTTTGGCGGCGGGATGAACGCGGAGTTCGGCAGCCATTTCGTGACGACTCACTCGGTGCCGCGCGAACCGATCGTCTCGCTGGCCGCCTTCCAGCACTCCTTCGCTAATGGATTCGAAATGCAAAAGCCGAAGTATGGCTATGCCGCTCTGAATGCCCGCGAGCCGCTGCTGCCGCAGATTTCCCACGCGATTGGGAATTCGATGGCACCGCCGATCCTTGCCCCGGACAGGACGGAAGGCAGCATCGCCGGCGGCAGGCCGGTGGCGGATCATTCATATCTGGCCAACCGGGCGCTATGGGACGATTGGTTCTTCTCAGGCATCGCGCCACAGATGGCGACCACCTTCGCCACGCGACGGGCGCAGCGCGTGATTGCGGAGGAATTTTTCAACGGCACGGCCGATCTGCCGGTGGTGCGCTACCGGTCCGATGTCACGGGCGAAGACCCCGGACAGCTGCTTTCGTCCTTCTTCTCCGGTTCCAATCCAACCGACAGGGCGACCGAGATGATCGCCTCGCTGATCCGGGTGGACGGACTTTTCAACGTGAATTCGACTTCGGTCGAAGCGTGGAAAGCGGTGCTCGGATCGCTGAAGGGGCGCCGGGTCGTGGTGAGAGACTTGCTCGGTGCCGAGTCGATCGATTCGCGGGGCGACCTGACGCCGGTTTCGAACCTGCACGCGCCGCAGAACATGGTGGCGGATGGCGTCGGCAGCGTGGATGTGAAGGACGAGGCGCAATGGGTGGGCCGCCGCGAACTGAGCGACGAGGAGATCGATCAACTCGCCCAGGCGATCGTGCGAGAGGTTCGCAAGCGCGGCCCCTTCCTTTCGCTCGCCGATTTCGTGAACCGCCGGGTGGGCAATGACAAGGATCTGGCGCGCGCCGGGGCGATCCAGAGCGCGCTCGACTCGAATGAGGTGAGGATCAACGACGCCTACCGCCGGGGAACCCGCGGGGTTTCCAACCCCAGGAATTTCGCCTTCCCCGAAGCGGAGGAGGGCCCCGCAGGCTACGGCATGCCGGGCATCGTCAAGCAGGCCGACATCCTGACGCCGATCGCGCCGGTGCTTTCGGTCCGTTCGGACAGCTTCATCATCCGCGCCTACGGGGAATCCGTGGACCGCGACGGCAATGTGCTGGCCCGCGCGTGGTGCGAGGCGGTGGTGGAGCGCTCGAAGCGCTATCTCGACGAGGAAGATGAGCCGGAAACGAACGCTGCTGGGCTGCGGCGCGAGGCAAACCGGGCATTCGGCCGGCGCTATGAAGTGATTTCGTTCCGTTGGCTGCATCCGGGGGATGTTTGAGGTTGGGCAGGGTCGGCCGCCCTCGGCCGCCCGGAACGGTCCCCGGCGGCGATCGGCTCCCGTGCTTCTTCGCGGACGAGCGGGGACGCTTGTTCCTACCTCTTCCCTTGCAAGATGACTTGCGGCGGGGCGTATTGGTGCATCACTCATGAACCCGATTCCGACCGTGACCGACCGCCGCGCCTTTTTGAAGGCCGGGACCATCGCCGCCGCCGCTTCCACGCTGCCCTCCGTGCTCCACGCGCAGGCGGCGGGGAGCGACGAGATCAAGATCGCGCTCGTCGGCTGCGGCGGTCGTGGAACCGGAGCCGCCGCGCAGTCGCTGAACGTCCCCGGCACCCGGCTTGTCGCGCTGGCCGATGCTTTTCCCGACAACGTCGAGGGCGCCTACGAATCGCTCAAAAAGCAGTACGGCGATCGCGTGGATGTGCCGAAGGAACGGCGCTTTGACGGTTTCGAAGCCTACAAGGCCGCCATCGACGCCGCGGATGTGGTGTTGCTTTGCACGCCGCCGGGTTTCCGGCCCGCGCACTTCGAGTATGCGGTGCAGCAGGGCAAACACGTTTTCATGGAGAAGCCGGTTGCGGTCGATGGCCCGGGCATCCGCAAGGTCATCGAGGCGGCGAAGGTGGCTGATGCCAAGAAGCTGAAGGTCGTCTGCGGTCTCCAGCGCCGCTATCAGGACAGCTATCTGGAAACGTTCAAGCAGGTGCAGGAGGGGGCGATCGGCGATTTCGTGTCCTCGCAGGTTTATTGGGTCAGCGGCGGCGTCTGGGTACGCAACCGGCAGGAAGGGATGACCGAGATGCAGTATCAGATGCGGAATTGGTACTATTTTAACTGGATCTGCGGCGATCACATCGTCGAGCAGCATGTTCACAACCTGGATGTCAGCAACTGGTTCAAGGGCGGCCAGCATCCGGTGAAGGCCGTGGGCATGGGAGGCCGGACGCAGCGGACGGGCAAGGAGTTCGGCGAGATTTACGATCACTTCTTTGTCGAGTACACTTATGCCGACGGCACGGTGATGAATTCACAGAGCCGCCACTGGAACAATGTGTGGTCGCGGGTGAGCGAGACGATCACGGGCACCAAGGGCTCGGCCTTCCCCGGCATGATCAAGGATCGCGACGGCAAGGTGGTGTGGCGTTTCCGCGGCAACGACAACAATCCCTACCAGACCGAGCACGAGGTGTTTTACGACCGCATCCGCGCGGACCAGCCGGTCAATGACGCGTATTTCACGGCGGAGAGCACTCTGACGGCGATCATGGGTCGCATGGCGTGTTATTCGGGTGCGGAGGTGACCTGGGAACAGGCGTTGAATTCCGACCTCGACGTCATGCCCCAAATCCTGAGCTGGGATGCCGATCCGGGGCCGAAGCCCGGTGCGGACGGGATGTATCCGTGCCCGGTGCCGGGTCACGGGAAGTATGTGTGAGGCGATGAGCACGTGTGGCGGAACGGCTGCGCCGTTCCGCGAGGCGTCTGCGGCGGCAAGGACCGATGTCCCAGCGGTCCGGCGGGGGCGGCGTGGTTGGTAGAACGGACGATACGGGATGAAACCGGAGCCCCCAGCCGGACGGCTCGGAGAGCCGATCCTTCCAGCCGCTTCTGTCATTCCTCCACGGAGAGTCGGGCGGAGAACACCGGCAGGGGGGCTGCGGGGTTCAGCCGTTCCGGCGCTTGCAGCCGGAAGGTGCGGTCGGGGCCTACCTGGAAGTCGCCAAAGAGGATGGGCACGAGGGTGAGATTCACGACCGGCGTGTCCTCGGTGTCGATGCGGGCGACGTGCAGAACCATGGCGCAGTTGGGAAATTTGCTGACCGCGAGCAGATCGCCCGGCACGATCCAGTCCGGAGCGCGCTCGTGAGGCGTAGGGAAGAGGTATTCGATGGTGACCGGCCAAGGCGCGGGCTCGCTGAATTCGTCGGGCGGCAGCATGGCGCGCGCTTTGACCGCGAAGCCGGGATGGAAGAGGTCGTTTTCGTCGAGTTTGCGGACTTTTTCGACCTGATATTCGCCCTCGGCATATTGGATGAGCTTTGGAGTTTTGAGGTTGGTCAGGTAGTTGCGCATCAGTGCCGCGTTGAGGAGAGAGAGGGAGGAAGCATCGAGGGAGGCATAGCGGCGATAGAGCGCCCGCGGATCCACGGCTTCGCCGGGCGGGGCCGTCAGTCCTTCGCGCGGCTCCGGCGCTTCGGCGCGCCCGAGCTTGCGCAGAAGTTCATAATTCCGCGGAATTTCGGGGTGGTTGAAGATGTGGAGGCAGAGCAGCCAGCTCAGAATCGCGGCGCAGAGGGCGAGGACGTTGGCAAGCGTCCACCAATAGAAGGCGGGCTTGCGTTTTTTCCGTGGTGCTTCCTTTTCGCGGGGCATCAGGATTTGCCGCAGTCTTCGATCTCGGAAGGTTCGGGAGGCGCTTCGCCGGTGCTTTCGAAGGAAGTGCCGCAGCCGCAGGAGCGGGCAGCATTGGGGTTGTCGATGCGAAAGCCGGCGTCGGAAAGGCCGTCGGAGTAGTCCACCCGGCAGCCGCCGAGTTTGACAAGACTGTCGGCGGCGACGATCACCCGGGCGCCCTGCGCGTCGAGCACTTCGTCGCCCGCGGCCGGATCGGCGATTTCCATGACATACTGCCAGCCGGCGCAGCCGCCGCGCCGCACCGCGAGGCGGAGGCCCTGGCCGGGGGCGGCGCCTTTCTTTGCGAGCAGGTCGCGCAGCTCTGCCGCAGCTCTGTCGGTGATCGAGATCATCGCTGCCGCACTCATACGGCGGGAGGGACGGGGGGCGAGGAAAAAGTGGCCGGTGGCCGGGAGGCAATTTGGAATTTGGAACTTGGAGTTTGGAACATACAACCGGCTCGTGCCGCGCATCCGGATCCTGCCCGATATTCTTGCCAGCCAGGTGGCGGCGGGCGAGGTGGTGGAGCGGCCCGCCAGCGCGGTGAAGGAGCTGGTGGAAAACAGCCTCGATGCCGGCGCACGCGAGGTGCTGGTGGAGATCCGCCGCGGCGGGGCGGCCCTGCTGCGGGTGATCGACGACGGCAGCGGGATGTCGAGAGATGATGCGCTGCTGAGCCTGGAACGGCATGCGACGAGCAAGCTGGCCACGGCCTCGGATCTGGCGGCGATCCGTACGCTCGGGTTTCGGGGAGAGGCAGTGCCGAGCATCGCCAGCGTGTCGCGCTTCCGCCTGAGCACCCGCGAGCCGCAGGCGGTGGCGGGCACCGAGGTGGTGGTGGAGGGCGGCACGATCCGCGACGTGAAGGATGCGGGCTGCGCGCCGGGGACGATGGTGGAGGTGCGGGATTTGTTTTTCAACGTGCCGGCGCGGCGGAAATTTCTGCGCGCGGAGAGCACGGAGGCCGCGCATATCGAACACCAGCTCCGGCTGCACGCGCTGGCAGCGCCGGGGGTGAGGTTTCGCTTCCGGCGCGACGAGCGGGAGGTCTTCGACCTGCCGGGCGGCATGTCGCGGCTCGACCGGGTGCGCTGGATGCTCGGCACGGAGCTTGGCCGCGAGCTGGTGGAGTTGCCGGCGACGCGGGGGAATGGGCTGGAGGTCGGGGGCTTCGTGCTGCCGGCCCGGCACGCCCGAAAGGGGAGGCGACATCAATGCGTGTTTCTGAACGGCCGGCCGGTAGAGGATGCGGCGATTTCCCGCGGGCTGGCGGAGGGGTTCCGCGGGGCGCTGGCGGAAGGTCTGCATCCCGCGGCGTGGTTGTGGATTGATCTGGAGCCGGGGTTGGTCGATGTGAATGTCCATCCGGCGAAGCGGGAGATCCGCCTGCATCGTCCGCACGAGCTGCGGGAGGCGATCGTCGAGACCGTCCGTGAAGGGCTGGCCGCGGAGGAGCGGCGGAAGACGCCGGCCGCCGGAACTGCGGGGGGCGCCGGGCCGGCAGCGATTTCTCCGGGAGGCGCCCGGGTTTCTTCGCCCCCGCCCACCGCTCCGCCGCCGCGGGCGTGGCCGGCTGTGTTGCCCGTCCAGCGGGAATTTTCCCTGCCGCCGCAAGAGCTCGAGCCGTCGCCGGGAGAGAGTTTGGGTGAGCGCTTCCGGATGATCGGCACCTTGTTGGATCGTTTCGCCTTGCTGGAATCCGAAGACGGCCTGGTGCTGCTTGATCCCCGGGCGGCGCGGGAGAGGATTCTTTACGAGCGCTGGCTGGCCGCAGCGGAGACTTCGGGTCTGGAAAGCCAGGCTTTGTTGATCCCGGTGCTGCTGGAGCCCGGTCCGCGCGAGGCGGAGGCGGCGCTGCGGCATCGGGTCGAGTTTGCGAAGGCGGGGATCGAGCTGGAGGATTTCGGCGGCGGCACGCTGCGGATCGGCTCGATGCCGGATTTTTTGAGTCTCGCCGATCCCGCGCCGTTTCTCCAAGGACTGATCGACGGGCTAATGGAAGGGCAGGCTCCCGGGGGGCGTCTCGCGTTCGAGCATTTCGCGAAGATTCTCGCCCGCCGGGCCGCGCTGGCGGAAGCGCCGAGGCCGGATGAGGCCATGCGTTTGCTGGGTGCCTTGTTCCGCTGCGAGCTGCCCTACTGCGCGCCGGACGGCAGGCCGACTTTGAGCGAGTTTTCGATCCGGGAGCTGGAACGCCGTTTTGCCGGGGCGAGAGGGGTCGGGGGGTGAGGGTTGCAGACCGCTTCTTAAGTGCGGTCACCCTGGATGGGCGCGGCTTGCGGATTTACAAACTTTCCCCCATCTGCGCATATTCTCCCGTCGCGCTTCGCGTCATGAAACTCGCGCTCCTGCTCCCGCTCTTTGCCGCGCCGCTCCTGGCGGGGCAGCGCGAAACGCTTGCGGGATATTTCATGCCGGTGGCGGGCGAAGAGAATCAATTGCTCTTCAGCTTCGGCCCGGATCGCGAACCATGGGCGGAGATTGTCAGTGAGCTGGACGATCCGGACGCGCTCAAGAGATGGCCCCGCGCGCGCATCGAGGTGGAGCGCGACGTTTCCACCGGCCGGGGCATCGCCCTGCGCCTCCAGCCCAGCGAGCTGCTCTGGCCCGGGGGCGAGTCTCTTTCGCCCGAGCGATGGGCCGGTGCCAATACCGGCCTGCATCCCTCGCTGAACGAGAACCAGCCCTTTGAAGTCACCGGCCCGAGCGATTACGACGGCGACGGGGTGCCCGACCATCTTGACGTTTTTCCCGATGATCCCACCGAGTCCGACGATAACGACAATGACGGCATCGGCGACAATGCGGATCCGGACGACGACAATGACGGGATGTCCGATACCTATGAGATCGCCAACGGTTTGAATCCATTCGTCAACGATTCCCACGAAGATCCGGACGGCGATGGATTCACCAACGGGGAGGAAGCCGCCGCAGGCACCGCTGCCCGGGACGGGGCTTCTCTCTTCCGCATCCAGTCTGTGAAGCGTTCTCCGCAGGGATTTGTCACGCTCTCCTGGGAGGCTTTCCCTGGCCGGAGCTACGAAATCTGGCATCTCCCCCGGCTGGATTTCCAGGGCGTGCGGGTTGCGGAAAATCTCCGCGTCAACAACCCGGGCCTGTTCGACTTCACTGTTCCCGCGCAGGCTCCGAGAGCCTTCTATTTCGTCCGCGTTATCGCAGACCCTCCCTGAGACATTCCGGAGTCTTTCCGCCAATCTGTTGTCATTTCCGAAACCACGGCCATGAAACTTCATCGTCACTTCTTTACCGCTCTCTTCCTTTGCCTGCTCGCGCCGGCGACGCTGCGCGCCGCCGAACCGCTGCACGTCGCCATTACCGCCAACGGCACCAAGATCAACGGCGACGGACTTGACGGCGCCATCATTGCGCTTGGTTTCGACCATGAAGTGGTCACTCCCCATAACCCCGCCTCCGGCCTGCCCACCGGACGCCGCATCTACAAACCGATCCGCATCGTGAAGCCCATCGATAAGACCACGCCTCTGCTCTACAAGGCTCTTGTGAACAACGAAGGCATCTCCGCCGTATTCCGCCTGCGTCGCCCTGCCGAGCCCGGTCAGATCGGGGGCAGTCCGACTCCCTACACATACTACACCGTTTCCATCACGGGGGGGCGCATCACAGGCATCCGCGACTGGAAAACGAACACCCGCGACCTTTCCGCCGACCGCGCCGGCGATCTGGAGGAAGTCTCCTTCACTTTCCACACGATCACCTGGACCTGGGTGGATGGCGGCATCACCCATAGCGACACCTGGAACAGCAGCCCATAAGCCGGAGCCGATGCCGCACAAGAACGCTGGCAAAGCCGCGCCGCCCCCGCTTTGCTCCGCCGCGTGCTCGCGAAACGCATCATTCCCTGTCTCGATGTGACCGATGGCCGCGTGGTCAAAGGGGTCAATTTTGTCGATCTGATCGACGCCGGCGATCCGGTGGAGTGCGCGATGGCCTACAATGCGCAGCAGGCGGACGAATTGGTCTTTCTGGACATCACGGCTTCCTCCGACAACCGGGCGACGATGGTGGATGTGGTGCGGCGCACGGCGGAGCATTGTTTCATCCCGCTGACGGTGGGCGGCGGCATCCGCTCGGTGGAGAATATGCGTGAGATGCTGCTGGCGGGCGCGGACAAGGTGGGGATCAACACGTCGGCAGTGAAGGATCCCTTGTTGGTCGATGCGGGGGCGAAGGCATTCGGCAGCCAGTGCATCGTGGTGGCGATCGACGCAAAGCGGGAGGGGCCGGGCAAATGGGGCGTCTATACCCACGGCGGCCGCACGCCGGTGGGGCTGGATGCGGTGGAGTGGGCGAAGGAGGTTTGGCGCCGCGGGGCGGGGGAGATCCTGCTGACGAGCATGGATGCGGACGGCACGCAGGCCGGCTACGATTGCGAGCTGACGGCGGCGATTTCCGGCAGCGTGGGCATTCCCGTGATCGCCAGCGGCGGAGCGGGGAATCTCGACCACATGGTCGAGGTGCTGGAAAGAGGCAGAGCGGACGCCGTGCTGGCGGCGAGCATTTTCCATTTCGGCAAGTACACAGTGGGCGAGGCGAAGCGTTACTTCGCGGAGCGCGGGATTCCGGTGCGGCCGGTTACGGCTTGAGAGGAAGGAGGATGACGGGGCCGAGAAGGCCGGAGGGGAGCGGCGGCCAGGCGGAGGGATCGAAAGGCTTGCCGCCGGCGTCGAGGAAGACGGGGTCGTCTTTCCACGGGGCCTTGTCAGGGTCGAGACCGGCGATGCGGTTGGCGGCGAGGCTGGTGACTTCGATTTCGAGGAGGTTCTTGCCGCTTTGCAGGAGGCCGCGGACGTCGAAGCAGTGGGGCGGGACCCAGCAGGTGCCGGCGTCCTTGCCATTGAGGCGGACGCGGGCGGTGTGGGCGATGTCGCCGAGATCGAGCAAGGCGGGGAAGTCTTTTTCGAGATCGAATTCGAGGCGATAGAGGGCGGTGCCGGAGAAGTGCCTGTAGGCTTCGCCGTCGCGCTCGGTCCAGGAGGAGAAGGTGGGAGTTTCGTAGGGTTCAGGGAGGATTGGGCCGCCTTCGATGAAAGTGACCTTCCAGATTCCGGCGAGCGGGATGAGGTCGCCGGCGGGTTCGGGATCGGTCCAGGCCGGGCCTTGGGCTTGTTTTTCGGCGAAGGTGCGGAGGATGCGCGATTCGCCGGGGGCGAGGAAGAGGCGCAGGCCGTTTTCGGTCGCGGCGACGCCGGAGCGGCCGGACCACGGGTCCATGAGGACGGCGGAGGCGAAGGGGCGGGAGAGCGCGACGGTGGCGTCGACGGTCTGGCCGCTGCGGTTGACGAGGAACCAGACGTGGCCGTCGGCGAGCTTGCGGCGGATAAAGCGGATGCCGAGGCGGGAAAGATCGGCGTCGACGGCGATGCCGGCTTTGGCGGTGGCTTCGGCGGGGTCACCCGTTTCGGCGGTGAAACCGGCGAGGAGTTCGGCGAGAGACTGGCGGCGTTCTCCGACGTTGTTGAAACCGGGAACGTCGGCGGGGAGTCTGCCGAGGAAGATGACTTTGCCGCCGTCCTTGGCGATGCGGGAGATCTGCCAAGCGGTGCTGTCGGGCAGGAGGCGGGTATCGGGGATGACGAGGGCATGATAGCTTTGCTTGCCGAGGCGGATGCGTCCACCCTCGACCATGGCGCCGCTGAGAAAGGAGTCGGAGATGAATTCGCAGGGGATGCCGGCTTGCCAGAAGGTCATGGCGGCACGGTGAAAGGGAGTGCCGTGAAGCCATTGGTGCTGGTTGTGGAGGGAGAAGAGAGGAAGTCCCTCCGCGCCATCGTGCCAGGCGTCGTGGACGGGGTAGTAGAGGAGGAGTTCGCTGTCGGGCTCGCCGGCCTGGAGGAAAGTCTGGCAGCGGGCGACGTAGGTGTTGAAGGCGGGGAGGTTTTTCCACAGGCCGCCATTCGGGCCCATGTGGGCAGGGGTGAGGGGGAGCCAGCCGGGCCAACCGGCGTCCGGCGGGGAGTAAGGGATGCCGTGGAAGAAGAGGTGGTTCGCGCCGCCGAGCCAGAGGAAGTCGGCGGCTTCCTTGATCTGCGCGGGGGTGATGCGGAAGGGCTCGCCGAACGAAGAGAAGGCTTCGGCGGCGATGAGGTGTTTCCCTCCCAGACGCGCGGCGGAGGCGGCGAAGCGGAGCATGGGGATCTGCGCGTCTTCGGCTTGGCGGAAGAGGGCGGTTTCCGGGATGTCAGCGGCGGCGTAGTGGTCGAGGAGGTTGCCGGGCGAGCCGTGAGCCTGGTTGCGGGCGAGGCTGCCGCGTTTTCTTGCCCAGGTTTGCCATTGGGCGAGGAATTCGCGGTGCAGGAGGCCCATGGTTTCGCGGTAGTCGGCGCGGACGCGGGCGACTTGTCCGGGATCGCCTCGACCGTGGAAAAGGGGAAGCTGCGAGCGCAGGTCGTAGCCGTGGAAGTGCTGGAAGCGGGTGAAGAGGTCCCTGGTCCAGGCGGCGCGCTCGTATTCGAAGGGACCGTGGGAATGGGCGCGAGGCTCGGGAATGCCGGGCTTGTCGAGGGCTGTGGAGAAAGGCGCGAGGTAGGCGTCGATGGCGGATTTCGAGAAGGGGTCGAGGATCGGACCCTGTCCGCCGGGCGCGGCAAGTTTCACGTCTCCCGCGGGCGAACTGACGAGGCCGTGGATGCGCCAGGAGCCGGCCGGGACCTGCCAGCGGAGGCGCTTGTCCCTTGCGTGGGAGAGGAGGTCGACGGGTTCGCCCGAGTCGGGCCATGCGGAGAGGACTTCGAGGGTTCCTGGGGGCAGATCGAGGACGAATTCACGCCCGCCTTCCGTTTCCGCGACGATGGATGCCAGAGAAGCGGCGGCGGTCGAGGCATCCACCGCGGAACCGCCGAAAGACAGGCCGGTGCCGGTGACAAGATCTACGCCCATCCGGTTGCGGGCGGCGTGGCGCACGGTGTGGGACCATGCTGCGATCCAGGGGGCGGAGAGGAAACTGAGGCGACGGTTCTCGGGGTCCTTGCTGCCGTGGATGCAGTGCACTTCTACGCCGCCGAAGCCGGCTTGGGCGAAAGCCTCGATTTCGCGGGAAAGGTTTCCGGTGTCCACGGCGCTGCCGGGCCACCACCAGCGGGTCCAGGGTTTCGCATCGCGGGTGGGGGAAGGCCATGCGGTGTCGTCGGCCGCGATGGGAGCGGCAAGCAGGAAAAGGAGAAAGACGGCGGGCTTCATGCAGGGGACGGGGAGAAAGATGGCCGGAGTCCGGGCGGGGACGAGATTTTTTCGGATGCCCCTCCGACCGCCGAGGATTCCGGGTTGCGCCCCACGCCCGGGCGGCACAGCCTCCGCCCGCCATGATGCACGACCCGGACCAGCACGCCTCCCTCGGGGCGATGTATTCCGATTACTTCCTCGACTACGCCTCTTACGTCATCCTCGAACGCGCGGTGCCGCATCTCAATGACGGCCTGAAGCCCGTCCAGCGGCGAATCCTCTACTCGATGTACGAGCTCGAGGACGGCCGCTACAACAAGGTGGCCAATATCAATGGCCACACGGCGCAGTACCATCCGCATGGCGACCAGTCCATCAACGACGCCCTGGTCCAGCTTGGCCAGAAAGACCTTCTCATCGATACTCAGGGTAACTGGGGCAACGTCCTGACCGGCGACGGCGCCGCCGCCCCGCGCTACATCGAGGCGCGCCTCACGAAGTTCGCGCTCGATGTCGTCTTCAACCCGAAGACCACCGAGTGGATGCCTCGCTACGATGGCAGGAAGAACGAACCCGTGACCCTGCCGGTGAAGTTCCCGCTGCTGCTTGCCCAGGGAGTCGAGGGCATCGCCGTCGGCCTCGCATGCAAGCTGCTGCCGCACAATTTCATCGAGCTGATCGCCGCCTGTATCGCCGCTTTGCGCAAGGAGCCTTTCGAGTTGCTGCCCGATTTCCCCACCGGCGGCATCATGGACGCGAGCGACTACCGGGACGGCCTGCGTGGCGGCCGGGTGCGGGTGCGGGCGAGGATTTCCATCGAGAAGAAGGGGATCCTGCGCATCACGGAAATTCCCTTCGGCACCACCACGGGTGCGTTGATGGATTCCATCGTGGCCGCCGCCGACAAGGGGAAAATCAAGATTGCCAAAATCGAGGACAACACCGCCGCGAACGTGGACATCCTCGTCCACCTGCCCTCCGGCGTTGACCCGGAGAACCTGCGCGACGCGCTCTATGCCTTCACCGATTGCGAGCTGAGCCTTTCGCCGAACTCCTGCGTGATCGCCGGCGACAAGCCGCAGTTCCTCGGCGTTTCCGAGCTTCTCAAGCGCAACGCCGAGCAGACGAAGGAGCTGCTGCGGCTGGAACTGGAGATCCGCCTTGGCGAGCTTCAGGAAAAGTGGCACTTCAGCTCGCTGGAGAGGATCTTCATCGAAAACCGTATCTATCGGGACATCGAGGAATGCACCACCTGGGAGGCCGTGCTCAAGGCCATCGACGACGGCCTGAAGCCCTTCAAGAAGCTCCTAAAGCGGGAGGTCACGGAAGACGATCTGGTGCGGCTTACCGAGATCAAGATCAAGCGCATCTCCAAATTCGACTCCTTCAAGGCAGAGGAGGAGATCAAGTCGCTCGAAAGCGACATCGCCGAGACCGAGAAAAACCTCAAGCAACTCACCCGCTACGCCATCCGCTGGTTCGAGGAGCTGAAGAAAAAATACAGCAAGGGCCGCGAGCGTAAAACGGAGATCGCCTCCTTCGACCGCGTGGACCGCAGCCAGGTCATCCTCGCCACCGAGACGCTTTATCTCGACGAGAAGAACGGCTTCGCCGGCTACGGCTTGAAGAAAGAGACGCCGATCGAGAAATGCTCGACGCTGGATGACATCATCATCTTCGGCCAGGACGGCAGGATGCGCGTCGTGAAGGTGGCGGAGAAGTTTTTCGTCGGTCCGCGTCCGTTGCGCGTCGTCGTATTCCGCAAGGATGAGGATCTCGTTTACTCGATGATCTACCGCGATGGGAAGGAAGGCCCGATTCTGGCCAAGCGTTTCCGCGTCGGCGGCATCACCCGTGACAAGGAATACGAGTTGACCAAGGGCACCCCGGGCAGCCGCATCTACTATTTCGCTGTCCACAAGAGCGAGGCGGAGAGCGCGGATCAATTGCTGATCGTCCACATCAAGCCGGCCCTGCGTCTGCGGAATGTCAGCCGCCCCTTCAACTTCGGCGAGGTGCCGGTCAAGGGGCGGGGAAGCGGCGGGAACATCGTCACGAAGCTCCCCATCGACCGCATCGTCCGTGCGCCGAAGGATTTCGATCCCGTGGTGGGGGCGTAAATCGGAATGGCCACCCGTGGAGGCTTGTGGCAGCTTGACGCCAAGCCTTGGCGCTCATGAACGTCTCGATCCGAAATTACAAATCCATCCGTTCTCTCGATTTTGAGAGTCGACGGGTGAATGTGCTCGTCGGCGAACCGAATTGCGGGAAGACGAATATCGTTGAGGCACTTGGTCTACTTTGGCCTTGGCTTTTGAAGAGCTCGAAGATTTGCCTTCGTGCGGAAGGAGCTGTTGAACTGTTCGGTAATCATGATTTTGGAAAATCTATTAGTGTTACCTTAGGTGAGTTCAGTATCAATCTTCAGCAAGCTGAAAAAGGAGAAAGACTTCGTCTTGAATATTTGAAGAAGCCGAAAGGAAGAGCTATTTTTCATTTATCAAACAGAAAGCCTCCATTCATAATAGATATTGATTATTATGATGGTTTTCGGGAAAGTGATATAAAAGTATTGCCTTTTTATTTTGATTCAAAAATTGAATATGGTGGCGGAAGTCCTAATGCCTTAGACGTTCCGTTTGGCGGCAATCTTCCAAGTCTTTTGCTGGCAGATAAAGCCAGTCGTGAAATTGCTGGGAATCTGTTTCATGGCACGGGATTTACACTTCAAATTAATGTTGCTGAGCAGTCTCTTTCAGTATCTAAATCTATTGATGGATTAGTTTTTAGTTTTCCATATACGGCTTCTTCTGAAACCCTCCGCCGCATCCTTTTCTACCGCCTTGCGGTCGAAACCAACCGTGATTCCATCCTTCTTTTCGATGAACCCGAAGCCAACACTTTCCCCGTATTCACGAAGCTCTTCGCCGAGAGGATCGCAGCGGATGACCAAGAGAACACATTCTTCCTCACTACTCACAGTCCTTATCTGCTGAGTTCACTGATCGAAAAAACGCCGCAAGAAGATTTGGCCGTGGTGCTTTGCCACATGGAGGATTTCGAAACGAAGGCACGGGTCTTGGAGCAATCCGAAGTTCAGGAGCTTCTCGATCTTGGTCCATCCGCTTTTTTCAATCTCGACCGTTTTGCTGGCGAATGATCCGGCATTTGGAGTGCTGGAATGACGAGGCCGTCGTGAGGGCACTCGGGATTCCGAAGAAGGCGATCCGGCATCAATCGGGAAGCGGCGCGGTTGCCGAGGCGCTACGGAAGTCGTCTGTCCCGTGCCTCGGCATGGTGGACGAAGACCCTCGCGGCACCGTTCCCCGCTATTTCGGCTCGTTCGTGGTGGAGGATAAGGGAGACGGGTTGATCTTGAAAATTCACCCGAAGGCCAAACATCGATTGATCGTGGTGATGCCGGACCTCGAACCGTGGCTGTTGGCGGTGTCGCAGTCGGTCAACGTGCCGCCTGGAGACTTTAAGCTGCCTCCGGATGCGAAGACGCTTCATCAGATTGGCCATGCTCAACGTTTCCGCTTTGCGGAGTGGATCGAGCGAATGCTGGAAAGGGGTGCTCCAGGGCTCAGGAGACTCCAGACTTGGTTGCGTTGAGTTGCATCAGGAAACCGATGTCCCGCCGCGCCACGCTGCCGCTTTTCGGTCTGACGATCTTCCTCGGCGCGGCGTTGTTGTTTCTGCTGCAGCTGGTCTTCGCGCGGATGGTGCTGCCGCTATTGGGCGGGGCGCCGGCGGTGTGGAATACGGCGATGGTGTTTTATCAGGCCGTGCTGCTGGCGGGCTACAGTTATGCGCATCTGCTGTCGTCGCGCTGCAAGGGAAGGACGCAGCTTGCGATTCATGCGGCGGTGCTGCTGCTGGCGCTGTGCTGTCTTCCCTTCGCGGTGCCAGGGGACTGGCGGCCGCCGGTGGAGGGGAATCCGGCGCCGGCTTTGCTCGGGTTGCTGGCGGTTTCGGTGGGGTTGCCCTTCTTCGCGGTGTCAACGATGAGTCCGCTTTTGCAGCACTGGTTCGTTTCAGTGAGGCATGAACGGTCGGCGGATCCATACTTTCTCTACGCTGCGAGCAATGCGGGCAGTCTCGCAGGGTTATTGGCGTATCCTTTTGTGATCGAGCCCTACACGGCTCTCCGCTGGCAAAGTGGTGCGTGGGCGGCGGGATTCGCCGTGCTGGCGGCGCTCGCGCTGGTCTGCGGCTGGTTGGCACGGAAAGAGACGCCGCGGGAAGCACCCCACAAGCCGGAGGACATTACCGCGAAGCGCAAAGTCCGCTGGATGTTGTCGGCGGCGGTCCCGTCGAGCCTGCTGCTGAGTGTGACGGCTTATATTTCCAGCGAGATCGGCTCCGTGCCGTTGTTGTGGGTGCTGCCGCTGGCGCTCTATCTTGTCACATTCATTCTGGCGTTCAGCCGTTGGGTAGGAACTGGAGCCGTGCGGAGGGCGCTGCCGGTGCTCTTGGTACCGGTGGCTCTGGCGATGCTCGCAGGACTGACCACGCCGCTGGCGCTGTTGGCGGCGCTTCATCTGGCGGCGTTTTTTGTCGTCGCCTGGGTTTGTCATGGAGTCTTGGCGGAGGATCGTCCGCCGGCGGAGAATCTCACGGTTTTCTATCTGTGCGTGTCGCTCGGCGGCGTGCTCGGCGGGGCATTCAATGCCTTGCTGGCGCCGGCGCTTTTCAGCCGCTTGGACGAGTATCCGCTGATGCTGGCGGCGGCGGCATGGCTGGGTTTGCCGGGGAAAAAGCCCGGCTGGCCGGATGTCGCCGCGGCGGTTGGAGTCGCACTATTGGCGTGGGCGCTGGCGACGGTTGCGGGGAATCGCCTGTGGGTTTTCGGGCCGCCCTTGTTGCTGTGTTTCCTGATGTCGGGAAACGGCCGGCGCTTTGCGGTCTCGCTGGGCGCGGTGTTGCTGGCCGGCAGGTTGTTGCCGGAGCCAGGTATGCGGGTACTGGCGCAAGGACGCAGCTTTTTCGGTGTGCACCGGGTGGTCGAGGATGATGGCGCGCGGCTGCGCCTGCTTTTCCACGGCAGAACCGTTCACGGCATCCAGAGCCTCGAGCCCGAGCTGGCGGACCTGCCGCTGAGCTACTATCATCCCACTGGACCACTCGGGCAGATGTTCGCGGCATGGGATCGGGAGGAACCCGTGGCGGCGGTGGGTCTGGGCGCCGGGGCGGCGGCGATGTACGGGAAGCCGGGACAGGAATTCGTTTTTCATGAAATCGATCCGGTCGTCATCCGTTACGCCATCGATTCACGGTGGTTCTCGTACTTGAGCCGCTCCCCGGCGAAGATCGGGGTGGTGGCTGGAGATGCACGGCTGACATTGAGCGAGGCGGAAAACGGCCGCTATGGGTTGATCGTGCTGGATGCCTACAGTTCTGATTCCATCCCGGTGCATCTGCTCACCCGCGAGGCGATGGCGATGTATCTGGAGAAACTCGCGCCCGGCGGCTGGCTTGCGCTCCATCTTTCGAATCTCCATCTCGATCTGCGGCCCGTCGTCGCCGGACTCGCCCGCGATGCGGGCCTAGCGTGCCTTTTTCAGGAAGACGACGAGCCGGCTCCGGGCAAGACCGCCTCGCGCTGGGCCGTGCTGGCGCGAAGCCCGGAGGATCTGGAGCGGCTCGACCGCAGCGGCAGATGGGCGCCGCTGCCGCCGTCGGATATGCCCGTCTGGACTGACGACCATTCGAGCATTCTGCCTCTGCTGGATTTTTTCTGGTGAAGGGATCAATCGGTCGGGTTGCCGCGGTGCGCTTCGAGGATGCGGATGAAGTTCCTGACCAGCAGCGAACCGCCGTCCTCGCGCCAGACGGCCCACATTGAGAAAGAGCGGCTGCTTTTCTTCAATTCCAGGGGAATGGTGATGATGCCGTGGCTTTTCGACAAATCGAGAATCACTGGGATCAATGACACGCCCTGGTCGGCCGCGATCATGGTGAGCAGCGAGTCGAAACCGCTGACGTTGCGCATGGAGCCGGGCACGGCGCCTTCTTCCTCGAAAATGCTGCGAATGTCGCGGCGGTGGGTGGAAGCGCCTTTGTCGCCGAGGCACAGCAGGGTGCCTTGCGCAAGTTCGCCGAGCCGCACCGACTTGCGGCGGGCGAAAGGATGATGGCGTGAAAGCGAAACGCCATAGGTGGAGCGTACCAACAGCAGATGCCCGAAACCGGGCGTATTGTCGCCGGTGCTGCCGTAGGCGAAGCCTATATGGATGTCGCCTTTCGCCAAGGCGGCGAGCTGCTCGATCGGCGTCATTTCAACGAAAGTCACCTCCACCTCGGGATAGGCCGCTCCAAAGGCCTTGAGCGCCTCGGGGAGAAAGCTCGCCGCGATTTGTCCCACGCTGCCGATGCGCAGATGGCCGCGCCGCCCCGCCTGCGCCTCGCGGGCGAGTTCCACGGCCCGGTCCACGTCCATGAGAATCGCCCGCGCCTCGGCGAGAAAGACCGAGCCGGCATCGGTCAGCGACACCCGCACGGTATCGCGGATCAGCAACTGCAAGCCGGTCTCCTCCTCCAGATCCTTGATCTGCTTGCTGAGCGCCGGACGGGTAACATGCAGGCGCTCCGCCGCCTTGCGAAAATTCAATTCGTCCGCCACCGCCACGAAATATCTCAGGTGCCTTAACTCCATCCCGGCGGAGTGGTAACCTTGGGTTACCAGCTTGGAAACTTCAAAGTCATTCCGTCTTGCCTGATCCGATGCTTGGGTGAGCGCACGTCTGAAACGATTGTTTCATTCTTCAATTTTAAAACTTCCCATGCGCCCTGTTCTTTTTCTGCCGCTGACTTCGCTCATGCTCCTGCCCTCCTGCGGAAAAAGGCAGGAGACGGCGATGGGGGAAATGCCCCCTGCTGCCGTTTCCTTCCTGCCCGCGGTGGAAGAGACTGTCAGCATCACCCGCGAACTGCCCGGCCGCATTGATGCGGTGCGTGTCGCCGAGGTACGAGCCCGCGTTTCCGGCATTCTGTTGGAAAAGACCTTTCAGGAAGGCGCCGACGTGAATGCGGCTGACGTTCTTTTCAAGATCGACCCCGCTCCGCTGGAAGCCGTGAGGGATAACGCAGCGGCCGCCCTGGCCCGCGCCGAGGCGAATCTCCAGCAGGCCGAGACTCAGCTCGAACGCTATCGTTCCCTGGTCGCTTCGAATGCCGTCAGCAAGCAGAATTTCGACAACGCCGAGTCCGCCGCGAAAATCGCCGCCGCCGAAGTGAAAGCCGCCGCCGCCGCGTTGAAGACCGCCGAACTCGATCTCGGCTACGCCACCGTCACCGCGCCGATTTCCGGCCGCATCGGCAAGGCGCAGGTCACCGAAGGCGCGCTCGTCGGCGAAGGCGAGGCGACCCGCCTGGCGGTGATCCAGCAACTTGACCCGATCTACTTCGACTTCACCCAATCGAGCGGCGATCTGCTGGCCCTGCGGCGCGCGATGAACAACGGTGAGCTCTCGCAGGTCGAGCCCGGCAAGGCCCAGGCCACTCTGTTGCTCGATGACGGCAGCGAGTATCCGCTGCCCGGAAAGATCCTTTTCTCCGAAGCCGCGGTCGACGAATCGACCGGCATGGTCAGCCTGCGCGCTGAGTTTCCGAATCCCGAGAAGCTTCTTCTGCCCGGCATGTTCGCCCGCGTCCGTGTCGTCCAGGCGGTCCGCGAAAACGTCGTCACCGTCCCGCAGCGCGCCGTGACCCGGCAGCAGGGCGGCATGGGCAGCGTGCTCGTCATCGACGAAAGCGACCACGCCCAGGTCCGCCTGATCCAGACCGACAATGCCGTCGGCGACAAATGGATTGTCACCTCCGGGCTGAAAGCCGGCGAACGGGTCATCATCGAAGGTCATCTGAAGGCTCATCCCGGAGCGCCCGTGATCCCCGAGCCTTTCGTGCCGAAAGCGGAGACCAGCCAGGCCACGGCCAAGACAGCCGACAAAAGCTGAGCGAAACGGGATGGAGAGGTCCCATGGGACTTATCTCCCTCCCACTTCAGTTCAGTCATTAGAATTTAATCATTAGTCATTTCCTCAAGTGGCCCATTTCTTCATCGACCGCCCCGTTTTCGCCTGGGTGGTGTCCATCCTCATCGCCGTCGCCGGGATTCTCGCCCTTACGCAGCTTCCGGTGGCGCAGTATCCGCAAGTCGCGCCGCCCTCGATCTCGATCACGGCGAACTACGCCGGCGCTTCGGCCGAAACGCTGACCGATACGGTAACCTCGGTCATCGAGCAGCAGCTCAACGGCATCGACAACCTGCTCTACATGTCGTCCGCCAGCGATGCGAACGGCTCGGTGACCATCACGCTCTACTTCAAGCCCGGCACCGATGCCGATGTCGCCCAGGTGCAGGTGCAGAACAAGGTCCAGCTCGCCATTCCCAGCCTGCCGCAGACCGTGCAGCAGCAGGGCGTGGCCGTGGCCAAGGCGACGCGGAACTTCATGATGTTCATCTCGCTCTCGTCCGAGGACGGGAGCATGGACTCCATCGCGCTCGGCAATTACCTCGCCGCCAACATGCTCGATCCCCTGCGCCGCCTGCCAGGGGTGGGCGAAGTGGTGCAGTTCGGCACCCAGTATGCCATGCGCATCTGGCTCGATCCCGACAAGCTGGTCAGCTACAACCTCACGCCCGGCGACGTGAATGCGGCAATCCAGGCGCAGAACGTCCAGGTGCCCGTCGGCCAGCTCGGCTCGCTGCCCGCGGTGGACAACCAGCAGATCAACATCATCCTCCAGGGCCGCGCCAGCCTGCGCGAAGCGGAAGAGTTCGAGAACATCGTGCTGCGGGTGAACCTCGACGGCTCGCGCGTCTATCTGCGCGATGTCGCCCGCGTGGAAATGGGCGGCCAGGATTACTCGATCCGGGCGCGCATCGACGGCAAGCCGACCTCCTCCGCAGCCGTCAAGCTGGCGCCCACCGGCAATGCCCTCGAAACGGCCAACGCGGTCCGCGCCGAAGTCGAGCGGCTCCAGCAGTTCTTCCCGCCGGGAGTGAAGGTGAACTACCCACTCGACACCTCCACCTTTGTCAGGATCTCCATCGTGGAGGTCATCAAGACTCTCGTGGAAGCGGTCATCCTCGTATTCCTGGTGATGTATCTCTTTCTCCAGAACTTCCGCGCCACGCTCATCCCCACGCTGGTCATTCCCGTCGCGCTGCTGGGCACCTGCGCGCTGATGGCGGCCTTCGGCTTTTCCATCAACGTGCTCACCATGTTCGGCATGGTGCTGGCCATCAGCATCCTCATCGACGACGCCATCGTGGTCGTCGAGAACGTCGAGCGCATCATGAGCGAGGAAGGGCTGCCGCCGAAAGAAGCGGCGCGCAAGGCGATGAGCCAGATCACCGGCGCGCTCGTCGGCATCACGCTGGTGCTCACCGCGGTCTTCATCCCGATGGCTTTCTTCGGCGGCTCGGTCGGCTCGATCTACCGCCAGTTCTCCATGTCGTTGGTATCGTGCATGCTGTTCTCGCTGCTGCTGGCGATGTCGCTCACCCCCGCGCTGTGCGGCAGCCTGCTCAAGCAGGTCGATGCCGGGCACCATCACGCCAAGCGCGGCTTCTTCGGCTGGTTCAACCGCAGCTTCGACGCGACAACGCGCCGCTATCAGGGCGCGGTCGGCGGCATTCTGAAGCATGCCTGGTCGGGCATCGTCGCGCTGGTGGCGGTCAGCGCACTGGTCGGTTATCTCTACAAGAAAATGCCTTCCTCCTTCCTGCCGGAAGAGGATCAGGGCTACTTCCTCGCCCTCGTCACCCTGCCCGATGGCGCCACCGACCAGCGCGCCAACGAAGTGCTGACGGAGATGGAGAAATTCTTCGCCCAGCAGCCCGAGATCGAACATTACTTCACCATCGCCGGTTTCAGTTTCACCGGCAGGGCGCAGAATTCCGGCCTGGCCTTCCTGCGCCTCAAGCCCTGGGAAGAGCGCGAAGGCAGGGAACACCGCGTCCAGGCGATCATCGACCGTTCCCTGGCGGGACTCGGCGGCATCAAGGACGCGATGGTGTTCCCGCTCAATCCGCCCGCCATCCCGGAACTCGGCGTCTCGTCCGGCTTCGACTTCTGGCTCCAGGATGTCGGCGGCGTCGGCCACGAAACCCTGATGGCCGCGCGTGACCAGTTGCTCGGCATGGCCGCGCAGAATCCCTCCCTCGTCGGCGTGCGGCCGCAAGGGCTGAACGACACCGCGCAGATGAAAATCGACATCGACCAGGACAAGGCGAGCGCGCTCGGCGTGTCGCTGGCCGAGATCAATTCCACCATGCAGACCGCCTTCGGCTCCTCCTATGTGAACAACTTTGTCAACGCCAACCGCGTGCAGCGCGTGATCGTGCAGCTCGACGCGCCCTTCCGCATGAAGCCCGATGACCTCGGCAACGTCTACGTCCGCAATAACCAGGGCAAGATGGTCCCACTCTCGGCCTTCACCTCGACGCACTGGACCTTCGGCTCGCCGCAGCTCCAGCGCTACGACGGCCTGCCCGCCGTGAACATCGCGGGCTCCGCTGCGCCCGGCCTCAGTTCCGGCGACGCGATGGCGGAGATGGAGAAAATGGCCGCGCAGCTCCCGGCGGGCATCGGCTACTCGTGGAGCGGACAATCCCTGGAGGAACGCATCTCCGGCAACCAGGCGCCGATCCTCTACGCGCTTTCCGTGCTCTTCGTCTTCCTCTGTCTCGCCGCGCTCTACGAGAGTTGGTCGATCCCCACGGCCGTCATCATGGTCGTGCCGCTCGGCATCATCGGCGCGCTTGCCGCCGCCTACCTGCGCGGCCTGCCGAACGACGTGTATTTCAAGGTCGGCCTGCTCACCACCGTCGGCCTCTCGACCAAGAACTCCATTCTCATCATCGAATTCGCGCTCGACCTCGAAAAACAGGGCCGCGGGCTGATCGAGGCGACGCTGGAAGCCGTGAGGCTCCGCCTGCGCCCGATCCTCATGACCTCGATGGCCTTCGTCCTCGGCGTGACGCCGCTGGTCATCAGCACCGGCGCGGGTTCCGCCAGCCAGAACGCGATCGGCACCGGCGTGGCCGGCGGCATGATCTCCGGCACCGTGCTTGCGGTCTTCCTCGTCCCGGCTTTCTATGTGGTCATTCGACGCCTAACAAAAAGAACGTCCGTCGCGCAAAATCCGGAATCCGATTTCCCCGCCGAACCTCAAACCGGAGAACTCTCGCATGCGTAAGCCGCTCCTTCTGACCCTGCCCGCTCTTCTCGTTTCCTGTTCGCTGGAGCCCGCACTGGACAAGATCGATTCGCCCGTATCGGAAAATTTCCCCGGAAACACCGGCGGCGGCGTGCCCGCGGACATCGCGTGGCAGAAATTCTTCACCGATCCGCGGCTCAAGCGCCTCGTCGCGCTCGGCCTGGAGAACAACCGCGACCTGCGCGTGGCGGCGCTCAATGTCGAGCACACCCGGGCGCAGTATGGCATTTCCCGCAGCCAGCTTTTTCCGGCGGTGAATGTCGGGGCGGCCGGCTCCCGCAGCCGCACGCCGGGCACGTTGTCCGGCACCGGCGGCGCGATCGATTCCCGGGCCTACGACATTTCAGTGGGCGTCACCGCGTACGAACTCGATTTCTTCGGTCGGGTGCGCAGCCTCAACCAGGCCGCGCTCCAACGGTTCTTCGCCAGCGACGCCGCCCGGATGACCGCGCAAATCTCGCTCGTTTCGGAAATTGCCAATGCCTATTTCGCCGAACGCGCGGCCCGCGAGCAGATCGACCTCGCCCGGCAGACGCTCGATGCCGTCAGCGAGACTTACGACCTGATGAAACGCCGCTTCGACGAAGGTGACGTGTCGGAGCTCGACCTGCGCTCGGTGGATGTCCAGGTCCAGACCGCGAAGGCGAACCTCGCCGAGTACCGCCAGCGCCAGGCCGAGGCGAACAACGCGATCGCCTTCCTCACCGGCACGGGCATCCCGTCGAATCTTCCCGGCGGCCGTTCGCTGGAGGGCGCGCTGGTCGCCGAAGTACGCGCCGGTGTTTCCTCCAATCTCCTCACCCGCCGCCCGGACATCCTGGAGGCGGAGCACCAGCTTCGCGCCGCGAATGCGGACATCGGCGCGGCCCGCGCGGCCTTCTTTCCGCGGGTGACGCTCACCGGCAGCCGCGGCACGGCCAGCAGCAGCCTGAGCGATCTCTTCCAGAGCGGCAGCAGCGCCTGGAGCTTCTCGCCGCAGATCAGCGTGCCGATCTTCGACGGCGGCTTCAACAAGGCGAATCTCGATGCCGCCGAAGTGCGCAAGCGGATCGAAGTGGCGCGCTACGAACGGGCGATCCAGACGGCCTTCCGCGAAGTCGCCGACGGCCTTGCCGCCCGCAGCGGCCTCAACGAGCGGATCGCCGCCTTCGAAGGGCTGGTCGCTGCGCAGCGCAAGCGTTTCGAACTCGCTGACGCCCGCTACCGTCAGGGGGTGGACAGCTATTTCGAGGTGCTCACCGCCCAGCAGGATCTCTACGACGCCCAGCAGGCGTTGATCCAGTTGAGACTCGCCCGGGTGGTGAACTCCGTAGGGCTTTACAAAGCGCTCGGCGGGGGATGGTAGGACCACGCCTTCCGGAGGCAGGTCTCAATAGACCGGTACGGCCGGATCGATTTCCCTCGCCCAACAATCGATGCCGCCTTGCATCGACCATGCCTGATGATTGCCGCGGGAACGCAGCCAGGCGGCGGCGCGCAGCGAGCGCATGCCATGGTGACAGTATACGATCACGGGAATGTCGCCGGGCGGCGGGTTCTCGGCGAAACGGGAGAGAGGAAACCAGCGCGCGCCGGGCAGGCGGTTGAAACGCCACTCCTCTTCCTCGCGGCAATCGACGAGCAGGATTTCGTCCGCGGCGATGGCGGATCCCAGCGCGGCAACGTCCGCCGGGAGCAGTTCCATGCCCGCGGCGGGGTCGGGGAGCGCGCTCATTCGACGATCACGGGGGTGCCGAGCGGGGCGTTGTCGTAGAACTTCTTGGCCATCTTCGCCGGCATGCGCACGCAGCCGTGGGAGGCGGCGTAGCCGGGCAGGTAGCCCTCGTGCGTGCCGATGCCGCCGTCGAAGCGAAGGAAATGGAACATCGCCGCCCCTTCGTAGTAAGTGCCCGGCGGGGCCTTGTCCTTGCGGGTGTCCACATCGTCATTCACGATCCGGCCGGTGCCGTGCTCTTTGAAAACACCGTAGAGCGAGGAACGGTGGTTCGGGCTCTTCTGGATGACCTTGAAAGTGCCGGGGCGGGTCGAATTCCCTTCCTTGCCGGTGGAGATTTTTGAAACGCCGACGAGTGTGCCGCCTTTGTAGAAAAAGGCTTTCTGCTGGCCCAGATGGATCCGGATGCTCGGCGGACCCGAAACGTGGTCGCCGTCCCAGTAGGAGACATCGTCGGGGATCGGGCTGGACTTCCAGTCGTGCTGGCGGCCGCCGTTGTAGCCGGCGAGATAGCTATGGCCGCCGCGCATGCTGGCGACGGTGTCGCCCCACTGGCCGCAGGATGCCAGCAGGAGCGGTAGGACGAATAGGAAAAGGCGCGGGATAATCATGGTCCGGGCGGAAACGGCGGCACTGAACCCGCAATTCCCCTCCGGGTCAAGACCGCACGGGACTTGTCACGGGGCCGCATTGCGGCTACCGGGTTCCGCCATGCCGAACTACGACTACGTTTGCCAGGACTGCGGTCATCGCTTCGAAGTCTTCCAGAGCATGAACGACCCGAAACTCGAGGACTGCCCGCAGGCGGAATGCTCCGGAAAGGTCAGGCGCCTCCTTGGGACGGGAGCGGGACTGCTTTTCAAAGGCGCCGGTTTCTACCAAACCGACTACCGCTCCAACTCCTACCAGGCCGGGGCGAAGCAGGACAATCAGCCCGCACCGAAGCAGGACAGCCAGCCCGCGGCGAAGCCCGCCGGAGGGTGCGGGTCTTCCTACGCCTGCGAGGCCTGATCTGTCTGCAACACGGGGCGGTCTTATCCCAGCCGCCCTCTTCCACCGCTCCGTTTCGCCCGGCGATAGGCCGTGGGCGCCTGTCCCATGTGCTTGCGGAACTGCCGGGAAAAATCGCTGTGGTCGTAGAAGCCGGACTCCAGCGCCACTTCGGTGATCGGCAGATTCGTCGTGGCCAGCAGCTCGCAGGCTTTGATCACCCGCATCCGCATCAAATAGCTCCGCGGGGTGCTTTGGAAAGTCTTGCGGAATTTCCGCTCGAACTGCCGCACCGACAGCCCGGCGATCCGCGCCAGTTCCGCCACTTCCAGCCGTTCGCGGAAATTCGCCTTCAGGTGCTCCGCCACTTCCGCCAGCTCCAGATAGGGTTGGATCGCCGCCCGCTGCTCCTCGTAACTGCGCACCGTGCCGCAAAGCCCGCAGACCTTCCCCTCGCGGTCGAAAAGCGGCAGTTTGTCCGTAATATACCACTCCGGACGGCCCTGGGCGTTGGGGAAAAGCTCAATCAACCCGAGCATCGGCTGGCCGGTCGAGATCACTTTCTCATCGTCTCGATGATACTTTTCCGCCAACCTCGGCGGGAAAATCCGCGAATCGGTCAGGCCCACGATCTCTTCCTCCTTCTGAAACCCGCAGCGCTTCACGAAAGCCGGATTTCCCGCCACCAGCCTGCCTTGCCGGTCTTTCGCGAAAAACAGGGTGCCCGGCAGGTGGTCGAAGAGGTGGCGGAACTGTCCTGGCGGCAGCTCCTCCAACCATTTGCGGCGCTCGTTCGGCTGATCCATTGGCGGAAACATACAAACCCTTCCCGTAATCCTACAAGCGATCAACGTCATTCCGAGTCAGCTTGAAAGTCCCGCCGGCAGCGGCACGTTGCCCGCCCGCAAAGCCCAACGCTTCCCGACCCACCCCATGCGCTCCATCCGCTTCACCTTGCTGCTGCCCCTCGCCATTCTCGGCGCGGTGCTGGCCAAGCCCCTTATTTCGCCCAAGCCCGATGCCCGGCGGCTGGAAGTTCTTTTCTTCGGCGCGCCGACTGCGGTCCACCCGGGTCACGATCCCATCACCCGCTACCGGGTTATCAAAAAGCATCTCGGCACCGAGGGCATCGACTTCACCTACTCGCAGGACCCCGCGGAAGTCTTCAATCCCGACACCCTCGCCAAGTACGACGCCCTGCTGATGTACGGCAACTGGGAGCAGAACGGCCCCATGCCCGCCGACCAGCTCTCCGCCCTGACCGGCTACGTCGAAAACGGCGGCGCCTTCCTGCCCATCCACTGCGCCTCCGCCTGCTACGGCGGTTCTCCGGAGTTCATCAAACTCGTCGGCGGCCGTTTCAAGAGTCACACCGACGGCGTCTTCAAGGTCACCAACGTCAACCGCAACCACCCCATCATGCGCGGCTACGGCGGCTTCGAGGCATGGGACGAAACCTATGTCCACGACAACCACGGCGACGACCGCGTGATCCTTGAACGGCGCGAGCAGGAGCCGTGGACGTGGGTGCGCGAACAGGGCGAGGGCCGCGTCTTCTACACCGCCGCCGGCCACGACCACCGCGTCTGGGATCTCCCGGAATTCCACGACCTTCTCAAGCGAGCCATCTACTGGAGTGTCGGCCCGGACAAATACCGCCTGCTCCAGAACCTCAAACTGCCCAAGCTGGAGCAGGAAAAAGTCGAACTCCCCGGCTACCTGAAACGCGAACTCATCACCCGCGCCCAGAAGCCGCTTTCCCCGGAGGATTCGATGAAGCTCGCCCAGGTCCCCGTCGGTTTCGAAATCTCCCTCTTCGCCGCCGAGCCCGACATCGTGAACCCGATCTTCGTTGCCTGGGACGAAAAAGGCCGCGCCTTCGTCATCCAGACCACCGACTATCCGAACAATCTCCACGCCAACAATACCGGCAGCGACAAAATCATCATCTGCGAAGACCGCGACGGCGACGGCCGCGCGGACAAATTCACCACCTTCGCCGACAAGCTCTCCGTCCCCACTTCCCTCGTCTTCGCCAACGGCGGCGTGATCTGCACCAACGGCACCGAAATGCTCTTCCTCAAGGACAGCAACGGCGACGGCAAGGCCGATGTCCGCGAAGTCCTCTTCACCGGCTTCAACATGGGCGACACCCACGCCGGTCCCTCCAACCTCCGCTACGGCCACGACGGTTGGATCTACGCCACCATCGGTTACTCCGGCTTCCGCGGCACCGTCGGCGGCGAAAACCACCAGTTCAACCAGGCCGTCTTCCGCTTCCGAGCCGACGGCTCCAAGCTCGAGGTCCTGCAAAGCACCACCAACAACACCTGGGGTCTCGGCACCTCCTCCGCCTTCGACATCATGGGCTCCACCGCCAACGGTAATCCCTCTTTTTACCTCACCCACGCCAAAGCCGACTACGACGCTGCCGGCATCCAGCAGCCTCGCACGCCCAAGGCCGACGAGTTCCGCTCCGGCCCCAACAATCCCGCCACCTTCAATCCCAGCTCCGCCGACATCCGCCAGGTCGATTTCTTCGACAGCTACACCGCCGCCGCCGGCCACGCCTTCTACACCAGCGAGCGCTTCCCCGCCCCCTGGCGCGAAAGAACCGTCTTCATCACCGAACCCACCGGTAAACTTGTCGCCACCTTTGAAATCTCCCGCGAAGGCGCCGGCTACAAAGCCGTCCAAAGCCCCAACAACATCTACAACAGCGCCGATGCCTGGTCCGGCCCCGTCTGCGCCGAAGTCGGTCCCGACAGCGCTCTGTGGATCTGCGACTGGTACAACCTCATCATCCAGCACAACCCCACTCCCAACCGCCAGAACTCCGGCCTCGACGCGCGCAACGGCCGAGGCAACGCCTACGAAACCCCGCTGCGCGACACCAAGCACGGCCGCATCTACCGCATTTATCCGAAGGGCACGCCCGACGACCCGAACCCCGGTCTGAACCCCGCCAAGCCGGAAACCCTGCTTGCCGCGCTCGATCACCCGAACCTCCTCTGGCGTCTCCACGCCCAGCGCCTCATCGTCGAGGGCGGCAAAAAGGACCTCGCCCCCAAGCTCGCCGAACTCGTCTCCGCCGGCGGCCGCCCCGTCACCCACGCCGTCCATGCCCTCGCCGGTCTCGGCTCGCTCGATCCCGCGATCGTCACCACGGCCCTTGCTTCCGAAAACCGCACCCTGCAACGCGCCGGCATCCACAACGCCACTCCGGAACAAATTCTCGCCGCCTTCACCTCCGGCGTGAAATTCCCCGACCCGCGCGAACTCGCCGAGGCCCTCGTCATCCTCTCCCGTCACCCCGCCCATCAGGAAATCGGCCGAATCCTCTTCACCCTTATCTCCACCCGCGAAGCCGAAATCACCGGCGACATCACCCTGCGCGACGCCTGGCAGATCGCCGCCAACCGCCACGCCGCCGGTGTCGTCGGCGCGGCCAAGGCCGCCGGCTTCGGCGGCGAAGAAACCGTCCAGGCCATGCCCAATCTCATGCCCAACCCGGAGTTCTCAGAAGTCACCGGCGGCAAACCGGTCGGCTGGACCGATCTCCGCACCTACGGCGGCGCTCGCGGCGACGACGTGAAGCTCACCGCTTCTCCCAACGGCCGCGACGGTTCCATGTGCCTGTCGATTTCTTCCGCCCGCCCGACCGATTCCGGCGCGGCCGTCACCATCCCCGTCAAACAACGGACCCGCTACCGTCTTTCCGCCTGGGTCAAAACCATCGACCACCGCCCCAACGGCGACGGCCCCGGCGCACTGCTCAACATCCACGGCGGCGAGCGCACCAACAGCCTCAAAGGCAGCACCGACTGGACCGAGGTTTCCGTCGAATTCGACTCCGGCGACCGCTCCGAACTGCTCATCCACTGCCTCTTCGGCGGCTACGGCGGCGCTTCCGGCACCGTGCTCTACGACGACGTTTCCCTCACCGAAATCCCCGGCGGGGGAGGCGCCGCGGGCATGATCCGCGCCCTCGCCGCCCGCAGCGGAGGCAGCGCCGAGCCCGCGGCACCCATCGAGCGGAAATTCAAGCCCGACCCCGCCGTCCACGAACGCGGAGAGGCCGTCTACAACCTCACCTGCATCGCCTGCCACGGTCCCGACGGCAAGGGCGTCCCGGGAGCCTTCCCGCCCCTCGATGCCTCCGAATGGGTCACCGGCGACATCAGCGTGCCCGTCCGTGTCGTCCTCCATGGCCTCGCCGGCCCGATCAAGGTTACCGGCGAGGATTACCTCAACGTCATGCCCGGCCATCCCGATCTCGACGACCAGAAGGTCGCCGATGTCCTCACCTACGTCCGCCAAAGCTGGTCGAACGACAACGCCCCGGTCAGCCCCGCCGAGGTCAAAGCCATCCGCGCCAGATTCTCCAACCGCACCGATCCCTGGACCGCCGGGGAACTTGGACACTGACAAGGCCGAGCGGCACCGACCGAAGCCGAGCCTGTCCGGAATGGCGCGCGAAAAAGCCGCATCTCACGGAACGCCGGCTGGATGGCTTGCGGACTTGGAACGCGGTAGTTCCCGCCGCTTTGGATCGGGCGCGGCGGGAACAGTCGGCTGGTCTCCGCCGCCCGCCGTTTCTTCGATGTCCAATCCAAAGCGGCGCAGAGCGCCGCGTTCCAAAGCAGGCCTTCGCCCTTTATTTTTCAAATGAAGCGTTCCGACCGCACCGGGGGCTTGCCAAGCTGGGATACGCGCACCATTTTGTCGCGCCGGTTCCGGGGAAAACCCCGTTTCCGCCTCAAAACCTAGCTATTTCCGCTCCATGCCCGAAATCACCGAATCGGATCTCGCACCGAATGTGAAGGCTCTCTGGCTCAAAGCTTTGAGCGCCGTCCAGACCAACAACCACGGCTACGCCGTGAAGCTCATCCAGAGCGTGCTCAAGGATGCCCCGGGATTCCTCCAGGGACGCCAGGTGCTGCGCAATTGCGAGGGCGTGGTCAGCGGCGGGCCCAAGAAGAAATCCACCGTTTTCGGCATGAAAACCGGCGGCGGCCTCGGCACGATGAAAATCGCCGGCTTGGTCAAAAAAGATCCCGCTGCCGCGGTGGTCGCGATCGAGGAGGAACTGGAGAAGGATCCCTTCAATCCCGATCTCAACGTGCAGCTTTTCGACGCCTTCAGCGCGCTCGGCTGGCAGGACAGTGCCGCCTTCGCCCTGGAAACCGTCCGCAGGGGCCACCCGGACGATCTCAAGGTGATGCACAAGCTCGCCGAGTACTACATGGCCCGCGACCTGCCGGCGAAGGCGGCCGAGGTATACCGCGACCTCCTCAAGCACCACCCGACCGATTCCGTCGCGATCAAGGGGGAAAAGGACTGTACCGCCCGCGCCTCGATGCAGCAGGCGAACTGGAGCGAGCAGTCCGATCTCAAGAGCCTGATGCGCGACAAGGCGCAGTTCGAGGAACTCGAAAAACAAAGCCGTTCCGGCCTGACCCGCGACCAGTTGGAGGAGCGCCGCGACAAGCTGGCGCTCAAGTATGCCGAGGATCAGAACAACCTCGCGGTGGTGAAAGACCTCGCCGCCATCTTCGAGCAGCTTGAGGACTGGGCGAATGCCGCCGCCTACTATGCGTGGGGGTTCTCCCTGAGCAACGGTGACGTGGCCCTGCGCACCAAGACCAACCAGATGCAGGATCGCGCCGCGGAGCAGGAAATGCGCGATCTGGAAGCCAACGCCGCCGCCAATCCCGACGATCCGGAAATCCAAGCCCGCCTCGCCGAGCGCAAGGCGGTCCGCATCCAGCAGGCGGTGGAAGAGGCCCAGAAGCGTGTGGAGCAGAACCCGACCGATCCGGTGCTGCGCTACGAACTTGGCCAGGCTTTCTACAATGCGGGCGATTACAGTTCCGCGATCCCCCATCTCCAGCAGGCCAAGCGCAACCCGCACATCCAGTCGAAGGTGCTGCTGCTGCTCGGCCTGACCTTCAAGGCCAAGAGCATGTATGACATGGCCGCCAAGCAGCTTGCCGACGCGCTGGCCGACTTGCACGCGATGGACAACACGAAGAAGGAAGTCCTCTACGAAAAGGGCCTGATCCACGACGAGATGGGCGACAAGGAAGCCGCGATCGAAGCCTTCAAGCAAATCTACGAAGTCGATTACGGCTACCGCGATGTCGCCAGCCGGGTAGAGTCTTCCTACGGTTGATGGAATCCGGCTGTCAGTAGTCCCGGCTTCAGGCCGGTACTATTGAAGAGCTTGTTTTGATTGGGCGGATGCGTGACGCATTCAAGCCCCCGCCGTTTCACGGTGACTTTCCTACGGTCTTCCCTGCTTTGCCCGACGAGTCCGTCTGCGACAGCCTCTACACCGTCTCGGACCGGTGCGCCGGTCCCGAGACGAAGCTCTGATTCCCAAGCGCAAGGCGCGAAATTCCCAGCGTGCGGGGAGGCAGCCGGTTAAGGCGAAAATGAGAAACCCAACCTCAGTAGCTCCGGAGAGAACGATCACCATCGGCCCCACGGGTTCTTGACGGCATTGGGCTGAAGCCGGACTTATGTACGATGTATTTCGTAATTAATCGGCCCCGACTACCGTGGCGGACTTGATCACCACCGTTTCGTTCGGCACGTCGGCCGCGGGCTGGGTGAGCTCCTGTCCGCCGGGGCCGAGCATGGTGAGCGGCTTGGTGCCGGTGGCCACGGTCTTGATTTTATCCACGACATCCATGCCGTCGATGACTTTGCCAAAGACCGCGTAGCCGTGGCCGTCGGGCTGCGGGTAGTTCAGGCCGAAGTTGTCGCTGACGTTGATGAAGAACTGCGCGGTGGCGGAATTCGGATCGCCGGTGCGGGCCATGGCGATGGTTCCACGGTCGTTTTTGAGACCGTTTTTCCCTTCGTTGGGAATCGGATTGCCGGTTGATTTTTCGACGATCCGGCTGCCGTTGACGGAAAATCCGCCGCCTTGGATCATGAAGCCGTCGATCACCCGATGGAAGACCGTGCCATCATAGTGTTTGCTGCGCACATAGGAGAGGAAGTTTTCCACGGTGCGCGGGGCTTTCTCGCGGTCGAGCTGGATAACGATGTCGCCGAGGTTGGTGGCGAGCTTCACCTGGTCGGCGGGGGCGGCGGGCGGGGCTTCAGGCGCGCTTTCGGCGGCAGTTCCGGAGGGAGAGGCAGCGGCGGTTTCCGTGGGAGCGGGCGCGGGGTCCTCTTCCTTCGAGCAGGAGGAAAAGAGCGGGAGTGCGAGGAAGGCGCAGGCGAGAATGAGACGGGATTTCATGGTCAATTGCGAATGACTGAACGGAAGTGCGGATGCCGGGATTTGGAGTTTGAAGCCTGGGATTTTGCAAGCTCAAGCGTTGCTTTCGGAGGACTGGCGGGGGCGGACTTTCGGCGGGGCGGGAGGGGAATCGGGAAGGAGGGGCTCGATGTCGGAGAGGGGAATCCAGCCGCGGCTTTCGTTGGTGAAGGCGACGTAGGCCCATTCGCCGGAGCGGTTGAGCAGGCGGCAGAGGGAGCCGGCCGGAGCGTCGATCACCTTCGGCGCGTTGCGGGCGGCTTCGGTGCGGACGACGGCCTGGTCGGCGACGATGACGACTTGCTGTTTCAAGGGAGCGAAACGGGCGTCGTCGGGATAGTAATAGCAGGCGGCGAAGCCGGTGGCGGAAACCAGCGGGCCTGTGACGAGCGCGGTGATGGCGGCGGCGCGGATGCTCGCGCCGGACGCGGTGGCGGCAAAGGTGAGCAAACCGAGGGCGACGAGCCAGCCGCCGCCCCAGAGGAGGCCCTTCCATAGCGCCAGCGGCACGCGGGCGAGGACGTGCTGGTAGTCGGGGCGCTTGATGGTGATGGAGCCGAATTTGCGTTCGAGGAAGCGGAGGTTCTGGCGGGCTTCGGGGTGGGTGGGCTGGCGTTCCAATGCGCGGCGGTAGTAGAGGGCGGCTTCGCCCGGGGAGCCGAGGCGGTAAGCGGCATTGCCGATGTTGAAAAGGGTGTCGGCGGACAGGCGCTCATAGGGGCCGCTTTCGAGCCAGAGCTTGGCGGCTTCGGCGTAGCGGGCTTCGGCGAAAGCTTTTTCCGCTTCTTCCACGGCGCGGGCCTGACCGGTGAAGAGGGTGAAGGAGAGCGCCACCAGGGGGACGGCGAGCCGGCGCAGGGCGCGCAGAACCTTCTGGCGCTCGGAACGCGGAGTGGGGGCGCCGGCGCTTTCGGGGCGGAAGCAGATTTCGTCGCGCTTGCGGAGGATTTCCTGCGTGGTGGGATCGGTGGCGTTGCCGAACCAGCGCTCCACGAAGTGTCCGGCGGCACGGTAGAAGGAGACCTGTTCGGAGGCGGCTTTCTCCACTTCGTGAAGTTCTTTGGCGCGGGCGATGACGTCGGGATGGCGGTGGAGTTTCGGGGCAAGGCGCTGCTTGAGGATGCGGACGATGAGGACGAGAGCGAGCAGGGCGGGAACGATCTGCCACGCCCAGCCGGGCAGCGGCTTGCGGCCCGAGAGGAGAGCGGCCGGCTCGGTGAGGATGCCGAGGATGTCGGTCATTTCCTCGACGGGCATCGGCAGCGCCTGCGGGGCGCCGAGCATGGCCGATGGAGCCGCGGTGGATGGCAGGACGTTGAGCTGGATCGGGGTGGAGAGCAGCGTTTCATAGCGCCCGGCATCGGGATCGAAGTAGACGAGGCGGAAGGGTGGGACCATCGACTGGGCGCGCAGCGGGCGCATGAACTGGCGGAAGATCACGGTGCCGTCCATTTCCCGGCGTTCCTCGCCGCGCTCGGCGGCGGAGGCATCGTAGAGTTTCCAGCCGTCCGCGTCGATGGGTTTGGGCGGGTTGAGGGTGTCGAGATTGCCGCGACCGTCCACGATGAGTTCCAGAGAGATCGGGTCGCCTTCGCGCAGATCGGTTTCCGCGGCTTTGGCCTCGATCTGGAATTGTCCGATGGCGTTTTCGAATCCTTCGGGCGCGCCGGGAGGGAGGGGTTTCGCATCGAGGGGCAGCGCCGGGATTTCCAGGGTGACGGCTTCGAAGAAGTGCTGGCCGAAGTTCAGGGCGTCGAACTGCACGGTTTGGAGCCGCAGGGAGGCGGGGCCGATGCTCACCTTGCCCCCGCGGTTGGCCGAGAGGGTGCTGGGATAGCTCACGGAGGTATAGGTGCGCCCGAGCAGCGTGGCGCGTCCGACGCGGGGCTGCGGCTGGAAACGCCAGGCGGAAAGCCCGTCGCGCTCGAAGTCCGGAATGCCCCAGTCTTCGATCTGTTGGTTGACGGGGAAGTAGAGTTTGAGTTCCACGGGCACCTTTTCGCCCACGTACGGGGAGGCTTTTGTGGCCCGGAAGGCAGCGGCGTAGCGGACATCCTGGTCGCCGATGCGGGTGGTGAACCACTCCAGCGACATTTCGTCGAAAACTTCGAGATCGACCGGCTTGGTGTGCGCGACGCCGGAGACGAGGGGGATTTCGAAGGAAGGAATCGTGAAGCGGCCCTCCTGATAGCTGGAGATGCTGTACCTGAAACCGTAGTCGAGCCCTCTCCGGCCCTGGGCGAAGCGCGGCTGGGCGCCGAAGCCGAGCGGGCGGATCTGCAGCCCCGCCACGTTGGGGATGGTCTGGGGGGCGATATCGGGCTCTCCGCCCCGGATCACGACTTCCATCATGGCCTGTTCGCCGCGGATCAGGAAAAGACTGCTCATGTGGACTTCGGCTGTCGCCGCCTTCAGCGGGAAGGGGGCGAGGGCGAGCAGGAGAAGGATGGTGCGGAGTGGGGACATGGAAGTGCCGGGTGATCGGTGATCAGTGATCGGTGGAAGAGCTTGGAATGAGGAGTTCGAGGGTTTTACCAGTCCTTCTCGGGTTGTTCGTAGTCGATGCGGCCCCGACGCGGGGCTCCGCGTTCGAAGTCGGCGTTTTCCCGCATGATGCGGCGGGCGGCTTCCTCGGGAGTTTCGCCGGGTTTCGGGCTTTTATCGGCGCCGCCCTGACGGTCTTCGCCGGGGCGGTCGCCGGGGCCGCGGTCTTCTTCTTCGCCCTCGTCGCCCTGGTCGCCGTCTTCCTGGTCGCCCTCGTCGCCTTCCCTTTCCCGGTCGCCCCGGCCGCCGCGTCCATTGGGGTTGCGGTCGCCTTCGCCCTCGCCTTCCTGCGGCTCGCCCTCGTCACCCGGGCCCTGGCCGGGCTGGGGGATGGCCTGCATCTGCTGGGCGTTTTGCTCCAGTTCTTCGAGGATTTCCCGGAGGCGCTTGAGGTGCCTGACGACGAGTTCGCGGTTGTGGCGGGTGTCGTCGAGGCCGGGATCGAGTTCGAGGGCGGAGTTGTAGTGTTTCACTGCGTCCACCCAGTCGGTGATGACGGCCTGGAAGCGGGTGAAGCCGGCGGTTTCGCCGGAGTCGGGGACTTCGCTCTGGAGCCATTCCATCAGGCGGCCGCGGACCATGTCGTCGAAGGGAGCCATGGGGTCTTCTTCGGTGTTTTTGCGGTCCCGGTTCTGGCCGAGCAGGCCCAGCAGGGCATCGAGGATGCGCTGGAAGGCGCCGGAGGAGCGGTTCGCTTCCGGTTGTTTGGTGGTATCGGGATAGGGCGTACCGTCGGAGAAGGTTTCCCAGCCAAAGCCGAAGAGGATGTTGGCCATGCCGTGGTGGGCGGCGGCACGCACGGCGGGGTCCCTGGAGCGGAGGGCTTCGCTGAAGGCGGCGCGGGCGGGGCCGAGGTCGCCGCGGCGGGCGGCGGCGGTGCCCTGGGCAAGGCGGAAGCGGAGGCCTTTTCCGGAGTCTTCGGCGGCATCGGCCAGCTTGCCGAAAAGCTCCTGGGCGCGTTCGTTTTCGCCGGCTTCGAGGGCGGCGCGGGCATCGCGCTCGACATCTGCCCGGGCGGGAGCGGCAGCGAAGAGGAAGAGCAAGGCCGTGGCGGCGGTGCTGGCGGGACCGAGGCCGCGCCAGCGCGTGCCGGCGAGGATGGAGATGATGAGGCAGAGGATGCCGGGGAAAAGGAACCATTGGTAGTATTCCACTGCGACCTGGCGCTCGCGGCCGGCGATTTCGAATTGGTCGAGGTCGGAGATGGCGGCCTTGACCATGCCGGGGATGTCGGAGGCGGAGGCGGCGACGGCGAAGCGGCCGTTGGTTTCAAGCGCTAGGCGCTTGAGTCCGCCGGTTTCGAGACGGCTGCGCACGGGATTGTCAGCGCGGTCACGGTGGCGGCCGTCGCCGAAACGGTTGAAGCGGTCGCGGCGGTCACCGGGGACGAAATCGCCCTGTTCGGTGCCGATGGCGATGGTGAAGACATAGATGCCGGCCTGCTTCGCTTCGTCGGCCAGGGAGGTCATCGTGCCGCTGGTTTCCTCGCCGTCGGTGAGGAGGACGAGGGCGTTTTCCTTCTGGCCGGTTTCCTTGAGGGTTTTGATGGCGAGCGAGATCGCGGCGGAGATTTTGGAACCGCCGACGGGAATGGTGTCGATGTCGAGTTGGTCGATCACTTCGCGCACGGCGGTGTGGTCGATGGTCAGCGGCGCGGAGAGAATGGCTTCGCCGGCAAAGGCGATGACGCCGATGCGATCGTTGGGCAGCGCTTCGATGAGCTCGTAGCTGAGCGTTTTCGCCTGGGTGAGCCGGTCGGGCTTGAGGTCGCTGGTGAGCATGCTGCGCGAGAGGTCGATGGCGAGCATGACGTTGCGGCCCCGCGTGGTTTCGGTCTCCATGCCGTGGAGAGTCTGCGGGCGGGAAAGGGCGATGGCGAAGAAGACGACGGCGAGCAGCAGGAAGGAGAAGGCGAGCCAGCGCGGTATGGGGCTGGCGCGGCGCAGCAGCCGGCCGCGCAGGCGGGGCGAGACGAAGGCGGCCCATTGTTTGCGGCGCAGGCGCGCGGTGAGCACCGCCCCGGCCACGAAGAACGGGATCAGCAGGAGCGCGGCGAGCCAGGCGGGTTGCTGAAGCGTCATGGCGCGGGCGGCGGGTTGAGGGCGAGGAGAAAGGCGGAGGCCAGCGCCATGATGGCGGCGGCCCCGACGAACCAGTGGAAAAGCTCGATGTCTTCGGTGACGGTGCGGGTGAGAGTTTCGGATTTTTCGAGATCGTTGATGGTGTCGAAGGTTTCCTGCAGAGCGGCGACGTTTTGCGCCCAGTAGTGTTCGCCGCCGGTGAGCGCGGCGATTTTCTGCAGAGTCGGCAGGTCGAATTCCTGGCGGGGGAAGCGCTGGATGCGGCCGGAGACGCGGCCTTCGGTGGTGCCGATGGCGACGGTGTAGATTTTGATGCCGAGTTCCTTGGCGTATTCGGCGGCTTCGATGGGGGAGAGTTTGCCGGAGTTCGAGGCGCCGTCGGTGATGAGGACGATGATTTTGCTCTTCGAGTCGCGCGCTTCGAGGCGGGTGGCGGAGGCGGCGATAGCCGAGCCGATGGCGGTGCCCATTTCCTTGAGCATTTCCAGCTTCACACGGTCGAGACCCTGGAGCAGCCATTGGTGGTCGAGGGTGATCGGGCTGACGGAGTAGGGGCGGCCGGAGTAGACGACCAGGCCGATGCGGTCGTCGGGGCGCTGGCGGATGAAGTCGTCGACGACCTCCTTGGCCGCGTCGATGCGCCTGAGCGGGCGGCCGTTGGGGCGGAAGAAATCGTCGATGTCCATCGACAGGGAAACGTCGAGGGCGAGGACGATGTCGATGCCGCTGGCGGTGCGGGATTGGTATTCGTTGCGCCAGACGGGGCGGGCCATGCCGAGGATGGCGGGGATGAGGGCAAGCATGGCGAGCGGCACGCCGATGAAGAAGGCGGAGCGGCGGACGCGGGTGCCGAGGCTGACGAGGACGGAGAGGGTGGAGAAGGTCAGCGCCGCATCCGAGCCCCGGCCGCGGCGCAGCAGGAAGAGCAGCGCACAGGGGACCAGCAGGAGCAGCCACTCCGGCCGGAGGAATCGGAAGTGTTCGAGGAATTCGGTCATGCCGCGGGTGCGTGGCGGTGGAGTTTGTCGAGCAGTTCGCGGGCCTCGGCGGCCAGCGCCTGCGGGTCGCCGTGGGCGTCGGGACCATACTTCAAACGGGCGAGATGGGAAAATGCTTCCGAAGTTCCTGCGCGGATTTCGTCGGGGTAGGCGGAGAGGGCCTCGTGGCGGCCGATGAATTCCTCGTGCGTCTCGTAGAGGGCGGGATCGCCGCAGGCGCCGGCCAGGTAGCGGCGCAGGGCGGAGGAAACCTGGGTGGCGGCTTCCTGGATGCGGTCGGCGGAGACGGACTGGAGCGCGGCGAGGGCCTGGCGGTAGCTGAGTTCGCGCAGGGAGGGGGAGGAGGTGAGGCGTTTTGCACGGACCAGACGGATGATGACGATGGCGACGAGCGCGGCCAGAAGAACCCCGGCGGAGAGCGCGAACCACGCCCAAGCCGGCAGCCCGGGGGAGGGCAGCAGCGGTTCCGGGGGGAGAACGCCCCGGAGTTCGAGCGGATTTTCGCTTCCGTTCATCGGGTCAGAAAGTGTCGGCGCGTGATTTCGTTATTTTCAACCGCAGATGGATGGGATGAGCCCAGATCGGCATTTGTCAGCTCCCCGATCCACGAACGAAGGGGGTTGCATTCAGATCGGGTTCCGGTGAGCGGTCCGATTCGGCGGCTTCTTGGATTCTATCGAATCTCCGTTGAAGAGTCTCTTGCAACCTCATCAATGCATCGATCCTCTTGTTGGTCCGGAACAGCTCGTAACTGGCAGAAAGCAGCGCAACCGCGAACACGATGCCGGCCACCACCCATCGGTCCTCCGGCCCCCAAATGATTACCGCAAAAATGACTGTCGGAACGAGAAAGCCCGAGATTCCCCTTCGCCAATCGCCACGGGCTTGCTGCTGCAGATCCTCAGTTCGTCTCAGGTCTTGAAGCAGCATGCGGGCGACAGCTTCCTGTTGTTCGGGCTTCATGTCCGGGATGCACCTTGCGTTCATGGTTCAATGAGATGGGAAATCCGGTTCATCGGGTGCGTTTGCGGGCGCGCTTTTTGAGCAGGCGGTGGAGGTCGGCGAGCCGGTCGCGGTCGGTGGAAAGGTGGCCGTAGTCGATGCCACGCTTTTTGCAGATGGCGGCCACGCCTTCGGCCTGGCGGCGCATGAGTTTTTCGTAACCCATGCGCAGGCTGGCGTTGTTGGTGTTGACCATGGCTTCCCAGCCGGTTTCGGGGTCGGTGAGGATCACGCGGCCGGCTTTCGGCAGGGATTCCTCAAGCGGGTCGGTGACGTGGAGGGCGATGGTCTCGTGCTTGCGGGCGAGCTTGCCGAGGGGCTTGTCGAGAGGGTCGTCGAAGAAGTCCGAGATCATGAAGACGACTGCCTTGCGGCGCAGCGTGCGGATGAGGAAATCGCAGGCTTCCTTGATGGAGGTGCCCGGCTTGGACGGGCGGGCGATCAGGATTTCCCGGATGAGGCGCAGGAGGTGGCGGGTGCCCTTGGCGGGCGGGACGAAGAGCACCGGCTCGCCCGCGAAGACGAGCAGGCCCACCTTGTCGCCATTGCCGACGGCGCTGAAGCCGATGATGGCCGCCGCTTCAGCCGCCGCTTCGCGCTTGCTGAAGTGCACGCTGCCGAAGTCGGCGGAGCCGGAAACATCGACGGCGAGGATGAGGGCGAGTTCGCGCTCCTCGCGGAATTTGCGGATGAAGGGGGTGCCCATGCGGGCGGTGACGTTCCAGTCGATGAAGCGGATTTCGTCGCCGTGCTGGTATTCGCGGAAGTCGTCGAAGTCCAGGCCCTGGCCGCGGAAGGAGGATTGGTATTCGCCGGCGAAAGACTCTTTGACGAGCCGTCGGGCCTTGAGTTCGAGCTTGCGCACGCGGCGCATCACTTCCTCGATCTGTTCGTCGTGGGTCATCTCTGCCTTGCTTGCCGCTTGGAAATTGTCGCTTGGCGCTTTCAGGGCACCGGAACCTTGGCGAGGATGCGATCGAGGATCTGGTCGGTGCTCGTTTCCTCCGCCTCGGCTTCGTAGCTGAGGAGAATGCGGTGGCGCAGGACATCGTGGACCATGTCCTTCACGTCCTGCGGGGTGACGAAGGCGCGGCCGGCGATGAAGGCGCGGGCGCGGGCGGTGAGGGCGAGGTTGATGGTGCCGCGGGGCGAGGCGCCGGCGCGGATGAGGTGTTTCAGGCCGTTGTCGATTTTCGCCGGCTGGCGGGTGGCGCGGATCAGGTCGACGATGTACTCGCGCACAGCGGGGTCGATGTAGATCTGGTTGACGTGCGAGCGGGATTCGGCGACCTGCTGCGGGCTGGCGACGGTTTTGGTCTGGTAGACCGGAGCGGAGGTGGCCATACGGTCGAGCACCAGCAGTTCCTCGTCCTTGCTGGGGTAGCCGACGCTGACTTTCAGCAGGAAACGGTCGAGCTGGGCTTCGGGAAGCTGGTAGGTGCCTTCCTGGTCGATGGGGTTCTGGGTGGCGAGGACAAGAAAGGGCTCGGGCAGGCGGTAGGTGGTGTCGGCGAGGGTGACCTGGCGCTCCTGCATCGCTTCAAGCAGGGCGGACTGAACTTTCGCCGGGGCGCGGTTGATTTCGTCGGCGAGGATCAGATTGTTGAAGATGGGGCCGAGTTTGGGGGTGAATTTCGCCTCCTGCGGGTTGTAAACCATGGTACCCAGCAGGTCGGCGGGGAGCAGGTCGGGGGTGAACTGGAAGCGTGCGAAGGAGGCATCCAGCGAGCCGGACAGAGCCTTGACGGCGAGGGTTTTGGCAAGGCCGGGCACCCCTTCGAGCAGGATGTGGCCGTTGCAGAGCAGCCCGATGATGAGCCGGTCCACCAGCCTTTCCTGGCCGACGAGCACGCGGGCCATTTCCTCCTTGATGAGTGCGATCCAGCCACTGGTGGCGGCAATCCGTTCCTGCAGTTCTTCGGTCGTCATGAGTGAAATCTTCGTGAGGCTGTCACGCTTCGGCGCATCCGCCAATGCGGAATCCACGGCGGCATGGGCAAAGCGCGGCGGCACTGCGCGGATGTCTGAAAAACACCGGCTCCAGCGGGAGGGCGCGCGAGATTGCGTCAGTTTCCGGGTTTTTTCGCCGCGGACATGATTGGCGGGAAGCTTGCGGGGCGGGCGGCATATTGGTGGAGTCGGAGGCGTGGAGACGGGAAACGAGGAGAAACCGGAAAACGGGAACCGTGGAGCGGAGACGGAGCGGGCGATTTGGGAAGAGGTACAGCGCAGGAGCCAACGGAGAATCACATGGATCGTGATCGGGTGCGGGCTGGCGTATGGCGGGCTTACGCGGGCGCTCTTTGCGATCGAATTCCTCCGCCACTGGCTGGGCGGAGCGGCGTCGGCGACTTTCCTATTTCTGACGCCCTTTTCGATGGGCGCCATGGTGGCGTTTCTCGGGATGACGCTCACGCAGAAGCGGGGCATCAGTTACTGGGGGGTGGCGATGCCTACCCTGTGTCTTGGCATAGGCATCGGGGTCTCGGTGGTCACGGGTTTCGAGGCGGTTTTCTGCGTGCTGGTCGCCGCGCCGATCCTGTGGCCGCTGACCATTTTGGGCGGTATTCTGACAGCCTTGATCGTCAGAAAAACGACGGGAGGCCGAACGTATATTTCCGCCGTGGTGCTGCTGCCCTACGCCGTCGCGCCGCTGGAGCAGTCGCTCGAACTGCCGGAGGAAATCCTGACGGTCGAAAACCACATCGGGATCGATGCTCCGCGGGAGGAAGTGTGGGAGCAGATCGCGAGCGTGCCGGCGATTTCACCGGAGGAGTTGCCGTGGTCGTGGGTGCATGCGCTGGGATTTCCGAAACCGATCGCCGCGGTGCTGGAAGGAGAGGGGGTCGGCGCCGTGCGGATCGCCACCTTCGAGCGGGAGGTGAGTTTCTTCGAGTGGGTGACGGAATGGGCGCCGGGGGAGGCGATCGGGTTCAGCATCGACGCCGATCCGCAATTCGTACCGACGAACGCTTTCGACCAGCACGTGATCGTTGGCGGACGTTTTTACGACGTGCTGGACGGACGATACGAAATCCGGATGGGAGACGACGGCGGGCTCGTGCTGCATCTCTCCAGCCGGCACCGGCTGAACACGCATCTCGGGCGCTATGCGAGTTGGTGGAGCGGCCTGATCATGAGCGAAATCCAGGGAAGCATTCTTGAGGTGATCAGGAAGCGTGCGGAGACGGGCAAGGACGGGTAGTCATCGTATCCTAGGCTGAAGACCTCCGAACGCTGCCGGTGTTGCCGGTTTCAGCTGACGGGGACGCAGTTTTTCGGCGGCTTCAAAGCGCAATTCCAAGCGGCTGGGAATTTGATTCCCAATGCGGATTTGTGGATCGCGTCGATCTCCCGCGCGGTGAGGGCGAAGATCGTTACGGGAAATGTCCGGCATCTCGCTCGGATGCCCGGGGTGGAGTGCGAGGATCGGAGGAGGAGGTAAAAGCTCTGTCGCGACCGGAGAAATGACTTGGAAATATACCGGCATCAAGGATAAGGCGTGGGGGTGAAGTTGGGACTACCCATTCCCCTCGGGCTGCTGGCCATGGTGATCCTGTTCGCCTCCGGTCTTCCATGTCCGGCCGGCAATATCGTAACGTTGACCGATCGGCTCGGACGGGAGATGAAGGGCGAGCTGGCCGGTGTGAGAAACCAGATCGTGCATGTCAGGTTGGCGAATAGAAGGATTGTCGATGTGCCTTGGGAGCGGCTTTCCGATGAGAGCAGGAAGTTGGTGGAGGATGCCTTGGATGAAGGCAGGGCTCCCGGTGGGCTATGGCCACAAAAGGGAGGGGTTCCGGTGCCGTACCGTTTCGATGCGGACAGCAATATCTGGACGGGCACCCATGTGAGGCTCGTTTTTCCGGCTCCTCCCAAGAGTTCGGCGAGGTCGTCTCCCGAAGCCGCTTTCCTCCGGGCGCTCGATATTGCCGTGGCGGCGGTGAAGGCGATGCCATTGGGGGACGCGGTGGATACGAAGGAAATTTTCGAGTGCGAGGTATTACCGGACAATGCCTATGGGATCGTTTCCCAAAGAATCAAGGAACGGATCCAGGAAAAGAGAAGGCTGGCCCAACCGCCTGCCCCGACGGGACCGAATGCGGGCTTTCGTGGAGAATATATCATTGTGGGACCCTCGCTGAGTTCACTCCCCCATTTCCCACGCTGCATTGTCGACATGGAACAGCGCAAGCTCTACGTGCGGCAGGATGCTCCGCAGAATTTCCTCCAGCCGGATCCGAAGAGGCTTGAGTCGGTCCCGTTTTTTATGAGAGACCGGATCGTCAGGCAGGCGGCGGCAGAGCTTGTTTTCGGCGACTCGTTGGAACTGATAAGCCCTGATCTGCAACAAGCTCTCTTCGATTATGTGGCGACGATCGATCAGGTAACCAATCCGGAACTTGATTACACTCGAATCGGACGAGGACTTCAAAAGATGGTCCGCGAGGGTTTGCCGCGGCTTGAGAGAGGTGCACTCGTCACCAAACAGCCCAGCCCGGAAAGTGCCGCCACTGCATTGAGAGTCAGTGGCGTGCCCGCCACCGCCGATGCGGTTTTGTATGCCTACTATCTGTTGCACATGGACAAAGGGGGCGACGCGGGAGGGTTGGCGGCGTACTTGCGCATGGCCGCGAAGCATAAAAAAGAAACGGATGGGGTAATCCGGGATTACAATCAGGCGGTTACCGAATGGGCGCGGACCGTTATGAAATTCAACAAGGCCGTGGCGGACTTCAACTCGCGTGTTGCCGATTACAACACCGCTCTGGCCTCGGGGAATCCGCAAGCAGGGGTGCTGCAACCGGGAAACCCGCCGGAGCGTCCGGAGGAACTCCCGATATTGAAACTATATCCCGATGCCGCTGCGGTGAGCGCCTTTGTCAAAAAGAGCAAGGAGCAAGCGGAGAGCATGCTGCGGCGCGGCAGAACTTCCGAGGAATTCGCAGCCGATTTCCGGGCGAAGATGGAGTCGGTGGTGAAATGAGAAAGACTTGCCGCGGCTCAGCGAATGGGCTCGCGGTGGATGATTTCGTCCCACGAGGCGATGCCGATGGTGTCGAGATAAGGGGCGGAGGCGGCGTTTTCTTCCGGGGTGCCGAGGGCGCGGTAGAGGTGCCAGATCGGTTTTTTGCCCAAGGGGTCATCGGATTCGTCGGGGAATTTGCGCAGGCCGATGCGGAGGCCGCCTTCGTGGCGGTTGTCGATCCAGTTGTGGTATTGCCAGGATTCGATGGAGGAAAGGCGGGCGATTTTTTTCCAGGCCAGGGCCATGCCCGCGGCCTGGTCGGTGAGTTCCTTTTCCGAGTAGTCGCGTGAGTTGAAGCCGTTTTCGGAGAGGTGGACGGGGCGGACCTGGCCGCGGTGGAGGAGTTCGGTGCGCTTCATGTAGGCGTCGAGCACTTCGAGGTTTTTCGGGGTGATCTTGTGGGTGTCGAAAGTGAAGGTCGCCTGGTCGTCTTCCCAGGTGCGAGGGTTGAAGAGGTCCTGCGGGTAAGGGTGGTAGGCGACGGCCCAGGGGAAGTCGCCTTCCGCCCGTGAGAAGCGGGCGAGCAGGTCGATCATGCGCTTCGATCCGTACCAGCGGGGATCGCCGCGGTGGGCCCAGTGGTGGGTGAGGGTGATGAAGGGGCGGCTGTGCGGGTCGTATTGGCGGGCGATCAGGTCCATCAGCCGCATCGAGCGCTGGTAGAGGTCCATGTAAACGGTGTCCTCCTTTTCACCGGCATTGGTCCAGACCCAGCCGGCGTCCACTTCGTTGTGCATGATCCAGTGGTGGACGCGGCCGTATTTGCCGTCGGGCCGCGACCAGCGCTCGGCCATGAGATTGAGGATCGCGCCGTAGAGCGAGATGCCATCGTCCGAGGTGACGTCGGGCATGGCGAAGGTGCCGTCGCGGGTGGCGTCGGGATGGGCGAGGAGTTTCGCCACGGGGCTGGAGTCCCTGGCTGGATTCGCGACGAGCAGGATGGCGGAGACCATCGCGCCGCGCTGTTGAGCTTCGAGGAAGGTTGCATCGTAGCGGGCGAGGGCGTTTTCGCGGGCGTGATAGACGCGGCCCTGCCATTCGAAGGGGGTGGCGCCGGGCTCCGGGACGAGGGAGACGAGGGTATGGATCATCACGTTCACCGTCACGGCGGAGATGCCGAGGTCGGCGAGTTCGCCGGGGATGCGTCCGGCCTGCCAGCCGCCGAGGCCTTTTTTGCTGGCGGGTTTCGCGGACGGGAGATTGGGGGCCCGGCAGACGATTTCGCCGGAGTAGCGGGCGTGGGACAGGGGCTGGAGGTCGTCGCGGCGGATGATCTGCCAGCGCGAGGTCAGGCGGTCGTAGCGTCTGCCATCGCGCTGGCGAAAACGGGGGAGAGAAATTTTGAAAATGCCGGTGGGAGAGACTTCGATGGGTGTTTGCGATTCCGGAGGGGCGCCCAGAGGCAGATCCATCGGAATGTCGGCAAGGAGGAGAGGGGTGGTTTCTCCGCCGGTGCTGCCTTCGATTTCCACAGTGTTTTCCGTGACCGATACGGCGGCGATTTTTATGGGAAAAGTGTGGTCCAGATAGGTTTCCAGAGCGTCCTTGCCGGGCCAGGCGGCGCTTGGCGCGGTGTCGAATTCACCGGGACGTTCGGGGCGGAGCCGGGCATTGCGGATCTGGAGGAGGCGGCCCTGAGGGAGAGGAAAGTCGAAGCGGAGCTGGCGCCATCCATCCGGCATCGGTTGATCCTGCGGGGCGATGCGGGCGGTATAGGCGCTCCATGTCTCGCTATGACCGAGTGCGGGCAGGCGACGGGCGGTCGCGGCTTCGAAGGGCGGGCCGGGGAGGAGCGGAAATTCAGCGATGCCTCCGGCACAGAAGTACTCCATTTCTAGTACTAAATCGTCCGGTCCTGCGGGCATTGAAGGAACCGCGAGGACCGACATCGGACCCTGGACCTCCACGGTGCCAGGCGCGGTCGTGCGGAAGGAGAGGGATGGGCCGTCGAAGCGTTCGAGCTTCAGGGGTATTTCCGCCGTGGCAGAGAGGGTAAGGAGTGCGGGCAGCAGAGAAGCGAGGCGGAATGGCATCGGGGCGGGGACGAAAGAACGGGAAGGATTCTTTCAGCCGCGCCGTGCCGGTGGCCGATCAACCGGGCCGGGGAGGGCGCCCGGGAGGCGTGCGGTGGTTGCCGAAGTATTTTTCGCTGCGGTAGCGCAGCCATACGCGCAGAATCTGGGGGACTTTTTCCCGTTCGTCCGGGGTGAGTTCTTCGTAGAGAGCGAGCGCCTTTTCCCGCTCGCCGCGGCAGGCGGCGTTGCGGTGGGCGTCCCACAGGCTTCGAGCCAGCCGGATGCGGCGGCAGACCTCCTTGATCCGCTCGGCGGGGGAGAGCGGCTTTTTCTTCGGCGGCATGGGGGAGACGATGAATGTGCAGTGAAGATGCCGCAAGCTCCTCCGCGGCGTCGGAGGCATGCGCCGTCCGCAAAGCGCCTTTTCTCTTTTCAAACCCCTCGGTGGCTTGCTTGGATCGCGGCAGACCCCGACCCGCATGAGTTTTCCCGGTTCCGCTCCTCGCTCCTTCAAACGCGCCTTGTTGAAACTCAGCGGGGAAGCCCTGCGCGAACCGGGCAGTACCGACAACATTTCCCCGGAGATCGTCGAACGGATCGCCTCGGAGGTGAAGGCGGCGCTGGATGCGTCCCAGCTCGAACTGGCGATCGTGGTCGGTGGCGGGAATTTCTGGCGCGGCGCGGCGGCCAGCGCGCGCGGCATGGACCGGGCGACGGCGGACTACGTGGGCATGCTGGCCACGGTGATGAACGCGCTCGCGCTGCAAGGGGCTCTGGAGCATCAGGGCGTCGAGTGTGTGGTCCAGTCAGCGATCGAGATGAAAAATGTCGCCGAGACCTTCATCCGCCGGAAGGCCGAGCGGCATCTGGAGCAAGGGCGGGTGGTGATTTTCGCCGCGGGCACAGGCAGCCCGTTCTTTTCCACCGACACCACCGCGGCGCTGCGCGCGAGCGAGATGTCGGCCGACGTGGTGTTCAAGGCGACGATGGTGGACGGGGTGTACGATTCCGACCCGAAAAAGAACCCCGCCGCCAAGCGCTACGAGCGAATCACTTTCCACGAATGCATCAGCCGGCAGCTCAAAGTCATGGACTCGACCGCATTCAGCCTGTGCATGGACAATCACATCCCGATCGTCATTTTTGACATGGCCCCCGCCGGCAATGTCACCCGGGCGCTCCTCGGCGAGCCGATCGGTACGGTCGTCCATGAGGCCGAGCCGGAGAACGCGGTGTGATTCCCATCCATTCCTTTCCAACCCGAACCCTCTGCATCATGGACCCGGAAATCGCCATTCTTGAAACGGAAGAAGCCATGCAAAAGGCCGTGGAGCACATGGGCCACGAGTTCGCCACCGTGAGGACGGGCAAGGCTTCGCCGGGCCTGATCGAGAATCTCGACGTGTTTGTGGCGAGCTACGGCAGCAGCATGAAGTTGAAGCAGCTCGCCGTGATCAGCACGCCGGAGCCGAGGTTGCTGGAGGTGAAGGCCTTCGACCCATCGACCACGCAGGACATCGAGCGGGCGATCCGCGAGTCCCGCCTGGGGCTGAACCCGGCGGCGGGAAGCAGTTCGCTGCGGGTGCCGATTCCGGAGCTTTCCGAAGAGCGCCGCCGCGAGATGGTGAAGCTGATCCGGCAGCTTGCCGAGGAAGCCAAGGTGCGTGTCCGCGCCATTCGCAAGGAGGGCATGGATGCCGCGAAGAAGATGAAGGCGGAGAACATCATCACCGAGGACGGCCAGAAGGATCACGAGGAGGAAGTCCAGAAGCTCACCGACAAGTATGTGAAGCAGATCGACGAACTGGTCGCGGCCAAGGAGAAGGAAGTGATGAAAGTGTGAGGAGCGGACGCGCGGCGATTCCGGCGGCGGAGGGAAGTCCGGATTGGGGCTTGCAGGGAAGAAACAAAGAGGCTTCCCATAGCCGCGGCATGGCACACAGGCGCTTTTTTGTTCTGATTTCCGCGTTTTTTATGCTGTTCCTCCACACCGCCGGGGCGGATGGAAAGCTGCGGGTCCTGTGCTGGAACCTGCACCATGGGGTGGGGGAGGATGGGAAGCTCGATCTGGAGAGGATCGCAACGTTTATCCGCGAGCAGAAACCCGATGTGGTGGCCTTGCAGGAGGTGGACAACAGGTGCCGGCGCAGCAGGAGCGTCGATCAGGCGGCGGAGCTGGCGCGGCTGACCGGGATGCACGGGGCCTTCGGCAAGGCGATGGATTACGACGGCGGGGAATACGGGCAGGCGATTCTTTCGCGGCATCCGATCGGGGAGACGAAGGTTCACCGGCTGCCGGGGGAGGGGGAGCCGCGCATCGCGTTCGAAGCGGGCATCGAGATGGATGGCGGCAAGTTTGTGCTCGTGACGGTGCATCTCGACCACCAGCGGGAGGAACGGCGTCTCAAGCAGGCGGAGACGCTTGCGGCGGCGCTCGGGGAGGTGGAAGGGCCGGTGATTCTCGCTGGGGATTTCAATGATGTGCCCGGTTCCGCGACGTTGAAAGCGTTCGGCGATCCCTGGAGGGCAGTGGAGAAAAAGGAGCCTGCGCTGACCTGCCCGGCGCGGGAGCCGAGGGTGGAGATCGATCATATCTTCGTCCGAGGGTTCGTGCCGGTGGGCAAGGCGGAGGTGCTGCCGGAAGCCGTGGCATCCGATCACCGGCCGGTGGCGGCGGTGGTGGAGAGGCGGTAAGGCCGTGGGTTATTTCGCCGACTCGCCAAGGCGCTCGAATGCCGGGGGCGGATCGCCGGAAACGGGTGTGGATGAAGAGGATTCATCCCGGCCGGCCGGAACGGCGTAATCCGGAACGGCGTGGAAGCCGCGGATCAGGTATTTCGCGATGAAGTAGCTCGCCATCGCGGCGGCGATAACGACGAAAACCAATAACGGCTCGGGCCGGTGAAACCAGGCGAGCGATTGAACGGCCGCGGCGACCTCCGGCATGCGGGAAAGGGTTGAAAGGGTTAGCCACACCAAGAACGCCATCGCCTGAAGGGCGGACCGGCGGCTGAGAAAAAGGCGTGTATTCCGGTATTCCGGCAGGAAGCAGGCAACGATGAAGAAGCATGCGGCGCCTATGGCGGGGAAGAGTGCATCAACCAGAGAATCGTTTCCCGGGTTGCGAAGAGAAAGAAGAGTCGTCAGGCCAAACCAGATGACGAAGCCACCGGCCACGAGGGCGGCTCCTGTTCTTTTTCCGCGGACGATTTTTTCCATGCCGGTGATCTGAAGGGAAATCCCATGCCGATCACGGCTTCTCCGGGATGGAGTGGTAGATCTGCGCCAGCGACATCACGCTGTAAGCGGTGACGAGGACGGGGTTCGACTCCATCCAGCGGCCGTTGGAGTTGGCCCAGGAGCCGTCTTCGCGCTGCTTGCGGAGCAGGGCGAGGGCGAGATCGCTGCGCCAGTCGGCCATTTTGCCGTCTTCGGTTTCGAGCTTGTCGATGCCGGCGGCCGAGAGGGCCTTGGACATGGTCTGGTAGTAGTAATAGAGGCCCTCGGCGCCGAGGCCGGGGTTTTCGTCGAGGGTGTAGTTCTTGCCGAGCCATTCCTTCACGGCCTTCACGCGCGGATCGTCCGGGCCGAGCTTGGCGTAGATCATCGACAGCAGGCCGGCGTAGGACATGGAGCCGTAGGAACGCAGGGCGGTGCGGCCGTCGGGCAGTTTGTCCTCCTCGGCGGCTTTGCTTTCGGAATGGTTGTAGATGAAGCCGCCCTTGTTTTTCGGGTCGTCGCTGGCCCAGGGCTGGTCGTTGGTGGCTTCGAGGTTCTGGCAGCGGGAGAGGAAGGTGATGGCGGCGTCCCAATCGAGTTCGGGCTGGTCGCCGAACTGGCCATCCTCCACGACCTTTTTCGAAAGCGCGATAGCTTCGATGGCGAGGTAGGTGTTGGAGAGGTCGGAGCGGTCGTTCTTCGAGCCGTAGCCGATGCCGCCGTCGTTCTTGTCGTCGGTTTCGCCTTTCTCGCCGATGTCCCATTGCTGGCCGACGAGGTGGGCGCGGCCCTTGGCGATGGCGGGATGGTATTCGCTGCGGTCGGCGGCGACGAGCGCGGTGACGGCCGTGGCGGTGTTGTAGACGGAGAGCCCCCGGTTGTAGATGCCGCCGTCTTCTTTCTGCTGTTTGAGCAGCCACGAGTAGCCTTTCGCAATGTGGGGCGGGGGTTCCTTTTTCGGGTCGAGCGAGGGGTCGCGGACGGCGGCGGTGAGGGCGAGCGCGGTGAAGGCGGGAAGCTCGGGGTCGTCCCAATGGCCCTCTGCCTTCTGTTGTTCGGCCAGCCAGGCGTTGCCGCGAGCGATGGCCTGCTTCATCTCCAGTTGCAGGGAAAGGTAAGGATTCTTCGAGTCCTGTCCGGCCGCGGTGGCGAGGACGGCGGCGAAGGCGAGCGTGGCGGCGAGCGGTTTCATGGTTTTGCGGGCGCGGGATTTTTGTAAGGAGCGATGATGACCTCGACTTTCGTTCCTTCGGGCGGGACGCGCTTCGGATACGGCAGCCATACTTCGTCCGATTGGTTGTCCTGTCCCGAAAAGTTGATGAGCGAGGAGTTGCTGAGGAAAATGGCGGCGATGTCGCCGGTATCTTCGGCCACGAACTGGCCATTGTAAAAGAAAGAGCCGCCGTAGACCCAGGGATCGGCGGGCATGGCCTTGCCGGTATTGGCGTTGCTGATCCATTCGTTGATCAGCGCGCGGCGGGTCTTGCCATCCTGCTGCCACTCGATGCTGATTTGGAGGCGGGCGGAGGCTTTCACTTCCTCCTTCTCCTCGCGGAACTGGCTGGAGAGCGAGCCGTCTTCCTTCACGACGAGGTAGAGTTCGGCGGAGGCGGGATAGCGCAGGAGCTTGAAAGCGAGGTTGAGGTGGGTGGGGGAGATGTCGGTGGCGAGCAGAGCTTCGTGGATTTTCCCCTGGGTGTGGACGATGGCGAATTCCAGAAGTTCGCCACCGGCCATGTTGACCTCGGCAGGGAAGCGGATTTCGCGGTTTTTTTTGTGGAGGATCACCCCGCCGATCTGCAGGCGGTCGGCGTCGAGTTCCTTTACAGGGGCTTCGACGGGGGCGACGGGCTGGTCGGGAGCGGGCAGGGTTTTCGGTTCGACGGGGGCGCGGTCTTTCTCCGGCTCGGCCGTGGCGGCGAACGTGGCGGCGAGGAGGCAGACGAATCCGCGGAGCATGGGCAAAGCTTTCCCGGGGAAACGGACGAGTCCAGTGTTCTCTTGGGATTCGTTTGGAAGACGGGCGGACGCCGCGCGGCACATTCCGGTGGCGGGGAGTGGAGCTGTCAGTTCGAATCCGCGGGGGCCAGCGATTTTCCGAATTCGGCCCAAGTGAGGCGGGTCACCCGCTCCAGAAGAGCGTCGCGCGGATCGCTGCCGTCGGGCGAGGCCTCGGGCGGGGTAAAGTCGGTCGTCGCGGCGATCTGCGCGGCCACCAGCTTGAAGACGCCGGAGAAGAGGTGGAAGGCGAAGCCTTCGGGAGTCTCCGGCATTTGCTCGAGCTGGAAGGTGCCGGTGGAGGAGGCGCCATCGGAGTCGCCGAGGATTCTCAGGGCGATGCCTTTCGACGAATCGCCTTTGGGGAAGGCTTCGAGTTTCGTTTCGAAGGCGAGCAGGCCGGAGGAGAGCGCATCGAGTTCGTCGGCGATGGCCTCGGCCTGTTTCTTCAGTTCGTCTGTGACGGCTTTTTCGGGCACCACGATTTCGAGCACGAGGGGCACGGCGGCCTGCGGGTCCATGTTCCATTCGGGGGCTCCGGAGCGGAGACGCCGGATGGCGGCGGCCGCGGCGGCGCGCTGGTCGTCGGTGGGATGGCACATGTCCAGCAGCCGCTCCCAGGCCAGCAGGGCGCGGGCGCCGTAGCCCTGCTCCTCCAGCCAGACGGCGAGTTCGACGAAGGCGTCCGCGCCTTCCTCCGCGTGTTCGCCGTATGCGACCAGGCCCGCCGGTGCGGTGGGGTCGCCGGGGTCGATGGCCGGAGGCTTGCGGATCGGCTCGGGGATCACGGGGCTTTTTTCCTCCGGCTCCCGTGAGGTCGAGAAAAGCCGGGCGCGGCCGGGCACGGCCATCCGGGTTTTTTCGCGGATCGCTTCCAGTTCCGTTTCGGTGGGCGAGGTCATGAAGTCCATGTGCCGCGTGCCCAGCCACCATGGGACGCCGATGGCGGCCAGGGAGAGGAGGATGACGACAGAAACCGGAACGCGACGCACGGACACAAGCTGGCGCAAGCCAAAGCGGACGCCAAGGGCGGAAAAGGGGGGCGTGCGCTCCCCGAGAATCCCCAACAGAGTCCGAGAGCCCGGGGGTGATGCGGTTCGGCCGTCTGAAGGGAGGACCACTTACGGCTTGCAGGCGGTCAGTTTTCGGAGATTTCGATGCGGAAGAAGCGGCGCGGCGTTTCGATGGGGCGGGTGAATTCGATGAGGCCGCCGGCAACGGGGAGTCCTTGGTTGCCGGGGATGTCCCATGGGGTCCAGGTCTGGAGGTCGCCGGAGGTGTGGATGAGGAACGAGCGGTTGACGGGAAGCTCGAAGCGCAGGGTGAAATCGTCGTTTGTCGCATCGAGCGCGGGGCGGAAGGCGCTGGAGCCGTCCAGAGGATCGGTGCCGGCGAGGTATTCGGCGTGGTTGGAGAGTCCGTCGCCGTCGGGGTCTTCGCCGGGCTCGCCTTCGGGATCGGAGCCGAAGATGGAAGTACGCCATTCGTCGTAGGTTTCGCGGTCGGCGAGTTCGCCGGTGATCCAGTCGGTGAGGAGGGCGACATTCGCCTGGTCGATGACGTTGGTGGCGATGGGCGGCATGCGGGTGAAGCCGTTGGTTGCGGCGACACGGTTGAGGACGATGGAGCGGGCGGGGTCGCCGGGGACGACGAGTTTGTTGGCGGGATCGCCGCCGTTGTTGACGGCGTCGCCGTTGACGAGGCGGGTGTGGGCGAGGGCGAGGTGGGGGCTGCCGTCCCAGGAGCCTTCCACGCTGCCGCCGTCCTTGTGGCAGTAGGCGCAGTTGACGGCGAGGTAGGAGCGGACGCGGCCTTCCACGGAGTATTCGTCCTCGTCCGGGCGGAGGTGGCGTGGGAGGAGGTTGGGAGAGTCCGGCGCATTGGTGAAGTAACCGTGCTGGTGGAGCACTTGGAGCTGGTTGCCGGTGAAGCCGAGCATATCTCCGGCGAGGTTGAACTGGCGGGTGTTGAAGGAGAGGGCGTGGCCGGCCTGGGGGGTGTGGCAGATCATGCACTCGGCGCGGCTGGGGATGCGCCAGGTCTGCGGGGCGGGGTTGCCGTTTTCGGTGATGGGGAGCTCGAAGTCCTCGCCTTCGTCGGCGGCGAGAAAGGCTTCGGTGCCTTCCTCGTTCCAGCGGTAGCTGACGCCGTAGGCGCCGGCTTCGTTTTTGACGATGAGGCGGGTTTCGAGGCGGCGGGCGCTGGCAGGGTTGCCGCGCTCCATTTCGATGTCGAAGTGTTTCACCCAGATAGTTCCGGGGGGGAGGGTCCAGAGGCCGTCCTTCGACCAGGTGAATTGGGAGATTCCATCGGGGACGATCATCCAGCGGCGTTTGACGGCGTGGTCGCTCCAGAAGGGGAGGTTGATGGAATAGGGGACGAGGCCGGGCGAGGGCGAGAGGTCGGAGAGATCGGCGAAGAGGCCGGTGGCGCCGAGGGTCGCGGGGAAGCCGGTGATATCATCGGCGGTGGTGAGGCGAAGAATGCGGTTGTCGTTGAGGTCAGCGATCAGGACGTCCTGGTTGGAAGGATCGCGGCCGAAAGCCGAGATGCCGCCTTCGCCGGCGATGCGCTCGACGGTGGGAGGGTTGCCGCCATTGCGCTGCAGCGACCAGATGTTGCCCGAGACGTAGTCGGCGAAGATATATTTGCCGGCGAGGGAGGAGATGCGGGTGCCGCGGTAGACGATGCCGCCGCTGACGGAACGGCCCTGGAAAGGGCCATCGCCGTGGGTGTAGTCGTAGACCGGGCGGGTGTGGTGGAGGGTGTCGAAGTTGGAGGGAGCCTGGCCGGATTTCGGGCCGTTGATGTTGCCTTCCCGGAAGGCCCAGCCGTAGTTGCCGCCGTTGACGATGAGGTTGATTTCGTCGCGGGCGTTCTGGCCGACATCCCCGCACCAGAGTTCGCCGGTTTCGGGGTCGAAGCTCATGCGCCAGGGATTGCGCAGGCCGGTGGCGTAAAATTCGCGGCGGACGGCGGTGAGGCTGACGGAGGAGCCGTTGTAAGTGCCGTCCCAGGGGCCGCCGAGGCTGGTGTGGACGTAGGGGTTGTCGATGGGGATGGAGAAGCGGGCGGCGCCGGAGTCGGTGGGGATGGCAGGGTGGGGGGTGGGGGCGACGTTGCCGGTTTTTTTGTCCACGTCGATGCGGAGGATGCCGGCGAAGAGGTCTTTGGTGATGGTCTGGTGGTTATTGTATTGGTCGTTGCCGCCGCCTTCGTCGCCGACGGAGATGTAGAGGTAGCCGTCGGGACCGAAGTGGAGATCGCCGCCGTTGTGGTTGTTGGCTTCGTCGAACTGGCTGATGAGAATGAGTTCGCTGGCGGGGTCGGCGAGGTTCGGGTTGTCGGCGCGGGTGGTGAAGCGGGAGACGCGCTGGTGCAAGCCGCCGGCATTGACGGAATAGAAGATGTAGAAATGGCGGTTTGTGGCGTAGTTCGGGTGGAAGGCGAGGCCGAGCAGGCCCCTTTCGTCGCCGCCGCCGCCGGTTGCGATGGATTCGCCGCGGGAGGAGAGGTGGGCGGGAAGGTCGAGGAAGACGGAGGCTGCGGGGCTGGCGGCGGTGACGTCGGGGATGACTTTGAGCAGTCCGGTTTTTTCGCAAATGAAGACGCGCTGAGTGTCGCCGGGAGGGGTGGTGATGCAGACCGGCTGGGTGAAGGAGAGGGAGCCAAAGGCGTTGACGAGGGCGAAGCTGGTCGGCGGCGGGCTGGCAGGGACGTTCAGCGAGGGGTTGGCGATGCGCAGGGTGTCGGAAAAGGCGATGGTGACGGCAGCGGTGGAGGATTGGCCGGTGCTGTTGGAAAGATGGTAGGTGAAGCTGTCGCTTTCCGGCGTGCCGGAGGTGTGGGTGTAGAGGATCGCGCCGTCCGCCGTGATTTCCGCGATACCGTGCTGCGGGGGTGTGCCGAGGCCGAGCGTGGAGGGGACAACTTCGCCGGAGGCATCCGCCAGCGCGTCGATCTTCACTTTTTGGCCGTGGAGCATCGACAGGCTGGCCGGGTTGACGGCAGGGGGAGGGAACTGCTTGTCCGGCCCGGCGTCGCGGCTGGCGGTGATTTCCGCCGGGGTCATGGCCCAGTCGTAGAGGCGCACTTCGTTGTAGGAGATGTTCGAATTCCTGTCGCCCGACCATTGGGAGCGGCCGAGCCAGTTGTTGACGTCGCGGACCTGGGAAAGACGGACGGGAACGTCGCGGAAAGCGACCTGGGTGCCGTTGCGGTACCAGATGATGCGTCCGCCGGTGCCGGCGAAGGCGCCGACGCCCGACTGATAGACGGCCGTGAAGTGGTATTGCGTGCCGGTGGCCATGGAGACGCTTTCGTCCACAGCGAGTTCGCCGCCGCCGTTGGAGCGGATGGAAAAACGCTGCTGGGTGAGATTCCCGTCGCGCTGGACGGCGAGCATGAATTGGTCCGTGCTCTGGGTGCCGCCCGGGGCGGAGCTTTCCTCGCCGGTGATTTCTCCGACGGTCGAGCGGCCGAAGTCGAAGAGCCGCTGCCAAGTTTGCGAGGAGTGGATAGTCGCCCAGATTTCGAGGGTGAGATCCGTCTTCGAGGAAATGATGCCATTCGGCAGGTCGACGTAGGCGGAAATGGCGGCGGGCGCCTGATTGCCGTTCGTGGTTCCGGGCAGAGTGATGGCGCTGCCGGTCAGAGTGGCGCCGTTGCCGCGAATGGTGGCGGGGGCTGCGGAAATGGCATCCGGCAGCGTGCGTCCGCTCGTTGCCGCGCCGGTTTCGTTGAAGGACCAGCGGTGGGTCACTTTCTGAGCCTGCGCGGTGGTGATGCAGAGGCCGACGATGGCCAGTAAAACGGGTTTTGCCAGCATGGCGGGCAAATTAGGCACGGAATGCCGGAGCGGCAAACGGTTCGCTTGGCATGATGGAGGGGAGAGGGAAATTGTCACAATTTCCGTGTCTTCCCGGCGTTCCATGGTTTTTCTTTTCCCGCGAGGTCTATGAGCGAGGAAGTGCCGCAGGTTGTGGAGACGGAGGAGGAGGGCGACAAGATCGGGGTGAGAGAGGGCGACAGGAGTGCCGCCCCTCCGGAAGATCCCGGTCTGCGCCGGGATCTTGCGGTGCTGACGAAGGTGCGGCTGAATGTCTTCGTCCTCATCACGACGTTTTTCGGGTATCTGCTGGCGACGCGGTCGGGAGGGTTCGATTGGTGGGTACTCGCCCACACGCTGATCGGCACGGCGGCGGCGGCGTTCGGGTCGGCGGCGTTCAATCAGTTGATGGAGGTGGATCTGGATGCGCGGATGAAACGCACGGCGAACCGGCCGCTGCCGGCGCGGCGGATGGACCCGCTTTTCGCCTTTGGCGTCGGCTGGGTGCTGTCGGCGGCGGGGATCATCCACCTGGCGGTGAAGGTGGGGCAGGTGCCGGCTTGGCTGGCGGCGGCGACCGTGGCGATTTATGTGTTCGTCTATACGCCGCTGAAGCGGGTGAGCAGCATCAACACGCTGGTCGGCGCGGTGCCGGGGGCGATCCCGCCGGTGATCGGCTGGACGGCGGCGGGCATGCCGATCGATGCCGGGGCGGGCTTTCTTTTCGCGCTGCTTTTCCTGTGGCAGCTCCCGCATTTCGTGGCGATCAACTGGCTCTGCCGCGAGGAGTACGAGGCGGCGGGTTACAAAATGTGGTCGGACGGGGATGTGAGCGGCAGGCGCAGCGGGTTGCTGGCGGCGGTTTTCGCGCTGGGGCTGGCGGCGTTGCCCTTGTGGCCGTGGCTCCAAGGGTTCACGCCGGGGGTGGCAGGATATGCGGCCTTGTTCGGCGGAGTGTTGCTGGCGCTGGTGATGGCGGCACTGGCGGGGCGTTTCATGCGGGACGGGGAGCGGACTTCGTTCCGGCGGCTTTTCCTTTTCACACTGCTGTATCTGCCGCTGGAGCTTGGATTGCTTGCCATCGCGTGGGTCTAGGCTAGTTTCCGCGGCCCGATGAGGACGCCCGCCGCAAACCTCGAACCCGTGGAACGCGATCCCCGCAAGTTGCGGAAGACGGCGCTGTGGCTGGTGGGGATCATGGTCTTCAGCGGGGTGACCGTGCTCGCCTCGTATTTGAAATGGGCGGAGCGCAAGGCGGACGACGACCGGCCGGCGATCGTCTGGAGGCTGGATGCGAAGAGGGAGTTCGGGCTGGTGCGCCACGACGGCAGCGGGGCGAAGATAAGCGATCTTTTCGGCGACGTGTGGATCGTCTGCGGCGTGTCGGTAAGCCAGCCGGAAAATTGGGAGACCACGCGGGAGGTTCTGAAGCGGATCAACGCACGTTACGCGGACCGGGAGGATTTTCACATCCTCTGTCTGACGGTCGATCCGGAGAAAGAAACGGCGGAGGTGCTCGCTCCGGTCGCCGCCGGACTGGGGGCGGAGATTCCCAAGTGGGTCTTCGCGGGGGCAGGGGAGGAATTCGTCCACAAGTTCCTCAAGAATACGTTAAAACTCGGGATGATGCCGCACCGGAAGGACGGGAAGTGGATTTACGATCCCGCCCTGGTGGTCATCGACCGCGACCGGCACGTCCGCCAGGCGACGGTGAAGCGCAACAAATACGCGCGGGCGAACGTGCGCTTCGATTTCGAGGAGGCCGCGCGCTGGGACGCCGAGGGGAGGACCGAGGGGCTGGAGAAGTCGAATGTTGAAACGCTCGAAGAACTGCTGGTGAAATTGCTGGACGATTTGCTGGCGCAACCCGTGACCGAGTCATGAGCGACAGAGGAAAAATCATCGCCATTTACAGCGGGGTCGCCGTGCTTTCGGCGATCATCCTGGCCGTGGCCATCCACCTCAGCAATCAGGTGCCGCCGCAGCCGGAGATCGCGCACCCAGCCGGGGCGCAAGAACATTCCGGATTCGAGGGTGATGTTGGATTCCTGCCGCCCGATATCGAGGTCTTCGCCCATAGCGGGGCGGAGAAGGCGGAGACTTTCTTTCCCATTGTGCGCGACCTGGAAGGAGTCACCCAGGCTGGCGAGGCGGTGAAGCTCTCCGATCTGAAAGGGAAGGTCTGGATCGTTTCCGAGTTTTTCGCCGTCTGCCCGCACTGCGCCACCCGCAACGGCCAGGAGCTGAAGGGAATCTACGAGGAATTCAAGGATCACCCGGATTTCCGCATGGTCTGCGTGTCGGTGGACCCGGAAAACGACAGCCGGGAGCATCTCCAGGCGATCGGCGGCGCGTTGGGAGCCGATCCGAAGAATTGGTGGTTCTTCAACGCCGGCGACGAGCGAAAGACCCACGAGTATATGGAGAAGACGCTCCGATTCTTTGCGATTCAGGAACGCAAGGATCCTCTGGACATCAAATCAAACGGCCGCTTTGCCCATGATCTGGGAATCGTCCTGGTGGATCGCGAGTGGAATGTGGTCGGCAAATGGCCGCTGGCGACGGCGCGCTCCGAGCAGAACCGCAAGCTCTATCCGGGTCTCTACGAAGATCTGAAGAAGCATCTCTACGACCGGATTATGGAGGAGCTGGAGAAGAACGAAACGGTGGGCACCGAGACGCTCGACGAGGAGCCCGCCGATCCCCCTGCTGCGGATGAGTGAGGAGCGCAAGGAGTGGCTGTCGCGCCCGCAGCAGGAAGCGTTGTCGAAGAAGCTCGGGGTCGTCGCCTGGGTATTGACCGGCGTGGTGCTGGTGCTGGTCGGGCTGATGCGCCAGGAAAGCCTGCGGATTCCGTTGCCGGAGGGTTGGTCGTTCATGTTTCTGCCGCCCGTCCACGCGGTGCTGAATACGCTGGTTTCGATCGCACTGGTCGTCGCGCTGGTGGCGGTGAAGCGGGGGAAAATCACCCTGCACAAGAACGCGATTCTGGTCGCGATGGGATTGTCGGTGGCTTTTCTGCTGTGTTATGTCGCCTATCATTTCACCACTCCGGAGACCATCTACGGCGATCTGGACGGCGACGGGGCGCTCAACCCGGAGGAGAAAGCCATGGTGGGAGGCATGCGGGGCGTTTATCTGTTCGTGCTCCTCACGCACATCGTGCTGGCGGGGATCAGCCTGCCGGGGATTCTTTTCACGTTCATCGCCGGCTGGACGAACCGCTTCGCATCGCACCGCCGGCTGGCGAAGTGGGTGTTTCCCGTGTGGCTCTATGTTGCCGTGACCGGGCCGGTCTGCTATCTGATGCTCCGGCCGTATTATTGATGCCAGTCTTCCGTCTCCCTATGAAAATCATCGGATACCGCGATGCCGAGTACGCTTCCTTCGTCAAACGCCTCAAACGCCGCGCGGCGCCGTCGCACGATCTGCGCGAGCTGGTGGCGGGCATCATCGGCGAGGTGGCGGGGCAGGGTGACAAGGCTCTGATCGCTTACGCGAAGCGCTTCGACAATGTGGAGCTGACGCCGAAGTCGCTCTTCGTCACGCCGGAAGAGCTTGCGGCGGTGAAGGTCCCGGTTTCCACGCGCAAGGCGGTCGCCGCGAGCTTGAGGAACATCACGGCTTTCGCGAAGCGGAGCCTGCGGAAAGATTGGTCTTACCGGAATGCGGAAGGCGCGCTGGTGGGGGAGCGTTTCCTGCCCTTCGACCGCGTCGGGATTTATGTGCCGGGAGGCAAGGCGCCGCTGGTTTCCACGGCGCTGATGACGGCAGGTTTCGCGAAAGCCGCGGGCGTGCCGGAGATCATCGCCGCGACGCCGTGCGGACCGGACGGGACGGTGAATGCGGCGTTGCTGTATGCGTTGAAGGCCGCCGGTGTGACCGAGATCCTGAAGGTCGGCGGCGCACAGGCCATCGCGGCGCTGGCGCTGGGGACGAAGAGCGTGCGGCCGGTGGATCGTCTGGTGGGGCCGGGCAATCGTTTCGTGGTGGAGGCGAAGCGGCAATTGTTTGGCGCTGTGTCGATCGATCTGCTGCCGGGGCCGAGCGAGATTCTGGTGATCGCCGACAAGACGGGGAATGCCGATTACATCGCCGCGGATCTGCTGGCGCAGGCGGAGCACGGGGGGGACAGCGTGATCGGGTTCATCACGGATTCGAAGGGGCTGGCGGGGAAGGTGCTCAAGGCGGTGGAGCGCCAGCTCGAAACGCTTTCCCGCGCCCGCTACATCCGCGAGGTGCTGCGGCAGGCGAGCTTCGTGCTGCACGTGAAGTCGATCGCGGAGGCGGTGGCGATCTGCAACGATTTCGCGCCGGAGCACTTGTCGCTGATTTGCGCGGAGGAGAGGAGATGGCTGCCTCAGGTCCGGACCGCTGGGGCGATTTATCTCGGCAACGATTCGCCGGTGGCGGTCGGGGATTTCCTGGCCGGTCCCAGCCATACGCTCCCGACGGAAGGGAGCGGGCGCTCGTTTTCGGGATTGCGGGCGGACCAGTTCCAGCGGCGTACGAGTATCGTGAAGCTGGATAAGAAGTCGGTGGGCAGGTCGTTGGAGGCGGTCGAGGAGTTCGCGCGGATCGAAGGGCTCGACGCGCACGGGCGTTCGACGGCGATCCGATTGGAGTGAAACGGCCAATGACCCTACTGCCGCGTGATTGAAGGGGTTGGAATCGAGTTCCTCATCCATGCTCCGTTTTGTCCACCTTTCCGCCGGCGACGAACAAGGCCGGGTTCTTCACTTCCGGTCTTCGGGGATGATCCGCTCCAGCTCCTTCGCTTCGATCATCGAGAAAACCGTGCGCGATCCGAACCGAATGCCGATGAGCAGAAGCGCCTCTTCAACCACGGATTGAACGGATTAAACTGATTTTCAATCGATCGATGGCTCGGGGGTGGTGAGGAGCCGGACGGCGCCGGTGGAGCCGTCCATTTCGACGAGGTCGCCGGTTTGGAGGCGGGTGGTGATGGCGGGGAGAGAGACGATGCAGGGAAGGCGCAGTTCTCGGGAGACGATGGCGGAATGGGAAAGCAGGCTGCCGCGCTCGACGAGGAGGCCGGCGGCGGCGGGGAAAAGGACGACCCAGCCGGGATCGGTCTGAAGGGCGACGAGGATTTCGCCGGGTTCCAGGCGGGCGTTGCGGGGATCGAGGACGACGCGGACACGGCCGGTGACTTTGCCGGGGCAGGCCCCGACTCCTTTGATGTCGCCGGTGGTGTCGGTGGAGGTGGGTTGGCGGGTTTCTTCGAAGCGGGTGTGGCGATGGATGGGGCCGCGGGTTCCGAAGCGGTCGGGAGGAGGCGCTTCACTGCGGTAAGTGTCGAATTCCCGGCGGCGGAGGGCGGCGACGGCGGCGGGATCGGCGAGGGTGCCGGTGGCGTCCCAGAGAGCGAGGATTTCGCCGAGTTCGAGGTAAAAGATGTCGTCGGGGGCGGTGAGCCGGTCGTCGGCGTGGAGGCGCTTGCCGAGTTCGCGAAGGATGGCGCGGACGCGGCCGAAGAGGCGGGTGCGCTCGAAGCGCAGGTTTTCGCGGCAGCGGACACGCTCGCGGGTCTGAGCGAGAATTTTGCGGAAGAGGAGGCGTTTGAGAGGATTGCCGATTGAAGATCGAAGATCGAAGATTGAGGTCTGGTGGGAGTCGGCGTGTTGGTCGCGAGCTGTGTCGTTTTGCAAATCGGCAATCGATTCGTTTTCGCGGAGGGCGAGGGCGCCGATGGAGGAGAGCAGCGTCGAGGCGTCGTCGCGGACGGTGGGGCTTTCGAGTTTGAGCTCCTCCAGGCAGCGGTCGCCGAAATCGTCGAGGTAACGCTGGAATTCGGCGGCGAGGGATTGGTTGCGGCGGAGGGCGGAGAGCTTTTCGGCTTCGCTTATGGCGGGGTCGGCAAGGCGGGAAGGGAGGCCGGGCGTTTCGGCGGCGAGTTTCGCCATGCGAACGATACGGCGCGGAGGTTCGGCGCTGACGATGCCGCCGGTGTGGGCGAGGAGCTCGTTTTGCAGGGTGCCGTCGCGGTCGCCGGCCCATTTGGCGCACAAGGTACGGAGGACACCGTAGAAGATCATCGCGAAGAAGTCGTTCACGAGCGGGGCGTCCCAGCGCTTGAGAAGGCGGCGTTCGAGGTCGCGGTAGTGGGCGACGAGTTCCTCGCCGCTCATTGCTTCGAGGGGGACGGGGGGCGGGGCGAGGGCGCTGTCGAGGCGTTCCTGGAAGGAAGCGACCTGGCGTTTGAGGCCGGAGAGGCGGCGGACGAGGCCACCGCAGCTGTGGAGGAGGGCGAGGGTGTCGGCGACGCGGCTGGTTTTGGATTCGGCGACGATTTGTTGGACCAGGGCGTCGGGCAGAGGCTCCTTGACTCCCATCATTTGTTCCATGAAGGCGCGGTTGAGCTGGAAGCCGGGGAGCAGGGCGAGGACGCGGTACCAACTCGCAAGGTTGTAGTAGGTGCGGCCGCGAATGAGGCCGAGCATCTGGGGGAAAACGTCATCGGCTCGTTCGATGCGGGCGGCGGGGACGGACATGAGGCGGCAGAATTCGCGGTAGACGGATTCGTAGATGCGGCGGGCGAAGGAAAAGGTGAGGGGCGTGGTGACGCCGCCATAGCTCTCGGCGATGTTGCTGTTGTCCCAGACGCGGAGGGTGTCGGCGGGATCGGGGAGGGTGGCGAGGGTGGTGATGGGGCGGGATTGGAGCAGCCAGAGTTCGCCGGAGGCGTCGATGGCCCATTCGATGTCCTGGGGGCGACCGAAGTGACGTTCGCAGTCGCGGGCGAGGCGGGCGATGCGGAGGGCGTCGGATTCGGGGAGTTGTGCGTTTTCCGGGGGGGAGATGGAGGCGGGGGCGATCCGCCAGGTTTCGCCATCGGTTTCGCCGGAGACGAGTTTCTCGCCGGTGCCGGGGACGGCGGAGACAACGGCGTGGCTTCGTTGGCCGCTGACGGGATCGGCGGAGAAGGCGACGCCGGCGTGGCGGGGGAGGATCATGCGCTGGACGAGCACGGTGGGCGGCTCGGGCGGGGGGAGGCCGCGTTCGCGGCAGTAGGAGAGAACGGATGCGCTGGCGGCGGATGCGCGGACGTCGCGGATGCGCTGGGCGACCTCGTGGGCGGGGACTTCGAGGAAGGTCTCGAATTGGCCGGCGAAGGAGTGGCCGGCGCCGTCTTCCATGGCCGCGGAGGAGCGGACGGCGAAGAGGTCGCCGCCGAGTTGGGAGAGGGCGGTGGTGAGTTTTTCGAGGGGACAGTCAGTGTCCGGGCAGATGGCGAACCAAGGGGGAACTTTGAAGCCGGCGCGGGTGAGGGCGGCAAGGGCGGCGCCTTTGCCGCCGAAAGGAGCGTCGGTGGTGTCGGGGAAGATCATACAGGTCGTATAGAACGCATGGGACCTATCGCGGGGCTCAACGGAGCCACAGAGGAATGAGTCCCAGCAGAAGATAGAGGGCGAGGGTCCACGCGGCGGAGAGGAGCTCGATGTTTTTTCCGGGGAGGGAGCCTTTGACGAAGCGACGGGCGGCGAAGATCGCGAGGATGAGCAGGGTTCCGAGACCGGCGGCGACGGGGAGAAGGAAGCCGATTTTCAGCGCGGCCAGCGCGGCGCAGAGGAGCGTGGCGGCGAGCATGGCCAGCCAGACCGCGGCGCCGCCGGATTTGCCCCAGAGGCGGGAGTAGGTTTCGACGCCTTCCTCTTCGTCGGCGGGCTGGCGGAGTTTGCGGCCGGTTTCGATGACGATGCCGTTGAAGAAACTGGCGGCGAGGAACCAGCCGAGGCCGGCGGGCGGGTGCCCGGCGCGGGGGAGCCATTCGCAGGCGGTACCGAAGAAGTCGACCAGGGGCATGATGCCCATGTGGCTGACGAGGTAAACGACGGGCCGGGCTTTCAGCCAGTCGCGGCAGAAGAACTCGACGCTCATCAGTGCGAGGTAGGCCCAGGCGATGCCAAGAACCCAGAGCAGACGGGGATCGAGCCAAAGGGCGAGCAGGAGTTGCAGGGCGGCGGCGGCTAGGAAAAGGATGCGGAGTTCGGAGAGTTTCACCAGTCCGCGGGGGACGGGGCGGTAGGGGCGCCAGCGGGCGTCTTCCTCGGCGTCCTTGAATTCGTCGGCGATGCGCAGTTGCAGGAACATGAGCAGGCAGACGAGGAAGGCGGCGAGGAACATCGGCCATTCCGGCACGGGGGCGCCGCGCAGGAGGGCAGAGAAGGAGACTGCGCAGGCGCTGAAGGCGGCGATGAGCGGGCCGTGGGCGAAGAGGGGGAAGCGTTCTTTCTGGTAGGTCCACCAGCGTTTCATGCGGGGCCGGAGGGTTTGCGCCCGCGGGCGAGTTTGCGGTGGGCGCGGGCGAAGTGGCCGGCGCTGAGGGCGGCGATGATGGAGAGTTCCCCGGCGAGCAGCAGGCCGGCGCAGACTTCGGCGAGCGCGCGGGCCTTGCCGGGACCGGCGAGGCCCATGAGTTCGAGGCAGGCCCTTTGGCTCGGCAGGCCGGTGCCGCCGCCGACGGTACCGACCATGATGCCGGGCAGGGTGACGGAGGCGTAGAGGCCGCCGTCGTCCATGATTTCGAAGCGGGTCACGCCGGTGGCGGATTCGGCCACGCAGGCGGCGTCCTGGCCGGTGGCGAGGTAGAGGGCGGCGAGGCCGTTGGCGAAGTGGCCGTGGATGCCCAGGGTGCCGCTGAGCACGCCGCCGATGGCGGACATCTGCCAGTAGCGCTCCATGGCCTGAGGAGTGGTGTGGAGGTGTTTGGCGATGAGGGCGGCGGGGAGGCGGGCTTCGGAGGTGACTTTCTTGCCGCGGGTGGTGGTGAAGGCGCGGGTGCTGGCCTTTTTGTCGCCGGAGAGATTGGATTCGACGTAGTGGCGCAGAGGGGCGACGGGGGAGCGCTCGACGATGTCGTCGCAGATCGCCTGGGTGGCGATGGTGACCATGTTCTGGCCGGAGGCGTCGCCGGTGGTGAATTCGAAGTTCAGGTAGGCGTGGTTGCCCTCGATGGTGATGCCGACGTCCACAAGTTTGCCGTGGGCGGTGGTGGTGGCGGCGATTTGATGGAAGCGGTCGAATTGCTCGACGGCCCAGACGGTGAAGCGGCAGGCGTCGGCGGAGGTGGCGAAGACGAAGGCAGGGGCGCGGCTGAGGCTTTCGTAAAGGACCAGCGCAGAGCAGCCGCCGGCGGCGGTGAGGAGGCGGCAGCCGCGGTGGTAGCTGGCGACGAGCGCGGCTTCGGTGGTGGCGAGGGGGATGGGGAAGTCGCCCTTGGCGGAGACGCCGTTGACGCGCAGGGGGCCGGCGAGGCCGATGGGGAGGCGCAGCAGGCCGATGGCGTTTTCGATGTTGCCCTGGTAAAGGGGGAGTTCGTCGGCGAGGGGATCGAGAAGGATGGTGCGGAGGGCGGGGTCGAGATTCGCCTCGGTCCAGAGGGTTTCGGTGCGTTCGCGGGAGACTTTGGCGCTGCCGGCGGGGACGCGGGGAAGATCGGTGAGGTCGGGTTGCAGGCGGGCGGCGGCCTGCTCGGGGCTTTCGGTGCCGAGGATTCGCGCGACGTGTTGTTGGGTAAGTCCCCGTTTGCCGGTCATCGGGGATAGTCCTACATGCGGGGGTAGGGGAGGGCAATGATGGAGGCTGGTCTCCTCGGGGAAGGAACGAACCGCGGAGGCGCAGAGTTCGCAGAGATGAACGCAGAGATTCCGGAGAGGGCTATGACGCCCATGCCATCCCGGCTCTTTGGGAGACGGTTTTTGGTGCCTGGGGGCGGGATGAAGGTTTTTGAGCGACGGATGAAGACCCATTAGCGGAAAGCCGCAGCGCTCCGCCACGTAGCGCGGAGCGCGGGTTCAGGCGTAGCTGCGGATGGAGAGCTTGATGGCCTCGAAGGTGAGAGGTTCCTTGTGGAGGACGGGCTCGACGCCGACGCCTTTGTATTCCCAGGCGGAGACGTGGCAGAATTGGTCGTCGTGGCGCTTGGCCTCGCCGGCCTGGGTCTTGCTGGATTGGACTTCGAGGTCGGCGTCGGTGAACTGGTGCTCGACGCGGAAGTGGCCGCCGCAGGATTCCTCGCGGTCACGGGCGTCGTAGCACATGACTTCGGCGAATTCGAGAAAGTCGGCGACGCGGCCGGCTTTTTCGAGCTCCATGTTGGCCTGCGCGCCGGAGCCGGGGACGCGGACGTTTTGCCAGAACTCCTCGCGGATGGCAGGGATTTCGGCGATGGCTTCGGTGAGGCCCTCGCGGGAGCGGGCCATGCCGCATTTGTCCCACATGATTTCGCCAAGCTGCTTGTGGAAGCTGTCGACGGTGCGCTTGCCGTTGATGGTGAGGAGGCGGTTGGTGCGTTCGGCGACTTCTTCTTCGACCTTTTTGAACTCGGGATGGTCGGTTTTGACGGAGCCGGGCTTCTGGGTGGCGAGGTAGTTGGCGATGGTGGAGGGGATGACGAAGTAGCCGTCGGCGAGGCCCTGCATGAGGGCGGAAGCGCCAAGACGGTTGGCGCCGTGGTCGGAGAAATTCGCTTCGCCGAGGACGTGGAGGCCGGGGATGTTGGACATCAGGTTGTAGTCCACCCAGAGGCCGCCCATGGTGTAGTGGACGGCGGGGTAGATCTGCATCGGCTGCTTGTAGGGGTCTTCGCCGGCGATCTTTTCGTACATCTGGAAAAGGTTGCCGTAGCGGGCGCGGATGGTGTCCTCGCCGAGGCGGTCGATGGCGTCGCGGAAGTCAAGATAGACGCCGAGGCCGGTTTTGGCCACGCCGCGGCCGTCGTCGCAGGCTTCCTTGGCGGCGCGGGAGGAGATGTCGCGCGGGGAGAGATTGCCGAAAGAGGGGTATTTGCGTTCGAGGTAGTAGTCGCGGTCGTCTTCGGCGACGTCGGAGGCTTTGAGAAGTCCCTTGCGGATCTTTTCGGCGGTTTCGCGGGATTTGGGGACCCAGATGCGGCCGTCGTTGCGGAGGGACTCGGACATGAGGGTCAGCTTGGACTGGTAGTCGCCGCTGACGGGGATGCAGGTCGGATGGATCTGGGTGTAGCAGGGGTTGGCGAAGTAGGCGCCTCGTTTGGCCGCGCGCCAGATGGCGGTGGCGTTGCAGCCCATGGCGTTGGTGGAGAGGAAAAAGACGTTGCCGTAGCCGCCGGTGGCGAGGATGACGGCATCGCCGGCGTGGGACTCGATTTTGCCGGTGACCATGTCCCGGACGACGATGCCCTTGGCATGGCCGTCGACGAGGACGAGGTCGAGCATTTCGGTGCGGGGGAACATTTTCACGCCACCCTTGTAGACCTCCTTTTCGAGGGCCTGGTAGCAGCCGATGAGGAGTTGCTGGCCGGTCTGGCCGCGGGCGTAGAAGGTGCGGGAGACCTGCGCGCCGCCGAAGGAGCGGTTGTCGAGCAGGCCGCCGTACTCGCGGGCGAAGGGGACGCCCTGGGCGACGCACTGGTCGATGATGGCATTCGAGACTTCGGCGAGGCGGTAGACGTTGGCTTCGCGGGCGCGGAAGTCGCCGCCCTTGACGGTGTCGTAGAAGAGGCGTCGGATGGAGTCGCCGTCGTTCCGGTAGTTTTTCGCGGCGTTGATGCCGCCCTGCGCGGCGATGGAGTGGGCGCGGCGCGGGCTGTCCTGGTAGCAGAAGCACTTCACCTGGTAGCCGAGCTCGGCGAGGGTCGCAGCCGCGGCGCCGCCGGCGAGGCCGGAGCCGACGACGATGATGGTATATTTGCGCTTGTTCGCCGGGTTGATGAGCTTGGAGTCCATTTTGTGCTTGGACCACTTTTGCTCGATCGGACCGGAGGGGATTCTGCTATCCAGGGACATGGCAGGGAAAGGTGGGAAGTTCAGCGGCCGAATTTGAAGACGAGGATCGCGAGCGGGATCGAGATGAAGCCGAGCCAGATGAGGAGAGCATAGCCCTTGGAGATGCCGGTGATGAGGGGGGCGGATTTTTTCGAGCGGAGTCCGAGAGTCTGGAACATCGAACCGACGCCGTGGCTGAGGTGGGAGCAAAGCAGGGTCATGGCGACCAGGTAAAAGAGGACGACAAGCGGGTTGCTGAAGCCGTCGATGACCATTTTCCAGGCGTCGAAGCGTTCGTGTCCGAGGGCGTTGTGGTCGATGTAGCGCTCGGCGGGGAAGGTGACGCGGACGGTGAAGTGGAGCAGGTGATAGATGACGAAGGCAAGGATGGTCAGGCCGCTCCAGATCATGATGCGGGCGGATTTGCTGGTCTGGATGGTCGCCTGGTGTTCGTAGGGCTGGCGGGCGGCTTTGTTTTGGCGGGTGAGGGAAATGGTGGCGGCGACGTGCAGGACCACGGCGGCGAGGAGGCCGGCGCGGGCGATCCAGATGCCCGTGCCGTGAAGCATGCCGTGGAGGAATTCCGCATAGTCGTTGAAGGCTTCGCGGCCGGCGAAGACGAGGAGGTTGCCGGCGAGGTGGCCGGCGAGAAACAGGACGAGCACCAAGCCGGTGAGAGCGACGACGAATTTCCGGCCGATGGAGGATTTCCAGACGCGGCAGACGATGGGGAACGAGCAGGCGGAAGCGTTCATGGGGCTGCGATGCGGATCAGCGCCCGAGAGAATTAGAATCCACCCCCCGGCCATGCAAGGGGAGACTCCCCCGGGTCGCAGGATCGGGTATGAAAAAAGCGGATCGCGCGGATCAGAAGGGTTTCGCCAAGCCAAGGTAGGCGGCGGCGATGCCGGTCGCGAGGCAGAGGCCGAGGAGGGCGGGGGCGGGCATGACCTTGCGCTTGGCCAGGGCAGGGGCGGCGCCGAGGACGAGCCAGAGGACGATCTTCGCGTGCCACCAGCCGCCGGTTTTGACGAGTTGCAGGCTGAAGAGCATGTGCAGGCCAACGAGGAGGAGCAGGAGGAGGGAAACGCCGTGGAGGATGGAGGCCATCTTTTTGCATTTGTCGCAGGAGCCGGCGAGGATCGCGCCGATGGCGGTGAAGACGCCGAGAGCTCCGGCGATATGGAGGGTTTTGAAGAGGAAGGGGTCCATTGCGGGCGAGTGTGGATGGAATTCGGATGAAATGCAAACGGAGTGGGTCAGGCCGTCGCCGCCAGTTTGGGGATCGCGGCCAGGAGCTTTTTGGTGTAGTCGTTCCGAGGATCGGCGAAGAGGGCTTCAGCTTCGCCTTCCTCGACGATTTTGCCTTTGTACATCACGATGATGCGGTCGGCGAGGTAGCGGACGACCCCGAGGTCGTGGGTGATGAAGATCATCGTCAGGCCGAGGTCGGCGCGGAGTTTCTTGAGGAGGTTGAGGATCTGCGACTGGATCGACACGTCGAGGGCGGAGACGGGTTCGTCGGCGATGATGAGCTTGGGCTCGGGGGCCAGGGCGCGGGCAATGGCGATGCGCTGGCGCTGGCCGCCGGAGAATTCGTGCGGGTATTTTTTCTGGAAGCGCGGGTCGAGGCCGACGGTTTCCATGAGCCGGGCGATGCGCCCGGAGAGGGCGGGGCCTTTGACGTTCGGGTGGCGCTGGCGGATTGCTTCGGCGAGCGTGGCGAAGATGGTCATGCGTGGATTCAGCGAGGCGTAGGGATCCTGGAAGATCATCTGGAAATCGAGCCGGCGCTTGCGGACGATGGAGGAGGGAAGTTTCGCCAGATCCTCGCCATTAAGGATGATCGAGCCGGAGGTCGGCCGGATGAGCTGCATGACGGTGCGGGACAGGGTGGATTTTCCGCAACCGGATTCGCCGACGAGGCCGAGGATTTCGCCCTTTTCGATGGAGAGGGTCACGCCGTCCACGGCGCGGATGGTGTCCACGCTGGGCGACAGGAAGCTGCCGCCGCGTTTTTTGAAATGAGTATGGAGGTCGCGGATTTCGAGGTACGCCACGCGCCTGAGAATGCATGGCGGGGACCGTGGGGCACGGAAAAAGTGCCTAAAGCGCCAGAAGGTGCCCGATGAGCGCCTCGCGTGCGGCGATGCCGGTGTCGCGGCGCTTCGACTCGGGTCGTTCGAGGATTTCCCGCAGCGTCATCAGCCTGCGGCCGCCCGATTGGGCGTCGTAGGAATTGAAAGCGATCCGGAAGCGTTTGCCCGGCGGCACTTCCTCGCCGCGGTGGAGGAAAGAAACGACCTTCCCTTCATCGTCGAACGACACGTCGAAGGGCCACAGCCCGCGGTCCGAGCGCTGGTCCCGCCGGTCTTCCGCGACGATTTGGATCAGTTCCTCCACCCCCAGCTCCGCGACGACGAACTCGTTCTCGTAGGGCAGCCATTTCCAGCAATCGCCCACGGTTTTCACCCCGGGCTCGATGTCGCCGGTGCCGAAGGTTCCGTGAAAAACCCCGTCCACTTTTTCCCCCTGGCGTTCCAAGGCGCCGGCGAACGCTTCGCAGAGCAATTTCCAGACGCCGCTGCCGCGACCATGGCCGGGGATCGTCTCGCTCACGGTCCATACCGGCCGAGCCAGCCGCTCCGTGGCGGTGTCCAGTTCCGGCTTCGCCGTTTCCATCACCAGCGGATCGAGTTCGAAGCGCGAATCCATCAGCACGGTGAAGGCCCGCCGGTTCACCAGTTTGCGCGAATCCACATCGAAGGCGAGGTCCACCCGGCCGCAGTGGATGCCGTGATAGCCCGCCTGCGAGCAGAGGACATCGCCGGTCATCCACGACGGCTGGTCCTGATGGCTGTGGCCAGCCAGATAAAGATCGATGCCCTCCACCCTGGTCAATATCGTGTGAACCGGGTTCGCATAGTCGTCGCGGGGGCGCCAGCCCATGTGACCGAGCACCACGACCGCATCCGCATTGGCCGCTTTTACCTCCGCCACGCAGCGGGCGAGCGTGGCCACCGGGTCGAGAGCCGCCACACCGCCCAAGGTTTTCGGTGTCAGCCAAAAGGGCAGACCGGGAGTGATCAGGCCAATCAGCCCGATCCGGAAACCCGCCACCTCTTTGATGGTCCACGGTTTCACTTTATCCCAGACGCCGCCCGCCGCGCCGGCCGCCTTGCCGTCCACGCTCAGGTTCGCCGTCAGCACGTGCGGTGCGGACATGGCGAGCGCGGCTTCCGTTTTGTCGCGCCCCCAGTCGAAATCGTGATTGCCCAGCACCCAGGCGTCGTAGTCGAGGCGGTTGAAGAGATCGACCATCAGCCGCCCTCCCGTCGCGAATCCCGCCGGGGTGCCCTGCCAGACATCGCCGATATCGACCAGAATCGAATCCGGGCATTCCTTCCGCCAGCGCCGGATCTGCGTCGCGCAGCGCGCCATGCCGCCGACGTCGCCGATGCCTTCGTAGGTCACCGTGGGCAGGATGTGCCCGTGCAGGTCGGTGGTGTGGAAAATCGAAACCGTCCGGACCTTCCGGTTCTCCGCCCCCCGCGCCAGCGGCATGCCGCCCAGCCAAGCGGCGCCCGCTCCCAGGAAAGAGCGGCGTGAAATGACGGGTCGGATACCGGACATGCGGGCCATTCTCCCCGATCCGCCGCGCGGTGCAAGATCGCAGACGTCACGAATGCGCGCCGGATTGGGGCTTCCCGGCGGCGGCGTAATTCTGCCAGACTCCGCTGCATGCGCTGCCCCTATTGCCGGACGGGTCTGGAGGAGAGCTCCGTCGAATGCCCTTCCTGCCGTCTCACGCTCGACCGCGCCGTCAGCCTGCTTGGCCCGGTACCCCGCACCAGCGCCGGCATCGGCGACAATGCCGGCCTGCTCTCCCCGCATGGAAAAAAGAAGATCGCCAAGGCCATCCGGCGGCTGGAGTGGGCTTTTTCCCAAGTCCGCATCCACGTCCTGCTCCGCGAGTTTCCGCAAAATCACCCCTTCGATCTGCATGTCTTCTGGTTCTTCAATTGCGGCGAACTCTCCAGGGAGCACGTCAGGGGGGGCGAAAATCATGCCATTCTGCTGGCGCTCGACCCCGGGCAGGGGAAATCCGCTCTGATGGCGGGCTACGGTCTGGAGCCTTTTCTCGCCGATAGCGCGCTGGATCACCTGCTCGAACTTGCCGAGCCTTCGTGGAAGTCCGGTGCGTGGGAAAAGGGCATTCTCGATGTGCTCGCGGGCATCGGCCGGGTTCTCGAAAGCGCCGCCCGCGAAGCCGCGGAAGCCTTCGGGTTTTCCGCCCTCGCCGCCGGGCCGGAGTCGGGGGAATACTGACCCGGCACACCGGGAGCGCGGAGCCCCGGCTCCGCCAGAAGTATGAGGACGGCCCGGCTTGATCATGCGGGCCGGCGGGGGCAGCGGGGATTGCCGGTGCTTCGTGCCGAACTGGGACTCGGCGCTCCCAGCCGGACCGCGTGCGACCTAGGCACGGACGGTTGCCAATTCGCAGGCGAGGCGGATCGCGTGGATCATCGAATCCGGCCGGGCGATGCCCTTGCCGGCGATGTCGAAAGCCGTTCCGTGGTCCGGGCTGGTCCGAGGTTTCGGCAGACCGAGGGTGACATTCACCCCGCTGTCGAAATCGAGCAGCTTCAGCGGGATCAGGCCCTGATCGTGATACATCGCCAGCACCGCGTCGAAGCGGCCTTCCGCCGCCTCGCGGAACACCGCATCCGGAACATGAGGTCCTGAAAAAATACCGGGATGCCGCCGGTCGAGTTCTTCGACGGCCGGCGCGATGATCCTCGCTTCCTCGTCGCCAAAGCGGCCGTTTTCACCCGCATGGGGATTCAAGCCTGCGATCGCTATTTTAATCGATCGATTGAATCGTTGTTCGAGATATTCGGCAAGAAGCTCGCCGGTGTTGATGATCGCCTCCACTGTAAGCAACTTGGGCACTGCGGCCAAAGGGACGTGGATCGTTGCCAGAGCCACGGTTAAGCGATGCCCTGTCAAACACATCGCGTATCGCTTAATATTAAATGATTGTGCGAAAAATTCTGTCTGGCCCGGAAACGAAAAACCGGCTCTCGACAGAGCTTCTTTCGCAACCGGAGCGGTCACCACGGCCACTGCGCCAGGATCGGATTTCAGAATTGAAACGGAAGCTTCAAGTGATGTGAATGCCGCTTGGGCTGAACGGGCATCGGGCCTTCCGGGAATGCCTGCGCGCAGGTCGCCGATGATTTGGAAATCGAAATCCCGCGGCAGTTCCGGGGACTCCAGCGCCTTGGCGACCACCTCCGGGCCGATACCGGCAGGGTCACCGAGGGTGATAAGGATGCGGGGCATGCGGTGTTTCAGTGTTTCAGGACTTCGGTGCTTCAGTGCTTCCGAAACACCGAAGTCCTGAAACACCGGCTTTTCCGGCCCCGGGGTTTACCTGATCTTGATGTTGATCGAGGCGCTTTGGCGCTTGCCGGCGATCCACTTCTCGTAGGCAGCGGCGTTTTTCTTCCGGTTCACCCGTTGTTCGATGTCCTCGCGAATCTTGCTCAGCGGCGGCGCCGGGCCTTTCTTGATTTTGCCGATTTTGACGATGGTGAAGCCGGCGGGATCCTCCAGCGGACCAACCGTGTCACCGTCCTTGCCTGCGAAGATGATTGCGGCGAATTCCGGTGCGAGATCGAGGCGTGGCATATCCTCCTGATAGCCGCCCTCTTCGGCGAAGGCGTCGCGGGAGTGCTTCTTGGCGAGGTCGGCGATGTCGCCCCCGCGCTTGATTTCCTCGGTGAGCTGCTCGGCCAGGGCGAGCTGCGTTTCGGGAGTCGCGAGCGGATTGGCGGCATCCCGGCGGGGCAGGAAGATCTTGTGGAAGGTGATCTTGTCCTGGGTGGTGTCGCGCAGATTGTCCTTCACCTCGTCGTATTCCTTCTGGATCTCGCCCGGCAGCGGTGGCGGGGCCTCGGAGAAATGCTCGTGGCGCATGGCCTGCACGATGAGCTGTTCGCGGACCATCTTGCGGTAGGCGGCGGTGGTCATGCCGGCGCGGTTGAGTTCCTCCTCGAAATTCTTCTGGCTGCCATTGTGAACCTCGCGGATCTGGCGGCGGATTTCCTGATCGACCACATGCTCTGGCAGGTTCGCGCCTTTCTTTTGGAGCTGTTTGAATTCGGAAAGGATGATCGCACGGTCGATCAGATCTTGAAGCACCTCGTCGCGCGCTTGCAGCATCTGGCGCTCGAATTCAGGACCGCGCCGCGGGAACTGGGCGGCGAGCTGCCTGAAAATCGGCGCCAGCCGGAAACCGAGTTCGTTTTTGGTGATGACCTGGGCATTGACGACGGCGGCGATGCCGTTCACCTCGATGGGCCCGGATGGCATCGGGACAGGAGCCGGAGCGTCAGGGGGCTGCTGCGCGGCAAGCGGGCCTGCGGAAAGGAGAGCAAGCCAGAGGAAACGCGATTTCATGGAGTTGGCGGGGTTTCGCTGCGGCGCACTGTTCCGTGCCGGGGGAGCGATTGCAAGCGGGGAAAAACCCTCAAAGCTCGCGGATGCGGACCACCTTGAAACGCACTTCGTCGCCGTGATCTTGCAGCAGAATCCGCCCCGGGCCGGTCTCGCCGAAGCCCTTCACCTGTGCGAATTTGCTGTCCTTTTTCGCCTCCGCCCACTCCTCGGAACTCGTGTCCAGCCGCAGGACGAGTTTGCCGTTCAGCCAGTGTTCCAGCACCGGCCCCTTCGCGATGATGCGTGTGCGGTTCCACCTGCCTGCCGGCTTCAGGGATTTGTCCTCCGCGGGCGAGGCGATTTCGTAGAGCGAGCCTGCCGAGGTCTTCGGATTTTTCCCGTTCGAATGCCCGGCGTCGTCGAGAAGCTGGTATTCCGGCCCCAACCAGCCGCCGGGGGCCTTGCGGACACGGTATTTCACACCGCTGTTGCCCTTGGCGGAGATCATCCACTCCACCTCCAGTTCGAAATCCGCGAATTCCCGTTCGCTGAGCAGGTCGCCGCCGGCGGACGCGCGGTGCAGCACGCCTCTTTCCACTTTCCAGCCTTCCCCTGGCTTGCCGCCGCCGGTTGAGGTCCAGCCGGCAAGGGATTTGCCGTCGAAAAGACTGATCCAGGGTTTGTCCGCCGCCGTGGCGCCAGTCAGGAGCATCGCTGCAATGAAGAGGATTTTCATGGTTTTCGAAGAGTCGCTGATGGGAAACGTATCCGGCAGGGCGCGTGCTGTCATCCGCCTCGACAAAACACGGGGCCTCCTTAGCTTCGCTGGAGTTTCTGCAACCTGCTTCATTCATGGAAGAAATAATTCCCGCCGCGGACCGCCAACTCCCGCCCGACGATGTGACGGCCACCCATCAGCTTCCACCCGACGACGTAGCGGCCATCGATGAACTCGGCAAAACCTACGCGGCGCTCCGCGCGGAACTCGGCAAGGCGATCATCGGCCAGGACAAGGTGATCGAGCAGCTCGCCATCGCGCTTTTTGCCCGCGGTCACGCGCTGCTCATGGGCGTGCCCGGCCTCGCCAAGACGCTGCTCGTTTCCTCCGTCGCGCGGACCTTCGACCTCACTTTCAACCGCATCCAGTTCACCCCTGACCTGATGCCCGCCGACATCACCGGTACGGACATCATCCAGGAATCCGGCGTCGGCGGCCGCCGCGAGTTCGAATTCGTCCGCGGTCCGGTCTTCGCCAACATCGTGCTGGCCGACGAAATCAACCGCGCCCCGGCCAAAACCCAGTCTGCCATGCTGGAGGCGATGCAGGAACTCAAAGTCACCGTGCTCGGCCGCACCTATGAGCTCCAGCCGCCCTTCTTCGTGCTGGCGACACAGAACCCCGTCGAGCAGGAAGGCACCTACCCGCTGCCCGAAGCCCAGCTCGACCGCTTCATGTTCCTCATCGAAGTCGACTACCCGAGCGCCGATGAGGAAAAGCGCATTGCCCGCGAAACCACCGGCAGCCACCGCCCCGAGCTGCGTCACCTGCTCGACGGCGCGAAAGTGATGGCCTACCAGCAACTCGTCCGCCGTGTGCCGGTTCCCGAGCATCTTTACGACTACGCCGTCTCCATCGTCCGCAAGACCCGCCCCGGCACGCCCGAATCTCCCGCCTGGATCAAGGACTACGTCGCCTGGGGCGCGGGACCGCGCGCCGTGCAATACCTCATCCTCGGCGCCAAGGCCCGCGCCGCCCTGCGCGGCAGCTACATGGCCGGCCTCGAAGACCTCGAAGCCGTTGCCGCCCCCGTCCTTGGCCACCGCGTCATCACCAATTTCGCCGCGGAGTCGCAGGGGATGACTTCCAAGAAAGTCGTCGAGCGGCTGATCGGGGAAATGAGAGAAGAGTAAGAAACCAGATACCAGAGTCCGGAAACCAGAGGAAATGCACTCGCACCATTTTGAGAATCTCGATGTTTGGAAAAAAGGCTGCCGGTTGGCGGTTGACGTTTGTGTGGCCTCGCATGGATCGAAGAAACCCGTGAAATCTCCCGCATGCTCGCGGGTCTAATCCAGAAAGTCGGTTCCGCTTCATAGCGTCTTTCTCTGGCCTCTGGTTTCTGGAATCTGGTCTCTCAAATGAAATACGACTTTCTCGACAGCGGCCTGCTCGCCCGGCTTGGAGCGATTCCGCTCGAAGCTCGTGTGCCAATGCTCGGCAATGTCGCAGGCAAGCACCGTTCGCCTCATCGCGGCTCGTCCGTCGAGTTCGCGGAATACCGCAAGTACGTCCCCGGTGACGACACCCGCCGCCTCGATTGGAAAGCCTTTGCCCGTTCGGACCGCTTTTACATCAAGGAATTCGAAGCCGACACCAACCTCCGCGCCTACTTCGTGGTCGATGCTTCCGGTTCGATGAAATTCGCCGGTCAGGGTGAATCGAAAATCTCCTACGCCCGCCGGATCGCCTCATCCCTCGCCTACCTGCTCGTCAACCAGGGCGACGCCGCGGGACTCTCCATCTGCACCGAAAAGCTCCACCTCGAAGTTCCGCCCAGCCGCCGCCCGGCGCATCTCCAGAATATCTTCGACACCCTCGGCAAACTCGAACCCGAAGGTGACACCGGCCTCGTCAACGCCCTCCACACCATCGCCGAAAAAATCGGCCAACGGGCCTTCGTCGTCATCCTTTCCGACCTCTTCACCGACACCGCGGCTTTTTCCGACGCCCTCCAGCACCTCCGCTACCGCAAACACGACATCTCCGTCTTCCACCTGATGGATCCGCAGGAGCTCGGCTTCTCCTTCGATCGCCCGCACCGTTTCGTCGACATGGAAGACGGCACTTCGCTGGTCGTCGAACCCACCCTGATCGCCGACGAATACCAGAGTGCTCTGCGAGACTTCCTGGCCACCGTCCGCACCAAATGCCACGACGCCAACGCCGATTACCAACTCGTTCCCACCGATACTCCGCTTGAGCCGTTGCTGAGAGAGTTCCTGACAGCACGCTTACCCAAAAAAGGTCACTCCTGATTCACCCGATCTCTGCGTTCACCTCCGCGACCTCCGCATCTCCGCGGTTCGTTCCCCTTCATGTCATTTCTCCAGCCAGTCCTGCTCCTCGGCCTGCTCGCCGCGGCCGTCCCCATCATCATTCACCTGCTCAACCGCAGGCGGCACAAGACGGTGATGTGGGCGGCCATGCAGTTTCTGCTGAAAGCCACCCGCGAATCCCGCGGCAAGAAGCGGCTTCGCCACATCCTCATCCTCACCTGCCGCGCGCTCGGCGTGGCGGCGCTGGCCACTGCGGCGGCGCAGCCGATGCTGAGCGGCGCTTTCGGCCGGGATGGGGGACAGCCGGATCTCGTGGTCGCGCTTTTCGACCGCTCCGCCAGTATGGAGGCGAATCCGCAGGGCGGCACCATCCCGCGCCGCGAACTGGCGCTCAACCGCCTGCGCGACGCCATGTCCGCCCTCGACGGCACGCGGCTGGTTCTCATCGACAGCGCCAGCGCCGCGCCGCAGGAAGTTCCCAGTCCCGGCGTGCTGGCCGAACTCAGCGCGAGCGCCGCCACCGACACCGCGGCCGACATGCCTACGCTCGCCGAGCGGGCCGCCGAATTCCTCGCCGAGACGCCGGGCCGCGCCGAAGTCTGGATCGTTTCCGACATGCAGGCGTCGAACTGGTCGCCGGAAAGCGAACGCTGGATCTCCGCGCGCGCCGCGCTGGCGGCCCTGCCCCAGCCGCCGCGCCTGCGCGTGCTCGCCCTGAGCGGCCCGCCCGCGCCGAACCAGTCGATCCGCATCCTTTCCTCCCAGCGCGCCGGCGACACCGTGGTGCTCGATGTCGAACTGAGCCGCAATGACGATGCCGCCGCGCCGGTGAACCTGCCGCTGACCTCCACCCTCAACGGCATCCGCAGCACCGCCAATGTCACCCTCGCCGATCAGACGCTCCGCTTCCGCAAAACGCTGCCCATTCCCTCCGGCGGAGACTCCGGCTATGGCTGGCTCTCGATCCCCGGCGACGGCAACCCGCGCGACAATGTCGCCTTCTTCGCCTACGGCCCCGCCCGCCCGGTCAAAAGCCTGCTGGTCGCCTCTCCCGGCGAAGCGGCGGACTACCTCGCCATCGCCGCCGCGCCGGAGGGCTTCGGCGGCCAGACCGTCGAGCGGATCGAACCCTCGCAGGCTCCCGCCCTCGACACCACGGGAGTGGCCGCGATTTTCTGGACCGAACCCCTGCCGAGCGGCGTGACTGCGGAAAAGCTCGTTCGCTTCCTCTCCGAAGGCGGCGAAATCGTCTTCTTCGCCCCGCAGGCGGAGGGCGACGCCGAATTCCTCGGGGTAAAATGGTCGATCGTCTCCGAGGCAGAAGCGGGCAAATTCCACATCCTCGGCACCTGGGATCACGACGACGGTCTGCTGCGCGACAGTCTTGACGGATCGGCTATCCCGGCCGACCGCCTGCGCGCGGTGCAGCGCCGCATGCCGCTGGGCGAAGCCGCCGCGCTCGCCGCCTGGGACGATGGTCAGCCTTTCCTCGTCCGCCGGGTCATGGATCGCGGCACGGCATGGTTCGCCGGTTCGCTGCCGGACTACACCTGGTCGAATCTCGGCGACGCCGATGTTCTGCTGCCGGTGGTCCAGAGAGCCGTCACTGCCGGCGCGCGGCGCTTCGACTCCGGCTACCTCGCCAGCCTGGGCTCCCGCGAAGCCGCCGCCGGCGCGGGTGAAAACCGCGAACGCATCGACGGCTACGGCAACAGCGTGTCCGGCAATGTCGCCCACGAAGCCGGCATCCACCGCATCGGCGACCGCCTGCTCGCGCTGAACCGTCCCGAGCACGAAGATTTTCCCGAAATCCTCTCCCGCGAAACGCTCGACCGCGCGCTGGAAGGGACCGGCTACACCCTCTTCGAGGACCGGAGCGCCTCCACGCAGGATCATGTCGCCCGGCACATCTGGCGCGCCTTTCTTGTGGCCATGCTCTGCTTCCTCATCGGCGAAGCTCTCCTCTGTCTGCCCAAAAAATCCTCCACGGAGACCATCGCCGCCACTCCTACCAAAGCCTGACGTATCATAGAATGATCTCATATCTTGTCGTTCCATCTCCATAATCTCCAGTTCTCCCCCACCGCGGCGACCCTGACGCTCGGCCTGGCCGCCCTGGCGGTCATCGGCCTGCTCTGCTTCCTTTCATGGAAACGCAGTCCGCATCCGCGCCGCGCCGCCGTGCTGGAGGCGCTGCGTTTCCTCTGCACCCTGCTCGTCGTGCTGCTCCTCTGGAAGCCGGAGTGGCGGACGATCATCCACCCCGAGACGCGGCCGCGCATCGCGGTGCTCTGGGACGCCTCGAAGTCGATGGGAACGCTCGATGCCGAGGTGCCGCTGCTCTTTTCCCCAGGCCGCGAAGTCGTCAGCCGCGCGGATTGGACGCAGCTCGCCTTGAAACAACCCTTCTGGGATGAGCTGACCGCGGACGGGGCGAACGAATTGCTGGTCCGCCCCTTCGCCGAGCCGGTGGAGGGCGAGCTTGCCGGCACCGATCTCTCCAAGCCCATCGAGGAATTGCTGGAAAACGAGACCAACCTTCGGGCCGTGGTGCTTTTCTCCGACGGTGACTGGAATTTCGGCCAGCCGCCCGTGGTCGCGGCGCAGAAAATGCTGCGCCGCGGCGCACCTCTTTTCACCGTGCCCGTCGGCAGCAAGTCCCGTCTGCCGGACATCGACCTGCTTTCCGTCACTGCGCCGACCTACGGGATCGTCGGGGAAAATGTGCAGATTCCCTTTACTGTCCGCTCCTCCCTCGATCGCGAAGTGCGCACCGCCGTGCGACTGCGCGACGAATCCGGCCTGGAGAAGACCAAAGACCTGATTCTCAAGCCCGGATTGGAAACCTACGACGCGATTCTTTGGCGGCTGGAAAAGGAAGGCAGCTCGACGCTGGAGCTTTCCATTCCCTTTGCCGAAGGCGAACGGATCGAAACGAACAACTCGCGGAAATTCACCCTCTCCGGCCGGCCGGAGTCGATCCGCGTGCTGGTCATCGATTCGCTGCCGCGCTGGGAATACCGCTTCCTCCGCAATGCCCTGTCCCGCGACCCCGGGGTGGAGCTCTCCTGCCTGCTCTTCCACCCGCAGCTCGGCGTCGGCGACGGTCCCGATTACATCCGCGAGTTCCCCGAAAAACCCGAAGATCTCGCCAAGTACGATGTCGTCTTCATCGGCGATGTCGGCGTCGCTCCCGACCAACTCACCGAGGAGCAATGCACGCTGCTCCGCGGGCTGGTCGAGAGCCAGGCGAGCGGCATCGTCTTTCTGCCCGGTCCGCAGGGCAACCAGTTCAGCCTCCTCGATACCGATCTCGCCGACCTGATCCCTGTCGAGCTTGATCCTGAGATCAAGGGCGGCCTGCATGACAGCATCGCCTCGCCGCTCACCCTCACCAGCGAGGGCCGCGGCTCGCTGCTGACGATGCTCGCCGATTCGGAGGAGCTGAATCCCGATGTCTGGCGCAGCCTGCCGGGTTTCTTCTGGCACGCGCCGGTGCTGAAGTCCAAGGGCGGGACCGAAGTGCTCGCCGTCCACGCCAACCGCCGCGGGCGCTTCGGTCCGGTGCCGATCATCGTCACCAGGACCGCCGGCAACGGCAAGGTGCTCTTCATGGGCATCGACTCCGCCTGGCGCTGGCGGCGCGGGGTGGAGGACAAGTATCATTACCGCTTCTGGGGCCAGGTCGCCCGCTGGATGTCCTACCAGCGGAACATGGCCGCCGGTCAGCGCGTGCGCCTCTACTTCGCCCCCGAGCGTCCCGTGCCCGGAGCGACCGTCACGCTGAACGCCAACGCCTTCGACCCCAACGGCGCGCCGCTGGAGGACGGCTCCGTGGTCGTCGATGTCACCGCACCGGACGGCGGCCGCGAGCGCGTGCTGCTCGACAAGGATGACAGTGGCTGGGGCGCCTGGTCCGGCCGCGTGAAAATCGGCCTGCCCGGCGAATGGAAACTCCACGCGAGCATCGACGGTGCCGAAGGCGAGGGAGTCGAGGCCACCTTGCTCGCCCAAGGCATCGATCTGGAGAAAATCGGCCAACCCGCCCGCCCCGAGGTGCTTGAGGAAATGGCCCGCATCGCCCGCGGCCGGATGATTTCCCCCGAGCAGATTCCCGACCTGATCCGCGAAATCCAAGCCCTGCCCGAGCCCCGGCCCATCGAAAACCGCATTCCACTCTGGTCGCATTGGGCGGCGGTCGCGCTGGTTGTTTCGCTGCTGGCGGTCTTTTGGGTCGGGAGGAAGTTGAACGGGGCTTTTTGAATGAGGGTGGTGAAGTGGGGCGTAGAGCCCGCGGAGCTCAGTCTTTCGATGCGGCATGACGGTGGGACGGGCGCTCTCCGGAGCGACATACCATGTCGAGCATGGAGCGCGACACTCCTCTCGTGTGGCTGCAGCGGCTCGCGGCAGGCGGTGATTGCGGCGGCCCGCTGCAATGAATCTCGCGGCGGCGGGCCGCCGCAGCCACTCCCAACATGAGGGGCCTGGTGTTTGCGTGTTTCCGGCTTGGCACGGAGCGTGGAGCGGGACAGTCTCGGTCCGCATGACTTCTCCGGTCCGGCAGCTCGAAGGTCTCCAGGTTCGTGTGGACGACGTGATCTATATGCCGAGCCTCGACGCTCCGCCGGATCGTCCGCATCCGTTCGTGTATTTCATTTCGATCCGCAACGATTCGCCCGAGCAGGTGACGATCCGCGGGCGGAAGTGGATCGTGCGGGAGGACGATGGCGGGGTGATCGTGGTGGAAGGGGATGGCGTGGTCGGCCAGTCGCCGGTGCTGGCGCCGGGCGAGCAGTTTTCCTACAACAGCTATCATGTGACCCAGCGCGGCGGGGTTGCGGAGGGAGCTTTCTTCGGCCAGACGGCCGCGGGCGAGTGGGTTTCGACGAGGATTCCGGAATTCCGCCTCGAAGTGCCGGCGTGGGCGGGTGAATAAATCCCGAATTCCAAATTCGGTTTTTAATAATCATGAGTTCAACACCTGCCCGGCAAAATCGCATTCTGGATCGCTTTGCCATTCTCGTTCCCATTGCGATTCTTTGCGTATTTATGTTCGGAATTCCCTTCGGATATAAGCTGGTTCTTGGTGGTAGAGACTCATCATTGAAAAAGGGAAAACTGATGGAACTACAGTTTGTCGACGCAAGCTCTGGCGATGGTTTTTCGGGGAGTGACGTGAAAATCCTCTCTCACTATCTTGTGATTTCCAAGAGGGAAGGATCTGAGATATGGATACCGCGAGACGCAGTGCGACAATTCACGATTGCATCCGAGTGAGCCGAGGACGCTTCGGTTAAACCTCGGTCGTGGCGCCGAGGAAATTGGCGAGAAGTTTCAGCCCGGCTTGCTGGCTTTTTTCGGGGTGGAACTGGGTGGCGACGAGCGCACCGGAGCGCACCGCGCTGGCAAAGGCGCCGCCATAGTCCGTCTCCATCGCCACCAGTTCGGGATCGGCGGGTTCGGGGAAGTAGGAGTGGACGAAGTAGAAGTAGGGCGTTTCCCCGAGGCCGGTCCACATCGGGTCGACGGGACGGGTGGGGGAAGCGCTGTTCCAGCCCATGTGGGGGATCTTGAAGCCGTTTTCCGGGAAGCGCCGGACATGGCCTTTCAGGACGCCGAGACCCTGCATGCCGGGGCATTCCTCGCTGCTCTCGAAAAGCGCCTGATAGCCCAGGCAGATGCCGAAGTACGGCCTGCCGGCGGCGATCCAGTCGCGGATCGGCCCGATGAAGCCGCGGCGCTCCAGTTCGCCCATGCAGTCGCCGAAGGAGCCGACGCCCGGCAGGATGAGGTGGCTGAGGCGGTCCATGCCTTCCGGACCTGCAAGCACGACCGGCTCGATGCCGAGCGATTGCACGGCGTTGGCGACGCTGCGCAGGTTGCCAGCGCCGTAGTCGATGATGCCGGTGGTCATGGGAAAGTTATTGGTTATGGATCATTTGTTATTGGGGATTGGATCCGAGCCCAATAACCAACAACGAATAACGTCTAACTACAAAGCCTGCTTCGTGCTCGGAATGCCCTTCACCCGCGGGTCGCGCTCGCAGGCTTCGCGCAGGGCGCGGGCGAGGCCTTTGAAGATGGCTTCGGCGATGTGATGACCGTCGCGGCCGTAGAGCAGCTCGACATGGATATTGGCGCGGAGATTGGAAGCGAGTGCGCGGCAGAATTCCTCGACGAGGGTGAAAGGAAGGTTGGGCGCCGAAGGGGTGTCCGGCGCGGCGCGGAATTCGAGGTGCGGGCGGTTGCTGAGATCGACGACGACGCGAGCGAGCGTTTCGTCCATGGGCAGGTGGCAGCAGCCGTAGCGGCGAATGCCTTCCTTGGTGCCCAGGGCCTCGCGCATGGCTTCGCCGAGGACGATGCCGGTGTCCTCGACGGTGTGGTGGTAGTCCACATCAAGGTCGCCCTCGGCGTCAACGGTCAGATCGAAGAGCCCGTGCCGGGCGAAAAGGGTGAGCATGTGGTCGAAGAAGCCGATGCCCGTGGAAATGGTGGATTCGCCCGAGCCATCGAGATCGATGGAGAGTTCGATGCGGGTTTCGGCCGTCTTGCGGCTGTGCCGGGCGGTGCGGGACATGCGGATGGAGACTTAGCGATGGGTCGGGGGCAGGACGGCGTTTTCGGCGAGGATGTCGAGGTAAGCCTGCGGAACCTGGGTGCCGCGGGCCTGGGACATGGCGGAGTCGATTTCCTGCTGGGTGGCGCCTTCCTTCGTCACGGCAGCCCAAGCCTGGGCGTAGGCGGCTTCGATTTTCGGCAGGGATGTTTCCTGGAGGTTTTCGAGGCGGCGGATCTCGCTTTCCAGCATGCGCCTGGTGTCTTCCAGGGGCTGCTTCACGTAGGGATCGAGGCTGAGCCATTTGATGCCGGCGGCTTTCTCGGCATCGACACGGCGCTGGTAGGCGGCGAGTTCGTCGTCGATCGCTTCCTTGCTGCGGGTGCGGTCGGAGGAAGCCATGCGGGACAGGCCCGATTCGCGCTCGCGGACGCGGGCGTCGAAGCCGTTGAGGGCGTTGGTGACGGTGGTGAGGTGGCTCCGCATCAGTTTCACGGCGTAGGGGATGGTCTCCAGATAGGCGCTGCTGCCGAGGAATTCCTTTTCGAGCGCGGACCATTCGCGCAGGGCGGGCAGGATTTCCCCGGCGTCGCCGTGGCGCTGGACCTTGGCGGCGGCGATGCGGGCGTCGAGCGCGTAGGCCTCGGGATTGCGCTGCGAGGCGCTGACGAGCTTGCCGTCGAATTTGATGCCGCCTTTGACGATGACTTCCCGCTCGCTCGCGAGTTCGTTGAGGATGCTGTTGGCTTCAGCCTTGCGCTGGCTGGTGGGGTGTTTCCGGAGAAATTGTTCCACCCGGGCGATGCGGGTGTCGTATTCGTCCTCGGTGAGCAGATCGGGTGCGGGGGTCAATTTCGACAATTCCTCGAAATCGGTTTCGTCCTTCCGTTCGGCGACGATCCGCGCCACGTCGGCGCGCGGGATGCGGCGCTCGTCGCGGATGGTCTTGGTGACCTGGATCTCGACGATGTAGTCCTCCCCTTCTTGTTTGAGAATGGTGCCTTCGTACGTCGTGCCGTCCTTCAGCTCGATGGTGTCGGCGCTGGCGCAGGTGAAAGCGAATGCGGGAAGGAAATGGAGCAGGTGGCGGGTTTTCATGCCGGGAAACAAGCCGCGCTGCGGCCCGGAGGCGAGAGGAAAATCGAAGGCCGGCGCATCTGTTTTCCGGGCGGAGAGAGGGGGAGAAAGGAAAGCGCGGGCGCCTGCGGTATTAATATCGCCGCTTTGTCGGCACGATGTTATTACAAGGCGGTGCGGGAAGGGGGAGGGGGGTGTTGGGGAAGTTTTCGGGTGATTTCGCGCGCTGGCCCGGGAATGAGAGGTGACCAGATCTCGCCGTTGACGCAGCCGTTCCGCTAATCTTGAGACGCGCGCTCCCCGAAATTCACAGGATCTCCATTGCGCGGTGAAATGCCCCCGCATACTGCGCGATGAGCGGGGCGGCTCCGGGATGGCAGAAGTTCGGCAGGCGGATCAGGGTGCCGTTGGCTCGTTCGGTCAGGGGAAACGAGATGTCGGCAATGTCCGGGAGCGCCTGATTGTCCGGATAGCGTCCGACCGCCTTCCAATGCCCCTCAGTGAAGAACGGTTGCTGGTGAAGCAGCGGATAGCGTGGGAGCCCGGCCTGACAGCCCAATTGCCGGAGCGCCTCCACCAGCCGCCCTGCATCCAGCGAGGAATCGCAGTGGCGGATGATGAACTCGAAGTACACCCGCTCCGTGCCGGGCGGCGGAGCGAATCCGTCGAATCCCAGCGGCTTGATGGCGTCCAGAAGCATGCGGTGGTTGCGGTTCCTGGCGGCGTTCGCTTCCGGCAGACGCGCGAGCATCGCGCGTCCCAAGGCCGCGGACATGGGAGCGATCCGGGTCTTGATGCCGAAGCTCGTGGCCGCGAAACGCATCTCGGGCAGAGGCAGCCGGATGATCCGCGTGATGTCGCCCAGGCAGACCGCGCGCTTGTAGAGTTCCTCGTCGTCCGTCAGGAAAACACCTCCTTCGCCCGCGGGCACCAGCTTGTCCCCTTGCAGGCTGAATACCGAGACATCGCCGAAACGGCCGCAAGGTTCGCCTTTCACCGATGCGCCGTGCGCATGGGAGGCGTCTTCGATGATCTTCAGGCCGTGCGCGTCCGCCAGGGTGCGGATTTCGTCCACTTTGCAGGGCAGCCCCCACAGGTGGACGATCACGATGGCCCGCGTCCGCGGAGTGATGCGGCGGGCAGCATCTTCCGGGTCGATGCCGAGCGTATCCGTTTCGCTTTCGCAGAAGACCGGCACGAGTCCGCACCAGATCATCGGCAGGACGGACGCCCAAAACGTCGCGGTGGGGACAAGCACTTCGTCGCCCGCCTGCAGGCCGAGCGAGTGAAACGCGGCGAGCAGCGCCGCCGTGCCGTTGCAGTGGGCGAGCGCATATTCTCTGCCGGAAAACGCGCGGAAATCCTCCTCCAGTTCCTGGATCACGGGATGCGTGCTGACATTTCCGTCCCGCAGGATCCGCAGGACGGCTGCTTCCTCGGCTTCCGAAAACACGGGCCATTTCAGCAGAGGTTCCTGCGGGATGGTGACGATCGGTTGGAATGGAGCGCTCATCGGGAGGGTGTCACACCGCCAGAAGCGGGTCATGGAGATTACGCACCCGCTTCTCATAGGCGTTCACCATTTCCGCGGCTTCCACAGGCCCGGAACTGAATGTGGCCGCGGCATCCAGCAACGAAGCGCGGCAGGATTCATCGGTGCCCAGGCCCATTCTGGGGGTCCATTGCGCAATGTTCGTCCTGCGGCGGAGGTAGTCGTCCAGCGTGACGCAGAACTCATGATCCCGCGCCCACTCGGGCGTGACGAAATGGTGCCCGAGTCGAGGATGGGGGCGGGTTTCCGGAGTCTCCATCCGGGGCACGGGCGGTGTGTGCCGCGGCTTCACCCAGCGGCCGGCGAGTCCGGCCACCCGTTCCGCCACCATCAGGCTGGACGTGAGCTTGCCGCCATAGAGCGACAGCGCCTGTGTCTGCTTGTGGACCACCACCTGGTGGCGCCGGGAAAGATCCAGAGGATAGACGTCGCGGTCGAAATTCCGCGGAACCGCCAGCGGACGAATGCCGCAGCGGATGGAAATCACATCCTCCGCTCCGATTTTTTCGGGGAGCAGGGCCTTCGCGTTTTCCAACAGAAAGCGCAGGTCGTCGCGGTCGGGAGCGAGACCGGACTCCAGATCGCGGACTTTCGTTTCCGTGGGTCCCCACATCATGACCGGTCCCCACGGCACATATGTCAGGACATCATCCCGATCCCGCACCGGATAAATCCTAGCCTCGGTCTGCCGGTCGCCGGGAAGCGCCAGGTAGACGCCCTTGCTGAAGACATGCTTGTAGGGCGATTCGAGACCGGCCAGGCGGTTCAGCTCGTCGGTCCACACTCCCGCGCCGTTGACGATCACCCGGGCGTTTGCGGAAAATTCCGCACCGTCGGTTTCATCGCGCAGTTCCGCCCGCCACATCTTCCGGCGGCGGTCGAAGCCGGCGCCCGTCATCCGGCAGTAGTTCAGGGGAATGCAATGCTCCGAGTCGAACGCGCGGATCCGGTCGATCACGAAGCGGCTGTCCGACGCCCGCAGCATGCCTTCCTGATAGACGAAGGAAGCGTGTCCGCCGGACAGTCCGGCTTTCCGATGGAAAGGGCGGTTCAGCGAGCAGCCGCCCAGCAGCCAATAGAAATGGAGCGCCAGCCAGATAAGCGCCCGTTTCCCCATGCCGCCGTGCGGTGAGGGATAGTTGAGATCCAGCGGGTTGGCTTCGCCGGGAAACTTCTCCAGCCACACCCTGCGCGCTTTGCAGAGTTTGAGGACCGTGGAGAAATCCAGATTTTTCAAATAGAGCAGGCCACCCCAGATGAGCATGCCGGACGCCTGGCTGGTTCCGGAGGAGAAGTCGGCCTTGTCGATCAGCGCCACCCGATAGCCGCGGCGGCAAAGCGCATGGTACAACGGCGCTCCGGTCATTCCCCCGCCCACGATCAGGACATCCAGCGGCGCGCCATCCGAGAGGTTCCGGAACCGGCTGTTTCGACTGCTCACAAAATTCATGCTTGCGTCACCCACGGCAACCTCCGCTTGCATCTGCAATCACCTCATTCGCCCGGCAAGTCCAGCACGGTCCGGGCGGACCCATTCATGGCCGCGTTTGCCGGCGCGGGACCGGCAGCGCGGCTCACGGCGGAGGCAATCGGTAGAATGCGACAGGGAATTTGCCGGTATCATGCCATTTGGCCGGCAAGGCGGTTCTTGCACCAGGGCACGCGCTCCTTGGCGTGACGTCTGCCGATGATCGCCGCCACTTCGGGCAATCCCAGTTTCAGTTTTGGCCGGGCCATGCGCCGGAAAATGCGCCATCAGCCTGTAAACCGCCACCTTTTTTAAGTCCGCTCTATTTTGTATGGTAGAATTGGCCGGAGCAAGCGCGCCTTGGGAGAGGCGAAGATTTGAGGGAGCCGGGCAACCGCAAAATGGGGGAAAGACGCGGAGCGCCGTCTCCGCGGCGCATCCGATCCATATTGCGGTTGTCCTCAGCTTCTCCGGCGGGTTTCGAAGACAGGCAGGGCGGCGAGCAGGGCCAGCAGCGCCGCGGACGGTTCGGGAATCTGCACGAGATACACTCCCATGCCGCCGCCGGACAACGACCCGGTGCCGATAATGTAGCCGTCGCCGTTGGCGAATTCCGCCGAGAAGAAATGTTCCCAGCCGTATTGGGCCACGCCGCCGCTCACTTCCTCGTCCAGGGTGAGAACCCCGGAGTCTTCGCTCCAGAGGAAGGCGCGGCTGCCGAGGGCGGTTTCGCCGTCGAACAGCTCGTAAGAGCCGAAGGCCAGCCCGTTTTCGGTGATTCCGGCGAGGCTGGAGTAGGCATAGCCATCGCTGGGGCGGATGGAGAGGACGAAATCCGTCTGCAGACCGCTGACAGTGCTGAAAATCCACGCCGTCTGCCCGTTGGAGTCCCAATCATGGTAGCGTGAAGAATAGCCGAGAGCTTCGCCGGAATCCAGCAGCAGGGTGATGGTGCTGAATTGGTAGTCATCCGCGCGGGTGTGCGCGCTGTCCGCGATCCCGACTCTGGTCGTGATGCCGGTGGAAACGTTCGCCACCCACGCGGCCTCGCCCGTGAGCTGGAAGCTGTCGTAGCGCTGGGACGATCCGCCCGCGAAGCCGGATTCGGTCAGGCGGGTGACCGTGCTGCCTTGCTCGCCACCCGTGCGGGTGAATTCCGTGCCGTTGAAGAGGCCGACGCGGGTGGTCGTCCCGCTGGAAACATTCGCCACCCACGCCGCATTGCCGCCCGTGGCTTCGCCGCCGATGAAGCGCAAGGACGATCCCCCGGCGAAGCCGGATTCGGTCAGGCTGGTGACCGTGCTGGATCGATAGCCATCCGCGCCGGTAAATTCCGGGCCGTTGAAGAAGCCGACGCGGGTGGTCGTCCCGGTGGCAGCGTTCGCCACCCAAGCGGCTTCGCCCGTCTGGCCGAAGCCACCGTTAAAGCGCCAGGACGAGCCGCTCACGAGGCCGGATTCGGTCAAGCGTTCGACTGTGCTGATTTGGGTGCCATCCGCGCCGGTGAATTCCGGCCCCGTGAAGAGGCCGACCCGGATGGTCGCCCCGTTGGAAACATTCGCCACCCACGCCACATTGCCTATGAATTCGCCACTGTTGTAGCGCCAGGACGAGCCGCCCGCGAAGCCGGATTCCGTCAGGCGGTCGACTGTGCTGTATTGGGTGCCATTCGTGGCGGTGAATTCCGGGCCGGTGAAGAAGCCGACGCGGGTGGTCGGCCCGTTGAACACGTCCCTAACCCACGCAGCCTGGCCCGCGGATTGATTGTCTCTGAAGCGCCGCGACTCGCCGCTCATGAGGCCGGATTCGGTCAAACCGGTGACACGGGTGTGTTGGGTGCCGTTCGTGGCGGTGAACTCCGGGCCGGCGAAGAGGCCGACACGGGTGGTCGTCCCGCTGGAAACATTCGCCACCCACGCGGCTTGGCCCGCGGATTGGCTGCCAGTGTAGCGCTGGGACCAGCCGCTCGCGAGGCCGGATTCGGTCAGACGTTCGACTGCGCTGAGTTGGCTGCCATTCGTGGCGGTGAACCTCGGGTCGGCGAAGAAGCCGACACGGACGGTCGTTCCGGTGGAAGCGTCCGCCACCCACGCGGCATCGCCCGCGGTCAGAGCGCCGTTGAAACGGCTGGACCAGCCGCTCGCGAAGCCGGACTCCGTCAGGCGGGTGACCTCGCTGTATTGGGAACCGTTCGCGCGGGTGAATTCCGGACCATTGAAGAGGCCGACGCGTGTGGTCGTTCCAGTGGAGGCGTCCGCCACCCACGCGGCATTTCCTCCACTTGCAAAAATGCCGCCATTGAAGCGCCCGGACCAGCCGCTCGCGAAGCCGGATTCCGTCAGACCGGTGACACCGCTGGATTGGGAACCGTCCGCACTGGTGAATTCCGGGCCGTCGAACAGGCCGATACGCCCGATATAGCGGACATTTATGGAACCCGGCTCCGCGCCCGTCGCGGCGGCCGACCCGAAGCCGAGCGCCAGAAACGGCGCGAACGGGAGGCAGCGGCAAACGGCGCGGGAAACCGGGCGACGGGAAAAGAAATCGAACCGTGATGGTAATTTCATGAATGTGAAGAAGTTGAAAAATCAAGGGGCATGCGGGACGGTCGTGGGAGGGAGGCTGCCGGTGGCAGGGGTTCTCTCCCGTCTCTTCTCATGCGCGAAACGCCCCGCGCGGCCGGACAGAAGAATGCAAAAAAGAAAAAACGGGGCTTCTGTGGAAGAAGCGGGCGGCCTGCGGCCCGGAACGTGGTCAGGACAGTACCGTCGCTCAGCCGGCCACTCGCCTATGTCAGAGATGAGTCATCACTAAGGCCGGCGCGGCGTCGGGAGATGACCAACACCATCAATCCCGTGCCAATGAGGAGAGTTGAATTCGCAGGTTCCGGGATGGCGGTTGCCAGCGTGAGGTCGTTGACCGTAGGCCAGATGTATTCAGCAGGCTCCACGGACTTTACGGTCACAGAAGTCAACGGGGAATCGGAGACGAAGCCGACGAAACTGGCGGTTGTAGCACCGAAGATCGTGTGCGTGACGGATCCCCCGGCGTTGGCTGCGGTCAGAACCATGTCGCTCAAAGTAAAAAAACCATCAATATCGCTACCAAAGAAGTGTCCGCCGATCGCCCGAACCCCGATGTCAAAACCGGAAAAAATGATGGAATCGGAACTATAATCGGTTGAAAGCCAAGAGCCGCCCCCTATGCCCCCGACCCAAAGCCCATCTGCGGCCGATACGGAATATAGGTAGTCGCCAGCGTTGCGGCTGAGGGAAGGTCCGTAGGCTCCTTCAGTCAAGTCGTCGAAAGTGTCCACGCCGGGATTGGCTGTCGCGGCGAGGAATGTTTCCTGTGTCGTGTAGATGAGGATGGCTGCCTGAGCGGGAAGGAGAGGGACGAGCCAGGCTGCCAGAGTCAAAGCCAGTGGGCGAAGCCGGTTCCGATGCGGATTCATCCGATATAGAAAAGATGTTGTGGTTTTCATGATGAATTTTCGAGTTGGCGTGGTTTTGTTTTTGTCTGCCCGGACTTGGCGCGGCGCCTCCACCGCGGCCTCCGGCTTTGAACCCAGGGAAAGGTCAGGATCTGCGACGGCGCAGCATGGCCAGCGCGCCGAGACCGCCGAGCAGGGCGGCGGACGGTTCGGGGACGACACTGAGGATGCCGGAGGCGGCGAGCTGATTGTCCCAGAAAAGCCCCGCGTCGAGCGCCGGCAGGGTGAGGTTGTCGAAGCCGCCGCTCAGCCCGCCGCTGGCCTGGAAGAGGGTGAAGCTGTCGCCGTACTGGAGGGCGCCGCCGATGTTGACGACGGTGAGATCCCCGCCGAGGGAGAGCGAGCCGATGATGTTGATCAGGTCCGCGTTCGGGCTCGCGCCGCGGTCGAGTTCCATGAGGGTGAAGCCCGAGAGCGACACGTTGCCGGTGAAGGTGAGGGCGCCGATCGAGTTCCCCGGTGAGATGTCGCCGGCGAGTGTCACATCCCCTGCGATATTTCCGTTGCCGGAGAGCGTCCGGCCTTCGCCCAGAGTCCAACCGTCGATGGCGGAGACATCGAGGGTGGCCCCCGGTTCGAGATGGACGCCCGACGAGGCGGCGATGGAAGCGCCGGAGGCGAGGGCCAGGGTGCCCTCCTCGACCGTGGTGAGGCCCTCGTAGGTGTTGTTGCCGCCAAGCACGAGCGTGCCCCCGCCCTTTTTGGTCAGGCCGGTGTCGGCATCGCTCCAGATGTCGTCGGATTTCTCGAGGTTCTGATTGATGGTGATCGTGTGCCCGCCGGTGTCGATCACCGCGCCGCCGGCGTGGATGTTGGCGCGGCCGAGTCCCTGCATGAAGGTTGGGTTGCTGTCGGCGGCCCTCAGCGTGCCGCCATGGAAGTTGAAGACGCGGTGTTCCGCGGCGGAGGTGGAGTCGACCTGAGTCGCAGAAACGACACCGCCGTACAGATTGAAGGTGCTGCTGCCGGTCGTGTCGCCGGGCGTATCGCTGTGGCCCAGGCGCAGCACGGACAGGTTCGCCGTGCCGCCATAAATGTTGTATTCAGCGTAGCCCATGCCACCGAAAGCGTTTTCGCCGACCCATGTGTGGCTCTCCGCGTTGTTGAGGGTTCCTCCGAGCTGGTGGACGATGCCGGACGAGTAGAAGCCCGGCGCGAGCACCAGATGACCTCCCCCGGTTTTGTTGACGACAGCGTTCTCCTCGATGGTCAGCACGCCCTGGCCGCCGTCGCGGCCGATGGCGAGCCAGTTCCCGACGTTCAGTTCACCGGAGCCGGCGATACGGTAATCGGCATAGCCGCCGCCGAACCCGACCCATAACTCGTTGTTCACGTTGATGACGCCGCCGGTATGGTTGCCATAGCCCAATCCGATGTCCCCGATGATGAAGTGGCCGTCGCCGGTCTTGTTCCAGGTGCCGCCGGTCATCTCGAACGAGCCTTGGCTGCCCCAGCGGCCGATGGCCACCCAACTGTTGCTGTTGAGGGTGCCTCCGGAGAAGCGGAATTCGCCGATACTTGAGGAGTTCTGGCCGATCGCGGTGTCGCCGCCCACGTCCACCTGGCCGCCGCTCATATGGAAGTTGCCGCCGCCCCGCTCGCCGAGGATCAGGTGGCTGCCGGTGGAGAGAGAGCCGCCATGGACATTGAGCGTTCCCCACCCGCCGCTGCCATCTACGGAGGTTCCGACAAGCAGGCGCCCGGCGACGTTCATGGCTCCGGTGCCCGAGAGATGGTATTCCCCCTCGCCGCCGTCGCGGCCGATATACATCCAGTTGCCGCCCCCTGTGGCGGCGATGCCGGCGCTATGATCGAGGCGGCCGGTATTGCCCCATCCCAAGCCGACGAAAATATCCACCGGCGGCACGCCGATGCCCGAGTCGATGACGGGGAAGAAGGGCGGGGGGGCGTCGAAAGCCCAACTGATGTTGGCGTGCTGATTGCCGGGGAATTTCGTGGGAACCACCCCGCCATTCCAATTGAGGGGGTTGGTCCAGTTCGAATCCGCCGCGCCGGTCCAGTCGACGTTGGTCTGGGCTTGGGCGGAGGACAGGATGACCGTGCACGAGGCGGCGGTCGTCAGGAGGCGGGATCGCGATATCATGGATATATTGGGTCGGGAGTTTGCTTTTTGGCGCACGGCGCGAACGGGAAGCGGCAAATGGATTTTCCCGTCTATTCCCATGCGCAAACCGCCTCCCGCGAGCGGACACAAAAATGAAAAAGTGGAAAAATGTCCCCGGCTCTCCTGGCATTGCGCCTCCGGTCCATGTTCCGTTAGGGAGCTACTGAGCTCCCCGTCGGGCTGCGCTAAACAGATGCCGGCGTTCCCTTCATCGGGTCTCTTCGGAAGCGACGATCTCGAGGGTCAGCGGACGGGGCGGGGCGTCCGATGGGGGCGGAAAGGTGGGCCAATCCCAGTCGAGACCCAGTTCTTGCAGGCCGGCCCGGAGGGCGCGGAGATCCCAGCGGTGGATGGCGTTCGCGGCGGCGATGAGCTGCGTACCATCCGGGGTGAAGCGGAACCAAGCGGAGGAAAAGTCGCCGTGAGGGTTCCGGAGGGAGGCAATGAGACGTCCCGTCGCCATCTCTCTGAGGTCGATGAGCCCGGGGGCGGGCTCCAGGGCCATCAGGGTGGCGCAGGGCGCAAAGGCGACCGTGCTGGGCTGCGTGCCGGCCGGTCGTGGGAAACGCCGCGTTTCCGCCGCGGTGAGCACATCGTAAAACACGTAGGCATGGCCCCACGCCACGACCAGTTCCCGGCTGTCCGGCGTGAAAAAAACCCGCGCGGTTCCATGACCGGTCTCCAGAATCATCCGGCCGGTTTGCGTGTCCCAGAGCCGGGTGTGGTGCGAATGCCAGCCGCTGGTGGCCAGCCGGCGGCCGTCGGGGCTGAGCGCCACGATCGTGAGATTGGGATGAGGAAACCGTACCTCCCGCAGGACTCCGGCGCGCGCATCGAAGAGGCGGGCTTCCCCGGCATTTGGATCGGTGAGGGCGAGGGTTTGGCCGGCTTGGTCGAACTCCAGCGCGCATTCCCGTGTGGCAAACGGCAGTGGAATGGTCTGCCGGGGGCCGAGCCGGAGGATGTCCCTTTCTCCGCCGGGCGTCAGGGTGACCGGCCACCGCTGCAGGCTGCTCGCGGCGCAGACCCACAGGCTGTCTCCCGCCGGGGGCACCGTCAGGGTGAGGGCGTAGCCGGTGGGCAGCCGCGCCCGTTCGCGCCCATCGCCCGACAGATCGCGGAGGGTGACATCGCGTGAGGCCATCGCGAGCACGCGGCCGCCGGCGAGGAACGCTCCGTAAGTGAAAGAGTGGGTCATGTCTCCGGGACTGGCGGGAAAGGTCCGGCATTCCCGGCTGGGCAGGGCCTCGATCAGCCGGGCCTGCCCCCGCTCCGGCCAGGCGACGCCCGCCCAACGGCCATCGCGGCTGAACCGCACGGTGGTCTGCGCGGAGAAAAATCGCAGCCACTCCCGCCGCGGCGAGGGCTGCCACAGGCGCGGCGTGCCTTCCCAGGAGTGGGAGAACAACAACCCGCCGCCGGGGTGAAAGCCGAGGCCGGTCACCTGCATGGCATGGCCTTCCAGCACGGTCACACGGGCGCGAGCGGTCACATCCCAGAGTTCGATATGCTGTTTGTGCGAGATCGCGAGGCTCTTCGTCGTCGGGTGCCAGGCGACCATCTGATCGGCAGTGCCCGCCGCCGGTATTTCCATGACGAGCGCCCCGTCTTCCACGGTGAAAACGAGCACGCCCATCGCGGGACCGGCATGGGCCGGACCGACGGCCAGCCAACGATCGTCGGGGCTGAACGCCGCCATGAACGGCCGCCGCGGCAACGGCCACCGGCGGATTTCCCGGCCTTCCGCCAGATCGAAAAGCGCGATTTCATCCGGACGAGCCACCGCCAGCCGGGCCGAATCGTTGGAAAACGCGAAAGCCAGAACATTTTCGGTGCTGAAAAAAAGCGACGCCGGCGTGTGATCCACGCGCCAGACCTGGCACCGCTGGCCGCCGCCAAGGCGGGCCAGAAACCTCCCGTCCGAGCTGAACGCCAATGAATGCTCCCAAAGCGTTCCGGGCATGTCGGCGCCGGCCTGGAAACGCTGGAGTTCCCGGTCCTCCGGCACGCTGCGGAGGCTGAGCCAGCCTTGATTGTCGAGCCGCGCATACCGCGCGTAATCGGCATCAAACGCCACCACCAGATCGTCCGGCCCCATGGCCTGCCAAGGCGGCCCCAGGCGGAGATCGGGCACGGCCAGCGCGGCGATGGCGGCGTCGCGCAACTCCGCGTCGCGGTGAAGGCGGGCGGCTTCCGCGATGGCGGCGAGACTTTCCGTGCGCTGGCCGAGCCGCTGGCTGACGCGCCGGGCTTCGGCCTGGCTTTTGAGGGAAACAAACAGCCGCTCCTCCGCCCGGCGTTCGCTGGTTTGGGCCAGGGCCAGGGCCTGCTCCTTGTCGCGCGTTTCCCGGCGGATGCGCCGGTTGGCCATCACCAGGACCGCCAGGGAGAGCACGAGCACCACGGCGGTCAGCACGGTTCCGGTCACCGCGCCGCGATGACGCCGCGCGAATTTTTGCCACACATACCACCTGCTGGGCGGGCGGGCGGTCACCGGTTCGTGGTTCAAGTGGCGCTTGAGGTCCGCGGCCAGATCGCTGGCAGCCGCGTAACGCCGTGCGCGGTCCTTTTCCAGGCATTTCATCACGATCCAGTCCAGATCCCCGCGCAAAAGCGCGCTGATCCTGGCCGGATCGACCTGACGAGCTTCGGCCACCAGCGTGCGCTCCTCCTCCGCCAGGGTGCCGACGCGCGTCGAGGGTTTGGGCGGATCGGTTTCGCGGATGAGCCGCCAGATTTCCGCCAGGCTGGCCCGGCCCACAATGGCGGCTTCCAGCGGTGTCCGGCCGGTCATCAATTCATACAACAGCGCGCCCAGAGCGTAGATGTCGCTGCGGGTATCCGGCGCGGTGGCGGAGAAATCGGCTTGCTCCGGGCTCATGTAGGCGGGCGTGCCGAGAAACTCGTGCAGGCGGGTCACCAGCGTCTTGTTGGTCAGCGGTTGTGCGGTCGCTTTGGCGATGCCGAAGTCGATGACCTTCGGCACCGGCGTGCCGCCGTCGAAGGTAACAAGGATATTGCCGGGTTTCAGGTCGCGATGGATGACGCCCTTCTGGTGTGCGTGCTGGATGGCCTGGCAGATTTGAATGAAGAGCTTGAGCCGTTCTTCGGTGGAGAGCCGGTGCTCGTCGCAGAACCGGGTGACGGGCTGGCCGTGAACCAGTTCCATGACAAAATAGGGCCGGCCGGTCTCCGTGGCGCCGCCGTCCAGCACCTTGGCGATGCCCGGGTGGTCCATCGTCGCCAGCGCCTGCCGTTCGGCCTCAAAGCGGGCGACCACCTGCTTCGTGTCCATGCCCGCCTTGATGATCTTGAGGGCGACGCGGCGGACGACCGGCTCCTGCTGTTCCGCCAGATAGACTTCTCCCATGCCGCCTTCGCCGATCAATTCCAGCAGCCTGTAACGCCCGATCACCGTTCCCGGCCCCTTGCCGTTCCATTCGCGCGGTGGCACAGGCGGCTCAATGGCGGGCACGGCGGGCTTGCTGAAAAAAGCATCCGCTGCGGCTTCATCCGCCAGCATCCGCTCCAGCCGGTCGAGCTGCGCGGAATCATCTCCACAGGCTTCCGCGAGATAGACGGCGCGCGCCGCGGGATCGGTGATCTCTCTCGCGCGCAGAAAAACGGCGTCGAAGTCGGCATTCACTGGGAGTACATGCGCGGGAAGCCCCGTGTCATCGGTCAGCCGGCGCGATTTTCTCAGCCTCCGGGATCGCCTCTGGCGCGGGCTTTCTTGATTTCCTGGAACAACCAGGCTTTGGCGAGAATCCACTGCCGCTGAATCGTTTTTTCACTGACGCCCAGCAACGCCGCGATCTCCTTCTGGCTCAGTCCGACAAAGAAACTCAGCTTCACGATCTCGGCCTGCTGGGCGTCTTTGCGGGCCAGCGCGTCGAGTACATCGTGGACTTGCAGCATTCTGGCGTCTTCCGCCGCGATTTCCGCGGCTTCATCCAATTGCGTCCGCACATGGTCGCCGCCCCGCTTGCGGGTGAGCCGGCGCCTCGCATGATCCACCAGGATGCGCCGCATTGCCTCCCCGGCGGCGGAGAAAAAGTGCGCCCGGTTTTCCCAGGCCCTTTCATCGCCCCCGGGTCCGGAGAGCCGCAGCCAGGCTTCATGGACGAGGACCGTGGATTGCAGAGTGATCTGCCTCGCTTCGCCCGTCATCTTTTCACCCGCCATCCGGCGCAGTTCCTGATACACTGTCTGCCACAGGCGCTCCTGCGCCCCTCTTTCACCCGCCCTGACGGCTTCGAGAATGAGCGTGACATCGGACATGGGAGGGAGGATGGCGTGCCGATTGTGTTTATAGCAACCAAGGAGGGAGGTTCCGCAAGGCTGAAGGTTGTGGAAAGGGATGATTGAAATATCGCCGCTCGACGCTTCCGGCGGGTGGAAAGATATCATCGGGACGGCGTGCTGCCCGCGGGAGAAGGGCTAGAGTAGATGCGCGCCTTGGGAGGGACGGGAGGCGAAGATCTGCGGGTCGATGCCGGTGGCTGCGCGATATTTTTCGGCGAGAGTGGCGGCGATGCCGGCGGCTTTGCCGGACTCGCAGAGGGTGACGGTGGAGCCGCCGAAGCCGCCACCGGTCATGCGGGCGCCGATGACGCCGCCGCTGCGGCCGATGGCGCGGGCGATGTCTACCATGAGGTCGAGTTCCGTGCAGGAGACCTCGAAGTCGTCGCGCAGGGAGTCGTGGCTGGCGGCCATGAGCGGGCCTAGGGCTTCGAAGTCGTTTTTCGCGAGGGCTTCGGCGGCGGCGGCGGTGCGGGCGATTTCGCCGACGACGTGGCGGGCGCGGCGGTTCACGGGATCGCCGAGGCGCTCCCAGGCGGCTTCGACGGCGGCGGGGCCGATGTCGCGCCAGGAGGGTCTGCCGAGGAGGGCGAGGCCGTCTTCGGTGTTCTTGCGGCGGGAGGCGTAGCCGCCGTCGGAGAGTTCGTGGTGAACCATCGTGTTGGCGATGAGCACGGTGAGGTCCGGGTTTTCAAAGGGGACGAGTTCGGGCTCGCCGGAGCGGCAGTCGATGAGGATGAGGCGGTCGGCCTTGCCGAAGGCGGAGGCGAACTGGTCCATGATGCCGCAGGGTACGCCGGCGAAGTCGTGTTCGGCTTTCTGGCAGAGCAGGGCCTTTTCCCGGGTGTCGAGCACGGTGTCGAGCAAGCCCTCCAGCAGAGTGGCGACGCAGCATTCGAGGGCGGCGGAGGAGGAGAGGCCGGCGCCGCCGGGGACGGAGGAGACGATGTAGGCGTCGAAGCCGGGGAGATGGTGGCCGCGCTCCTGGAAGCCCTGGAAGACGCCGCGCAGGTAATTCGCCCATTTCGGCTCGGCGATTTGCTGGGGGACATTGAGAGGGATCACGGTCGGGTCGCCGCCGAGGGCGGTGGCGACGCGTGCTTCGGCGGAGTCGTTCAGGGCGGCGGCGATGACGATGTAGCGGTCGATGGCGAAGGGGAGCACGAAGCCATCGCAATAGTCGATGTGTTCGCCGATGAGGTTGACGCGGCCGGGGGCGGCGGCGGTGACCGAGGCTTCGCGATGGAAGTGCTGCTTGAGGCCCGCGGCGGCGGATGCGGCAAGATCTTGAAGGGAGAGAGCAGGATCGAGGGACATGAGAAGATGGATCGTGATTGAGTGGGATTGAGACTGTGCTGCGACTATTCTTCGGTGGGAGGAACGAGGCCGGGGGGGATACGGCGGGGGAGGCCGGGTGGAAGCGCGCGGGATGGCGGAACGGGAGTGGTTTCCGGGGTGAGGAGAAAGGACCAGCGGTAGACACCCTGCGGGGGAATGCGGTATTTTTCCAAAGGTTGTTCGCCCCAGGAATTCGTGCCGCCAAGGCCCATCTGGAGGTGGTCGATGTTCACATGGATGCGGTCGCTGCCGGCGAGGTCGGAGGGGTGGCGGGCGAGTTCGAGGTCGTTTTGGGAGGCGGGGTAGGCGGAGACGGAGAGCAGCGAGTCGCCGGTGGCATCGACGCGGAAGCCTTCTCCGCCGGCCATCGGGCTGAAGTGCGCCCAGCGGACTTCGCCGCGGTTGCCGGCTTCCTGGGGATCGAGGTAGCGGTGGAAGATCTGGTTGCCGGCGACGGCATGGATGGCGGTCCATGCGCCGCTACTGCGGTCATAGTAATTTTCGTGCGGGCCCTTGCCGAACCAGGCGAGGTTGTTGATCGCGGCGGGCATGGCGGCCTGCATGCCAATGCGGGGGATGATGGGGAGGGAGCCCTTCGACGTGAATTCCACGGCGACGGAGAGCTGGCCGGAGGGGTGAAGGCGCCATTGGACGAGCGCTTCGCTATCGCCGGCGGGGATGTCGATGCGGGCGATGACGAGAGCGTCGGCGCCGTCCTGCTTCGTTTCGAGAGAGACGGCGGCGGCGTCTTCGCCGGCGCGGCGCCAGACGGCGAGGTTGCGTGGGTATCTCGCGCCTTCGTCGTTGTTGGTGGGGGGGCGCCAGAAGTTGAGGCGCAGAGGGGAGAGGAGGAGTTCCCTGCCGTCGTGTTGCCAGGAGGAGAGCGCGCCGGATTTGCGGTCGATGACGGCGGTGACTTTGCCGCCGCTCAGGGTGATGCGGTCGCCGGTTTCGGCGATGGCGGCCTGGCCTTCGGCGGGGGTGGGGGCGGGCGGGGTGCGCCTCCCCCAGGGGAGGGGGAGTTCGTCCCAGGCAACGGGCGTGCCAGCGGGGTGCCAGGGGGTGGCTTCCTTGAGATCGAAGCGGACGCGGAAGATGTATTCGGATGACGGGGAAGGAGAGGAGCCGGTGGCGACGGTGAGGTCGGTGTGGGACTGCGGCGCGATGTCAGGCAGGGCAAGCTGGCCTTCCGCGGCTTGGGCGCCGTCTTTGAACAGTTTCCAGGAGGCGCGGACATCGGAACTGTCGGAGAACTGGCGTTCATTGACGATGCGGATTTTCAGCGCGGGACCGGAGAGGTCGAGACCGGTGACGTGGAAGTCCTGGTGGACTTTTTTAACCTCCTCGAACTGGGTGCCGGGCTGGCCGTTGGGCTGGACGATGCCGTTGAAGCAGAAGGATTTTTGGTTCGGGTGGTCGTTGAAGTCGCCCCCGTAGGCGAGGATGGCGCGTGGTTCGGGTTTTTCGGCGTCCCTGGTGAAGTCGTAGGAGAGGAGGGCGTCCGGGGTGTCGAAGGAGATCTCTTCGGCGGACAGGGCGCGGGCGTAGATGGCGGCGCGGCGGATGGAGCCGTCGAAGCGGCGGTCGGGCTTTTCGGTGTCGAAGCCGATGGCGACGTCCCAGCGGTTGGTGGCGATGGCGCCGCTGCACGGGCGGGAGGCGGCTTGTTCGCCGTCGATGTGGATGACGAGTTGTTCACCGTCGTAGGTGCCGGCGATGGTGTGGAAGGAGGAGCGCCAGGCGGCGGGGAGGGGAGTGTAGAGGGCTTCCCATTTGCCGCCGATGTAGACGAAGAATTCGATCTGGGTGGCGTCGGAGTTGATCTTGAGCATGTAGGAGGTGTCACCCTTGGAGATGATGGGGTAGCCGTCGGACTCGTTGCGGTTGTTGTCGCCGCCGCCCTGGGCGCGCGCGCCGCCGAAGTTGCCGCGGACTTCGGCGATAAGGGTGACGGTTTCGGTGAGGTCGAAATCGGAGGACGGAGCTAGGACAAGGCCGCCGTTGAAGAGGCCCTCTTCTTTCGAGAGCAAGCCGAAGAGGCGGGAGGGACGGCCTTTGCCGGAGCGGTCTTCGGCGGCGTCGAGGGCGTGGATGCGCTTCAAGAGACCCTGGTCTTTCCAGTCCCAGATGAAGCCGCCCTGGAGGAGTCTTTCACGGCGGAAGATTTCCCAGTAGTCGGCGAGGTTGCCGGAGCTGTTGCCCATGGCGTGGTTGTATTCGCACTGGATGAGGGGGCGCTGGAGTTCGAGAGGCTTTTTCTCTTCGTCGCGGCAGTAGTCGGAGCAGCGCTGGATGGAGGCGTACATCGGCGCGAAGAGATCGACGTGGGGGCGGGTCTGGGCCTGCTCGTAGTGGACGGGGCGGGAGGGGTCGCGCTGCCTGATCCACTTGGACATTTCCTGGAAGTTGACGCCGTCGCCGGATTCGTTGCCCATCGACCACATGACGATGCAGGGGTGGTTTTTGTCGCGCTCGAGACAGTTTTTCATGCGGTCGAGCATGGCGGGACCCCAGGCGGGGTCTCTGGCGAGAGGGTTGGCGTCGGGTCCCCAGCCCATGCCGTGGGTTTCGATGTTGGCTTCGTCGATGACGTAGAAGCCGAATTCGTCGCAGAGTTCGTAGAAGCGCGGGTCGTTCGGGTAATGGGCGGTGCGGATGGCGTTGATGTTGGCGCGCTTCATTTGGAGGAGATCGGCCAGGATGTCTCTTTCGGTGACGTAGTGGCCGGTGCGCGGGTGATGGTCGTGGCGGTTGACGCCTTTGAAGAGAATGGGCCGGCCGTTGTGGAGGAACTGGCCGTTTTTCACCTCATTGTGGCGGAAGCCGGTCTTGCCGGCGTAGTGGGCGAGAGCCTTGCCGTCGACGCCGGAGAGGGTGATGAGGTAGGGGTAGAGGACGGGTGTTTCGGCGCTCCACGGGCGGATGTCTTCGAGGGGAGGGGAGGAGAGCTGGATTTCCCCGGAGGATCCGCCTTCGAGCTTGATGGAGTTTTCGCCGTTGTGGAGGAGGGATTCGCCGCCGGGGTGGAAGACTTCGAGTTTCACCCGGGCTTCGGCGGGTTCTTCGGTTTCGTTGGCGACAGTGGCGGAGAAGCGCAGGGTGCCTTGTTGGTAGTCGGCGGTGAGGCCGGCTTGCAGCCAGTGGTCGCGGATGTCGAGGAGGGGCGAGGTCCAGAGGTAGACGTCGCGGAAGATGCCGCTCATGCGCCACATGTCCTGGTCTTCGAGGTAGGAGGCGTCGGAGTGCTGGTAGACCTCCACGGCGAGAGTGTTTTCGCCGTCCTTGAGGAATTTGGTGATGTCGAATTCGGCCGGGGTGCGGGAGTCCTCGGAGTAGCCGGCTTTTTCGCCGTTGATCCAGAGGTAGAAGGCGGAATCGACGCCCTGGAAGACGATGTGGACGGGCTGGCCCTGCCATTCGGAAGGCACGCTGAAGTTGCGGCGGTAGGAGCCGACGGGGTTGCGTCGGTCGGCGGGGAAGGTGGTGAAGTGGCCCGGCGGTTCGCCCATGACGCGCGGGGGATCGACGGCGAAGGGGTATTCGGAGTTGGTGTACACGGGCACGCCGTAGCCGTGCATTTGCCAGTTGGAGGGGACGGGGAGGTCATCCCAGCCGGAGACGTCGAAGTCCGGCTTGTAAAAGTCGGCGGGGCGGGCGTCGGGGGTGCCGCTGTAGTGGAATTTCCAGTCGCCGTTGAGGAGCTGGCACCAGGGGGATTCGGGGCGTTTTTTGGCGAGGGCGGATTCCCGGTCGGGGAAGGGCATCGAGGTGGCGCGGGGGGCTTCCTTGTTGATGCGGAAGACGGCGGGGTTTTCCCAGTCGGGTGCCTGGGCGAGGGCGCCGGCAGCCAGCAGGACGAGGAAAGAAATGGCTTTCATCGCGGATAGGGTGGTTTCCCCCAGGGTTGGGGGAAATTTGCGGCTGCGCCAAGTTTTTTAGAGGAAGCGGATTACCAGAAGATCCAGTAGAGGATGAGGGTGAGGACGATCACGCCGATGCCGGCGATTTTCGCGGAGGAAGAGGATTCCAGCGGGATCGCGCTGTTTTCGGGCATCACGACGGCTTCCTTGAGCGGATGAACGGCGGTGGCGATGAGGCTGGCGATGATGACGATGAAGAAGCAGATGGCCATGCGGTCGAGGAAGGAGATTTCCGGGGCGAACCAGAGGCCGTTCTCGACGATGACATCGCCGAGCCACCATTTGATCAGGCCGTAGAAGAGCACGTTGAGCACGATGCCCATGACGCCGACGTAGCGCGGCGCCTTCGGCACGAAGAAGCCGATGATGAAGATGGCCAGGATGCCGGGGGAGATGAAGCCCTGGAACTCCTGGATGATCTTGAAGATGCCGCCGAGTTTCGGATTGTCGAAGTTCGGGGCGACGAAAGCCGCGATGAGGACGAAGAGGATGACAAAGACACGGCCGGCGCCGACGAGTTTCTTGCCTTCCGTATGCCCGGTGGCCTTCTGATAGAGGTCCATGGTGGCAATGGTCGAGGCGGAGTTGAGCATGGCCGCCAGCGAGCTGACGACCGCGCCGAAGAGCGCTGCGATGACGAACCAAGAGATGTACCAGTGTTGCTTGATGAGGTTGCGGACGAGGACGGGGAAGGCGGAGTCGTAGTCGTAGCCGACGAGTTTGGGGCCCTCGGTGATGCCGGGATTCGCGGCGACGGCCTGCGCGGAGAGGGCGTTGATCTGATTGGCGATTTCCTCGGGCGAGGCATCTGCCGCGAGCGGCGGAGCGTCGCCGGTCAGGAAGGCGGCGTTGCGTTCGAGAGCCTGCCGGGCGACGTCCGGCTGGAGGCGAACCAAAGCCGCATCGACGACGATGGTCTGCCGGGCGCCGGTGGCGGCGAAAGCGCGCTCGTTTTTGATCGTGGCGGATTGGTGGAGGTCGCCGGAGAACAGGTTGAAGGCGAGGATGCCGGGGATGACGACGACGAAGGGGATGAGGAGTTTGAGGAAGGCGGCGAAGACGACGCCTTTCTGGCCTTCGGCCAGGGATTTGGACCCCAGGGTGCGCTGGACGATGTATTGGTTGAGACCCCAGTAGAAGAGGTTGGGAATCCAGAGGCCGACGAGCAGGGCGGACCAAGGGATGTCGGAGTCTTCGATGGGGCGGACCATGTGGAGCTTGCCGCCGGAGCCATTGGGCCCGTGCACGGCGACGGCTTCGCCGTCGCGGCCGTCGTTCAGGAGCTTGAAGCGCTCCCAACTGCCGGCTTTTTCGAGGTCTTCGACGGTGGCTTCGGAGTTCGCGACCTTTGTCTGGATGAGGTCTTCGGCGGAGCGTCCGCCGAGTTCCGAGAAGGCGAAGATCATGACCAGGGCGCCGCTGAGGATGAGGGTGGAGCCCCAGATGAGGTCGGTCCAGGCGCAGGCTTTGAGGCCGCCGATGAAGACGTAGAGGGCGGCCAGAATGCCGATGAGCCATGCGGTGGTGGGCAGGCTGCTGAGGATGGGAACGTCGTTGTAGTATTCCGAGATGAATTTCGCACCGGAGAAGATGACGGAGGCGGTGGGGACGAGCACCAGGATGAAGATGCTCAGGATGGCCATGGAGAGCCGGGCGGTGACGCCGAAGCGGTATTCGAGGAATTCCGGGATGGTGTAGATTCCGGTCTTGAGGAATTTCGGGAGGAAGAAGAAGGCGACGAAGACGAGCGCGATGGCGGCCATCCATTCGTAGGAGGCGATGGCCATGCCGAGCCAGTTCGCGGCGGAGCCGGACATGCCGACGAATTGCTCGGTGGAGATGTTCGCGGAGATGAGGGAGAAGCCGACGAGCCACCAGGTGAGCCCGCGGCCGGCGAGGAAGTAACCGGAGGCGCCCGCATCTTCCGCGTGGACCTGGTTGCGGACTTTCCAAAGACCGAAGGCGATGATGCCGACGATGGCGAGGGCGAACAGGGTCAGTTCGAGGGCGAGCATGAGTTTATGGGTTTTTGAAGAGGAAGGCTCCCGGAGGATTCAGGAGAGGCCGCAGGGCGGGATCAAGGAGGGATTGTGTGCGCCGGATGGGAGGTGTTGGATATTTTGTCAGGGAGGGAGTGTTGCCGAAAAAAAAGCGCCCGCCCGGGATGGGCGGACGCTGGTGGAGAGCTTATTCGGCGGAGAATTTGTGAATCATCGTATGGGTGTAGGTCTCGCCCGGGCGGAGGACGGCGCTGGGGAAGTCCGGCTGGTTCGGCGCGTCGGGGAAGTTTTCGGTTTCGAGGCAGAGGGCGCTGCGGTGCGGGTATTTGACGCCGCCCTTGCCGGCCACGGTACCGTCGAGGAAGTTGCCGCCGTAGAACTGGATGCCGGGCTTGTCGGTGGAGATTTCCAGCACGCGGCCGCTTTTCGGATCCTTGAGGCGGGCGGCGGAGCGGACGCCGACGCCTCCGCGCAGGACCCAGGCGTGGTCGTAGCCGCCGCCGAGTTTCAGGGCCTCGAAGTCGTCGTTCACGCGGTCGCCGATGGGAGTCGGCTTGGTGAAGTCCATGGGAGTATCGGCGACGGGCGCTTTTTCCCCGGTGGGGATGAGGCCGGGGTCGGTCGGCAGGTATTGGTCGGCTTCGAGGGTGAGGATGTGGTCGTTGATCGAGGTGGAGGGGTCGCCGCTGAGGTTCCAGTAAGTGTGGTGAACGATGTTGAGGACGGTGGGTGCGTCTGTGGTGGCGGAGGCTTCCCACTTGAGTTCGTTGTCGTCGGTGAGGGTGTAGGTGACCTTGGTGGTCAGGGTGCCGGGGTAACCTTCCTCGCCGTCCTTGGAGATGTAAGTGAAGGTGACGGCGTTTTTCGACGCATCGGGCTCCGCGGTCCAAAGCACCTTGTTGAAGCCGACCTTGCCGCCGTGGAGATGGCAGGGGATGCCACCGGGCTCGTTGTTGGTGGCGAGGGTGTATTCCTTGCCGTCGAGGGTGAATTTGCCATGGGCGATGCGATTGCCGAAGCGGCCGACGGTGGCGCCAAAGTAGGGGTTGCCGTCGGAAAGGTAGCCTTCGGCCGAGTCGAAGCCGTGGGTCACGTCGGCGAGTTTGCCGTCCTTGTCGGGCACTTCCATTGAGACGAGGGTGGCGCCGAGGTCGGAGATTTTGGCGCGGAGGCCGTTCTTGTTGGTAAGCGTGAAGAGTTTGGCTTCACGACCGTCGGGAAGTTTGCCGAAGATGTCCACGGGGATAAGGGTTACGGAGGTGGAGCTTTTTTCACCGCAGCCGGCAAGGGCCAAGGCTGCCATCAGAGTCATTACGGAAGTCGCTTTCATGGATCTTAAAACGGTGGTTATGGATCAAACAGGAGGCGGGCGGATGTAAAGCGGCGCTTGGGTCATCCACGGGTTTCGCGAAAAGGCTGTTCCAAAAGCGGGGCGCTTGGCAAGAACGCCGCCGATGAATCTCAAGGAGCGATTGGAAGGCGATCCGCGCGGCTGGCTGGCGGAAGTGCTGGCGGAGTTCGGCTGCCAGACGGGCACATTGCACCGGGCGGACGGGGAGTGGCTCGATCTGGTGGCATGCATCGGCGTGCCGGACGAGCTGCTGCCGAAAATTTCGCGGATCCCCTTCGGCAAGGGAATCGCCGGGGCGGCCGCTGAGCGCCGGGAGCCGGTGGAGTTGTGCAACCTCCAGCAGGATCTCGGCGGGGTGGCGAGGGAGGACGCGCGCAAGACGCAGGTGTCCGGTTCGCTGGCGGTGCCGGTGATTTCGCCGGACGGGGCGGTGGCGGGGACGCTGGGGATCGGGAAGTACGTTCCCCACGACTTTTCGGAGGTGGAAAAAAGCCGCCTGGCGGAAATCGCGGCGGCGGTGGGGAAGGTGTGGAGTGCCGGGTGATCAGGGATCGGTGGGGCAAGGCAGCCCGAAGGTCGAAAAGTTCGTGCCAAGGAGTTCAGGCCCGGTGATGCGCCTTGTCTGTTCCGAGTTCCGAAGGTCGGGCGTTTGGGGTTTTGCGGCCGATGTCATCATTCATCCCGAAACCCGTCGCGCCCCGCGATTGACCCCGGGGGGGATCGATCGTTAGATTCGGCGCATGACGCCGGTGGAGGCAGCCAGGAAAATTCTCGACACGATGCTCGGGCATCTCGGGTTCCACGTGAATATCGAGATCCAGGAGTCGGAGGAAGGTCCCTGCCTGCAGATCCTCACCGCCGAAAGCGCCCACCTCATCGGCAAGGACGGCGAACGGCTCGACGACCTCCAGTATCTCGTCAACCGGGTGCTCAAGAAGCACTTCCCGAAAGCGCCCCGCGTCCGCGTGGATTGCGAGCACTACCGGGCGATCCAGGAAGACAAGCTGACCGAGGAAGTCCGCGGCGTGGCGGAGAGCGTGAAGGCGAGCGGGAAATCCTTCAAAATGCGCCCGCTCAATGCCTATTACCGCCGCCTGGTCCACAACGCGCTGGTGGATCATCCGGAGGTCGAAAGTGTTTCCCCCGAGGGGGATGACCGGCTCAAGCGCATCACGATCCGCCCGAAACAGGGAGAAAACGACGCCACGGCATGAAAAAATTCCTCTTCGATTGCGGCACGCGCGATCCGCTCGCCTCGACCGGCCTGTTCGTGTTGCGCGTTTCCTTCGGGTTGATGATGCTGATCGGGCATGGGATTCCCAAAATCGGGAAATTCGATGCGCTCAAGGATTCCTGGACGGTGCCGGGCATCTGGCCCCTGTCGCACCTGAGTTCCAGCATCAGCCTGATGGCGACCATCGGTATCGAAGTCGGCGCGGCGGCCATGCTTGTGCTGGGGCTCATGACCCGGCCGGCGGCTTTCGCGCTCGGTTTCGCGATGTGCGTGGCGGCTTTCCAGGTGCATGGCGCCGGACCGTGGTTCCTCCCGGCTGCGGGGGCGAAGGAGCCGGCGTTGCTCTATCTCGCCGCCGCTTTCACCCTGGTCGTCACCGGAGCGGGTTCATGGTCGCTGGATGCCAAGCTGGCTACGGGAGACAAGCGTCGCCGCCGTCACTGAGGTCATGGAAACGCATCGTCTGGTCCTGCCGGAAGATCTCAACCATTACGGTTTTCTTTTTGGCGGGCGCTTGCTCGCGTGGGTGGATGAGGCGTGCTGGATCGCCGCTTCGCTGGATTACCCGCATTGTCAGTTCGTGACGATCGGCATGGACAAGGTGGAGTTCCGTCATTCCGTGCGGCAGGGGACGATTCTCAACATCCGCTGCACGAAGGAGCGGGAGGGAAATACTTCGGTGGGCTACCGCGTGGAGGTCTTCGACCGGCGCAATTCCTATGCGCCGCCGATTTTCGCGACGGGAGTCACCTATGTCAGCGTGGACGATGCCGGGAGGAAGAGGCCGATCCGGTAAAACGGGCGCTCCCGGCTTCATGTCTCCGGCCGGATCGGCTTGTCGAGCACGCTGATGTGTCCGGTGTCGAGGCGATAGATCCAGCTATGGATTTCGAGGGGCTGCCCGCGATCCCATGCATCCTCGACGATCGTGGTGTGCGAGAGGTTTCTGGCATTCGAAAGCACGTTGATTTCGCAGAGCCGGTCCAGGGCGTCGGCGGATGTCAGGGCCGCAAGCTCTTCCTCCCGGTGGCGGGCGATGTCGCGGATGTGGCGCAGCCAGTTGTCCACCACGCCGTGGCGCTGGTTTTCGAGCGCGGCCTTCACCCCGCCGCAGCCATAGTGGCCGCAGACGATCACGTGTTTCACTTTCAGCACATCCACCGCGAACTGGAGCACGGAGAGCAGGTTGAAATCCGTCTGCACCACCACGTTGGCGACATTGCGGTGGACGAAGACCTCGCCCGGCGCGAGGCCGGTGATCTGGTTGGCGGGCACGCGGCTGTCGGAGCAGCCGATCCACAGGTATTCCGGGCTTTGCTGGCGGGCGAGGCGGGCGAAGAAATCCGGGTCCGCCGCGATTTGCTCGGCGGCCCAGCGGCGGTTGTTGTCGATCAGATGCGCGAGCGATGGCATGGCGCCAAGAGATGCCCCGGCGATGCCGGTTTGTCCATCGCAGGGCGCGTGCGTTTCCGTTCCCAAGCCGCGGGCATGCATCGTCTTCCGCTGCAGATGCGGAGGATGCAGGCCGGCGACCCCGAGGGGTGCCGGAAGGGTTTTCGCCGCAATTCTTCCTTGCCATCTCCCCGATGACCTGACTTGTCTCCCCCGCATGAAGGCGCGTCTCCACAAAGACGTGTCGCCGTGCCTTCATCACATCATCCGCTTTTGCGACAAACAAAGGCGACCGGGCCACCTACGAAACCGCGAATTTCAATCGGCCCTCAAAGAAACGGAGCCGTCGCGCCGAATCGGCGCGGCTTGCCGCGTCTTCTTTGAGAGGCGCTTCGCGGTGCCTGTAGGTGGGGCGCGTTCAAGTCCGCGCTCTTTGCTTTTTCAGGCAAGACCCCGGTGGCCGGAGTTCCGAGCGAAAGCTCCTCCGCCCCTTTTCCATGCATCCGCCCCGCCGCCCCGTCCGCGTCCAGGCATCCCCATGTACGCCGCTTCCGCCCTCTCTCCATCAACACGCAACCCCCATGAAACGACACCACGACACACCCCGCCCCCACGCCCGGCCTGCCGCGGCGTGTCCGACCGCGGAACGGCGCAGCCGTCCCGCCACCCCCGGCCGCGTCCTTTGCGCATGACTGCTCGCCGCCCTGCTCCCGGCCGCCGCCGCGACCGATCCCGAATCCATCCCCGGCTCTCCGCCCAGGCTCCAGGCCGGCATCGTCGTCTGCGATGACAACTCCGCCTGGCACGGCTTCTCCTTCCTGACCCGGATCGGCCTTTTCTACACCATCGAGACCAGCGCCGACCTCCAGACCTGGAACCTTCACTCGCAGGTGTACGGGACCGGCCACCGCGAGACCCTGCTGTTCAGGGAAGCCCCGCCGCCGGCCGCCGCGACGCCGCCCTCCGGAGCACCGCCCGCTCCCGGCCCCGTGCTGCCTCGTGTCTCGCTCCTCATGCGCCGCGCCACCGGCGGCGGCATCGTTCTCTCCTGGATGTCGCTGGCCGACAAAAGCCCGCGAATCCACCACTTCCCGCTCCTGGAACCGGACGAGAGCTGGGACACGATGCCCTTCTACCTGGCGCGGCATGCCGGACACGATTTCTTCATCCTCCACGCTTCCGGAACCGAAGCGGACCCGCCGGGCGCCAATCCCTCTCATGGAACGGCCGATGCGGCCATGCTCGCGGATTTCGAGGCATCTTTCGACGACATCAACGACGATATCGCCGCCTCCGTCGAGCGCGCCGCCAGCACTCCGGCCACGCCTCCGCCCCCGTCGGATTCGACCTTCGCCCGCGTGCGGGTGGCGTGGGATTACGACTCCGATGGCGACCTGATCCCGGACTGGATCGAATGGCAGTGGATGAGCGATCCCGACCCGGATGTGGCCCGGTACGGCGGGCCATTCGACCCCGATGCGGACGGCGACGGCATCGTGGACGGCGGGCAGGCCACCGGCCCCGGTTCGGACATCGCCTGGAGCGACCGGGCCTCGCAGGACGACCCCGCCGTCGACTGGAAACGGGCGCCGGACTATCGCTACGCGGTCTTCCCGATCGATCCGCCGCTGGACTACCACGGGAGCCCCGAGGTGCCGATCCAGATCGATTCCCACGGCAGGGTGCTCTTCCGCAGCCACCAATGGATCGCCGGCCAGCTCAAGGAACTCCAGGGCAGCGAACCCAGGGCATTCGCCTCGAACTCGGCGGGCAACATTCTCGGAACCGCGCTGATCGACGGGGGAACTCCCGTCGTCTGGTGGAAGTCCATCGACGACGCGCCGGTGGTGGTTTCCGAAGGAACCCTCCACCCTTACCCTCCCGGGTTCGTGACAAAAGTCGGTCCGTACTGGGGGGACACCTTTTCCGATGACGGGGAATTCGTCGCCCAGACCTGGGAAAGCGCGGAGAACAGCCCGACGCCGTTCCCTCCTCCCGGTTTGTGGAAAATCAACCCGCAGAGCGGGGCGACGAGCCGGGTCGAAACGGAATATGTCTTCTCCCGGGTGAAAGCGCCCGGCCTCGTATTCGGCCCCAATCTGGAGGAGGAATTCATGTATTTCGGTCCCCCGGAGCATAATTTCGGCAAGAACGTCTTTTACTGCAATCTCACGAAAATGTCCTCCAACTCGCTGGTCGTCACCTGCGGCCCGGACGTCCGCCGCTCCCGGCCGCGCATCAGCAAGGGCGGCTGGCAGGAGATACCTTCGCTCTCGGCCATCCGGGATATTTCCAGCGAAGGCGTCGCGATCGTGGAGCATGAGGTGTGGAACAACGGGGTGACGCGCGCCTGGAAAGAGGTCGCGCCGGATCTGCCCGGGCATCTGCATCTGGTGACGCTGCGCCAGATTTCCGACCGGGCGCACATCGTCGCTTCCCAAGACAGTCCTTCCCGGGTCTTCTCCGCCTTCCCCATCGGGTTGAAGGACGATGCGGAGGGCCGCGGCGTGGACGTGACCACCGCCGCGAGCAATGAGGAAGCCTCGCTTGGCGACCACCGCCTGTGGGCGATGGTGCCGAAGGGCGCGGGGGTGTCCAACGCCCTCGAAATCCTCTCCGGCGCTTCCTCCGTCTCGCCCTTGAAGCTCTCGGCACCCGGAGTACTCTTCAATGGACAGGAGGAAGTGACCGTGACCCAATCGCCCTTTGCCGTGAGCATGAGCGCCGCCGGGAATGCCCCGGACAGCGGAGAAAGCCTGCTGGAAGCGAAGCTCGGGACGGGCGCGAATGAAGTGACTTCCGTGAGCTTTCCCGTGGGCTTCAAGTTCATGAAGCCGCGCACGGTGCAGGTGGCGGTGATCCCCGTGGTGCTGAAGCGCGGCGCGAACACCCATCCCCCCTTCGCCCCCCTGATGCCGGAGGAGGGGGAAGACCCCGAATTCAAAGCGAAATTCGACCAGGTATTCCCGCCGCAACTCAACGCCGTCTTCAAAGTGACGGTCCGGCAGCCCATCGAAGTGGAATGGGACCTGGACAACAGCGGGGGCATGGATGTCCAGCTTGGGGAGATCACCGACGAGCAGCAGAAAGTGCTCGACCAGGCGGGGGCGAAACCCAACGGTTCCCATATCCGGATCTTCATTCTCGGTGGCCCGAAGCCAAACGAAATAAACCCGTTTCATGGTTATCTCGGTGGAATGGTGTCCTTCGGCTTCACTCCGAATACAGATCACAATACCTGCTGGGTCTCCGGTGCGGAGTTGGAACTCGGCTGGACAAAAGAGGCACTGGTACGTGTCTGCGCCCACGAAGTCGGTCACGTGATTACCGTCCCTGAACATCCCGACGAAGGCAAAGGTTTGGCGCCGTTGGAAGGAACTGATCGCACCCGCAGGCTGTTATTTTCCGGTGTGGTGGACCTCCCTACCGCAGGCCATCTTTTGGTCAAGTCGGAATGGGACAAGGCGGAGGAGTGGCTGATTGATAATATAAATGACTGAGTAATCATATTTATGAATAAATTTGTCATCTTGCTAACCGTAATTAGTAAATTACTGACGGTTATCTCGTTGTGTCAGGAGGAAACGACGATAGGGAAATATCGACGAATCATTCAAGATGCTCAAAAAAACCCCGAAAAAATTATCATTGAAGGAGATGGAATAGATGTAGGAATTGGAGACATTGTCCGTCGGTTAGGCCGGAGGCAGGAATCGAACGGCCCCGAGGAAAACGAAATATTTCGGGAAGCTCAGGCCACCTTGCTCTCGATTCCCGGCCACGCGGAATACTACGCTAGTCGGATGAGTGAAATCTATGAGAAGTCACTGGCGGAAGCCGAGCGATACAACCGCTCTCATTTGAGTGTTGGCCATGAATGGAGGTTCTGCCTCTATACGATGTCCTACCTTCCGAGCCCTGAAACTGTTCGCGTCCTCGGCGATATGCTCGATGACATGAGAAGCATGGATCGATCCGGTTCGCAACCCAAGGATTGGACTCCTAATAATCAACCATGGCCTCCCGCTGCCTGGCATGCGGCAAATACTCTCACGAGCATGGGATTGAGCGGAGCGCCGATGAAGCGTTTCATGAGTATTCCTCATGAAGAAAAGATCCGAATGACCGCGGAGGAGTTTTACAACGCGAACATCGAGCCGTGGCGCTTGTGGTATGCGCAGGTGAAGGCGGGCACGCGGACCTTCCGCTTCAAGGACGATCCGCAGGAATACAACCTCGACGGTCCGGTGGGCCGGGCCATCGAGTCCATGGGCATCCGCCCGGTGAAGTCCCTGACGGTCTCGAACGCCGCCGTGGAAAAAGCGACCGGCTCCGGCTTCTCGTGGCCTATCCTCCTTGCCGCTATGGCGGTTTGCGGGACAGGAGCGTGGCTCGCTCTGCGGGGGAAGCGATCCGAATAACAACAAAGCACCATCACATGAAATCAGGCATTCCAGCTTTCCCCCGCCCGGAGGCAGGAGAAAACCCGCAAAGACGGCGCGGCGGCATGGTCGTGGACTCTCCGGGTGCATCCGGAGAAGCTTGCGTCGGAAGGACTGATCTTCAACCCGTGCCGGTTCCTCGTTATACCCCCGGAATGCGCGCTCCGGCCTGTTTCCTGCGGTTTCTCTCCGCCATCCTCGTGTGTCCGATTCTCCCGGCGCACTCGGCGGAAAGTATTCAGGATCGCCTGAAGGCCGAAACGGAAAGAATCGCCGCCGAATTGGCCGAAGGTTCTCGACTGGTTCCTCCCGGTCTGCCCCCGGAGGAGGGGGAACAGGAGCCTCCCCGTCTGATCCAGTCGGCCGGAGAGGATTTCGTGAGGGCATGGCGAAGCTGGAACACGGTTTCCCTGCCTTCCCCCCGCAGGGCGATTTCGCCCGCCGCGCCGCCGGAGAAACGTATTAACGTCCACGAGGACTCTCCTCCCTTTTACGACCTGCTGACTCGCACCATCGAGGCGGAACCGCCGCCGAAGCCGGAGGAATACGCCCGCTTCATCTACAACGGTTTCGACGGGTGTGCGAATGGCGTCATGCACTTCGAGTGGCTGTCTGAACGGGGCCACACGCTCTCCCTGCTGAGAAGCGGGGAGCACTTCGATGCCCTGAAACAACTCTCCGGACAGCCGGGCTTCGCCAGGGACAATCTTCTCCGCGCCTATGGCATCGATCCGGAAGAGTTCGAAATCGGCAGATGGCTCCACAAGCTATGCATGCCCGATGGACTTTGCAGGCAAGGAGGCGAGAAGACTGCTGCCATGCTGTTGAAGTGGGCGAAGCTCCGATGGGATGCTGAGTTTGCCAGGATCGAGGAAGCTCGAAAGACCCGTTTTCATCCCGGCCACGACGAACCCTATTTCCCACGCTTGGATCTCATCCTGTTGTTGCGCCCCGACAACGGAGTCACGGATGAAACCAAGGGAAAGATCGCCCGTTTCATCGAAACCAAGGGGCTGGAAATGTTCCCGCTGGCCGATTGGATCCGCTCGACGCCGCGGGGTTCCGAGAAATGGATGGTGTCCCTCGCGCGGCAGGGACTCGGGCACGAACTGAATGAAGTCCGCACCCGCTCCTCCCGCATTCTCACGGCGGCGGGGATCGAACATTCCGCCCCCGAATTAAGGCCCGCTCCGCAATTCCGCATCACAGTGAACGGCAAGCCATGGCCGGGAGATACAGGATTGACCGGATGGGAGGCACGACCGCCGGGAATGTCATTCGATTACGGTGAACCGGGCCATGAAGGTGGCGTGGCGTTCGGGGTCGAAAAAGTAGAGGAAGGATTGTTCACCGTCGATTCCGATCGTTTTTTCGAAGAGAAGCATATCAGAAATGCGAAGGTCTATCGTATGCCGCCAAGCGGCATGTTTCCGACATCCGCTTCTTCGCCGTGGCTGCGAGCATCCGTCTCCCTGCCCGTGAAGCCCGGCGCCATCCACGAGATAAACATCGAAACGATTCAGATGACCATCAAGCCGGTGCTTCCCAAAGCGCGGACTGGAGACGGAAATGTCATGGAGATCGAATTCGACCGGGCGGATGGCGAGAATGTCTCCGATGGCAGTTTGTACCGCTATCATGCGGATGAGACCGGCAAACTCGTGCTGCCTCATGTGAGTCCCGGCGATTATTGGTTGAGAGTCCGTCATCCCGGAACCTCGCTGATGCCCATGACCCGAGTAACGATAGATAGAAAGCGCCACCTGCTGGAGCCGAAGCTGAAACCGGGCTCCACCCTGGTGGTCCCTGTGGCCTGGCCCGGTGGCAAGATGCCCAAAGAGCTTCCCACCAATCTCGCCCGAATTTTCGCCAGGGGCGATGGCGAACGCTCCGCCTACCGGTGGTGGTTCGAATTGCGCCGGCAGGGAAAGAAGTTCGAAGCATTCGGCCCGATCCCCGAATCGGCCCGGGGCCGCTACCCCCGGTCCGCCGTTTTTGCGAATCTCCCTCCCGGCAAGTACGAGGTACATGTGCCGGCGCAGACGTGGGAGGCGCAGGATGGCGATCCAGCGTATTCGATCCGTCATACGTTTGTCGAAATAACGATCGACGACGACAGTCCCACTTTCATCGAAGCTCCGGCGCTCCGGATCGATCTTTCTTCTCCCTAGCCCGTATTTCCCGCGTGCCGGGCGGCATGCCATCCGCTAGGGTTCCGGCCGTATCGTGCGAATCCTGCTTCCGGCGCTGTTGTTCGGCTGGAGTTCCCTGGCCCCGGCCGTGGAGCTGCGCGTGGCCACTTTCAATATCGGCGCGCATTGGGGAGGGAGTTTTTTCGACTACAGTCTCGGCGATCCGGGCACGCCCGACCATGAGTCGGTGCGCGAGATTCTCGCCCGCATCGATGCGGATGTGGTCGCGCTGCAGGAGATTCATTCGGCCGATCTCCAGGGAAACCCGAACGATGTGCAGGTCCTCGCGGCCAGTCTCGGCTATTCCTATTTGCACGTGCCGCCGGTCACGGGGGTTTTCGACACGAGTCTGCGGGTCGTCATTCTGTCGCGGCATCCTTTCCTGATGACGGACGCCATCGGCTCGCCGCCGGGGGCGAGGGAAATCACCCGCCTGCACCCGGTGGCGAAGATCGACGTGCCCGGCACCGACAAGGATCCTTTGGTCATCTCCACGCATTTGAAGGCCGGCACCGAGACGAGCGACCGCTTCCGCCGCGCGATCGAAATGAGAAGGCTTACAGGGTATCTGAGCGCGTCGGGGCTGACGGATGGCGACAACTACATCATTCTCGGCGATTTCAATCCTTCCTCTTCCCACACGGTTTTCAGCGAAGCGCCTTCCGGCCTGCCCGGCTCCTTCGTTCTGGGAAGCGACATCGGCTATCCGGTCAGCTACTCGACGAATCCATTGTTCTATTTCACGACGCCCTTTGCCGTACGGCTCGACCCGCGGCAGCTCAATGGTTCGGCAAGCACCTATGGCACGACTTCATCGGGCGGCCCGGTGCTCGACCTGATTCTCGTCTCTCCGGCGCTCGCCGCGCGACCGCTGGCGGCGGAGGTTTACAATTCCGTGCTGGATGCCTCCAACGACACGGGCCTGCCGAAAGCCGGCGAGCCGCTTGCCGGAGCGACCAGCGCCGTCGCTTCGGATCACTACGCGGTCTTCGCCGATCTGGAGCTGGACGAGGATTTTCCGGATCTGGCGCTGGCGCTTTCATCGTCCTCCGCGACCGAGGGCTCTCCCGACGGCACGGTGACGGCCACCGTCACGCTGCCTGCGACGCGCGCGCAGACGGTTGCAGTGACCTTAGGGTCCGACGATCCGGGATTGATACCTCTTTCGGAAAGTCTGCTCATCCCTGCCGGTGTCCTGAGTGCCAGCGTGGACCTGAAGGTGCCGAGGAATTTCCGCGTGGACGCTCCCCGCGATGCGACGCTCACGGCGAATGCCTCCGGTTACGATCCGGCCGGCCGGCCGCTGAGGATCGAGGATGGCGACGGTCCCTATATCTTCACCTGGCCGGGGCAGATGCTGACGGAGCGCTTCGAAGGCTTCACCGGCGGGCACGATCCCGCTCCCTGGACGACCGACGGCGGCGCGGCGTGGCAGGGGCTCGACGACGGATCTTCCCATCTGTCCGGCTGGCGGGCCTACGGTTCCGCCGCGGACGCCGCGCCGGGCTTTTTGCCGGGGGGGCAGCCCGCGTTCCTTGAAACCTCCTTCGTCAATGGTTCCGCGGTACCTCTGACCGCGTTGCGTGTGGCATTCGATGCCGGGCAATGGCGCTCCGCGCCGGGCGGCACGGCGGACGAGTTGAGGGCCGATCTTGTCATCGGCGGGGAGGTCATTCCGCTGCAGGTATTCGCCGCCGATACCGGCCTGCCTCCCGGCGCGGTGCCCGGCGGGGCGCCGGTCGCCCTGGAGGCCACCGCCAGCGGTCTTTTCGTCCCGCCGGGCGCTTCGTTCGGGCTGCGTTTCTCTTTTGTCCCCGGCGAGGGCGGCGGTGCGGCTCCGGACGAGATTTTCCTCAACGAGTTTCACTACGACAATGTAGGGGCGGATACGGGAGAGTTCATCGAGATCGCCGTCGCTCCGGGTTTCGGGGGGGAGGTTTCCGACATCGACGTGGTGTTCTACAACGGCAACAACGCGGGCAACGGAGTGGTGTACGGCACGCTGAATCTCGCCGCGGATTTCCAGCATGCGGGAACCTACGGGGGTTATCGTATTTTCACCGCGGATCTTCCCGCGGACGGCATCCAGAACGGTCCGCGGGACGGCTTCGCCATCGTCAATAAGGCGACCGGACAAGTGCTCCAGTTTCTTTCCTACGAGGGGAGCTTCACTGCGGGCGGCGGTCCCGCCGCGGGGATGGCGGCCACCGACATCGGGGTGTCGCAAAATTCCGAGCCCGCAGGCATGGCATCGCTGGGTCTTACCGGCAGCGGGGGACGGGCGGCGGATTTCGCATGGACGAAATTTACCGGTCCTTACACGAAAGGCGCGCCGAATGCGGGGCAGGCATTCGTTCCTCCCGCCGCACCGTCGCAGGGGCTGGCGGTGGATAACGTCTCCGTCACCTTCCTGCCCGGCGACCTCGACAGCGACGGGGATGGCCAGTCCGATGCGGACGAGATCGCCTTCGGCACCGATCCTTTCGATGCCGCGTCGGTGTTCCGTCCGCAGCTTGTCCGTGCCGCGGAGCCGGAGGGGCTGGAACTGGTCTTCCCCGGGGCGGAAGGCATCGACTACATCGTGCAATTCAGCATTGATCTGATCGGGTGGGACGATCTTTCCACGCATCCCGGCGAGGGGCAGCCCATCGCGGTGCCGCTGCCGATGGAAGAGCCGAGGATGTTCTTCCGGGTGAGAGTGGGGGAGTAGAAGCGTGGAGGAACGATTGCGTCGTTCCGTTCGAGGGCGGATCATCGGAACGGCGCAGCCGTTTCTCTACCGGAAACGCGAAAAGTCCCGCAGAACCACAAAGTGGTCAGCGCCAGCAGGATTCCGGACAAGCCGAGGTGGAGGACCTGCATCACCGGATGGATTTCCCCGCGCGCCATCGCCAGACCGAGAACCATCTGGGCCAGCACCACCGCAAGCACCCCCGTGGCGGTGCGGCCGGGAGCGGCGGACTGACGCGACTTCCACCAGGCGACCGCGGCGGCGGCGAGAATCAGCCAGGAAAAGCTGCGGTGAATCAGGTAGGACCACGAGCTTTCAAGAATTCCGATCCACTCCGCCCGCAGCGCGTGGGTCTTCGCCAAGTGGCTGATGTTTTCCCGGATGCGGGTGCCGAGCACGCCCTCGACGAAAATCAGGACCAGCAGCACGCCGACCAGCCACCGCATCCGGCGGCGGAACGATTCGTCGCCGGGAATCTGCCATGGGCGTTCGCAGCCGCGCCAGGCGGCGAAGGTCATCGGCACGATCACGAGCATTGCCAGCGCCATGTGGATGGTGAGCACTCCCGGCTTCAGGTCGCTCGACACGACCTCGCTGCCCATCCAGGCATTGATTCCCACCAGCACCACCGATGCCGCCGAGGCGGTGCACACCCAGCGGCGGCGTCTTTCGTGGATCAGCGCCGTGACCAGCGCGGCCATCGAGAAGAAGCCCACCGGCAGCGAGGTCAGCCGGTTGACGAATTCGGTCCACGTATGGACGGCGTTGAAATTTTCCAGGATATGCTCGGGCGTGACCGTCGCCGGGTCGCGGCCGTGGCGCCCGGCCGCTTTGCGGAATTTTTCGAAGTTCAGCTTCGACAAGTCCACCTGTTCGACCCGTGTCGGAGGAATCAGGCGGCCCCAGCAGCGCGGCCAGTCGGGACAGCCCATGCCGGCCCCGCTCACCCGCACGATCGCCCCGACGAAAATCAGCACGATCACCGAAATCAGCGCGCCGGTCGCAAATTTCTGGAACCTCGTCATGCTTCCCCGGATCACTTCGCCGACACCGGCTCGGCCGGTTTCTCCGGAGATTCCTCATCCTCCATTTCGTCCTCCGGATGCTGCGCGTCCTGGCCGATCGCCACGCCGATCCAGCGGAATTCGTCGCTGTTATCCAGCGCCACCTTGAGAATCATCGTCAGCGGGACGGCCAGCATGATGCCGATCAGGCCCCACAGCCAGCCCCAGAACAGCACACTGAGCACCACCACCAGGATCGACAGGCCGAAGCGGCGCCCCAGCAGCATCGGCTGCACGAAATTGTCGAGGAACATGTTGATCAGCCCATAGCCGGCGCCCACCACCACCGCGTCGGGCAGGCCCCCGTCCTTGGCGATCAGCGCGAGCAGCACCGGCGGCACCGAGGCGATGAAGGAACCCACCACCGGGATGAAATTCATCACGAAGGCCAGAATGCCCCACAGCAGGAAGAAATCGACGCCCGCCACCCAGCAGAGAGCCCCGGCGAGCAGGCCGGTGGCCAGGCTGATCACCGTTTTGATGCCCAGATAGCGCTGCGTGTCGCGCATCGCGCCCGACATTCGTTCGAAATTCGGCCCCCGCGCCTCCCGGATCGCGCCGAATCGCCGCCGGAACCCCCGCGCCTCCAGCAGCATGAAGATCGTCAGGATGACCACGATGCCGAAGGTCGCGAAAAAGGCCAGCACCTTCCCCACCACGCCGGTGCCGAGCGACCAGATCTGGGCAAACTTGATATTGCGCAGCTCCGCCAGGTTTTCGTTGGTGATTTCCCTCACCTTCTCGCTGGCGTCCTCCACGCCCCATTCGTCCAGCTTGGCGGCGAATGCGGTACTTGTGTCCTGGATTTTCGCCCGGGTGAGATGATAGTACTCTTCGTCCCACTTTTTCTGCAAATCGCCGACGATCATCACTCCCAGCAGCACGACCGCGGCGAGGAAGGCGAAATCGACCAGCACCGTCAGCAGCACCGCGATGGACCGCGGCACGCGATGGCGCCGGAGCCAATCGGTCACCGGATAACTCACCGTCGCGATGAAAAAGGCCAGCAGGACGGGCACGAAGAAAGCCTGCGCCGCCTTCAAACCCGCCACCACCAGCACCAGAGCCGCCAAAAGCAGCACCATCTGAGCGGCGCGGGGTTTGTTCGGGACTGAAATCTTGCGAGACATGGGGCGGGGTGGCCGATGCTAGCCGGAAATCCGGCGAATCACAAAGGATTCCTTATTTCATGGGATGGAAAATAGTCGGCACGCTCCTGCTTTACACCCGGAGCGGGACGTGTAGCCTTGGCACGTTCACCCCCCGCTGACCACCCCTCAATGCCGGACGACACCCAGCCGCCGGACCCGGATGCCGATTTCGTCGCACGCGCCCGCAACGGCGACACGCGCGCCTTCGACGCCCTGATCCTCAAGTATGGCGAAAAGCTCTACGGACTCGTGTACAACATGACCGCCCACAAGGAGGACACGTACGATCTTTTGCAGGAGATTTTCGCCAAGGCCTACCACGCGTTGCCCCGCTTCCGCGGCCAGTCGTCCTTCTATACCTGGATCTATCAGATCGCAGTGAACATGACGCTGAATTTTCTAAAAAAACGCAAGCGCCGCACGGGGATGAGTCTCAACGATCTCGACTCCTCCATCCACGAGGACCCGGCCATGATCGACTCCGCCCATATGGCGAATCCGGAGGCGCAGAGCAACCTGCACGAACTCCAGAAAAGATTGAACGAAGCCATGATGCGCCTGTCTGAACCCCACAGAACCGTGGTGACGATGTTCGACATCCAAGGCATACCCCATGCCGAGATTGCGAAAGTGCTGAAAATCTCGGAAGGCACCGTCCGGTCGCGCCTTCACTACGCGCACCAGCATCTGCAATCGCTGCTGCAGGATTATTGGAACCAGGGAATTTGAAAAAATTCTTGCCAAACCGAAGAAATTTTAGATTCTTTAACTATCAACCGCTGTGAAACCAAGCGTCGAACAGATCGAAAGCCTGCTGGCCCTGAAGCGCCATGAGCGTCCCGGGGAGGGGTATTTCGAGGATTTCCTGGTGGAATTCCACCGTCGGCGCCGTGAAGAGGAAGCCGCGCTGACCGGTGTCGCGGGGCTTTGGAAGCGCTTCGCGCTCTGGTTCTCGAATCTCGGCGCCTCGAAATCGAAATGGGTGTACGGTATGGGAGTGGCTTACGCCTCCATCGCCGCCCTGTTCCTGCTTTCCCCCGAAGGCACGCAGGTGCAGCCGGTGCCGGTCGAGCGGATCGACTTCCGGGTGGAACCGGCGCCCGCGCTGGAGATGGAGCAGCTTGAAGAGCTGGATCTCCGTCCTTCCACGCAGGGCAGCACGGGCGAGCAGGTATTTTAATCCGAAGGCCCTGCCATGCGCTGCTCCCCCCGGCGGTGCCTCGCGGCACTGATGATGCTCGTTTGTCTGCCGATCGCGGTGAATCAAGCTGCGGCCGGGTGGTCCGCGCGTTTCCCGGGCGGCGAGTCGGCGGCTTTTCCGGTCGATGACGGACGGTATTTCGTTACGGTTGCTCTGCCGGGGCAGGATGCCGGGGTGGGACGCTTGCTGACCGATGGCCGGCCCGCCGAGGCTGTGCCGCATCTCGATCCGGTGTCGCGTCTGGTGATCTTCCGCTCCGCCGGTCCGGCCGCGCCGCCGCTGGCAATGCGCGCCGCGACACCGCCGGGGGATGGATTTCCGGTCGAGGTCCGCGGCGGGCCGCGGGGGGCCACCGCGGGATGGATCAAGCAGGTGGGCGGCAAGGTCCTGCCGCTGGCGTTGCTCAAGATCGACTACCAGGGGGAGCCGCCATTGCCCGGTCAGCCGTTGCTGGACGCTTCCGGCAGGCTGGTGGCGGTCGCCTACGAGCCCAGCGGCGAACGGAGCGGCTACGCGCTGCCGGTGGAGGTGGTTCATCGGGCGCTCGACGGCATCAAGCGCGACGGGCGGGTGCTGCGAGCCCGTCTGGGGCTCAGCCTGAAGCCCGGAGCGCCGGCACCCCAGGTGCTGCGGGTGCTGGAGGGTTCACCGGCCGGTCGTGCGGGAGTGAAAGTATCGGATGTATTGCTGGAGATCGGCGGGAGAAAAGTCGGAGATTATGCCGATGCGGTGAATGCCTTCTACTTCCTGCGCCCGGCGGTCACGGCGCGGATCAAGGTCAGGCGCGGCGGCGAGGAAATCGCGCTGATGGTGACACCGGAGGCGGAGTGAGAATCCACCGCTGCCTTCATCCTCCGGGGAAATTTCATCCGTCAGTTTGGCCTCAAAGGATGCTTGCGCTCTCCATCGATCCGGGAACGGGTCAAGGCTGCGGCGTCACCCGCAGGCGCAGGAAACGCTTCGGTGCGGTGGCGGGGAAGGGATCGCGGATGACGGCGGATTCGATACCATCGCCAAGCGGGGTCGCCGTGGCCACGGAAGTTTCGACCGGCTGCCAGTCTTCGAGGTTGTCGCAGGCGAGCAGTTCGTAGAGCACGCCGGTGACGGCCTCGGGACGCAGGAAACGCAATGCCGCGTGGGCGGAGCCGGAGTTTTCGCTCCAGGTGAAGAAGACTTCGGGCCGGTCGCGCAGCAGCGGGTCGGTGGCGAGGGCGAATTCCTCGAAATTGTTGCGGCCGTCGCCGTCGGGATCGGCGGATTCGCCGGAGACCGCGGCGTAGTAGCGTTCGTGCGCTTCGAAGGCGGCGATGCGCCAGCCGTCGTAGCTGCCGGGCGGCGGCGTGTCTTCTTCGCCGGGCGAACCGCCGGGGGCGGTGCTGGCGCGCCAGCCGGATGCCACCGAATCGCCCGCGGCATCGCCGGGGAAGCGGCGGACCAGCGAGAAGCCCGCGCCGTCCGCTTCGGCGGGCCAGGGCGGGTCGTCGGAGTAGTCCACGTCGCGGATCGGGCCGCCGTCCGGGGTCACGAGGAAGATATGCTCGCCGGCGTTGTCGAGCTTGCCGGAGTACTGGCCGGCGACCGGCTTGCCGGGGCCGTAGCGAAGTTCGAAGGCGGCCTTGTTCGCCACCACCAGCACGCGGGCGCCGGGGGCGAGGGTCCGGCCGGTGGCCGCGCCGGTGAAATCGAAGTCGATCGCGCCATGGAAGTAGACGTCATGAAGGTCGACATGGCGCGTGCCGATGTTGAGCAGCTCGATGAATTCGAACTCGTTCTTGTCGGTGAAGCCTGCCGCTTCCTCCCCAGCGCTCGGATCGGCGGGGTGGTACATGATTTCCGAAATGGCGAGATTGGCGGACGAGGCCGGCTCGGTGTCGAGCAAGTAGGTGGCCTCCGTCAGCGCGCTCCAGGCCGGGCCGCTGGCGGCGCGCATGCGGAAAACCCGCTCGCCGCTGCCGGTGAGGTACAGCGGGGTGGAGGTGCTGCTGCGGTGGCCGGTGAGGGAGAAGTTCATGCTCAGGTCCGAGCTGCCGCCGTTGGCCTGGTGGACTTCCACCGCGATCAGGTTCACGCCGGGCTGGAGCAGACCGGGCGGGACGGGGGCTTCCAGGATCGTGTCCTCGATCGCGTTGCCGCTGTAATAATTGTAAGCGGGATCGATGGGCAGGGTGCCGGCGATGCGCGTGCCGTTGAGGTAGACGGCGCAGGCGTCATCGTATTTTACCTGGACGGTGAGAGAGGTGATCTCGTCCGGATTGCTGACATCGAAATACCGGCGGAAATAACAGGTGGCGACTTTCTGGCCGGGGCTGGCGAAGACGATCGGGATTACGGTCGCTTCGTCGCCGTCGCCATAGCCCAGCTCCGCCGGGCCGCTCGGCCAGCCGGAGTCGTCGAACCCCGGCTCGCGCCAGGCGGTACCGAGATTGAGGCCGTTCGCCTCGTACTTCCAATCCGCGCCGGACCAGGGGATGAGCGTTTCGGTGCCGCCGGTGACGATGTGGGTGAGCGCGCCGGGCTTCAATGCGCCGCCGGGTGAGCGAGGGTCCGAGCCATCGGGCATATAGTAATAGGTCGCACCGGCCGGGCCGCCGACCACCACTTCCACGCCGCTGTCCTGATAGCCGCCGAAGGGCGACAGGGAGGGGGCGTCCAGCGCGGGATAGAGCCCGTCCGCCCGGAGCTGGTTGAGCACGATCGGTCCCCGCGGAGTGAGGTAGCCGAACAGAGAATCGCGGGCGCTGCGCCAGGTCAGGCGGGTTTTCGGCGAGGCGCTCTTCGCATCGCCCCAGCGAGCGCTTTCGGCGACGATGGAGGCATCCACGATTTCCGCCAGCTTGTTCATCCGCTCGTGCCAGGCCGCGGAGGTGAGCACGCCGTCATTGAAAAGATGGCGATGAATCCGGTCGGCCCAGCGCATGCGGTACTCGGCGTTGCCGATGAGATCCCGGTGGAAGAAATACGGGTTGGCGTGGCTGAAACTCGACTCGTTCCCCGAGGGGGGATCGTGGAAGGGGCCGGTGCGGTCTTCGTTGAGGTTGAAGAAGGAATGTTCGAAGTCGTGGACGAAGAAGCGGAAACCCTGCCCCGGATTCCCATCGCGCCGGCGGATGCCCGACCAGTTGTTCGCCCGGTCGTTGCCGAGGAAGGCGGAGGTGCAGCCGTCGAGATTGCCGGTCCAGAAGGTGAGCAGCATGTAGTCGATCAGGTTGTCGACATCGAGCAGCACGGGGTCGGCCGCGGGCGTCGCGCCGTCCGCGGCCAGGCCCATCATGCGGAAATAGGCCGCGTTGTCGGCGGGCGAGGCACGGACTTCTTTCGATTGGTTCCAGAGTTCCTGGAAGGCGGCCAGGTCGCCATCCACGGCGCCGGTCGTGTAGCCGGAGTCCTGCTCGGCTTTCACCGTGTCGTAGTCCTCCTTGTCGCCGCCGAAGTAGGCCTCGGCGTAATCGGCTTCCGTCCGCTCGTCGAGGTTGTGGAGGCCCCAGTACTGGCCGTTGACGAAGACGTGGATATAGACGACGCGCGAGCCGGGCTGGCCCATGTCGAGCTGAGCGACGCGGGTGGCTTCCTCGCGCATGAAGGTGTTGTTATTGTCGCCGCCGAAGGACCACGAGTAGTTCTGTGAGGTGCGCAGGTCGATCTTGTCGAATTCCGCCGCGCCGTGGCGGCCGAAGAGCGGGTAGCGGAGCTTCGTTTCCCCGTAGTCGCCGCGGAAGAAGAGGCGCCAGGAGTGCTTCGGGTTGTCGGTGGAGCGGGAGAAGCCACCGCGCATGCGCAGGCCGGCGTCGATCTGGAATTCGCCCCGGCCGTTCGGATTTTCGGAGTCCGGCGGCAGGATCCACTCCACCGATACCGGCCTTTCCCAAGGAAAACCCCGGCCGTGGGGGTTCGAGTAGATGCCCTGGGAGCCGTCGATGTTGAAAAGATTCGGCAGATCGGTGACGAGGGAGACTGCGGGCAGCGCCAGCAGCGCGGATTTCGCCACCTCCGGGCCGCCGATCTGCGGATTCGAATGGTTCACGATGTCGGGGTCCATGCCGTAGTCGAGCACCTGCGCGGTCCCGCTGGAGGCCGGCCAGCCGGGAGGCGGTGCGCCGTCCGGCGACTGCAGGATGATGTCATCCACGAAGAAGTAGGTCTGCGTATCGACATTGGTCGGCTCCCAATCCTCCATCACCGCCCGCGCCCTCAGCACGGTGGTCGAGGAAATCGTCAGCGGGCCGGAATAGACGTCGCCGTGGCTTTCCGTCGGCGTCGAGCCGTCCGTGGTGTAGCGGATCGTCGCGCCGGGGGTGGCGGTGCTGATGGCGACCTCGACCGGCGCGGTGTAGAAGCCGCGTTTCACGCTGAAACTGGTGTCGGCGACCTTGCCCAGTGACGATGGATCGCCGTTGATCCAGCCCGGCGTGGCCCGCCCGCCGCCGTAGAATGCGAAAGGTTCTCCGGGTTCGAGCGAGCCGGCGATGATTTCCGGCAGGACGAGGAAGGAGGTGTCCGCCACCGATGCTTTCATGCCGTGGATGGCCAGCACGTTCGTCCCGCCGTTCAGCGCGGAGAGATAGGGTATCAGGTTGAAGCCCTTGCGGCGGAGGCTGTCGGAATTCGCCCTTTCACCGAAGGCGGTCGAGTTCCACTCCGGCGCGGCGGGTGCGTTGTCGGCGGCCGCCGGCGTGCCGTTCAGCCAGGCGGCGAAGCCGTCGTTGTGGCGCATCACGAGGGAGAGGGCGCCGATGCCTTCGCCGGGCGCGGCGAAGGGCGCGCGGAAATAAGCGCCCGCTTTCCCCGACAAGGCCGCCTGGGTGTTCGTCGCGATCACGCCGCCGCTGCCGGAGGGCAGGGTCGTCGCCGGCAGACCGCCATTCGCCGTATCGCCGACAAGCCGGAAAAGACTCGCGTTCCACGTCGTGTGGTGACCGGGCGCGGCGAAGAACTCGACGCAGTCTCCTCCCCCGCGTTCGAACATGACCACCACGAAGGAGTGCAGGCCCGCTTCGAGGAAAACGTTGCCGAAGTGGTCCTGCGGGCCGTGGTAGGAATTATCGATCATCACCGGCGAGCCGTTGATGTGGATCGAACCGCCATCGTCGGAATTCAGGCCGAAGGTGTAGGTGCCTGCGGTCGCGATCTCGACGAAGCCGGTGGCCTGGATCGCGTAGTCGTCGCCGGCGCCGCCGGGAGGGGAGAGGTTTCCCCCGAAGCGGCCGTCGCTGCCTTCGCCGAGGAAATTCACCACCGGCACCGTGGCCGTGGTCGAAGAGAGGATGCCCGGGTGGCCGTCCGGCAGGGCCAGCAGCGCATTGGCATCGGGCAGTCCGCCGCTCAACTCGCCGTTCAGGGCGACGTTCTTGAAGACCTGCCGCACGGTGATGCCCGGCACCGTCATCCCGTGGCCCAGGCCGCTCGGCCCGGAGGACCATGAACCGTCGTCATAGGCTGCCTCCCGCCAGTCCGCCGTCGGATTGCCGGCACCGTCGGGCGCGCGGAATCTGACGGTCTCGCCCCGCTCCAGCAGCGTCACGCTGTCGAAGCGCGCACCGAAGGATTCGTCCGCCCGCTGCGGCGGGAAGGCCGGGGCGAATGCCTGCCCGGCGGTGCCGTCCGGCCGGACGAGCGCGAGGTATTCGCCGTCCTTCGACAGCGCGAAATTCGCATGCAGCGGCGCGCCGGGCGTGCGGCGGTTCTTGTTCGAGGCCCAGACGACGAGGAACTCGCCCGGCGCCAGTTCCATGTCGGGGAAGCGCCATTTCGTCGGGTTCGTCGCCGAATCGGTCAGGCACCACTGGTTCAGCGGAAGCGCCTCCGCGGTCGGGTTGTGGATTTCGATCCAGTCGGAAAAATCCCCGTCCTCGTCGCGGATCGTGGACTCGTTGTCCGCCATGAATTCGGAAATCACCGGCGCCGCGACGAGCGGGTGCAGCAGGGAGAAGACGGCGAAACCACGGAGAAGATGCCTGAACATGAGCGAGGAACAACGGGAACGCGTTACCCTTGGCGATTCTTCCAAGGGGGGCAACCTGCAAGTGCGCGGACAGCGGAGGGGCCGCGAGGGAAATCTGGGGATGAAGTTTCTCCTGCCATCAGCCGTCCTTCTTGTTCATCCCCGGACGAAGTGCGCAAGGCGTCGCGGAGCCGCAAGCGCTACTATGGAGGGCCGATTCGCCGATTTCGTCTCCGTAGTGGTACGAGGCATGCCGCGGAGGCAAACCCCACCGCAGACGGTTCAGGGACCGCAGCCAACCCAAAGAGCACCACTTCGCTGGCTTGATGAACACTGCTGATACGAATGATGTTTATCTTCTGCCCATGCGGAACGCCCAAGTCTGAAAAATCGAAAAATCTTGCCATAATCGGCACCTCGAATACTGGGCCAGGTCCACCGCTACCCCGACCGTATCTCAAGTATTCGCCGGTGAACTCGGTGTCGAAAGAGTCTGAAGTCGAATCACTTAAAAGGAATTCATCAAAGCTCGTGGCGATATTGAAATTCAGCGATGGATCTCCAGTTGAAACAAAAAGGACTATATCAAAACCAGAATTATTTGAAATCGGATTGGTGAATTGAAACTCTATCGTAGTATCATCTTGGAATATCGATATTCCTTGATCTGTCACTGGAGATCCCGTCAATACTTCATTCAAGGAGTAGGCAGTCCTACCTGGCACAGTCACCCCGTTCACGGGAATCCGGCCGGAAACGAATACAGCCGAATCGGCCAGTCGATCGAAACTTACAATCCCGACAGTAGCTCCGCCTGCTTATACTGATTGTAAAGATGGTCAAACCAAGAATTGCTTGTTGGAACCGATTCATTCTTTGCCAAGTGCATATTACAGCCGCGACGCTTGGAAGCCCGAAGTCGCTCCGGATACGGGCTTCCGCCAATCGTGCGGCTTGCTGGAGCGGATCTTACGGATCGAGCTCCAGGATCTCGATATTGCGGAACTGGCAGGGGTGGCTTTCGGACTGGAGGCTGATGTAGCCCTCGGTGAGGTCGTTGTTGCCCTGGGCCTCGATCAGCGGCTTGGCGTCGCCGTCGTTTTCGTCGAGCTTGGCGTCGGAGTATTCCATGGCGAGTTCGCCGTTGATGAAGTGTTTCACGATTTTGCCGCCGCGGACTTCGGCCTCGGCCTTCACCCATTGGTCGAGCGGCAGGGTGGCGGGCTTGGCGCCGATGCAGTGGGCTTTGTTCACCTGGCCGCCGATGCTGACGTAGGTGCCGGGAGTGCAGAGGTTGCCGGTGGTTTTCACGCCGTTGCCCGCGCCGAGGAGCTGGAATTCGAGCGAAACGGGGAAGCTCTGGTCCTTGCCGATGGTTTTGGGGTCCTGGCAGTGGAGCATGATGCCCGAGTTCTGCGTCGCCCAGCCGGGGCCGCCCTTCACCTGCTCGCCGGTGAAGCGGTATTCGAGGCGGATTTTGTAGTTGGAGTATTTGGTCTTGTAGAAGATGTGGCCGAAGGCGTTGCCCCATTCGTCATAATTTTCGTAGGTGACGGTCAGGGCGTCGTCCTTGACGACGAAGGTTTTCTTCGGATCTTCGCCGAGTTCGTAGCCTTGGATCTTGGGCGTCCAGCCGTCGAGATCCTTGCCGTTGAAGATGGAGACCCATTTTTCCTCGTCGGCGAAGGCGGAGGAAACGGCGAGCGTTGCGAGGGTGGCGATGCGGAGCAGCGGGTTCATGTTTTATCGGTTGTTGGAGTTTGAGGACCGGGATGGATAGGATGGATGGGATAAGGAAAAATTTCCGCGGATGGCTATGGAGGGGATTTTTTACGAAGAATCCCATTCATCCTATCCATCCCGGTCCATTTCCATTTGTGAAGGCACGAGTCAGGCAATCATCCCTCGGCGTCGTCTTTCGGGACGGCGGGGGAGATGGAGTCGATGAATTCGAGGGTTTCGGCATCGAGGGGTTCGACTTCGAGGGCGGCGAGGGAGTCGTCGAGCTGGGCGACGGTGCGCGCGCCGATGAGGGCGGAGGTGACGGCAGGCTGGTCGAGCACCCAGCGCAGGGCGAGGTGCTGGAGGCTGAGACCGCGTTCGGCGGCGACCTGGTGCAGGGCGCGGATTTCTTCGAGGCGGGATTCGACCTGCGAGGTCTGGAGGAAGCCGTCGGGCCGGGCGGCGCGGGAGTCGCCGGGGATGCCGTCGACGTATTTGCCGGTGAGCATGCCCTGGGCGAGGGGGCTGAAGACGATGGAGCCGATGCCTTTTTCCTCCAGCCAGTCGTGGATGCCCTCGGCCTCGGGCCAGCGGTTGAGGATGGAGTAGGGCGGCTGGTAGATGAGGCAGCGGACGCCCATGTCCTTGAGCAGTTTCACCGCGCGGCGGAGCATTTTCAGCGGGTATTTCGAAAGACCGACATAGAGGGCCTTGCCGGACCGCACGGCGGTGGCGAGGGCGGACATGGTTTCCTCCAGCCGGGTTTCCTTGTCGGGGCGGTGGGAGTAGAAGACGTCCACGTAGTCGAGGCGCAGGCGGCGCAGCGATTGGTCGAGCGAGGAGAGGACGTGCTTGCGCGAGCCCCATTCGCCGTAGGGGCCGTGCCACATGAGGTGCCCGGCCTTGGTGGAGACGAGGATTTCATCGCGGTGGGCGGCGAAGTCTTCGGCGAGGATGCGGCCGACGTTTTCCTCGGCGCTGCCGGGCGGCGGGCCGTAGTTGTTGGCGAGGTCGAAGTGGGTGACGCCGCGGTCGAAGGCGCGGCGCAGGACGGCGCGGGCTTCGTGCTGGTCGTCGACGTGACCGAAATTGTGCCAGCAGCCGAGGGAGATGGCGGGCAGCAGCAGGCCGGAGTCGCCGCAACGCCGGTAGGGCATGCGGCCGTCGTAGCGGGATGGGTCGGGTGAGTGCATGGTAGGAGATTGGGTAATTTAAGATAATTGGGATAATTTGGCGAAAGTCAGAGAGAGACGTTGCCCGGTTGTCGCCGTGCTTTTTTGAGCAAGTGGTTCGGATTGATGACGAACTCATATTTCAAGCCGTCGGGATCGGTAAAGAAGGTGGCGTAGTAGCCCTCGTTGTATTCGGGACAGTCGCAGGGTGGGTCTTCCACGTCGCACAGGCCCTGCGCGGCGAGAGGGAGCAGCACTTCGCGATGGAAGCGATCCACGTCCTCCCGGTCTTCGGCGCAGAAGGCGATGTGGCAATGATGGCCGAGTGCGCCGCGCTGGTGGGGGACGGCTTTGAACGGATCGCAAACCTGACAGATGCTGATTTCGTGAGGGGTGTCCAGATCCCACCGCTTCCAATCCTCGTAGCCGTAATCCTCCCCGTAGTCGCTTCCGTTGAGTTCGTAACCCAGATAGCGGAACATCGCAGTGTAGAAGGGGGAGGATCGCTTCACGTCCGAGACGTTGATGATCATGTGGTGGAGCAGACCTCGATGGGACATGGCGTTTTCAGGTTAAAGGGAGCGGAGCGCCTGGATGCGGACGAGGGTGGGCGGATGGGAATGGTCGAGGAAGACGCGGAAGGGGTGGGGGGTGAGGTTGGAGAGGTTTTTGGCGGAGAGTTTTTTCAGGGCGGAGACGAGGGATTCGGGATCGCCGGTGGCGCGGGCGGCGTAGGCGTCGGCCTCGAACTCGTGTTTGCGGGACCAGGCGTTGGCGGCGATGCCGAGGAGGCGGCTGGCGGGGGAGAAGAGCAGGCCGAAGAAGACGAGACCGGCGTGCGGAGAGATTTCTTTGACGCCGAAGGCATCGAAGAGCAGGCGGGAGAATTTCCCGGACGGGTCGATGACGAGGCCGAGGAGGTAGAAGAGAACTCCCGCCTGCAGGACGGAGACGGCGAGGCGCTGGATGATGTGCCGGAGCTTGAAGTGGCCGATTTCATGGGCGAGCACGGCGACAAGTTCGTCCTGGGTTTGCTCCTCGATCAAGGTGTCGTAGAGGGCGATTTTTTTGGTTTTGCCGAAGCCGGTGAAGAAGGCGTTGGCCTTGGTCGAGCGTTTGGAACCGTCCATGACCGAGATTTCGCCGAGGGGGAAGCCGCATTTTTCCGCCATGGTCTCGATGGCACGGCGTAGGGGGCCGTCTTCCATCGGGGTGAATTTGTTGAAGAGCGGCAGAATCAGGGTCGGGGCCAGCCAGGTGAGGACGAGCTGGAAGGCGACGAAAAGCGCCCAGGCCCAAAGCCAGGCGTGCGGGACGTTGCCGAAAATCCAGAGGATGCCCGCGGCGAGCGGCAGGCCGAGGACGGCGGCGAGCAGCAGGCTCTTGAGCTGATCAAGTGCGAAGGTTTTCGGGGTGGTTTTGTTGAAGCCGTAGCGTTCCTCGATGACGAAGGTGTCGTAGAGGGAGAAGGGGAGGTGCAGCAGGGTGTGGCCGAGGAAGAGGAGGGAGAGGAAGACAAGACCGGCGGGGATGTCCCCGGAGACGAAGCTGCGGGAGAATTCATCGAGCCAACCGAAGCCGCCGAGCGACCAGAAGACCAGCAGCAGGGTGAGGGAGTAGATGGAATGGATGATCTCGAAACGCGCGGAATCGCGGGTGTAGGCCTGGGAGCGAGCGTAGCGGTCGGCATCGTAGGTGTCGCGGAATTCGGCGGGGAGTTCGGGGGAGAGAGCCTTGAGGTTGAGAAGTGTGGCGGCGAAATCCAGATTCCAGAGCAGGAACAGGGCGATGACGATCGCGATGCCGAGGGAGTTCCATTCCATGTGCGTCGAGAGAATGCATCGCTGCGCGCGGCGGGCAAGTTCGGGATGTCTGGGAACGGAATGCGGCCGGGAGTGGGTGGCATGCCTGTTACGGTGTCCGGCTGAAGCCGGGCGACGTACCCATCTATTCTCTTTCCGGTGGCGGGTCGACTCCCTAGAAAACCGGCGATGAGTGAACTTGCCCTGGACATCCTGCGCCTGCGGAAGTGCTACGGCCGTTTCGAGGCGCTCGCCGGCGTCGCCCTGTCCGTCCCGGCGGGTTCCGTTTTCGGGCTGCTCGGCCCGAATGGCGCCGGCAAGAGCACTCTGGTCAAATCGCTGCTCACCATCCTGCGGCCCACCGAGTGCTCAGGCACGCTGCTCGGCCGGCCCATCGGGCACCGCCCCACGCTCGCCCGTGTCGGCTATCTGCCCGAGCACGCCCGCTTTCCCGAGTATCTCACCGGCCGGCAGATCGTCGCTTATTCCGCCGGTCTCGCCAAGGTTTCCGCCGCCGAGGCACGACGCCGCACCGGCCGGCTGCTCGAACGTGTCGGCATGGCCGAATGGGGGGACAAAAAGCTCGGCACGTATTCGAAAGGCATGCGCCAGCGCATCGGCATCGCCCAGGCCCTCGTCAACGAACCCGATCTGGTCATCCTCGACGAACCGACCGACGGCGTCGATCCGGGCGGGCGCATCGAAATCCGCAAGCTGATCGAATCGATCCGCGACGAAGGCCGCACGGTCTTCCTCAACAGCCACCTGCTCGCCGAGGTCGAGCAGGTGGCCGATCATGTGGCGATCCTCTCGCGCGGCAAAGTCGTCGAATCCGGCCCGGTCGAGGAGCTCACCCGCCATGGCCGCCACTACGAGCTTCGTACGATGGGGCCCGTGCCGCCGCTTCTCCGCGAGACGCTCGAAAAGCAGGGGCTCCGAGTTGCCGGTGACCGCGTCTCGCTCGATGCGGCCGACGCCGCGCCGGTCCAGCCGGTGATCGACGCCCTGCGCGCGGCGGGTGTGCCGATCCGCGAAATCCGCGAAGTGCGGAAGTCGCTCGAAGATCTCTTTCTCGAATCCATCCAGCCTCCCGCCCCGACCGCACCGTGAGACAAGAACTGACGATCCTGCTCGATTCCTTCCGCCTGCTGAGCGCCCGGCGGCTTTTCTGGGTGGCGCTCGTGATATCCGTCCTCGTTGCCGTGCTCTATGCATCCATTGGCTTCAACGAGCGCGGGATGACTCTTTTCTTCGGGCTCCGGGAGTTCGAGAATCCCCTGCTGTACCAAGGCAGCAACGAGGCGCACGCCTTCTACCTCTTGCTTTTCACCGATGTCCTCGTCCGCTGGTGGCTCGCCTGGCTGGCCATCGCGCTCGCGCTTGTTTCCACCGCTTCCATTTTTCCGGATTTCCTGGCCGAGGGCTCGATCGGCATTTCGCTTTCCAAGCCCATCGGGCGCTTACGCCTCTTTTTCTGGAAGTTCATCGGCGGCTTGCTCTTCGTGGCGCTGCAGGTCGCCGTGTTCGTTCTCATTGTCTTCCTCGCCCTCGGTTGCCGCCTCGGGGAGTGGAATCCGGGGATTTTCTGGGCCGTTCCGCTCGTCACTTTCGTTTTCAGTCTGATTTACAGCGTCGCCGTGCTTTTCGGCGTCTGGACGAAGTCCACGCTCTTCGCCCTGCTCTCCGCCTTTCTCGTCTGGGGCGCCAGTCTGCTCGCCCAGTGGACGGAGGATTTTCTCTATCAGACGGCGCACCTGATGCCTGAAAGCGGCATCAAGATCGACTTCGGCAGCGGCGAGATCAGCGAGGCCGGCGAGGATGAAGAGCAGGACAAAGAAAGCGCCCTGGTCGCTGCCCACCGCACCGCCCGCATGGTCGCCACTCCTTTGCCGAAAACGCGCGACACGGTCATTTATCTCAAGCGCCTCATCCGCATGAAAGAGCGCGACTCCGCCCTGGCCGGGCTCTCGCTCGACGCACTTCTCACCGGCGCGATGCCCGACACACGGACGTCCGGCGCGATGAAGCGCTATGACGAGCGACATAGCGTCGTCTACGTCTTCGGCACTTCGCTGGCCTTCGAAGCGGTGGTTCTCGCCCTCGCGGCATGGCGTTTTTCCCGCCGCGATTATTGAGGTTCGCCCTTCGAGTGCCCGGCGGGTATTGTGCCACGGTCAATAGTCCGCGACAGGCGAACTTGGAACCCCGTCGGCAAGTTCCGGAACCTGGGCGGCGACTTCGGCGATTTCGTCGCAGTATTGATTCCATTTGTCGCGCGACCATTTGAGTGGGGCGTGGAGCTTTTTGCGGAAATGCCGGAGGCGCTTTTCGGCATCGAAGGTGGCGGAGGCGGGGAGTCCGGCGATTTTCGCGGCGGCGTCCTCGGCGCGCTCGGTGCGGTGGCAGATCATCGCCAGGTCGTTGCCGGCGAGCAGGGCGGCGGGCACGTCGGAATTGTCCGGGTAGCGGCCGGAGATCGCGCCCATGTCGAGGTCGTCGGTGAGGACGAGGTGCCTGTCGAAGCCGAGCTGGTCGCGGAGGAAGCCGGTGACGATGCGCCGCGACAGGGAGGCGGGGCGCTCCGGATCGATGGAGGGAAAGAGGACGTGGGCGAGCATGACGGCATCGAGCTCCGGCATCAGCGCGGTGTAGGGGATCACGTCCTCGCGCAGGAGTTCCTCCAGTGTGGCGTCGCTGGAAGGGAGATCGTGGTGGGGGTCGGAAAGCGCCCGTCCGCAGGCGGGGAAGTGCTTGGCACAGGAGAGCACGGAGCGTTTCCGCAGCCAGCGGTTCCAGGTGCCGGCACGGTCGATCACCCGCTGCGGGTTGCGGTCCCAGCAGCGTCCGCGCAAGGCGTTTTGCACGCCGGGATGGTGCTCGAGATCGAGCACCGGGGCGAAGTCGAGGTTGAAGCCGAGCAGGCGGAGCAGGTCGCCGGTGAGCATGCCGGCTTTGGCGGTCAGGATGGGGTCGTCTTTCGCGGCGAGAGCCGCGGCGGAGGGCAGCGCCGGGGCGATGTCCTTGGTGCGGGTGACCCTGCCGCCTTCCTGGTCGATGGCGAGAATCGGTTCTTCGTTGGAGAGGACGCGCAGATCATCGGTGAGTTTCCGGGTCTGCTCCGGGGAGACGATGTTGCGACCGAAGAGGATGTAACCGGCGGGTTGCAGGCGCTGGAAGAGGGCGATTTCGTCCGGTTGAAGCTCGGGACCGCGCACGCCGAGAAGCAGGAGTTGGCCGTTCACGGGAGAAAGCCTAGCGATGAAAGGCGCTCCGCCAAGAGCCGGATTTTGCCGGGAGGAGTGTCACGGAATTTCAAAAACGGGCGCACATCCGAAGGATTCCGGTTCCGCATGACTTTGCAGCATCTCTCCCGTTGACATTGGTATGGCCGATGCTTCTTTGCCGGCGACTCCCCTGTCGTAACAGGCATTATTGCATGAAAACGGGGGATGTGTATCGGTCCATAGGAAGGTTCCGCTTGGCGCTCGTGGGAGTCACCGTGTTGGGTTTGACGGCAGAGGGCTGCGACGCGGCCCTGACGGCGAGCGGAGGGAACGGGGCGGCGATCCTGGCGAGCACCGGGCCGGCGGGCGGTTCGGATCCGCGCGGCGTGGAGGTGAATCTGACGTTCCGGTGGCTTTCGTTCACCAATGCACCTCATGTCAGGAGTTTCTCGGGCAGCCGGATGATGCCGGACGATGTCAGCGTGGCATGGGATGTCACGGGGTGGACCATCGGCAGATCGCTGCCGGTGGCGGGGGCCGCGACGGTGGGCCTGCTTCTCCCCTGGGGAAACGACGATTTTCCCCTGGAAGAGGACGCTGAGGGGGAGATCGTGGAGCCCGTTTTCATTGATGGCACGCGTGCGATCTGGGTCGAGGTGGTGGTCAAACCGGGACGGCTGGCCATGGAGCGGGCGCTGTCGGCCGACCCATCCCGCCGCGTCGGGATTCCGCGGATGTTCTTCGAGCGCCCGGTCTCGCCGGCAGTGACCGTGCCGGTGATGACGCCGTTGACCGGAGATATCCCGGATCTTGAGGAGGTATCCTGGGAGTGGGAGACGTTCTCCACGGGCGCCCGGTCTATCAGGGATGTTTGGCGAGGTGGAAGGGATTGAGAGGAGCGATGGCCGCGCCATTCCATGGCCCGGCAGAACGGCTCGGGCCATCGAGCGCTCCGCCGGGAACGGCGCAGCCGTTCCGCTACGTTGGTAGCGGAACGCTCTTATTGATTGAGCGAGCGGTCGAGCGCGGCTTTGACGAAGCCGGAAAAGAGCGGGTGCGGCTTGTTCGGTTTGGACTGGAATTCGGGGTGGAATTGCGCGGCGACGTAGAAGGGATGATCGGGGAGTTCGACGATTTCGACCAGACCCTCTTTTGCGGAGACGGAGGAGATGACGAGGCCGCATTCCTGGAGCTTGTCCTGGAAGTCGGAGTTGAATTCGTAGCGGTGGCGGTGGCGCTCGTGGATGCGGTCGCCGCCGCCGTAGAGTTCGGCGGCTTTCGTCCCGGCGAAGAGAATGCTTTCGCAGGAGCCGAGGCGCATGGTGGCGCCCATGTCTTCGATTCCGCGCTGCTCTTCCTGGAGGCAGATGACGGGAAAGGGGGTGTTTTTGTCGAACTCGGTGGAGTTGGCGTCGCGCAGCTTGCAGACGTTGCGGGCGAATTCGATGGTGGCGATCTGCATGCCGAGGCAGATGCCGAAATAGGGGATGCCGTTTTCGCGGGCGTACTGGGCGGCGAGGATCTTGCCCTCGATGCCGCGGTCGCCGAAGCCGCCGGGGACGAGGATGCCGTCCACATCGCCGATGACGGCCTTCGCGCCGTGGTCTTCGATGGCCTCGGCTTCGACGCGGAGGATGTTGACCTTGGTGTCGTGGTGGGCGCCGGCGTGGATCAGGGATTCGTAGATGGATTTGTAGGCGTCCTGAAGTTCGATGTACTTGCCGGCGACGGCGATGGTGATCTTGTGCTTCGGGTGGATGACGCGGCGGACGAAGGTTTCCCAGTCCTCCAATGCGGGGGCGGGGGTGTGGCCGAGGCCGATCTTGTCTACGACAAGGCGGTCAATCTTGTCGCGGCGCAGATCGAGCGGGCATTCGTAGATGGTGTGGGCGACGTCGCGGAAGGCGACGACGTGCTTTTTGTCGACGTTGCAGAACATCGCGATTTTCCGGCGGTTGTCCTCGTCGAGGTCGGCTTCGGTGCGGCAGATGATGATGTCGGGCTGGATGCCGATCTCGCGCAGCTTGGCAACGGATTGCTGGGTCGGCTTGGTCTTCACCTCGCCGGCGGCCTTGATGAAGGGCAGCAGGGTGACGTGGATGAAGCAGACGTTTTCCTTGCCGACTTCGAGCGAGAACTGCCGGAGGGCTTCGAGGAAAAGCAGGCCCTCCATGTCGCCGACGGTACCGCCGATTTCGGTGATGAGCACATCGACCTCGGGGTTGTCCTCGGTGACTTTGTAGATGCGGGCTTTGATTTCGTCGGTGACGTGGGGGATGAACTGGACAGTCTTGCCGAGGTATTCGCCCTTGCGCTCCTTTTTGATGACGGCGTCGAAGACCTGGCCGGAGGTGAGGTTGTTCATCCGGGACAGGACGCCGGAGGTGAAACGCTCGTAGTGGCCGAGGTCGAGGTCGGTTTCCGCGCCGTCGTCGAGGACGTACACTTCGCCGTGCTGGTAGGGCGACATGGTGCCGGGATCGACGTTGAGGTAGGGGTCGAACTTCTGCATCAGGGTCCTGAGCCCGCGGTGTTCGAGCAGGGTGCCGATGGAGGCGGCGGCAAGGCCTTTGCCGAGAGAGGAGACGACGCCACCGGTGACGAAGATGTATCTCATGAAAGTGATAAGTGTGAAGTGATCAGTGGAAAGTCAGGAGGCGTTCGACTTCGAGGGCCTGTTCGGGCGTGTCAACGCCGGGGGAGGTGTCGGTAGTGCGGAGAACCTTGATGGAGGCGCCGTTTTCGAGGGCGCGGAGCTGTTCGAGGGATTCGGCTTTTTCCAGCGGGGAGGGGGACCAGGAGACGAAGCGTTCGAGGAAAGTACGACGGTAGGCATAGATGCCTTTGTGGCGGAGCACAGGGAGGTTTTCGACGGCGTTGCGGAAATGGGGCAGGGGGGAGCGGGAGAAATAGAGGGCGCGGCCATCGAGGGCGGTGACCACTTTGACGACGTTCGGGTCGAGGACGGCGGGGTCGCCCGGATCGAGCGGATTGGCGGCGGTGGCCATGTCGAGGGAGGAGTCGGCGGCCATGGCGGCGGCGAGTTCGTCGATCAGGTCCGGGTCGATGAGCGGCTCGTCGCCCTGGATGTTGAGAACGATGTCCGAGTGCGGGAGGGAGCGGACGGCTTCGGCGAGGCGATCAGTGCCGGTGGGGTGATCGGGGGAGGTCATGACCGCCTTCGCGCCGAAGGAGGAGGCGGCGGCGAGGATGCGCTCGTCGTCGGTGGCGATGAGGAGGTCGTCGAGAGTTTTGCAGGCCCGACATCGTTCCCAGACATGGCGGATGAGCGGTTTGCCGGCGATGAGGTGCAGCGGCTTCCCGGGGAAGCGGGTGGAGCCCCAGCGGGCGGGGAGGATGCCGGCGACGTGCTGCTTTTGCGGACCCATGAATTGCTCGCCGGGGAGGTTAAGGGGGACGCCGCGCGGCGGGCAAAGGGAAAAAGTTCCAAGTGAGAAGTACGAAATGGAAAGTGGGCCCAAACCGGACTCTTCCCGGCACTTCGCGCTTCGCACTTGGAACTTCAATGCCCCCTCCACGTTCCGCCCGATTCGAGGAAGAGGAGGGCTTTGTCATAGGAGCAGTTGGTCAGGAAATGGTCGAGGCGGGCGGGGATGTCGCCGCGGTGGGATTGGTGCCAGGCGGCGATTTGTTCCGAGACGGTTTTGAGCGCGTTGAGATGAGCGGCGGGGTCGCGGTCGCGGAAGGGGTGGTCGGCGATCGTTTCCCGGCGGCGGCGGAGCAGGGCGGCGAGGTCGTCGTGCATGAATAAAGGACGATAGCGCGAAATGAGCCGCTGAGCAATTGCGGCATCGACGGCGACGGGCGCGGCGGATAGAGCCCGCGCATGGGACAATACTGGATCGACGGGCTGGTGCTGCTGGCTTACTTCGCGGTCATTCTGACGATCGGGCTCTCGCAGCGCTCGAAGAGCGGATCGGTGGAGGGTTTCGCGCTCGGCGACCGTCAGATGCCATGGTGGGCTGTGCTGACGTCGATCCTCGCGGCGGAGATCAGCGCGGCGACCTTCCTCGGCGCGCCGGGCGAGGGGTATGCCAAGAAGAACTGGACCTATGCGCAGTTGGTGATCGGGACGATTCTGGCGCGGATCATCGTCAGCTACCTGTTCATTCCGCTTTATTACAAGCATGGGGTGGTTTCGATTTACGAGTTCCTTGGCACGCGCTTCGGGCCGGTTTCGCGGAAGCTGGCGTCGGCGACATTTCTGGTGACACGGGTGCTGGCGATGGGCACGCGGCTCTACGTTTCGGCGCTGATCGTGGTGCTGGCGGCGGAAGCGTTGCGCGGCCAGCCGGTGGAGCCGGAGACGAAGTTCCTGCTCTTTGCCGGGGCGGTGGTGTTGGTGACGCTGATGACGACGCTGTACACCGCGGTGGGCGGCATCCGGGCGGTGATCTGGACGGATTTCATCCAGGTGGGTGTGCTGGTGGCGGCGCTCGGTTTTACGATTCCCTTTCTGCTCGGGAAGATTCCCGGCGGCTGGGAGACGGTGGTGGGGACGATCGAGCGGCCCGTCTTTTTCGACATGATGCCGCCACAGGAAGGAGATGGGGTGCTGGACTGGCTGAGGAGGGTGCTGACCAACGAATACACGGTTTATTCGGCTTTCATCGCCAGCACCTTCGTGACGATGGCGACGCACGGCATCGACCAGGATACGGTGCAGCGGATGCTGACGGCGAAGAACAAGAAGCAGAGCGCGCTGGCGACGATCGGCTCCGGCCTGGTGGATCTGCCGGTGGTGTGCGCGTTCGTGTTCATCGGGCTGCTGCTGCACGCGTTTTTCACGGCGTATCCCACGCCGGATCTGCCGAAGGAAGGACGCGAGGTGTTTCCCTACTTCATCTTGCATGAGATGAGCCCCGGGCTGCGCGGGCTGGTGGTGGCGGGGGTTCTGGCGACGGCGATGGGTTCGCTGAGCACGGCGCTGAATGCGATGGCGACGAGCTTTTCGCAGGATTTCCTGCTGCCCTGGAGGCGGGCGAGGCTCGGGGAGCCGGATCAGGCCACGCAGGTCAGCTTCATGCGCTGGAGCACGGTGCTGTTCGCCAGCCTGATCATCGTCGTGGGGGTGGCGACGGCGTGGTACATGGCGCACAATCCCTCGGCGCGGATCATCCCGCTGGTGCTCGGCATTCTCGGCTACACCTTCGGTTCGCTGCTGGGGCTGTTCCTGGTGGCGTTTTTCACCCGCACGCGGGGCAGCGACTTCGGCAACGCAGTCGCGGTGGCGGCGGGCATCGTTTGCGTGTTCCTGGCCAGCGGTTCGCACGTGAAACTCCTTTACGGTGCGGAGGCTGTGCCTGCGTTCGCGCTGGCCTTCCCGTGGCGGATCATGTTCGGCACGTTCGTCACCATGGCGGTCGCGGTTTGCTTCCGCACTCCACGGCGTGGCGGAAATGCCGAAACACCCTGAAATCGAATCGCCCGCGCCTTTGGTCAGTGGCGCGGGCCTGCGTTTGCTTTGGGATCGTTAAGTAAATTTCGGGTCAAGTTTTTTAAATTTTTCAGGCGTGGAACGCTTGTGGAAATGGATCTCTTTCGTGCGGTTTGTTAGAGCAGCGAAAATTTGAATCCACCTCGGCCGCCGGCGGATTATTTCTGTGCCTCGCCGCGCACCTCCCGCCGGATCTCCGGGGAAAAAGGGTGGCGCGAAAAACCCCGATAGAAACACTGCAAAACAATGGAACTGGAGGCGTTCGAGGCAGAGGCAGAAGTGGAGAGTGCGATCACCGCGGATGCGGCGGAGCAGTGGGAGGCGGCCTGTGAGGTGCTCGGACGTCTGGTCAGCAAGGATGCGTTCCAGCGATGGTTCCGCGCCTCGCGCCTGCTGAGGGTGGAGGAGTCCCGCGCGGTGATCGGCGTGCCGAACGAAATCCACCATGTATGGATCGAGACGAACTACATGCCGGAACTCGGCGCCGCCCTTTCGCAGGCGATCGAAGGCGTGCGGGAGGTGAAGCTGGTGGTGGTCGAGGAATCCGCGGGACCCGTCAATGGCTCCGCGCCGGCGGGCAAAGCGGTGTCCGCTGCCGCATTGCCGGCGCCGAAACCGGAGGTTGCCAATCTTGAGAAGCGTCTGAAAACCTCGGGAATCAATCCCCAGTTCACTTTTTCCTCCTTCGTCGTCGGCGCCAACAGCCAGTTCGCCCACGCGGCCTGCGAGGCGGTGGCGAAGAGGAAGGGAGCGGGCTACAATCCGCTCTTCATCCACGGCGGTCCGGGCCTGGGCAAGACGCACCTGATGCACGCCATCGGCCACGAGTGGCTCAAGCACGCGCCGTCTTCCCGGGTGGTTTATCTGACCTGCGAGAAGTTCACCAACGAGTTCATCGACGCCGTGCGCAAGGGCGATCACCTGGAGCGCTTCCGCAGGCGCTACCGCAGCGCCGAGGTGATGCTGATCGACGACGTGCACTTCCTCGGCGGCAAGGAGCGCTCGCAGGAGGAATTTTTCCACACCTTCAACACGCTGCTCGACGGCCGCTGCCAGGTGGTGCTGACCAGCGACCGTCCGGCCAGCGAGATCAAGAATCTGGAGCCGCGGCTGGTCTCGCGCTTCGAGTGCGGCCTGACGGTCGAACTCCAGCCGCCCGTTTTCGAGACCCGCCTGGCCATCCTGCACCGCAAGATGGAGGAGTGGAAGGTACGCGTGGAGGATGGCATCATCCGCTTCCTTGCCGAGCGCATCCGCAGCAACGTGCGGCGTCTGGAAGGCGCACTGATGCGGGTCGCCACCTTCGCCTCGCTGGCCGGCGAGCGGGTCAGCGAGGACCGCGTGGAGCATCTGCTGCGCGATCTGCTGCGCGAGGAGACGGGCAAGCAGATTTCCATCGACGCGATCCAGCGGGCCGTGGCCGATCATTTCGACCTGCGCCTCGCCGACATGACGGGCCGCCGCCGCCCGGCGAGCATCGCCTTCCCGCGCCAGGTGGCGATGTATCTCAGCCGCACGCTGACGAAAGGCTCGCTGATGGAGATCGGCGAGGCTTTCGGCGGGAGGGACCACGGGACGGTCATCCATGCGTGCAAAAAGATTTCCGGAAGGATCAAGGAGGAGCCCTCCGTGAGGGACGCGGTGGCGCTCATCGAGGCATCACTGCGGCGCTAGGAGGAAGGGGGAATTTTTTGAAATTTCGCAGGTCCGGTACGGAAGAGGCCCTTCCTTTTCCGGTGCCGATAGAATGGCTTGCCAAGGCTCGGGAAATGCGGAGAGCATGCCGCGCGCAGAAACGACGCCGCGCACGATTTTCCCCATGAAATTCCGCATCTCCAAAGAGGCCCTGCTCGACGGGCTCCAGAAGGTTCAGCACGTGGTCAGCACCCGCACGACCCTGCCGATCCTCTCCAACGTGCTGCTGGTGGCCAAAGACGGCCGCCTGACTTTCACGACGACGGACCTCGATGTCGGAATCACCGGATCGGTCGAAGCGACGATCGAAAAGGAGGGCGCGACAACGCTGCCGGCCAAGCGCCTGGTGAACATCGTCCGCGAACTGCCCGCCAGCGAGGTGGAGATCGCTGTGGACGCCAAGAATGTCGCTTCGATCCAGAGCGGCCCGTCCTTTTTCAAGATCATCGGCCTGGGGCAGGACGACTTCCCGCCGCTGCCGGACTTCGCCGGGGCGAAGGAGTTCCGGATTCCCCAGCAGCTACTGCGCGACGGGTTGAAGAAGACGGCCTACGCGATCTCGACGGACGAGACCCGGTATGTGCTCAACGGCATCTACACTTCCTTCCGCGAAGGCAAGCTGACGCTGGTCGCCACCGACGGCCGCCGCCTGGCGATGGTCGAGAACGATCTCGAATTCCCCGCAACCCACGACACCGATGTGATCGTGCCGACCAAGGCCGTGCAGGAACTCCAGCGCCTGCTGGACGACGAGGGCGAGGTGCTCGTCCGCCTGAGCGACAGCCAGATTTCTTTCGCCATCGGTGATCATCTGTTGGTCAGCAAGCTGATCGAGGGCAACTACCCGAACTATCGCCAGGTCATCCCGGGGGACTCGACCGAGCGGGTCGAACTGCCGCGCGAGTCGGCGCTGGAAACCGTCCGCCGCGTTTCGCTGCTTTCCTCGGACAAGTCGAACTCGGTGAAGCTGGTCTTCGACGAGAACCGCATCGAGGTGACAGCGAATTCGCCGGATGTCGGCGAAGCGCGCGAGACGATCGAGGTGGCCTACACCGGCAAGCCGATGCAGATCGCCTTCAATCCGGATTTCCTGAAAGCGCCGCTCCAGAATCTCGATTCCCCGACCGTTTATCTCGATCTGATCGACGAGATGAGCCCGGGCGTGATCCGCATCGACGGCAGCTTCCTCTACGTCATCATGCCGATGCGGGTGACGAACTGATGCCCGGGAGCGCGGAACCCCGGTTCCGCACGAATGGCCGCTAATCTCCCGCTGCCTCGGCGAGTCCGCATTGCCAAGCCGGGCTGTCCCCATACTTCCGCGGAGCTGGGGCTCCGCGCTCCCGGGGGCCGCTTATTTCGCCGCCAGGCAGCCGGGGCAGTCCTGGACGTAGTGGCCCTTCGTTTTTTCCGCGAGTTGCGGGAGCTTGTCGGTGAGGCAGAGGGAGGCGTCGCCGAGGGTGTTCCGCGGCTGGAAGGCGCAGCCCGCGGGCGGGCGGGAGAGGTCGGGGGGGAGGCCGGGGATGGTGTAGAGGTCTTCGCCTTTCTTGTGCGTAGCGGGGATGCTTTTCAGCAGGGAGCGGGTGTAGGCGTGGAGCGGGCGGGAAAAAAGTTCGGTCTTCGGCGAGCTTTCGACGATGCGGCCGGCGTACATGACATTCACGTGATCGCAGACTTCGGAGACGACGGCGAGATCGTGGGTGATGAAGATGACGGCGGTGCCGAGGTCACGCTGGCGGTCGCGGATGAGGTCGAGGACCTGTTTCTGAACGGTGACGTCGAGCGCGGTGGTGGGTTCGTCGCAGATGAGGAGTTCGGGGCGGGTGATCAGGGCCATGGCGATCATCACGCGCTGGCGCATGCCGCCGGAGAATTCGTGGGGATAGGATTCGATGCGCTTTTCCGGATCGGGAATGCCGACTTCGGCCAGTGAGCGGATTGCGCGGTCGAGCGCCTTTTTGCCGCCGAGGCCTTCGTGGATTTCGAGGGGCTCGGTGAGTTGGTCCCTGATTTTGAGGTAGGGGTTCAGCGAGGTCATCGGGTCCTGGAAGATCATCGAAATGCGCTTGCCGCGGATGCGGCGGAGCTGCTTTTCGGAGGCTTTCAGGAGGTCGATGCCATCGAAGACCGCGCTGCCGGCATGGATGCGGCCGGGCGGCTGGGGGATCAGGCCGAGCAGCGAGTAGCAGGTGACGGACTTCCCGGAGCCGGATTCGCCGACGATGCCGAGGGTCTGCCCGGCTTCGACCGAGAAGGAGACGTCTTCCACGGCGTGGACGATGCCATTGCGGGTGTGGAAGCGGGCGGTGAGGTTTTTGACGTCGAGAAGGGGCATGGGGTGCTGCGCGCGCGTATTGGAGCGAGGAAAAGGGCGGAGGACACGCGGGAAATGAGGGAAATTGAATGCGGAACGCCGGGCGATCTTACCCCGCATTTGCCCTATGATTCATAGTCCTGCCTTCAGGCGGCGGGTTGGGATCCGCAGGATGCCGCCAGCTGCATGGGTGCGAAATGCGGGTCAATCCGCGCCGGATGCGGCTGCGAGGGAAAGGAGATAACGGGCGGCGGAGAGGGCGCCGGCGTTGCGGCCGTGGATGGCGAGGCGGCGCTTCATGTTCCTCCAGAGGACGGCGTTGTCGGCGAGCAGGTCGGCGGCGGCGGCGTGGATGGCTTCGGGAGTTTCGGCGAGCCTGCCGCCGCCGATTTCTTCGAGCAGGCGCAGGTTGCCCTCTTCCTGGCCGGGGACGAGGTGATGGACAAGCATCGGGCAGCGGGCGGCAATGGCTTCGTGGACGGTGGCGCCGCCGGCCTTGCCGACGACGAGGTGATGGCGGTTGAGCAGTTCGGGGACTTTGCGGGTCCAGCCTTTGAGCCGGACGCGGCCGGGGAAGGCGGCGCGGATTTCCCGGGCGCGCTGGTAGAGAATGCGGACGTTTTTGCCGAGGACGATGGTGACGCGGGTGCGGGGGGAGGCTTCGAGAAGGGCCTTGGAGATGCGGCGGACGTGGGGGCGCTTGGCGGTGGTGAAATAGAGAACGTCGAAAGGATCGGCGGGCGCATCGCCGGAGAGGGGCTGAAGGCGGGAGAAGGAGGGGTGGACCGGGAAGCCGGTGTCGACCAGCCGGTCGGCGGGTACGCCGCCGCGGATCATGGCTTCGCGGGTGAGCGGGTCGGTGACGAGCCAGGCGTCCGTCGGTGCTTTCAGCCAGGCGGCGTTGATTTCGATGGAGTCGGTGACGACGGTGACGACCGCCGGTTTGCGGGTTTTCCCGGCGAGCAGGCGGTCGAGGAAGTAGGGGTAGAGCGGGTAGGTGGAGACGATCACATCGGGCCGGAATTGGTCGAGCAGTTCGCCGAGCCGGCGCTCGGGCTTGCGCATCAGGGGGAAGCGCTGGCGGGAGAAATCGACCTGATCGGTGGAGAGGTAAACTCGGTGCCAGAGTTGGGGCGCGTGGGTGGTGAGCAGGCGATAGCCCTTGCTCAGAAAGCGGGTGGAGACGGGCGCGCCGAGCATGCAGGGGTCGGCGATTTCGGCCGTGGCGCCGGTTTCCTTCAGCGCGAGCGCCAGATTGCGGGCGGCGCTGTTGTGGCCTTCGCCGAAGGCGGCGGTGAGGATCAGGACGCGGGCGGACATCGGCGGGGCGGGTGCGTTGTAGGCGCAGCCGGGCATTGCGTCGAACGGCTTTTCGGGCTTTTGTGCCGCCGCTCCCGAAACGCGCCATGTCCGATACTCCGCCCAAGCTCCGCATCGTCGATGAGGAAGCCTCCGCCGAAGAGGAGGTGCTCCGTCTGGGGAAGGAGGCTCCGGAACGCGTCGCCCGCCTGAAGCCCGGCGGGCCGCCCGAAGTCGAGCGGATCGAGAGCGCCCCGCGGGAAAGTTTCGACGGCCGGAGTTCCGAACCGGATATGGGATTGCTGCTCGACGCGCCGGCCTTGGCGGAGGAGGTCGAGTCGCCGTGGGGGCTGAAGGACGGCCGCGTGGCGGGGGTGCCTTATGGATGGTTCGTGCTGGTCGGGCTGATGCTTGCGGGATTGATCGTCTGGTCGATCCGCGCTGCCGGCCGGGGCGAACGGAATGTGGAGGAAACCAAGCGGGAGGTGATGCGGATCGTCGAGGATGACGCCGCCGCCGAAGCGGCGGCGACGCAACTGGTGGATCGTGTGGAGCAGGTGCTGCGGCGCTATCTCGCGGCGGATACGGTGGAGGATACGCTGCCGTGGATCCGCGATCCTGAGCGGGTGAGGCCGCTGCTGGAGGATTGGATGGCGCGGCATCCCGGGCGTTCCCTGAAATTCACCCGCATGGGGATGTTCCATCCGTCGCTGCTGGAGAATTTCTGGCTGGTGCGGGTGGACGTCGAGAACGGGCCCACGCAACACATTCAACTGGAGCAGACCGGCGATACGGAGGTGAAGGTCGATTGGGAAAGCCACGTCTGCTACCAGCCGATGCTCTGGGACCATTTCGCGGCGAAGCGGCCGGATGACCGGGCGTTGGATTTCCGTGTCTGGGCCACGCCGGACAATCATTTCAGCCACGAGTTTTCGGACTCGGGGCGCTGGGTTTGTTTCCGCCTCACGGCGAGGGATTCGGAGGAATGGCTCTACGGATACGCCCCGGCGGGGTCGGAGGCCGCGAGCTGGATGACGCTGGCGACGCAGGCCTCCCGCAATGCCATGACTCCTTTCCTGCTGCGGCTGCGCGTGCCGACCCAGGCCGCGTCCCCGCGGGGAGCGGTGATCGAGTCGGTGCTGACCCAGGGCTGGACCATTGTGGACGGTCCCAAGGACGGGCCTTGATCGAAAGGAGTGCCGCTGCGACTTTCCCGCCGTCGTGCGAAAAGCGGAACCCACAACGGAAAAGAAGACGCACCTCGGCGCCGGTGTGGCCGCCGGTGTGGCGGCTTTCCTGCTCTGGCAATACGGCAGCGCGCTCTGGCGTCTGGCGAACCAGACCGGCGGCATGGACAACAAGTTCAGCAGGCTCGCGCGCGAGGAGTATCTGGCCTTTTTGGCCGGGCAGAATGTGCAGGTGCTCGGCGCGTACGCGATCCTCGGTCTGGCGGCGGCGCTGCTGGTGTTTCCGCTGGTGGCCTGGTGGACAGGGCGTTCGCGTCACCGGGGCTGGCTGGCGGTGGCGTTGCGGGCGTTCGGAGTCGCGGTCGTGCTGCATGGTTATTTCATGTTCCGGCTGGTTCACAGCCGGCCGTACTTTCTCGGGGATGCCGATTTCGGGGAATGGTATTACCGGATTCTGGAACTCCCGCCGGATTCCTGGCGTCCGATATTGAATGGCTTACTCTTTTCCGTGCTGCCGTGGCTGGCACTCGGCGGCGTGGCACTGTGGTGGTTTTTCGCGCTCAGGCCGCGGGCGCGGGCGGTGGCGCTCGCGCTCGTCGCGGTGGTTGGCGTGGGCGCAGCGCTTTTACCCGAGGCCCGCACGGCCGTGGTTGCCGCCGGGGAAGGGGAGGAGGACAGGCCGCTCAATGTCATCATCATCGCCTCCGATTCGCTGCGCGGCGACCGCCTCGGCTACAGCGGCTATCGGCCGGAGCGGACCGATGGCGCGGCGGCGGCCGGCGTTTCGCCGAATATCGACGCCTGGGCGGCAGGCGCGGCGCGCTTCGGGCGCTGCTACACGCCCATCGCCTCGACGCTGGAGTCCGCGGTCACGATGATGGCTTCGCAGTATCCCCACACCCATAGCATCCGCCAGATGTATCCCGACAAGGAGAGGGTGGAGGAAACGGAGCGATCCATCCGCCCGATCGCGGAGGTGCTGCGCGAGCAGGGCTACGACACCGCGGCTATCGGCGACTGGTGCGCAGGTTATTACGAAATGATGCCGCTGGGCTTCGAGGATGTCTCGGTGTCGAGCTTCGACAATTTCCGCATCTACATGAGCCAGGCGGTGCTGATGGCGCACTTCGTGGTGCCGCTTTATTTCGACAACGTGCTCGGCTACCGGCTTTTTCCGCAGATCGGCTCCTTCGCGCAGTTCGTCACGCCGGATGTCGTGACGCGGCGGGTCGAGGAAAAACTCGCACGGCAGGCGGAGAGCAGGCGGCCGTTTTTCTGGCATGTTTTCTACTCCTGCAACCACCTGCCGTTCCGCTCAGCCGATCCTTACTGTCGGATGTTCACCGATCCCTCCTACAAGGGGCCGCACCAGACCGGAGTGGATTTCGACATCGACCAATTCATCGGCGGCACCGATCTGGAGGACAAATGGAAGGCGCTGCCCGAGGCCGATACCCGCCAGATCCGGGCGCTTTACGACGGCTGCACGCGGCAGTTCGACGATTGTTTCGCCCGCATCCTGGCCGCGCTGGAGCGCAACGGCCTGCTGGCAAATACCGTGGTGGTCGTGACTGCCGACCACGGCGACGATCTCTACGAGCCGGGAGTCACGCTTGGCCACGGGCTCGGTTTCAATGGTGCCGATCACTCTTTCCACATCCCGCTGGCGATCCGCGCGCCGGGCGTGAAGGCGGGGGACATCGCCGAACAGGTCCGCAGCATCGACCTCGCGCCGACTCTGCTGGACCTCCTCGGCGTGGAGAAACCGTCCTCCTGGGAAGGCCGCAGCCTCGCGCCCTGGTTGCGGGGCGCGACACCGGCGGATTTGCCTTTCTACGGCGAGACGGGCTTTCCCTTCATCCAGTTCAAGGTGGCGGGTGTGGAGCGCCCCTACCTGCCGCCGATGGACGAACTGACCGACATTGACCCGAACTACAACCACCAGTTCGTCCTCAAGCCGGAGTGGCGCGAGCCGCTCATCGCCGCCAAGCAGCGCTGCCTGCGCACCAGGGACTGGAAAACCGTCTGCACTCCGAAGAAGGACGGGGGGAGGCACTTCGGGCTTTTTCACCTCCCGACCGATCCGGACTGCCGCCGCGATCTCGCCGCGGAACGACCCGGAGTGCTCGAACCGATGCAGGCCGCTCTGGAACGCTGGATCGACCGGCGTGAGGAAACGCCGCTGGAGGTAATCTTTCCCGGCGGCGAACCGTAAGGTTCGGCGGCATTGCCGCTTGAGTTTCCGGCGCGGGCGGGAATAGCTTGCGCCGCGTTCCTTCCCCGGAGCGCCCACCGTTTTCGACATGAAACACATCCTCTTTCCGATCTTTGCTCTCGCCACGGGCATCGTCGCCGCAGCCGAGCCACCGAAGGTGCTTAGCGACTACCTGCGCGTGAATGCCTACGTGAAGGGCGAGATCGTCGTCGTGGTGCCGCCGCAGGAGCTCGACAAGTATGTCGCCAAGGTCGAGGAGTCCGCCCGCAAGAATCCCGAGTGGTTCCGCGAGCACACGAAGAAGGGCAAGCCCGGCGTGCCCCTGCCCTACGACGAGAAACTCGGTCTCACCAAGGAGGAATACGACGAATACCTGAAACTCTGGGCGAAGCGCGAATTCAAGCCGGTCGAGGCCGTCATCCTCCAGCTCAAGGGCAACAAGGAGAATCTATGGACGATCCACATCACCGGTTCGGCGCAGGTGATTTCGATGCTGAAGTACGACCCGAAGACGGACCAGTTCCGCTCTCCGAACGGCGTTCTGGAGCGCCTGGAGGATGTCAATGCAGATGCCGACAGCACCCTGGGTGCGTGGACCGGCCACGAATGGAAATTCGAGGAATCCACCAGCCTCGGCACCACCAAGGAGAACATTGCCATCGGCAAAACGGGCGACAGCAATTTCGGTCTGGTCGTCTACCGTATGCAGGAAGTGTCCTCCCAAGGCACCCGCCTGCTTGACCGCGGCATGGTCGTCCGCTTCCCGTTGGGTGAGGCGGGCATTATCAAGGAAAAACCGGGCGCAAAGTGATGTCCCGCGAGCGGCGCCGATGGTTCCGGTGGAGGGGCCGGCGGCTCCGGCTTCTCGCGCTCGCCCCGGTTCTGATCCTGCCGCTCGCCAACCTGTGCTTCGCCCTTCCGTGGATGCGCGCCCGGGTGGCGGGGAAAGTGGCGGCCCACATCGGTCTGCCCGTCGAAATGGGCGGGATCTCATGGTGGCCGTGGCGCGGCATCCGCATCGACGGTCTGAATGTCGCCCAGCCTGAAGCCCTGCGCGCGAGCGTGAGAGATCCGCTGGTTTCGACCGGGATCGTGGAGATCGATCCCCTCTGGTCGTCGATTCTCCGCGGGCGCAAAAGCGTCGAATCGGTCCGCATCCACGACTGCCGGGTGACGCTCGCCGCGGAAATGCTCGCTCATCTCGCCGGTCCGCCCACTGTTCCGGTCGCCGCACCGCAGGTGGCGGTGGTGGAGCCGGCGCCCTCTCCGGAGACGCCGCAGGCACCCGGACTTTCCGAGCGTGTTGAGCCTTCGGCCGCGCCGCAGCCTGCCCCTCTTCCAGCTGCATCTCCCGACACCCGGCCGCCGCTGTTCGTGGAAATGGTCGATGCGGATTTCCGCCTGGTCCATGCGGGGAGCGGGAAGGATTTGCTGGCCGCAAACGGCGTTGCCGCTTCCCTGCCCCTGCGGGGGGCGTATGCGGAGGGCAGGCTGGAGCTTTCCTCGCTGCACCTCGCTGGAACCCGGATCGGCAGGGATCTGCGCCTTCCTCTCCGCTGGCATTCCCCGGAACTCCGCTGCGAACGGGTGCCGCTGGAGATCGCCGGAATGGAGATCAAGCTCGCCGCCCGCATGGCCCGTGCGGCGGGATTGCCCTTCGCAATCGAAGCCATGGCGGAGCCGCAGCGGCTGAATGCCCTGGAACTGCCCGTGCTCGGCGAAATATCGGTGGACGAGTTGAAGTTCACCGCTCGCGCGGGCGGCATGCTCGGCCTGGCGGCGAGTTGGCAGGCCGTTTTCGTCATCGAATCGGGCCCCGTGACGTCCCCGCAGCCGGCGCGACAGATGGCATTCCTGCGTTCTGGCGCCCTGCTCGTGCTTCATCGCGGCGTGCTCTCCTGCCCCGATGCGAGGCTGATCGGCGAGGAGCTTTCCCTGCTGGCGAATGGCGCCGTCACCGCCGCAGGGGGCACCGGCGTCCTGCGCCTCGTGATACCACCCGGCTCCGCCCAGGCATGGACGAAATCGCTGGCGGGCATTTCCCCGGATCTGAAGCCCGTCTTTACCCCTTTGGAAACGCCGGATCGCACCGCACTCGATCTACGATGGATATCGTACGAAGGAAAACCGGGCATCGAGCTGGGTCCCGGCGGTCCCTTCCTGCCGCAGGAGGAAGCGATGCGTTTGCTGGGAGCGGATTTTCGATGATCTTGAAGCTTACTTCGATGTCCGGGGCCGAAAAATTCGGGAACCCGATTGGAACAGCGCACAGATGAACGCGATATCGTAGCTGAAGCGGGTTGGGAGCTCGCTTTTGCATGGGACATGCCGGTCAGAAGCGCAACGTTTCGAAAAATCTCATCAAATGCACGGCAATGAAGAGCAACAGCGGTCTTGGTACGGAATTTCTCGTAGAAATCTGGAGCATCTTCCAGAGCGAGGCGGTGAGTGATCACGAAAGAAGGACCCGCCCTCGCGGCAACCCTCGCTGCTTGTTAGCCGGCGCACACCTCCGCCAGCAGCTTGTCGAGGGTGGCGGCGTTCACCGGCTTGACGATGTGATGGTCGAACCCGGCTTCCCTCGTCTGCCGCTTGTCGTCTTCCTGCCCCCAGCCCGTCAGAGCGACCAACGCCATACTCTTGCCCCACGGCTGTTCACGGATGCGGCGGCATGCTTCAAGGCCGTTCAGCTTCGGCATCCCGATGTCCAGCAGCGCCACGTCGGGCCGGAATGCCGCCGCTATCTCCACGGCCCGCAACCCGTCGTTCGCCGTGCGGACCTCGTTGCCCAGGAGCTCTAGCAGCATCGCCAAACTGGATGCGGAGTCCGCGTTGTCGTCGGCCACCAGGATTCGCCGCTTGGCGGACTTTGTGGCGGTCCCCTCGTGGTCGGCCGGTTCGGCGTTCCGCGCAGGCGCCGAGGCCATTGGCAGCGTGACGACAAACTCGCTGCCCTTGCCGTGACCTTCACTGCTGGCCCCGACGCTGCCGCCATGCATTTCAACCAGTTTCTTGACCAGCGACAGGCCGATGCCCAGCCCGCCCTGCGCCCTCTCCAATGACGGGTCAACCTGCGTGAAGATGTCGAACACCTTCGGCAGCATGTGAGCCGGAATGCCCACTCCATTGTCCTTGACGCTCACCAAGACATCCTCGTCCCGCCGCACCGCGGACAGCCGGATCGTACCGCCCCGCTCGCTGTACCTGGCGGCGTTGTTCAAGAGATTCGAGAACACCTGTGCCAGCCGGGTCACGTCGCCGTCCAGATAGATCGGTTCCGGCGGTATGTTGAGAATGAAGTCATGGTTCCGAACCTCCATAAGCGGGCGACTCGTCTCGACCGCCTGGTGCACGATCCTGGCCAGCTCGACCCGGCTCTTGCGGAGTTCGACCTTGCCCCTGGTGATGCGGCTCATGTCCATCAGATCGTCGATGAGATGCACCATCTGACCCAACTGCCGTTCCATCATAGCAAGGGCCTGGTCCACTGCCTCCGGGCTGGTTCTCGCTCTCTTCACCACCTCCAACCCGTTCCGCAGCGGGGCCAGCGGATTCCGCAGTTCGTGGGCCAAGGTCGCCAGGAACTCGTCCTTGCGGCGGTCGGCGTTGCGCAGCTCCTCCTCGGTCTGGTGGCGGCGGGTGATATCGGAGAACAGCACCGCTATGTGATGTTCCGGCCAGCTTTCAGCGCGGAATGCATTGACATCGAACCAGCGCCCCAATCCCCTGTACTCACCGCTAAAGCGAACCGCTCTTCCCGTCAGCGCGACGTCGCCGTAGTTCTTCAACCAGTGTTCCTCGATGCTCGGGACAAACTCCAGCATGCGCCTGCCGGCCACATTGCGCATACCCGCCTGCCGCTCGAAGCTGCCGTTGACTTCGATGAAGCGATAATCGACGGCTTGCCGCCGGTCGTCGAAGAGCACTTCGATGATGCAATAGCCTTCATCCATGACGTCGAACAGCGTGCGGTAGCGGTCTTCGCTTTCGCGCAGGGCTTGCTCGGCGCGGGCGCGCTCGAGCCGCGTCCAGATGCGCATCGTGAGTTCTCGCATGAGTTCGATTTCATCCTCGCGCCAGTCGCGCGGCGTCGCGTCGAACACTGTCAGTTGAAAACGCCAACGCCCTTCGCGCAGCAGCGGCACGCTGACGAACGAAGCGATGTTGAGCGCCGCCATGGCTTCGGCGTCGGTGCGCCGATCGACGGCGGCGTCGCGAACGACATACGTTTCACCGGCGCGGCTCGCCTGCCGGAAATCTTCGGTGTGAAAATCACTGATGCGATACACGCCCCGCAAGCCCGGCAAGTCCGCGCAATTCCAAGCGTGATCGACCGTGATGACTTCCTGCGCCTCGTCCACTTCGGAGAATGCGACGAGCGGGGCGTTGAAATGCCCGCCGATTTTCTCGCCGAGCGCGTTCATCGTTTCGTCAATGGTCGTCAGCCGCACGAGATCTTCGCTGACTTCGTTCAAGAACGCGAGATTCGCTTCGGAGCGCTTGCGTTTGGTGATGTCGTTGAACAGCACACCCACGCGCCGCGCTTCGGCGGGCCCGATGCGAAAGGCGAACACGTCATACTCGCGGCCAAGCGCCACTGCGGTGTTCTGGAAGCGCTGCGACTCGCCGGTGCGTACGATGCGGCCGTAGATGTCGAACCAGTGCTCCTCATGAGCCGGAGCTATCTCGCGCATGCGGCGGCCGATGGCGTTCTTGATTCCTGTCTGCTCCTCGAAGACCGGATTGGTCTCGAGAAAGACGTAGTCGACGGGGCGATCGTGCTCGTCGAATAGCACCTCGATGATGCAGAAGCTCTCATCGATCGATGCGAAGAGCGTTCGATACTTCTCTTCACTCGCGCGCAGGGCGGCTTCGGCTCTGGTCTTTTCGACCGCCGCCCAGGTGCGCTCGGCGACTGCTTCGAGCAACTGCACCTCGTCCGGCGTCCAGTCGCGCGGCTCGGGCTGATGCACGCCGAGAACGGCGACCAGGCGTCCGCCCTTCACCAGCGGAACGCCGACGCCCGCGCGAGTGCCGATGGCCCTGAACGCGGCGCGTCCGGACTCATCGACGCGCGGATCCTGCTCCGAGTCATTGACGACCACAGTCTTGCCCAGACGGTACCAAGTCACGAAGAGCTCGCCGAAGTCGGAGATGCGGAGGCGATCCGGAATGGGAACAGGATCGGTCAAATATCCCCGGCCCACCTGGACCTGATCGTCGTCCGGCTGATTTTCAAAATAGAAGGATCGAGTGACGCGCAGGTGTTCTCCCAGCATGCGCATTGTGGTGTCTTGCACCTCAAGCGGATCGATCAGAGGCTTTACGGCGTCGCTAAGTGACAGCAGGAACGCATGCCGCTCCTCGCTCGTCCGCAGCGCCGCCCCGGTTTGCTCATAGTCGCTGATGTCCATGAACAAAATACTGCTGTATGAACAACCGACGCGGAGAAGGCCAGCCAGACTTTACGGCCATGCGGAACGTCGCTCACTTTCGCGTGGGCTGATCCTTGTGACAGGAACAGAACCGGAGCGGAGATGATCGGCGAAGAGGAATCCACCAGAGCCGACAACCGCCACGCAATCAGCCGGTACGGGGTCGGAACTGGAACGGATTGAACATCGAACTGACGACAATACCATGAAACACCTTACTACATCGGCTTCGACGTGCACGCCAAAACCGATGTGATTCCCTGGGTGTGTTCCGACGACGGCCGCTGAGAGCCCGGTTCAATTTATTTAAGATCAGTGTAGTATTTCTGCGTGAGCCGGTCCCCATGCCAGCGAAGGGTGGGCATGGGCGCAGAGTTGCGTCACCCCTGGAATGTCCGAACGAACATTCCAGGGGCTTTCTCCCAAGGCAAAACGCAGCCTTTTCGCCTCGTTGCCACCCAGGCCGTCCGGAGCGGGCTCAGCTCACTTTGACATCGATTCTCTTCGGTTTCGCCAATTCGTCTTTCGGGATCGTGCGAGAATCTCCTTTCTCCCTTGTGCAAGCCGCTATCCGCCTTCCTCTCCCGGAGCCGCTTCGAACACCGACAGGGGCCCCAGCGGGACGATGCCGGTGGGATTGATGTCCCGATGGGTCGCGTAGTAGTGGCGCTTGATGTGGTCGAAATTCACCGTCCCAGCGACCCCGTGGCATTGATAAACATCCATCATGAACCGGAGCAGCGCGGGGTAGTCGATGATGCGCCGCAGATTGCATTTGAAATGACCGTGGTACACGGAGTCGAAACGGATCAGCGTGCAGAAGAGCCGCAGATCGCTTTCCACCAGCCGGTCTCCCAGCAGATAACGGGAGCGCTCCAGACGCAATGCCATTTCGTCGAGGGCGGAGAAGACACGGCGCGCCGCTTTCTCGTAACCCCGCTGCCTGGTGGCGAAACCGGCCTGATACACGCCGTCGTTCAGATGCTCGTAAAGGTACTCGCTGAGGACCGTCTGCTCCTGCCGAAGCTCCGCCGGGAAAAAATCGGGAGCGCCGGGAGGCGCGAAAGCCTCCTGGAACATCCGGCAGATGTCGTCCTCCGAGTTGTTGACGATCCGCTTTTTCTTCCGGTCCCAGAGCACCGGCACGGTCGCCCTTCCTTGAAACGCCGGGTCGGTGGCCCGGTATGCCTCCATCAGATATCGGAAGCCCTCCGCCTCGTCTTCACCGTGGCCGCTGCCCTCGCGGAATGCCCAGCCGCGCTCGTCGCGCACCGGGTCGGCGATGGTTACGCCGATCGCGTCCTCCAGCCCGAGCAACGAGCGCAGGATCAGGGTGCGGTGCGCCCAGGGGCAGGCGAGGGAGACATAGAGATGATAGCGGCCCGCCTCCGCGGGAGGCCCCCCGCTGCTACCCACGAAGGTCCGGAAGTCGTCTTCCTGCCGCTTGAAGCTTCCATTGCGGAATTCGTCGGAAGTGAAGTCCATCCTATTCGGTAGCACCGGCGTCAAGCGTTCGTCTTTTCCCTGGCAGAGCGCCGTGCAAATGGCATTCGCCGCGGGGCAATCTGCGTTCCCGTCGCCCTGCGCCCTGGGGTCTCCGTTCCCATTTCATCTTGAGGCAAGGGAAGGTCCGCCGGCCTTCTGCGCCTGGCATGGCGGGCGCTGGGGACGGTCCATGTCTTTAGCTCTCCGCTTCTTCCACCTGTTGTCCGGTTTTCGCCGGAAACCGTTTGCGGCCGGCCGCCGTTTCCGCCGGTTGCGCGTCTTCAATCTCCTGCTCGCCGCGGCGGCGCTGTCCCTCTGCCTGCACCCCGCTCGCCTCTCCGCCGAGCTGGAAACGACCTCTTTCGAACCACAGCCCATCCGCATCAAGATCGAGGACCTGCCGTCCCCGGACCGGGATCACAACGCCAACAAACAGCCGAAGGTCGATCGTGTGCCGGACCAGCCCGTGCTCATGGCGCCGCCGGGATTCGTCGTCTCCGTCTTCGCCGAGAACATGGAGCACGCCCGCTGGCTGGCGCTCACCCCGGAGGGCGGCGTGCTGCTGGCCCAGAGCCGCGGCGACAAGATTTCGCTGCTGCGCGATACCGACGGCGACGGCAGCATCGACACCACCACCGTTTTCGCCGACAAACGCAACGGCTTGAACGCCCCCTTCGGCATGGCCTTTCTGGGAGACCGCTTCTTCCTCGGCAACACGGACGGAGTACGGAGCTACCCGTGGAAGAAAGGCCAGCTCGCCCTCGAAGGCGAAGGCGAGGAAATCGCCGAGCTTCCCGGAGGCGGCTACAACCAGCACTGGACCCGCAACGTCATCGCCGATGCGAACCAGCGCTGGCTCTACGTCGCCGTCGGCTCCAAATCCAACGTGGATGTGGAGGAGAGCCCGCGCGCCACCATCCTGCGGATGCGCCCGGACGGTTCCGAACGCACCGTCTTTGCCAGCGGCCTGCGGAATCCCGTGGGACTCGCCCTCCACCCTGGCACCGGGGCTCTCTACGCCACGGTCAACGAAAGGGATGAACTCGGCGACGATCTCGTTCCCGACTACCTCACCCGCGTCGAGGAAGGCGGCTTCTACGGCTGGCCCTACGCTTATCTGCGGCCGAACCTCCTCGATCCCCGCCGGATGAAAGACGGCCGCAGCGAACGCCCCGATCTGGCGGAAAAGACCCTCTCCCCCGATGTTCTCTTCGAATCGCACTCCGCCGCCCTTGGCCTCTGCTTTTCCGAGGGGAAGCATTTTCCCGAGCGTTACCGCCGCGGCGCCTTCGTCGCGTTCCGCGGAAGCTGGAACCGCAGCAAGGGCACCGGCTACAAGATCGTCTTCGTCCCCTTCGACGAAGAAGGCCGCCCGGCCGGTCACTACGAGGATTTCGTGCGGGGTTTCCTCACCGACGAATCCGCCCCGCGGACCTGGGGCCGGCCCGTGGGCGTCATCATGCTGCCGGATGGCAGCCTGCTTTTCTCCGAAGAAGAAAACGGCCGCCTCTACCGTGTCACCTACCGGCCGGAATAGCCGGCGCGATCCTCTGCTGTCGGGACCCGATCGCGTCGTTGGGAACCGTCGGGTGGAGTCCGGCCACCCGCATGAGATGTTTTCAGGAGATGGCTGCGGGTCCGGGCAAGCCGAGCCGTTCCATCATGCGCATCGCATCACGGGGAGCGTGGAGCTTTTCGGTGTTGTCGAAGTACACGTAGATGTCCCGGCCGTTTTTTCGGGGCGGCGGCGCCTTGCCGACGGTGCGCAGGCCGGAGTCCGCACCGCCCTTCGCCCACACGCGGATGCGGTGTTCCCAGGTCTTCAGGGCATCCGGGCCATAGCCGCTGCGATAGAGTTCGCTGTCGCCGTGGAGCCGCACGTAGACGAAGCCCGAAGTGAGGTCGCCCAGCATCGGCCACCTGCCGGCCGTGTCCGCTGCCACCAGCGCCACATCGTAGTCCCGGAGCAGGTCGATGAATTCTCCGGTCTCGAACGACGCATGCCGGATCTCCATTGCGTGACGCAGCGGACCCTGGTGATCGCTCGTGAGTGCCGCGCGCCCGGTGATCGCGGCGTCGTGTTTGCGCGCGAGGTGACGGGCTTCGTCGGTATCGTGCGGCAGCAACGCCAGGAACGCTTCCGTCCGCGCCCGCTCATAGCGGAAGCTGGGTGGAAACTGCCACAAGATCGGCCCGAGCTTGGGACCGAGGGCGAGCGGCCCGGAGGCGATGAAGTTGGCGACCGGCGTTTTCACGTCGTCCAGCCGGCGCACGTGGGTGATGTAGCGGTTCGCCTTCACCGCGAATACGAAATCGTCCGGTGTTTCGTCGCGCCATCTGCGGTAACTCGCCGGCTTGTGCAGGGCGTAGAAGGTGCCGTTGACCTCGATCGAATTGACCTGACGGGAGGCGAATTCCAGTTCGCGGCGCTGCGGAAGATCGTCCGGATAGAACTCTCCCCGCCAAGGCGCGTAGGTCCAGCCGGAGATGCCGATACGAATCTCCGGCTCCTTCCTGCCGGAGCCGCTGTCACTTCTTTTCGACATGGGCGGCGTCATGGAGTCTCCACGCGGGCCTTGCTGCGGGAGGAAAGAAACCGTTCGGCCACTTCGGTGGCGGGATGGTGGATGAGATCCAGCTTCAGGTTGACCGCAAGACGGCGGTGGCAGTCGTCGTCCAAACCGTCGAGGATCGCGCCGTTGATTTCGGAAGGGGCGGCGAATCCCCAGAAAACCGGATTTTCCCGATCCACGAGTTCGCGCACCTTTGCGGCGATCTGCCGGAAGCTCCGCATTTCCAGTTCCGCTTCCAGTGGCAGCCGCTCGGCGTGCGAGGTGCCAGGGCTGCCCGGGCTTCCCGTTGGAAATGCTCCCGCCTGATCGGTGACCAGCTCGGAGAGCTTGCGGCTGCCTTCGACGAACTCGGCCGATTCAATCCGCTCGGTGCGACCGGAGTCCGATAAGCGATAGGCGACGAGGTGGCCGCGATCGGCGACGATGATGAGAGACGGTAGTTTCATAACAAGTCGATGGGCTGGAGATCAATGAAGGACGGGTCACCATCGTCTCACGACAGGTCCGTGCCTTCACGAAATGGCTTTTCGCAGACGGCATGCCAGCGGTTGAAACGGAAGGAAACGCAGTGTCAGGAGCTTGGGCCCGGAGAACCGACTCAATCGAGGCGGGGGAGTGGATGCATTTTTCCCTGGGTTTCCCTCACCGGGGTGCAGTCTGCACAGCATCGCGACTGCTCCGGCCCGAACGGCGGATCAGGCCGGAGACCGCCTCGATACGCGGGCCGTAGACCGCATGCGCGGCATAATCCGCAAGCCGCATATCGAGGCGGTCGCTCCACGTCCCCTTGCCGTAGCTGCCCGGCAGGTTGAAGCGCAGCGGGATGCCCAGCAGATCGCTGCACATCAGTACCGCCAGGCGGCAGCGGGTGGAAAACAGCGCCGCCTGGAGCGCGAGCAGAAGATCGGCTTCGAGACGGGCGGGGAATTCGCCGCCCTTCCACCCGGCGAAGGCGAGCAGGGCGCGCAGGTCGGCGGCAGCGGCGCTCTGCGGATCGTCCACGGCCTGGCGGTGAAGGTGGAGATAGAGCATCGCCAGCGGCGCATTGTCGTGATTCGCGTAAGATACGAGGCTCAGTTCACGGAACGACTCCGGCGCGTGGATGCTGCGGTTGGCGTGCCTCTGGAGCTGGGGAAAGACCAGGTTGGCGAGCTGCAGGTCATCCAGCGTGCGCGCCATGTATTCGGGCAGGTCGCCCATGATCTCGGCCACCAGATCCATCTCGCCGGCGGCGTCGATGATCTGCGAGATGATTTCCCGGCCCTGCAGGTCGTTGAGCCGGCTCGCCACCGGATCCTCGTCCGCTCCCGGCACGAAGCGCGGCAGCAGTCCGCCGGTGAGCATCGCCGCTTCCTCTTCGCCGAGATTCGAGAACTCGACGTGGCGCGCGCCTCCGGTCCACGGAAACATGTAGGCGCGAAAGTAGCCGCGCAGGTGGTCCAGCCGGCTGCCGTGGAAGAACTCCTTCGCCCACTCGATCCGCCCCCGCAGCCACCGGAACGAGGTGGCGCGGTGGTTCTCCCAGCGGAAGGCCGGCAAGCCCCAGTTCTGCCCCCAGCGCTCGGAGTCCTTGTTGGTGTCGAAGTGCGCCAGCGGACGGGTACCCAGCGACCACTCGCGGTCGAACAGCGAAGGATCCGCCCAGACGTCGACGCCGTGGAGGCTCACACCGAAGGAAATCTCGCCCATCAGGCGCACACCGGCTTTCCCGGCGTGGGCGTGCACGTCCTTCCACTGGCGCCAGGCGATCCACTGGATGTAGGCGAAGCCCTCGCGCAGCGAACAGAGCGCGTCGCGCGCCGGATGGCGGGCCAGCCAGTCTTCGGCGGAATGCAGCGCGCGGTGCTCCGGCCGCCATTCGGGCCAGCGCGTGTTACCCTCGTATTCCCGGATCAGCAGCCGGAACAGCGTGTAGGCGTCCAGCCAGTCCGTGCGGGCTTTACGGAAATCCTCGAACTCCCGATGCAGCGGGTCGTCCGCCGGCAGCTTCCTGAAGCCATGATAGGCGTTCAGCAGAAGGTGGGTTTTCAGCGGGTGGACGACATCGTGGCTGACGCTGCCCGTCCGGAGATCGGCGAGCCAATCGGCCGGGGCGGCGGCTTCCAGCATCTCCCGGGTCAGCCCCGGAACCTCTTCCGGCGTCATCGTCAGCAGGGCTGGCGAGAGCGCGCGCGAACTGATGGGGTTGTAAGGGCTGTGGTCGCCGTAGGTTTCATGGATCGGCAGGATCTGCAGCACCTCGAAGCCCACGGATGCGGCGAAATCGATGGCCTCCTTCACGGCGAGCGTATCGCCGATGCCGAAGTCGCCGTCGCGCCTGAGCGCATAGACGGGTATCAACAATCCGGCTCTCCGGCGATCGAGAAGGGTGCGATTCACGGCGATATCAGCGGATGTGGCGGGATCCGGCCACGCGGGCGCGGAGGCGCGATTTCATATGATCGAGCGCGATGCGGTTCCCCGCGAGGGTTTCCGCGGCCACGCAGTCGGCGGGTACGCGCAGATCGTAGCCGCGCATGTAGGCGTCGTTGGCGGTATAGATCACGCAGATGTCGGAAGCGAAACCGGTGAGGATGAGGGTCTGCGGACCGAGAAAGTCGAGCAGCACGTCGAGAGAGGTCGAGTAGAAGCCGGAGTGGCGCGGCTTGAGCACGAAGTAATCGGTCTCCTCGGGCAGGAGCAGTGAAGCGACCTCGCGGCCGGTGCAGTCCGGGGCGAGGCAGCGCTGGATCTGGCTCTGGAAGTCGCTCTGCCAGTGGCCGAAGTTGTCGTTCACGTAGATCGCGGGTACGCCGCGTGCCGTCAACCGCTTCTTCAAGGCCGCGATCCGCCGGGCGGCGGGCAGGGCGAACCGCAGCAGGTCGCGCCCGGCCGGGAAATCGAAGTCGTTGATGACGTCGATCAGCAGCAGGGCGGTGGACTTGGGCTCGACGATGGCCATGGGAGCGGGCGGATCAGGTGGGCATCGTGGTGTGTGTTGGGAATAGGGTAGGGCTTCGGTTTACGCTCCTCTCGCAGATGAAGTGCCAGCCCGCGTTGCGCGTGGAGAGCCTTGAAATCAGAAGTTTTCCTTCCCGGCGCCGGGTTGCGGCAGACGATGAATTTGCAAACCGGATCGCATTTTGCATTTCCGGCGAATGAGGCGAGGGTGCGGTGTTTCGCGATGACGAGGCAGAAATCCCCAAATCCATTTTCGCCAAATCCGGGGGATGGGAATCTCGCCTTCAGTCATGACGGCATGCCGGGCTATCGCCGGAGACGCCGCGGGCGTGGTTTCAGCTACATCAAGCCGTCGGGTGAAGTGTTGCGCGACAGAAAGGAGCTTCGCCGGATCGCGTCGCTGGCTATTCCCCCGGCATACGAATCGGTGTGGATTTGCATGGTGCCGCAGGGACACCTCCAGGCCACGGGGATCGATGATCGCGGCCGGAAGCAGTACCGCTATCATCCCGCATGGCATCGGCTCAGCGCGGAGCGGAAATTCGATTTCCTTCCCGACTTCGCGCTGGCGCTGCCCCGCATTCGCCGGCGGGTGGCGTCCGCTCTCTCCGGCGAGGCGCTGGATCGCGAGCGCATTCTCGCCGGAGTCGTCGCGCTGCTCGACATGACCGGCTTTCGCATCGGCGGTCGGCGCTATGCGAAGGAGAACCACAGCTATGGCATGGCTTCGCTGCTGACCAGGCATCTGATCGAAGAGGCGGGGGGATGGATCCTCCGCTTCAACGGGAAGGCGGGTAAAAGACACGAGGCGAAGATCCGGAATGCCCGGCTGAATTCCCTCATCGCCCAGCTTCATGAGCTTCCCGGCCAGCATCTGTTCCGCTACGAGGACGATGCCGGCGCCTGGCACGATGTCGGCACCGCGGATGTGAACGACTGGTTGAAGGAAGCGGGCGGGGGGGCGTTCACGGCCAAACAATTCCGCACTTGGAGAGCGACACTGCAGTGCGCCCGGCTGCTGGGCAGGGAGACGCCGCCCACCGGCCGCTCGGAGGAAAAGCGCCTGATCGCCGCCGCCTGCCGGACCACTGCGGCGGAACTCCGTCAGACCATGACCGTCTGCCGGAAGTACTACGTTCACCCCGCCGTCCTGGAGGCTTTCCGGACGGGGGAGCTTCACCGGATCATGAGCCGTCGCCCGCCCCGTCTCCGCCGCACCGACGACAGCGCCAGGCTGCGTGCCGACGAGCGGCGGGTATTCGCCATCATCGGGCGGCCGGCCGGAAAGTGAACGATTCCGGGCGCGCCGATTTGCTTGGGTTTTCCGAGGAGATGCAGAGGGGCGCCGGGATCACCTGCCGGTTTTCGAGTGGGGCGCATCGACCGCTTTGCTTTCCGGCGATCCCTGCTGGCGGAGGAAAATGCTGAGAACGACGATCGACAGCACGGCGAGGAATTCGCTCTGCCAGTTCTGGAAGGACTGAAACCAGAATTCCGCTTCGCCCAGGAACGCGGCGAAGCCGGTTTCCGGCTCGCCACGCCGGACGCGTTCTTCATTGAAGTACCGCCAGCCGCCGACGGCGTGAATGGCGAACGACAGGGCGAACAGCAGCAGGAAGGCGAGCGACAGGGAATTGCGGTAGACCCAGCCGTGGCGGGAGTCGCCGTTTTCGGGATGCGCGGGGTCATCGGGATCCTTCGACTCGGCCGAACCTCGCTGAAAGAGAAAGGCCGTCATCGCGACATAGGCTCCCATTTGGAGGAATTCGCTTTCCCAGTTTTCGGCCGTCGCCTGCCAGAAATGGCTGCTGGCAAGGTAGGAGGTAAAACCGGCGGGAGGAGCAGCGTGAAGGGTCCGCTCCTGGTTGTGAACCTTGAAGCCGGCGATCGCCTGCCCTGCCCAGAATCCGAGAAACAGGCAGGCAAGCGCCAGACCGAGGCCGTTGTCATGGAGGAAGCGCTTCATGAAAGCGGGCCGGCCATGCAGGGTCCGAAGATTTCCGCGGCCAGCCCGGCGAGTCGGTGAGTGAGCGCCTTTTCTTCATCGAGAATGGCGGCGAGAGTCGTCGCGTCCTCTTCCTGATCCAGGCATTCGGCAAGGGCGACGGTAAATCCATAGCCCGCGATCTCGTAGTGTTTGATGCGGTTGCAGTGCGCGATGATCAGCAAATCCCGCGTCTGCGGATCGCAGGCTTTGGCAAGGTGCTCGTTGCCGCCTTCGATCAGTCCGTGGATGGCTTTGCAGAGGTCCCCTTCGGGTGGAACTTCGTAGTGTTGGAAGATCCGCTGCAAGGCGTCCTTTTGGGCGATGCTCTGATGCTCGTGGTCCATCAGCAGGGCCCGCAGCTCGGGGGAGCCGGTCTGTTCCGCCAGTTGGGGGAGGGTCAAAATGATCTGCGATTCGGCGCTGTAGAGGTCTCTCAGCTGGTCGAGACGCTCGGGCAGAACGAAGCCGTGGAGCTGCTTCAGCAGACGCTCGATGAAGAGGGGAAGGCAGACAAAAACCTCACCACGATCGCCCTCGAACTCCAGACGGATGCACTCTATCTGGGATCCGCCGCCGCCGTCTTCTGAGCGGGGCCCGGAGATTCACTCCATCATGACACCGCTGATCTCACCCTATCATCGAAATCCAGAACCAGTGCCCCGGAATGCCCCCCACGACTGAATCCTCAGTGTGGGGGGATATGCCTCCGGTATCCGCGGCCCGGCTCCATAGATGACGCCGGTCCGCAATTCGCCAGTCTTTCCTAATTGGGAACCTCCTCCTCCGCCTCTGCGACAAAACCCCAGAGGAAGAGGAGTTGGAGTTCCCTAAGCTTGAACGCTGACTCAGGGAGTTTCATTTTCCTTAATCAGCTTGAGAAAGACGGGGATTTGAACGGGGAGATCGCCGGGGAGACGGGAGGTGACGAACTGGCCGTCTCGCACGACGGCTTCGTCACGGTATTCTCCGTTGGCCTCGGTAATTTCCGATTTGACGCCTGCGACACTGGTCATGGTCTTGCCTTCGACGAGATCGGAGCTGACGAGGATTTGTGGTCCGTGGCAGATGGCACCGATGGGCTTGCCCGCCTCGGCGAAGGCCTTGACGGTGGCGCGGACGTCGCCGTCGTCGCGGAGTTTGGCGGGGGCTTGCCCGCCGGGAAGATAGAGGGCGAGGTATTCGTCGACCGTCTCTCCGATTTCGGAGATTTTGACGGTGTTCGGCACGGCGGCGGAATTATAGCCTTTGATCTCGCCGCCGTTGATCGAAGCGATGGTGACCTCATAGCCTTCCTCGGTGAAACGATAGAGGGGGTAGAGGAGTTCGGTGTCGTTGAAGTTATTGTCGGAGATAATGAGAATTTTGCCCTTCCGGGGAACATCGGGCCGAACCGGCTCATAGATGCTGGCACCAAGGGTGAAGGGAAGAAAGGCGAGAGCGAGAGCGGTGATGGTCGATTTCATGGTAATGATGGTTGGAATCTCAGGGGGAATGTCCCCAGCAAGAGCGATGCCATCAGTAATTCATTCACGATCAGTAGACCAACATGTGACCAGATTGCAGGATGACTTGCGGAGGGAGTGGCATGGATGCGAAATGCAAGACGAGATCGGTTGAAGATTCGGAAAGCGCAGGCATTCCGCTGGGACATGGAGTAAAGCGCGTAAGGTGGCTGAAGAATTCTGATCGAACCGCATGCGGAGGAATGAAAGCGCGACCGCGCGGCGCATTTCGCTCGCTGCGCTGCGCTTTTTGCAAATGGCAGGAGGCTGAGGAGGAGCCGCTCTTCCCGATTTTCTAATCTCCGGCTTCTGCTCCCTGCGCTGGCATGCGTGAGGCTGGAGGGAGCCGTCATGAAGGAGGACTCTTCCAACCACTTGGCCGGGGCTTACGCGATCCGGCGGCAGCTCCGCATTTACTTTATCATCGGCGCCGCACTGTTCGCAGGGACTCTCATCACGGTCGCGGTGGCCACGGTGCCTTGGCTCGATATCGGCGGCCATGGCTTCGATCGCTGGGACATGGCGCTCGGTCTCCTGATCGCCACGTTCAAGGCGTCCATGGTGGCCGCGGTGTTCATGCACCTGAACCACGAGCGGAGGATGATCTATTTCATCTCCACTTTCGCGGTGCTTCACTGTGCCGGCATGATGCTGCTTCTCGCGCTGGCCGAGGCCGACCGGGTCCACGACCCGCTTTTCTATCAGGGCAGCCGCCTGACGGACCTCGGAGGCGTTTCCGTCGCGAGAGGACCCTTTCCTCAGACGGAATCCACCCCGGAGGACATCAGCGGTCTCAGGCGCTGAAACCGGCGGAATCGAATCATGGAAACGACTGTCAGACCGGAGCGCGGCGCATCGTCGGCCCGCTATTTGAGAGCCTTGAACTATCTGGCCGCCGCGCAGATTTATCTGCGGGACAATGTGCTGCTGCGCTGGCCGCTGGAGCCCGGGCACGTGAAGCCGCGTCTGCTGGGGCACTGGGGCACCTGTCCGGGCATCAATCTCGTGCAGCTCGCGCTCAACCGGGCGATCCGACGCGACGACCGCGATGTGATGCTGATCACAGGCCCGGGACATGGAGCCGCGGCGGTGCTGGCGAATCTCTATCTGGAAGGAAGCCTAGCCGAGCGCTACCCGCAATTCGGGCGCGACGCGCAGGGACTTGCCCGCTTCATCAAGGCCTTTTCGTGGCCCGGCGGGTTTCCCAGCCATTTGTATCCGGGCATTCCAGGTGCCATTCACGAGGGCGGCGAGCTGGGCTACGCGCTGGCCACGGCCTTCGGCGCCTCCTTCGACCACCCGGATCTCATCGTGGCTTGCATCGTCGGGGACGGAGAGGCGGAGACCGGGGCGACCGCCGCGGCCTGGCACTCCACGAAATTCCTCCATCCCGCCGGCGACGGCGCGGTGCTGCCGGTGCTGCATCTCAACGGCTACAAGATTTCCAACCCGACGATTTTCGGCACCATGGATGAGGACGAGCTGCGGGCGTTTTTCTCCGGCCATGGCTGGTTGCCGGTCTTCTGCGGCGCGGACGAGGAAGGGGCGGAAATCGGCGCCGCGCTTGATACGGCGCTGGCGGAGATCGACGGCATCCGGGCCCGCGCACGAGAAGGCAGGGCGGATGCGAAACCCCGCTGGCCTGTATTGATCCTGCGCAGCTTGAAGGGATGGACCGGCATCGCGGAGTCGGATGGCCGGCCGGTGGAAGGGTCCTTCCGCTCCCATCAGGTGCCGGCGAAGGACGCCGCGGAGAATCCGGAGCATCTGAGGCTGCTGGAGGAGTGGCTGCGCTCGTACCGCCCGGAGGAGCTTTTCGACGAGCGCGGCGCGCCGCACGCCGATCTGCTTGAGCTGTGTCCGGCGGGCGACCGCCGCATGGCGTGCAATCCGCGGGCCGACGGCGCCGCGCGCCGGGTCCCTCTCGAGCTACCCCCGCTGCGGGATTACCAGGTCGAGCCCGGCAAGCGGGGGCGGCCCGGCGAGAGCCCTTTGAAGATTCTCGGCCGCTACCTCGCCGCGGTGACCGCCGCGAACCGCGACCGCTTCCGCATTTTCTGCCCCGACGAACTGATGAGCAACCGGCTCGGCGGCATCTTCGACGCGCCCACCGAGCGGCACTATCAATGGCCGGTGGAAGGAGGCGGCAGGTCCGAGCACATCGCCGCCCGCGGCGGCCGCGTGCTGGAGGTGCTTTCCGAACATCTCTGCCAGGGATGGCTGCAGGGTTATCTGCTTACCGGGCGGCACGGTCTTTTCCCGTGCTATGAAGGTTTCCTGCCGATCGTGACTTCGATGATGGATCAGTTCGCGAAATTCCTGAAGATGGCGGACGAGATTTCGTGGCGGGGTCTGCCGCCTTCCCTGAACTACCTGGAAACCTCCACCCTCTGGCGGCAGGAGCACAACGGTTTTAGCCATCAGAGCCCCGGCTTCATCAATTCGCTGCTCAACAAGAAAGGCGACATCATGCGCGTCTATCTGCCGCCGGATGCGAACTGCCTGCTTTCCACCGTGGATCATTGCCTCGCCGGCGTGGGCCATGTGAATCTGGTCATCGCGGAAAAGAATCCCGCGCCGTGCTGGCTCGATCTGGACGAAGCCATCGCGCACTGCCGGGCGGGCGCGTCGATCTGGCGGTGGGCCTCCACCGACGCCGGCGTCGATCCCGATGTGGTGCTGGCCGGCATCGGCGATGTGGTCACGGTCGAAGTTCTGGCCGCCGCGTCGATCCTGCGCGAAGATGTTCCGGAGTTGAGGGTGCGGGTGATCAATGTGACGGACCTCCTCATCCTCGAACAGGAACGCGGACATCCCCACGGGCTCGACGATGGGCTTTTCGCCGCGCTTTTCACCGCCGGGCGGCCGGTGATTGTGAATTTCCACGGCTATCCCAGCGCCGTGCGCCAGCTGCTGGCCGGGCGGGGAACAGGGCGGCGGTTCCAGGTCAACGGTTACCGCGAAGAGGGAACCACCACCACGCCCTTCGATATGCTGGTGCGGAACGGCGTCAGCCGCTATCATGTGGCGATGCAGGCGCTTCGCGCGGCCGCTCCGCTGAACCCCGCGGCCGCCGCGCGGGCACACGAGCTGATATCCAAGTACGAGTATCTGTTGCGGCGCTTCGGGGAGGAGATCGTCGAGACGGGCGACGATCCGGCAGAGATCCGCGAATGGGAATGGCGGTCCTGAATCCATGAAAATCCAAGTGGTCAATACCGGCAGCGGCAGTTCACGCCTGGCCTGCTTCGAGATCGAACCGTCCGTGGACGATCCGGTCGAGCCGCTGTGGAAAATCGAGGTGGATGCGAACGCCCCCGGCCAGCCGCCCGGCCGGCTGGATCTGATCTTCCGCAGCGGCGGGCGTGAGGAAAAAGCGGGGGCGGTCGCGGCGGCGAGCGGGCCGGCCGAGCGGGTCTCTGCCCTGATGGAGCGCGCGGAGCACGAAGGGGGGTGCGAAGGGGTGGTCCACCGCGTGGTGCATGGTGGGGAGAGCTTCATCCGAGCCGTGAGGCTCAGCGATGAGGTGGAGGCAGAAATCGAGCGCCTGGCCGCCTTCGCACCATTGCACAATCCGGCCAATCTGGAAGGCATCCGCGCCGCGCGTCGGCGGCTGGGAGAAGATGTGCCGCAGGTCGCCGTTTTCGACACCGCTTTCCACCATCGTCTTCCGCTGTATGCGGCCACTTATCCCGGTCCCCGCGAATGGCGGGAGCAGGGCATCCGCCGGTACGGCTTTCACGGCAGCAGCTTCCGCTCCGCCGCCATGCGCGCCGCCGCTCTGCTCGGGCGCCGCGACGATTCCGCCGTCAGCCTGATTCTCTGCCATCTCGGCGGCGGGTGTTCGCTCTGCGCCACGATCGGCGGAGCGAGCATCGACACGACCATGGGCTTCACGCCGCTCGACGGCATCGCCATGGGCACGCGCTCCGGCGAGCTCGATCCCGGCATTCTCATCCATCTCATGCGGCAGGGGATGGAGGCCGACGATTTGGAAGATCTTCTGAACCGAAAAAGCGGGCTGCTCGGTCTTTCCGGCATCAGCTCCGACACCCGCATCCTTCAACCGGAGGCGGAACAGGGGGACAGCGCCGCCCGGCTGGCGATCGGCGTCTTCCGCCACCGCCTGCGCGGGGGAATCGGGCGCATGCTGGCGAGCCTCGGCTGCCTGCCGGACGCACTGGTTTTCACCGATGCGATGGGCGAGACCATGCCCTCGATCCGCGCCGCCGCCTGCGAGTCTTTCGCTTTTCTCGGCCTGCGACTCGATCCCGCGGCGAATGAAATCGGCATGCCGGACAGCGACATCGCCGCGGCCGACAGCAGCATCCGTGTGCTGGTTCTCCGCTGCCGCGAAGAATGGCAGATGGCGCGGGAATGCGCGGAGTTGCTGGCCGGCACGCCGGAAGCGCCGGAAGGAGAGGGGTAGCGCGCTGCGATCAGAGGGGCTCCCCCGGTCGCTCGGACGGGAGCGCGGAGGCGTCCACATGTTCGAGATAGCGCAGCACGATCTCAATGGAGGTGTGGAGGCTGTAGAGACCCATGCCGAAGATGCCGACCCCCCTCGTCCATGAGCGGGCGGTTCCACTCCCGCAGCCATTCCACGAAGCCGGACATCTCCCGGTTTCGCCACATCCAGCGGGGAAAGCGCCGGAAATCGCCCAGCGCTTCGTCCGCGCCGGGCTCCTCCACCGTGCCGCGGGTGTAGCGGTGGACCCTCAGCGTGGCGGGCCAGTCCGCCTCCAGCGCGATCACGGTGAAGCAGTGTCGGGCGATGAGCAGCCGGGTGAGATCCGCGCGGATCGTGTAAAACTCGTGCGTGCCGTGGCTGGCCTCGCCCAGAAGTACGAAGTCCGCCGTAGCGGCGCAGGCGGCCAGCGGTTCCAGCCCCTCCTCGAGCGGCCGGGCGATGTCCTGCACGGAAGCGATGGAGGACGCTTTCACTTCATTCGGGCGAGCGGTTCGGCGAGCAGGCGGCGCACCTCGTCATCGGTGGTCTGGCTGAAGTCGTCGTAGAAACGCTCCACGCCGCCGAAATCCTCCGGCGCCGAAAGGCAGAATACCTTGTCGGCGACGGCTTGGAGCCCGGCGAGAGCCTCGCGGCTGGCGACGGGCACCGCCACCTGGATGCGGCCCGCGTTCCATTTCCGCACCGCCGCTACGGCGGCGCGCATGGTGGCGCCGGTGGCCAGTCCGTCATCGACCAGGATGACGGTCCGCCCTTCGACCGGCACCGGTGGCAGGTCCGCGCGGTACAGCTTTTCCCTGCGTTCCAGCTCGGCGCGCTCCGTGTTCATCACCCTCTCGACCACCATGTCGGGATGGGACAGCGCCTGGTAGATCCAATCGTCGAGCACCACCGCCCCTCCGGAAGCGATGGCGCCCATCGCCACTTCCGGCTGCTCCGGCAGACCGAGTTTCCTCACCACGAGGATATCCAGATCCATGCCCGTTTTCGCGGCGATGGCGGCGGCCACCGGCACGCCGCCCCGGGGCAGGGCGAGAAGCACGGAGCGGGCGTCCGCGCCGCTTTCCTTGAGGAGTTCCGCGAGCATCTCCCCGGCTTCGCGCCGGTCGGCGAAGACGATGGGCTCTTTCATGGCTCCGGACAGGGATTCAATCGTCGGCCTTCACCGGCCGATCGCCTGGCGGACGCCTTTCCGGTTTCCGGGTTTTCAGACGGTTCGTCCGGAGAGGCCGGAACGGGTTCACCGGCACGGGCAGCTTCTGTGGCGGCGTACGATTCGGCGAGAAATCCGGTGGCATGAAGGAATTTCCGGTTTGTGGTCGGCGGGATCATGGATGGCATGAGGTGGGTTGATTTGGAAGAACGTCTGACCTCCGCATGCCGCATACCAAGCGCCCGCCCTATCGCCGCAAGCCGGGCATATCGTGTGTCTCCGCCCTTTTCCGTGCCTGCGACCTTGGAGCGCCCGAAGCAAAGTGCGGCGGGCGGAGTGCGATGCGCAACGCTGCGGCGGATACGGCCCGCGGGCCTCGACCGCCCGCATCCATGGCCGCAAAGCCGGTCACTTCGGCGGACGCAGGACCATGAGCGGTTCGCCGGTCCGCAGGGCATGCATCCGGGAGAAAGGCGAAGCGGTCCGCGGTTCGTCGTCCACATGGTAATCTCCGCATCCCCAAGTGAGGCTCGCCTCTTCACCCGGTCTCCAGAGGATGCCGGGGAAGGTCGCTTCGTCGCCGCCGAGCTTGGCGTCGAAATAGTCGAGGAGCGCCTGACGATGCGATTCCGGAACGAGTGCGACTTCCATGGCATCCGTTCCTTCCAGGCAGTTCTCCGTCGCGAAATGCAGCAGCGGTCCGATGGACCGGATGTTCATGAACTCCACGAGAAGATAGCGGTCCACGATATGGGAATCCGCGGAGGAAAGAGTCACCTCCAGGGGCTCGGCCGTACGGACCAGTTCGCGGAGAGCCGCATAGTCCCGGGCGAAGCCTTCGCGCCCTCCGGCCATCTTCGTCACCGCCGCCGAGCGTTTCTTCGTGAGGTGGAGAAGGCGCGCGAAAGCCCCCACGCCCACGCTTTCAAAGAAAAAATCCGTGCGCCCGCCGCAGGCCACCCGGCCGTGGTGAAAGGGCCGGGCCTCATAGCGGTCGAAAGCGGCGACGGTTTCGCGCCAGTCGCGCATGCAGCCGAGGGAACGGGCGATGTTGTTGGCCGTGCCCACCGCCAGCAAAAGCACCGGCGGATGCGGACGGCCCGCGAGATGGGAGAGCAATCTGCGGAGAGTGCCGTCGCCGCCGGCGATCGCCACGACGTCGGCGGCCTCTTCCAGGGCATCGGTGAATCCCGCTTCCTTGACGGATTGGTAGAAGACCTCGTGACCCGCGTCGATGAAAGCCTCTTCAAATTCCCCGGCGGTCGGCTCTCCTTCGCCCGCGCCGGGATTGTGGAAGAGGGTGATCTTCATTTCCCAATCTAATGAAATCCCGGCGTGGCGAAAGTGTCTTTCTTGGAGAAACCGCATGCCTTTTCCGCTTCTGCATCTACTATGGAAGGATGAGGATTCTGGTAGTCAACGACGATGGAATCTACAGCCCGGGCCTCGAAGCCCTGGCGCGCTGCGCGGAAAATCATGGCGAAGTGAGGGTCGTCGCCCCCGATGTGGAGCAGTCCTCCATGGGCCATGCGATCACGCATTCCCGGCCGCTCCGCTACCGGCCCGCCTCGCTCAAGGGGCTCAATGCCTACAAGGTGGACGGCACGCCCGCCGACTGCGTGGCGCTGGGCTGTCATCACTGGGACAAGGTGGACCTGGTGCTCTCGGGCATCAATCTGGGTGCGAATCTCGGCAACAGCATGTGGCATTCCGGAACTCTGGCGGCGGCCAAGCAGGCATCTCTGCTCGGGATCCGCGCGGCCGCCCTGAGCCTGCGCGGGGGCTATCAGCCGGACGACTTCGAAAAACTCGCACCTCATGTCGATCAAGTCATCCGTCTGCTGCTGGACGAAGAGCACTTCGGTCTCCTGAACGTGAACTTTCCGCCCGAACCGCAGGGCATCCGCTGGACCCGCCAGTCCGTCCGCCACTACGACGGGACCGTGATCCCCGCCACCGATCCCCGCGGCAACCGGATTTTCTGGTGTTCCGTCAGTCCTCTGGAACCCGCGGAGGAAGGGACGGACCGGCACGCTGTGGACGAAGGCTACATCTCCATCACACCGCTGCGCCTCGATCTGACCAGCCACGAGGAGCTGGAACTGCACGCTTCGCGGAGCGGTGCCGGAGAGCGGGTCGTTGTTGCCGCGGAATGATGCCTTGTGCGCGCGCTTCTAACCGATCGGAGGCGCATGGCTGGCCAAGGCTTTGAAATCGTCCCGCCAGTCCCTGCCGTGGAGATCCTCATAGTCGCCGGGGTGTACCGGCCCGTGGCGGTGGACGAATTGCTCCACCAGATGGGAGGGGATTTTCAATCGCCCGCCTCCTTCTCCGGAAAAAAATTCGAAGCCCTCTTCTCCGGCTTCGGCGATCCGCAGGAGGCGAAGATGCTCGGCGATGGTGAGATCCTCATGAGGCGCGGGACCGGACCTCGACCCCCGCCTGTCCAGATGCTGCTGTCGGGAAGTGTGCGTGGATTTCATGAAAAAATGGAACGCAAATACCGGGCCATGAATGGCGTGAGGCCGGAAAGCCGGACCGACGGATGAAAAAGGGAGGATGCGGCATGCGGTGGCGATGCAAATTGCGGTCCGGCCCCGCGCGAAATGCAGCGCCTCATTCGCGGCCCATTTCGCATGGTGGAGCATCGGGCTCAGTAATCGAACTTGCCGAATGTCACCGCTTCGCCGCTTGCCGCGGCCTCCATGATGCCGCGGAGTACCTGGACATCGCGGCGGCCCATCCTGCCGGGCACCGGACTTTCTCCGCCGCTGACGATGGTTTTCACCTGGCCTTCGATCTGAAGCTGTTGCTGGGGGACGTGCTCGAAATCCATGGGGCCCTCGGGAGTGCTGCCCTTCTGGCCCCGATAGCCATAGGCCGGATCGATCTGGATCAGCCCCTGCTCGGTTTCGACGCGGACATGATTGCCGTTCTTGCCGTAGCTGGCCATGCCCTTCGCCACGCGCCCGCCGGAGAATTCGAGATCCCATTCCCAGTGCTCGGGCACTTCGCTGAATTCCTTCTCCCGGTCGGTCCAGCTCCGCGCGGTGACTTTCACCGGATGCTCCTGGGACGCATAGAAGGCCGCCTGTACGGCATAGACGCCCAGATCGTAGAGCGCCCCGGCGATGCCGAGTTCCTTGTTCACACGCCAGGCGTTGTGGCCGGTGAAATCCGTCATCCGTCCCGCATCCGCGGTATCGATGGCTTTCCACGGGCCGAATTCCTTGGTGCGCATGGCCTCCATCAGGCGGAGATGAAAGGGATCCCAATGGAGCCGATAGCCGATCTGCAGCATTTTGCCGTGCTTTGAAGCCGCCTCGATCATGCGCGTGCAGTCTTCCACGGTGGGAGCCATGGGTTTCTCGCAGATCACGTGCTTTCCGGCCTCGAGCGCGCGAATGGTGTAATCCGTGTGCAGGGCGGTCGGTGTGACGACGTACACGATGTCGATGTCGTCGTTGTCGGCGATTTTCTCCAGGTTGTCGTAGTTGTAAGTGTTGGCGTCGGGGATCGCATACTTCTCCTGCCATGAGGGAATCTTCTCCGGAGAACCCGTGATGATGCCCGTCAATTTCGCATTGCGGGTCCTCTGCAGCGCGGGAGCTAGCTGATGGGTGGCATAGTCTCCCAGACCGAGAAGAGCGACGCCGAGGCGCTGATCATTGTCATCCTGGGCGCGGAGTTTGAGAAACGGGGCAAGGGATGCCGCGGCTCCCAAGCCGAGCATGGATCGGCGGGTGATGGCGCTCATAACCGGTCAAGAAACGCGCGCTTCGGGGATATCGCAACCGGAAAGCCGGCAGATGGCTGTTGTTGATCCTTGCGTACGATCCGAAGCTCGGCCTGAGCGGATGGCCGCTGGAAGGAGGAATGGGACGGCATTCCGGCGAAAGTCCGGATTCAGCGGTGTGTCCGATGGTCGCCTCGCGTCACCGCGAGGTCCGTCGGCAAGAATGGGAACAACTCCGCAAAGCGGTCTTTCTTCGACGAAAGCCGGAGAGCCCATGCGTGCTTTTGCGAAGCCGGGTGCCTTTTTGCTGGCGGCGGGGTCCGCAGGGATTACTGTTCGTATGAACTTATGGATCTGGCGGACAAACTTTCGATTCTGGCGGATGCGGCCAAGTATGACGCTTCGTGCGCCAGTTCCGGCGCCGTCCGGCGCAACTCGCGCGATGGCAGGGGGGTGGGTTCCGCCGGGGGAGCGGGGATCTGCCACAGCTATGCTCCGGACGGACGCTGCATTTCGCTGCTGAAGCTGTTGCTGACCAATCGCTGCATCTACGATTGCCACTACTGCATCAATCGCCGCTCCAGCAACGTGCGGCGCGCGGCGTTCACACCGGAGGAGGTGATCCGGCTGACGCTGGATTTCTACAAGCGCAACTACATCGAAGGGCTTTTTCTCAGTTCCGGCATCGTCCGCAATGCTGACCACACCATGGAACAAGTGGTTGCCGTCGCCAGACGGTTGCGGGAAGAGCACGACTTCCGCGGCTACATCCACCTGAAGACGATTCCGGAAGCTTCCGCGGAACTGATCGAGCAGGCGGCCCGGTACGCCGACCGCATCAGCATCAATCTGGAGCTTCCGACCCAGCACGGACTCGACCGGCTCGCGCCGGAAAAGAACCTCGGCCGGACGAAGCAGGCGATGGGGCGCATCCGGCTCAAACTGGAGGATGCGGCGGATCGCCGGAAAAACGGCGACCGCGCGCTGCGGCACGCCACCGGCCAGAGCACCCAGGTGATCGTGGGCGCCGATCGCTCCACGGATGCGGAGTTTCTCGCCCGGGCGGACGAGCTGTACGCATCCTATCGGCTGCGGCGTGTTTATTACTCGGCATTCAGTCCGATCCCGGAGCCATCGAAGTCGCTTCCCCTGGCCGCGCCGCCGCTGATGAGGGAGCACCGGCTCTATCAGGCGGATTGGCTGATCCGGAACTATGGCTTCGCGGTGTCCGAAATCCTGCCCGCGGAGGCTCCCAATCTCGACCTGCGGATCGATCCGAAGCTCGCCTGGGCGCTGCGCAACCGGCAGGATTTCCCGGTCGATGTCCAGACGGCCGCGCGCGGGCAGCTGCTGCGGGTGCCCGGCCTGGGAGAGAAGAACGTCGGCCGGATCCTGCAGATCCGCCGCCATGTGCGGATCCGCCTCGCCGATCTCATGCGGCTTCGGGTTTCCCTGAAAAAAGTCATGCCGTTTCTGATCACGGCGGATCACATTCCCTCCGCCGGCCTGTTGGACAGCGAGCGCCTGCGGGAGCGGCTGACCCCCCGGCCGCTTCAACCCGATCTCTTCTGCCTATGACGATTCGGATGGGTCCGGGAGGCGGCTTCGAGACATGGCGGGAAAAGGCCCGCGGCCTGATCGCCGCCGGAGTATCGTCCGACCGGGTTCTTTGGGAGGAGGAGGAAGCGGGTCTGTTCCCGGAAGCCACGGTTCCGGCGGAGCAGGCGGCGGCCGAACGTTTCAAGGTGCCGTCCTCGTTCGTGAATCTCGCGCGCGCCGCCTCGTGCTGCGCCGATTCCCGGCGCTGGGGATTGCTCTATCGCCTGCTCTGGCGGCTGACCTGGGGAGGCGAGAAGAATCTGCTGGAGATTCCGAGCGACGCCGATGTCGCGATGGCCCGGTCGTTCGCGAAAAAGGTGCGCTGGGAGATTCATAAGATGCATGCCTTCGTCCGCTTCCGGAAAACCGGCGAGGCCGAGGTCGGGAGGGAAAGATACGCGGCCTGGTTCGAGCCGGATCATTGGATCGTGGAAGCGGCCGCGCCGTTTTTCCGCGACCGGTTTCCCCATATGGATTGGTCCGTTTTCACTCCGAAGGGCTGCGCGCACTGGATCGGCGGCGAGATGGGTTTCACGCCGGGCGTGGAGCGCGATCCGTGCGGAAATCCCGATATGCTGGAGGATGCCTGGAGAACCTACTACCGCAGCATCTTCAATCCCGCCCGGGTGAAGATCCGGATGATGCGGTCGGAAATGCCCGAACGCTATTGGAAGAACCTGCCCGAAGCGGATCTGATTCCGGAACTGATCCGTGAGAGCCGCACGCGCGTGCGAAGCATGTTCGAGGAGCCGGGCCGGGAGCTGCGGACGATCCGTAGGAACGCCTATCTCCAGGGATTGAGAGGCCGTGAGCGTTCTTCTGAAGGCGGCGTTCCTGCCCTGCGGGATGCTTCCCTGGAGGAACTTGCGGAGATGGTCCGGGCCTGCCGTTCCTGTCCCTTGTGGGAGCGCGCGACCTGCGCGGTTTTCGGAACCGGTCCTGTGGACGCGCGTCTGATGATCGTCGGCGAGCAGCCGGGCGATCGCGAGGACCTTGCCGGCCGGCCGTTCGTCGGGCCGGCGGGGAGCCTGCTCGATCAGGCCTTGGCCGAAGCGGGCATCGATCGTGCCTCCGCCTATCTCACCAATGCGGTGAAGCATTTCAAATGGGAACCTCGCGGCAAACACCGGCTGCACAAGAATCCGGATGGGGGAGAGATCGAAGCCTGCCGCCCCTGGCTGCTGGCGGAGCTGTCGAAGATCGCTCCGGAGGTGCTTATCCTCCTGGGCAACACCGCGGCGCGGTCGCTGCTGGGAGAAGGGGCGAAGGTAAGCCGCCATCGGGGAGTCGTCCGCAATGCCCCTCTCGCGCGCAAAGTCATCCTGACGGTCCATCCATCCTTCATTCTTCGTCAGCCGGACAAGGGTTCCCGGCAGGAGGAGTATCGGCGTTTCGTCGCCGACCTCCGCTTGGCCGGGCCGGCTGGCTGAATCGCTTTGCCGATCGCTGAGAACCTGTTTAAAGTCTTCTAAGGGGCAGAGAGATGAAGACGAGGCGGATCATGGCCAGGGAGGATTGCAGCCTGCGGCACTTCTCCAGCCATGAGATCGTGCGCTCCACCACCCACCGTTTCGGAATGACGGCGAAAGTGTGAAGTTCGTTCTGTTTGCTGGCGAGCATCACCTCCGAGTTATCGGCGGAAATTCTTCGTGACAAAAAGCCGACATCCCGGGCGGTGCACGTCCGCAATCTCCGGGTGTTTTGGGCCTGGGCGTGCAAGGAGCCGAGGGGCTGGGCAAACATGACTGTAGTGGATGCGCTGGAATTCCGCAAGGAAGCAGGGGAGGGGGATATCGTCATTCTCCGCCCTGACGACGTGAAGGCGTTGTTGAAGGCCGCGGAAAACTGGAATGGTAATGCTGCCGTGGCTTTTGCCCTGTCGATCTTCGCGGGAGCCCGTCAGGCCGAGCTTGAGCGGTTGACTTGGCGGGACGGGTTGCCGGAACATGTCGAGATCAGCCCCGGGGTCGCCAAGAAAGGGAAGCGCCGCCTGATTCTGATTGCTGAGGCTTCTGATCTGCGGGATCGGCCGGAGGCTCCGGCGGATTGGTAGGAACTTCACCCCCCTCACGGCAGGATTGGACGCACCTCTCAAATGTACAGTCCCATAGAGAGGTGGAGCGGATTTGAGGTAAACCGGCCTGGCTCTTTTTGCCAGTAAGAACAGATGAATTGGTAAGGAGTAAGGCTTGCCAGTATTTTGAGATGTTTGTCGAAGTTGTAGGCATCTAGGAAGCAGTTCAAATGGTGCCTAAGTTGCTCGTGGCTGTCGTAGTGATACGTCCTCAGGGTGGCTTCCTTGATGGTGCGATTCATCCGCAAAGACAGGCCCCATGCGGTCAGAATCGTGGCGGCAAAGAGGGCGGAGTGTAGATCGTCGCAAAGCGGGCGACGGATCTTTGCGCCCCGGTCTGAGGAAATTTCCCTTGCGCCTCCAACAGAAGGAGCTTACGGGCTCCTTTGGCTTTGAGAAGCGTTCTGTCATGGCTCATGGTATTCGGCGTATTCGTCGCCGTGGGGCTGCGTGCGTTCTCATATGAGTCGTTCATGCACAGCACCTGCGAGGTGCATTGCCACGACTCCGGTGACGAGGAGCACAGCCATAATCCCTGTGATTCACAGGAGCATAGCGGCTGTTCCGAGTCGCATGGCCCGGGAGAAGAGTGTCCTTCGGGCCATCACCACCACCACGGTGCCTGCTACCATGCGAGTCCCTTGATCCCGATGGATTCGACGGGCATCCGGATGCCGGTGCCCGGTTCGCTGCTGCTCGGAGTGAATGCAAGCCATCCGCGGGCTCCGGATGAGCCCGTTTTCGAGTTGGACAAGCCCCCTTTGATCTGAGCGTCGCCCGTTAAGACGCTCCGGCAGGCATGTCACGCCTGTCGTCCTGCCGTGCAGGCCACCTTGCTGCGCTTCACGGTTCTTCAGCCGCCTTTCCAAGTGCTCCGTACCCCGTGATCGAGATCGGGGATGCCGCGCCTGATTTCCATTCATTTCCCATGTATCCTCTTCTATCCCGTGTCGTCGCGGCCTGGTGCGCCGCCGTTTCATTGGGGCATGCGAATCCGGGAGTCGTTGTCTCGCTAGCGAGCGTCGGCGACCGCGTCCGTGCCCAGAATCCCGAACTGGCCGCCGCCCGCCTGCGCATCCGCGAGGCGACCGGCCGCCTGACGCAGTCCGGCCGCCTGCAGAATCCCGAGCTGGGAGTCGAGATGGCGCACGATCCGCGTTTCCGAGCCCGCTCTCTGGAGGTCGCCTTTTCGCAGCGCTTCCCGCTGACCAACCGCCTGCAATTGGAGAAATCCGTTTCCGCCACCCAGGTAAAGGTGGCCGAGGCGGAGGTGCGCGAGGTGGAACGCCAGCTCATCAACCAGGCCCGCGAGGGCATCGTGAACGTGCTCGCCGTGCGCCAGCGGCGGGAACTCCTGAAGTCGCAGGTGGGCGTGTCGCAGCGCTTCGCCGATACACTGGCGGAAAGCGCGGCGAAGGGCGAGGCATCCCCGCTCGATGCCGGGCAGGCGAAGCTCGAAGCCGCGGGTATCGGGATGGAGCTCCGGCAGCTCGATGCCGAGGAAGCGGCTGCGGTCGGGACGGTCAAGCCGCTGCTCGGCATGCTTCCCGGTGAGCCCCTGTACATTTCCGGATCCCTGCCGGAGGCGAAGCTTCCCGCCGGGAGGGTGAATTCGTCGGCGCGGCCGGATCTTCAAGCAGCCATCCTTGAGGCGCAGGCCGCGGGTCAAGGAGTGGTGCTGGAGCAGGCGAAACAACATGAGGACGTTGAAGCCGGCTTGTTCTTCAGCCTCGAACGCGCGGAAGACGCGCCGAACGGATACGAGCGCGAGGGCATGGTGGGGCTGCGATTCACGCTGCCTCTGCCGTTCTGGAACAGGAACGAAGGCGCGATCGAGGAAGCGAAGGCCAGGGAGGAGCGTTTGCTGAAGCAGACGGTCGCCATCGAACGCGGCATCTTTCTGGAAGCCGAGGCCGCCGCCGCGGAAATGCGGCAGTGGCTGAAGTTGGTGAAGGACACGGAGCAGTCGCTCCTGCCGCTCGCCGATGAGCAAACCGCCGCCGCGGAGGACGCCTACGGCAAGGGCCTCGGCGAGCTGGGAACCGTCTTCCGCGCCCGCGAGAGGCAGATCCAGCTCCAGGTCTCGCGGCTCGACGCCCTGCGCCAATTCCACCTCGCCCGCGTCCGCTACGAGACCGCCTTGGCGAAACCCTGAACCTTCATCGCCGGATCCAATATGAAACTTTCCCATATCCTTTGCCTCGGAGCCCTGTTGTTCCCCTATGTCGCCCTCTCCGCCGAAAGTAGCGGAACCGTCCTTCTCACCGAGCAGGGCGTGAAGAATCTGGGCATCGAGACCGTCATGGTCGAGGAGTCCGATTTCGAGGAAACCGCCTTCGCTCTCGGGCGGATCGAGACGATTCCCGGCCGCACGGGTGCGGTGAGCAGCCGCATTTCCGGCCGGCTCGTCGAACTGCGGGTGGCCCCCGGAGATACCGTTTCCCAGGACCAGATCGTCGCCAGGGTGGAGAGCCGCCAGCCCGGCGATCCGCCGCCTGTCATTCCGCTGCACGCGCCGCTGCAGGGGCTTGTCATGAGCGCCGATGCACGACTCGGCGATCCGGTGGAGCCGGACAAGGCCCTGCTGGAAATCACCGATCTGTCGGAAGTCTACGCCGTGGCCCGGGTGCCGGATTACCAGGCTGGAAGAGTGAAGCCCGGCACGAAGGCGAGGATCAGGGTGGCCGCGCTCGGAGACAAGGAGTTCGAAGGTGAATTGCTCCGCTTCGGCACCGTGGCGGATGCGGAGAGCGGCACCATCGACGCCTACTTCCTGCTGCCGAATCCCGAAGGAGTTCTCCGCCCGGGCATGCGCGCGGAGTTTTCCATCATCCTATCGTCACGCGAGGGGGTGCTTTCCGTTCCCAGAACCGCCCTCCAGGGAAATCCGGCGAACCGGCACGTGTACGTGAAGCACATGACGCTGGAAAACGCCTTCGACAAGGTGAGCGTGCAGACCGGCGAAATCAGCACGGATCGCGTGGAGATCGTCGACGGCCTTTTCCCCGGCGACGAGGTGGTCACCCGTGGCTCCTACTCGCTCGGCTACGCGGGCGCCGGTGGAGGCGTGTCGTTGAAGGAAGCGCTCGATGCCGCGCATGGCCACGAGCACAACGAGGACGGCTCCGAATTTACCCCGGAGCAGAAAGCCGCAAGAGAAGCGGAAAAAGCCGGAGCGGATGGCCACAGCCACGGCTCCGGCGGCAGCCGTGGCCGGGAGATCTTTTTCATGATCACCACGGGCATTTTCGCCGTGCTGCTCGTCGTCACCTCGCTTCTCCGCCGCCGCGAGGCGGATGAAACCTCCGACCTTTCCTGAGACCATGTTGAACAAGCTCATCCGCTGGTCGCTGAGAAACCGGGCGATCATTCTTTGCGTCTCCTTCCTGGTCCTGGCGTTCGGCTTCAAGGCCGCCAGGGATCTTCCCGTGGAGGTTCTTCCCGACCTCACGAAACCCACCGTCACCATCCTGACAGAATCTCCCGGCCTCTCGCCGGAGGAAGTGGAGGCGCTTGTCACCCAACCCATCGAAAACACCCTGATGGGTGTGCCGGGATTGAGCCGAATGCGCTCCACCTCGGACATCGCCCTTTCGCTCGTCTTCGCCGAGTTCGAGTGGGGAACGGACATCTACCAGGCGCGGCAGTTCGTGATGGAGCGGATGCAGGGTGTGGGGGAATCCCTGCCCGAAGGCACCCAGCCCTATCTCACGCCGGTCGCTTCGTTGATGGGGGAAATCCTGCTCATCGGCGTCCGCAGTGCGGATGGGGACATCGCTCCGATGGATGTCCGCACGATCGCCGACTGGACCATCCGCATGCGGCTGAAGTCCATCCCCGGCGTCGCCGAAGTGCTCAGCATGGGCGGCGGCGTGAAGCAGGCCCAGGTGCAGCCGGATCCCTGGCGCATGCAGGCGCACGGCGTCTCCATGGCGGAGCTCGAAGAGGCGGCCCGCGAAGCCGCCACCAACTCCACGGGCGGCTTCATCGACAAGGGCGCGCAGGAGATCATGGTCCGCAATCTCGCGATGACCGTGGAGCTCGACGACATCGCGAAGACGGTGATCAAGGTCACCAACGACCGGCCCATCGCCATCTCCGACGTTGCCACGATCGCCTGGGGCACCGAGCCGATGCGCGGCGATGCCAGCGTGAACGGCGTTCCGGGAGTCATCATGAGCGTCACCAAGGCTCCCGGTTTCGACACCATTTCCCTGACGGAGCAGATCGAGGCCGCGATCGCCGAACTCCAGCCCTCCCTGCCGAAAGGCGTGGAGGCGACGGTGATCTTCCGGCAACGCGACTTCATCGACGGCGCGATCGGCAACCTGTCGAACGCCATCGTCGAGGGCGCCGTCATGGTCACGGTAATCCTGCTGCTCTTCCTGCTCAGCCTGCGCACCACCTTCATCACGCTCATGGCCATGCCGTTGAGCTTCGGCATCACGCTGCTTACCTTCCAATGGTTCGGCCTCAGCGTGAACAGCATGACGCTCGGCGGCCTCGCGGTGGCCATCGGCATGGTCGTGGACGACGCCATCGTGGACGTGGAAAACGTTTTCCGGAGGTTGAAGGAAAACGCCACCCTCCCCGAACCGCTGTCCAAGCTGGAAGTCATCGCCCGGGCATCGGGAGAGGTGCGGAACTCGATCCTCTACGCCACGGTTCTGATCGTGCTGGTTTTCCTGCCGCTTCTCGGCCTGTCCGGGGTGGAGGGCCGGCTCTTCGGTCCCATCGCCATCGCCACCATCGTCAGCATGATCGCCTCGTTCGTGGTCTCCCTTACCACGATTCCCGTACTTTGCTCGTTCCTGCTGAAGATCAAGGTGAAGTCCGGCGCGGACGGCCATCACCACAAGGACGGACCCCTCGTGCGATCGTTGAAATGGCTGCTGAAGAAAACCCTGCTCCGCCTGAGCCTGCGCCAGCCGGTCATCATCATCGCCGTCGCTTCCATCATGCTCGTCCTGGCGCTGATGCTGTATCCCCGGATGAGCAAGGACTTCCTTCCCGCCTTCCATGAGGAAACGGTCATCGTCACCACCGGCGCGGCGCCGGGGACTTCCCTGGTGGAAATGGACATGCTCGCCGATGCCGTGGAGAAACAGCTCCGTCTCGTGCCGGAGATCAACCACATCGGCAGGCGGATCGGCCGTGCGGAACGCAGCGACCACGTCGTCCCGGTTTCGAACGTGGAGTTCGACATCGATTTCAAGAAGGATGTCAGCGACCGGAGCAACAAGGAGATTCTGGACGATATCCGCGAGCGCATCCGTACGGTTCCCGGCACTTTCAGCATTCTCTCCGGTCCGCTTTCGCATCGCATCAGCCACCTGCTGAGCGGCGTGACCGCACCGGTGGCCGTGAAAATCTTCGGCCCCGATCTCGATGTCATCACCGACATGGGGGCGAAGGTGCAGGCGGTCGCCAAGACCATTCCCGGTCTGGAGGATGCCAAGCTGGACCTGCAAGCGGCGATCCCCCAGCTCCGCATCGAGATCGACCGTGAGCGAGCGTTGGCCCACGGCGTTTCCCCCGGCGAGCTGAACTCGCAGCTCTCTACGCTTCTGGGCGGCAGCGCGGTCGCCGAACTGCGGGAGAACCAGAGAACCATCGACCTCGCGATCCGTCTTCCCGAGGAATGGCGCAGTGATCCGGAGAAAATCCGCGATCTGCCCATCAAGACGAAGGCCGGGCGCTACGTGCAGCTCAAGCTCATCGCAAACGTGCGGGAAGCCTCCGGTCCCAGCTCGGTGTACCGGGAGAACATGCAACGCCGCTATGTCGTCTCCATCACGCCGACAGAGCGCAACGCCGGGGAACTCGTCAGCCAGCTTCAGGAGAAGGTCGCCGAGGAAATCACGATGCCCGAAGGCGTTTTCATCAGCTACGAGGGCGAGTTCCAGGCCGAGAGAGCCGCCGCACAGCGCATCGCGATTCTCTTCGCCGGAGTGCTGGTCGTCATCGTGCTGCTGCTCTGGTCTTACTTCCGCAGTCTCATCCTCGCCGCGCAGGTGCTTCTGAACCTCCCGCTCGCGCTCATGGGCAGCCTCGCGCTGACCTGGCTGCTGGTGGGGAACATCAGCATCGCCACCCTCGTCGGCTTCATCGCCGTCGGTGGCGTGGCCTCGCGGAACGGCATTCTGATGATCTCCCACTATCTCCACCTCATGAAGCACGAGGGCGAGGGTTTCACCTACGCCATGATCGAGCGCGGCACGCTGGAGCGCCTGGTGCCCGTGAGCATGACCGCGCTTGCCGCAGGCATCGCGCTCATTCCCTTCATCATCGCGAGGGGGGAGCCCGGAAAGGAAATCATCAGCCCGGTGGCCATCTGCATCGTCGGCGGCCTGATTTCCTCCACGCTGCTGGACTTCGCCGTGACCCCGGCTGTTTTCCGGCTCTTCGGGAAAAAGGCGGCCCTGCGTGCCGTGGAGCTGAACGCCCCCGCGGCCCATTGAATGAATCCTCCGGACCATCGGTCCCTGACAACGAACCAAACCACAACAACCGACATACCCATGAAACCGAAACTGCTGATCCTGCTCGCCCTGCTCGGAACCCCGCTGGCTTTCGCCGATGAGGAACACGATCACGACAAGGAAACGAAAGAAGAACACGCCGGCCACGATCACGACCATGACGACGACCACGATCATGACCATGGCGGCAAGAAGGGCCCGAACGGCGGCCAGGTGGTCGAATCCAAGGCCGGCTTCGCCTTCGAAGTCGCCGTGGACAAGGATCGCAAGGCGCGCATCGTTTTCCTCGACAAGGAACTCAAACCCGTGGCGCTGGAGGATCGTTCGATCGCCGGCATCGCCGGTGAACGCTCCGCCCCGGTGAGGCTTGCCTTCGCCAAGGGGAAGGAAGACGACGCGAACGTGCTTATCTCCGATAAGCCCCTGCCCGAAGGCGCTCACGTGCCGATGATCCTAACGATCAAGCTGGACGCCGACGCCAGGCCCGCGACCGAGCGTTTCGAACTGCATTTGCACTGAGACCGAAAGCCCCGTCCCGCCGCAAGCGCATCGTGGCGGGGCGGGCTTCTTCTCAAGGGCCGCCGACGTTCCATCGGCACCTGTCCGCACCGATGGAACGCCGACGCTTCTTGGGACGCTCGCTGCGACATTCTCACCCTGTCATGAAAACGTATCAGACCGGCAACGGATACCGGATAGGGCGACCCGTTTGAACGAATCGAACCGGAACATTCCATGAGCACCGAAGATCATTCCCACGCCCACGGCGGCTGCGAACACGGACACGACGAGACTTCCCTGCCCCGCACCTTTCTCGTCGCCGCGTCCGGCGTGCTGACCGGCGCCGGGCTTCTCCTGCAATGGGGTTCGATCGGTCCGGAATGGGTGAAGGCGGCCGCCTTCGCGCTCGCCACGATTTCCGGCGGACTGCTCGTCTTTCCCGCCGCCTGGAAGGCGTTGCGGGCGCGCAGGCTGGACATGAACGTCCTGATGACCGTCGCCGTGACCGGCGCGTGGATCATCGGCGAGCACGCGGAGGCCGCCGCGGTGGTGTTTCTGTTCGCGCTATCGGAGTTGCTGGAGTCGTGGGCCGGCGCCCGCGCCCGGCGGGCGGTGGAGGCATTGCTGGATCTTTCGCCGCCCACCGCCATCGTGATTTCGGACGACGGTTCGGAACGCGAAATGAAGGTGGCGGAAGTTCCTGTCGGGGCGCGCATCCGCGTCCGCAGCGGCAGCCGGGTCCCGCTCGATGGCGAGGTGCTTTCCGGAAATTCTCCGGTCAATCAGGCCCCGATCACCGGCGAGTCCGTGCCGGTGGACAAGTCCCCGGGCGATCCCGTCTTCGCAGGAACCGTGAACGGCGAGGGCGCGCTCGAAGTGCGCGTCGGCACGCCGGCCGCCTATCCCACCCTCGCCCGCATCATCCGCCTCGGCGGCGAGGCGGAAAAACAGAAGCCGCCGACCCAGCGCTGGGTGGACCGCTTCGCGGCGATCTACACCCCGGCGGTGTTCGCCATCGCGCTGCTGATCGCATTGGTTCCGCCGCTGTTCACGGCCCAGCCGTGGAGTTTCTGGATCTACCGGGCGCTGGTGCTGCTCGTCATCGCCTGCCCCTGCGCCCTGGTCATCGCCACGCCGGTGAGCATCGTATCCGGTCTTACCGCCCTGGCCCGCCGCGGTGTGCTGGTGAAGGGCGGCGCTTATCTCGAAGCGGCCGGCAAGCTCCGCGCCCTGGCCGTGGACAAGACCGGCACGATCACGCGGGGAAAACCCGAGGTCGTCGGCATCACGCCCTTCGCGGATCTGTCGGAGGATGAGGTTCTGCGGCGTGCGGCGGCGATCAATGCCAATTCCGGCCATCCGCTGGCCGAGGCCATCGTCGAGGCGGCGCGCGCCCGGGGATTGCAGGCCGATCCCGCACCGGACTACGCATCCGTCACCGGCCAGGGCGCGCGCGCCGTCGTCGACGGCCACCCGCATTTCATCGGCAACCACCGCATGGCCCATGCGACCGGCGTGTGCACGCCGCACGTGGAAGCCCTGCTGGAAAGCATCGAGTCGAAGGGGCAATCCCTCGCGGTGCTGGGCCACGCCCCACACGAAGGCTGCGCCGGGGAAATCCTGGGGGTCATCGCCATCGCGGACACCCTGCGTTCCGAAGTTCCCGAGGCGCTGCGCCTCATTCATGCCGCGGGGATCTCCAAAGTGGTCATGCTCAGCGGCGACAACCAGCGCACCGCCTCCGCCATCGCCGAGCAGGCGGGCATTGACGAAGCCATCGGCGACTTGATGCCGGACGACAAGGTCGCGCACGTCCGCAAGCTCGTGGCCGATCACGCGCACGTCGGCATGATCGGCGATGGCGTGAACGATGCCCCCGCGCTCGCCGTGGCCAGCGTCGGCTTCGCCATGGGAGCGATCGGGAGCGATACGGCCATCGAGACCGCCGACATCGCCCTGATGAAGGACGATCTGACCAAGGTCGCCGAAGCCGTCGCCACCGGTCGCCGCACCGTGGGCATCATCCGCTTCAACGTCATTTTCGCGCTCGCCGTGAAAGCGCTTTTCCTGGTGCTTGCCTTTGCCGGCGTCGCGGGCCTGTGGCTCGCCATCCTGGCGGACACCGGCGCGACGCTGCTGGTGATCCTGAACGCATTGAGATTGCTGCGCGCGAAGGGAGCGCGGGACTGAACCTCTCGACATGAACCGCCGGCTGGAACCCCAAGGTTTCGGAATCGATCTGAGAAAGGCACCGATTTTTCATCCATGAGCAGGTCATCGAAAAGACTGGAATCATTTCGGGAGGCGCCAAAACGAAAGAGGGAGAGAATCGCTCCTCCTCAGCCGTGGACACGGAAGGAGAAGCTGGCCGTTTGGGGCTCTCTCCTTTGCCTGATGTTGTTCGTGGTCGTCATGCCTTTTGTCGCCGTCTCCGCAAGCCATCAGAGAAAGGTGGAAAAGCGCGTTACGCATTGGAGGCACAAGTATGAATTGACCGAGGATCAGGCGTCAAAAATCCTGAGGATCGAGATGGAATATCATAAATCCGATTCCCCCGTTTCGATTTCCCCTCCGAGAAGCCAGGCAGAAAAGGATGCTCATGCGCGGGAGATCGCGGCTCTTATGGGAGAGGCGGCGGGGAAACGCTTCCTTGAAGACGAGGCATCCTCGAAGAATGGGCACTAGTGAAATGGACGCATCCGGCATCCTGGGCGCAAAGGCCGGCGGATGGGGTTTTCTCCGGCCGACAGCATAGCGGATGCAAGCTGCCGCATGCCCGGTGGACATACGGCAGCACGCCAGGCAGGCTCTCACCCGCCAAGAGCCCGGACCAGCACCAGATACTCATCGAGGGTTCTTAAGAGGACCCTTCCGCGAAGCCGGGTGGCGGCGTGGTAGTTCCGCCCGGCGTCCGCGGCTTCGAGAAGCGATCCGGCGCCCGAGGCGGCCTTGGATTTCGCGTCGTTCCAGGCGGTGAGAAGGTCCGTGCATTCCCTGCCCAGCGAGTCGTACTGGGAACGGAGATGGGTGTATCCCAGATAGGCGGTCTCGATTTCCTCCACCGCCTTGAGGGCGGCGGACCGATAGGATGCGGCGGCGGAGGCGGCGGAGGCTTGGGAGCGCCGGACGGCTGCGATCCTGGAAGGGTCCCAGACCGGGATTTCCAGACGGGGACCCGCGGAGAGTTCCCATGTCTTCAACTGGCCGCTCAGCGAGTTCGTGCCGAGGGAACCTCCCGCCCCGAGGGAGAGCGACGGCAGCAGATCGAGCCGGGCGGCATCCTGAAGGGCGAAGGCGGCCCTGACTTCCGCCTCCGCGGCGAGCAGGTCCGGCCGGGTGCCCCAAACGTCCGCCGGAACGCGCAGGGGCGCCTGCGGAAGCGTGGGGAGAAAACCGCTCCGGACGGAGGGGGCGGAGCTTCCGCCAAGCAGCCGGGTCAGCCGAAGCCTCGCGGTGTCGCGCAGCCTGCGGAGGTCGGAAACCTCTCTCTTCAGTTGCCCGGCTTCGGAAGTGCGGGCGGCATGCTGGGCGGACGAGATCAGACCGTTGGCAAGGATCTGGGCGCTCATCGCCAGCGCTTTTTCCTCATCCTCCAGTTGGCGGTCATGTCGATCGATTTCCGCCGAAAGGACCGCATCCTCGAAGCGGGCGGAAGCGATTTCGGTGGCCACCAGAAGACGCACGCCCTGCCATCTGGCGAAGGCGGCGGCTTCGCCGGCTTTGGCGGATGCGATGCGCGCGCCGCGCTTCCCCGTGACATCCAGTTCCCAGGAGATCCCTCCGTCCGCCGTCCACGGCTCCAGATCGTCGGGGCGATAGCCGGTGGTCCGGTCCTGCTCGCGGCCCTGGCGATACCCGGCTGAGATCCCGGCCTTCGGGAAAAGGGCGGCCATGGCCTCGAAGCGATCGGCGCGGGCGGATTCGATCCGTTGGAGGGCGATCTCGACTTCGGGATTCGAGTTCCACCCTTCGTGGATCAGGTTGCCGAGCCGGGGATCGCCGAAGGACTTCCACCAGTCCGCCTGGAGCGCCCAGCCGTCCCGCGGGGCCTGAACCCACGCGGGAGGCGCAACGGGAGACTCCGGCCTGGGCGACGCGCAGGACGCCACAAGAAGGATGGGTAGGATGGCAGCGGGGAAGGAGCGGCCTTTCATTTCCCGGTCCGGATGGCTTGCGCGTTGATGAGGAGAACATCGGCCGAAGAACTTTCGGCGACTTTCCCGGTCACGGTGACATGGGCGAGCTTCTCCAGACCGCCGACGCCTTCGACGGCCTCTTTGAGTACCCGCCCGTCCGCGTCCACGATCTGGATGGTGGCGGTGGCGCGCTTTTTGTCTTCGGGCGTGTCGCAGCAGGTATCCCAAGGCGAATCGCAGTCGTCTCCGGGATTCTCATTGCAGGGAGTAAGGATCTCCGGATCGCCCAGAATGAAGGCGGCCCGCCCGTCAACGAAGGGCCTGGAGGAGCCCATAATCCTTCCGCTGATGGTGATTTCTTCCCCAGGCTGTACGGAGACGCGGGCCGTGTGGATGGCTTGGGGCGAACCTGCGGGAGCGGTGGCGAGAACCCGGGTGAGCGTTTCGCTGGGGCCGGTCGCAGGAGCGTCGGCGGAAGCGGGAGTCTTCTCTTTGCAGGAGGCAAGGAGACCGGCGGCGGCGAGCAGGAGCCAGGTGGTTTTCATGGTTCGTGTATCGGTTGGTTGGTGTTGTGGTTTCAGGAATCAGGACATGCGCAGGGCGCTGTGAAGGGCGGGCTTGAGGCAGCGGATGGCGGGCGGCAGCGCTCCCAGCAGGCCGAGGAACAGGCCGGTCAGAATGCCGGTGACGGCGACGCTGGGGCCGATCTCCATGGTGAACGCCCCGATGGAGAACGGGACGGTTCTGCCGTCCAGCAGGACGACGGCCGCGACGGAGGCGAGCAGCGCCCCGGTGAGGCAGGCCAGCGTGCTTTCCTGCACGAGGCTGAGGAGGAGGGAACCGCGGCCGAAACCGATGGCCTGCAGGGTGGCCATTTCACGGACCCGGGAGGCAAAGGCCGCGTAAAGGGTATTCACCCCGCCGAAGAGGGCACCGGCGGCAATGAGACCAGCGGTGATCCAGGTCATCGCCCGAAGGGGTTTGAAGAAACTACTAAGTCGATCGTAGTAGTCGCTTTCGCGCAACGCGCTCAGTTCGAGATCGAGGCGTTGTTTGGCGAAAAGGTCGGCCTCGGTGTAGTCGTCGGGATCGTCGAGGCGGAGGACGACACAGGAGACGGTTTCGCGCTTCGCCAGCACGCGGAGGTCGCCGAGGGTGGCCCACAGTTCGGACTCCAGCACGGTCCCCGGAGCGGCGAAGATGCCGGAAATCTTCAGTTCCTGATCGTCGAGCACGAGGGAGGCTCCCACCTTCAGGTCGCTTTCCTTCAGCCCGAGTTTCCTCCATGCGAGGCGGCCGGCCATGATCTCGCCCGAGCCGGGGAAGTCGCCTTCGACCAACCGGACTTCGGGGTGGACCCGCAGGGCTTGCGGGGTGACGCCCCGGAGCAATCCCTGGCTGCGCCGGCCGTCGGGCAGGATGAGATAGTTCATGTAGTGGATCTCACTGGAGACGGCCCGCACGCCGAGCGTTTCGGAGATTCCGGGAACGCCCGCTTCGGCGATACCGGCGGCGTTCTCGGCGACTTCGCTGCGCTGGATGCTCTCTTCGGAGCCAGCGCCGAGAAGGATCACGTTGCGGGGCGAGCCGGAGGCGGACAGCACCCGCTTCATCCCGGCGTTGATGGCGACGGAGGCCATGACGAGCAGCACGACCAGCGCGCTGCCGCCGATGGTTTGCAGGAGCCTCGATTTGGAGCGGAACAGATTCCGCACGGCATAAGTGAAGGGAAGCATGGCAATCAGCTGCGGAGGTTTTTGACGATCGGCTGGGTCATTGCCTGGAAGGCGGGCCACAGGGATGCGGAGACGCCGAGCACCAGCGCGGCGGCGATACCGACGAGGATCACGGTGGCATCCGGCCGGATGGCGAGCGTCTGGCCTTCATTTCCCATCGTGAAACTTTGCCAGCGCAGGAAGGCGGCGGCCAGGCCGACGCCGGCCACGCCTCCCGCCAGGCCGAGCATGCCGCCTTCGCCGACCACGAGACAGCCGATGGCCCTGCCGGGGTAGCCGAGGGTGCGCAGCACGGCGTTTTCCTTCACCCGGCCCCTGACGACGAGCAGCAGGGCATTGGCCACGAGCGCGGCGACGGCGATCACCGCGCCCACGCCGAGCCAGCGGGTGAAACCGATCAGTTCGATCATTTCGGAAGCGGTTTCCGCGAAGAACGCCTTCTCCGGCCGCGTGTCGGTGGGCTCCTGGGCGGAGCGGAACATCTCGTCGATGGCGGAGGCCACGGGACCGAGATCCTTCGATTCGTTGACGCGGACATTGAATTGGGTGACCACGCCCAGGCCCGCTTTCGATGCTTGTTGGAGGAATGGCAGCTTCACGTAGGCGACATTGTTGTCCTGGGCGAAGGGCGAGCGGAGGACGCCGGACACAGTGACGGTGACGCCGGCCGCATCGAAGCGGTCGCCGGTTTTGAGCCCGCGCCGCTGGGCGAAGACCTCACCCACCAGGGCTCCGTCGTCGCGGCGCTGCCAAGTTTCCTCGCTGCCGTCGATGATCTGGATCTCCGGCGCGAACTTCCGCAGCAGACCTTCGGGAACGCCCCGGAAGGTAATCACGTCGAGCGAGGCGCCGCAGTTGTTGACGACGATCTGGACCGGAATCACCTCGCGGACGCCATCGATCCGCCGGATTTCGTCGGCGTAATGTTCGGGCAGGCGGCTAGCGGAGGGACAGAAGCGGTTCTGCCGGTACACGACCAGCGTGGTGTCCGCGGCGGAGGCTTCGGTGGCTTTCGCCAATGACCGCTGGAGGGTTTCCACGGCGGTGAAGAGGAACATTCCCGAGGCGACGCCGAGAATGGTCAGGAGCGAACGCACGCGGTGGCGAATGAGTTGAATCCACGCGAGCTTGAGTAGATTGACGAAGGCATTCATGCGGTTTCGAGGAGTTGGCCTTTTTCGAGATGCAGCGTGCGGTCGGCGGCTGCGGCGGCTTTGGCGTCGTGGGTCACCATGACGATGGTTTTGCCGTGGTCCCTCGCGAGCTGGCGGAGCAGGTCGAGAATGCGGATGGCCGATTCGCGGTCGAGGTCGCCGGTGGGTTCGTCGGCGACCAGCAGCGGAGGATCGGCGACCACGGCGCGGGCGATGGCGACCCGCTGTTCCTGCCCGCCGGAAAGTTCCGACGGGGTGTGGTGCATGCGGTCGCCGAGATTCACGAGCGAGAGTGCGGTCTCCACCCGCTGATGACGCTCCTTTTTCGATAGCGGGGAGAGCAGAAGGGGGAGTTCCACATTCTCGAAGGCGGTCAGCACCGGCACGAGGTGATAGAGCTGGAAGATGTATCCGACATGGCCTGCCCGCCATTTCGTCAGGTCGCGCCGGGAGAGTTTGGCGATCTCGGTGCCGGCGATGACGAGCGAGCCCTCGGTGGGCGAGTCGATGCCCGAGAGGAGGTTGAGCAGCGTGGTTTTGCCGGAACCGGACGGTCCCATCAGGGCGAGGAATTCGCCCTTCGGCACGTCGAGGTCGAGGGCTTCGAGCGGCGTGACGACGTTGTTGCCTTTGCGGTAGCTCTTCGAGATGCCGCGGCATTGGATCATGGATTCGTTCATGGGTGGGTGAGGTTGGGGTTGACGCGCTGGCCGTCGCTCAGGCTTTGGGGAGAAAGGACGACCCACTCTCCGGGGCGCAGGCCCTCCGTGATGCGGACGAATCCTTCCCTGCTTTCCGAACCGATCTGGACGGCGCGCTTGGACACGCGCTTGGTGTCCGGATCGCAGACCCATACGCCGTCTCCACCGGCCGCGGCTTCGGGAATCCAAACCGCAAGGGAGCCGGAGGCCGCCGGGGAGGAAGCGCCCGGCGATGCGACGCCGAGGAACTCGACCCGGCAGAGCATTTCCGGACGAAGCTCGTCGGCCGGATCGAGCATGCTCACTTTCGCCTGCAGGGTATTCCGCTGGACATCGGCTTCGCCGGAGATGCGGGTCACCTCGCCTTCGAAGACGCGATCGGGTAGCAGACCGCAGCGGATGCGCACCGGCTGGCCGACTTGCAGGCCGGCGGCATCGGCGAGCGGCACGTCCACGCGGACCTGGAGTTGCCGGGGATCGTAAAGGATCGCCACGGTGGAGCTTTCGATGTCGTTGTCCGAAAGCATTTTCTTTTGGCCCGGCGCGGCGAGAAGCCGCAGGACCCGCCCGTCCACGGGCGAGACGATGGTGGTCCGCGACAGGGCGAGCCGGGCCTTTTCCACTTCGATCTCGGCCGCGCGGATGTCGTCTTCCTTGACCTTGGTTTCGAGTTCGAGGCGTTCGATTTCGGCTTCCGCTTCCGAGGCGGCCGCGGCGGCGGCGAGGTACTGGGCTTCTTCCCGCTCCACCCGCAGCCGCGCGGAGACGACTTCGAACTGGGGCACCGCGCCTTTTGGCAATGCATCGACCCGGGTCAGCCGGTCGCTCGCTTCGTCGCGGAGCGATTCCGCCGCCCGGCGCTGCGCGGCAGCCCCTTCCTGCTTCTTTTTCGCGGAGGCGATGCCGCCGAGATGGGCATTGCGGATGGAGACGAGCGACTTGTGGTTTTGCTCCGCCGCGGCCAGTGCGAGGCGGGCATCGTCGGCGATGAGAGTGGCGAGCGTTTCGCCCTTCTTCACCGACTGGCCCTCCAGCACCTGCACCGTGTCGATCACTCCGTCGATGAGGGAGGTTGCCTTGACGGGCAGCGGCGCGGGCTCGATCCAGCCGCTCGCCTGGAACAGCATGCCTCCCGGTTTCGCGGCAGGCTCGTCACCGGGTGCGGCCTTGGGGGAGCCATTGGATTGCTGGTCCTTGGCCGTGGCCAGCACCAGGGCGACATCGACGTTCGGCGCGGGCAGCAAGCGGTCGCGGAACAGCGCGAGAAAGAGCAGTGCGAAGCCGGCGGCGATGGCCGCAGGGATCACCCAGGCGGGAATTCGCCGGGCCGGGGCCTGCCCCGTGGCGGGGCGGGAAAGGGTATCTAAGGATGGAGATGGTTTCATAGAAATGGGACATCTGGGAGACTTCGCCCGGAACACGGGCATACAAAAGACCACGCGTACAGGCGTGGCCACAGGCGGCGCAAAATGCCGCTCTTACAGTCTCCAGATACCCAAAACCGCCCGGTAGGCGGCGGGAGAGTCAAGCCCTCGGATCGGCTCCGAAGCCGAGTAAGCCTTGCGGCTCAATTCGGTCACCACCGGCGGCAAACAAACGCCGTTCGGCAGATCGGTGACGATCAGCGCAGGCAACTCGATCAGCGGTTGGGGCGCCGAAGCGTCAGGCAAGCCTTCAAGGTCCAGACAGCACGAAATGTGATCCGGCTCCCCCCGCGTGCACTCCGGGTTCGGGCAGCACTTTCCGCCCTCGCTTTCGGCTTCGGCGGCAGCGGCTTGCTCAAGGATGCAGATGCGAATCGGCGACGCTGCTGTCGGGAGGATGATCCCGAAGCAGGCCAGCAGCAGAATTGCCAGCAGTTGTCGCATCGACACACTTGTCACTGCGGGAAGAGTAAGCGGTCAAGGATTTATTCCGCATCTTCTCATCCGCCGGTCAGAGGCTGAATGAACGGACATGCGGATCGCCTTTGATATCCATTCATAATGGAAGCTGCGCCCCGCCGACCGCCGCGCTCACTACGGGAGTTTCAGCGAAGCCGTCTCGTGATCGCCGGAAGCGGGGAGCGAAAGCGTCCTCTCCGTGACATCGAACACGAACGGCTGCCCCGATAATGGGTCGCGGGTTACCCGTGAAAAGGTATCGGCGTCGAGAGCTTCGCCGCCGCTCTCCAGCACCAGAAGCTCCAGCGCGGTGTCCTGCAGGGCGCGCTTTCGTTCGGCGCGGACGAAGCCTTTGGTCCAGGCCCTTGCACCCGACGGAAAAATCTCCTGCGATCTCGCGGCTCTGCTTCGAGAGGTGGGAGAATCCTTGAGACAGGGATTCACAACTGACATCCGGCATGTCGTCGAAGCTCCGTTGCGAGAGGTCGCTCACGAACCTCTCGTAGTTCGAGGCATAGATGTGGGCCAGCTCTTCGGCGTCGGGCGGAGCCTGCTTCAAAAGCATCGGCATCAGGTAGAACCTGGTGCTGGTGTTCCATTCGCCACGCATCAGGTCGGCGAGGCGGGCCGTCGAGTAGGGCTCCATCCGCAGCGCTTCCTCCTCGTCCTTCGTTTCGGCGGCGAGGCGCGCCCTACGAAGCGTGCCTTCACCTTGGAATTTCCATCGCCACTCTCCATCGCTGGGTGAAAAGCGGAAAACTCAAACCAAAGCGGACACCCGGCGGAGTGTTTCGGTTTCGGCGGTCGGACCTGAACGCGCTTCTTCAATGATCGCTTCGAGTTCCGAACACGGCAACAAAACCGCCTTTGCCAAGGATGAGTGCGGATGCCAGCGAAAGCCTACCGTTGGGGGAGTGGAGTTCAAAATTGCCAGCGAATTGCCAGCGGGCCTTGAAAGACCCCTTTTTGGGTAAGAAAAAAGGAGGCTTTGAAAGCCTCCTATTTCACTCATTTTCAATGAGTGGTGCTCGAGGGGGGACTCGAACCCCCACGGATTGCTCCACTAGATCCTTAGTCTAGCGCGTCTACCAATTCCGCCACCCGAGCACTTGGATCGTTGGTGGGCCGCGGATTTAGGAGCGGGCAGGCGGGTTGGCAAGACAATCTTCGGAGAAAATTCTCTGCCACGATTCCGCACGGGATTTGCTTACGGCTTGAAAGAAACGCCAAGCCGGAAAGCATGGCCGCACGTCATGGAAGCGATACGAGCCGATGCCATCGTCAAGGAGTTCGGAAGGGTCCGCGCGCTCGATGGCGTGAGCGTGGAAATCGCTCCCGGCGAGTTGTTTTTCCTGCTCGGTGCTTCCGGCTGCGGGAAGACGACGCTGCTGCGCTGTATCGCCGGGTTGGAGAGCCCCACCTCGGGCTCGATCCATTTCGGCGAGCGCGAGGTGACCGGCCTGCCCCCGCACAAGCGGGAGGCGGCGATGGTTTTCCAGAGTTACGCGCTGTGGCCGCATTTGGATGTGGCGCGGAATGTGGCCTTCGGGCTGGAGGAGAGGAAGGTTCCGGCGGCGGAGATCAGGAGACGGGTGGAGGAGGCGCTGGAGCTGGTTCACCTGCCGGGCATGGGGACGCGGATGATCGATCAACTATCCGGCGGGCAGCAGCAGCGCGTGGCCCTGGCGCGGGCGTTGGTGGTCAGGCCGAAGTGCCTGTTGCTCGACGAACCGCTGTCGAATCTCGACGCGAAACTGCGGATCGAGATGCGCCGGGAAATCCGCCGGATCGTGAAGGAGGGCGGGCTGACTGCGGTGTACGTGACGCACGATCAGGAGGAGGCTCTGTCGATGGCCGACCGGATGGCGGTGATGAACCGGGGCCAGGTGGAACAGTTCGGCGCGCCGGAGGAGGTTTATCGCAATCCGCACACGGCATTCGTGGCGGCATTCATCGGTGAAACGAATCTGATCCGCGGGCGGGTGATCGAGGTGCGGGCGGGGTTCGCGATGGTCGAGACGAGCGGCGGGCCGCTGGTGGGCAGGATGACTCAGCCGGAATGGGAGCCGTCGGCGGGGGAGGAAGTGCGGCTTTCGATCCGACCGGAGGCGTGGCAGCTGGATTCGAGGAATGGGGAGAACGGATTGGTGGGGCGCATCGTCGAGCGCAGTTATCTGGGACAGCGCATCCAGTATCTGGTGGAGACGCCGGCGGGAGTGCAGCAGGTGGTGGAGTTGAATCCTCATCTGGTCCGCGAGCCGGGTGAAGAGGAGTTGAAATTATCAGCGCGCCACGGGGATGTGGCGGTGCTGCAATCCTGAGAACTTCCGGAAGACCCGATGCGACGCTTTTTGCCCATTCTCGTGTTGTTGGTCGCGGTGGTCGCCGCGCCGATCATGTTGCGCCGGGACACGAGCCTGGCGCAGGCGGGGAAAAGCGACGACCGGCTGGTGATCATCACGCCGCATAACGAGACGATCCGGGCGGAGTTCGGCGAGGCATTCGCACGGCATTGGCAGAGGAAGACGGGGCGCTCGATCTATATCGACTGGCGGGTGCCAGGCGGGACGTCCGAAATCCGGCGGGTGCTCGACAGTGCTTTCGAAGCGGCGGAGGCGCTTGGGGAGCCGGGAGCGGGGATTGACTTGTTTTTTGGCGGCGGCGACTACGAATTCTCCGGCCAGGCGGCGAAGGGGCGGCTGGAGACGTTGGAGGTTTTCGTGACGAACCCGGAATGGTTCCGGGAGGGTTCGATTCCGGAAAGATTCACCGGCGAAACGTATTACGATAAAGACCGTAGATGGGTCGGAGTGTGTCTGTCGCAGATGGGCATATGCTACAACCGGGATTCGCTGAAGCGGTTGGGGCTGCTGCCGCCGAAGGAGTGGGGCGATCTCGGCAACCCCGCCTACGCCGGGTATCTCGCGCTGGCGGACCCGACGAAGAGCGGTTCCGTGGGGAGGGCCTACGAAATGATCATCCAGGAGCAGATGCAGCGGGTGATCCGCGAGAAGGGCGATTCGCCCGAGAGCCTCGAGGAGGGCTGGCGGCGCGGCCTGAATGTGCTCCAGCGATTGGCGGCGAACGCGCGATACTTTACTGATTCGGCGAGCAAGGTGCCGCACGATGTGGCGCAGGGGGACGCGGCGGCAGGGACCTGTATCGACTTCTACGGGCGATCCTTCGAAGAAAAGCTCCAGAAGCGGAGCGGCGGGACGCGTCTGCGCTGGGTTGCGCCGCAGGGAGGGACTTCGTTGAGCGTCGATCCGATCGGGGTGATGCGCGGGGCGCCGCGGCCGGACATCGCGCAAGAGTTTGTCCGCTTTTGCCTGTCGGACGAAGGGCAGCTTTTGTGGAATCTGCGGGTCGGCGAAGCTGGCGGCCCGCGGGAGGCGTCGCCGCGACGGCTGCCGGTGCGGCGCGATTTGTACACGCCGGAGAATTTGCAGCGGTTCGCCGATGGGGACGCGCTGCCTTACGAGCGGACCGGAGGGTTCGAGTATCAGGGGGAATTGACCGGAAAAGGCTTCCGGGCGATAACGGCGCTTTTCCGGGCAATGTGCATCGATCCGCATGAGGAGATGAAGGCGGCGTGGCGGGAGATGCGCGAAAATGCCGGGCCGGGACGCGCGCTGGAGGACGGAGCGGCGGGTGAGGTCTTTTTCGATGTCTCGCATGTGAGCTACGAACGGGTGATGAACGAACTCGTGCCGCTGCTCGCGAACCGGGACGACACGCTTTCAGCGATGCGCGAGATGACGAAGATTTCCATTACCTTCCGGGAGAACTATCTGAACGCCGCGAAGCTCGCACGGAAAGGAGGGCGGCCATGAACCGGAACGCGGCCATCGCCGTCACGGCCGTCGTCTCCGCACTGTTCGCGGTGTTCTTCATCTATCCGTCGTTTTCGGTGATCGGCGAGGCGTTCAAGGCTCCGGGCGGCGGGTTTACGCTGGATTTCGTGGCGGGGGTGTTCGGAAATCCGGTTTACCGGGAAGGGCTGTGGAACGCGTTGCTGCTCGGGCTGACGAGCACGCTGGCGACTTTCCTGATCGCCTTTCCGCTGGCGCTGCTCTCGCATCGCTACGAGTTCACGGGGCGCGGGGTGCTCGGGATCCTGATCCTCATTCCGCTGGTGCTGCCGCCTTTCGTCGGGGCGATCGGGGTGAAGCACATGCTCGGGGTGAACGGTTCGTTGAACGCGCTGTTGATCGAGATGGGGCTGATGGATAGCGAACGCCCGATGGATTGGCTGGCGCGGGGGCGCTTCTGGGGAATCGTGGCGATGAACGCGCTGCATCTTTACCCGATCCTGTACATGAACATCACGGCGGCGCTCTCGAATCTCGATCCGGCGATGGAGCAGGCGGCGGAAAATCTCGGCTGCCCGCCCGCGCGGCGCCTGTGGCGGATCACGCTGCCGCTCGCGATGCCGGGGATTTTTGCGGGATCGGCGATCGTTTTCGTGTGGTCGTTCACGGAACTCGGCGTGCCGCTGGTCTTCGACTACACGCGAGTCGCACCGGTGCTGGTATTCGACGGGATCAAGGATCTCAGCGGCAATCCCGCGCCGTATGCGCTGGTGGCAGTGATTCTGGTGATCTCGGCGCTGGTGTTCTGCACGGCGAAGGCGGTTTTCGGCAGGCGGATCGCGTCGTCGCAGCCGCGGCCGAAGGGCAGGGGAGGGGAGGTGAAGCTCACGGGGCTGCGTTCGCTCGGCTGCGCGATGGTTTTCGGCGGGGTCTTTTTCGTCGCTTCCCTGCCGCATCTCGGGGTGGTGCTGCTTTCGCTGTCGGACGATTGGTACCAGACGGTGCTGCCGCTGGCCTTGCAGTTCGATCATTTCATCGCGGCGCTGGGCGAGCCGCGGGTGGTGCCGTCGATCCAGAACAGCCTGTTTTACGCCAGTTGCGCGACGCTGATCGATCTGGCGCTGGGCGTGGCGATCGCCTGGGTGATTGTGCGCAGCCGGATCAAGGGGCGGGCGATTCTCGATACGCTGGTGATGATGCCGCTGGCGGTGCCGGGGCTGGTGCTGGCCTTCGGCTATCTGGCGCTGTCGCAACAGGGGCGTCCGCTGCATTTCCTGATCGGGGAGAACAACAATCCGGCGATGCTGCTGATCGCGGCGTATGCCGTACGGCGCTTGCCGTACGTGGTGCGCTCGGCGGTGGCGGGGCTTCAGCAGAGCAACCCGGCGCTGGAGGAGGCAGCGCGATCGCTGGGTGCGGGCTGGGCGCGCACGTTGCGGAAGATTTCGCTGCCGCTGATCGGGGCGAATCTGGCGGCAGGATCGATCCTCGCCTTCGCCTTCGCGATGCTGGAGGTCAGCGACAGCCTGATCCTGGCGCAGCAGGCGGAGCACTATCCGATCACCAAAGAGATGTACATGCTGCTTTCCAAGCTTGGCGATGGGCACGAACTGGCTGCGGCGCTGGGCGTGTGGGCGATGGTATTTCTCGGCATCGCGATCGCCGGGGCGGCGGCGCTGGCGGGGAAGAGGGGCGGGCTTTTCAGGGTTTGAAAAGAAGCGGATTCCGTGCGGGTATGCCGTTCATGGCATCCGTTCGCCTGTTTTCAGTGATTTTGGCTTTCGGGGGGAGCGCCGCGGAGGCGCTCGATCATGGTCCTCTGGTGCAGTGGTCCGCGAATCCCGAATCCACCGCGCATCTCCGCTGGCTGGAGCGGGGTGAAACGAAGGGCATCGAAGGCCGTTGGGCGGCCGGGCCGGGAGGGTTCGGTTATTCCGATGGGGACGACCGCACGGTGTTCGCCGGGATGCAGGGCAAGTACCGATCAGTCGCCATCCGCCGGGAATTGGCGCTTCCGGCGGAGGTGCCGGGCGATGCGACGCTTTATCTGGCGGCGAACTACGACGATGGGTTCGTCGCCTGGCTCGATGGCAGGGAAATCGCCCGCCGCAATGTCGAGGGAGAGGATTTCCGGATTCCCAGGGACCATGAGGCGGGGCGGGTGGAGGAAATCCTGCTCGGCAGGACCGGCCAGGTGCTGCCGGGCGGCAAGGCGATCCTCGCGGTGCGCGGTTTCAACGTGTCGGCGACCAGTTCCGACTTCACCCTCGATATCCGCGTGGTGGCGAAGAAGGATGGGAAGACGCTGCCGGTCGTCGCGGAGGGGGAAATATGGGAATATCTGGCCGGTAAAGAGCCGGAGGAAGGGTGGAAGAAAACGCTGGCGAAGGTCGAGCCGGTAAAGGAGGACGACTCAAAGCGCCCCGAAATTGTGGAATTCCGTGCGAAGAGCGCGCCGGATTGGCGGCGGGCGGAGATCGTGCGGAGCCGTTTTTCCGCCAGCAACCATCGGGTTTGCGCGGTGACGCTGGAAGGACTGCCCGCCGGGGAGGAGATCGAGTTCCGGGTCGGGGGGCAGGGGAAGAGTTATCGTTTCCTGACGGCTCCGCGCGACGCGCGGCGGCTGCGTTTCGTCACCGGCGGCGATCTCTATCACCATCGCGCGCCGATGGATGCGATGAACCGCAGGGCGGGTCTGGAGGATCCGCTTTTCGCGCTGCTTGGCGGCGATCTGGCCTACACCAACGATGTCAATCCGGAGCGCTGGTTCGCTTTCATGGATTCGTGGGTGGAGAATGCCCGCACGCCCAATGGCCGCCTGCTGCCGATGGTGGTCGCGATCGGCAACCACGAGGTGAAGGATGCCGGTTATCGCCCACTCGATGCTCCGGGGCCCGGGGCGGCGAGGGAATTTTTCGGGCTCTTCCACATGCAGGAGACCGGCGAGGCGCGGCAGGTGGTGGATTTCGGCAGGGATTTGTCGTTGGTGCTGCTCGACTCAGGCCATGCCGCGACCGTTGCGAGCCAAAACAAGTGGCTGGAAAGGGTGCTTCAGGAGCGGCGCGATATCCCGCGCGTCTTCGCCTGCTACCACCGGCCGGCCTGGGGTTGCGGGGCGAAGGGCGATGCGGTGGAAATCCAGCGCGATTGGTGCCCGATTTTCGAGCGCTTCAACATCGACGGCGTGTTCGAGAACGACCATCATGTCCATTCGCGCAGCCATCCGATCCGCGGCGGCAAGGTCGATGAAAAGCGAGGCATCCCGTATCTCGGCGCCGGGGCTTGGAGCGTGGGGGTCCGGGAGATCCCGGGGGACGCTTTCGAAAAACGGCCGTGGCTCGCCAGGGCGGAGTCGCTCAATCACATCTATGTGGTCGATTTGTCGGAGCAGGGCTGGACGGCTGAGGCAAAGACGGTGGATGGCAAGGCTTTCGACCGCGTGGAACGTCCCTGGCGGCGTTGAAGCGGGTGGCGGGCGCTGCCGCCCGTTGACTCAAAAGTCACGACACCGGGATTGGGAGGATTTCGCCTGCATCGGGCGCGCCATGCAAGGAGTCCGCAGGACGACTCTTCGGCGATCTTTGTGCTCGTCGGCATTCCCTGCGGTTGCCGGATCATCCTCTGTGGGGCAATGACCTCTCCCAGCCGCCCACGCCAACCTCCCGCGGTGTCAAAACCTTTTGAGGCAAGAGGCGGGATGCGACGATTACGTTCCTTTTATTGACAACTCGGCATCGCTCGCCACCTTTTCCGTCGCCGCGCGGAGGACGACCTCGGCGTTCTGACCGAACAACTCAGGGACGACCCTGGCAAACGATCTATTGCGTTATGTCATGGACTCTTCTCATTGTCGCCGGCCTTTTCGAGATCGCATGGGCTGTTGGTCTCAAATTCACCGATGGTTTCACCCGCCTGTGGCCTACCATGGGCACGCTTGCGGCGCTGTTCATCAGCATCGGTTTGCTCGGAATCGCAGCCAAGTCGCTTCCGATCGGCACTGCTTACGCCGTTTGGACCGGGATTGGAGCGGTCGGCACGGTGCTTTGCGGCATAGCCTTTCTTGGAGATCCGGCCACGCCGCTCCGATTGGCATGTGTCGGCTTCATCGTCATCGGCATCCTCGGTCTCAAGATCGCCTAGCCGCTCCAGGTTTTACTTGAGCACGCGGATGGCCTGGGGACCTCCATCGGGGGCACTGTCGTAGATGACGAGCAGGTCGATGTAGGCATCGGTTTCTTCGAGAACGAGCATGGCCTCGGCCTTGCCGGGAACTTCGGGCACTTTTCCGATGAGGCGGACCTTTTGACCCGGCTTCCAGAAGAAGAGTTCGAAGGTCGCGTCCGGCCGGCGGGCCAGGGAGATGGGGATTTGTTTGGTTGCCTCGGCGGCAGAGTTGCCGGTCAGGACGAGAAAACCATCGCGCACCGCGGTGATCTCTCGGATGCCGCGTCCGTCGCCGATAGCCAAGGCATGCTCTTTCGCATGGGGTGTGCCTTGGTTGAAAAGCGATTCCGGATCGGCTTCGATGACATAGCTGGTGCCGCGGACATTCGGCCCGCGGGTGCCGAACCAGAGTTTGCCCTTGGCGTAGGCGATGCCCTCGAAATTCATGCCGTTCTGTTGGAGAGGCTTGCCGACGAAATTCCGGAAAACGCGGCTTTTTTCGAGCCACGGAGCGAGGCTGCCGCGGCGGATCCTGTTCCGGTCGATCCTGCCGGTGGAGGGGTCGACGGGAACTTCGAAAACGCTCAGGCGGGCCGGCTGGAAGTCGCCCTTTTTCTTGCCGACGCCATGGGAGCCGGTGACGTAGTAGGCGTTTCTTTCCGGAGCGACGGCGATGCCTTCCACATCGACTTCCACTTTCTTCGCTCCGGCGGGGAGTTTCATCAGCGGCACGCTCGGGCGGGCGGTGATGCGGCGTTTGGAGCGGTCGATCACGCCCGGTTGCACGCTGAAGAGTTCGTCGGTGCCGACGAGGCAGTGGCTTCCGTTGATCGCGGCGATACCGCTGAGATCGAAGGAGCCTTCGAAGCCGTTGAGCCGCCACCGGTCCGGCAGTTTTTGAAGCGTCCAGCTTTCCGCATGGAGAGGAGCGGTGAAGATGAGGATGGCGAGCAGTGGAATCTTCATGCCGCCGACCTTGGCATGCGAAGATGACGGCGGGATGATGGGAAGGGAAAAATGAGGAGTGCCGATGGAGTATTTGTTTGGCGTCCCGGCAGGGGCGCCAAACAAATGCTCGATGGAACATCGCCCCCCTTAATTTCCCAGGCGGCGGGCGAGGTCGTCGAGAACCTGATCGAGTTCCTTGGCGGTGCTGATGCGCTGGGGCTGGTCGAAGCCGACCCAGATGGCGGTGGAGCCCTTCGGGCCGAGGCGCAGCAACCAGGCATCGCGGCCGGAGCCGGTGGCGCCGCCGTGGACGCGGGTGCCGGAGGTGGGCTCCAGCAGGGCGGCGGCTTCGCGGGCGGCACTGCGGCCGATGGCCTGCGAATGGTCGGGCCTGGCGCGGTAGAGGAGTTTGCCGTCGGGGCTGGTGATGGATTCAACGAGGTAGGGGCGGGGGCGCTTGCCTTCGTTGCCGAGGGTGGCGAGGGCGGTGGCCAGTTCCAAGGGCGTGGCGGCGGCGATGCCGCGGAAGAGATCCTCGGTGGAGTCGAACCGGCCGGTGATGCCGCAGCGCTTGGCGATACGGGCGGTCTCGGCAGGACCGATCTGGCGGCCGGTCTGGACGGGCTTGCCGGGCAGGACGAGCCTGCCGCGCTCGGCGGCGGCGGCGGCGACCCAAGGCTCGAAGGCCGCACCGAGGTCGCGGCGGGCGCCGGTGGTGCGGTCGAAGCGGGAGTCGAGGATATCGCGGCCGCCGATCAGGGCGAGGACGGCGCCGGTTTTGGTTTCGAGGGTGACGGCGGCGCACTGAAGGTAGGCGGGGGGCTCGCCGGAAGTGTGGTTGGCGTGGATGGGGTGCTGCCAGCCGGGTTTGCTTTCGGCGCGGCGGAGGGTTTCGGAGAGATCGGTTTCGAGGCGAAGCTGCCAGCCGCTGTCGAGGGTGGTTTTCACGGTCAGGCCGCCGGTGCGGATGTCCTCGGCGTCGAGGATGGATTCGAGTTCACGGCGGAGGGCCTCGCGGGCGTAGCTCTGTTCGGCGGCGCGTTGCTCTTCGGGAACGAGCTTGATCGGCAGTTTGCGGATGCGCTCGATTTCCGCATCGTCGACGAAGCCCATCGCCTTCATGCGGGCGAGGGTCTGGGATTGCTGCTCGCGGGCGGCGTCGAGATTGCGTAGGGGGGAGAAGATATGGGGACCGCGGATGATGCCGATGAGCATGGCACATTCGCCTTCGTGCAGGGTGGAGACAGGCTTGCCGAAATAAGTGCGGGCGGCCTGCTCGATGCCGTGGCAGCCGGAGCCGAAGTAGATGCGGTTGAGGTAGTGGGCGAGGATTTCGTCCTTGGTGTAGCGGGACTCGATGCGGAGGGTCAGGGCGATTTCGAGAAGCTTGCGGTGGATCGACTTGGCCCGCATCGAGTAGGTGTTGCGGGCGAGCTGCATGGAGAGGGTGGAGGCGCCCTGGGTGAAGTCGCGATCCTTGAGATTACGCACGGTGGCGCGGGCCAGGCCGCGGAAATCGACGCCGCTGTGCTCGAAGAAGCGGGCGTCCTCGCGGGCGCGCAGGGCCTTGACCATGAAGTCGGGGATGTCCTGCCGCGTGACCAGCCGCCGGTTGTCGCCGCCGGAGGCGATCTCCCTGCCGGTGCGGTCGAGGTAGATGGTGCGGGCGGGCATCTTGCCCACATCCGCCATGTCGAAGCGGGAGGCGAGGGAGAAGTAGTAGAAGGCGAGGCCGAGAAGCAGCACAGCGGCGATCCCACCCAGCCAGAGGCATAGCGCCAGCAGCCGACGCAGCCAGCCGGGAATCCAGGCAAGCCAGGCGGGGGTTCTGCGGGCGGGTCGCCAGGTAGACATGAGGAATGGTTATTGGGCAGAGGCTATTTGTTGTTGGGCATCTGATGGGAAAGGACTGTATTCGTTGTTTTCGGTTTCGGGGGAGCTTGGCAGCGGTGAAGCATGGATTCCATAGATGATCTGCTCTTCACCAAACCGGAAAATTCGCTGCTCAGGGAGCATCCCCACGCGCTCGAGAAGCCTGGTGGATCTCAAATTTTTCGCCTGAGTCTCGGCGATTACCTTTCCGAGGCCAAAATCCTTAAAAGCAAGCCCAAGAGCCATTGAAAGCGCTTCGCAGGCGTACCCATGTCCCCAGTGCTGAGGTAGGAGCGCATAGGAGATTTCGGTTTCCAGCCCGTCATGATGGGGGCTCAGTAGCGCGTATCCCAGAAACCGGGAGTCGAGCTTCCGTCGTATGGACCAAATGGGTGATCTCGATGATTCTTCGATCCAAGAGGTGGAGCGAGATCGAGCGGTGTCAATGTCTACAGGTCCGCCAAGGTAAGCCCGCGCCATCGGATTGGTGAAGAGACCGACAAGATAGGTGTGATCCTCTGAGGAAAGTGGCTGGAGATGGCAGCGTGTTTGAGTTCCTACCCCAATCGAAGAATAATCAATTCTCATGATTCGATATTCATTTCTCATTCCTCTTCCACCGGGAGTGCCCGGAGCGGAGGGGAGTATTCTTCTTCCTCCACCGGCTGGGCGCGGAGCGGGCGGCGGTCGTCGGCGGCATCGACGGGGAGGGCGCGGGCGGGGTGGATGGGGCAGAGGTCGTTTTCGGGCGGGGCGCTGTCGTGGGGAACACGGTCGTTGTAGGCGGTGCCGTCGGTTTCGCAGCCGGGGGTGGCGCGTTTGCCGGAGGAGCGGCAGAGGCGGCATTCGACGAAAGAGAGTTGAGATTCGAGGCCCTCGGCTTTGTAGCCGAGCTTGTCGGCGGTTTTCATGACTTCGACCCAGACGGGGAGGGAGAGGGTGGAGCCGTAGCCGCCGGCGATGGTGCGCTTGGGGGTGTCGAGGCCGACCCAGACGGCGCAGGTGAGCGAGGAGGTGTAGCCGGCGAACCAGGCGTCCTTGAAGTCGTTGGTGGTGCCGGTCTTGCCGGCGCAGGGCTTGGTGAAGCCGAGGGATTTGACGGAGGCGGCGGTGCCGCGGGTGGTGACATCGGCGAGGATTTTGCCGATGGACCAGGCGGAGCCGGATTTGGTGGCTTCGTAGGAGGCGGGGCCGTTTTTCCAGATGACGTTGCCTTTGCGGTCGCGGATTTCGTCGATGAGGTAGGGGCGGCGGCGCGTGCCGGTGTTGGGGAAGACAGAATAGGCGGAAGCGACTTCCATGGGGGTGGCCTCCCAGGCGCCGAGGTAGGAGGTGGGCATGCGGGGGACCGGGGTTTCGAAGCCGACGTCGACGGCGGTCTGGCGGACATTGTCGATGCCGGCATAGTTCCCGGCCCGGACGGCCATGGTGTTGCGGGAGCGGATGAGACCGTAGGCGGCGGTGTTCGGTCCGCCGAAGGTGCCGTCGGAGTTGCGGGGACGCCAGTTGCCTGCGCCGCGGATTTCGCCGGGGCGCAGAGGGCCGTCGTCGAGCAGGGTCTGGGGTTGGAGACCGGAGTCGAAGGCGGCGAGGTAGACGAAGGGTTTGAAGACGGAGCCGACCTGGCGTTTGGCCTGGAGGGCGCGGTTGAATTTGGATTCGTCGGCATCGCGGCCGCCGACGACGGCGAGGATGGCGCCGGTGGCATTTTCGATGACGACGACGGCGCCCTGGAGGTATTGAGGGCGGCCGCGCGTTTCTGCGGGGAGTTCGCGCCAGGCGGAGCGGGTCTGGTGGGGGTAGCCGCGGGAGCGCTCGACCTGGCGCAGGCGGGCGTCGAGGGCTTCTTCGGCTTTTTTCTGGATGAGGTGGTCGATGGTGGTGGTGATGACGAGGCCGCCCTGCTGGATGGCCTCGACTTCGAGGAAGCGTTCGTCGAGTTCGCGGCGGATGGCGTCCATGGCCCAGGTATCGCGGGCGACGCGGCGCCATTCGGGGCGGACGGTGATGGGTTCGAGTTTGGCGGCATCGGCTGCCTCCTGCGTGATGAGTTTGGTCTCGAGCATGCGGTCGATGGTGGTGTCGCGCTCACGCTGGGAGAGGTCGATGTCTTTGAAGGGGGAGTAGGCGTTCGGGCCGCGAACGATGCCGGCGAGGAGGGCGGATTCGGAGAGGCTGAGTTCGGAGGCGTGCTTTTCGAAGTAGGTTTTGGAGGCTTCCTCGATGCCGCGGATGGAGTGGCCCCAGAAGATGCGGTTGACGTAGTGCTGGAGGATTTCGTTCTTCGAGTAGTGGGACTCGATGCGGTAGGCGACGGCGACTTCGAGAAGTTTGCGGTCGAGTTCCTTGAGTTTCGGGGAAAAGGAGAGCCATTTCGCGCCGAGAGGGAAGCTGTTGCGGGCAAGCTGCATGGTGAGGGTGGAGGCGCCCTGGGTAAAGTCGCGGTCCTTGACGTTGCGCGTCATGGCGCGGGCGACGCCGATCCAGTCGACGCCGCGGTGGTTGTAGAAGCGGGCGTCTTCGCGGGCGAGGATGGCCTGGAGGAAGAAGGTGGAGATTTTCGAGAGATCGATGATATCGCGTTTTTCGCCATGGATGCGGCCGAGTTCCTCGCCGCGGCGGTCGAGGACGATGGTGCGCTGGGGCATTTCGGCCACCTTTGCCATGTCGTAGGGCCGGGCGCGGAAGCCGTAGAGGAGGGCGAGGAACGCGAGGCCGTAGAGGCCGAGGAGGGCGAGGTCGCCCGCGGCGCGCAAGGGCAGGCGGATGAGGGCGGGAAGGGGGCGGATGAGCCCGTGGAAGAGGTAAAAAGGCCAGAAAAGAAGCAGCGAGCCGAGTCCCGGGGACTTGACGGGCGGCGCTTTGCGGCGATTGGAAGAGGAGCCCGGCTTGCCGGAGGCATCCGGGGAGTTCTTCGGTGGTTTCGGCATGGACGGATGGAGTCTAAAATGGAAAAACGACGGAAGCGAACGCGATCTCGCGGGCCAGACGAGGCGCGCACCCCGCGTCGCTAAAGCGTGTGACGGAACGATGAATGGTCTGAGAATTTTTTGCGGCTTGTTCTGTGGTGTCGCGCTGGCGCTGCCGGCGGCGGCCTGGGAGCCGGTGCGGTCGCTCGACGATGTGCGCAAGCTGGAAGTGAAGGTTGCTGACGTGGTGCGCCGTGCGATGCCGGCGACGGTAGCGCTGGTCTCCGATCAGACGGGAGCCTCGGGCTCCGGGGTGATCGTGACGGCAGACGGCATGATCTACACCGCTGCGCACGTGGTGGAGGGCAATGACGAGATGGGCGTGATTTTTTCCGACGGCAGGCAGGGGAAGGCGAAGGTGCTGGGGATGAATCTGTCGAAGGATATCGCGATGGCGCGGATGGAAGGGGAGGGTCCCTGGTCTTTCATGGAGATCGGGCAATCCAAGCCGCTGGAGGCGGGCGACTGGGTGGTGGCGATGGGGCATTCGAAGGGGTTCGACGCGGCGCGCATGCCGCCGCTGCGTTTCGGGCGGGTGGTTTCCGACGGGCCGGGGAATTTCCTGACGACTGATTGCACGCTCATCGGCGGGGATTCCGGCGGACCGCTTTTCGATCTCGACGGCAAGGTGGTCGGCATCAATTCATCGATCGGCCAGTCGTGGATCAACAACAACCACGCGGGGGTGGACGGTTTCGCCGATGACCGCGAGCGATTGCTGGCGGGGGAGGTATGGGGAGAATTGCAACTGCACCCGCTGATGAACCGGGAGAGGGCGGCGATGGGAGTGACGCTCGGAGCCGAAGTCCGGGGCGGAGGTGTTGTGGTCTCCGCCGTGGCTCCCGAAGGCCCCGCGGCCAAGGCGGGAATACGCGCCGGGGACATTGTGCATTCGTTGAACGGCAGGCGCCTGAGGGGCGGCGGCAATCTCATGAACCTCCTCGCCAAGCATGCGGCGGGAGACGTGGTGAAAATCGGCATTATCCGCAACGACGTATCGTCCGAGGTGGAGGTGACCCTGACGCAACTCGATCAGATTCCCGGCATCGAAAGATGAAAATGTTTCCGAAAACTGTTTCCCTTTTGTTCGTTCTCCCGCTCGCTGCGGTTCATGCCCAGCGTCAGAGGGAGCCCGATGTGCCGCTGATGCGGGCCGAAGAGCGGCGGGTGATCGACCGGCAGGCGCAGGAATTCGCCGATGCGATTCAGCCCGTCGCCAGGCAGGCGTCGCAATCGACGCTGGGTGTGTGGGAGGAGGATTCGCGCCGCAACGAACCCATCGCCTTCGCCACTGTGGTCGGCGATGGCACGCGGGCACTGACGAAGTGGAGCGAGATCGCTCTGATTCAGCAAAAGATCTACGTGCACGGCGGCAATGGCATGACGGCATGGGCGAAGGTAATCGGCGTGTATCAGGACGAGGATCTGGCGTTGCTGGAGCTGGAGGGCGCGAGCTTCCGGCCGGTCGAGTGGGCTGTGGATGTCGATCTGACTCCCGGGCGTTTCCTGGTGGCCGCCAAGCCGGACGACAGTCCGGCGGCGGTGGGGGTGATCTCGGTGGCGCCGCGTTCGTTGCGGGAAAAAGACCGGGCGTTTCTTGGTGTGGAAATCGATAACCGTGCGAGCCAGGACCGTGGCGTGCGCCTGGAGGTCGTGCAGGATGGAAGCGCTGCCCATGCCGCCGGTCTGCGCCATGGGGATGTGATTCTCGCTTTCGACGAGCAGGAGGTTTCGAGCGCGACGGAGGTGCACAGCGCGTTGCTGAGTTATTCTCCCGGCGACCGGGTGAAGATCCGCTATCTGCGCCACGGCCAGGAGGCGGAGACGGAGGTGGAACTGCGGGAGAAACCGGAGTTCCCTTCTTTCCGCAACGACAGGCTGAGGGTGATGGAGAACATGGGTGGCAGGGTGAATCTGGTCCGCACCGGATTCCCAAGCGCATTGCAGACGGATCTCAAGATCAAGGCGAACCAATGCGGCGGCCCGGTGGTTGATCTGGATGGCAAAGTGGTGGGAATTTCCATCGCGAGAGGAGATCGCACGCATGCGCTGCTGATTCCTTCGGCGGAGGTCGTTTCGCTGCTGGAGGTTGAGCCGGTTTCACCCGATCTCGCCGAGGTTCGCAGGGCGGACCGGAGGGAAGGGCCGCAGGTCGCGGCTCAAGGGCCTGCACCCCGTCAAGCGCCCCGGGCGGTGCCGCTGGAAAGGGGTTCGGCCGAACGCCTGCGCCGCCATCTGGAGGATATGGAGCGGCTGATGGAGATCATGCGCCGCGAGATGGAGTCGATCGGGGAGTGAGGGCTCTGTCATCGGGAGAAAAGGGGCGCACGCATTTCTCGCCCGGAGGTGAAAAATGGAGTAACGGTCTTGAAATCACCGGCTTGCCGGCTGGCATCGTGTATGCGGTCCTATGGAGTTTTCCTGCGGTGGCCGTCCCGCTGCTCTTGAGAAAAGGCAGCAACCGCTCTCGGAAAGCGGTCCCTGACAGGTTCACGATGCCGGGGCAGGGGTGCCGGCTTGGTGGCGGACGGCCCGGCCGCGCGCATGGGGGGCGAAGCGCTGCCGGTATTCCAAGGGGCTGAGGCCGGTCTCGCGGCGGAAGATGCGGGTGAAGTGGCTTTGATCGTAAAAACCGCAGTCGAGGGCGATCCGGCCGGCGGGTTTGGTGCTGTGTTCGAGCTGGCGGCGGGCCATGTGCAGGCGCACCCGCAGCATGTAATCCCTGGGAGTCATGCCGAACAGGCGCCGGAACTCGCGCTGCAACTGGCTGACGGAGAGGTGAGCCAGGCGAGCGAGATCGGCCACGGACATGGCTTCGCGGTAATGGGCCAGCACATGATCGCAGACGGGAGTGAGACGCTGGTAGGCGCCCGGAGCGTCGCCCGCGCGGTCATAAGGGCGCATGACGCCGGCCAGGCCGATCACTTCGCCTCGCCTGCCGGTCAGCGGGACCTTGGTGCAGAGGTGCCAGTGCGGCATGCCTGCGGCGTCCTGCACGAGCCAGATCCGGTCGCGCAGGGGCTGCCGCTCCCGCATGACCTTGCGGTCTTCCTCCACGTACTGGGCGGCGAGTGTCGGCGGGTTGAAGTCGAAGTCGCATTTGCCGATCATGTCGGCATCCGAGCGGCAGCCATGCAGGGCGGCGAGCTGGCGGTTCACTTTCATGTAGCGGTGCTCCCGATCCTTGATGAACAGATAGACGCTGGGCAGGAAATCGAACAGCCCCCCGAGCACGGATGGATCGGCGAGATCGCGGAAAAAATCCGCGGCGACCGGTGGTGTGGCAGGCGGAGACATGCGGTGATTTTACAAAACTCTGCGGCAATGATCAAAGCCTTCCATGCATCGGCATGAGATAGTCGAGTCGTGAAACCTTCGTTCCGTCTTCCGGTGCTGCCGGTGTGGCTGGCCGCTACGGCCACGCTCGCGGGCGAGCCCGGGCGGCTCGAATTCAACCGCGATATCCGGCCGATCCTGTCGGAGAACTGCTTCCACTGCCACGGCCAGGATGCGGCGACGCGCGAGGCGGACCTGCGGCTCGACGAGCGCGGGGGAGCGACGCGGGATTTGGGAGGCTATGCGGCCATCGTGCCGGGGAAGCCGGAACAAAGCGAGGTGATGAAGCGCCTGCTTTCCCACGACAGGACGGAAATGATGCCGCCCCCGAAGTCGAACCGCAAGGTTTCCGCGGAGCAGATCGACCTGATCCGGCGCTGGATCGGGCAGGGGGCGGAGTATCAGAAGCATTGGGCCTACCTGCCGCCGCGCCGGGCGGAGTTGCCGGAGGCGCCGGACGGGAAATGGGCGAAGTGGCCGCGGCATCCGCTGGATCGCTTGGTGCTTGATCGGTTGTTGCAGGAGGGGCTTGAGCCCACACCGGAGGCGTCTCCTGAAACCTGGCTGCGGCGTGCGGGTTTCGATCTCAGCGGTCTCCCGCCGTCGCCGCAGGAGCTGCGCGACTTCGCCGCGGATGCCGCGGAAAGGGGTGATGCGGCGTACGAGGATGCGGTGGACCGATTGCTTCAGTCGCCGCACTTCGGCGAGCGGTTGGCGATCGATTGGCTTGATGCGGCGCGCTATGCGGACACGCACGGCTTCAACAACGATTCGGCGCGCAGCATGTGGCGCTGGCGCGACTGGGTGATCGACGCCTTCAACGTCAACCTGCCCTATGACCGCTTCATCACCGAGCAGCTTGCCGGCGATCTGCTGCCGGATCCCACGCTGGAGCAGCGCATCGCCACCGGATTTTCGCGCAATCATGTGATCAACAGCGAGGGCGGCATCATCGACGAGGAATACCGCGTGGAATACGTGGCCGATCGGGTGCGCACCACCAGCACGGCATGGCTCGGCCTGACGATGGAGTGCGCGCGCTGCCACGACCACAAGTACGACCCCATCACGCAGCGCGGTTACTTCGAGATGTTCGCCTTTTTCAACAGCGTGCCGGAACATGGCGAAGACGGGCGCGTGGCCAATGCCGTGCCGATGATCCCCGCGCCGACCAAGCCGCAGCAGGCGGAGCTGGCCGGGCAGCAGCGGGAACTCGCCGAGCTGGATCGGTGGCTTGCCGCGGTCGCGGACGGACGGGAAGTGACGGAAGAGGATCGGGAGGAGATCGAAAGACGGATCGCGGAGGCGGTGGAAAGGAAGCGGTCGCTCGATGGCAAGCCTCTGTTGGACGAAGGCGCGGACGAGCAGGCCGATGGGCAACCGCAAAGCATTCCGGCGGATCGTGTCGATTTCAAAAACAAGGAGGGGATCGGCATCGTCCTGTGGCTCGAGCCGGATGAGGACAATCCGCGTGACGTGCCGCTGCTTTCCGCTCTGAATTACGGCGGCTCGCCCGCCGACGCGCAGTATGGCGGCGGGAGGGAATTGCGGTTGATCGACGGCGAGATCGAATGGCGGGCCAGCGCGCGTTTTCCGGTCTATGCGCTGGTGGTGCGCACCGAGGGCGCGGATATCCGGCCAGGCATCCGGCGGCAGGTGGCGCTCAGTCTCAAGCCGGGAAACAAGGCGGCGGATGTGCGCGTTTTCGTGGACGGCGTCGAGGTGCCCACGCGTGTCCGCTACGACGGCCTGAGCGGCGACCCCGCCGCGCGCGACATGCTCGTCGGCGCGGACAATGCGAAGGACGGCCCCCGCTGGCGCGGCGAACTGGATGAGTTGCACGTCATCCCGGGCGCGATCGGCGGCGAGGAAGCGCGCGATCTTTTCGATGCCGAGGCGCTTCCGCTGGCCCTGGAGGGGGAACACGAAATGGCGCAAACATGGTTGCGCCGCGCGCTGGTTGCCGGAGACGAGGCCACCCGCGATGTCTTCGCGCGGCGGGCGGGGCTTTGGGAAGCGCATCTCGCCCTGCGGCGCAGCCTGCCGACGGCGATGGTCATGGAGGAACTGCCGGAGCCTCGTCCCGCTTTCGTTCTGGAGCGGGGAATGTACGACGCGCCCGGCGATCGCGTCGAACCCGGCGTGCCGGAGGAACTCATCGCGCCGTGGCCGTCAGGCGCGCCGCGCAACCGTCTTGGTCTGGCGCGGTGGTTCACGCAGCCCGATCATCCGCTGACGGCGCGGGTGGTGGTCAACCGCTTTTGGGCGCAGTTGTTCGGCACGGGCATCGTGAAGACGCTGGAGGATTTCGGTTCGCAGAGCGAGTGGCCGAGCCATCCGGAACTGCTCGACTGGCTGGCGCGCGATTTCGTGGACGGGGGCTGGGACGTGAAGGCGTTTTTCAAAGCGCTGGTGCTTTCATCGACCTACCGGCAGGGAAGCGAAACGACGCCCGCCCTGCAGTCGCGCGATCCGGAGAACCGGCTGCTGGCGCGCGGCCCGCGCGTGCGGTTGCCGGCGGAACTGATCCGCGACCAGGCGCTGGCGGTTTCCGGTTTGCTGACGCGACGCATCGGCGGCCCCAGTGTGTATCCTTATCAGCCGGACAAGCTCTACGACGGCGTGGTCGTCGGCGCGGCCTATCCCGGTACGCGCTGGCTGCAAGGGGAGGGAGAAGATCTCTACCGCCGCAGCCTCTACACCTTCTGGAAGCGCACCGTCCCGCATCCCGCCATGCTCACGTTGGACGCGCCGGATCGCGAGTTTTGCAGCGTGCGCCGCTCCCGCACCAACACGCCGTTGCAGGCCCTGCTGCTATGGAACGAGCCGGGCTATCTCGAAGCCGCCCGCCATCTCGCCGCGCGCATGATCCGCGAAGGCGGAGCGGATGACCGGGCGCGGCTCGGCTATGGGTTCGAACTCGTCACGGGACGCCCGCCCAAGGAGGACGAAGCCGGCGTACTGTACGAATCTCTGCAGAAACTCCGCGCCGACTTCAAGGCCGCGCCGCAGGATGCCGGGGCGTTTCTCGAGACCGGAGCCTCACCCGTGGACGACTCGATACCGCCCGCCGAACTGGCTGCCGCAATGGGCGTGGCGAGCATGTTGCTGAACCTCGACGAAACCATCACCAAGAACTGAGCCGCCATGTCCTGCCATCGTTACGAGCATGCTTACAACCGGCGCGATTTCCTCGCCGGCACCGGCCTGGGGCTGGGGGCCGCCGCGCTCGCCCATTTGCTCGGAGCGGAAGCGCGGGCGGATGCCGGCGGGCATGATCTTCAGCTCATGCCGCACTTTGCGCCCAAGGCCAAACGGGTGATCTGCCTGTTCCAATCCGGCGGGCCTTCCCATCTGGAACTGTTCGATGAAAAACCGGTGCTGCGCGAACGCTTCGATGAAGACCTGCCGGACTCCATCCGCAAGGGCCAGCGCATCACCGGCATGGTGGCATCGCAGGCCCGGCTGGCCGTGCAGCCGAGCCGCTGGGACTTTCAGCCCGGAGGACAGTGCGGGACGCGAATCAGCGATCTGATGCCGCACACGCGCCGCATCACGGACGAGATCTGTGTAATCCGTTCCATGCACACGGAAGCGATCAATCATGATCCCGCGATCACGTTTTTCCAGACCGGCAGCCAGCTTCCGGGCCGCCCCAGCATGGGGGCGTGGATGGACTACGGCTTGGGCCGGCTCAACGAAAACCTGCCCTCCTTCGTGGTGCTCATCTCGGTGAACAAGGAAAACGCGGGCCAGGGGCTGCTGGCGCGGCTTTGGGGCAGCGGATTCCTGCCCAGCGCGCATCAGGGCGTGCAGTTCCGCAGTGCCGGCGAGCCGGTGCTGTACCTGAACGATCCGGCGGGTCTCACACGCGAACGGCGGCGGCTGATGCTCGACGGCATCGCCGCCCTGAACCGGCGGAATCTGGAGCGTGCCGGCGATCCCGAGATCGAAACGCGCATCGCACAGGCGGAGATGGCCTACCGCATGCAAAGCAGCGTGCCGGAGCTGATGGACCTCAAAGGCGAGCCGGAGCACATCCTGGAAAGCTACGGGCCGGACGTGCGGCAGCCCGGCAGCTTCGCGCGTAACTGCCTGCTGGCACGCCGTCTCGCCGAACGCGGGGTGCGTTTCATCCAGCTTTATCATCGCGACTGGGATCATCACGGTGGTCTGGACGACCGTCTGCCGAAGATGGCGCTCGACACCGACCAGCCGAGCGCGGCGCTGTTGAAGGATCTGAAACAGCGCGGTTTATTGGACGACACACTGGTCATCTGGGGCGGCGAATTCGGCCGCACGCCCTACGCGCAAGGGAACGCCAATCGGGAAAAATACGGGCGGGACCATCACGGCAAGGCGTTTTCGATCTGGATGGCCGGCGGCGGGATCAGGCCCGGAATGAGCTATGGGGCGACGGACGATTTCGGTTTCAACGTCGTGGACCGGCCGGTGCACATTCACGATTTGCACGCCACGATCCTGTATTGCCTGGGCATCGATCACACGCGGCTGACATACCGGTTCCAGGGACGTCAGTTCCGGCTCACGGACGTGCACGGCGAAGTGGTGCGCGGGGTGCTGGCTTGAGGGAAACGAGCGAATCGCCTTGCCGGCCGCCTTCGCCCGCGGGTAGTAACTGCCACCCCGATGACGAACCGGATCGGAAAATCGTTCGTTATCAACCATTTCGCCCCCGTAGTTCAACGGATAGAACAAGGGTTTCCTAAACTCTAGATCTGGGTTCGATTCCCGGCGGGGGCATTTTATTGAGAATCGATAGATTACGGGCTCAGAGCATCCGAAAAACGGGTGGCACCATCACACCTTTGCGGTTTGGACCTGCACTTTGTGGGCTTCTCCGACTCTCTGGCGCAGACTTTTGGCGATGGTGCTATCCGGCCAGCACTTCAGCCGCGGAGACAACCGGGATGCCGTGGGCTTCGCCGACCGGGTCGCAGGTCAGCTTCCCGCCGCTGCAATTCACTGCGCCGAGGACTTCGGAGCGGATGCGACAGGCGCCGGTAACACCATTGTCGGCGATGAGGGTGATCCAGCGCTGGGTGACGTTGTTGAGCGCTTGGGTGGCGGTGCGGGCGTAGGCGCCGGGCATGTTGGCGACGCAGTAGTGGATCACGCCCTCTTCGACGAAGGTGGGTGTTTGGTGGGTCGTCGGGCGCGTCGTTTCCGCGCAGCCTCCCTGATCGACGGCAATGTCGACGAAGACACTGCCGGGCTGCATCAGTTTGAGCATTTCACGGGTGATGAGTTTCGGGGCTCTGGCTCCGGGAACGAGCACGGCGCCGATGACGAGATCCACGCGGGGGAGGAGTTCGGCGAGATTCGCCTCGCTGGAATAGACGGTGTGGGTGCCGCTCATGGTAATGTCGAGGAAGCGCATGCGCTCGAAATCGACTTCGAGGATGGTCACGTCCGCACCGATGCCGGTGGCGACGCGGGCGGCATTCACCCCGGCGGTGCCGCCTCCGATGACGACCACGCGGCCGGGGGCCACGCCGGGTACACCGCCGAGCAGGGTGCCGCGGCCGCCGTTGTGCTTCGCAAGGTGGTAGGGGCCGACGATGGAGGCCATGCGGCCGGCGATTTCGCTCATCGGTTCGAGCAGCGGCAGACGGCCGTTGACTTCGAGCGTTTCGTAAGCGAGCGCAGTGCAACCGCTCGCAACGAGCGTTTCGGTGAGGGCTTTGCCAGCGGCGAGATGGAGGTAGGTGAAGAGGACGTGGCGGGGCTCCAGGCGGGCGATTTCCTCGGGCTGGGGTTCCTTCACCTTCACGATCATGTCGGCGACGGCGAAAACGGCGGCGGCATCGGGGAGGATTTCCGCACCCATTGCGCGGTATTGCTCGTCGCTGTAGCTGGAGCCTGCGCCTGCACCGGCTTGGACGAAGACGCGGTGGCCGCGCTTGACGAGTTCGCCCGCCGATCCGGGGATCATCGAGACTCGGTGTTCCTGGGCTTTGATTTCTTTCGGGATGCCGATGTTCATGCGTTTGCCAAACGAGGTCAGGCCCAGCTATAGGCGGGGGGAGCGGGCTTGTCTTTGCTGAAATGGGCAGCGGAAGCCGGGGAATGGGGCAATTGGAGGTCCGAATATCGAGTGTCGAACGAAGCCGGACGATTCCGGCTTTTCCGGCGAGCGGCCGAAATCCGGCATTCGATGCCACTTTTGCCCTTGCTCTCGGGGCAGGTGAGGTGAATGCTCCCGCCGAATCCATATAATCCTGAGCAATTAAATAAGGTAATGCTTCCCGAGCACGCTCCCTTTTCGCCCGACCAGCGCCGCGCCGTCGAGATCGCGCTGGCGGGACTCGATGCGGCCCAGCGCTTTTGGCTGGCCGGGTTTCTTTCGGCTGGCGGCGCTCTGGCGGGCGCACCCGCGGCGGCTGCGAAACTGACGGTGCTTTACGGCACCGAATCCGGCAATGCCGAGCGGCTGGCGGATCAGTCGGCGAAGGAAGCGAAGAAGCGCGGATTCCAGGCCGCGGTGAAGAACATGGCGGACATTTCCCCCGCCGATCTGGCGAAGGTGGAGAATCTGCTGGTGATCGTGAGCACCTGGGGCGACGGCGACCCGCCCGAGACGGCGACGACCTTCTACAAGGAATTCATGAACGGCGCGGTGCCGCTGCCGAATCTGCGCTATTCGGTCTGCGCGCTGGGCGATACCTCTTACGAAAAATTCTGCCAGACGGGGAAAGACATCGACGCCCGTCTGGAGCAGCTCGGCGCGACACGGATTTCGCCGCGGCAGGATTGCGATGTGGATTTCGACGAGCCATATGCGGGTTGGCTCGATACCGCGCTGAAAGCCTTCGGTCCTGCGACCTCGGAGAGCGCTGTGATAACGGCGCCGGTCGTCGCGCCGCCGACGGTGGAATACGGCAAGAAGAATCCTTTCCCCGCCGAATTGACCGAACGCGTGCTGCTCAACGGGGAGGGCACCGCGAAGGAAACCTGGCACTACGAGCTTTCGCTCGATGGTTCCGGCCTGAGCTATGAGCCCGGCGACGCACTGGCCGTGCTGCCGGTGAATGCGCCGGATATCGTCGAGGGACTGCTGAAGGCCGCGAAGCTCAGCGGAAGCGAATCGGTCGAGGTGAAAAATGCGGGCGCCAAGCTGCTCGCCGACGCCTTGCGCGAGGACTTCGACATCACCGCCATTTCCCGCGCCGTGCTGACCAAGCTCCAGGCGATTTCCGGTTCCGAAAAGCTCGCCGTCCTGCTCGCCGATGACGCGAAGGACGAGTTGAAGAATTACCTCTGGGGCCGCTGGATCGCCGATGCGATCGCGGATTTCGCGCCGGACGGTCTTGCCGCCGCCGATCTCGCCTCGATCCTCCGCAAGCTGCCGCCGCGGCTTTACTCGATCGCCTCCAGCCCGCTCGCCCATCCCGGCGAGGTGCATCTGACCGTGGCCTCGGTGCGCTACGAAGCCCATGGCCTGCCGCGGAAGGGCGTTGCCTCGACCTATCTCGCCGATCTGGTGAAAAAGGGCGGGGCGGTTCCGGTCTTCACCCAGCCGAACAAGAATTTCCGCCTGCCCGCCTCCGGCGAAACGCCGGTCATCATGGTCGGCCCCGGTACGGGCATCGCACCTTTCCGCGCTTTCGTTGAGCATCGCGCGGCGCTCGGCCATCCGGGGAAAAACTGGCTTTTCTTCGGCGACCAGCGCTACACCTACGATTTCCTCTATCAACTGGAGTGGCAGGAGCACCTGAAATCCGGCGCTCTTTCCAGGCTCGATGTCGCCTTTTCCCGCGACCAGCCGGAGAAAATCTACGTCCAGCACAAGATGGCCGAGCACGCCCGCGAACTCTACGCGTGGCTGGAGGAAGGCGCGCATTTCTACGTCTGCGGCGACGCTTCCCGCATGGCCGCCGATGTCCATGAAGCCCTCGTCTCCCTCGTCGAAAAACAAGGCCACAAATCCCGCGAAGCCGCCGAAGCCTACGTCGAAGATCTCAAGAAAGCCAAACGCTATCAGCGCGACGTGTATTGAAGTGCCGAGTGATCAGCGAAACAGCTCTCTTGTCCGAACCTCCATACATCGCCACCCCGCCCCGCTACTCCGAACCGAAATGCCTTTCACTGATCACCGATCACTGATCACGCGGCACTTTCCTACCATGAGCGAAAAGAAACTCTCCGCCAACGAAGGCATCAAGACCCGTTCCAACTACCTCCGCGGCACCATCGCGGAAGGTCTGGCCGATCTGTCCACCGGCTCGCTGTCGGAGGACGATCAGCAGCTGCTCAAGTTCCACGGTTCCTACCAGCAGGACGACCGCGACCTGCGGGCGAAGCGCCGGGCGCACAGGCTGGAAAAGGCGTATTCCTTCATGATCCGCATTCGTGTGCCGGGCGGTGTGGCCACACCGGAGCAGTGGCTTGCCACGGATGCGATGGCGGAGAATTTCGCCAACGGGACCATCAAGCTCACGACGCGCCAGGCTTTCCAGCTGCACGGCATCATCAAGAGCAACCTGAAGCGCACGATGAAGGAGATCAACGCCGCCGCGATGGATTCCATCGCCGCCTGCGGCGACGTGAACCGCAATGTGATGTGCAATCCGAATCCTTATCTCTCCGAGGTTCACGCCGAGGTGCTGCGGAAGGCGCAGGAACTCTCCGACCACCTCACGCCGCGCACGAAAGCCTATCACGAAATCTGGCTCGACGGCGAGAAGGTGGAATCCAGCGAGGAAGAAGTGGAGCCGATCTACGGCAAGACCTACCTGCCGCGGAAATTCAAGATCACCATTGCGGTGCCACCGTCGAATGACGTGGACATTTACGCCAACGACCTTTCCTTCATCGCCATCGTCGAGGGGGGCAAACTGGTCGGCTACAATATCGCCGTCGGCGGAGGGATGGGCATGACGCATGGCAACGAGGCGACTTTCCCGCGCCTCGCCGACATCATCGGCTTCTGCACGCCGGAGCAGGTCGTGGATGTCGCCGAGAAGATCGTGCTCGTGCAGCGCGACTACGGCGACCGCACCGACCGCAAGCATTCGCGTCTCAAGTACACCATCGAGGACCGCGGCATCGCCTGGTTCCGGGCGGAGGTGGAGAAATATCTCGGCCATCCTCTCGCGCCGCCGCGCGCCTTTACCTTTGAGGACAACGGCGACCGCTACGGCTGGGTGGAGGATGCGAGCGGGAATTTTCACCTCACGCTTTTCATCCAGGGCGGTCGCGTAGTCGATGCGGCGGACTATCCTCTGCGCACCGGCCTGCGCGAGATCGCCAGGATTCACGACGGCGATTTCCGCCTGACCGCGAACCAGAATCTCATCATCGCGAACATTTCGCCGAAGAAGCGGCCGCTCATCGAGGAGCTGTTAGAGAAGTATGGCATCAAGGACAGCCACCTGAAGAGCGCGATGCGGCTCAACTCGCTGGCCTGCGTCGCCCTGCCGACCTGCGGGCTGTCGCTCGCCGAGGCGGAACGCTACCTGCCGGACGTCATCACCCGCATCGAGGAATCGCTCGAAGAGAGCGGCCTGCGCCACGACGCCATCACCATCCGGATGACGGGCTGCCCGAACGGCTGCGCCCGCCCGTACATCGCCGAGATCGGCTTCGTCGGCCGTTCGCCGGGGAAATATAATGTCTATCTCGGCGGGGGCCATGCCGGGCAGCGCCTGAGCAAATTGTATCGGGCCGATTGCCCCGGCGACGACATCCCCGCGCTGCTGGCGCCGATCTTCAAGCGCTATGCCAGCGAGCGCCTCGAGGGCGAGCGCTTCGGCGACTTCGTGATCCGCACCGGCTATGTGGCGGAGACCGAGCAGGGCGCCGATTTCCACAAGAACGTCAAAGCCGAGGCGTTCCAAAACAACTGAACCGATGATCGCCATGCCGGAAACACTCCCCGCCACGGAAGCCGCGGCGCTTTCCGCCGAACTCGCTCCGCTCGGGGCGGGCGAGCGGTTGGAACTGCTGCGGGAACGCTATGGAGACCGCCTCGTGGCCTCGACCAGTTTCGGTCTGCAGGCGGTTGTCATGCTCAAACTCATCGCGGATCACGCGCCCGAGATCCCGGTGATATGGATCGACACGGGTTATCATTTTCCCGAAACCTACGTCTATGCCGACGAGGTGGCGCGGGAACTCGGCCTCGATCTGCGGATCTATCAGCCCACCCACTCCGCCGCCCGCATGGAGGCGCTGTACGGCAAGCTATGGGAGCAGGGGAAAGAGGGCCTGGAAAAGTACGGCATCTTCACCAAGGTCGAGCCAATGAACCGGGCGCTCAGCGAACTCGGCACCGATGTCTGGATCAGCGGCGTGCGCCGCAGCCAGTCCAGCACCCGCGCCGACCGGCCCTTCGCCGAACAGCAGAAGAAGACCCTGAAGGTCTATCCCATCCTCGACTGGCCGGATGCCCAGGTTTCCGCCTACATGCACGATCAGGGCTTGCCGCCGCATCCGCTGGCGGCCCATGGTTACGTGACGATGGGCGACTGGCACAGCACCAGGCCCATCGCCGACGGTCTCGGCGCGGAAGCGACCCGCTTCAATGGCGAGAAATACGAGTGCGGACTCCATCTCGATTCCGGTAACTCGGACTTCCAGATTTGAAACTCTCGAAGGGCGGAGAGCCGGCAACGGCATCGGTCCCGAACAAACGCAATCCCATCCCATATTCCCATGCCTATCGCAGACAACATGGTTGCCACCGTCGGCAACACTCCGCTCATCCGCCTGAACAAACTCACCGCAGGTCTCGGTGCCGAGGTGCTGGTCAAAGCCGAGTTTTTCAATCCGCTCTTCAGCGTGAAGGACCGCATCGGCAAATCGATGATCGAAGCCGCCGAGCGCGATGGTTCTCTCAAGCCCGGCGGGCTGATCATCGAGCCGACTTCCGGCAACACCGGCATCGCCCTGGCCTTCGTCGCCCGGGCGAAAGGCTACCGCTGCATCCTCACCATGCCGGAGAGCATGTCGATCGAGCGCCGCGTGCTGCTCCGACTGCTCGGCGCGGAGATCGTGCTGACGCCGCGCGCCCGCGGCATGGGCGGCGCGATCGCCAAGGCCAAGCAGCTTCTCGAAGAGACGCCGGGCGCTTTCGGGCCCGGCCAGTTCGAGAACCCGGCCAACCCGCAGGTTCACCGCGAGACGACCGCGGAGGAAATCTGGCGCGATACCGAGGGTAATATCGACGTTTTCGTCGCCGGTGTCGGCACCGGCGGCACGATCACCGGGGTTTCCGAGGTGATCAAGTCCCGCCGCGAGTTGAGGACCATCGCCGTCGAGCCCGTGGCCAGCCCGGTGATTTCCGGCGGCCAGCCGGGGCCGCACATGATCCAGGGGATCGGCGCGGGCTTCATTCCGAAGAATCTCAATGTCGATGTCGTCGACGAGGTGATCCAGGTGAGCAATGAGGATGCCTTTGCCACCGCCCAGGCGCTGGCACAGGAAGAAGGGCTGCCGGGCGGAATTTCGACCGGCGCGAACGTGTGGGCGGCGCTGCAGGTCGCCAAGCGTCCCGAGTTCCAAGGCAAGCGCATCGTCACCGTCGGCGCATCGACGACCGAGCGTTATCTTTCGACGCTCCTGGCGGAAAAGGTCCGCGAGGAAGTCGCGAGCCTGCCGGTGGCGGAGATTTGAGATTTCGCGATGCGAACGACCGGACCGCAGGCCGCACGGTCTCGCGGTCCGATTCGTTTTGTGGGCTTGAGAGCACGGGCGGCTGGGGTGGCTTCTTCCCCGGCCGACCGGAATGATTCCCCGGCAGATGGTCTTTTCTCGTGCTTCGCGGACAAGCGAGAGCGCGCCCAAGTGTAGGAGCGGCCGATTCCTTTGGAAGCGAAAGACTTTTGGCATCATCCTCTATAATAACCCGAGCATCCCTGAGCCAAGCACTGGACTGCTCAGAGTGGTGGGAGCAATTCTCGCTTTGCGCCGCCGCCGATGATAACCTCCTTTCTCCCTCCCCTTGGGACGGCCAACACCTGTTACGAGGGCGTGCTCCAAAAAGCAAATTCCCAGGATGACATTCATCCGCCGCACTATCCGCACTGCCGCAAGAACGGTGCTTGACCCGGCGAGTCCATTTCATCTATTGCCATCTGCCAATGGTGTACTATGGACTGGGAGATTGATTTTAGCCAACTGCTCCGCGCGGCCCTGGGCGATACCTCTGAGAACCAGGGGGTCGTCGGACGCCGTGCCGTTGTTGATCTGATGGAGGGGATCGCTCGGCAGACCCACTCCGACGGCTGTATTCTCTGGCGCCAACGGCCAGCTAACCCGGATCAACTCCGTCTCATGGCCGGCTGGTTCGCAACTGCAAACGGCAACCCTATTCCGCTCAGCCGGGTGGATCGAGTCTATCGAACCCCCGATGGAAAAGAGATACCTACTTGTGCCTTTCAGTCCCTCGACAAGAACGACTCTTACATCGAAAATGATCTCGAATCCCACTTTCAGGGCCAACAGCGCCCCTTTTTCAAAGATAACGGCATTCAAAAAATGCTATGCGCTCCGGTCCAGCTTGGGGGGAGAGCGGAGCAGGACAAGCCAGAGGCCCGGGCCTGGAAGGGGGTGCTGTGTCTCTACCGCACAGCGGAACGCGCTGATTACACCAATGCTGAAGGAAAGCGTTTGCAGCGCACAACGCCCGCCTTGGCGCAAATCTACCGGGCATCCGTGGACGCCATCAAACTGGCCCTCCTCCAAAAGACCGACTCGATCCTCCAAAACGCTCCCCACGAGGGAGGCGAAGAAATGTTGAATCAGACGATCGAAGTCTATGCCGAAGCCCTCGCCAATTCCTTCGGCGCAGCGGAGTGCTCTGTATTCCTGGAGGCGGAACGAGGTGTTTATCGGTGCCGCTATACCACCGAGTCCGATTCCTCTCACGCAGAGCATACAAAAGAGACAACGTATCGGTTGCGCCAAGGCTTCAGCGGCCTTTCACTGGCGGTGGATGAGTGCGTGCGGGTTCGTGATCTGGCCCAGCCCGAAGAAGACATCGAGGCCCTCAAGAAAAAGCACGGAGCATCGTGTTTCGCCACTGAGCCAGAACCTCGGGATGAGAGTGAAGGTACTCCTCCATCCTTGATCGTGACCCGCCTTGAATATCGCGGCAAAGTCGCCGGCTTCGTCCGATGCTGGCGTCCATTGCAGGGATCCAGCTATTATCTTAAAGAGGACGCCGAACTTCTGGAACTCGTAGCCGGGCCGCTGGCGCGCCACATTATTCGCTTCCAGGAAGAAAACGAACGGGAACAAAGAATCGAACTGTTCGACAAGCTCGCGGCAGGCCGAGCGCGAGAGCCGCAACCAGGCGAAGGCGATGATGTTTTCATGGCAGGTATCGCTCATGCATCCGAATTGTTTCCGAAAGCCAAGATTATCACCGTGCGTCTCGCAAACCCGGAAAAAACAAAATTACACATCCATGGCTACGGGCTTCACCCAACCGTGCAACTGGAAGCCAATCTACGGCAGAAAATCGACCAAATGAGGTGGCCGTTGACTAGAAAACCCAACTCCTACGCCGCCTCGATCATGAAAAGGAACGATGGGAAAGGTTATTGGATCAAAGATCCGACAGACCTCGATTCCTATCCTTTATACAACCCACTTTACCCCGGCGTGAGACAGGTGATAATCGTGCCGATCGCGGCCGAGAGGAACGAAGGAGACTTCCTGCCTTACGGCGTTCTTGATCTGAGAACGCTGGGTTCCGATGAGTTCACCGACTATGAGTTCCGCGCCGCCAAAGCGTTGGGGATCCGCCTAGGCAATCTGCATCATGCCCAGGAGTTGGAACGGGAACGGATGAAATCCAAGCAGGAGGAAATCAAGGCAAAAGTAGGAGAGAGACTCGCCCAATTAGACGCGCGTCAGCAACAATTGGAGACCCAGCGGAAAACCCAGCTGGCCTTTCAGGACGTGAGCCATCAAGTCAAGGGGCCGCTGCACGATCTGCGCCGGGCTTTGGAAAGTCTGGAAGGAAAACCCGCCGGAGGAGTGACGGAGCGGGATATCAAAGAACTATTGGCCCGCGCCCGCCGGGCCGAGTTGTTTGCCAAGCTGGTCGGTCTCCTGGGCAATTTTGCTCAGGACAAAAACACGACCATTTCTGCAGAGAAGACGATGAGTCCTGTTGATTGGCAAAAAATGATTGGTCCGATGGTGGTGGACAAGGAATTGGGAATCCATCCCCGGAGGAATCTGCGGATTGAATTCGACGCGGACGCCTTCACCCGTTATGCGCCGGTGAATCTGAACGCCGATGCCGAACTGATGGCGCATTGCGTGATGAACCTTCTGGACAATGCCGTGAAATACAGCTACCCTAGCACAGTCATCAGGATCTTCGCCGGGAAGACGCAGGGAGAGCGGTTTTTTGTGGCGGTCACAAACCAGGGAATTCCGATCCGTCCTCACGAGGTGTCGCGCTGCAAGGAGCGGGAGTGGCGGTCACCCGAAGCCTGCAAAGCCACCGGTGAAGGCGCGGGTCTTGGTCTCTATATCGTGGACAAGATTCTTGGGCTGCACCATGGTGAACTGGAAGTGAAGGCCACAAGCCCCACCGACGGCACCACGCAAGTGCGCTTGATTTTTCCAGCTTGATCCTTTATGGAATCCCAGTATGTCAATGCCTGTGATTTTTCCCATTTACATCATGGAAGACGATTACCTTCAGGCCCAGACACTCTCCCGGGCTTTCCAGGAGCGTTTTCCTGAGAGGAAGGTGCGTGTCTTTGACACGGAATCCGCCTTCCGGCTCCAAGTCGCCGAACAGGACGAAATTCCCGGCTTGGTCATTTGTGATGTAATGCTGCCATGGGCCTTTCCCGGAGACCGCGAACCGGCAGAGCGCCCGGAGGATGTGAACAAGCCGGATAGTTTTATCCGGGCCGGCAATCGTTGTTACGAAGTGATCCGGACCAAAGCCGGGGACGCTTGGAAGCAGGTTCCCTGGCTCTTTCACACCGTGCTGACCAAAGAGGAGATGAGCTTTGCGGAGACGGTGCATCACGATCGTCTCGCCGAATATCTTGGCAAGGAGGCTTCTCTTGGGGATTTGCTCCTTCGAGTGCATCAGATGCTGTTCGATCAGAAGCCGGTCTCCGAAGAGGAGACACAGTTCTTTCTGAGCTGTGAGAAGATGAAACAGATTTTGCTCGAAGGATTGAGCGTGACGTCTTCGGAAGGGCTTCCTGACTGGAAGGAACTGCGCGCTGCACCCATATGAGGCCCCGCCATGACGTTCGTCATAAAACTCACGCATCAAGCGACCAAAGATTATAAAACACTGCGTAAAGATCAGAACCGATCCTTGCTGGTTAAACTGGACAGCTTGCTCCTTTCCATTCAACTAAATCCTTGGTGTAACCCACCCTCTTACGAAAAGCTGGGCGGCGACCTTCACGGTCTGATTTCACGAAGACTGAACAAGCAGCATCGTCTCGTGTACCGGGTGCTGGAGAGCGAGCAAGTGGTGCTGATTGTCAGCACGTGGACGCACTACGAATAAACTCTTGTCGGCTTATGTAACAGCGTGATAAATTTTCACCGCCTCTTGCGCCACCGACAAGCCATGTTTAGCAGAGATTATGCCGTGCTGACGCGCTGATGCGACTTCGCGTGAGAGAATTAAACCGAAAAATGCAAAGGTGTGAGGTTTAATTTTTCCTCTGCCAAAAAGATTTCGAATTGCGTTACCGGTAAATTCTAAGTGTCTAGTATCCTCGGCAGTCCATGCAGAAGGTTCGTGATAATTCATGAGGCTGTACAAGACAAATTCAATTATATCGATGGATATGTTTATATTCGAAATGCTTCTCAACTCTTCAATGATTTGTTGTTGGTGAAGCGTCTCCGAGGCGCGTTCATTTGCCGACTTGATTTCTAAAAGCCATTCGAAAAAATCCGCGTTTGGCGAAATTTCCGCCGCTTCCATCGCCTGGATCAAAGCGTCTTCCTTGCTGTCGTTTCCGCCCATCGCAGGAAGCAGCGAGTCGTGGATATGTTTCATTAGGGTATCAGGACCGAGTTTCTGCTTCCGCGAAGGAATGAGCTTTCGGAGCAAGTCCGCGTTATATCCCCCACGCCAGCGGGTTTTTCCGAGCCAGCGCAGTGCGGCGTCGAAGCCCTCGCTCAGTTCTATGCCGGAAAATATGGCTCCGGCCGCCTCGCCGATGTAATCCATGGTTTTGCCATTCCTCTCCTCCACGGCCTCCTGCGTCCAAATCCTCTCCCAGAAAGCCAACGGAGGCCGCGGTGTGCGGACCAGCCGCCAGGACAGGTCGCCCAAAGTCAGGAGAGCCTGGCGTTTCAGCCGGATCCGGCTGTCCGTCACCCACGGCCAGCGTTCCGCCGCGCGAAGCAGGAGGGGAGCGATGCGGTCCTCCTCCTCTTCCTCGTAAACCAGCGCGGGGAGCGCGCAACAGAGATCTTCGATGGCTTCGGCGGACCACTCGCCGTCGGCTGGGAAGGTCACTGCTTGTTCCATGCACCGCACCGCAGCCAGGCGGAATCTGCGTTTGGTTTCCCGGCCCAGATCGGGCTGACGATAGGCGTCGAGCAGGAGGTCGCTTTCCTGTTCCTCAAGACGCGGGTTCGCACGAGGAAAATGGTCACGACCATGCAGGCGCAGGTAAAACCACCGGACCGTTTGGTCCAAGGTCAACGACTCGAGATCGGAAGCCGTAAGTGCCTTGGGGAAATTCGTTTCCATCGCTTGCGCTGATTCAAGTGAGTTGGATGGCTTTCGCTCCGTCTTTATGATGCACCGCTTCCGGCAACTTCGGGACGCCGGACTGCGAAGGCCGGGTCCAGCCGCAGGGGGATTCCGGAGGCGCAGGATGAAAATAACGGTGCCATGTGTAGGTGCCAAGCCTGCCAGGACGCACTGCATCCGCCAAGGTGGGCATCAGAAGCGCTCCATGATTGATTTGATAGGACAGCATAAGATGGCTGCTTCCGTCGATGGTGGAGGGATCAATGTCCAGAGCCAGTCTTTCATTGGCTTCCTCGACCGAAGCAAATGGGGGATGCCCTCCCAAAGTGAGATGATCCCAAGTACACCAGACGGGGGAGAAGAGGAATGCCCAGGAAAAGTCCGGATCCCTGCTCTCGTCCTCAGCGGAAACGCGCGTCTGATCCCGAGTGTTGAAATCATCCGCATCTCTCATGGCGCGACGAGCGCGCAGGCTACGGTTTTTCACAATACGGAAAACGCGAGCCGGCCCCTCCTCCTGAGCAAAACGGACCTTTTCCCTGCCTGTTGGAACGTGACTCTCCCCCGGGCTATTTTGAAAAGTGAGAGGGCTCAAGGCTCCACATGAAGCCCCGAACACATCCTCAAGGCAGCAGCCCGGTTGGCACTGGAGCCATTTTTCCCGCAAAGCCTCCCAAGCGTCCGACGGCAACCGGCTCTCCGCATGCAAAGCATCAACGCGTGTGCCGCCCAATTGGACGGTGAACGCCTGAAGATATTTCTCAAACCGATCACTCTGATCCTGAGTCCAGTTTGTTCTGGCTTTGGATAAGAACACATGACGGAACTACAATAATCAGGAGCGCATTGCAAGTGGAGACCTCCGTCCTGGCCTTCAGCGCTAGTCTTGGCTGCTACGACAGATGCCGTGCCGCTCGCCTTCCCGCTGCGGCGGTGGCCGGTGGCCCGGATGCGCTCGAAGGGATCCCTGTTCCGGACGAGGTGTCTGAATGAAAGATCGCGGCGTCTTATGGTCGGAGAAGTGACGCTCAGGGCTGTTCGCCGCTGACGGTGACGGAGCGGAAATGGGCGGGATCGTCGAAAGTGCCGAAGCCGACGCGTCCGACGGGGAAGGTGGTGTCGCGGGCGGTGAGGACGGGCGTGCTCATATTGTCCACGTAGGCGGCGATCTCGCCGGTGGCGGAGTGGGTGACTCGCAGGGTGTGCCAGACGGGATTGGCGGCGCTGGAGACCAGCGGGCCGGCGGTGGAGCCGGTGGCGATGGGGACGTGGATGGTGCCGCGGTGGGCGGAGAGGTTGCCGTTCACTTTCATGATGACGGTGTGGAAGGAATTGTCGGAGTTTCTACTAAGATGGGCATAGTAGAAGCGGGTGTCGTCCACGTGACCGAAGACGAGGCAGATGTCGCGGTTGACGGTGCTTTCGGCGGCGAGGCTGCGCCCCTCGACGGTGAGGGTGACATTGCGCCAGTCGCCGGGGGCGAGGGCGTAGCCGCCGGGGCGGCCGACCATGCCGGCAACGGCGGAGGAGGCGGAGTTGGCGAGGGCGAGCTGGCCGGGCGCGAGAGTCCAGGTGACGCTGGAGTTCGCGCGGACGAGTTCCATGCCGCGGGGCAGGGTGGAATCCGGGAAGCTGGTGGACCAGGTGGCGGGGTGGAAGCTGCGGCGGGAGTGTTCGACGGTCTGGAAGAAACGGCGCGGCGGGGTGATGGCGTGGTCGATTTCCCAGACGGAGGCGTCGCCTTCCAGGGACTCGAAAAGCGGCGTCCAGTCCTGGAGGTCGGTGCTCTGGAAGGTCTGGAAGGCGCGGTTGGGCGTGGTGGCGAAGGAGAGGGTGATGTCGTCGCCGCTGCGGGTGAGGGTGGTGGGCACGGGGACGGCTCCGATGGGATCGGTGAGGTTGACGCCGCGGGCGGCGTGGATGTCGTCGATGCAGAGCGCGTCGTTGCCGGCTTCGCCGCCGCCGGAGGCGAGGGCGAGGAAGTGGGTGATGGGGGCCTCCGCGCCGCGGCGGAAGAAGAGGGTGTCGGTGATCGAGGTGGCTTCGCGGTAGGGGCCGCCTTTGATGTAGGCTTGCCAGGTTTGGCCGCCGGAGGCGAAGCCGGCGTTGCTGGAGACGAGCCAGACTTTGTACCAGACATCGGGGAGGAGCGGGGGCAGCGGGGAGCCGCCGGTGGCCGCGGGGAGAAAGTCGTTTTCGCCGGCGGGGCCGTCGAAGGCTTCGAGAGTGCCGGAAGGGGAGACGCGGATCTGCGGTTCGAAGTCGCCTTCAGTGTAGTTGGCGGGCTCGGCGGGGTTGAGGGCGCTGATGCCGAGACTGTGGTTCAGCGCGGGGCCCTCCAGCTTCATGCGGAAGAAGGTGGTGACGGTCTGACTGACCTGGGTGTCGAAAGGCAGGCGCCTGGCGGCGATGGCCTTGGGATTGTGAGCGGCAGAGGAGGAGGAGGCGCGGCGCAGGTAGCGGTTGCCGTCGGGCTCGGTGACGAGGGTGGTGGATTGCGCGGCGGCGCCGGGAATCTGCCAGGAGGCGAGCGGGTCGGGGCCGTCGAAGCGGTCGACGACTTCCCAGTCGCTGCGGGTGGGGTCGGTGATGTTGGCGTGGCCGGCATCGACGTGGATGTCGTCGAAGTAGATGTCGGCGCCGTTGTGGGCGTCGCCGGTGGCGGTGATGGCGGAGAGGATCCAGAGGAAGCGCTTGAGGCTGGTGGTGGTGCCGTTGCGGAAGGCGATGTCGGAGCGGATGAGGGTTGGGGCGCTGAAGGCTCCGCCCTGGATGTAGAGGTTCCAGGTGTCGCCGGCGGTGCCTGGGGCGTTGTGGATCTGGGACCAGACGGAGTACCAGGTGCCGGTGGCGATGTTGGCGCCGTCGATGAAAGCTCCCGCGCTGCGGGCCTGGAGTTTGCCGTTTTTGCGGAAGGAGCGCATCTGCATCTCGAAGTCGTTGAAGTTGCCTGCGCTGGAGGGGTTCGCGAGATCGGTGAGGCCGAAGTTGATGTTGTGGTCCTGGTCGTTGGCGAGGAAGCGGAAGAAGAGGGTGCCGTAGGAGTTTTCGGGAATCTCCGGGATGGGAATGTGGGCGACGAGGTGCTTGACAGTGCCGTGCGCCTGGAGGCGCAGGACGCGGTTGGCAGGCCCCTCGCGCGGGTCGTTGACGACGCGGATGGAGCTGTTGACGGGAGGATCGGTCGTGAAACCGGCGGTGGAGCCGTTTTCGAAGTCGGCGATCTTCACCCAGTCGCCGGCTCCGCCCGTAGGAGGGTTGGCGGCGGGGGAATCGTCCTTTTTGACGCGGTAGATCGTCCCGTTTTGTTTGGAGAGGAGGTAGAGTTCGCCCTCGTGGTCGATGCCGAAACGCAGGTCGGCGCGGCTGGTGCCGAGGATGGAGCGGAAGGTGGTGGAGGTGCTGCCGATTTTCAGCCCGAGGGTCATCGGCTGGGCGGGGGCCTGGCCGGTGGCGGGGGTTTCCAGCAGGTTCATATCGGTTTCGCGGGCGACGAAGAGGTGGCCGCCGACGATGTCGCCGAAGAGGTAGTGGCCCTGGAGTTCGGGGATGGCCGCGCCGCGGTAAACGAAGCCGCCGACGATGGCCAGGCCGGTGGCGTGGTCGAACTGGACGACGGGGTAGGTGTAGCCGCCGGTGTCGGGGCTGGGCAGCGGATAGACGCGGGTTTTGTTGGTGTAGGTGAAGGCGAAGGAGCCCTCGCGGTGGGGCCAGCCGTAGTTGCGGCCCTTGAGGACGAGCTCGACTTCCTCGATCTGGCTTTCGCCGATGTTGCCGCAGAGCATTTTGCCGCTGCCGCCGGAGTCCCAGGAGATGCGGTGGGGGTTGCGGAAGCCGTTGGCGTAGATTTCGCGGACCACGGGGAAGCCGTCGCCGGGCGTCGGGTCGGCGGCGCCGGTGTAGGGGTTGGCGTTGGTTTCGCCGGAGGGGATGTGGTAGGCGCCGTTGGCGGAGGGGGTGAAGTCGGCCGGGTCGTGGCCGGTGGCGAGGATGGGCGCGATGCGGTGGATGGCGCCGAGGACGGAATCGATGCGGGAGAGGTTGGACGGGCTGTCTTTGACGATGGAGCCGCCGTCGCCGATGCAGATGAAAAGGCAGCCGTAGTCCTCGTGGCCGGGCGTGGCGTTGGGATTGAAGGCGATTTCCTGAACGTCGTGGTAGTCGTAGGGGAAGCCGACACGCAGCAGGGTGCGCCGGGTGAAGTTGGCGGGCGAGGCGGTGATGGCGGCGTCGCCGGGAGAGGCCATGGTCCATTCGACGATCACGCCGACCTGCGAGGTGGCGGCGCTGACCGGACCGGCATAGTCGACGGCGCCCCCGCCTGCGGATTCGCTGTGGGCGGTGTAGAATTTCCCGTAGCCGGGCGCGCCGGCGGCGGCGAATTCCGGGTGAAAGGCGAAGGAAGCGAAGCCGGTGCCGAGGCCGGGAGTCCTGATGAAGCGGGGGAAGTGGGCGGCGAGGTCGAGGAATTCTCCGGCGGATGTGGCGTCCTTGGAGGCGATCCGCCAGAGCTTGCCGTTGAGGTCGTTGCAGAAGAGGCGGACGCCGTCGGGGCAGGGCTTGACGTGGTTGATGCGGGCACGGGGCGCGGAGGCATTGCTGGCCGGGATGGTCAGCCAGGGCTCGACGGCAACGCGGATGCCGGAAGGGAGCGGGGAGGGAAGGGGATTGGTCAGTTGGCCGGCAAGCGGGGCAGCCGCCAACAGGCCGGCGGCAAGGATAGTGTGGCCGAGGGCGGTGAAGCGCCGGCGGGAAAATCGCATGCGGGTGATTTGCATGCAAAGAATGTTGCGGCAAGGGAATTTTGCGAAAGAGTGTCGTTCTGATTCTTTTTGTGAGATGATTCATGAACAATATTGCATTCCAGGAGCCGAGGCTTGTCGGAGGAGGGCTGCTTGGAGATGCTTCGCGCCGTGGAGACCTCGAAGGCGGTTCTGATGTCGGTGCTGCCGGTTTATCTTCTGATCCTGGGCGGAGGCGTGCTGCGGAAGCTGGGGATTCTCAAGAGGGAGCAGGACGAGCCGGCGTTTCACCTGGTCTTCAGTGTGCTCTATCCCTGCCTGATCCTCGACAAGATCCTCGGCAGCGACAGCGTGAAGCAGCCGTCGTCGGTGCTATGGGGGATTCTGGTGGGGTACGGCCTCACGGTTCTGGGGATGGTACTGGCGGGTTTCGCCGCGGCGGGGCTGGGTTTTCAGAAAGGCTCCGGGAAGCGCACCTTCGCGCTGACGAGCGGCGTGCAGAATTTCGGCTACACGGCGATCCCGGTGGTCGGGCAGATCTGGGGTTCGGGCGCGATGGCCATGCTCTTTGTCCACAATCTGGGGGTGGAGCTGGCGATCTGGTCGGTGGGGGTGATGATGCTTTCGGGCGAAAGCACGATCGCCTGGCGCCGGCTGGTCAACGGACCGGTGATTTCCGTGCTCATCGGCCTGCTGCTGGTGGGCACGGGGGTGGACTCCTTTCTCAACCAGCCCGGCAACCCTGTGCGCACGGCGATGAGCTGGCTCGGCGCCGGGGCCTTCCCCATCGCGATCCTGATCACCGGCGCGATGATGATCGACCTGATCGGGGAGGAGAAGCCGTCGCTGAAAGTCACGCTCGGCGGCTGCGTGGTGCGGCTGGCCGCGCTGCCCCTGGTGATGCTCGCCGTCGCGAAATGGCTGCCCGCGCCGCTCGCGCTCAAGCAGGTGCTTGTGGTCCAGGCCGCGATGCCTTCGGCGATGACGCCGATCATGCTGGCGAAGATCTATGGCGGCCGGCCGGGGGTGGCGGTGCAGATCGTGCTGGCGACCACGCTGCTCAGCCTGTTCACGCTGCCCTTCGTGATCGTGTGGGGGAAGTGGTGGCTCGGGCTTTGATGCGAACGGGGAGGGGGGCTCACGACCAACGGTTCGGGATGGCGGGGATCACGAACCCGGACCGCCGGTCGCAAGAGACGAGAGATTTTCGGGGAAAGTTTTGCCTCCCGCCGGTCAATCCATTTCCGATGCCTGCTTCCACACTTCGACAAACTGCAAGTCCAGAGCCCGGCACCACCTCATGAGGACGATCAGCCCCGGAATCGCCAATCCCCGCTCCACTTTCGAAAGGTAGGAGTGACTGATTTTCATGCTCTTTTCCAGATCCCGCAGCGTCAGATTTTTTTCCTCACGGTGCTTATGGAGCAGGGAAACGATCGCCGACAACAATTCCGCATCCGGATCGCCCAATGGGGCGGAATCGGATTTCGGTCCAGATGCGGAAGGCATCCAATCAGGATGAAAGGAGGAATCATGGCGATGGAGTCATTTTTTGCTTGGGTCATAAAGAGCCCATGCTAGAGTGAAAGCCATGTTTGCCGCTTCAGGTTCCAAGGTGCAGCGCGGCTATCGGCGTGCCGGAATCGCCCCGAACATTCCCGGAAAGAAAATCGACACTCCAAAACCTTTATCAGAAATTGAAAGAGTTATGAAAATCCTATCCGTGGCCGTTGCTTCGTTAGGCATGCTGGTTCCCCTGGCCGGCCAAGAAACCGCTCCCAAGTGGGATGTGGAAATCCCCGGCCCCATCGCCGATGGCAGGCCATCGGAACCACCGCCGGAGCCTGAACCCATCGACTTCACCGTATTGACCTCCCGCACCACGCGAAGGGAAGTGACCGAGACTCCGCCAATGCCGGGCCTGCCGCCGGTCCAGGGCACGATCGACGTCACCGTGCAGTTGGTGGCCGATCCGAATCTGCCGGAACCGCCGCCACCGCTTCCCGCCCTGCCGCCGGACGATCCGCAGGTGGTCGAAAAATGGGAAAAACTCCGGGAAACCTACCGCGGGTCGAACCTGATTTTTCTTGGGGCCACCGTCTATGACGAAAGGCGCACGCTCCTGCGCATCTACCCGAACGGCGAAACGGAGAATGCCGTCACCGCATGGTCGAACCTCAACTTCCTCCACTTTACGGGAAGATTCAGGGGCTATCGGGTGAATTATCCTGACGGCACGTTTGAAGATACCGCGTTGCTCATGGGAATAAGTCCCATCGACACCGGAAGGGCGCGGCTATGGGCCGCTCGCGCCGGACGGAAATATACCGGCCCTGAGATCCCCGAACTTCCCGACTCCGGCATAGCGGGACCGGCCTTCGTCGTTATCGAGGGAGACCGGGGCAGCCCCGCGATGGACACGCTCGAACAACTCCACGCCCTCTATCGGAAGAGCGGCCAGCAAATGGCGGCCGACTTTCATGCGATGGAGGCCCGGCGGGCCGCTCTCCGGGCCCACTACCTGGCCTACCCGCCAGAACCGGATGACCTCGTGATCCGCTTCTATAAGAGCCCCAGCAAGCTCTCCCCCCGGTAACCCCGCCACCTTTGTCGAATCATGAACTCTTTCTCGCGGATTTTGATCGCATGCACCGCCCTGGCGTGCCCGGCCGGTGCAACGGAGCCCGAACCCCAACCGGAGGTCGAATTCAAGAAAGGCCTGGGAGGCTTCTGGGATGTCGATTTCGAAGGTGCCGGCGGCAGAACCTTCTTCATCCAGTGGAGCACGAATTTATCGGCATGGTCGTACGCGATGACGATGGATTTCGGGGAAAGCCCGGTGACTCATCACATCAATCCCGGCGGGGCGCCCAAGTTCTTCGTGCGGCTCGTCTATGAGGATTTCGATTGGGTGGATGACCTCGAATCGGCCGAGCTCGCGGACTTCGACAGCGACGGCATCCCGAACCTGTTCGAAATCGAGGAATTGGGCAGCGACCCGCTCGACAGGGAATCCAACGGCGGGGACAGCAACTCGAACGGTCTTTCGGACGGCTGGGAACGCTATTATTTCAACGGTCTTGGAATCGCCGATCCGAACGCCGCGCTTCAACCGGACGGCCTGACCAACAGGGAAAAGAGCGAACTGGGGCTCGATCCCGGCGTGGACTATTCGCACGCCAACGCCGCTCATCCCACCCGCTACACCTACGATGCCGCGGGCCGCCTGACCGGCGTGACTGCTCCGGTCGCCGCCGCTTCCTTCTCCCTCGATCCGGAAGGCAACATCACCAGCGCCCAATAATTCCCCTCCATGAAACCGATCCGCTCTTTGATCCTCGCCGCATGTTCGGCGGGTCTGGCCCTCGGCCAGCAGAATCCCGGCTGGCAGTTCGTTCCTCTCTCGTCCCCGGAAACGATCGCCGCATGGATCGAGTCCCTCGACGACAGCTCAAGCCCCGGTTCCCTGGAAAATGGCCCTTTCGACGAGTCGGACCATCTGGTCGATGATCATGAGGCGGCCTTGTCCCTCGGCCGCGCCCAGTTCACCGAAGCGGGCCCATTCGTCATGAGAAGCGGCCCTGTGGGCAACGAAGCGGACGAGATCACCCCGGAAATCCAGGCGCTTGCGGAAGGGCTGCGGAACGATCCGGTCAAGATTTTCGAGTTCGTCCGCAACTACATCGACTACGAGTGCTACTACGGGTGCAAGAAGGGCGCCCACCTGACCCTGCTCGAAGGAAGCGGCAACGATACCGACCAGGCGACCCTCCTGGTCGCGCTGCTCCGCGCCGCGGGCCACTCCGCATCCTACGCGTACGGGCCGTGCAAGTTCCCGCTTGCCGCGGTGGCGAATTGGTGGGGCATCGACCCCCGGCCGTTCAGCGGTCTGGACGACGGGCAATTCGCGGATGAATATGTCATCTCCGACCCCTCCCCAGCCAACATCGCCCGCTGGCGCCTGCGAATCGCGATCCATGATACGGCGAAAGCAGCCGGCTATTATTACGCCAACGCTTTCGTCGACAATGGTGCCGAGTCGATCTCCATTCCCTATACCTTTGTGGAGTTCAGCGCTGACGAGATCACTTACAACCTCTCGCCTGCCTTCAAGCAATACACCAAGATCGACGGCATCGACCTGGCTGCCGCGACGCAATACAACCGCGCCAACCTGCTCGCCGCCGCGGGGGGGACCACCGGCACGCCGGATTTCGTGAGCGGATTGAGCGAAAGCGGCATCGCCACCCTTCTGACCGCCTACACCAACAATCTGCGCACCGCGTTGCGCGAAGAGTCCTCCGGCTGGGCGCCATGGCACGAGTTTTCGGTGCCGAAAATCATCGGCGGCCGCCGGATGGACCGGGTCTCCTACGACTCGCTGGGCGACATCCCCCAAATCTCCCCGCACACCGGCGCGACCTGGGGAATCATGGATTACTCCAATGCCTTCCCCACCGGGATGATGTCCAAGCTGGAGATCACCGCGGGCGCCTACAACAAAACCAGCGGGACCTTCACGACCACCCTCTATTCGCACGAGATCACCATGCCCTCGCTCCAGGGCAAAAAACTCTCCCTGTCCTTCGACGGCGACACCGCCCGCATTCATCTTGACGAGGAGTTGCGGGGGAGCGCCTTCACCGTCGGCGGCGCGGACTTCGATCTGCGCCTCCAGGCGAAACACGGGCACTATTTCCTGAAAGCGTCGGGAAGCTCATGGGTTCCGATCGATCAGAACCACACCGATCAGGGCTGGACCGCCAAATACGGAAAAGCGGACGACTTCGTGTACGCCTTCCCTTACTCCTTCGGGAACCCGGAAAAGCAGCTTCGCAACCGCCAGCAGCGGCTCGACGCCTGGCGCCGGGCGAATATCGACGACTGGAGGACCGCGACCGAGGGCATGAACATCCTCGGCCTGTCCTACTACAAACAGACGCACCAGATGAAGCATGCCGCCGGGGTTCTCTATCAGTCGCTTCCCCTCCATCACCATCAATTCGGGCGCACCGGACAGGAAGAGGCCTTCTACCTCGACATCGGTCTCATGTACTCCGCTCCGGTCCAGGCGGACCTCGACGAAGACATCCGGGAGGACTTCATGCAAATGACCATGCTCTTCGAAAGCGCGATGGAGCACGGCGTGATCGAGCAGACCCAAGGCGGCGTCCCCGCCGCTTCGACCATGAGCGTGATCCGCAAGGCGAACGCCGACGGGCACCCGATCTACCGCGCCACCAGCGCCAACAAGGGCGTTGTGATGGCCGCGCTCCAGTCCTATTCGAACGACACCAAAACCGAACTCTCCGCCCTCCTGGCAAACCCGCATGATGTCATGCTGCTGCCCGGCAGAGGGGAGATTACGATCCACGAATGGACCGGGGGCGGCTACGCCTTCGAAACTCCCACGAGTTCCCTAATGGCCATCAGCCGGGACCTGAACGGCGGCTTCAGCGCCTTCGACGCTCTGGATTATTCCCTGCTCCTCACCGTCCTCGGCTACCGGGGCGACCCCGTGTTGACACTGGGGATGAGCAGCTACTTCCCGGAGGCGGCCTACGTTCCCCTGACGACCGACATGAAATACAGCTGGGACCCCGTGGAAATGGCCAGCGGGGCCTTTGTTCTCGACAAAACCGACCTCGCTATCGGCGGCGGCGGCGCGCCGTTCGGTCTCTCCTTTTCCCGCCACTACCATTCCAACCGCCGCTATGACGACAGCCCGGGCCTCGGCTACGGGTGGACGCACAACCATCATGTCTTCATCACCGAACGCTCGGCCCCGGAGGCCCTCATGGGCGCCGTCAACGGCTATCAGATGACGCCGTTCCTCGCCGCCCTGGTCGCCGCCAGGGACCTGCACACCGATCACTCCAACGCCAAGGAATGGGCCACCTGCGCCCTGGTGGTGAACTGGGCGCTGGATCGGATGAAGTACACCGCGGTTTCGGTCTCCCTCGGCAGCCGCTCGATCCAGTTCGTCGAAATGCCCGACGGCTCCTACGAAGGCCCGCCGGGCATGAAACTCACCCTCTCGAAGGACGGATCGGGCAACTACGTCGTCGCCGAACGCCATGGCCTCGTGATGACCTTCAACGCCGACAACAAGCTCGCGACGGTAAGGAACCCGAACGGCGCCACCCAAACCTTCGTTTACGACGAAGATGGACAGCTCGTTTCCGTCGCCGCCCCCTTCGACCGCACCCTGGCCTACACCTGGTCGGATGGACGCATTTCATCGGTTGCCGACGGTGCCGGCCGCTCCGTTTCCTTTGCCTACACCGCTGGAAATCTGACCGGATTCACCGACCCGGAGGAAAAGGTCTGGACCTTCCAGTACGACGCGGAGCACCGCATGATTTCCCTCAAGGATGCCGACAACCGGACGATGGCGGAAAACGACTACGATGCCGACAGCCGCGTCACTCGGCAACGGAGCATGGGCGACCCGAACCGCGAATGGACCTACCTCTATACCGGCTACGCCAACACCGAGATCGACCCCCTCGGCGGCAAAACCCTCTACCTCCACGACAGCCGCGGCCGCAGCACCGGCACCGAGGACGCGCTGGGCAACCGCAACGCCACCTTCTACGACGGCCAGGACCGGACGATCCGGCGGGTGAGCCCCCAAGGCGAACTCTTCGACTGGTACTTCGACGCCAATGACAACCTCGAAGCGACCGAAGACGAGCTCGACTATTTGACTCTGTACTATTACGACAACCAGCTCCGGCTGGAGGAAATCGAGGACAGGCGGGGCAAATCCACCTTCTTCACCCACACCGCGAACCACCAGCTCGAAAGCGTCACCGATCCGGAGGACAATACCACGAGCTATACGTACTATGGGAACGGTCTCCCCCACACCGTCACCGATGCCGAAGGGAAAACGACCGTCACCACCTACGATGACTCCAACGGGAACGTCGACAAAATCACGGCCCACGACGCGACGGAGACCGTCTTCACCAGCAACGCCCGCGGCGATGTCCTCACCGCCACCGACGCCGAAGGCCGCACCACCGCCTACACCTGGAATAGACGCCGCCAGCTTCTCACCACCACCCTGCCGCCCATCGACGGGCAGCCCGCCGCCGTCTTCACGAACGCCTACGACGACTCCGGCAACCTCGCGGGCGCCACCGACGCCAATGGCAACGTCACCACCCATACCTACAACGCGCTCGGCAAATCCCTGACCGCCATCCTGCCCGCGCTTCCCGCCGGGAACAACGTCCTCGCCACCGCCTACGATGTGCGGGATTGGGCCACCGGCGTCACCAATTCCCTCAGCCAGACCGTCGCCACGGAATACGACGACGCGGGCCGGATCAGCGCCGTGATCGATCCCCTCGCGCGCCGGACCGAGAACACCTACGACGCCAACGGCCGCGTCGTCGAAACGAGGGACCCGCTCAACCGCGTCACGAAATTCGTCTGGAATGCGCGCGGCGAGAACACCCGCACCACCAACCCGCTCGATCACCATGTGGACGGCGCCTTCGACGGCAACGGCAACCAAACCCTGCTCAAAAACCGCCGGGGCAAGAACTTCACCACCGTATTCGACGACGCAAACCGCCCGGTCAGCACCACCACGCCGACGGCCAAGACCACGTCGATGACGTACTTCGACAACGGCCTCGTCAAGACGATCACCGAGCCCTCCGGGCAGACCGCCACCCTCGCCTACAACGGCAAAAATCTTCTCTCCGGCAAAACCGATCCCACCGGCACGGCCGCCTACGCTTACGACGACAGCGGTCTTCTCCTTACCGTCACTGAGGGAAGCGACGTCCTCACCCGCGCCTACGATGCCCGGAGCCGCCTCGTCAGCTTCACCACCGCCGACGGGGACGTGATCGGCTATGCTTACGATGCCAACGGCAATCTCACCCGCATCACCTATCCGGGCGGCAAGCAGGTTCACTACACCTACAATTCGCGAAACCTGCTCGCCACCGTCACCGACTGGAACAGCCGCCTCACCACCTACCATTACGACCGCCTCGGCAGGCTCACGGAAATCTCCCGTCCCTACAACGGCACCGGCGCCACGATGACCTATGACGCCACCGGCCAGCTTCTCGAACGGCGGGAAAGCTCCGGTGGCAAGCTCATCTCCTACCTGCGCTTCGACCACGACGCGGCCGGGCAGATCGAGCGCCGCTTCCGCGCCCCGCTCGTCTACAGCGGCTGGCAGCATCCGGAAATCGCCGCCACCTACGACGACGACAACCGCCTCTCCACCGTCAACGGCCAGAACGTCACCCATGACCTGGACGGGAATATGACCCACGGCCCCATCTCATGGAGCGCCGGCGTCCCGCCGGTGTCCGTCAACCTCACCTACAACTCCCGCAACCAGCTCACCGGCGCCGGGGGCGTGAGCTACACCTACGATGCCGAAGGCCGCCGCCGCACCATCACGGACTCCGGCGGGACCACCCGCGAAGTCATCGACCCGAACGGCTCCCTGAGTCGCCTGCTCGTCCGCCACCACCCGGACGGCGACAAAACCTTCTACGTTTACGGCCTCGGCCTGCTCTACGAGGTGGACGAGGAGGAAAACACCAAGACCCACCACTACGACCAGGTTGGCAGCACCATCCTGCGCACCGGCGACAATGGCAAAGAAATCGGCTGGGCGGAGTATTCCGCCTACGGCCTGCTCGTCCGCAAGGGCGGCAACATGGAAACGCCCTTCCTCTACAATGGCCGCTACGGCGTCACGACCGATCCCAACGGCCTGCTCCACATGCGGGCGCGCTACTACAGCCCCTACCTGATGCGCTTCCTCAACGCCGACCCGATCGGGTTCAGCGGCGGCATGAACTGGTTCGCCTACGCGGACGGTAATCCGATCTCCCTGATCGACCCGTTCGGCCTGTGCCCGAAAGATGGAAATCGAAGCTTTTTCCAGAGAATCGGAGATTGGCTTTCGGACAGCCTGATGGGAATGATGGCGGCCTCCCCCGGGCAGGTTGCCGCATCGGCGATGGACAAAACCATCTCGGGAACAGCGGACAGCTTGCTCGGCATCGGGGGAATGAATGGAGCAACTCCAATCGGAGACCCGGCATCATGGCAGCCATTCCGAGCATCCGGCGTCTATGAGGAAGGGAGCGGCGCGGATAGGAGCGGTGCGTTTGCCGCAATTGGATTTGGAACATTTGGCGTTGCCAACAGAGCGGCTGTATCGTCGACCGCAAATAATGGATCGAAGCTAAAGACGGTCACTTCGTGGGCCGATGAAGGTATCACGCCAGATCTGAATCCGGGTCGATGGGTGCAATTGGGAGAGGCGACGAAGACCAACTTCTGGAAAACTGGCCTTCCGGGACCGAAGCTGCATTTGAGTCCCCTTAAGCTCGATAGCTCTAAGGTGCCGTTCTCAAATTCAATCACAGGCCAAGTTCCAGCCTCTTCTCTACAGTGGCCGTCAGGATGGGAGAGATGGAAGGGTATACTTGGACAACGTCAAATTAAGGGAGGTGGTGAATGAGCATTCTAGTTTGGGCTGTGCTTGGAATCTTGGCGCTTAAAGTGATTTGGAATTTCGGTGTTCCTTACGCCCTCATGCGGAAGCCGATCGATCCCAAGACCGGTAAGAGAGGTGGCATCTCTCTCTCTCTAGAAGTAGAGGTTTTTCTGCTCATCCTCGCAGTAGGATTATCTTGGTTTTCAAAAGGCGACTCTCTGATAAACCGCCCTCTTGCCGTCCTTGGCTATGGAGGAGGAGCGATATTGGCCTCTTATTTGCATTTCTTCGTTGGCGGCATGATCAGTAGTTGGCTCGTTACCCGAAAGCGCCGTCCGTCACCCTCCGATTCGCCGAATAATGACAACCAACCGCAATGAATTTCCGCCAGTCGTTTGCTTTCATATCGCGCCGTCATATAGTTAAATAGTTCACCTCTATTATTTTTTGACCATGATTCGTCTACTGTTGCTTTCAGTCTTTTTTTCACTTCTGGTCCGGGCACAGGATCAGGAAACGATGCTCGGCATCCTCGCCAATCCGCGCGACGTGGAGCAAGCCATCCAGGATCTCGATGCGGACGGCAAATGCTTGTGCCTGGCTTTCGCATCGCAGCTTCTGGTGCAACGAGGCGACCTCGAATCCGCGGAGCGATTGCTGACCAAAGCGGTGGCGATCGCCAGGGAAGAAGAGGCCAGGAACCCGTCTCTCATGGGTCGCTGCTCCTTTATGCAAGGTGTGCTTGCCGAAGCCCGGGGAGATTTGGAGCAGGCGAGAGATTTCTTCGGGAGAGCCGCCGTTTCTCTTGCCAAAACCCGGCAATATGAGGGCCTGCTGGATGCGGGCACCCGCAAGGCGGTTGTGGAGGAAAAACAGGGCCGCCTTCCCGCCGCATTGGAAACCCTGGCTTTTTTGCAGGAAGAGGGCATTGCGGGAAACAATCAGCGGGTACTCGGGGAAGCCAGCGCTCAGAAAGCCCGGCTTCATTCGATCCTGCACCAGTTGCCCGAAGCAAGGCAGGCATTCATCATCGCCAACAGCATTCTGGGTCCCAAAGGGACTCCCGAGGAGATTGCCCGTCTTGATACGATCGAGGCGCGCATCCTCGGCATGGAGGGGAGTTTTTCGGAATCAGTGGAACTTTATGAAAAATCCTTCAAATTTTACATACACGATAGGAAGCCGGCAGAGGCGGCGAATTGCCGGTTCAATGCGGCTCTTATTCTGGGCGGGCAAGGGGAACTGGATGAATCGAACAAGCTGCTTGGGGAGGCCACTTTTTACTATGCCCAGGGCGGGTCGGCAACCGGGGTGGCGAATGCGATCGGTTCACAGGGAGTTAACTATTTGGCCATGAAGAATTTTCCGGTCGCCAGGATATTGCTGCTGCAGGCGGTCGCGATGCATGAATTGGGAGGAAACATGATGAGAGCCGCGGAAAGTCAAATCATATTGGGCTCTCTGAACCGGCAGATCGGTAATGTGGATGAATCCGAAGATTATCTTGAAAGAGCCATGGAATTTTTCAAGAAATGCGGGCTTGAAGAGGAAGGAAAGAGGAGGTGCGAAGCGGTGCGGGCCTTGGTTCCTCCCGCCGGATCAGAACCTGATGATCCCTGACGACTCAGAGGGCGTGGAGCTTGGCTTTGAATTTTGAATCTGTTAGATTCCGTATCCTTGCAGAGCACACGACGGCGGAAGTGTCGTCGCTCCGCATGAATCGGCGCGAATCGGATTGACGCGGAGCCGGGAGCGGTCATGCTTCCGGCACTACAACAAATGTCGGTCGCCGTCCCGTGAGACGGTTTTTGCATGCCCATTCCCCAACGGTTTTTCCCAAAGCCGGGTGGAGAACCGGGAATACAAGACCGCGCCAGCGGGAATACCGGTCGCCGTGCATTTGCGGTAGTTGACACCCGGCACCCCCTTCACCGGGGGTGCCTTCAACCGCCAACCGAAGCAGCGACCATGCCCCGCATCTCCGAATCCACCGCCGCGAAGGCGGCAGACACGGCCGGCACGCCCGATCCCTGGACCGAACTGGAAACCAGCGTGAACCTCGCCATCGCCTGCATCCATCTGCTGACCACTTTCGCCTGCCAGGAGATTGAGGACCGTTCCCACGGTCTTCCGGAAGACGGTCTTTCCGACGAATTGATCTACGGCCTGACCGGCTTCGGCGCGGACACCAGCCGCAGACTCCGCAATGCCTTCACGATGACGAGACGGATCCTCCGCAACGGCCCGCACACCGGGTAACGCTTCTTTTTCTCTCCAAACCAGAGCCGGAAATTTCCCGGCCTTTCGGAAGCCTTACCGTTTCCCGAAGGCTGGGAATTCAGCAAAGTACATTCCGATGCACCCTGTTTGGCCGCGATTCTCCCGATGTCGTCAGAAGGGGCGGGCCTTGAATTCTGAATCTGTTAGCCACAAAATTCCCTTGTTTCTTGCTCGGTTCGCACCATTTTAGGCGTATGGACGTGGAAGAAATCTGCACTGAAGCGCGACACCTGTCTCGCCCGAAGCAAGGGGAGCTTATCGGGCGGCTTCTTGAGGAATTTGGAACGTCTGACTACGATGTGAGCGATGAGGAAGTCACTGGAAGGGTAGCGGAGACGGATAGCGGGACAGTCTTGGATATTTCCCACGATGAACTGATTGCGGGACTTGAGCACTTCCGAAGATCTTGAAGTCGCTCCGTTACCATCCAAGTGTCCAGCGGGACATCAACGAGGCGATGCGATACTATTTGGAGAATGCTTCCGAGAGCGTTGCATCTCGATTCTGGGATGAACTTTCGGCATCGCTTTCCAGAGTTCAGTCAGAGCCGACTGCCCACCATTTTGATCCATCTGGTTTAAGGCGCTGCAACATGAACAGATTTCCATATCACATTTTATTTCAAAACCTTGATGATCGAGTCCGCATCCAGGTAGTTAGACACAATTCACGCAATCCGAGCTTTGGAACAAACCGCAAAAGAGGCTAAGTCGGCCTCAATGGGGTCGTGCCTTGAATTTTGAATCTGTTGGATTCCGTATCCTTGCGGAGCACACGACGGCGGGAGTGTCGTCGCTCCGCATCTTTGCGGAAGCCCTACCGCCGGCAGGGCCACCGCACTTAGAAATCCGAACCGCGAATGGACGCCAATTCCGGAAGACATCAGGCACTCCGTCGGCAAAATCGACCGGATCGGAGGACGCACGGTGCGAGCATTTGATCCCATTCGCGCCCATTGGCGTCCATTCGCGGTTCTCAAAGCTAAGTGCGGTTGCCCTGCTGCCGCCGGTCTTTGATGCTGACAGGCTTGGAAGTTTCGTGGAGGATGCGGCCGCCATCAGGCAAGCACCCGAAATAGAACTCCACATGACAAACGACACCGACCTGGCCGCCGAGGAAGAGAACCCGCGGGCCCGCTACATCGTCCCCAATCTCGACCGCGCCCTTGCGATGCTTGAGCTGCTGAGTTCCCGGCCGGGGGGCCTGAACGTCAGCGATCTCGGGGTGGAGTTGAAAATCCCCAAGAACAGCGCCTTCCGCATCGCCGTGACGCTCGAAAACCGCGGCTTTCTGGAAAAGATCGGCAGCTCGAAGCGCTACCGCCTTACGCCCCGCCTGCTGGTGCTCGGCGCGGTGTCGGTGACCGATCCGAATCTGTTCGAGAAATCCATCGACGTGATGCGCCGCCTGCGCGACGAGACCGGGGAAACCGCCCTGATCGGCACGCTGGCCGGCGACGAGGGCGTGGTGCTCGATCAGGCGCTGGGCAGCCATCCGTTCAAATTCTCCGTCGACGCCGGCACCCGTTTCCCGCTGCACACCGCGGCCCCGGGCAAGGCGATGCTCGCCGCGCTGCCCGAAAACGAGCGCAAGGAGCGCGCGGGCCGGATGAAGCTCACCCGCTTCACGCCGAACACCATCACCGACCGCGGCAAATTCCTCGCCCATCTCAAAGAGGTGGCGGAGCGCGGCTACGGCTTCGACCTCGGCGAGGAAATGGAGGGCCAGACCTGCATCGGCGCCGCGATCCGCAGCGCGACCGGCGGCGTGCTCGGCGCGCTCTGGATCACCGCCCCGGCGAGCCGAATTGTCGATGGACAGCTGGACACTCTCGGGTTTCTTGTGAAATCCCATGCCGATGAGATTTCATCGCGCTTCGGGGCCGTTCTGTCGACCGACTGATGAACTGCCGTACCGCCATCACCTGCCTCGCCGGCCTCTCTGTCCCGGCACACGGGGAGGGTGAGGGCGTGCGGTTCTTCCGGGAGGAGGTGAAGCCCATCCTGGAGCAGCATTGTTTCCGCTGCCATGGCGGCACGGACGACAAGGGGCAGCTCCGGGTGCGCGGCGGCCTCCAGCTCATCAGCCGCAAAGGGCTGCTGAAAGGCGGCGACCACGGCCCGGCCTTCGACGAGGCCGACCCGCGGGCGAGCCTCATGTTGCAGGCGCTTTTCTACGAAAACGACGAGCTTCAAATGCCGCCGCGCGGCAAGCTGCCCACCGGCGAGATCGCGAAGATCGTCCGCTGGCTCGAAATGGGCGCGCCCTGGACGCCGGAGGACGCCGACCGTCTGGTCGAGATCCACGACCCGCTCGCCGATGTCACCGCGGTCAACGAAAAGACCAAGGCCCACTGGTCCTACCGGCCGATGACGCGCCCGGAGCCGCCGGGGGTGGAAGATGCCGAATGGTCCGCGAACCCGATCGACGCCTTTCTCCGCGCCGGCATGGAGGCGAGGGGAGTCGAACCCTCGCCGGAAGCCTCCCGCGCCGCGCTGCTGCGCCGGCTTTCCTATACCCTCACCGGCCTGCCGCCGACGCTGGAGGAAATCCGCGACTTCGAGCGCGACCCCGCGCCCGATGCCTGGGAAAAGCAGATCGAGCGCCTGCTCGACTCGCCCGCCTACGGCGAAAAATGGGCCCGCCACTGGCTCGATCTCGTCCGCTACGCCGAGTCGAACGGCTTCGAGCGCGACAACGACAAGCCCTTCGTCTGGCGCTACCGCGACTATGTCATCCGCGCCTTCAACGAGGACAAGCCGTACGACCGTTTCGTCATGGAACAGATCGCCGGCGACGAGCTGCCGGACAGAACCGCCGAGTCGCAGATTGCCACCGGCATTTTCCGGCTGATGGCCTGGGACGACGAGCCCTCCGACCGCAAGCAGCACTTCTACGACGTGCTCGACGACAACGTGCGCGTGGTGACCGAGGGGTTCCTGGCGATGACCATCGGCTGCGCCCGCTGCCACGACCACAAGGGCGACCCGATCCCGCAGTCGGACTATTTCAAGTTCGCCGCCTTCCTCCGCGGCATCGAACCGATGGGCAGCGGCGGCGTGCAGACCCGCATCATCGAATCGCCCGAACTCCGGCGCGAACGCGACGACCGCCTCGCCGAACTTGAAACCGAGGAGCGGAACCTCCGCGAGTTCCTCGCGCGATGCGAAGAGGAGGCGATGGAAAAAGTGCGGCACACCCATCCGGAAATCGCCGCCCAGGTGGGCGACCTCTCCCCGATGGGCCGCTGGCTGATCACCGACGTCCGCCTGCGCCCGACGAGTTGGCACTACACCACCGCCCAGCCGCCCGAGGATTGGTCCGCCGTCTCTTTCCGGGCTGACCAGGCCCATTGGCAGGAAGGTTTGGCCGCTTTCGGCACCGCCGTTCCCGGCATGCAGGCCCACACGGTCTGGACCACCTCCGACATCTGGCTCCAGACCACCTTCGGCCTGGAGGAAATCCCCGAGTCCGTCCTGATCCACCTCTATCACGACGAAGACATCGATCTCTATCTCAACGGCCGGCCGGTGCTGCGCCGCTCGGGCTACATCACCGCCTACGAGCGCATCCCCGCGCCGCGCGACTTCATGGCCGCCCTGCAAACGGGCCGCAACGTGCTGGCCGCCCACATCCGCCAGACCGGCGGCGGGCAATTCTTCGACCTCGGCCTGGAAATCGAAGCGCTCATCCGCGCCGACCTGGTGCTGAAAGAGGAATACGACGCGGTGCCCGGCGAAATCCGCCGCCAGTACCGCAAAAGCTCCGAACGGCTCTCGGAAATCGTCAGAATGCGGGAAAGCTCCGGCGTCGAAGCACTGATCGTCACCGAACGCGGCCCCCAGCCGCCGCCGACGCACATCCATATCCGCGGCAGCGCCCACGCCGAGGGCGACGAGGTGAAGCCCGGCTTTCCCGCCATCTGGGGCGGAGGAGAGGCCGAGATCCCCGAGCCCGCCGAAGGCGCGGCAAGCAGCGGACGCCGCCTCGCCCTGGCCAAATGGATGGTCTCACCCGGCCATCCGCGCACCGCCCGGGTGATGGTTAACCGCATCTGGCAGCACCACTTCGGCCGCGGTCTCTCGCCCACGCCGAACGATTTCGGCTTCCTCGGCAGCGAGCCGACCCACCCCGAACTGCTCGACTGGCTCGCCACGGAATTCGTCCGCCGCGGCTGGAGCGTGAAGGAGATGCACCGCCTCATCCTGCGTTCCCGGGCCTACCGGGCCTCGATCCGGGAGGACGACGAAGGTCTCGCCAAAGATCCCGGCAACGACACCTTCCGCCGCTTCACGCCCCGCCGCCTCACCGCCGAGGAATTGCGTGATTCCATCCTCGCCGCCACCGGCGAACTCAATCCCGAAATGGGGGGGGCGAGCGTGTTCATCCCGATGCCTGCCGAAGTGCTGACCACTTCATCCACCAAGGGGGCCAAATGGGGCGAAAGCCCGCCCGACCAGGCAAACCGCCGCAGCATCTATGTGAAGGTCAAGCGCTCGCTCCAGGCCCCGATCTTCACCGATTTCGACGGCGCGGACACCGACAATTCCTGTCCGACCCGCTTCACCACCACCGTGCCGACCCAGGCGCTGGCGATGATGAACAGCGAATTCATCCACGAAAAAGCCGCGGCCCTGGCGCGGCGTCTGGAGCAGGAGCGCCCCGGCGGTCTCCGCGGCCAGATCGCGCGCGCTTTCGAACTCGTGCTTTCGCGTCCGCCCGATGAAGAGGAAATTTCCCGCTCCCTCGCCTTCGTCGACAAAATGAAGGAGGAACACCGGCTCGATGATGCTTCCGCCCTCCAGCGTTTCGCCGTCGCCGTTTTCAGCTTCAACGAATTCTTTTATCTCGACTGACCTCACCGGTGGTAATCCGGAAACCCATGCTGGACCATTCGACCGCTTCCGCCGCAGACAGGTATTGGGCAACCCACCTGGGTTGTTCCTCCGACGAGATGTTTGCGGAGCCGATTCGCGTCCTTGCCCATGGAGGCGAGCTTGCGGATTACTGGGGTGTGTTTTCCCTTTTTCGTGAAAACTCGGTCATGATCTCCGCTCCCCCGGATTGCTCCGGAGAGATTCGGGCGCTTTTGTCCCCGTGGCCCCACGGGTTTTCTCCCACCGGCCTGGCAGCGGCCCTCGAACCGTTCGCCGCGAGAGTCATCGGCCCGGCTTTTATCGGTTATTCGTCTTCGATTCCCGGGCCGGCGCATTCCGCGCGGTCGCTCACGCCCGACGATGCGCCCTTGCTCGACGCCTTGCGGGATTCGTGCGATCCGACGGAGTGGGAACACGGCGGCAGCTCTATCGGAGATCCGGCTTCCGGCATCTTCGTCGATGGGCGACTCGTTGCATTGGCCGGATACGAGATTTGGGGTGGCAAAATCGCCCACATTTCCGTCATTTCCCACCCGGATTTCCGCGGTCGCGGCTTCGGCCGGGGTGTTGTCGCGCACGTTGCAGGGCAGGCGCTCGCTTCCGGACTGATTCCTCAATACCGCACTCTTGAGTCCAATCGGTCCTCCATCCGCATCGCCGGGTCGCTTGGCTTTCACCATTACGCCACATCCGTGGCCGTTCGCTTGAAGGTGAATGCCGGAGCGGATGCGGGCAGTCTCGTTTCTCTCGATGCCTAAACCTTGATGTTTCCGCCATGATTCTTCGCCCACCAACCGCCAACTTCTGCGGTCGCGTCCATCGCCGCGAATTCCTCCACCAGATCGGCGGCGGCTTCACCTCGCTGGCGCTCGCCGGGATGTTGGCCCGCGACGGCGCTTTCGCGGGGGAACCGAACCATGAGAACCCGCTTTCCCCGAAGCAGCCGCAACTTCCCCCCAAGGCGAAGTCGGTGATCTTTCTCTTCATGTACGGCGGGCCGAGCCACGTCGATACCTTCGACTACAAGCCTCGGATGTATCCGCTCGACGGCAAGACCGTGGCCGTGAAGACCTTCGGACGCGGCGGAAGGAAGAACGAGGGCCGCGTGGTCGGTCCGCGATGGAGATTCAAGCCCTACGGCCAGTGCGGCAAGTATGTTTCCGATCTCTTCCCGCACATCGGCGAATGCGCGGACGATATCGCCTTCATTCACTCGATGACGGCCGATTCGCCGATCCACGGCTCGGCGATGCTGATGATGAACAGCGGCTCGCTGCTCACCGGCAGGCCCTCGCTCGGCTCCTGGATCAACTACGGCCTCGGCTCGCTCAACGAAAACCTGCCCGGCTATGTCGTGATGCTCGACAAGACCGGCGGCCCGATTTCCGGGGCGAAGAACTGGAGCGCCGGCTACATGCCCGCCAGTTATCAGGGTGTCGTCTTCCGCCCGCAGGGCAGCCCGATCCTCAACCTGGAGAACCGCCCCGGCGTGGACCGCCTCCAGCAGCGTTCGCTGCTCGATTTCGTGGGCGATATCAACCGCGGCCATCTCCGGGGCCGCGAGCACCACTCCGATCTCGCCGCCCGCATCGCCAGCTACGAACTCGCCTACCGCATGCAGGCCGCCGCGCCGGAGGCCATCGACGTGGACCGCGAGCCGGAGCATATCAAGAAGCTCTATGGCATGGACGGCGGACGTACCGACGATTTCGCCCGCAAGTGCATCCTCGCCCGCCGCCTGGTCGAGCGCGGCACCCGCTTCATCCAGATCTACTCCGGCGGCGCGCACAACGACGACAACTGGGACGCCCACGGCGACCTGGTGCAGAACCACGAGCACCACGCCGGGAACACGGACAAGCCCATCGCCGGCCTGCTCAAGGATCTCAAACAGCGCGGCCTGCTCGACGAGACGCTGGTCATCTGGGGCGGAGAATTCGGCCGCCAGCCGACCGCCGAATACGACAACGGCACCGGCCGCGATCATAACTCCTACGGCTTCACGATGTGGATGGCCGGCGGCGGCATCAAGGGCGGCGCCAGTTTCGGCGAAACCGATGAGCTCGGCGGCGAGGCGGTGAAGGACCGCGTGCAGGTGAAGCATCTGCACGCCACGGTGCTCCAGCAGATGGGGCTCGATCCGAATGTGCTGAGTTACTTTTATGCCGGTCTGGACAATCGTCTCGTCGGGGTCGAGGGGGCGGAGCCGATTCAGGAGATCATCGCGTGACCGCCTCCCGGGAGCGCGGAGCCTCAGCTCCGCAGGAAGTATGGGGACGGCGTGGTGTGGCAATGCGGACCCGCACAGGCAGCGGGGGGCTGTCGACGGCTCGTGCGGAGCCGGGGCTCCGCCGCTCCCAGACATTCACCCACAGCCGCAGCCCGCTTCTTCGACCGCGCAGGCCGGGCTGAGGGGGCGTTCCCCGTCGGCACCGGGGGCTTGCAGTGAAGGATTCGGGGCGAGGGCGCCGAGACCGAGCTTCACGAGCAGGCTGCGGTCCTTTTCCACGGCGGGATTCTTCGCGGTGAGCAGCTTGTCGCCGTAGAAGATCGAATTCGCGCCGGCGAAGAAGCACAGCGCCTGGGTTTCGTCGGAAAGGCGGGTGCGGCCGGCGGAGAGGCGCACCTTCGCTTTCGGGATGGCGATGCGGGTCACGGCGATCATGCGCACGAGATCGAAGGAATCGACCGGGGCGGCGCCGTCGAGCGGCGTGCCGGGCATGGGCATGAGCGAATTGATCGGCACGCTTTCCGGCTGCGGATTGAATTCGGAAATGATCTCCAGCATTTTCAGCCGGTCGTCGATGGTTTCGCCGAGACCGAGGATGCCGCCGCAGCAGACGGACATGCCGGCGTCCTGGACGTTGCGGATGGTGCGCAGGCGATCCTCGTAGGTATGGGTGCTGACGATGTTCGGATAGTGCTCCGGCGAGGTGTCGAGATTGTGGTTGTAGGCGGTGACGCCGGCTTCCTTGAGCGCCTTCGCTTCGTCCGGGCCGAGTTCACCGAGGGTCACGCAGACTTCCATCCCGAGGGTGGAGACTTCGCGCACGATATCGAGCACCTGCTCGAAGCGCTGGGTGCCGCCGCGCACGCCGCGCCAGGCTGCGCCCATGCAGAAGCGGGTGGAGCCGGTGCTCCTGGCGGCCCGGGCGCGCTCCATGATCGCCTCCTTGCTCATCAGCCGCTCGATCTGGATGCCTGAGTTGTAGCGCGCCGATTGGGCGCAGTAGGAGCAGTCTTCCGAACAGCCGCCGGTCTTGATGGAGAGCAGGGTGCAGAGCTGCACGCCGTTCTCCGGCCAGTTCGCCTCATGGACGGCGCGGGCTTGCTTGAGAAGCTCGAAGAAGGGCAGGGAGTGGAGGCGCTGGAGATCGGCGAGTAGCATGGATACCGGTGATTAAGATATTAGGAACAGGTTTCGGGACGAGGCCGGTATTTGGAACTTTTCACCCGGCACTTCATCGGACCCATCCTTCGCCGATGGGCATGATGCCCTGGCCGACGACCGTGTAGTCGGTTTTGCCGGTGGCTCCTTCGAGCTTGATGCCGTAGGTTTTTTTCCAGACGGCGCTCATGCTCTGGGCGGTATGGCAGCCCCAGCTTTTGCAGTAGGCGTTTTTGGTGAAGATGGAGGAGCGGATTTTCGGCAGATCGCGCTCGTGAAGCCAGGCGGTGGAGGCGCCCATGATGTCGGCGCTGTAGTCGAGCATGAAGCAGTGTTTGTTCGAGTGGCCGAAATAGTCGAAAGTCTGCACGGAACCGCGCGGGCGGTTGTTCAGCGCAGAGATCAGCGAACCGGTGCTGTCGATCCAGATGAGGTTCACCCGGCGCTTGGAGGCGAGTTCGGGGATCCAGGTGGTGTAGGGTTTGCCGTCTTCGCGTCCGCGGTCCTGATAGCCGGGGCGGTAGACGATCCAGACGATGGGAGCATTCTCGCCGTAGGCCTGGCGGATCTCGACCATGCGGAGGGTGGAGGCGCGGATGAAATTCGCCCACCAGCGGTCGTGCTGGTCGCGGGGCACGCGCAGGTTTTCCCATTTCCGCAGCGCGGGACCGCCGGTCACGATCACATGCTCGGCGGAAGCGAGGGAAACGAGCGCGAGGAAGGCGGCGAGGAGCAAGAGGCGCATGGCGACAGTGTAGGGATGCGCGGCGGGCTGGCAATAGTGTGGAGAGTTCAGGTGGGAACGAGCGCCCCCGCCTGCCCGTCGACCGGTTGGGGGCGTCCGACTCTACCTTTCAGATGGCCGCCGCCATTTTTTCCAGCCCCGCCAGCAGGCGGGCGCGGGTGCAAGCGAAGTTGAAGCGGAGCCAGCCGGGCCAGCCGAAGAAAGCGCCGTCGGAGAGGAAGAGGCCGGTTTTTTCCTCGAAATGCTTCGCCGGATTTTCGACGCCGAGGGCGCGGGCGTCGATCCAGGCGAGGTAGGTGGCTTCGGAGGGGAAGACCTTGAGCGCGGGGATACGCCCGGCGAGGAATGTGTCGAAGGTACGGCGGTTTTCCCGCAGGTAGGCGAGGAGCTGCAGGCGCCAGGGCTCGCCGTCGCGGTAGGCGGCTTCGGCGGCGTGGTAGGAGAGGCAGCTGATCTCGGTGAGGGTGTGGCCGCGCTGGGCGGTGAAGCGGCGGCGGAGCTTGTCGCAGGGGATGACCGCGAAGGCGTAGCCAAGGCCGGCGATGTTCCAGGTCTTGCTCGGGGAGAGCAGGGTGATGGTGCGCCGGCGGAGGGACTCCGGCAGTTCCAGGGCGCAGAAGTGCGGGGTGGCGGCTTCGTCGAGGATGAGGTCGCAGTGGATTTCGTCGGAGACGAGGATGAGGTCGTGGCGCTCGCAGAAGGCGGCGAGTGTTTCGACTTCCTCTTTCGTGAAGACGCGGCCGAGGGGGTTCTGCGGGTTGCAGAGGAGGAAGACTTTGGTTTCCGGGGTGACGGCGGCTTCCATGGCGTCCCAGTCGAAGATCCAGCGTCCGCCGGTTTCGATGTGATCGACGGTGATGAGTTTGGCGGCGCCGTCGTGGTGGACGCCGATGAAGGGCGGATAGACGGGGGTACAGGTCATCAGGGCCTCGCCCGGCTTGCAGAAGGCGCGGCCGGCGAGGGAGAGGGCGGGGACCAGGCCGCCGAGATGGACGATATGCTCGCGCGGGACGCTGACGCCGCGGCGGGTGGCTAGGTAATGGTCGATGGCTTCGTTGAGACCTTCCTGGGCCTGGGCGTAGCCGAAGACGCCGTGATCGACGCGGCGGTGAAGGGCTTCGAGGATTTCAGGGGCGGAGGCGAAATCCATGTCCGCCACCCAGAAAGGATCGAGTTCCGGCCGGCGGTCGAATTTGATGCAGCCGGTGCCCTGGCGGGAGATGGGAACGTCGAAGTCGTAGGTCACGCGGGGGACTTAGGAGGAAGCGGGCGGGGCTTCAAGCCTCGCGACGGAATGGTGGGACCGCTTCATCGCAAAAAATTTCCCGCGCTCCCCGGTAGGGGGCGTGGGATTTCGTTCGGGAGAAAGACTCCGGAGAATCAGCGGCGACGGCGGATGCCGAGACCGAGCAGGGCCATGCCGGAAAGGAGCGCGACGCCGGGTTCGGGAATCTGGAAGAGCTGAATCCGGCCGAGTTCGAAGAGAGAGCCGTCCGCACCTACTATCGTCGGGAATACGATTTTGTAGGAGGAGTAGGCTTCGCTGTTGGCGAACTCGATGAGCGAGCTCTCGGCATTGTTGGCGTGCGCCAGGATGCCGACGAGAGACCCCTCGGAGATCAGCGTCCAATTTTCGAGATCGCCGAAGCTGTGTTCGGGAGAAGTGATCGCATCGTTGGTTCCGTAGATCGCATAGGAAGTCGGAGTCCTGCCGCCGCCGACGGTGTCGTTTCCGGCCGTGAGAATCATGCTGCCCACGATGGTCGGGCCGACATCCGGGGTGACAATGACACCGGTGCCACCGCCGCCGATGCCGGGATTGGTACCCCGGCGGGCGAAGTTGAGGTACTTGCCTCCCTCCACAAGGACATTCGCCGGACCTTCCGCGGCGGGATAGGAGCTGACGGCCTGCGTGCCGATCGCCAGAATGGTGTCGCTTCCCGGAGTGTAAATGGTCGATCCCGTGCCGTCGGGGGATTCGTAAAGGCTGAATTCGCCGATTTGGAAGAGGTTGCTTGTGCCGCCCTGCAAGGTCGGGAAAACGACTTTGTAGGCATTGTAGGCATCGCCGTTGGCGAAAGAGATCACGCCGCTGGTGGTATTGATGGGCATGTCGGCAAGAGCGCCGCTGGTGATCAAGTTCCAACTTTCCCCAAGGCCCCTGCTGCCGTTGGCGGATACGATGGTGCTGTTGGTCCCATAGATTTCGTAGGTGGAGGGGTTGCGACCGGGAGTGTCATTGGCGCTGCTCCACGTGAAGCTTTGGACGACGGTGTTCGCATTCGCCGGCTGGATGATGAAACCGGAACCGCTGCCGCCGAAATTGAGATATTTCCCGGTGGTGGGAATATTATCGACGGCGGAGGCCGGCGGCTCGCCGGCCGGAGCCCTCGATCCTCTGGTTTGGATCGCGATGATGAAATCGCCTTCCTGCAGGATATTGGTGGCGGCATGGGAGGAAGCCGTCATGGCCAGCAAGCCCAGGGCGAGTGGAGGAGCTATGATCTTCATTGGGGTTGTTTGTTTGAAACGAGATTGCCGAGAAGAACAGGGGAAATCTCACGGGCTCTCTACGCCTTCCAATAGCTTGAAGTTTAGTCGGATGACAGATTTTTTTCGGGGCTGGGCTACCGGAGGATCAGGCCGCCGGGCGTGCTGTCTTGCGGCTCATTTTTCATAAGAAAACTTGCGGCAATGTGGCGAGAATGCGTGCCGAAAAAGCGGCGATGATGTTGCCGCACCCAAAGGATTCCCGCCAGTTATGCCTCCTGATAGACTTCTGCTCCTTTTTCGACGAATTCCCGGCTTTTCTCGTGCATGCCCTTTTCGAGGGCTTCCTCTTCGGAGAGGCCCTGTTCGGCGGCGTATTTCCGGACATCCTCGGTGATTTTCATCGAGCAGAAGTGCGGGCCGCACATGGAGCAGAAGTGGGCGGTTTTGGCGCCTTCCTGGGGAAGGGTTTCGTCGTGGAATTCGCGGGCGGTCTCGGGATCGAGGCCGAGGTTGAATTGATCCTCCCAGCGGAACTCGAAGCGGGCTTTGGAAAGGGCATTGTCGCGGTACTGGGCGCCGGGGTGGCCTTTGGCGAGGTCTGCGGCGTGGGCGGCGAGTTTGTAGGTGATGACGCCGGCTTTGACGTCCTCTTTGTTGGGGAGGCCGAGGTGCTCCTTGGGGGTGACGTAGCAGAGCATGGCGCAGCCGTACCAGCCGATCATGGCGGCGCCGATGCCGCTGGTGATGTGGTCGTAACCGGGAGCGATGTCGGTGGTGAGGGGGCCGAGGGTGTAGAAGGGGGCTTCGTGGCACCATTCGAGCTGCTTGGCCATGTTTTCCTCGATGAGGTGCATGGGAACGTGGCCGGGGCCTTCGTTCATGACCTGGCAGCCGTGGGCCCAGGCGCGTTCGGTGAGTTCGCCCTGGACTTCGAGCTCGCCGAATTGCGCCTTGTCGTTGGCGTCGGCGATGGAGCCGGGGCGCAGGCCGTCGCCGATGGAGAAGGAGACATCGTAGGCGGCGCAGATTTCGCAGATTTCGTCCCAGTGGGTGTAGAGGAAGTTTTCCTGGTGATGGGCGAGGCACCATTTGGCCATGATGGAGCCGCCGCGCGAGACGATGCCGGTCATGCGGGAGGCGGTGAGGGGGATGAAGCGGAGGAGGACGCCGGCATGGATGGTGAAGTAGTCGACGCCCTGCTCGGCCTGTTCGATGAGAGTGTCGCGGTAGAGTTCCCAGGTGAGGTTCTCGGCCTTGCCGTTCACTTTTTCGAGGGCCTGGTAGATGGGGACGGTGCCGATGGGGACGGGGGAGTTGCGCAGGATCCACTCGCGGGTGGCGTGGATGTTCTTGCCGGTGGAGAGGTCCATGACGGTGTCGGCTCCCCATTTGGTGGCCCAGCGCATTTTCTCGACTTCCTCCTCGATGGAGGAGGCGACGGCGGAGTTGCCGATGTTGGCGTTGATTTTGACGAGGAAATTGCGGCCGATGATCATCGGCTCGAGCTCGGGGTGATTGATGTTGCAGGGGATGATGGCACGGCCGGCGGCGACCTCGGAGCGGACGAATTCGGGGGTGATTTCGGCCGGGATGCGTTGGGGGAAGCGGCGGAAGATGCCTGGGGTGTAGGGGCTGTCCGGCGATTGGTGGGAGCCGGAGTGCTGCTTGTCGAGGTGGTTGCGGACGATGTCGTCCTTCATGTCCGCGAGTTTGGCGCGGCGCATGTTTTCGCGGATGGCGACGAATTCCATCTCGGGGGTGACGATGCCCTGGCGGGCATAGTGAAGCTGGGTGACGGGCGTGCCGCCGGAGGCGCGAAGAGGTTTTCGGCGCTCGGCGGTGAGACCGGGGAATTCCCTGAGGCGGTTGGAGCGTTCGGATTTCGAGGCGAATTCGGCGTGTTTCTCGGTGAGGTAGCCGTTGTCCTGTGGGCGGACTTCGCGGCCTTCATATTCCTCGACATCGTCGCGGGCGAGGATCCAGTCGCGGCGGAGAGGGGGGAGGCCATGTTCGACGGTGCCGGTGAAAGCCGGGTCTCCCCATGGGCCGGAGCAGTCGTAAACGCGAACGGGATCGTTTTTTTCGATACGGCCGTTGAAGGTCTTGGTGTCGGAAAGCGCGATCTCACGCATCGGGACGCGGACGGACGGGTGGATCTGTCCCCCGATGTACACGCGGGTGGAGGCGGGGAGGGGAGTGCGGGAAGCGTTCATGGGAATGATGGAGATGGGAATGATTGAGGAATGAAAAAGGCCGCGCTCGGTGGAGGCGCGGCCGGGAAAAGGAAAGGTCGGGCGGTGGACGAACTTCCTACGGCGGCGCGACCCGCTTCAGGTTCGGAGGATTTGCGCCGCGGACGCCGGCGATTCTCAGTTCCGCGATCGCGGGAACTCTCCTGTCGTGTGAAAGGGAGTTTGGAGAGGCGGGGGAAGGGTGCAAGCGAGAAGTGGGTTTCTGCAGGGCAGGAGGAATTCGGAACAACGGCGAAAGAGACGGAATTTGAGGAGAGAAGACGGGAAGACTCGAGGCTGCCGAAATTTTTTGTATTTCATGGATTGAGGCAAAATCAGTGAATTTGGCTCATGGGCCTCTTCGATGAGCCGCATTCATTTCGATCCGTCGCATTTCGCACGCGTCGGGAGCCTGCGCGGACTTCATCTGGCAGATCAACGGCTTCCCTGTCTCGTCTTCATGAAACGACACTTCACCATCATCCCACTTGCCGTCGCCGCGCTTCACGCCGGTACTCCTTCCCCGGAAATCTCCTCCGCATCGGACGCGCCGTGGATCAAACCGGTCATCGACATTCGCGCCCGCTACGAGATCGCCGATGCCGACGGCTTCGATGTCTCCCATGCGCTGACCACCCGCGCACGGCTCGGGCTCAAAACGAAGGAGTGGCATGGCTTCTCCGCCTTCATCGAGGGCGAATTCACCCAAGCCATCATCGATGACTACAATGCCGGCGGCGGCGGCGATCCGCTCGATCCGGCGAATACTCCGATCAACGATCCCGAAACCAATGAACTCAACCAGGCCTACCTTCAATACAGCGGTCACGGCGCGGTGCTGAAGCTCGGCCGCCAGCGCATCATTTACGACAACGCCGCCTTCATCGGCAATGTCGGCTGGCGCCAGAACGAGCAGACCTACGACGCGATCTCGCTGACCAATACTTCCATCGAAGGGTTCGCGCTGAACTTCGCCTGGATCGATCAGGTCAACCGCATCTTCGGCTCCGAAGCCGCGGGGCCTTTCCGCAATCTCGAGTCGGAAATCTTTCTGTTCAATGCCTCATACACCGGCATTCCCGGCATCACACTTGGCGGCTACGTTTACCTGATGGATTTCGAAGACGAGGCCCCGGCGATGCAATCCTCCGGCCTCGACAACGATACCTATGGCATCATCGCCAAGGGCAGTTTCGCCGGAATCGCGCTCCACGGCGAGCTCGCCTGGCAGGAAAAGGCCGGTCATCTCAACGACCGCAGCGGCTTCTATACCCACCTCACCGCGACGAAGACCTTCGGCGATCAATCGCTGACCGTCGGATTCGAGCATCTCGATGCCGGTGTGCAGACGCCGCTTGCCACGCTGCACGCCTTTAATGGTTTCGCCGACGCCCTGGTCGCCGCGCGCCTTACCGGCAACGCCACCCAGGTCGGCATCACCGATCTTTATGTCTCGCACACGATGCCCATCTGCTGGGGCATCAAGTGGACCAACGTCGCCCACATCTATGGCGACAACGGGATCGGCACGGATCTCGGCTACGAATTCGATTCGGTACTGGCGAAAAAGTTCGACGACCACTTCACCGCCATCCTCAAGATCGCCCACTTCGAAAGCGAAAGCCCGCTTTTCCCCACCACCACCCGGGCGAGCATCGAGTTGAATTACACGTTTTGAACGGGCCGCTTTCGCGGCTTGAAACGGGGAGGGAGATCGGGTTTCTCGAATCGGTCTGGATTCTCCTCCTCCATACGGTTCCGGCGATGGCCGGCGGGTGTTCGCGGCTTTGTTCGCCGGTGTGTGGGCGCTGCCTTTCGCGCTTGTGGCGGGATCGATGGTTCCGGCATGGTTCGGGGTGGAGGGCGGAAATTGGCAGCATGTCTTTCTGCTGCTGCCGCCGGCGTGCGCGCTGCTGGCGCTGGGAATGGGGAGAAAAGCCTGGCAGCGCTACGGGATGGTTCTCGGCATCCTGGCCGGTGTTGCTTTCGGTCATGCGATGGAGGGATGGGAAGGGGCGCTTGTCGGTGGCTTGGCGGGTTGGGTGGTTGGTTTCGCGGCGGGACGGCACATGCCGTGGATCGCCCGCACGCTGCCGGACCGCTGGGGCGTGGTGCTGGCGTGGTCGTTCACGGCGGGCGCGATGGGGCTGATTCCGCTGCTGCTCGCGATCAAGCTGATGTGGAGCCGGCTCGACGATGACGATTTCGCTTTCGGGGCGGTGGCGGTGTTTCTCGGAGTGTATTGCGCGGCGAACCGCGGCTGGTGGGAGGCGGGAACGGTCCGTTGGGCGGATTTTGCGCGGCGCTGGAAGGTCTACTTCGGGAAATGGCTCGATCCCCGGGTGCTGCCGTGGCTGCTGGCGTTCGTCTTTTGCGGGCTGACGGTCGGCGGCATGCGCGAGCAGTACGATGTGGTGAGCGGCGAATCGCTGAGCGTGGTATTGAAGCCTGTATCGTACGCATGGCCGGCATCGCTGATGGCCGCCGCCCTGATTGGCATCGCGGCGGCGCGGCGGCGGCGGAGCGCGGCGAATGGGGCGTACCTGCTCGGCTGCCTGCTCGCCGCTTGTGTGATGGGCGTGTCGTTGGTGGCGATGGCCCGCCATCGGCTGGAGGCGGATGCCGCCGGCTTGAGTGTGCGGATGGGGCTGTTCGGCAAAGCGGATCTGGCGCGTGAGGAATTGGCCCGCGTGGACATCAAGGTCGTGAAGGTAAGGCGCGGGACGCGTTCCTGGCCGGTGCTGGTGACGGCGGGAGGCAAGCGCCATAGCCTCCGGAACCTGCGGATGGCCTATGAATTGCGGGATTGGCTGGGCGAGGAATGGGGGGTGCCGGTGGAGGAGCGGCGGTGAACGCCGTGTGCATTGCAGCCGGGGACCTGGCGCTCAAAAACGCCGCAGTACGGTATCCTCGAGAAATCGGTCGTCGGTGCCGGGGTAGTCCATGGTGTAATGGAGGCCGCGCGATTCGCGGCGGCGGATCGCGCAGTCGACGACCAAGGAGGCGACGGCGACGAGGTTGCGGAGTTCGAGGATGTCGGCGGTGACGCGGTGGCCCCAGTAGAATTCGCGGACTTCCTTTTTGAGATTCCGCAGGCGGGTGGCGGCGCGGCGCAGGCGGTTGTCGGTGCGGACGATGGAAACGTAGTCCCACATCAGGCGGCGGAGTTCGTCCCAGTTGTGATAGATGACGACCTGTTCGTCGGGTGCGGCCACGTCGCCGTGGTGCCAGGCGGGGATTTCGGGGGCGTCGGTGCGCTGGCCGGTGCCGTGGCGCTGGAGCATGGCGTCGAGCGCGCGGCGGGCGGTGACGTTGCCTTCCAGCAGGGAGTTCGAGGCGAGACGGTTGGCGCCGTGGAGGCCGGTGCAGGCGACTTCGCCGATGGCGTAGAGGCCGCGGATGCCGGTGCGGCCGTCCACGCCGGCGACGACACCGCCGCATTGGTAGTGGGCGGCGGGAACGACAGGGATGGGCTGCTTTTCGCAGTCCAGCCCGTAGGACATCAGTTTTTGGTGAATGAAAGGAAAACGCTCGCGCATGAAGCCGGCGGGCTTGTGGGTGACGTCGAGATAGACGCAGGGGGCGCCGGTTTTCTTGATTTCGCGGTCGATGGCGCGGGCGACGATGTCGCGGGGGGCGAGCGAGCCGCGGGGGTCGGCGCTTTTGACGAACTCCTCGCCGCGGGCGTTGATGAGGATGCCGCCCTCGCCGCGTACGGCTTCGCTGACGAGAAAGGAGCGGGCTTCCGCCCCGGTGGCGGCGGGGTTGTAGAAGCAGGTGGGGTGGAACTGGATGAATTCCATGTTCGCCACGCTGGTCCCGGCGCGCCAAGCCATGGCCACCCCATCGCCGGTGGCGGAGTCGGGATTGGTGGTGTAGAGGTAGACCTTGCCACAGCCGCCGGTGGCGAGGATGACGCGGTCGGAGCGGAAGATATGCACCTCGCCGGTGGCTTTTTCGAGCACGTAGGCCCCGAGTACGCGGTCCTCGGTCGCGCTGCCGAGCTTGCCGGTGGTGATGAGGTCGATGGCGAAGCGGTCTTCCAGCAGGAGGAGGTTCGGCGTGCGGCGCGCGGTTTCGACGAGCGATTCCGCGATTTCGCGGCCGGTGGTGTCGCGGGCGTGGAGAATGCGGCGTTTCGAGTGGCCGCCTTCCTTGCCGAGGGCGAAGCTGGAGTTCGCGCGGTCGAAATTCACGCCATGGCCGGTGAGGTCGTCGATGGCCGCCGCGCCTTCGCCGACGATGGTGCGGACGACTTCCTCGCGGCAGAGACCGGCCCCGGCGTCGAGAGTGTCGGCGACGTGAAGTTCGACCGAGTCGCCGGCGTCGCGGAGACCTTCGGGCAGCACGGAGGCGATGCCACCCTGCGCCCAGGCGGTGTTCGAGTCGAGCGCCTTGCCTTTGGTCAGGACGACGACCGACCCGTGCTCCGCGGCGCGGATGGCGAAGGAGAGACCGGCGATGCCCGCGCCGATCACCAGAAAATCGCTCGTCATGGGGGCGGCAGGATGGCGGTCAGGGGCGGGACGAAAAGCGCAAAAGCGGACGGGAGATACATGGATGGGGCCGGGGACTCCGCTGCGACCGGCATTGGGGGTATCATCGGCTTGATGGCTTGGTGTGCCGCACTTCCACAAGACGCTGGCCGGATTCAAGCTGCCGGAGGATTTCGGGAAGGAGCGGTTCGAGCCACGCGAATAGGACTCGGTTGGTGCAGTTACCGATGCGCAGCCAGACCACGGGGGGTGCCGCGGGATTGCCCAGACAGCGTTCCATGAAGTCTTCGTCCTTGGTGATGATCGTCCAGCCTCCGTCGATGGCATGATTCCAGATGCTGCCGTCGTCGGCTTCGCGCAGGCCGGCTTCGCGTACCGGTGTGGCGGAGTGCCCATGCCCGCCGAGCCAACGTTCGAGGGAGGGCGGCAGTTGGGCGTCCACGAGGAAGCGCATCAGGCGGGAGCAAGCACGGAATGGTCGAGATAGCGCGAAGCATAGGCAATGCAGGCGCGGATGTCCTCGGCCTCCAGGTCAGGGAAGTCGGCGAGAATTTCTCCGGGCTCCGCGCCATCGGCGAGCATGTCGAGTACATCCTTCACCCGGATGCGCATCCCACGGATGCAGGGGCGTCCGCCACATTGATCCGGGTTGATCGTGATGCGATTCATGCTTGAGAGTATCGCAGGGAGGGGTATTTTGCACGAGGGATTTTTTGTCCGCATGCCGGATGGTGCGCGGGACATCCATGGGAGCTATGGCAGCAGCGTGACGTGGTCGATCAGCCGCACGTCGCCGTAGAAAACCGCCGCGGCGAGCACGGCGGGGCGCTGGACGCGGCCGACGGGCTCCAGGGTCTCGGCATCCACCAGTTCGAGGTAGTCGATGCGGAGGAAGGGGGATTCTTCCAGGTGCCTGCGGGCCGCGCCGAGGAAGGGAGCGGCGGCGCGTTCGCCATATTGGAGCAGCGAGCGGGCGCCTTCCAGCGCGCGCCGGAGGCGCGGGGCGTCGGCACGATGCTCGGGGGCAAGGCGGACGTTGCGCGAGGACATCGCCAGGCCGTCCGGCTCGCGGACGGTCGGGTGGCTTACGATTTTCACGGGCACGTCGAGGTCGCGGACCATCCGGCGGATCACGGCGAGCTGCTGGAAGTCCTTTTCGCCGAACACGGCGGTGTCGGGCTGGAAGAGGTTGAAGAGTTTGAGCACGACCGTGCAGACGCCATCGAAATGGCCGGGGCGCGCCGCGCCGCAGAGGCGGGCGGAGAGCCGGGATTCCGTGACGGTGATCGAGCGGTCGGGGAAGTACATGCTCCCGGATTCCGGCGTGAAAACAAGGTCCACACCGGCGGCACGGCATTTTTCCAGGTCTTCCTCCAGTGGTTGCGGGTAGGCGGCGAGGTCGCCCGGGCGGTCGAACTGGATCGGATTGACGAAAATCGACACGGCCACGCTGCCGGAGGGCGCGGCGATTTCCCGTGCGCGGCGGACGAGGGCGAGGTGTCCGAGGTGCAGCGCGCCCATGGTCGGGACGAGGACGAGAGGGCGGGGGAGGGCGCGGATTTCCCCGCGGAGGGCGTCGGGCGTGGCGGCGAGGCGCATGGCGGCGGAGCATCGCGCGGGGAGCGGGATTCGCAAGACCCGGATGGGGCGTTGACGGGCCGGTGAAATCCGTGCAACGTGCGCGCCAATCCCTACGGGAAACCCCACTCATTCATGACCATTATCCGCCGAATCACCGCCCTGACCCTGGCCGCCGTCCTTTCCGGCGCCGCGGCCGCTCAGGAAGGCAAGCTGAAGATCGCCACGGTCGACATGCAGCAGCTTTTCAAGGAGTATCACCGGACCAACGAAGCGCAGAAGCAGATCAATGTGGAGCGCGCCCGGATTCAAAAGGAGAACAACGAGCGCCTCGCCCGCATCCGCGAGCTCGACACGGAGCTCCAGAACATGCGCAAGCAGCTCGAAGATCCATCGCTCGCCGATTCGAGGAAGCAGACCGTTTTCAACGAATGGCAGATGAAGCAGCAGGAGGCCGTGGCTCTCGATCGCGAGCGCCGCGAATTCCAGCAGCGCCGCGGGCAGGCGCTCAACGAGAAGATGGTCCAGCGCATGAAAGGCATCCTCGAAGAGATCCGCAAGCTGGTCGAGGAGCAGGCGAAGAAGGAGGACTACGATTATGTTTTCGACAAGTCCGGCCTGAGCACCTCGCAGGTTCCCTTCCTGCTCTATACGAAGGACGCGACCGATATCACGGCCGTCCTGCTCAAGGATCTCAACAAGGACGCGCCGCCGGAAAGCGCCGTGACCGAGGAAGAGGAAGCCGAAGAAGCGCCCGCCGGCGAATGATCCGTATCGCGCTTCCCGCGTGAGTCTGACACTTTCCGAGCTCGCCCGGCTGGTCGATGGAGACATCGTCCGCGGCGGGCTCGATCTTTTGCTGGAGGGGATCGCGGCGCTGGACGAAGCCGGGCCGCGTGAGTTGTCCTTTCTCGGCAACGACAAGTACCGGCAGCAGTTTCTCGCGACGGCGGCCGGCGCCGTGCTGGTCGCCAGGGGCGAGACGGGCGGCCCGGAGAGCGCGGCCCTGATCGCGGTGGAGAATCCCTCGCTGGCCTTCGGGCTGGCGGTGAAGCATTTCGTCTCCGCGACCGCGCGGACCTTCGCGCCGGGGATTCATCCGCGGGCTTTCGTGGACGAAACAGCGAAGCTCGGAGCGGTGCGCATCCATCCCGGGGCGGTCGTGATGGCGGGCGCGGAAATCGGCGATGGCACCGAGATCGGACCGAATGCGGTGATCGGCGAACAGGCGAAAATCGGCCGCGATTGCCACATTCACGCCAATGTGACCATCCGCGAGCGCTGCACGCTCGGCAACCGGGTGATCGTTCAGCCCGGCGCGGTGATCGGTTCGGATGGTTTCGGCTACGAGGTCGTCGAGGGCCGGCACGCGAAGATCGACCAGGTCGGCATTGTCGAAATCCACGACGATGTCGAAATCGGCGCGAACACGACCATCGACCGTGCGCGCTTCGGCCGCACGGTCATCGGAGAGGGAAGCAAGATCGACAATCTGGTCCAGATCGCCCACAATGTCCGGCTCGGGAACCACAACCTGATCGTCTCGCAGGCGGGTGTGGCCGGCAGTTCGCGCACCGGGCAGTATGTCGTCGTCGCCGCGCAGGCGGGGATCGCCGGCCATGTGAAGGTCGGCGACAAGGCGGTGCTCGCCGCCCGCACCGGAGCCACCGCGGACCTCGACGGGGGGCAGACCTACGGCGGGATACCGGCCCAGCCCTTCATGGAGGAGCAGCGGCAGAAGGCGGCGCTGCGCAAGCTGCCGGATTTGCTCAAGCGGGTGAAGAGGCTCGAGGGTCCGTGAACCGCCGGGCTCTCATTCCCTTCGGCTTGCCGTGCGGGACAGAGCCTCGATTCTGCTGGCATAGGCGGCGCCGAAGCGGTCGTGGAGCCGCAGGGATTCCCAGTGGGATTTCCGTTCCTTGTCGGTGCTGAGGGCAAGCGCCAGCCATTCGTTCTCGCGGGCCGGGCGCAGGACTTCGCTGCGGCCGACGATGACGCGAACGCATTTTGCCGGGGCCGGATGGACTTCCAGCGGCAGGATCGCATCCGTCTTCGCCGGCGGAACGATCCAGAAAACCCGCAGGCCGTCCTTGGCGAAGTAGCTGTCCCACCACGTCTCGATCATCGCGATGGCTTCGCTCCTGAAAAGGCCGGCAGCGACGAGACCGGCGAGCATTTCCCGATAGACCGGCTCGACGAAGGAGCCGGCGCCTTCGGCAAAGCCGGTGACTGGAACTTCCGCGGAGTCTGCGGAACGAAGACCGTCGCCCAGTGTTTTCCAGCGGACGATGTTGCCGGTTCTTTCGAAAACGAGGGCGAAGGGGATGTCGCCGCCGCTGCGATTGTGGAGCCGCAGGGTGTCGTCCTCGCCGATCGTGGTGGTCAGACCGGGATCGAAGGCGCCGATGCCGCGGTAGAACAGGAAGCCTTCGGTCTCGCCGTTCGCGGTGCGGATCGCATTGGCTTCCGGCACGCGGGGGCGCATCCAGTGGAGGGATTCGCCGGGCTTGTAGAGGATCGCTTCCCGCGATTCGGCGGGCGGGAGCACGCGGACCTGCCACTCGATGGAACCCTGCCAGGGCCGGGTGAAGTCCAGCGTCCAGTCGGCCATCGGGCGAGGCTTTTTCGGATCTACGGGCGGCGGGGGCTCGGGCAGGATCTCGCCGCCCGTGCGGTCGGGATACCACTGGCTGATCGTGCCGCCCTGGAAGCCGATCTTGACCGAGACGTCGAAACCTTCATCCGAGTGGAAGTAGATCACCGGCGTCTCCATTTTCACAGTGACGCCGCGGACCGGGCGGCGCAGGCCCTTGGTCAGCGAAGGGTATGGAGGCACGCCGTGACGGTGGAAGATTTCCGCGAGGCGGGCGAACTGCGGGAGGTTGCCGTTTTCCAATCCGAAGTGGGAGTGGGTGAAAAGCGGCAGAGGGGCTTCCTCGCGTTCGAGGCCGGCGAGCAGGACGCCATCGGACCCGGCGACGGTGGTGAAGGTTCCCCATTCGTGCAGCGTGTAGGCTGATGCGGCGGCGGCGCTCAGCAGAAGGACGGTGATCGTTTTCATAGCGATCCAGCATGACCATGCCCAGGCACGGCGGACAAGATCGCGCGGGCCGCTTTACGGAGAATTTACATGGGCGCGTTTCTCCGGCGTTTCGCTTCGTCCCGTGCGGCGCGGACCATCCAGCGGAGCCAGAGGACGGACCACAGCAGGGGAGGTATCCAGAGCGGGATCGCGATGCGAAAGCTGTGGCTCTCCAGCCAGAAGATGAAGCCGAGTTTCATTTCGCGATGCTCCCTCAGCGTGACGCTGAACGGTCGAGAGGCCCTCAAGCCGGTGCGGCCGCTGGTGTTTACCCCGGAAACGAACCAGCCGGCGAAATCCAGGCACCCGGCAGAGAGAAAGGCTGAGGCCCTGCCGTAGCGCTGCGAGGTCGAATGGACGAAGGCGAGCCCGGCATGGAATCGTCCGGCGGCGACCCAGAGCCCGGTGAAGAGCAACAGTATCCCGAGGCCGGACCAGAATTTCCGCTCCTGGTGCAGGTTGAAACGCGGCCTGCCGCTCACCGGGACAGGATAACCGGCATGTCCAGACGGCGCGATGGCAAAGGTCGCGGTTTTTCGGGGGATGTAGTGCCGCCATGGGCAAGGCGGCGCTACGCAAGCTGCCGGACTTGCTCAAGCGGGTGAAGAGGCTCGAAGAACCGTGAGGCGCCGGTTTACCGGACGGCGTTTCTCCGGCGTTTCGCTTCGTCCCGCTCGGTGCGAATCCCCCAGCGGAGCCAGAGGGCGGACCATAGCAAGGGCAGCGTCCAGAGCGGGATCGCGATGCGAAATCCGCGGTTCTCCGGCCGGAAGACGAAGCCGAGTTTCATTTCGCGATGTTCCCTCAGCGTGGTGTCGAACGACCGATGGCTGTCCAGGATGCTGTTGTCCCTTTCGGGAAAGAACCAGCCGATGAAGTCCAGACGGCCGGCGGAGAGGAAGGCGGAGGCTTTGCCGTAGTTCTGCGGGGTTACGTGAATGAAGGTGAGCCCCGCCTGGAAGCGCCCGGCGGCGACCCAGAGCCCGGCAAGGAGCAACAGCACTCCGAGGCCGGACCAGAATTTCCGGTCCCGGTGCAGGTCGAAACGCGGCCTGGCGCTCACCCGGGCAGGATAACCGGCATGTCCGGACGGTGCGATGGCAAAGGCTGCGCCTTCACGCCGTTCCGGAAAAATGTTCTCCCCCGGCGAGGGGTGGAGCCCGTGAGAGGCGTTGATGGGATGTTATGAGAAGATTCCACCCGCTTATAGCCGCTCTGGCCCTCGGAGGAGTCGCTGCCGCGCAGGAAGGCAGGCTGAAGATCGCCACGGTCGACATGCAACAGCTTTTCAAGGAGTACCACCGGACCAACGAGGCCCAGAAGCAGATCAACGTGGAGAGCGCCCGCATCCAAAAGGAGAACAACGAGCGCCTCGCCCGCATCCGCGAACTCGACACGGAGCTCCAGAACATGCGCAAGCAGCTCGAAGATCCATCGCTGGCCGATTCGAGGAAGCAGACCGTTTTCAACGAATGGCAGATGAAGCAGCAGGAGGCCGTGGCTCTCGACCGCGAGCGCCGCGAGTTCCAGCAGCGCCGCGGGCAGGCGCTCAACGAGAAGATGGTCCAGCGCATGAAGGGCATCCTCGAAGAGATCCGCAAGCTGGTCGAGGAGCAGGCGAAGAAGGAGGATTACGACCACGTTTTCGACAAATCCGGCCTGAGCGCTTCGCAGGTTCCCTTCCTGCTCTACACGAAGGACGCGACGGACATCACCGCCGTTCTGCTCAAGGATCTCAACAAGGGCGTTCTCCTTGGTGAAATCGGACCTTCCGAGCCACAGGTTCTTCAAGGTTTCGAAAGGCGGGATTCATCCGGGGAAACGGCTGGCGAAAAATCCAAAGCCAAGATATTGCCCGGGGAATGACGCCTTCAGTCACGGAAACGCTGACGAGCGGTCTGGCCCGCTGCGACGAGGAGTCGTGGCGGGATTTCCATCGTCTTTATTTCGCGAAACTCCATGCCTGGGTTGCCGCCCGCGGCGTGGCGGGGAGCGATGCCGCGGAAGCCGTGCAGGGCGTCTATCTCCGCGTGCTGCGCCATGCGAAGGTGTTCAGGCGGGAGCGGGATTTCGAAGCGTGGCTCGGCTGTCTGGCGCGCTGCGAAGCGCTTGATTGCCTGCGCCGTGTCCGCCGCCGTTCATGGTTGGGCGAGCGTTTCCAGCAGTGGCAGGAATCCCGGCGCGATGTCTCCGGCGGCGGAGATGGCGGCCTCGACGAAGCGTTGGGTGCACTCAGCGGAGCTGAGCGTGCGCTGCTCGTGCGTCATTATGTGGAGGGCTGGAGCCAGGAAGAGCTTGCCTGCGAGCAGGGCGTTTCGGTGAAGGCGGTCGAGTCGAAGCTGGCGCGGGTCCGCAAGCGCCTGCGGCAATCCATGACATCGCCGGGATTCATCCACCCATCATGAATGCGGAAGATTCTATTCTGGAGCGCACGCTCGCGGAAGTGCGCCGGGAAAAGCGCCGCCGCCGGGTCCGGGCGGTCGCGGCGCTTCACGCGGTGGTGCTGACGCTGGCGGCGGGGATTTGGCTGGCTTCCCGGCCGGTCGCTCCGGTGGAGGTGCCGCTCGCGGTGAAGAGCGACCGGGAGGAACCGGCCGCCGGCACGATCGCCGTGCTGGTGATCCGGGACGGGGGGGCGAGCTTGCAGGAATTCGGCTCCGAGGAACTCGTCGGCCTGGAACTGCGGTTCAGCCTCGATCCCGTGGTGGCGCGCTGCGAGGATTGGGATTGAAGGGGCCGGGCTTCTTCATTTTGGGAGTGCCTGAGGGTGAAAGGAGTGGCTGCGGCGGCCCGTCGCAGGCCGTGACGGTGGCGGCTCGCCGCCGTGCGATTTATTGCGCCGGGCTGGCATGCCGCGAGCCGCGGCAGCCACACGAGAGAGCTCCACCCCTGTTGCCTTGATTGAGGCGGGCAGGCGGCTTGCTTCGCGGCATTCGCCGGTCTAACATGCGAAAGCGCTGCGTGACCCGCCGATGACGGACCCGCCTTCACTGCTCGAAACCCCGATGCTGCTGAAATCGCTCGGCACGGCGCTCGCATTGGGATTGCTGGTGGGGCTCCAGCGCGAGTGGACGCGCGACCGGATCGCGGGCATCCGCACCTTCGCGCTGGTCAGCCTGTTCGGCGGGCTGGCGGGGGTGCTGTCGCAGGCCTTCGGCGGGTGGGTGATCGCGGCGGCGCTGGTCGCCTGCGCGGCGCTGGTGGTTCAGGGGAATATGGCGGTCCTGCGGGACAAGGACGCGGATGTGGGGCTGACGACAGAGATCGCGCTGCTGGTGATGTTCGCGGTCGGCGCGGCGACAGTGCTCGGCCGTCATCTGGAGGCGGTGGTGTGCGCGGGCACGGTCATGGTGCTGCTGCAGATGAAGGAGCCGCTGCATGGAATCGTGCGCCGGATCGGCGAGGCGGATTTGAAGGAGATCGCTCGGCTGGTGCTGGCGGGGCTGGTGATCCTGCCGCTGCTGCCGAACCGCGAGATGGGTTATCTGGGCGTGCTCAATCCCTTCAAAATATGGCTGATGGTGGTGCTGATCGTCGGTGTCAGTCTGGCGGCGTATCTGATCGGGAAATTCCTGGGTGGAACCAAGGGGGCGGCGCTTGCGGGGGTGCTTGGCGGGCTGGTTTCCAGCACGGCGACGACGGTCAGCGTGTCGCGGCGGAGCCGGGCGGAGGGCACGGCGGGGCTGTCGCTGGCGGCGATCACGCTGACGGCTTCGGCGGTGGTTTTTCTGCGGGTGATCGCGGAGGTGATGGTGGTGGCGCCCGGGCATTGGCGGTCGCTGCTGCCGCCGCTGCTGGCGATGATGACGTGGACCATGGCCGTGGCGGTGGTCGCGCATCGAATGGCGGCGAAGGAAGGACATGCGCAGGGGGAGGAGAGCACGCCGTCGGAGCTCAAGGGAGCGGTGATGTTCGGCCTGCTCTACGTCGTGGTGCTCTACGGCGTGGCGCTGGCGAAGCAGAACTTCGGCAACGCGGGGCTCTACGTGGTGGCGGTGATTTCGGGGCTCACCGATATGGATGCGATCACGCTATCCACTTCGCGCCTGGTGGCGTCGGGCCATGTAGATGCGGGCACCGGATGGCGGGTGATTTTGTCGGGCGGGCTGGCGAATCTGGTGTTTAAAGCGGGATTGGTGCTGGTGCTCGGCTCCGCTGGATTCCGGCGTCCAACCCTGATCGGCTTCGCGGCGGCGCTGCTTGGAGGCGCAGTGATTCTTGCGGTTTGGCCAAATGATTTTTAAGAATTGGAAATAAATAAATTATGTATATTTTTCCGTAATTCCAGGATCGCATCTGCTGGATGATTGGCGGAAAGGGAAATCCGCAATCGGGCGGTGCCGCGGGGCACGGTGGGATAGCGGATCGCCGGAACCAAGAAGCCGGCGGCTTCGAGTGCGGCGGAGGCGCTCAGGGCGGCGTCGTTGCTTCCGAGAATGCGGGGGATGACGGGTGAGGGATGGCCGGGGGCGAATATCTCGATGTTTTTGCGGAGCCGTGCGCGCCGTGCGCGGCCCTCTTCCCCGCGGATCCACGTGAGGGAGGAGAGCGCCGCGTGGGCCAGGGCGGGGGGGGGAGCGGTGGAGTAGATGAAGGAGCGGGCGCGGTTGACCAGCAGATCGCGCCAATCCGCGGCGCAGGCAAGGTAGGCGCCGGCCAGCCCGGAGGCTTTGCCGAGGGTGCCCATCTGGAAATCGACCCGCTCCGCTAGGCCGAGTTCTTCCGTCAGACCCATTCCCGTGGGGCCGAGCACGCCGAAGCCGTGGGCTTCGTCGAGGAAAAGCAGCGCGCCATGGCGGTCCTTGAGCTCGACGATCTCGTGCAGCGGGCAAAGGTCCCCGTCCATCGAAAAGACCGATTCGGTCACAACAAAGATGCGGGCGGCGGAATGTTTGGAGCGAATGTTTGAAATGAGTTTTCCGAGTAAGGGGACATCGTTGTGGGGGAAGACGCGGATCGTTGCGCCGGAAAGCCGCGCGCCGTCGATCAGCGAGGCGTGGCAGAGTTTATCGAGCAGCAGGAAGTCGGATTTTCCCGCCAGAGCGGGCAGGCAGCCGGTCGCTGCGGCGAAGCCGGAGGAGAAGGTCAGCGCCGCGCCGGAGCGTTTCGCAGCGGCGAGGGCGTCTTCGAGTTCGCGGTGTGGCGGCAGGCTGCCGCAGACGAGGCGCGAGGCCGTCGCGCCGCACCCGTAGCGGCGGATGCCATCGATGAAAGCTTCCGCGAGTGCGGAGTGGGAGGCAAGGCCGAGGTAGTCATTGGAAGCGAAATTCCACAGCTCGCGTCCCTCGCGGATCACCCGCGGGCCGGCGGCGGAGTCGAGCGGACGCAGGCCGCGGAGCAGGCCGGAGGCTTCGAGGGCGGCGAGTTCTTCGCGGGGGGCGGGCGGGGTCATGGCGGGATAAGGAGTGCCGATGTTTCATCGACACCGTGTTGGCGGAACGACGGTTGCCCGGGTTGGTTTCTGTTGATCGGGCGGCCGCACGGAGTCGGTTCCTGCCGGTTCCCACAGTTCGATGCAATTGCCGTCCGGGTCCCGGAGATGGGCAAAGCGTCCATTCGGATAAATTGTCGGCTCCACCTCTACGGAAATGCCTGCCGCTCTGAGCTGGGCAACCATTGCATCGAGATCACGCACGCGAAAATTGATTCTCCATGAATGCCCCGGCCCTCCCACCTGGGCATTCTGCGATTCCGCCCCGAACACTGTGGGGCCCTCATCCTGCCACCAAGAGCCATCTTCATATTCTTTTCCGGCCTTCCTGACGCCCAGGTGCTGCTCATACCAGTCATTGAGCCTGTCCGCGTTCTTGCTTGCGAAGAAGAAGCCGCCGATTCCGGTTACTCTTTCCATATGGTGCGAGTAGCTGCTGTTTTCAGCCTGCCAGGTCTGTTGCCGGGTCCGGGATGCCGCTCATGGGTTGTCTTCGGTGGATTCCGCGGGCCCAGGGGTATCACCCCGCTGCCGGGCATGTTGTTTCGAGCTCGGCTCCATCAGCTTCGGTGCGGGGTCGGTTCTTTTTCCTGTCTGGCGGTGTTCGCAGATGGGTTTAATTTTCTTTTCGGATGGCGAACGGTGCGGCGCTTCTCCCGAAGCGTGCGATGGAGCCGGGCGATCCGTTCGCAAGCCGGAGGCATGCGCCACTTTACTATTCCGCGGCGGGACGTTCGAGGGCCCAGCGGAGGAGTTTCTCGGAGTCGTCCCAGATGTTGGCCGAGTTGCTTTTCAGCACGACGACGATGGCCGAGCGGCCGTTCAGCGAGCCGGAGGAAACGAGGCAGCGGCCGGCGGCATTGGTGGTACCGGTTTTCAGGCCGTCGCAGTAGGGGACGCGCTTGAGGAGTTTGTTGGTGTTTTCCAGCGTCTTGGTACGGCCGTCGTTGTGGCGGAAAGTCATGGCCTTCATCGAGGTCATCGAGCGGATCGCCGGATTGTGCCAGGCGGCGCGGGAGGCGATGGCGATGTCGCGGGCGGTCGAATACTGCCCGTCGGCGGGCAGGCCGTGGGGGTTGAGGAAGCGGGAGTTCCGCATGCCGAGCGAGGCGGCCTTGCGGTTCATCATCGCGGAAAAGCCCTCCTGGCTGCCGCCGATGTCGCGGGCGAGGGCGCGGCCGACATCGTTGGCGCTTTTGACCATCAGGACCTTCAGAAGCTCGCGGCGGGAATGGACTTCGCCGGGCTTGAGATAGAGCTTGGTGGGCTCGCAGCGGGTGTCGTCGTCGGTGATGCGCACAGGCCGGTCGATGTTGCCGGTGTCCATCGCGACGAGCGCGGTGACGAGTTTCTGGGTGGAGGCGACGGGGCGCGGCTGGTCGGCGTTTTTCGCGTAGAGCACACGGCCGGAGTGGGCGTCGATGACGATGGCGCTCTCGCCGGCAATCGGCGGCGGAGGGATCAGGGGGATGGTGGCGGTGCGCACGACCGGCTCGGCCACCAGCGGGCGGGCCTGCTGGGGATAGCTGGTGCGCGGAGCCGGGTCGCCGCCGCAGGAGGGCAGGACCGAGACAAGCGCCAGGACGCCGGAGAAAAGGGAAAAGACACGCCGGAGCATCGGCGCGGATGATCCCGCTTCCGGCTCCCTGCCTCAAGCGGGGATTTCCACGAATTTTTACGCTTGCGGTCTTTGCGCTTGCGGTCGGCCGGTTTGGGTGATTTTGTTCTTGAGAACACTGTTCAAAAGCCATGCGTGAAGCGCTTACCGAACGCCAGCAGGAGATCCTCCGGTATCTCAAATCGGAATCGCGGAGAACGGGGATCATGCCCTCGACCCGCGAGATTCAGCATTTCTTCGGCTTCGCCAGCCAGACGGCGGCGATGAGCCACTTGCGGGCGCTGGAGCGGAAGGGGGCGATCCAGCGCGTGCCGGGGAAGGCGCGGGCGGTGGCGTTTCCCGAGGAATTGAACCGCGAGGAGATCGTCGACATCCCGATCTACGGGCAGATCGCCGCGGGCATGGCACAGGATGCGGAGCCGGAGCGGGAGGGCTGCGTTTCCGTCGACATCGCTTCCATCGGCATCCCGCGCAGCGCCCGGACCTTTGCGTTGAAGGTCCGCGGGGATTCGATGATCGACGCCCACATCTGCCACGGGGATACGGTCATTCTGGAGTTCCGCGAACCACGCAACGGCGACGTGGTGGCGGCGCTGATCGACGGCGAGACGACCTTGAAGCGCTATGTGGTGGAGAAAGGAAAGCCCTTTCTCCGCGCGGAGAATCCCGATTACCCGGATCTGATCCCGGCGCGGGAGCTGATCATCCAGGGGGTGCTGGTGGCTTTGCTGAGGAAGGCGGCTTGAGAGGTGATGGATGGTAGAATCGCGGATTCGGAACCGCCATCCGTCTGCCATCTACGGCCTGTGACCGGACCGGAATCCCGGTTGATCGGGCGGGGGGATCGGGGGTAGACCCTTGCCGTGAGCTGGACATTCAGATCGGTGGCGCTCGTGGGTTCGGGAGCGGTGGGGCTTTACTATGGCGGGCGTCTGGCGGCGGCGGGGGAGGATGTGCGTTTTCTGCTCCGCTCCGATTACGATGAGGTCCGGGAGCGGGGGATCCGGGTCGAGAGTGTCGCTGGGGATTTTTCCGTGCTTCCCGTGCAGGGTTTCCGGTCCTCCGGTGAAATGGGGGCCGTCGATCTTGTGGTGATTTCGTGGAAGGCGACCGCCAATGGGTTGCTCGATGCGGTGCTGCCGCCGCTACTTCACGAAGGCACCCAGGTGCTGACTCTTCAGAACGGGCTCGGAAATTGCGAGCGGCTGGCGGAAATCGCCGGGGCGCGGCGGGTGCTGGGAGCTTTGTGTTTCGTTTGTCTGAACCGGCTTGCGCCCGGCTTCGTCAGCCACACCGCCGGCGGGCGGATCACGGTGGGGGAATATGCCCCTGGCGAAGACGGGCGGGCGGCGGAGGTGGCGCGGCGTTTTTCCGCGGCGGGCATCCCCTGCGAGGCGGTGGCCGATTTGAGCGAGGCGCAGTGGAAGAAACTGGTGTGGAACATTCCTTTCAACGGGCTGGCCATCGCGGAAGGGGGCGTGACCACGGGGGATTTGCTGGCTTCTGAGAAAACGGAGCGCGAAATCCGCGCGCTCATGGCCGAGGTGATCGCTGCGGCACGCGCGCAGGGTCTGGCGCTGGATGAGTCGCTGATCGACTTCAATGTCGAGCGCACGCGCCCGATGGGGGCCTACCGGCCGTCGAGCATGATCGACTTTGTCGAAGGACGGGAGATCGAGTTTGAGGCGATCTGGGGAGAGCCGCTGCGCCGCGCCCGGGCGGCGGGAGTGCCGGTGCCGCATTTGGAGCGATTGGCGGAGAGGATACGGGAGCGGGTTGGTGGGCATTGAGATCCCCGGTCCATTGGATTTCTTGGCAAGCAGGGTTGGGTTGTTCCCATCAAGAACGACGGCTTCAAGCTTTGGATTGGTTGCGGCAATTACGAGGAGTATCCCGACGGTTTCCTATGTTTCATCTAACCACACGACGGTGGTTTGGAGGCTGTTCAGAAAGATCGAGACGCGAGCGTGTGTCGAAGCCCTTCAGAAAGCGATGAATGCGGTTCTTTCAGAGAACGCCGACATCCGGGACAAAAAGTGGTGGATGCACGATGAGTTCAGCAATCTTCGTGCCTGAGGTGCTGCAGCCAACGCCGGAGAAAGGTGTGGCTGAACATGGTCTCAGGCAGGGAAACTGCGGCATCCGCCCTGCATGAAGCTCAAGCCGTGTAGACCAAGGGGCCTCCGCCCTTCCTTTCCATCGTGTAGATGTCCCATCGCGACAGGGTCTTTTTTCCGCCCGAGTTTCCAGTGCGGGGAACTTCCAGCCGGGTGGCCATAACCACCCGGTGCCCATCCGTTCTCAGATTGATGGCACCGTAAGTGGTCACATTCCGGGTCGTGAGCTCGTCCAGCATGCGATTCCGTTCTTGCAGGAGAGCTTCGCGGTCTTCCGGCGCTTCCGCCGCATCGATCCGGGCGAGCAGCCGGTCGATGACCTCGCGGGTGATCGTTTCGCGCTCGCGGGTGGATCGGGAAAGCTCGGTGGAAAGGATCAGCGGGCGCCACCCGCGGCCATGGCGTCCGATTGCCCCCAAGGTGTCGCACCGCGGGTGGGCGTGGGATTCCTCATCGCCGCTCGAGACCACGGTTGCGGCGGGATGGACTGCGGCCATGAAGACGTCCGTGAAGTCCGCGCTGCCATGATGGCAGCACTTGGCTATGTCCGCCCCGAAGGTCAGGCGCGCCGTGTCGATCAGGATGCTCTCTTCATTGCCATCGGCCGGCGGCCAATCCAGGTCAGTGTAGTGCTGGAGGAGGAAGGCTTCGGCAGAGGAGTTGAGATCCCCGCCGAGCAACACCCGCAGTCCGCGGTATTCCAACATCAGGATCACTGAGTGACCATTCTTGGTCTTACCACTGTCATAGCTTCCGCCGCTCGGTTTGTCCTTGAACCAGCGGAGCCGGCGCTTTCCCGCGGCATCGAACTCCGGCACCGGTCCCAATACGCGGATCGAAAGCTCCTTCTCAGCGCCGAAGCCCTCCAGGTAAACCTTCTCGGCGGGATCTCCGGACGTGCCCAGCATGCGGATGTCCCCGTTGGGAGCAAGGGCTGCCAGCGCGTCCTTCATCAGGTTCGGATAGAGTTTTTTGCCGTAGCGTTCCGGTGTGGCCAGAAAGGCTTCCAGGTCTCCTTTCGTCTCCACGAGATCCGTCACCCAGCGGACTCCGTCTTCCACCGGTTGCGCGCCGAATTGATTCGGCTGCTGCTCCATGATCCCGTTGTGATAGATGCGGCTGAACTTCAGGTTCCGCTCCCGGAACAAGCGACCGAATCCGAAATAGTGGTCACGATCAGGATGGGTGATGATCGCCACGTCGAGCTTCCGAATGCCGCTGCGGAAATTGAACCGCCATTTCAGGAACCGGTGCATGTTGTCCTTGTCGCCGGCATCGATCACCAGCTTCTTGTCGTCTGGCGTCACCACCAGGCAGCCGTCGCCCTGGCCGACATCGACGAAGACGATTTCCAGCAGGCGTTCCTTCTGCAGGTTTTTCTCCCGCATCCAGCCATCCACCCCCCGAACGTGGACCGGCACCATGCCATCCGCCGGCTCGCCTTCCAGTCGGACCCAGTCCCCCCACAAGAGGTGTTGGATCTGGTTGCCCGCGGCATCATAGACCTTCGCGGAGGGATAGGCGGCATACCGGTATTCAGGCATAGCTTTTTTCCTTTTGGGCCAGTTATCAAACCCCGGCATTCAAGCAAAGCTCTATTTCCCGTATGGTCGAAATATTGCCGGATTTCACCCCGACGGGATATCGTTCCGGAATAGGAGGCGTTGCCCGCTGAGCCAGGCCGGAACTTGGAGCAATGCCGATAGTTCGCCTGAAGAATTGTCGTAATTGCGGTGGAGCCCAGTGAGTGATCAAATCATGACTTATTTCAAAAAAGCCGGAAGGTGTGCTTTAATGTTGCGATGTTGAAGGATATAGGGTTCGAATTGCTTCACATGACAATGACCGCGAAAAAAGCAGCCAAGAAAGCAGCCAAGAAAGCAGCCAAAAATCCTGCTCCTGCATCCGCTATCAAGGCCCTCGCGCTTCTCAAGGAAGCCGAAAAGGCAAGAGCCAAAGCCCGAGCCGCGATCAAAGCAAGCTGCGCCGGCACCTCCAGCCGCACGGGCATGCTCGCCCGCTCCAACACGGCGGATAGCTCGATGTCCAATCCTCCTCCTGAAGAAATCAAGCCCCAGGTGATTGAGGTGATCGCCCGGCAGGCGGAGTTGAACCATGCTCCAAGGGCCAAGATGCTTCGCCTGCTGGCGGGCGACGAGACCTTGGTGCTCGAGTCGGATCTTAATCTGAACTCCCAAGTGAGGGCCCGCCTCAGTGCCGACTACACCCGCATCAGCCTACAGTATCCCAACGGCAAGACCGTCGGCCCGGCTGCGGCCAGGAATGCCACCACGGTGCAGACGGCCATCGATCTCACTTGTAGCAAAGCCAACGGCAAGTAACCCCATGAAATTCTCATTCATTCCCGTGCTGTTGCTTTCCGGGGTGGCGATGGCGGCTCCTCCCGAAGAAGAAGCCATCCGCGAACTTCGCAAGGCGATTGAAGAACGCGATGCCCTCAAGGCGAAGCTTGCCGAAGCCGAGAAAAAGGTAGTGGCGATGTCGAGGCAGCTTGCCGGGGAACCGGCGGTTCCCGCAGGGTCCGAAGTTGCCATCACCCGAGCGTCGGAGTTTCTCGAGAAGAGGGGGCTCAAGGTCCGCCGGTCGGTGAAGGACAAGGCTCAAGGCGCCCTGCCCGCCACCTTCCAGTTCACCCGCACCCCGAACGCCAAAGACAGCCGTGCTGCGGACGTCGGCGTCTCGATCGAGGGGGACGTCCCATGGGATCTCCGGATTGGCCAGATGTCTTGGGGCTTGTTTGCCGAATACCATCATCTCTCCGAAACCAAGGTCATCCAAGACGGGGTGGTCAAGGGGCTTGCCAATGGCAAAGACAGTTTGCTGCTGGGAGGAAGCGCCGACCTGGTCACCCGCGCCGCACATGCGGATGACGCCCACCTGTTCCGTTCCACGCTTGCCTACAAGCGCGACAAGATCGTGTCCGGTGAAGGTCTCCTCACCGATCTCAGCTGGCTTCCCTACTTTCCGAACCACGGGATTGGAAACCACTGGGGTTACGAGCAGACCAACGGTTGGATCGAAGGTCGGATCGAGCCCTTCGTGGGTCTCCAGTATGAGGAAGGAAACGGCGCGAAGGGCTTCCGTGATGGCACCCGCTTCTCTGCACGTGCGGGCTTCAACCTCGGGCTTAGGCTCTTGCCCGCCTACCTTGGCAACCGCCTCACACTCGATAGCAAGCTAATGTTCTGGGATCATCTCGATACTAAGGGAGTCTACTCGAGCTACGATGACGAACAGTGGTACCTCGCTTCCTCGCTCACCTACTGGTTCTACACCCCCGGAAAGGCCAGCACTTCGGAAAAGCTTGCGGAAGAAGACCAGCACCTCGGCATCAGTGTCGGCTACACTTGGGGAGATAATCCCGAGGAGGGGCAGTTGGATGCCGATATACTCACCTTCGGCTTGTCGATCAAATACTGACGTCGGCTCACCGCGGGCAGGAAAAGATCGAATGGCCGCGGCTTTCTCCCCATGGCTTAGTCTGTGTTTGGCGGCTGATATTTCGTTTTGTCGGGGAAGGGAGGATGTGAAAGCCTGCCAGCGGGGAGAGCGAGGATGAAGCCGATTCTGATTTGGGATTTCGATGGGACGCTTGGATTCCGGGAAGGCATGTGGTCCGGAACTTTAGCGGAGTTGGCCGGTGCGGTCCATCCCGGGCGCCCGTATTCGGCCGGCGATTTCCGCCCTTACCTGCAATCGGGATTTCCGTGGCACGATTGGGCGAAACTCCGGGAGCCGGAGAGCCCGCCGGAAGCCTGGTGGACGGGTGTCGAGCCGGTATTCCGCCACGCTTTGGAAAAGGGAGGCGGGCTGTCCGCCAACGAGGCGGCGGAGCTCTCGCCGAAGGTGCGGGAGCAGTACCTGCGCGCTTCCGCATGGAGCCTGTTCGATGATGTGCCGGTCTTTTTCTCCGGCTCCGCGGCTTCCCGATACCGGCATCTCGTGCTCAGCAATCATGTGCCGGAGCTCGATTCGATTCTGGAGTTCCTGGGCATCCGCGAATGCTTCGAAGCGGTTTTCAACTCCGCGCGGACGGGGATCGAAAAGCCTCACAGGGAAGCGTTTCTCCAGATCCTCCGCCACGATCCCGGCTGCACTTCGTTCGTGATGATCGGGGACAGCTACACCGCCGACATCGCGGGTGCGGAAGACGCGGGGATTCCGGGGATATTGGTGCGGAAATGCGATCCGCGGGCGGCATACCGCTGCGACACGCTGGGCGAGTTGGAAGGGGTGTTGGAGACGATCAGGTAAGGGCTTCCCGGGCCTTGATCCGGCAATGGCGGAGGCGTTCCGCGAGAAAGCTTCGCTCGCTGCCGGAGTTGGCGAGGCGCAGCGCCCGCTCGAAGCGGGCAGAGGCTTCTTCGTAGCGTTCCAGACGTTCCTCGAAGTCACCGAGGACCGCGTGGAAAAGGTGGTAGGAGGCAAGATGGTCACGGTCGCGGATGGCGTCCACGGCGTCGATGCCGGCCTGGGGGCCGTGGACTTTGGCGACGGCGACGGCGCGGTTGAGAGCGACGACGGGCGAGGCGCTGATGGCGAGCCAGGCGTCGTAGTGGTCGAGTATGCGCGGCCAGTCGGTGGAGGTGTCGTTTTCCGCGGTGGCGTGGCAGGCGGCGATGCCGGCCTGGAGATGATATTCGCTGAGTTCGTCGCCGGTGGCGGCGCGGGAGAGATGGAAGAGGCCGCGGGCGATCATCGCGCGGTCCCATTTCGTCCGGTCCTGCAAGGACAGCGTGAGGATGCCGCCGTCGGCATCGGTGCGGGCGGGCAGGCGGGAGGCGTGGAGGAGCATGAGGGCCAGCAGGGCATGGACCCGCGGGCTCTCGACGGCAGGATGGTCCGCGAGCAGGGAGGCCAGGCGGATCGCTTCCTCGCAGAGATCCTCGCGGACGAGGGAGTCGCCGGTGGAGGCCTTGTAGCCTTCGTTGAAGAGGAGATAGATGACGTGCAGCACGGCATCGAGCCGGGGCGGGAGTTCGGCGCCGGAGGGGATTTCGAAGGGGAGGCGCTGGTCCTGGATTCTTTGTTTGGCGCGGGTGAGGCGCTTGGCGATGGCGGCCTCGCTGCTGAGGAAGGCGCTGGCGATCTCCGGAATGCCGAAACCGCAGAGAGTTTTGAGCGCAAGGACGGTCTGGTCTTCGAGCGAGATGGAAGGGTGGCAGCAGGCGAAGATGAGGCGCAGGCGGTGGTCGCGGATCTCGTCCTCGAAGGCGGGGGCTTCGCCGTCTTCCGGCAGGCGTTCGAGAGAGGCGGCGATTTCGGGCTGCTTGTCGTGGAAAAGTTTTTCGCGGCGGATGAGATCGAGGGCGCGGTGCTTGGCCGTCTGCATGAGCCAGGCGGCCGGATTACGGGGGATGCCGTAGTAGGGCCAGGTTTGCAGCGCACGGACGAGCGCTTCCTGGACGACGTCCTCGGCGAGCTGCAGGCGGTGGATGCCGAAGATGCCGGTGAGGGCCGAGACGAGCTTGCCCGCTTCGTGGCGGAAGAGGCGCTCGGCGAGCCGCGGGATTTCGGGGTTTTGTTCCAGGATGTCGCTCACGGTTGGTTTTTTCCGCGGCCTGCCGGGTCAGGTGGAAGTTCGGTCATCATGGGACGCGCTGGAGACGGCTCAGGATTCCGGCGCGGTTTCCATGAGGGTTTTCAGATGGGTCAGCCCTTTTTCGAATTGGTCGCCGCACATTTTGTCGCAGTCGATGAAGAGGCCGATCGCCTTGCCCATGAAGTTGTTGTCGCCGTGCAGGGTCCAGCTCACCCGGGTTCCGCCGTTTTCCGGTTTGAAGGCGAATTCGGCGGTGTGGGTGGCGGCGAAGGGTTGGCGGAAGTCCATCCGCGCCTTCACGAGTTCGCCCGGCTTGCTTTCGATGATGGTCATCGTGCCTTCGCCCACCTCGCGGTTGCCTTTCCAGGTATAGGAGGAACCGACCCCCGTCGGCGGCCCGGCGTAGGTGATCTCCACATTCGGATCGATCATGGCCCAGGGATTCCAGTTCTGGAATTGGCGTAGGTCGTCGATTTGTTGGAACAGCGTTTGCGGTGAAGCGGCAATGACGGCGCTTCGCGTGTAGCGGAACCCCGCGGGGCGCGTGGCGATGAAGAGGACGAGGCCGATGACGAGAAGGACGACGACGGCAAGGATTTTAAGCAGCATGGCGGCGGATGGTTGGCGGTGGTTGGAGATCAGCCGGCGGCGGCCGCTTCGGTGAGGTGGATCAATTCCCAAATGTGGCCGTCGAGGTCCTGATAACCGTGCTGATACATGAAACCGTGATCTTCGGGCGGCCGGACGGTGCTGCCGCCGGCGTCCACGGCTTTGTGAACGAGAGCGTCCACCGCTGTGCGGCTTTCGCAGTCCAGACCGATGAGAACTTCGGTGCTCCGCGTGGCATCGGCGATGGGACGCGGGGTGAATCCGGCGAATTTTTCATGAGTCAGCAGCATGACGTAGATGTGATCGCTGACGATCATGCAGGCGGCCGTTTCGTCGGTGAAGGCGGGATTGAATTCGTAGCCGAGGGCGCGGTAGAACTGCATGGAGGCGGGCAGATTTTTGACCGGCAGGTTGATGAAGACTTTGTCGTGCATGGCGGATGCGGGTGTGTCGTTGGGAACGGAATGGAGGCCGGAATGGCGGGGATCAATTCGATCTTCGGGCGGTCGTGAGGGCCTGATGGCGGAACCGGCGGACGATTCCGAGTGTCAGCAGGAGGAGCGCGCCGGTGCAGAACAGGATGAGGCCGGTGCGAAGCCAGGCCGCGGCGGTCAGGGAGACACCGATGCCGGTGCCGGCGGCGAGCCAGACGGCGAGGCAGGCCGGGCATTTGGGCATCAGGAGCAGGATCGCGCCGGGCAGGAACCAGCCGGAGGCGTGTGCGGCGCGCGGGAGTTTTCCGGCGCGCCGCGCGCCGCAGGGGCATGGAGGGTCTGCGTTCATGCATTGGCTTCTTCCGCGGCGTGATCGCAGCCGCAGCAGGAGTGCGCGGTGTCTTCGTAGCGGTCGTGGTGGCGGATCCAGTTCATGGTGTTTTCCTCGTTGCGGCCCTTCGGCGTGAGGTCCATGAACATGAAGGTACCGAGCGTTTCTTCCGCGCCGCGGGCGTAGCAGGAGTAGGTGTGGAAGATTTCGCCGGCTTCGTTCTTATAGAAGACGCTGATGCCGTGCGCTTCCTCGCCCCAGGGTTCGATGATGCCGTAATTGTAATCGACCTGGCCGGATGCGACTTGTTCGGGCGTGTAGGAGACGCCGTAGTCGAAGTTGAAGTCGCTGCCGGCGGAGGAGACCCATGGGAAGGTCCAGCCCATGCGCTTTTTGAAGGGGGTGAACTCTTCCAGCGGCGCGCGCGAGACGGCGGCGAAGGAAACGTCGCGGTGCTCGAAGTGCCGGCGTGCCGCATCGACGTGGTCGCTGATGAAGGAGCAGCCGGTGCAGCCTTCCTCCCAGCCGGGGCCGAACATGAAATGGTAGACGATGAGCTGGCTGCGGCCGTCGAACAGGTCGGCGAGGGAGACGGGACCGCGGGGACCCTGGAAGATGTAGTCCTTTTCGACTTTCATCCAGGGGAGGGCGCGGCGGGCGGCGCAGAGGCGGTCGCGCCGGCGGGTGAGTTCTTTTTCTTCGGCGAGTAGTTTTTTGCGCGCGGCGAGCCATTCGCCGCGCGAGACGACGGGGTGGTCCGTGAGGCTGCCGGGTTTTTCTTCGATGGTCGTGTTCATAAGAGATTGCGGGGTTATTATTTCCGTTTGGAATCGACGGTGACCATGGTGGTCCAGGCGCCGTCGTCGCCGAGGATCTGGCTGGTGAAGGTTTTGTGGTCCTTGCTCTTGAAGACGATGATTTCGCGGAATTTGCGGGTCTGACCGCCGTGCATGACGCAGGGGCCTTCGGTTTCGAGGGTGAGGGTGTCGCCGGCTTCGTTGAGGGTGCCTTCGTAGTGCCACATCCGGTTCATCATCGAGTCGATCCAGGTGCCGATGTATTTCTTTTTGTCGGTGTCGTAGCCGAGGGTGAGGATGCTGGAGAAGGGCGTGCCCATGGCATCGCCGCTGCCTTCGGCGACGACCCAGAAGGGGCCGAGCAGGCGGGCTTTTTCGCTGCCCTTGGATTTGACGGGCGGTTTGCCGGGTTCGAAGGTGCATTCCATTTCGGATTCCCATTCGCCGGCGAATTGACTGAGCCATTCGTGTTCTTTGACGGGCTGGGGCATTTCCTGCGCGGCGAGGGGGGCGCAGAGCAGAGGAACGATGAGGGCGATGGCGCGGGCGGCGCGGTTGACGGTGTGTGATTTCATGGTGCTTCGGTGGTTATCCGCAGGTTGGGTGAAAGCGGGTTTCATGAAAACGACGAACGGGAAGGAAGAGACGGGACAGGGTGGGGAAATTTTTTTGGAGAGCATGGGGTTGGGTCTTTGGTTCCATTCACGGGAGGCGGCGGGGCGTGCGATATGCGGCGCCTATGAACCGGACCGTCACTTTGTCGGGTGGGTCGGAACTCGATTCAGTGGACTATGCTTCGGGCGGGCATGGGGTGACGATGCATCGCATCACCAATACGGGGACCCTGAATATCGGCCTGGGCACGATCAGCGATTTCAATCTCGTTGTCGCCGGCAATTATACCGAGACGGAGGAGACCCGGAATCCGGACGGCACGGTCAGCAGGGTCGTGCGGACGAAGGGCGCGGGGTTCAGCGGTTTCTTTTGGCCGCCGGTGACGCTTCAGTTCAATCCGATCACCGGTATGCTTTCCGACGGCAGACGGGTGCTTTCGCCGAATTCGTTCATCCACTGGCCGGCGGTGACGCCGGCGGCGGCTCCGGGACACAGTACGGTGCGGTGAGGGCGCTATGAAGGAGCGTCTTCATTCATCACTGCGTGCAGGCGCCGGATGCGCTGCCTGGTCAGGCAGCGGATGACGAAGGCCATGAGCGAGAAGAAGCAGAAGAAGGAAGCCGCCAGCACGCGGTCGCTCATGGTGGGGAAATTGCCGGCGCGGGTGAGGAGGATCACCGCGGCGGCAATGAGCGGCACGGGGATGAGGATCGTCGAATTGATGAGCGCGATTTTCGAGGTGATCAGGGAAATGCGCCTCATGCGCGGCGACATTTTTTCCGGAGAGATGGAGGGCATGGTTCCGTGGAGATGGAGGCATTCCGCTACGCGCTCATGCGCCGGGCAGCTTGAAATTCGGAGACTGGCCGAGGAAGCGATTCGGATTGTCGAATAGCACGCGCTCGATGTCGGCGGCGCTGTGTTGCCGGCGTTTCATCTCGAAGCCGCATTTCACCACGGCGAGGGGATCGGAGACGCCCCAGTCGCAGGCGGAATTCAGCCACAGGCGGGAGTTGTCGCAGGTTTCGAGCATGTCGATGGCGCGGTTCGGGGTGCATTTGCTTTCCGGATAAAGCGTCATGCCGGCCCAGTAGCCCTGGTCTTGTACGAGAGTCACCGTATGTTCCTCCACATGGTCGATGATGACCTTGCCGCGGTCGAGTTTGGAGAAGGAGGCGAGGGAGTCGAGGATCAGCCGGGTGCCCTTGAGCTTGTCTTCGAGGTGGGGGGTGTGGATGAGGATGGGCAGGTCGCGGTCAAGCGCGAGCTGGACGTGCTCCTCGAAGATGGCGAGTTCGCTTTTCGTATTCTTGTTCAGGCCGATCTCGCCGATGCCGAGGACGGTCGGCTTGTCGAGGAATTCGGGAATGATGGCCATGACCTCGCGAGCGAAGCCGGCGTCTTCGGCTTCCTTCGGGTTGATGCACAACCAACAGAAATGGGGGATGCCGTATTTGGCGGCACGCTTCGGCTCGTAGTCGGTGAGCTGGCGGTAGTAGTCGTAAAATCCCTGGGGCGAGGAGCGGTCGAAACCGGCCCAGAAGGCGGGTTCGCAAAGCGCGGCGCATCCGGCCAGGGCGAGCTTTTCATAGTCGTCCGTCGTCCGGCTGACCATGTGGGCGTGGGGCTCGATGTATTTCATGAAGTGCCGGGTGATCGGTGGAAAGGCAAATGCGGGTTCAGTTTTGGGGAGCGCCGTAGGCGAATTGGATGGCGGCTTTTTCGGCGGGCTCGGTGGAGTGGTCGGAGAGGGCTTCGAGGACGGCCTTGGCGCGGCCGGGTCGGTTGGAGAGGAGGATGGGCAGTGCGTTTTTCAGCGCGTCGAAACGGAAATCGGCATCGCCGGAGTGACGCTCGACGCGATCGAGGAAGGCAGCGAGGTCGATCAGCTTGCAGCGCGCGTCCATGAAGTGGAGGTCGAGGATGTCCTTCTTGCTCGGCATGGGAGGATTCTACGGCGGGACTCCGGCTTTCCCAACGCGAAAGACGGGCATCGCCGGGAGCAAGCGGACCGGGTGGCGGATTTGCCACACAAAAACAGGCACGGAGCGGAAGGCGGCGTGATACAGGCAAGGTGCGGATAGTTTGAAACTCCGGACTTTTCATGAAAATTGACATTGTCACCGATACCTTCGCGCCTGACGTGAATGGCGTGGCCATGACTCTCGGGAGGCTGTGCGAGGGGCTTCGGCAGCGCGGTCACCGGATTCATGTGATCCGCACGGGGGAGGGCGGAGGGAGAGGGGAGACGGTGGCCGCCTCGCTGCCCCTGCCGGGCTACAAGGAGGTGCGCGTCGGCCTGCCGGGACCTTTCAGGCTCCGCAAGCGCTGGATGAAGCGCCGGCCGGACGCCATTTATGTCGCGACGGAAAGCCCGCTGGGCAACTCCGCCATCAAGGCGGCCAACGCTTTGGGCATCCCGGTGGCGGCGGGCTTTCACACGAATTTCCATCAGTACATGGAGCAGTACCGGCTCGGTGGTTTGCAGCCGGCGGCGATGGCGTATCTCAAGCGCGTCCACAACCGTGCGGATCTGACGATGGCGCCGACCCGCGATGTGGTGGAGATGCTCCAGCGCGAGGGCTTCCGGAATGTCCGGCTGCTGGGGCGCGGGGTGGATACGGCGCTCTTTCATCCCGGCAAGCGCTGTGCCACGCTGCGCGGCGAATGGGGCGTGCGCGGGGAATCGCCGGTGGCCTTGATCGTCGGCAGGGTGGCCGCGGAGAAGAATCTGCCGTTTGCGATGAATTGCTTCCGCAGCATGCGCGCCCGCATGCCCGATCTGCGCTGCGTGGTGGTCGGCGACGGACCGCTGCGGGAGAAGCTGCGCGGCGAGCATTCCTTCGTCCACTTCGCGGGGATGCGGGCGGGGGAGGATCTGGCGCGCCACTACGCTTCGGCGGACATCCTGCTTTTCCCGAGCGAGACGGAAACCTTCGGCAATGTGCTGCTCGAAGGGATGGCCAGCGGCCTGGTCACGGTCAGTTACGATTATGCGGCTTCCGCCCTCCATGTGGAGCGGGAGATGAACGGTCTGAAATGCGTTCGCGGCCATGTCGCGGGATACCTCAATGAGTGTCACACCGCGCTCGCCCGCTGGCGGGACACCTGCTTGCGTGCCGCTGCCCGGCGCACGGCCGAGGGTCTTGGCTGGGATGAGGTGGTGAATGGATTCGAGCGGAACCTCGGGGGCATGCTCCACGAGCAGGTTCCACAGCTTTCGACCGCGAGGGAGAAGAAGAAACGGCCGGTCCGCAGCTACCGCACGATCTTCCTTTCGGACATCCATCTCGGCACACCGGATTCGAAAGTGCTTGAGGTGATCGACTTTCTGAAACGCACCCAGTGCCGCAAGCTGGTGCTCAACGGCGACATCATCGACGGCTGGGCGCTGCGGCGGGGGGCGAAATGGCGCAAGCGTCACAGCCGCTTCATCCGCAAGGTGCTCAAGAAGATGGAGAAGGATGACACGGAGGTCGTGTACTGTCGCGGCAATCACGACGACATCCTCGACCGGTTCCTGCCGCTGGGATTCGGCAGGCTGCAATTCGTCAAGGAGCACATCCACCGGGGTGTGGACGGGAAGCGCTACCTCGTCGTCCACGGCGACGGTTTCGACAGCGTATCGACCAACCACAAGTGGCTCGCGGTGCTTGGGGCGGCCGGTTACGACGCGCTGCTCAAGGTCAACCGCATTTACAACAGGTACCGGGTCTGGCGCGGCAAGGAGTACTATTCGGTGAGCAAGGCGATCAAAGCCCGTGTCAAGTCGGCGGTGAGCTTCGTGGACCGCTACGAGCTGCAGTTGCAGGAGCTGGCGCGGAAGAAGGGCTGCGACGGCATCATTTGCGGTCACATCCACACGCCGGAGGACAAGGATGTCGGCGGGGTGAGGTATCTGAATTCCGGGGATTGGGTGGAGAGCCTGACCGCCATCGTCGAGCACCATGATGGGAGACTGGAGTTGATCCGTTACGAGGATTTCCTGGCGGCGGAGGAGATGCCGGTTCTTCCGGCATGCGAGGAGCCGAGGCGGAGTGAATGGGAGGCGGGAATCCGGAAAACGGGCATCCGTTCCTGAACGGAGCGGGCTAGAAAGAAGAAACCGCTGTGCCGTCCTAGGCATTGTGAGCCACGTTCCAGTGTCTCAACAGGTGGGGCGACCGTCCCGTTTGAGTCGTCCTGTGAAAGGCGTGACCGTATGGTGGGATCGGCGTGATGCCCCTGATTTCATAGAGTCGGTCCGGGCACGCTGCCTGAACGGACGCACACAGCAGTTGCGTGTGAGCATACGCGGGGAGGCTCCGCTGGCAATTCATTTCGCGTGTGCGTACGCTTTTCAGGCGATGCGCATTCCAAGCTTGAAGCCCGCGATCACGGCGGCCAGGCCGCCTGCGACGGAGAGAAGGAGATTCGCCCAGGCCATGAGGTTGAAGTTTCCGTCGAAGAGAACGCGGGTGTCGTTGGCGAAGGTGGAGAAGGTGGTGAAACCGCCGAGGAAGCCGGTGGCGAGCAGAGGGAAGACCCAGGTGGCCTGATAATGCCGCGGGAAGAATCCGAAAAGGACGCCGACCAGCAGGCTGCCGAGCAGGTTGCAGGCGAGGATGCCCAGCGGGAAACGGTGTAGCGCCGAGCCGGCTGTCAAGTGGGTGATGCCCGACGCCAAGCCCCAGCGGCATAAAGAGCCAAGACCACCCCCGACAAAGATGAGCAGAGCGTTCACGCGAGGAAATGAAGCGGGCGGAACGGGTGCTGTCGAGCGGAGGAGGGACTCACTGGGCTGGGATTTGCTGGATTTTCAGGCGGTAGAAACGCCGCTCGCCGTCCGCGGGATCGTCGACACGCAGCCAGCCGTCTTCGAGCGTGGCCGGGAAGTCGGTCCGGGAGTCGAACAGGATGCCGGACTCGTTCCACTGCGAGAGATCGGCGGTGGATTCGACGATGACGACGATGTCGTCCCTGCCCGGATCGAAGGGGAAGCGGAAGGAGGCTCCTTCTTCGTGGAGCGCCAGGCGCGGCAGGAAATCCGCGGGCAGATCACCGGGACCGATGCCCAGCGCATAGCGGAGGAGATTGGAGATACCGCTGCCCGTGGGATCGGCGGAAGGTCCGCCGATGTCCGGATCGTTGCGGTCGGATTCGTCGGGGAAAGCGGAGAGCTGCCAGGTGGCGAAGGAGGCGGGCGGTGCGCCGAGCCGGATTTCGACGATGCGGCCTTGGACCGGGCCGCCGCCGAAGTCGGCGGTTTCTGGAACGGTGATTGCCTGGGCGTCCGTCGCGAGGCTCCAGGGCTGGTTCTGGAACGAGTGGGAGCCCGCGAGGTCGGGCACGTAGATTTCTACCTGGGTTTCGCGCAGGCTGGCGGAGAGGTCTTCGGCGAAGGGAGTGAAAAGGCCGCCGCGGAAGATGTTGCCCGGAGCGGGGAGGTAGAGGCGCAGGACGCCGGGAGATTGCGGCGCCTGATCGAGGATCAGCAGACCGTTGTCGGATTGCGGGGGCTGGTCGTACAGCGGGGAGCCGGGCCGGTTAAGAACTACGGCGAGCGTCGTATTTTCGAGCGAGGGCGAGCGGAGGATCGCGCCATTGAGCAGAACGGTTCCCGGGCCGGAGAGTTCGCCGGAGGCGCCGTGTCCGGTCAGAATGCCGGTCTCCGCCAGCGAGACGGCGGAGCCGAGCGGCCCGGCGAGCCACACCCTGCCGTTGACAATGTGGAGCGGTCCGGTGAAGGCGCTGTTGTCGCCGCCGAGCATGAGCGTGCCGCCGCCGGATTTCGACAGCGGATGTTCTCCGACGCCCAGTCCGGCGGCGAGTTCGAGGAGGTTGCTGCCGCCGTTCACATGGATCGAGGAACTCTCCGCGAGATGGACCGGAATGGTGACGACGGCGTGGTTGGTTCCGCCGCCGGGATCGTAGCGGAGCGCGCCGAGCACGCCGAAACCGGAGTCGTCGGGAATTTCCGGACCGCGGCCCTGGCCGGCGATGGTCAGGGGCGTGCCGAAGCCATAGACGCGCGTCTCGCCGACACCGCCTGAGACGAGGCGCAACTGTCCGCCGGGATGCACGGTAACGGAGGAGGCGAAGGCGGGCGTTGAGGGCTGGGTGAGCTGGAGCACGCCCCGTTCCACCACCAGCGGGCCGGCGAAATTCTTGTCTTCGCCGGTCAGCGAGACGGTGCCGAGGCCCGTCTTGATCAGACCGCCGGGGCCGCTCCAGCCGGTGCGCAGGCGTAGCGCACCGTGTTCGTCGTTGCCGGTGAGGTGATTGACCTGGAGCTCGAGGTCGCTGGCCAGCACCACGCCGGCCACGACTTCGAACTCGACGAATCCCGTGCCATCGCCTTCGACGATGATCCGGGCGTTTTCGCCGCCGCCGTCGAAGGTGAGGGTGTTGCCGGTGTTGCGGTCGCGCACCCGGTCGCGCCATGGGCTGCCGGCTTCGAGGAAGCGGATCTGCCCGACGGTCACGGGGCTGCGGAGGTCGATGTTGCGGTCGCCATCCGGGGCGTTGAAGAGGGCCCATTGACCCGCGCCGTCGGGGTAGGCCGGGCTGGTCCAGCTGGTGGCGTTCGTCCAGTCGGCGGTGCCGGTGGGCAGGAAGACGGGTTCGGGCGCGCCCACGATGAAGTCCGCTTCATTGAGCGCACTCCAGACCCCGTTGTGGAGCGCACGGGCCTTGAGGGTGGCGCTCACCGCGATGGCGAGCGGGCCGGTGTAGGGGATTGCTCCCGCCGCCACCGCTCCGCTGACGGGTTGCCGTGGATCGTCGCCGTCAAGCGTGTAGTAGATAATTCCCTGCGCCACATCGATGGAGACGGTGTCTTCCTCTTCCAGGGGACCGCCATGCTGGCTGAAGGAAGGCGCATTCACCGAGGGGTAGAGGTTTCCGGCTCTGAACTGGCTCAGCACGGTGCCGGTACGGATGGGGAAATAGGTATTGATCAGCCGGTCGCGCTCGATGAGCCAGTGCGGATTGAGCGTGTAGCGGGGCGAAGGGCCGTTGCTGTCCCGGATTTCGTGGCGATAGGCGCCCCAGCGGGCCTCCTCGGCGAAGACGCCGCTTTCCACATGGGCGGCGCGGGTGGCGTAGCGCGCGATGCAGGCATTGGGTGTGAGCGCACCGCCGTTGAAGAAATGCCGGTGTGCGCGGTCGGCGAAGCGCAGGCGGAATTCCGCGTTCTGGCGAAGCGCGGCGTAGAATTCGGCGGGGTTGTTGGATCCGGTCAGGTTCACCCTGTTGACTCCCGGGCCTTCGAGGCTGCGTTCGGCGTCCCAGGCGAAAAAGCGATATCCCGCGCCTTGCTGCCGCAGGCGGGTGGCGTTCCAGTTGTTGTGCGGCCAGTCTTCGTTGCCGCCATAGATATTGAGAATCATATAGTCGATGAAGTGATCGACATCGAGGTACTGTTGGATCGCCGCGTACTGGGCGGGGGAGGTGAGCCCGCCCTGGGCGATGGCGCGCATCGCGTTCCAGGCGATGTTGTCGCCGTCGCGCACGCCGTCGTGGGTCATGGCATCGTAGTCTTCCCGCTCGCCGCCAAGGTAGCTGGCGGAGAAGGCGGCGTCCGGCCTTTCCGAAGGGTTGTAGACGCCCCAGTAAATGCCGTTGATGTAGAGGTGGACGTGGTTGCCGTGCGATCCCAGCCCGCTCATGGCGATCTGGCTGTCGCGCATCCATTGGTCGCGGAGATTGGTGCCCCGCAGGCGCTGTACGGATTCCCAATGCAGCCAGGAGTTGTTGTATTCCGCCCGCAGGACGAGCGTGTTGAAATCGGTCATGACGGTGCCGCCGTCGTGCAGCACGGGCACGCGCAGGCGGCCTTCGCCATACTCGCCTTTGAAAAGGAGGCGCAGGGATTTCTTCGGCGTGTTGCTGAATTGCCGGCTAGCGCCGCCTTGCACGCGCAGCCCGGCATCGATTTGCGTTTCCCATGAGCCGTCGGCGGCGATCCATTCGACCGAAGCGACTTTTTCCAAGCCCTCCACCGTCGGGTTCGAGTAGACGCCGCCGGCGCCGAACATGTCGCCGGGGGAGAGCGAGATCGCCAGGGTGGGGAAGCTTTGCAGGGCGGCCTTCATCGTCTCCTCGTAGCCGGGCCGCGAGGCGACGGAGGAGCTAATGGCGTAGCTCGTCTGGCCGAAGCTTCCCCAATTCGCCGGATAGCCTGGCGGCCGCTCGGTGAGGTGGATGATGTCGTCGAGAAAAAGGTAGGAGGAGGTGGCGAGGGCGCGCATCGGCAGAGAGCCGTCCTTGACCGCCACGGCGCGGACCACGGTGGTCGAGTCGATCTGAAGTGGGCCGGTGTAGGATTCGCCGTGCGTCAGGGACGGTTCGCTGCCGTCGAGGGTGTATTTGATCGAGGCTTGCGGATCCGGATGGGTGATGGTGAGAGAAAACGGCTCGTCCTGGAAACCGCGCGGCTGCGAAAGCGCCGGCGGCGCGAGGGGCGGGCCGTAGGCGGTCGTGGTGTTGGCCGCCCCCGGCGTGGATGTGGTGAAGAAAGCGAGAGTCTCCCCGCCGTCGGGGCTGCGGCCGTAGCTGGTGTCCCGCGGAATCGCCACGGGTGGCACAAGATCGGCCGCGCCGCCGTCCGGCCGGGTGAGGACGATGGTTTCGCCCTCGGCGCCGATGGCGAAATTCGTATGCAGCGCCGCCACCACCGGTGGCGTGCCGAGGCCGTAACGGTCCGCCAGGTATTTCTCCACGAAGCCGCGCTCTTCCGCCGTCAGCGAGCGGTTGTAGATGAGGAATTCGGCGATGTCGCCATTGAAGCGCCGGTTTTCGTGCGAGTTGCCGATGAGCAGGTTGCCGTAGTTCGCCAACCATGCCGTGCCGGCGCTTTGGGCTCGCGAACCGATTTCCTGGCCGTTCTTGAACAGACGGGCGATGGGGGTGTCCCCCGTGCCCTGCATCACGCTGCCGAGCACCGCCCATTCGCCGATGGAGAGCGCGCCGCCTGCCCGGACGCTGTCCAGAGCCGAGACGCGCAAACGGAGTTCGCCGCTGCCGTTGACTTCGAAGTGGATATTACCGTCGTTGCCCGCGCCGTCCCAGGTGCCGAAGATGCCAGAGGTCGCGGTGCCCTGCCAGCGGGCGATGGTGAAGAGGGAAAAGTCGTTGAAATTCTCCATTCCGTCGAAGTCTGCCGTGGGCAGCCGGAGTTCGTGACCGAAGGGGCGGACGAATTCGATCGCGGGCCGGCCGTTCACCCGGTTTTCGCGGAAGACCGGACTCGTCCAGAAAAAGGAAGCGACGGCGTCGTTGTCGTGGCCGCTTTGGTCGGGCCAGACCTCCACCGAATCGCCATCGGTGTAGTTTGTTTCCTCCGCATTCAGCCAGAGCACCAGGCCCGGGATATCGGCGGGGCTGTCGTAGGGCGGCGGGGGATTCTCTTCGGCGCTTCCCCGGTCCTTCCCCGAGGCCCAGACGAGCAGGTGCTGACCGGGTGCGAGAACGATGGAGGGAAAGGTCCATTTCCAGGGATTGTCCGCGCGGTCGGAGAGCCCCCAGCCGGCGAGATCGACGGTTTCCGTGCCGCGGTTGAGCAGCTCGATCCAATCCGAGGCGTCGCCATCTTCATCCAGAAGCGTCGAGGCATTCGACGATTGCAATTCGTTGATAACGACGTCGCTCCGAACGAGGCCGGGGACGAGAAAGAGGGGTAATAGCAGACGGAGCAGCCGCATTCCGGAAAAACACGCGCAGAAAAAGTTGTCTGACAAGAAGGAAGTTTCGGTCGGTCGGGAAACGCCATGCTCCGGTTTTCTCGCTGGCTTGATCGCCGTGTTGGAATCCTCCGTTTTTCCCTATTGCCAAAGCCGGACCGTCCGCCTAGTTTCCGCCGCCCGCGCGCGGTGCTTGAAGCCTCATAGTGTAATGGTAACACACCGGATTTTGATTCCGTATTTCTAGGTTCGAGTCCTAGTGAGGCTGCCAGTGCGGCGGCCCTTTTCAACAGTCTCGTGGTGTAACGGTAGCACAACAGATTCTGACTCTGTTTGTTTAGGTTCGAATCCTAGCGAGACTGCCATTGCCTAATTTGGAACAAGTGGCGTCCCCGAGCGATTTCCTTCGCTTCCGCAGGCCGGAGGCTCTGCTCTCCCGTTCACTGTGGAAAATTCCACATTCACCGTCAAACTGAGGAAGGCGTCGCTGGGGCCGAAAAAGCGGCCGGTCACGGGCATCACGCCGCGGGGATGGTGGCTGGTGCCGGTGACGATGTGCTGGTGGGTGCAGCGCCGCCCGGTGGTGGGGTCGAAGCCCCGCCAGCCGAGTTGTGGGAAATAGGCTTCTGTCCAGGCGTGGGTCGATCCCCTCGCCGCGCGGGTCGCTTCGCAGTCGAGATAGCCGCTCGCGAAGCGCGCAGCGATACCGAGGTGGCGCAGCGTTTCCATCATCAGCGTGGCGAGGTCACGGCAGGAGCCGGTGCCGAGGGAGAGCGTGGTCGCCGGGGTTTGCACGCCTTTCTGTTCCCGCCGTTGGTAGCGGATGGTTCCATGAATGATTTCCGCCAGTTTCAGGGAGAAGGCTTCGACACTCGGAAAGTCGCCGGGGTCCGGCAGGCCGTGGATCCATTCCTTCACCGCCGCCGTTTCCTCGGCATAGACAGGAGTGAGGTAGCCGACGATGATGCCGTGCTCCAGGGTGTCGTAGGAAAGCGGCCAGGGGCTGGCGCTGAGGATCGGCTCCGGCGGGTCGTCGGCGTCGAAGAAGCGCCGCACGGTCACGTTCATGTCGAAACGCAGCGTGTCGGCTTCTTCCCGGAAATGGACGTGGGCGATGGAGTTGTCGAAGATGTCGCGCCTCCACACCACGTCGGCCCGCGGCGAGATGGAAAGATCGAGGCTCTCGACGCGCAGGTCGTGGCCTTCCCGGGGCCGGATGACCAGCCGGTGGGGCTCGAAGCTTACCGGGGCCGTGTAGGTGTAGTGTGTCCGGTGGACGATGCGCAGCAGATGGCTTCCGCTCATGGCTTCACGATTCGAGCAGGACGGCCTGTCCGTCCAGGTCTTCCCGGTTCAGCGGCTGGAAATCATCCGAGATGCAGGAGACCTCCATGGATTGCAGGGACATGCTTCCGAAAATCGTCGCCACCGAGGCATCGGCCGCGTCGCGTCCGGTGGCGATTCGCACCAGGCCGTTCAGCGGGGCGAGGCGGGTGGCGTCGAAGACGAACCAGCGGTTGCCGATGCAGGCCTCGAAGCAGGCGTGGAAATCCGGCGGGTCCAGCAGGCAGGAGTAGCCGGTGAAATAGCGGGCGGGGATGGACAGCGCCCGGCAGAAGGCGATCCCGAGGTGGGCGAAGTCGCGGCAGACTCCGGCCCGCTGAGTGACGGTGTCGAAGGCAGAGGTCGCCGCATCCGTGGAGCCGGAGATGTAGTCGATGTTTTCGTAAATCCAGTCGCTGATGGCCATGACTTGGTCGAAAGGATGGAGGAGGTCGCCGAACATTTTCGCCGCCAGCCGCCCGAGACGGTCGGATTGGCAATAACGGCTGGGAAAAAGATAGGGCAGCGCCGCGCGGTCCATCCATGCCACCGGCGTGCGGTGGATTTCGTCGGCGTCCACGATCACGGGAGTTGTCTCCACCAGGGCGGTGTAGGAGATGGCGAGTTCCTCCGTGGCTCCGGTTTGCAGGCGGATGTAGCGGTTCTGGCCGGTTTCGAGAGGAAATTCCTCCCATGCCAGCGACGGCGAGATTTCGAAATTTTCTTCGGCCAGCGTCTGGGAAGAGGTCGTCAGGGCATGGATACTCAGCAGCATCGTCGAGGGGCTGTGCACCGAGTAGTTCAGACGCGCGGAGATCCGGAAGCTCATGCTGGTCTGCATTCTCCCCTCGATCCAGATTTCGTAAAGGGATGAAATGAGGCGATGTCATTTGGCTTCTTTCAAGCGGCAACTGGAGCTGAATCGATGACCGCTCAAGCTCCGCGTCAGTCAGTGGTTAGACGAATGAACAGCCTGCCGCCTGACGAGGTTGGGATGTGAATGCGAAGGCGTTCGCGCCACGATTCGGTGAGCATGATTTCGGGATCGGCGTCGAGGGGTTGCCAGGAGTCCGGAGCGAGGTCGGCGGACCATTCGAAGGCGGCAGTGACACCGCTTGCTCCGATCCGGTGCCAGAAGGAAACGACGAGCTGGTCGTCCTCCATGGACAGGGATGGGGCGAGATCGGAGTCGGGACGGGTGGGGTCGCCGCCGAGGTAGTATTCCAACAGATTGGCATGGCCGTCGCCGTCGGGATCGGCTTCCGGCGCAGGGTCGGCGACGTGATGGAGGGCGATCCAGGCGGCGTAGTCCGGCGGGTCGGCGATTTCGAGGGAGAAGGAGTGAGTGACCGTTTCGCCGGAGTCGTTGGAGAGTTCGATGGTCACGGGATAGGTTCCCGGGGGGGCGGTGACGGTTCCCGAAAGGACGCCGGAGATGGGGTCGAGCGAGAGACCCTCGGGCAGGGTGACGCCATCGGCGAGGCGGAAGCGGGCGGAGAAATCGAGATGGCCGTCGCGGATGTCGGCGATCCATTCGAGATTCTCCGGGGTATTGCCGGCGCCGGGGGTGACGCCTTCGAGGGGGGCTTCGTCGTCGGTGACGAAAAGCGTCGCGACGGTGCCTCCCGCGGCGTGGGATGAGGCGGTGATGAGGACATCGCGCATGCCGGTGACAATGGCATCGTCCACGACGGCGATGGGAAATTCGGCGTGCTCCGCTCCGGCGGGGATGAGGATTTCCGCCGGGACGACCACGACGGCGGGCATGGAGCTGGTCAGGGAGACGGGGATGTCGTTTTCCGCCGCTTCGGGCAGCGAGAGCCGGCCGGTGGCGGCGAGGGCTCCGGCGGTTTCGGACACGACGGAGGGAACGAGAGTGAGATCCAGGCCCCGAGATTCGTCAGCGGTGTGCCAGCCGAGGCCGGTGAAGTCGTTGAGAGGGTGTCCGGTCCATTCCACGGAGGGATCGAAGGGGTCGTGGGCGTTGGTGTCGCCGGTGAGGATAGAGGGCTTGCGGCGCAGGGTGGCGTCGATGGTGGTGACGCCGCCGCCGGTCCACGCGGAACCGGGATTTTCGCCGATGCGGCCGATGGCATCGACGATGGCGCCGGCTTTTTTGAGGATGACGGCGTCGTTGCCGGTGAAGGTGAGGGCGCCGGAAGTCTGTTGTGCGACGATGGCGGAGGAGGCGGAAGCATGCTTGAGGACGAAGACTCCGCCGGGAGGGACGGTACCGTTGAGGTTGACGAAGGAACTGAAGGAGGCGGCTCCGTTCGCGTAGATTTCGAGCCGGTAGTTGTCGCCGGAAAGACTGACAGGGGTGGAGCCGGGGTTGTAGATTTCGACGGCGCGGTTGTTGGAAGTGCCTTCGACGTATTCGGAGAAGAAGAGATCCCCCGGAGCGCGCGGGCCGCGGGGGCTTCTGGCGACGGGGGCGGAGGTAAGAGTCCAGGAGGCGGGGGAGGTCAGGCCGGTTTCGGTACGGTCCGCATAGTAGGCGGCCGTGCCGGGGCCGATGGGCGGAAGCGCCGGGGCGATGGAGCCGCTGCCGTGGGAAAGGCCGGCCACGAGGGTTCCCGCGGGGTCGCGCAGGGAGATGGAGCCTGCCCCGTCGCCGAGTGAAGGCCAGGGGCCGCTGAAGAGGTCCGGGTGGTCGTGGGGGATGATGAGGCTGCCGGTGGCAGGGTCGGTGTTGCCGGCAGGAAGGATGGGGTCTTTCGCCCCGCCGCGGTGGATGACGACAAGGGTTCCGGCGGGAAGGGATTGCCAGAGGGGCGCATCGGCGAAGATGAGTTCATTTCCTTCGCCATCGGCGATCTTCCAACCGGCGAGGGGGCCGGGTTTGAGGGTGAGGAGTTCGAGCCAGCCGGTGCCGGGCAGGGAGCCCTGGCTGATTTCGTTGAGGATCGCCTGCCGGGAGAAAGGGGGTGCGCTGCCGGGGAGGAGGAGGCCGGACGTGTGGGCGAAGAAGCTGCCTGCGACGGCGGCGGGCGGCCGGGCGAGGATGTTTACCGGGGTGGTGGGGTATTCGGTACTGGTGGAGCCGCCGTCGGAGGCGATGATGCGGCAGCGCCAGAGGAGGCCGGCATTTGCGGCATCGGGAGGAAGGTCCGGACCGTCGGTGGAAGAGAGGGTCCAGCGCAGGGCGTCGGTGGAGTGCTCCCAGAGATAGGTGAAAGACAGGGGATCGAGATCGGGGTCGCTGGCGTTCACGGCGACGACAGAGAGGGTTTCGTCGGAATAGATCCAGGACGAGGCGGAGAGGGTTGCGCCGTGGATGACCGGTGGCTGGTTGACGACGCTGACGGCGACGGGGAGGGAGGTGGCGGGAAGTCCCTCCGCATCGGTTGCCACGGCGGTCAGGAGGAGGTTGCCGATCCCGGGGTTGAGGTGGAAGACGAAGGGCTCGGTGTCGCTTTCGGCGATGGGGGAGCCGTGGTCGAGCAATTGGACGGAGGCGACCGTGCCCGCCGAGCCGTCGGCATTCAGGTCGGAGGCGGAGACGACGACTTCGATGGTGTCCGCCGGGCTGAAGATGGAGCCGGATGCGGGGGAGGAGATTGTGACGGCGGGCGGGGGATTGACGGGATCGAGCGGCGTGCCGTGGAGGGTGAGGGTGGCCGCGGTGAGGGTGCCGGAAACGCCCGTCCGGCGGTCGGCGACGCGCAGGGTCCAGGTGCCGGCGGCTTCCTCGCCCCAGTGGCGGACGGAGGAGAAGGTCCAGCCGGAGTAGGGGGAAGTGCTGGAGGTGTGGAGGGCGGCGAGCCGGCTGGTCATGCCGGAGGGGGAGATGAGGGTGATTTCGAGGTCGCCGCGGCGGGTGTGGCTGGCGCTGAGGGTGAGCTGGACATGTTCGCAGCGGAGATTTTCGGGGGAGATGGCGAAGTGGAGTTCGGCACCGGCGGCGTTGTTGTCGGGAATGGGGATGGAGAGGCCGGTGCGGGCGGAGTCGAGCCGGGTGGCGGGAGGAAGGGGGGACCAGCTTCCGGCGAGGTCGACGGCGGCGGTGGCATCGACGAGGCCGGCGCCGAATTTGTGGTTGAAGCGGAAGCCGGCGGCGTTTTCGGACCAGTCGGAGTCGAAGGAGTTGATGCGCTTGGCGCTGCGGATGAGGATTTCCTGCACGTCGCGCCAGCCGAGGGAGGGATTTTTTTCGAGCATCAGGGCGACGATGCCGGCGACGATGGGGGTGGCGGAGGAGGTGCCGCCGAAGTCGTCGTAATAGTCGCCGCCGCTGGCGGAGGAGCTGCTGTTGTAACCCTGAAAGCCGATGAGGTCGGTGGTGACGATGCCGGGGGTGAAGCGGCCGCTGGATGGGGCGGCGACGAGGATGTTCGCGCCGGGTTCGGCGTAGTAGGCCTGGCGCAGCAGGCTGTCGGTCGCGGTGACGGCGATGGTGTGGATGTCGTTGGCGTAGCCGTCGTAGTTGGAGTTGTCCTGTTCTTCGAGGCCGTTGCCGGCGGCCCAGACGAAGATGGTGCCGAGGCCGCCGCGGCCGTTGGCGGCGGCGTGGGCCAGGGCGGCGCGGGCGAGGGGGCCGGGAGCGTCGAGATGGAAGGCGCTGTCGTCGGGTCCCCAGGAGTTGGATTTGATGTGGATGGCCTCGGAAAAGTGGGCGAAGGCCGCGGCTTCCTGGGCATCGGTGGCGGGGGCGGCGATCAGGCGCAGGCCGACGAGGGTGGCTTCGGGGGCGGCGCCGCAGCCGCCGGTGCCGTTTTCCGCCCGGGCGGCGGCGTTGCCGGCGCAGGGGGTGCCGTGGGTGTCGCTGCTGGTTGGGCTGGGGTTGGCGTCGTTGCCGTTCCAGTCCCAGTGGTGGGCGGAGTCGATGTTGGCGGCGAGGTCGGGGTGGGTGAGCAGCAGGCCGTCGTCAATGATGCCGATGCGGATGCCCGCGCCGCGGACGCCGCCGGTGTCGCCGAAGCGCCAGGCGTTTTCGATGTTCACGTCGCTGCCGGAGGCGACGTTGGGCTGGTTCTGGAATTTGAAGTGCCATTGGTTCGCGACGAGGGGATCGGAGGGCATGGCGCGCGGGCGGCGCTGGATGGCGAGCTGCACCTCGGCGGCGGCGATGGCGGGGTGTTCCCGCAGTGCCGGCAGCGCGGCGATGGCGGCGAGAGGATCCGGGGCGGAGGCGATGGCGTATCCCGGGGCGTAGGGCGGGGCGCTTTCCCATTCGATGCCGGGAGGCAGGGCCAGGGGGGATCGGCCGCCGGCGAGCTTCAGCGTGAGGCTGCGGGTGACGAGCCGGCGGTTTTCCGGAGTCCGGGGCTGGTCGCTGCGGTAGCATACCGGGAGGGATTCATGGACGGCGGAGAGGGCGCGCAGGCGGCCGGCGAGGGTTTCGGGCGTGGCGGACGGCTCCAGCCTGCGGTAGCGGACGCCGCCATCGGGCAGGATTTCAGCGGCTTGGTCGAGAGCCACGATGTAGTCCTGGCCGGGGCCGGTGGATGAAAAGAGGAATGCCGTCCCCGCCGGGGCCGAATGGCGGGCCGGGGATGGCGGGTGCGGATGGTCCCGGGCAGGCTCTCCCGGGAGCAGGAGCAGGCAGAGGATCGCGAAAGCGCCGGAGATCGGGAGATGGAAACGGAGCTTCACGTCGCGGCGGGGAATGTCGCGAGGTTAAGGGATGCCGGCACGGATGCGAGTTCGAACCGCCGGGGTGGGGAGAGCCGTCGTTGCCCATGCCTCGTCCGGCTGAAGCCGGAACTATGTACCATGTTGTCGCAAAATAAAACGGACGCCGTTGCGGGCGTCCGTTCCTTTCGCGGCTGAGGGAAAACCAGACGATTCAATCCTGGGCGGCGGCAGCGGCTTCTTCGGCCTTGTCCTGGGCCGGGCTGGTGTAGCGCCAGCGCACTTTGTGGCGCTTGGGAGCGGTGCGGGCCTTGCGTTGCTTGCGCTGGGCGGGGGATTCGAAGGCGCGGCGGCGGCGCATTTCTTCGAGGATGCCTTCGGTATCGAGTTTGGTCTTGAGGCGCTTGAGGGCGCGATCGACGGGTTCGCCCTTTTTGACGCTGACTCCACGCATGTTACGGTCGCTCATTCGGTTTGGTTAAACGGTTTTCCTGAAAGCCGGGCGCGGAAGCTGAACGGGACTTTCCGTGATGTCAAGGCGGGAGTTGGGGAATTTCGGGACGGTTGTATCAGGGTTCCGGCATTGGGGAGAAGGCCGGGTCGTTTTCGATCTGCGAAGGGCTTTGGGGGCCAGGATGGATGGGATGAATAGGATGAAATGTACCGCATCCGGAGGCCTCAAAAATCCCATTATCCTATCCGTCCTGGTCCATAAAGAATTCTCGGCTCCTGTTTTTTCCATGTAGGAACCTTGATCGGAAAAAAGAGGATTTTTCCAGGAATCTGCTTGGGGATCCATTGAAGAGGAATGGCGCAGCGCCATGTATCTGTTTCAGCGTTCCACAGGACATGCGGCCCCAAAGAATAAGCTCTCCGGGCTATCAAGGGAGAAGCGTCGAAAATGTTCTCGACAGAGCGCCGCGCAGTTCGTTAGGTCGCCATGTCCGCTCCGGCGGACGGGGTCTGAATAACCCATCAAAGCGCAAAGCGGCAGGCAATGGCCGCAACATTGCCGCCGATCCGGCTACGACAGGCCGGGGAGATTAGATGAGAAGGCAGGAGACGCC
>JBBCJF010000007.1:0-230565 GCA_037190465.1 Haloferula sp. | reverse complement strand
GGGATTGTCCTCCGCCCACCGGTCGCCGGCTGGCACTCCGATCTTCACCAGATGGACCTTGGCTCTGGCGGCCCGGTCTTCGGCCGACTGGAAATCGAAGCTGCCGAGAATTTCAGGTTTCAGTTTCCGGGTGCGGATTTCCCGCTGGATCTCTTCCGCTTTCTCCCACCGTTCGGGGAGGACAAGGTAGGTTTTCGATCCTCCCGGGGCTTCCTGAAGGATCTTTGCCGTCCACTCGACGAACTCCGAATAGGGAGGATTCGAGAAGATGAATCCGAGCTCCTTGTCGAAGAGCGACGTTTTCCAGAAATCGACTCCCAGAATGAAGACATCCTTTGGAAGCCGGTCGAGATGTGTGCGGCTTTTTTCCACCGCGTGCAACGCCTCGATCCCGTCGATGCTCCCGACGGCGTCGAGCACCTTGCCGTTGCCCGCGCCGATGTCGAGGAACGAGGTCGGGAGCCGGCCATAGCGGCGCTCTTCCACTTCACGCCGGAGGTCGAGCGTCAACGCGGCGATGATTTCGTTGGTCGTCGGATACCACTCGAAGTCCTCGGCGGCCCGCCGCACCTCCTTGAGCTGGATGGTGAAGGCGCTCATCTTGTCTCTCCTTCTACCGGCACAAGCCGTTTGCACCCGCGCCGATAGCGGATGCCGGTGGATACAGAAACTCCCCGTCGGCAAGTCGCGCCGGAGAGCGGTTGATTCTTTGGATTCATGATTTGATTCAATGTTGTGGTTTGGAATGAAAAGCCCCGCCACGGCACGAAACCGGGCGGGGGTTGGTGTGAATCCGGCGACAGGCCGGAACGGTTTCTCCTCAGCCGCGCCGGACCTGGAGCCACACAAGGGCGGCCACCGCGATCAGGATCACCGCCCAGGAGTGGGACTGGATCAGTTCCAGCAGGAGCCCGGCGGTGCCGAGCACCAGCGCCGCTTCAGCGGCGATACGGATATTCGCCGGGCTCATCGTCGTCTTCGTAGGGGCGGTCGATCACCCGCCGCCGGTGAACGTGTTCAAGGTTGTTCCTGCCATAGGACGGGGAATTTGTTGCCCGTCCCGGTGCGGTGGAGCCCTGGCACAGCCAGATCAGGGAACCTCCCGCCAGCAGGCAGAAGGAGACGATCCGGACGGTGTGCCAGCGGTTTTCCGAGACTTTCATTTCGCCCCGGATCGTTTCGACCCGCTGGTCCACCTCGCGGCGGATGCGTTCTTCCTCGCGGCTGATTCGCCCGCCCTCCCTGCAGGAGGAAAGCAGCAGCAGCAGCGGCGCAAGGAGCAGGAGTATGGCTTTCATGCCGCCCTCCTTTCGATCATGACGGCGGGCCAGCGCCGGCATTCGTGGCGGAATTGGCAGCTCAGACAGGTCATGCCGGGTTGCGGGTGGAAACGCCCCTCCGACATGCCGGTGATGGCGGTGTCGATCAGGCGGATCACCCGGTCCCTGCGCTTCGCGTCCGCCGGGGGAGAGACGACGCGAATGATCTGCGGCACCTTCGTTTTGACGAGGAACACCAGATCGAGCGAGGAAGGCTTTTCGCCCGTGGCCTTTTCCAGCAGGAGCTGGTAGGCGACGAGCTGGATCTCGTGGTCGAAGATCGCGTGCTGCAGGTCGGGCTTCGCCGCGGCCGATTTGAAATCGACCGGGGCGAAGCTGTCCGTCACCAGGTCGATGACGCCGGTGAGCGGGACAGGCAGGCCGCGGATGGATTCGGTGAGGGGCACTTCCACGGCACGGGGTTTGCCGCGGAGTACTTCCTCGGAATCCAGATAGGCGGCGATGACGCGCAGGCCAGCGAGGCGGGATTTTTCGCGTTCGCCGTCTTTCCACTTCACGGGGCCTTCCTCGCGTTCGAGACGGAGGAAGGCATCCTCGAAGGCTCCGGCGACGATCTCCGGGGAATCGTCCGCCCCGCGCCATCGCGCCAGGTGGAATGCCTGGAGCGCGGCGTGGACGGATTTGCCCAGATGGAGCGCCGGGGTGGTCGGCTTGCGGATCGCCAGCACGCGCTCGAAGTAGAAGCGCAGGGAGCAGGCGAGGTAGGATTTCGCCGCCGAAGCACTGATGTAGTCCGGCAGCGTGGACGAAACCGGCTCCAGGTAAGGAGCGGCGGGAGCGATCATCGGCGGCCTCCGTTTCCATTGACTCCTGCGTAGGCGGAACGCCGGCCGTTGTGGGCCGGGCGCTTTTGTCCTCCGTGGGTGTCGATCAGTTCGTCGATCAATCCGGAGGCCTCCACCTTGTTCAAGTGGCGGACGCCCTTGCCGAAGCGTTCGACGGCGAGGGATTCCACATCGGTTTTGTCGAGGCGGTGTTCGGTGACGAGGTTCTCGATGAGTTCCCGCTGTTTGACGGAGCACTTCCACGCGCCATTGGCGGCGGACCGTGAGGAACCGTTGCGGGAAGCGGTGGAACGATCCGGCGCGTCGTCCATGCCGTAGTCGGCGGGCGGAACGAAGCCGGTGGTGTGCATTTGCTCATCCACGTTGGACTGGAGGAGCTGGTAGAGGCGCGCGGCTTCGGCGGGCACGTCGTCGGTGGTGACCAGCTCGGTCTCGACGGAGACGGAGAACTGGTGGGACGAGTAGCCCGGGAGACCGAGCCTTTTGCTGTAGTTTGCGATCAGTTTGATGGCCATGGGGGTTGGTGGTTGGGGTTGGTGGATTTGGGAGATGCCCCCGTACGTGCCGGTCCCCGGTCCTCACTGGGAGAACCGGGGACCGGGGAGGAGGGCGATGGGGCGGGTATCAGACGGCCGCCTTGCCGGGTGAACCGGCCGGGCGGAGATCGAGTGGCACGGCTGGAGCCGTGGAGCCGGAGGCTGAGCAGGGCGCGGGAAGGGAATTCCCATGCGGGCAAGACTTCCTCTAACTCATTCTCATTTAACGCTGTGTGGGGAGTTGTTTCAGCCGACAGGCCCAGCGCCGCTACTATTGGCTCGCTGCTTGGCGAGTTCGGCAAGGGTGGCGGCAACTTCGTCATCAAGCTCCGCGTGGTCTCCGGGCCAGGGCGCAGCTTCCGGGGTAGTAGCAGTCGCACGAGACCCCCTCCTTGGTCGGATCGAAGAAATCTCCGCCCGTACGCGATCCTCCCACTTCGGGAGAAGACGAATCATCCGAAACTTCCCTTTGGCCGCACCAATCGTCGTCAGGAGAGCGCCTTCCAGCGCGTTGAGAGCCCAACAGAGATCCCGCGGCTTCAGTCCGTAGAGATCCGCGATCTGCGGCGGAACGAAAAACACTTCATTCCGTGCGCTCCGGCGTGCCGTGAAAACAGCCAGCATCGCACGGGCTTTGCGATCTCCCAGGGTTCGCAATGCATCTCGCTCCGTGACCCAAGAAATACCCCTGCCAGAGGCAGACGATACCGGTTGAACCCCACGGAGGTGGGACGGGGATGACGACGCAGAAGATCCTGCGTCGGGGTCAGTGCCAGAGCTTCTCTCATTCATCTATATATAAGGAAAGGGGAATTGCCTGATCTGGGATTCTTCGCGGCTGGAAGCCGGTGGAGAAGGAAGGGGCGGCGGGTGCTTTCCTACTTTGACGTGGCGATCCTTTTGCCGATGACAGGCGACACGATCTCCCAAAGTTCCTTGCCTCGTTCGTCGACGAAGTGCTCACCCGACAGGGTGATGTCCACATCCGTCCGGATCTCGACCTCCGGCGCGACGGCTCTCGCCGCCTTGGACAGTTTCAGGCGGATCGCGGCCAACTCCTCCTCCCCACCCGGCTCGTCCATTTCAACGAGAAGGGCGTCGTGAACGGTGGCTACGACCCGGTGCCCCGCCTCCTCCAGCGCAATGACGGCGATCCGCAGGATCTCCGCACCGGCGGCCTGGACGGGGAAGTTCGCGATCGAAGTCGCCTTGTCGCCGGGCTTTCGCCTACGGGTCCAGCCAAACCGCGTTGAGATATTTCCATCGCACATGACGGTATCGGCTACGGCCTGGCGCCACAGCCAGAAGCGAGGGTAAGCATCTTGGTGCCGCGTAATCAGGCGTCCAGCCTCCGCTACCGGCATTCCGTGTGTCCGTGCGAGGGAGCCTGCCTGCATCCCATACTGCACGGCGAGAGCCGTAACTTTGTACTTTGCCCGCGCTTTCGGATGGCTCGTTTTGGTGGCATCCGCCGGTACGGCACCCGCACGACGGGCGAGAGCCAGATAAGGATCTCCACTCGCGTAGTCATCCATCATGGCCCCGTCGTTGGAAAGGGCAGCCGCAAGAGCGAACTCCTGGCTCGCAAAATCGATGTAGGCGAGGACCCGCCCTGGCGGTGCCTGAATGACCGAACGCAGCCAGGCGCTGGCCCCGAAAATGTAACGGCTGCTGGATGGCTGGTTCCGGCCGGTATCAGATCCGAATGGCGAAAGCATGCAGCGAAGCCGTCCGTCGGGACCAAGCGGGAACTCGAAGGCCCGTGTCTGCCCGAGAATTTTCCTCGTATATGCCATCGTCCGCACCTCCGGGTGTAGATCGGCCATTTTCTTGAACGTGTCCTCGTCGAGGGCCTGGATACCTGTATGCAATTTCGGCCAATGAATACCGGCCCGTTCGCACCACTCCTGCCACCCGCGACGCGAGAACCGGCCTGTGTCAGAAATGGCAGCCCCATAGCGAGCTGTGGCTTCAGCCACCAACGTCCTCTTGATCTCGTCCCAGTAATCCTCCAGCTGAACGATGAGGTTGCGATCCGCAGGAATGCCGCGGTTCTCCACCTTGGCCAGCGCCTTCAAATAGCGCCCCCGTACAGCGGCGAGTTCCAGATCTACCCTCGGCGCGAGCTTCTCCCAAATGCCGGCGAGTGTTTCAACATCGCTCCGGCAGTAATCGAGAAGCTCCTGCCGCCTGTCCGCCGGGATTTCCTTGCCCATCGCGAGCGCACGCATTTCCTCCTTGTGCCCCACTTCCATAGCCGGGACGCCGAGCCAGCGGGCGATGGACAACTGGCCCCAGCCCTCCGTCGGCGCGACCTGTCCGCGCACGACACGTGCTTCAGCGAGCGTGTCGATCACTTCGTCGGGCGGAGGCCATCCAAGAGCGTCGTAACAAGTCAGCTCCGCAAGCGCGTAATGTGCGATCATGCGATAAGGGGCACGGAAGGGACAGGCGACATTCACTCCATCGAGCCACGTCTGGATCACTTCACCGGTGTCGACGCATTTCCCAACGACGCACCAAGGCCGGGGAATACTACCCCGCTCGGAACAGAACTCGAAGTCGATGAGCCAAGTGTTCACAGGCAGAAAAGCCCTCCCGCGAAGGGAGGGCTCGGTGGCCGGTCCCTCACGCCAACCCGCGGAGTTCGCGAACAACGGGGTGATTGATAGAGTCAATGATCTCGAAGCCGCCCGTCTCCGAAACGAAGCGGAGCATCTCGCTGGCGCTGGTGATTTCGGTAGGCCACGACGGCTCTTTCCCATTGATGGAACGATGAACGACTTCGTAGTCGTGCGACTTCCAGGCAATGCGGATCCATTTCTCTACTGCTGCTTCCGAGGCGGTAGCAGCGGTCACATGGCAGGGCATGGGCTTGCGCACGGAGGGGACGGCCACGGGCCATACAAAAGCCTCTCCGGTGTACGTGACCGCCAACCGGAGGCGGACGTGTTTGGTGACGCTCTCCAGCGCCTCAAGCGCTGATGGCAACACCAGATAAACATCTCCAGCTGTAGATTGATAGAGATTGACGGGCGTGTGGATTTCGCCATGACAGCGCACCCACTCGTCCCTCTTCGGCTTCCTGATGGACAGACCGGTAAGAATTTTCTCCGATGGTGTGAGTTCATCGAGAGTCCGGCCCAGAGCAGCGAGGTCGTCGAAAATATCGCCTTGAGGATGAGGCGTGACATTCTTCGAGGATTCGCTACGCTTTTCAAAGGGTTTGCTTTCTGGTTTGGCGGCCGGGGCTTTCTCCATAGACGGGGGCGTTGACTCGCCCCCGTCAACTTTCTCGGCGGATGTCGTGGGAATATCAGTTTGCTTCATGTCAGTTGCTGTTTGTTTCCAATTGTAATGCATTGCTTCCAGAGAGATGGGTTTGGTGCCGAGAGCGGGCCGATGTGTTTCAGGCGGGCTCATGCGCCACCACCTTCCCCGCCAGTGGCTCGGCTTTCCAAAAACTGCCGAATACTGTCGTAGTTGAAGAGTCGCCGGCCTTTGAGCTTTCCACGCTCCCGCAGCGATGTGGTGCGGATCTTACCCGCTTCGGCAAGGCGGTAGAGAGTCGCCCGACTCAGGGTGAAGATCTCGGTGGCGCCCTTGGCATCCAGCCACTCAGGGCGGCGCTGTGGGCCATTTGGTGTTGGCGTTGGCGTTTTCACGTTCGCCACCTTCTCAACACAGCCTCTGTCGTTTTTCGGCTCGATTGTCCGTTCCGGCGTCGGAAAGAAATTTCCGGCGTGGGAATGGAGATTATTCTTGACAGTCTATTTCCCTCTCAACGGGTTCTCTTTTCTCCAACTTCGATGCCGCTTTTGAAACTCATCCAGTTCAGTGGTGGTGCCATCCATCCATGTAATTATTCGTGTGGGAATTTTCGAGCCAAGTGGGTCTTTGGGATCATTGATCATCTCTTCTTTCAAAATTCCCCCAAGTTTATCGATCATCTGAAGTGGAGTCAGATTCTTACCGTGTCTTTCGGAAGCATACCGCAAAATCTCTTTCCAATCCCTATTCTTTTTGTGTGTTTCGATTAAGGAAGGGAGAAAATCTTTCAATTTTGAGCAATCTCCATATTTATTAGGGTCAAGATGATAAATTTTTCTGAGGTCTGCTCTTGGGCTGAGTGGTTCAGTTGGTGATTCACGGTCTAATTGAAAGCGAAGTCCATATGCTACGCCAGCAGCGAAAACCTTCTCAAGGTCGTCCATGTCGATAGGACGCCCCCGTTTGTACTCCCGGGAAACCCTGGGAAGGGGCGGAATTGAGAAATAGGAAAGGCTCTCGAAGATTCTTGATTTCATGCCGCGGAACATGTCATCGAGCGCAGGTATTTCTTTGATTGCTTTTTCGAGAAATTCCTTCCTTCTTGTTAACTCTTCATTGTGCGTTTTTTCTGGATTAGCAAGCAGAGGTTTATCTCCATATGACCAATGAACGCCATCGAAAACCGCCAGTACAAATCTAGTTCCGTGGGGTGCGGGCTCGGGACAGGCTATCGGCCGAGCATCTCCAGCGATTTTGTGGGGATTCCAGATATAATAATCCGTTTCAATTTCCGCGGGAATCTTCAGGAAATCAGTGGCTCCTGCATTCCAAAACAATGCGATATGCCTTCGCCAAGGTAGTGACTTCGGGCCAACTTGGGAGAGCCAGTAATCAAGAGAGGATCTTTTCATATTGAGGGGAGTTTCTCCACCGCGCGCGCCAGAGTCTCGCGTTCGGTGTGGGTGTACTTGGCATGAACCTCCGGCGAATCATGACCGACGATGCGGCGGCGGATTTCCTCGCTCACATCCAGATTGGCGAGGTTACTGGTAAGGCTGTGCCGCAGGGAGTGGAACGATCTGGAGAATTGCGCCCGCCGGCCATCGGTCGCCGCCCGGACTTCCCGGCGATCCACCTCTGCCAGCTTCATGATCTCGACGAACTGCGCCGAGAGCCCTTGGTTGCCGCGGGTTTTTACGGCATGCTGGGTGGGGAACAGCGGGCCGTCTCGATCACCTTCCCGGGCGTTGAGGAATGACAGCAACCGGGGGTGCAGCGGCACCTCCAGCTTCCGCTTCTTCCGTTCGGTTTTCGCCGGGACGAATGTCACCACCTTGCGTTCCAGATCGACATCCGACCACCTCAATCGGGCGCAGTCCCCAAGCCTGGCGCCAACGTAGAACCCCACCAGGATGATCCCCTGCCAGTCCCGGCACTTCGCGGCCCGCAATTCGTGATCGGCGCGGCTGCGGGGGAATAGGGCATCCTGCCAATCCGGATCGCCGGCCGCCTCCACCAGTTTCGCCACTTCGGCGACGGTGAAAACATCCCGCTGTATGGAGTCGTCCTCCGGCAGCTTCTCCAACGCGGAGAATGGGCTCGCGAGCAACAACCCCTCGCGCACTGCGGCCCGGAACATCGCCGCAACGTCGGCGGCGTAGTGGTTCGTCGTTTTCGCGGTCCTCGCCGGTTGGGCGTCCTTCGCCTTCTTGGGGAGTTTCGGCCACCCCATCCGGATTTCGTCCCGGAACTTACGGGCATCGGTTTTGGTGATGCCCTCCAGCCGACCGGCCGCCTTGTCTCCGAGCCAGTCCAGAAACGCATCAATGTGCGCTTGGTAACGGGTGATCGTCGCGGGCTTCCCGCGGCTCTTCTTCACCGCCAAGTAATCGTCCGCCCATGATCTGACGGTGTAGAATCGCAGCTTCTCCCCCGTGGATGCTTCCGTGATCCTCGCCAGCAACTCGCGTGCTCTTCCCTCGGAAAGCTCGCCCTTGGCCGCAGCCTCTGCCGCCTCGGCCAGCACGGCATAGGCCTTGCCGGTGTCGCCAGCTTCCGCCTGGTGGCGCTTCCTCTCCAGATCCTCCAGACGGATGGCCTCGACCATCGCCTCCGCCCGCTTCCGCTTCTTCGTCGATTTCTTGAGGCGGCGGACGCTACCGTCGGGCATCGCGACATCGAAGGCAGCGATCCAGAAGGGGGAGTTTTCGCGTTTTATGAGGCTGGCCATATGGGAACGAAAGTGGGAACGTCCGGCATGCCTCACGCTGTCTCACTCTGTTCCCATTTCCAGGAAAAATACGCAACTCACTGATTTTACTGAATCAAGAAGCGAATCGCAGGTTCGAACCCTGCAGCGCGCACCATCTTGCTGTCGTTATCGCCGCGGTTTTGTCAGCGAGGTGCGGGATCGGAAGCCTTTTCTGAAAATTTTCCCCTTCGGCGACTGAAAATCTGTCTGGCAGTAGACGTAGAGAAGGGCGCGAATCGGACTCCCCCCGGATTCTCAATTCGCGCCCTTTCTGGGTCATCCCAGTCCCTGACTTGCGATCTGTCGGTTTCGATCTCCCCCCAGAGTCTTTAACCGAAGTAAGGGATCTGCCGCCCGGGCTGGTATGGTGACGACACCGAAGTGTCGAAACACGTTCAAAAAAATACCTGATTTTTTGGATTTGGAAAGAATTAAGTGATCCCAAAATCAGACATTCGTTACCAAAATCGGAATCGAAATTGATTTTCAATTACTTGCGAAGTCTTTTCAGGTTCGTTGCCACGACCGGGCGGTTTCGTTAGCATGCGGTTCATGAAGTTGATCCGTTTTGGCGAGCCGGGCCGTGAGGAGCCGGGGGTGATTCTGGAGGATGGCCGTCGGCTGGATGTGGCCGGGCAGTTCCACGACTACGATGAGGGTTTTTTCGCGCTGGGGGGTATGGAGGCATTGCAGGCTTGGATCGAGGACGGGTGTCCCGATGCGATCGAGTTGCCGGAGGAGGTCCGCATTGGTGCGCCGGTGGACCGGCCATCGAAGATCGTCTGCGTGGGCAAGAATTACCTCGATCACGCGAAGGAGTTCGGGGAGGGGATCCCGACCGAACCGGTGCTGTTTTTGAAGGCGAGTTCCTCGTGGAGCGGACCTTACGACGATGTGATCATCCCGACGGGCGCCTCGAAGCTGGACTACGAGGTGGAGCTGGCCGTGGTGGTCGGCCGCACGGCATCATCGGTGCCGGAAGAGGAGGCTCTCGATCATGTGGCGGGGTATTCGGTGTTCTGCGATTATTCCGAGAGAGCTTTCCAGAAGGAGATGGGCGGCCAGTGGACGAAGGGGAAGAGCTGCGACAGCTTCGGGCCGATGGGGCCTTTCCTGATGCCGGCGTCCGGGGTGAAGGACCCGCAGGGACTGCGGCTTTGGTGCAAGGTGAACGGCGAGATCCGCCAGAACGGCTGGACGGGCGACATGCTATTCGGTGTGCGGTATCTGGTGAGCTACATCAGCCGCTTCATGACGCTATTGCCCGGCGATGTGATCGCCACCGGGACGCCCGGCGGGGTGGGGATGGGGATGCGTCCCCCGCGCTATCTGACGCCGGGGGATTGCGTGGAGCTGGGCATCGAAGGGCTCGGCGAAATGAAGCAACGGGTGGTTGCGCAGGGGCGGGGCTGAGGGGACGCGCCGCAATCGACGCTTGCCGAGAGGTGGCCGGGAGGATTACGCGGGGCCGGGAGATTCTTCCCGCATCAACCTCCATTCCCCGTCCGATGCCCATCACCCGCGCTCTCCTTTCCGTTTCCGACAAGACCGGACTCGCCGATTTCGCCAGGCAGCTTCACGAGCAGGGCGTCGAGCTGCTGTCCACCGGCGGCACCGCCAAGGCGCTGCGCGAGGCCGGGTTGCCGGTGATGGATGTGTCCGAATTCACCGGCGCGCCCGAGCTTTTCGAGGGACGGGTGAAGACGCTGCACCCGAAAGTCCACGGGGGGCTGCTGCATAAGCGGGACGATAAGGAGCATCTTGCCCAGGCTCAGGAGCACGGCATCCCGCCCATTGATCTGGTGGTGGTGAATCTCTATCCCTTCGAGCAGACGGTGGCGAAAGAGGGGGTGGCGCTGGCGGATGCGATCGAGAATATCGACATCGGCGGCCCCTCGATGTTGCGCAGCGCGGCGAAGAATTACTCCAGCGTGACGGTGGTGACCGATCCGGCCGATTATCCGCAGGTGATCGAGGAGATGAAGGAGCACCATGGCGACACGACGCTCGGTTTCCGCGAGCGGCTGGCGGTGAAGGTATTCCTGCGGACTTCGCAGTACGATGCGGCGATTTCGAATTTCCTGGGTCAATGCAAGGAGGGCACGCGCCGCAGTTTCACGGTGAGCCTGCCGCTGGAGATGGAGCTGCGCTACGGCGACAATCCGCACCAGAAGGCGGCGTTGTACGGCGATTTCAAGAGCTGCTTCACGCAGCTCCAGGGCAAGGAGCTGAGTTACACCAACATCCTCGACATCGAGGCGGCGGCCGATCTGATCCTCGATTTCATCCGGCCGACCATCGGCATTCTCAAGCACACGAATCCGTGCGGTGTGGGGCAGGATGACGAGGATCTGCGGGTCGCGTGGCAAAAGGCTTTCGAGACCGACCGGCAGGCTCCCTTTGGCGGGGTGATCGTCTGCAACCGGCCGCTGACGGAGGGGGTCGCACGGATCATTTCGGAAATTTTCACCGATGTGATCATCGCGCCGGATTTCGAACCGGAGGCCCGCGCAGTGCTCCAGAAGAAGAAGAATCTGCGGATCATGAAGATGAACGGCGCCTATCTCTCGGCGAAGAAGGCGCCGGTGATCCGTTCCTGCCCGGGCGGCCTGATGGTGATGGACCGCGACCACACGGCGCTCGGTCTCGACAGCCTGGAAGGCAAAGTCGTCACCAAGCGCCCGCCGAGCGAGGAGGAGATGCGCGCGATGCGCTTCGCGTGGCGGGTGGTGAAGCATGTGAAGTCGAATGCGATCGTCTATGCGAAGTCCGACCGCACATTGGGCATCGGCGCGGGGCAGATGAGCCGCGTGGACAGTTCACGGATCGCCGTGTGGAAGGCGAAGGAGGCTGGGCTCGATCTCAAGGGTTCGGTGATCGCTTCCGACGCGATGTTCCCTTTCGCGGACGGTTTGCAGGCGGCGATCGAGGCGGGCGCCACGGCTTGCATCCAGCCGGGCGGTTCGATGCGCGACGAGGAAGTGATCGCCGCTGCGGACGAGGCGGGATTGGCGATGATTTTCACCGGCCATCGCCATTTCAGGCATTGAGGGGGAGGGGAGTTGATGGTGGAGAGTCAAAATCCGAGTTGTCCTCCACCTCGCAAGGAAAGGCGCTGCGGCGGCGCAAACCGCTTCAAAGCGGCGAGCTCTCAACCTGACCATTTCGTCCCTTGGTTGAGGACGGCGATTTTACCCCAGGCGAGGGATTGGGAGAGGGTGCGGTTGAGGTAGGTTTTCGCGTCCGCCACTGCTTCGTGGAGGTCCCTGCCGAGAGCGAGGCCGGCGGCGATCGCGGAGGACAGGGTGCAGCCGGTGCCGTGCGAGGCGGGAGTGTCGAGGCGCGGGGAGCGGAACCATTCCGGCAGGCCGTCGCGCATGAGCAGGTCGGCGCATTCCGGTGTGCCGAGGTGCCCCCCTTTCAGCAGCACGGCGCAGCGGTGGCGGCCGGAAAGTTCGCCGGCGGCCCGCTCCATGGCGGCTTCGTCGCGGATGGGTTTGCCCCACAGGGCCTCGGCTTCGTCGAGATTCGGGGTGACGACGGCGGCCAGGGGAAAAAGCCGTTCCTTGTAGGCGGCGATGGCGTTTTCCTCCAGCAGCGGATCGCCGGTGGAGGCGATCATCACGGGATCGATCACGAGCGGGATGCCGGGGTGGCGGGCGAGGATCTCGGTCACGGCGACGATGTGGGCTTTGGAGACGAGCATGCCGGTCTTGATGGCGGCGACGGGGAAGGCGTCGAGCAGGACGTTGAGCTGGTCCTGGAGAATGGCGGGTGGGACCGGGTGCACCGAGCAAACGAAATTCGGTGTTTCCGCGACGACACAGGTGACAGCGGTAAGGCCATAGACGCCGAAGTGCTGGAAGGTCTTCAAGTCCGCTTGGAGGCCGGCTCCCGAGGAACAGTCGGAGCCGGCGATGGTCAGCGCGACGGGTGGGGATTTTGCCATGGGGTGAGGGTAACCAGAAGTTCCGGGTCTAGGGAAGTCCGGTCCGAGGGGTGTGGGGAGCAGGCGTGTTCCGGGGGTGGAGAGGCGGTGCGCGATTTTTGAGATTGAACGGTTGGCCCGCTTCGGGATCAATGCCGTGTCCCGCCGCAACGGCGGGGCATTTTTTCAACATGAGTCAAGGATTCAGACGAGGCGGTGGTGGTGGGCGGCGGCATTCCGGCCCGTCAGGGCCGCGTGTGCGCAAGGGAGCCGGAGACGGCGAAGAGAAGGCAGTGGAGGTCGAGGGGGTGATCACCTCCGTTCTGGCCGGCACCCAGTTCCGCGTGCAGCTCCAGAGCGGTCACGAAGTGCTGGCCCATATTTCGGGCAAAATGCGCAAGCGGTTTATCCGCCTGGTGGTCGGCGACCGGGTGAAAATGGAGATGTCGCCTTATGACGTGACCAAGGCGCGGATCACGTTCCGGCTCGGCTGAGGGTTAGGAGGCGTTTTCCGCGTCGTCCTCCGCGCCCGCTTCCTCATGAGGTGCGGTGTGGGAGCGGCGTTCGATGTCGATCGAGCCAAGCAGGTGGCTCTGGCGGACGACGAACTGGTTCATCTTCATCAGTTCGAGCAGGGCGAGGAAGGTGACGATCACTTCGGCCTTGGTGGTGGCGGTCTCGAACAGGAGGTCGAAGCGCGCCGCCTGGCCGGGGGCGAAGCGGGCGAGCAGCAGTTCGATCTTGTCGGCCACGGTGTAGCGGTCATCGACGATGTCGCCGAGGTCGTGGGATTCCTCGAAGCGTTTCAGGACATTCTGAAAGGCGCGGATGAGGTCGAAGATGGAAACTTCCGCCAAGGCGGGCGGTTCCTCGGGCAGGTCGGGCTTTTCCGGCTGGAGGGCGAAACTGCCTTCCTGCTCGATTTCCCGCAGGCTCAGGAAGCCGGCGGCGTCTTTGAATTTCTTGTATTCGATGAGCTGGCGGATGAGTTCCCAGCGCGGATCGTCTTCTTCGGCTTCCTCATCGGGCGGCTGCTCGCTGCGGGGAAGCAGGGTGCGGCTTTTCAGGTACATGAGGTTCGCCGCCATGACGATGAATTCGGCGGCGAGATCGATGTTCAGGAGGCGGAAGGTTTCGATGTATTGGAGGTATTGTCCGGTGATCCGGGCGATGGAGACTTCATGGATGTCCAATTCGTCCTTTTTGATCAGGTAAAGCAAGAGATCGAGCGGGCCTTCGAAGATTTCCAGCCTGACCTTGTAGTCGGTTCCTTCCACGCGCGGACTGGTAGGGGATCGGCCCGCCGCGGGCGAGGGGAAATTTGGCTCGCCTGCCCGTGGGGGCGGCGCTGTAATCCGCGCGCCCTTGCCGGGCGGTTATGGAGGCGGATCCGACCCATTCTTTCAACGAAAAGCTCAGCCAGTGGATCGCAAGCCAAGGCTTCTGGTTCCAACTCCGGCACTCGGTGTCGGGCGGCGGCGGGTGGTCGATGACCTTTTTCCATCTGTTCCGGCTCGGCCTGCGGGTCCTGATCGTGGCGGCGGTGGCGGCGGTGATCGCCGGGATTTATCTGATGAAGCGCACCGGCGGCGAGGCATTCGTGGAGAAGATGGAGGAGGAGATGGCGCGGGGTTTGTCCGCGGAGGAGGTGACGGTGTTGCACTTCGGCAGGTCACGGAGCGAGGCGGCGATCAAGCGGCTGGGCGTGGTGGGAGGGGACGCGAGCTTTTTCCACAGTCTCGACGCCGAGCACATCAGGTTCCGGATGGGATTGTTCGATGGCATGGCGGGAAGGTGGCAGGGGGGGGCGCTCAAGGCCAAATCCCTGAAGGTGGTTCTGAGGGCGGGGGCCGACAACCCGCAGCAGTTGGAATCCATGGGCAAGGCGTTTCACAGGGATTGGCCGGATTTTTCCTTCTCGGCGATCGACTCGGAGCGGACGGATGTGAGTTGGGGCTACTCGGCGCGCACGGCGGGCAGGATCGAGGGCAGCCATATGGAGGCGATCCGTACGCCCGGAGCCTGGCGTCTGGCGTTCAAAGGCGGCACTCTCTCGCAAAACTGGCTGCGCAAGCTCGCGATCGAGGAATTGATCGTGGAATGCCGCCCCGGGCGGATCGTCGTGACGGAAGGCCGGCTCCGCTGCGGTTCCGGAACGGTTGTCATCGAAAGCCTGGCGATCCACACGGGGGAGAATCCCAGAGTGGAGGGCCGGATGAAATGGGATCAGGCGGATCTGCGGAATCTGCTGCCGGAGTCGGCGCAGGATTACGTCGAGGGCCGCATTTCCGGTGATGTGGCGATCGCGGGATCCACGAATTCCCAGGAGGGCGTGGCTCTGGACGGACGAATCGTCCTGGATGGGCGGAGCATGGTCGTTCTCCGGGACGAGTTGCATTTGCTCAAGGCGTTGTCGGAGGTGGATGTCTTTCGCGCCTACCGGAAGGTGGAGTTCGACAGCGGCAGCTTCCGTCTGCGCAGCGCGGCGGGCGAGCTGGAGCTTTCCTCGGTGGATATGACCGCGGGCGAGCTGCTCACGTTGCAAGGAGGCATGAAGATCCGCCAGCCCACGCCGGAAGAGACCCGGGAGGCGATCGGCGTCAATACGGCGCCGGATTTCGGAGCGGTCTTCGACCCGGCGCAAGGGATGCCGGAGGGCGGGAAAAAAAGCGACGATGTGGCCCGGTCGATGCGCGAGGCGGCCCGTGTTGCCGCCGGCAAACGGGGTTTCGAGACGAAGGGCGGTGGCGAGCAGGCGGTATTCGACCGGATGGAGCAGGATCAGATGCGGGAGGATCTGGCAAAGGAGGCGCGTGCGCGCGAGATCCGGAATCTCCGTTACGAGGGCGCTTTCCGGGTCACTTTGGAGGGCGACGCTTTCGACAAGGCGGAGCGGTTGAGGAGCAGCTACCCGAAAGACCCGCAGACGGGGAGAATCCCTCTGGACGTGCCGATCCGCGGTACGATCTACGATCTGACCTTGAATCAGGCGGGCGATCTGCTCCGTCAGAAAAGCCAGCGTTGATTTCTGCTCAGGCGCCCGCCGCGGCGAGGCCGAGGCTCTGGTAGATTTCGCGCGTGGCCCGGCTTTTGTTGAGCGTGTAGAAGTGAATGCCGTCCACGCCCTCGTCGAGCAGGCCGGCGCATTGCTGGGCGGCGTAGTGGATGCCGACGCGTTCGACGGCGCCGGGATCGCCCTGGGCGCGGCCGAGGGCTTTCAGCAGCTTCGCCGGGAAGCGTGCGCCGGCGGCGAGTTCCGCCATGCGCGACATGCCGGACAGCGAGGTCACTGGCATGATGCCGGCGATGATGGGTACGCCGATGCCCGCCAGCCGGCAGCGGTCGCGGAAGTCGAAGAAATCCCGGTTGTCGAAGAAGAGCTGGGTGCAGATGTAGTCCGCGCCGGCGTCCACCTTGGCCTTGAGGTGGTCGAGTTCCTTGAGGCGGTTCGGTGTGGCGGGGTGGCCTTCGGGGAAGCCGGCCACGCCGATGCCGAAGCCGCGGGGGTCCGGGTGCGCGCCGGAGGCGTTGAATTCGCGGATGAAGGCCACGAGATCGGAGGCGTGGCGGAAGGCGCAGTCCGACCAGTCATAGTCCGGCCAGTCCCGCGGCGGGTCGCCGCGCAGCGCGAGGATGTTCGACACCCCCGCCTCCGCGTAGCGGCGCAGGATGTCCTCGATCTCGGCTTTGGAGTGGCCAACGCAGGTGAGATGGGGGATGGGTGGAATGCCGGTGCTGCGCTTGATGCGGACGACGAGATCGTGGGTCATTTCGCGGGTGCTGCCGCCGGCGCCATAGGTCACGGAGACGAAGGAGGGGTTGAAGGGCTCCAGCTCGACGATCGTGCGGTAGAGTTCCTCCGCGCCCGCTTCTGTTCGCGGCGGGAAGAACTCGAACGAGAAGGAGGGGCGGCGGGCGGCAAGGATATCGCGGATGTGCATGCGGAAACGGAGCGGCGCGGAGCTTCTCTTGCCTTTTGCGGGGAGGGGAGCAAAAAAAGAGCCAGCGCCGCAACTTCGGGGAAGGCCCCGGAGTTCCCCCATCGCGGCGTTAGCGCGGCCCGCGTTTCCCAAGCCATGAAGTTTCCCGTTGCCATCAGCCTTTTCCTTGGCGCCGTCACGGCGGCCCCGGCCGGCGATCCTCCGGCGGAGCCGGCCCGGGGGGGCGGCGAGGAGCGCCGGGGGCCCGGCCGTCCCATGCACGAGATGTGGAAAAAGGCCGACACCGACGGGGACGGCTCGCTGTCGCTGGAGGAGTTCTCCGCCATGGAGCGCATTTCGAAGCTGCCCGAAGAGAAGCGGGAGGCGATTTTCAAGCGCTTCGACAAGAACGGCGATGGCAAGCTTTCGCCCGACGAATTAATGCGCAGGCACCGGGGCGGCATGCCTCCGCTCGATCAGGCCGATCTCGACAAGGACGGGAAGATCACTTTCGAGGAGTTCGAGAAGATCCCCTACGTCGCCCGCCTGCCCGAAGAGCGGCGCAAGGCGATGTTCGCCCGCATGGACCGCGACAAGGACGGCGTGCTCACTGCGAAAGACCGTCCGCCCGGGCCTCCGCCGGGAGGGCGGGATCCCCGCGCCCTGGTCGAGAAGTACGATGAGAATGGCGACGGTGCGCTGAGCTTCGAGGAGTTCCGCAAAGCGCCCTTTGTGAAGGATCTCGGCGAGGACGAGCAGGAAGACCGCTTCGAGCGGATGGATCGCAACGGCGATCTGAAGATCGATGAGAAGGATTTCCAGCCGCCGCCAGGCGAGCCCCGGCCGGATCGCGGCAGAAAGCCCTGATCAGAAATTCACTTCGAACCAGACGCCGCCGAAGAGGCTGCTTGAGGCCGGTCCCGATTGCAGAGGCAGCGAGGCCCCCAGAAAGGGGGTCACGGCAACGTGGCGGTTGATGGCGTAGCTCCACGAGATCCGGGTGTGGAAGTCGTGCCAGCCGCTGGCCCCATAGAAATCCTCGGCAATGCCGAGGCCGGCGAGCAGGCTGATGAAGGACGACTCTCCCGTGGGTTTCGACCATTCCACGTCGGCGGCGCCATACCAGCCGTCCGCGCCGGTGTCGTAGCCCGCGGTGAGCGCGAAATCCCAGTCCTCGCCAAAGTGCCAGGTGAAGGAGGGCTGGATTTCCACGCCGTCGTCGAAGAGGGCGTCGCTGTAATTGCGGAGGGTGGTGCGGATGCCGGCGGTCCATGTCTCGGTGTCGTAGCCGAGATCGAAAAAGGCCGCGGCCTCGGTGAAATCGCCTTTGCCCGTTGCCGCGGCATACCAGCCGCCGAGGTTGAGGACCCATTCGTTGGAGAGGGCGATCTCCGCCTCGATCTGGGCGTCGATGACGTCCCGGGCCAGGCGGAAGCCGCGCTGGGCGTATTCGCTGCGGTAGCCGGTGACGACCTCGACGCCCCAGGGTGGATCATCGGCCGCGGGAAGGCAGGAGGTTGCGGAGAGCAGCCAGAGGAGGGACCGTTTCATGGGAGCGATGCTGGAGGACCGCCGCTTGCCGGGCAAGCTCCGGGAGCGCGGAGCCCCAGCTCCGCAGAAGCACAGGGGCAGCATGAATGCGGGATCGAATGGGCAGCGGGGGCTGGCGGCGGTGGGCAAGCGGAGCCGGGGCTCCGCGCCCCCAGGCTTTTACGTCTGGATGCCGGACTCCTGGAGGGTGGTTTGGAAAACCTCGTTGCGGAGGTTGCCGCCCTTGCGTTGGCTCCACCAGAGGACGATCGGGGAGGCGATGAAGATCGACGAATAGGTGCCGACCAGCAGACCGACCAGGATCATCGCGCAGAAGTCGCGAAGCGCCGCGCCGCCGAAGATGGTCAGGATCGTCACGGTGATGATGGTGGTCAGCGAGGTGAGGATGGTGCGCGATAGGGTTGCGTTGATCGCTTCGTTGATGAGTTCCCGCACGGAGCGTTCGCCGGTGCTCAAGGTCTCGCGGATGCGGTCGAAGATGACGATGGTGTCGTTCACCGAGTAGCCGGCGACGGTGAGGATGGCGCCGACGTGGAAGATGGTCATTTCCCCGCCGAGCATGAGGATGATACCGACGGTGATGGCAACGTCGTGGACAAGCGAGATGAAGCACCCCAGGGCGAAGGAGAATTCGAAGCGCACGGTGATGTAGACGAGGATGCCCAGCATGCCGAGGGCGAGGGCGATCAGCGAGTTGACGAAGAATTCCTGACCGAGCGTGGCCGAGATGGTGTCTTCGTTGAGCGGGACGACGTAGCGGACGTTGTCCGCGGGACTGCCTTCCTCCGGAGGAAGCGTTTCGCCCATGACGGGGATGGCTTCGCGCAGGTGATTCACGATGGTATCGCGGTCTTCGGTGGCGCAGCGGATGGAGATATTGAGACCGGTGATGGGGGAGCGCTCTTCCTGGGCGATGGCCAGCTTGCTGAGGGAAAGGGCGTCGAGCCGCTGTTGGACATCCTGGGCGGAGATCTGTCGTTCGCCGGCATTGAAGCTAAGGAGCGTGCCGCCGGTGAAGTCGATGCCGAGGGCTTTCTCGCCGCGGACGGCGGCGGTGACGAGCGTGGCGGCGATCAGGATGCCGGAGACGATGAAAGAGGGTTTGGCTTTGGCCAGGAAGTCGATGGTGGTCTTGCCGATCAGGTTGAGGAAGGAGAGCTTGCGCAGGAGGCTGAGGTCGGTGCTCCAGCGGAAGAGCACGCGGGTGACCAGGATGGCCGAGAACATCGAGGCGATGATGCCAATGGTCAGGGTGATGGCGAAGCCCTGAAGGGTGTTGTTGCCCAGCCAGAAAAGGACGACGGCGGTGATGAGCGAGGTGAGGTTCGCGTCGAAGATGGCGGAGAAGGCTTTTTCGTAGGCGAGGGGGATGGCGGTCTTGAGCGATTTGCCGGCGGCGATTTCCTCGCGCAGGCGCTCGTAGATCAGCACGTTGGCATCCACCGCCATGCCGATGGACAGGATCATCCCGGCGATGCCGGCGAGGGTGAAGGTGAAGCCGAAGACGGCCATCGCGCCGAAGAGGATGAGGCCGTTCACCGCCAGGCCGAAGAGGGCGACGAAGCCCGCCAGACGGTAGAAGAGGAGAACGAAGGCGGCGGTGATCGAGAGACCGACGATGCCGGCCCAGATGCCCTGCCGTACGGTGTCCTTGCCGGCGGTGGGGCTGATTGCGCTCTTCTGGTCGATTTTCAGCGGGTTTTCGAGCGGGTTGAGCATGGCGTTGGCCAGTGCCCGGGCTTCCTCGGCGTTTTCCTGGCCGCTGATTTCGAAATTTTTGCTGAGCACGGCCTGCACGACCGGAGCGGTGAGGACTTCGCCGTCGAGAACCACGGCGATGCGGTCGCGGCCGAGCGTCATGTCCTTGGTGAGGTTGAGCATTTTGTCCGCTCCGGCGTTATTGAGGGTGATGGAGACCTTATTGCCGAGCGGCTGCGGCCATGCCTGCTGGACGTCCTTGCCGGTCAGGGCGACGCGCTTGCTGAGCAGGATGAATTCGCTGCGGTCGTTGCCTTCGTCGTCCTTGAACTTGTATTCGTAGGCGCTGTAGCCGGGGACGATTTCGGCGTTGTCAGCGACGCGGGCGGCGAGCGTGCGGCCGTCGGGACCGGGGCGGTAGCCGTCGAGATTGACTTCGCGGAGTTCCAGCTTGGCGACTTTTTTGAGGAGTTCCTCGATTTTGGCGGATTCCTCGGGGGACATGCCCGGCATCTGGAGCAGGATCTTGTCGGCTCCCTGCTGGGCGATGAGCATGTCGATGTTGCCGTATTCGTTGACGCGTTTCTCGATCGTACGGATCGCCTGCTTCACGTCATCGGGGCTCAGTGGCAGGGGATGGCCGCTGTCATCGACTTTAGGCTCGACCACGAGGGTGAAAGAGGAGCCGCCAACGAGGTCGATACCGCCCTTGAGCGCTTTCTCCGGCAGGATGGCAAGCACGGAGAAACCGCAGATGCCGATGAGAAGGAAAGTGCCGATGTTCCGCTTGCGGCGCTCCAGATCGGTGGCGAAGTACCAGAAGAAGAGGAATAGGAGCGCGAGACCCGAGAGGAAAAGGGTCATCGGATTCTGCAGAATCGACGCCGCGAGAAGGCTGGAGTGGAGCATGGCGGAAGAGGAAACGGGATGCGCGCAAGGGCGCTCGGGTTACTTGGATTCGGCGCTGCCGCTGTCCTTTTTGATGACGGAGGCGACGGCCGGTTTGTCGAACTCGACCATCACGCCTTCGGCGATCTTGAGGACGACGGTGCGGTCCTTGACGTTGTGGACAATGGCGTGGATGCCGGCGGTGGTGACGACTTCGTCGCCTTTCTGGAGGGAGGCGATGCGGCGTTCCAGTTCCTTGCGCTGGCGCTGCTGCGGGCGGATGAGCAGGAAGTAGAACATGACGATCATGATGATCATCATGGGCAGGGTGCCGGAGAGCGGGTTGCCGGAGCCCTGGCCGGATTCGCCCTGGGCGAGGAGCAGCGCGTGGAGGAAGGTCATTCTTCTTGGATGGATCGGGTATAGCGTTGGATGAAGGAGTCCTTGAATTCGAGGAACTTGCCTTCGCGGATCGCCCCCCGCGCACCGGCGGTGAGGCGGAGGAAGAAATGCAGATTGTGGAAGGAAAGCAACCGCAAAGCGAGGATTTCCCCGGCGCGGAAAAGGTGCCGAATGTAGGCCCGGGAGAAGCGGGCGACGTGCGGGTGGGAGCTTTCGCAGAGCGGCCGCTCGTCGCGGGCGAAAATGAGGTTCTTGATGTGAATGGGGCCGTCGAGGGTGAAAGCCATGCCGTGGCGGGCGACGCGGGTGGGCATCACGCAGTCGAACATGTCGACGCCGCGGGCGATCATTTCGAGGATCTGCGGCGGGGTGCCAAGGCCCATGGCGTAGCGCGGCTTGTCTTCGGGGAGGAAGGGGACGCTGTGCTCGATGGCGCGGAACATTTCCGCCTCGGGCTCGCCGACGGAGACGCCGCCGATGGCGTAGCCGTCAAAGTCGAGTTCGACGAGTTCGCGGGCGGATTTTTCCCGCAGGTCGGCCCAGATGGAGCCCTGGACGATGCCGAAGTGGCGCTGCGGGCCGTCGCCGCTGCGGGGGCGGTGTTTTTCGGTCCAATCCTTGCAGCGTTTCGCCCATCGAGTGGTGAGGGCGAGCGAGTTCTCGGCGTATTTCCGCTCGCAGGGGTAGGGGGGGCACTCGTCGAAGAGCATGGCGATGTCGGAGCCGAGCGCGGCCTGGATTTCCATGCTCGTCTCGGGGGTGAGCGTCATGCGGGTGCCGTCGAGATGGTTCTGGAAGCGCACGCCTTCCTCGGTGATCTTGCGCAGCTTGGCCAAGGACCAGACCTGGAAGCCGCCGGAGTCGGTGAGCATGGGCTTGTCCCAGGCGGCGAAGCGGTGCAGACCGCCGAGGTCGCGGATGAGTTCGTGGCCGGGGCGCAGCCAGAGGTGGTAGGTGTTGCCGAGGATGATTTGCGCACCGAGCAGGTCGAGTTCGTCGGGGTGCAGGGTTTTCACCGATCCCTGGGTGCCGACGGGCATGAAGATGGGCGTCTCCACCCGGCCATGGGCGAGTTCCATGATCCCGGCGCGGGCTTGGCAGAAGGGGTCGCGGGCGAGAATCTGAAACATCGGGAGCCGCGGTGATTACGCCGGGGAGGCGCGGGGGGCAAATGCGAAAGGGGCGGAACCGACCTTTACGCATTCCCGCTCGCAGGGTATCGTCGCTTTGTGATGGACAGGATCACCTTCAATCCGAATCAGTGCGGAGGCCGGCCGTGTATCCGGGGTATGCGCATCCGGGTGAAGGATGTGCTCGATCTCCTCGCCGCCGGAGTGGGGGAGGCGGAAATTCTCGAAGATTACCCCTATCTCGAAGTCGAAGACATCCGTGCCTGTCTGGCGTACGCCGCTGCAGGAGCGGACCATCCCGTTCTCGTCGCCCGCTAAATCATGCGCTTTGTCGTCGATGCGCAGCTTCCTCCGGCTCTTGCCCGGTTGCTTGCTTCCCTTGGCCACTATGCCGAACATGTCGCCGACATCGGTTTGAGGGATGCCGATGATTCGCCGATATGGGATTATGCCTTGAAGCATCAGGCCACCCTCGTCACCAAGGACGAGGATTTCCCGCACCGCTTCCGGCAGGGCGTAACCGCTCCGGTGATCGTCTGGCTGCGGATCGGCAATACCAGCCGCCGGGCTTTGCTCGAATGGTTCGAACCATTGCTTCCCCAAATCGAGGGAATGATCCGCCAAGGAGAATGTCTGATCGAAGTGCGTTGACGATCCGCACCAGATTCAGGCAGCAGAGCTACCTGAATACGGGCAATCAGGCGTGCTGGAGGTAGCGGCGCTGGGCTTCGGCTTCCGGGTTGTGGGGAGCTTCCTCGTTTTCCGGCTTGGTGTCGGCGAGGAGTTCATCGCGGAATTTCGCGATGATGGCTTCCACCGGCCAGGAGGAGGCTTCGCCGAAGGCGCAGATGGTGCGGCCATCGATCTGATAGGCGACGCTTTCCAAGGTGTCGATGTCCTTCGGCGAGGCTTCGCCGGCGACGAGGCGGTCGGAGATTTTCTTCATCCACATGGAACCCTCGCGACAGGGGGTGCATTGGCCGCAGGATTCGTGGGCGTAGAAGGTGTTCAGATTGTTGAGCACCCAGGACATTTTGCGGGAGTCGTCCATGACGATGACGCCGCCGGAACCGGCCATGGAGCCACAGGCGGCCATGGAGTCGAAGTCCATGGGAATGTCCCAGAAAGTGATTTCGCGCGGTGAGCCGTCGGGATTCTTGAGGGTGAATTTCTCGTCGCAGCGGAGGATTTTCGCGGAGGAACCGCCGGGGATGACGGCCTTGAATTCGCGTCCATCCTTCGGGCCGCCGCACATGTCGTAGAGCAGCTCGCGCATGGTGACCTTGCCGACTTCGACTTCGAAGTAACCGGGCTTTTCCACGTCGCCGGAGACGCAGAGGATGCGGGTGCCGGTGTTGTTTTTGACGCCGAGCCTGGCGTATTCGTCGCCGCCCATGCGGACGATGTGCTTCACGTGGCAGAGCGATTCGACGTTGTTGACGATGGTCGGGCACATGTAGAGCCCGAGGGCGGCGGGGAAGTAGGGCGGCTTGATGCGCGGGTAGGCGCGCTTGCCTTCGAGCGATTCGATCAGGCCGGTTTCCTCGCCGCAGATGTAGGCGGCGGCGCCGCGGTGGACGTAGATTTCCACGTCGAAGCCGGAGCCGAGGACGTTGGGGCCGACGAAGTTCTTCGCCTTCGCTTCCCGGATGGCGTTTTCGAGGATGACGGCGGCTTCGGGGAATTCCTCGCGGATATAGATGTAGGCGACCTTGGCGCCGACGGCGAAGCAGGAGATGACCATGCCCTCGATGAGTTGGTGAGGGTCCTGGTGGACGATGTAGCGGTCCTTGAAGGTGCCGGGCTCGGATTCGTCGCAGTTGCAGATGAGGTAGACCGGTTTGGTGTTGTTCGGCGGGATGAAGGTCCACTTGAGGCCGGTCGGGAAGCCCGCGCCGCCGCGGCCGCGCAGGCCGGATTTCTTCACTTCCTCGGTGATGGCCTTGGGCTCCATGCCGAGGGCTTTGCGCAGGTCCTCGTAGCCGCCGTCCTGCAGGTAGCGGTCGATGGACGGGTCCCAACCCTCGCGATCAACGTTTTTGAAGATCAACCGGTGCTCGCGGGGATCGGGTTGTTTGCCGGGCAGGTAGCGGACTTCGGACATGGCGGGAAAAACGCGGGGCCGCAGTATCATCAGGCCCGGCGGGGCGGCCAACCGCAATTTGTGAAAAATTTCACAAGCGGGGGGCGGCGGCGTTTTTCCGGATGACCGAAGCGGTCGGAGCGGTTAGACCGACGGCGATGAATCCCTCCGACAAGGAGCTGAAACTGGAATACGAAACGGCGCCCTTTCTCCACTCCCTTTTCGCCAACGACGCGCGGGAGTTGCGCTATCTGGAGCAAAAGCTCGCGGTGCGGTCGGTCACGCGGGATGGCTGGATTCTCTTCGCCGGGCCGGGTGAGGGCGTGGACCGGGCCGCGGCGGTGTTCGGCGATCTGGAGCAGGCGCGACGGCAGGGTGCGCAGATCACGGCGCGGGATTTCCGGATGGCGGTGGATCTGGCGGCCGAGGGCAGGGAAGGGGGAGTAGCGGAGCTTTCCGGGGTCCGGCTGCTCGGCATCCGCGGGCGCAAGCCGGTGGCCCCGAAAACGCCGCGCCAGCTCGAATACCTCCGCGCCATCGAGGCGAACGACGTGGTCTTCGGACTCGGCCCCGCGGGCACCGGCAAGACCTACCTGGCGATGGCGATGGCGCTTTCCATGCTCCGCGAAAAGCAGGTCGCCCGCGTGGTGCTGACCCGCCCGGCAGTGGAAGCGGGCGAGGCGCTCGGCTTTCTGCCCGGCGACCTGCGGGAAAAGGTCGCGCCCTACCTGCGGCCGCTCTACGACGCGATCCACGACATGATCGGCCCGGAAGCGGGAGAACGCTATCTGGAGGACGGCACCATCGAAATCGCGCCGCTGGCCTTCATGCGCGGCCGGACCCTGGCGCGCTCCTTCGTGATCCTCGACGAAGGCCAGAACACGACCCGCGAGCAGATGTTTATGGCTCTCACCCGGCTCGGCGAGGAATCGCGGATGGTGGTGACGGGCGATGGCTCGCAGGTGGATCTCAAGCCGACCGTGCCCTCCGGCCTGGCGGAGGCGGAAAAGGCGCTCGCCGGGGTCGAGGGGATCGGCTTCGTGCGCTTTTCCGGCGAGGATGTGGTCCGGCATCCCGTGGTGGGGCGCATCATCGAGGCTTATGGGAAACACCGGGATTCGGCAGAATGATATGCGACAATCTGACGCATCGTGCGAGGATTTGCTCATTGCCAAGGGAACGGCGATCCGTTAGTCCCTCCCGCGCCAGGGGGCGCGGTCGAACGCGCCCTTTGGCGTCCCGGAACTCCGACAAGCTGCTGTGGGATTCATCGATGCTTTCAAACGCTGGCGCCTTGCGCGTCGCGGCATGTCTTCCGGCCGCAAGCGCCGGGTCCACTCGGAGAACCAGGTCGCGCTCTCCCTGGATCGCAGCGCATGGATTCGCTGGGGCCTTTACGCGCTCTTCGCGCTCGGGATGGGGCTGATGACGCTGCGCGCCGCGGAGGGGTCGAATTTCGAGGGCGACACGCTTCGCGGCACCTTTTTCGGCATGGTGCTGGCGGCGACCGCAATAGCGATCCTCCACGCGGCGCATGAAACGATCGCCAGGCGCAACGGCCGGCTTCTGCTGGTGCTGGGCGGCCTCGCCTGCCACGTGGTGGCCGTGCGTGCGGTCTCGCTGCTCGTCGATGCGAATGCGATGCCGGGGCAATTGAAATTCGTGCTGATCCCCTTCGCGCTCACGCCGATGATCCACGCGGTGTTGCTGGGCCGCAGCGTGGGGATTTTCTCGACGGTCTACGCCGCGCTGCTCGGTTCGCTGGTGGTGGAGAGGGACGACGTGCTCGTCTACCTGATCGTCAGCTTGGTATGCGGGCTGGTGACGGTGCAGGCCGTGTATCAGGTGCGCAAGCGCGTCCAGCTCCTGCGTGCGGGGCTCTATTCCGGCGCCGCGGCGCTCCTGCTTTCCATCGCCTTCGGCCAGATCGATGTGATCGGCTGCTTCCAAGGCGGCGTCAGCGATTGCAAGCTCGCCGGGACCAGTTCGCTGGCCGCGGTGGGGACGGGGATTTTCACCGCGCTGCTCGTCAGCGGCCTGCTGCCGGTGCTGGAGGGCGCCTTCCAGCTCACCACTAACATCTCGTGGCTGGAACTCAGCGACCTGAACCACAAGCTGCTGCGCCGCCTGCAGCTCGAAGCGCCCGGAACCTTCCACCATAGCCTGATCGTCGCCTCGCTGGCCGAAGCCGCGGCCGAAGCGGTGGGAGCGAATGCGCCGATGTGCCGCGTCGGCGCCTATTTTCACGACATCGGCAAGCTCGCCAAGCCGGAGTACTTCATCGAAAACCAGCAGGACGGCGCGGAAAATCCGCACGACACGCTGACGCCGACGATGAGCGCGCTCATCATTATCGCCCACGTCAAGGACGGCATCGACCTGGCGGTGAAGCACAAGCTCAACCCGCGCATCATCGACATCATCCAGGAGCACCACGGCGATTCGCTGGTGATCTACTTCTACCGCCGCGCCCAGGAGCAGAAGCGGGCCGAGCTGGAAAAAGTCGAAAAGGGCCTTGGCAACCCGGAGGACCTGCCCAAGGTGGACGAGAAGAATTTCCGCTACCCCGGTCCCCGCCCGCGCACGCGGGAGAGCGGTATTCTGAGCCTCGCCGACAGCGTCGAAAGCGCCTCCCGCTCGCTCAAGAAACCCACCCCGGCGAAAATCCGCACAATGGTCGAGGATCTGGTGGAAGGCCGCGTCTGCGACGGCCAGCTCGACGATTGTCCGCTGACGATCCGCGATCTCGCCAAGGTCAAGGACAGCTTCTGCAGCACGCTGCGCAGCATGATGCACAGCCGCATCAGCTACCCCAAGGACGACGAGCGCACCCAGGGCGGCCGCAAGTCCGACATCGAGCGTCGCGCCGCCGCCTCCCACGGTGGCGAGGCCCGCCCGGCGCCCCCGGCGACGAAGCCCATTTCACCGAATCCTCAATGAACTCGCTCGAACTTCTCGTCGGCAACCATCAGGAGCGGGTCTCCGTGCCCGAAGCCTGGCTCACCCTGCTGGAAAGCGCCGGTCTCGCCGCCGCGGGACGGGTGCTGAAGGAACACATCGTCTGCGATCACGCGCCGCTCAGCGAGCTCGGCTGGGTGGAGGTCGCGCTGGTGGACGACGAGACGAGCGACCGCGTCCACCGCGAGTTCATGAATATCGAGGGCGAGACCGACGTGATCACCTTTCACCACGGCGAGATCGTCATCGGCGTGGAGGTTGCGTTGAGGCAGGCCGAGGAAAACGCCGAGCCGCCGCTGCGGGAGATTTTCCGCTACCTCGTCCACGGGCTGCTGCACCTCGCCGGGCACGAGGATGAAAGCGACGAGGATCGGGCGCGGATGGAGCAAGCGCAGGAAAGCCTGGTCGCCGAGCTTTGGCCGCGGTTTGCCGGGACGTGAAAAGGACGGTATCCCGCCCCAACGGGGCGGATGGACCTCATCCTTCGGCGCCGGGTGGGAGAAATGCGAGTTAGGGATGCGGCAGGGGAAGCGAAGCGCCATCGGCGATCTGGCCATGGAACTCCGTTCCGGCTCCGCGCAACCATGTCTCGACGACGAGCAGAGGGACGAAGACAGTCTGGTGCGGCCTCGAGCGGAAGAGGCGGATGTCGATTTGGGAACCATCGTGACTCCCCGCAAAAAGATCGGTGGTCAGGAGGTAAGCGGCCACATAGGCCGTGATGATTGTGAGGAATATCATGGCGGCCGGAACTCGCAGCGGCGGGGCTGGCGACCTCTTGTCAGGCGTTGCGGGTATCGTCACGGGCTCGCTACGAGAGCAAAGGTGAATCCGTCGTAGCCCTTGCAGCCGACGGTCTGAATCGTTGTCGCCGTGACGCGCGACTCCGCCGCGATAAGCTCATGCAACCGGCGGGCTCCCACGACGCCCGGATCGGCGCTCGCGGTGTCTGCAAGAGCGCCGTCTCGCACCACGTTGTCCACGATAATGACGCTGCCAACGCGGGAGAGACGGAGCGCCCAGGCGAAATAATCGGCTGAAGCCACCTTATCGGCATCGATAAAGGTCAGGTCGAATGCGGGCAAACGCTCTGTGGCGAGTTGCGGCAATAAGTCGAGCGCGCGCCCACAGCGCACCTCGACCAACGAGGCAAGACCGGCGTGGGAGATGTTTGCACGGGCAACCTCGGCGTGCTTTGGCTCGGCCTCGAGCGTGATCAATCGGCCATCCGCCGGAAGTGCCCGCGCGAGCCAGATCGTGCTATACCCGCCCAGCGTGCCGATTTCCAGGATCGTGCGGGCGCGACAGGCTCTCGTGATGAGATGCAGCAACCTGCCCTGCGCCGGAGAAACCTGATACGGCGGCAAATCCGCCTTGGCGCTCGCAAGGAGTGCGCGGTCGAGGGCCTCGTCAGGCTTGATGAGAGTGTCTTCGATGTAATCGTCGATTGTGGTCCAGCATGTTTTGGTCATATCGGGATGCGCGTAGCGTGGTAATGCCAACGTCCAAGTTCACCCACGGCTGCCCGTGGCGCGACTCCTGCAAGGGGAGAAGCGAGTGACGCGGGTAGCCATGGGTGCAGCGCCCTGTTCGGCTCTTTCATGGAGTCCACTGGTCATATTGCTCCAGAAAACTCTTTATGTGAGGGTTAAAAATGGGCTGTAGGCCTCTCTTCTCCATGATACTTTTCAGGTTCCTGTATTTCTCGAGTAATTCGCCTCGCGATCCCCAGTCTTCCGTTTCATCTTCCAAGCCGGGTTTAAGGAAGGTGCATCCTTCCTCTTCATCTCCTATCATGGTTTTTGCATAAGTCCAGTCGTGATGGAATAGTGCCTCAAACGCGCCTATAAACTCCCGTAATGCGATCAATAACTCCTGATCGTCTTCATTTACGGGTTGCTTTCGAAATAGATTCATATTTTTGCCGAACAGTAGAATTCGTTCCGCCACCCAATCGGGAGGGTGGCGTCTCATTTCTTCCTGAATGATCTCCGTTCAATTAACGTTAAATGACTTATGGGTTTGATTTCAAATGCTTGAAATTCCAAGCCATCCGGAAAAACCGTAAGCGATTCCAAAATGGCCAACAAGGCAGTATTTTGCTCAGCAATCTATGAAAGCCACTGATGGTTGATGATCCGATGGCGTGGATCGGAAGTCCTATCCCCATCGCTCGGAAAATCATCCCGGAGATTCGCTGCCCTTTCCAATGAAGAAACTCCCCGGAGGCGGCCTGCGAGGCTCCGCCGAGGGTCTGGCGGGTTCCGCCATCGCGCTGATGGATGGAAAACTCGTCCCGGAAAAATCCCTCGAATCCATGCGGATGTCCCAGCGATTTGACATCCGGTCCATCTCCACTTCGTTCCGGTTGCGGCTTCTATCCAAATTTTCGGAAAAGCGAAATTTAACCAAACAGAATAGGGCTCTCCGGACTTTTGTATGACCCTCCGGAGCCGGATCGTATAGCCTCCGTTGATTCCATGAAACCCGCTCGCGCCGTTCCGGCCTGCGCCGCGCATGTGCTTGCCGCCGTCCTTTTCCTGACGGTGGTCGTCGCCGCGGAACCGGGCCCCCTGCGTCTCATCAATCTCGGCGGGCCAGAGCTTGTCATCGGCGGACGGCACTGGGAAGCCGGGCCGACGACGCTCGGCAAGGGGCTGAGCCAGTTCGAGAATCAGAATGTCCCCCTCGTCCCCGCCGCTCCGGACGACCTCGCGAAGATGATCCGCAGCAGCCTCTGGAACTCCGCCGGGAAAAACCACCTGCGCATCGACGGACTCCCGGAAGGCGAACTCACGCTCTTCCTCTACGTATGGGAGGACAACAACCCCGAGATCTGGTCGGGCTCGGTGAATGGCAGACTCGTCATCGCCAACCACCACAGCGGCCCGGCGGGGACCTGGCATCGTCTCGGCCCCTGGCATGGCTCCGCACGGGACGGCGCGCTCGAACTCACCAGCGAAGGCGGCCACGCCAACTGGTCCGGTCTCGAAATCTGGCCCGGCACCCTGCCGCGCCATCCATCCGAAACGCCGCCACCGCCGCCGAAGGAACCGACCGCCGGACAGCTTCACTTCAAGCGGGTCATCGCGCCGATCCTCTCGCGCCACTGCGTCGAGTGCCACAATCCATCCGAGCCGAAAGGTAAGATCGACCTCACCACCCTCCGCGGCGCTTCGAAGGCCATCGTCGCCGGGAATGCTGCCCGCAGCGAACTCTGGGTGCAGGTCGAGGACGGCGATATGCCGAAAAAGCGCCCGCCGCTCGACGCCGAAGAGCAACGGCTTCTCAGGGAATGGATCGACGCCGGCGCCGAGTGGAGCGACGAGCCGGTGGACCCCTATCTCGCCACCACCGGCTACCGCGCCGGATACGATTGGTGGTCACTGCAGGCGGTGAAAAAGCCTCCCGTGCCCGCGGTTCGCGACACCCGCTGGCCGCGCGGCGATCTCGACCGCTTCATCCTCGCCCGGCTGGAAGACGCCTCGCTGCAACCCGCCGCCGAAGCTGATTTGCGGACTCTGGCGCGACGGGCCAGCTTCGATCTCACCGGCCTGCCGCCGGATCCGAAGACCGTCGATGCGCTGCTGCGTGACGAGCGCCCCGATGCCTACGAGCGTTATGTCGATGCCCTGCTCGCCTCGCCCGCCTTCGGCGAGCATTGGGCGCGGCACTGGCTGGACGTGATCCGCTTCGGCGAAAGCCAGGGCTTCGAGCGCAACCGCATCCGCGAACAGGCATGGCGCTACCGCGACTGGGTCGTGAACGCCTTCAACGCCGATCTGCCATACGATGAATTCATCCGCCTCCAGATCGCCGGCGATGTCCTGCGCCCGGATGATCTCGACGCCCTGCTCGCCACCGGTTACCTCGTTGCGGGCACCTGGGATCAGGTCGGCCACATCGAAGGCTCTCAGGCGATGCAGCGCGTCGCCCGCGAGGAACACCTGGAAGACCTCGTCGGCGTCCTCGGCCAGACCTTCCTCGGCCTGACCGTACAGTGCGCGCGCTGCCACGATCACAAATTCGATCCCATTCCGCAAAAGGATTACTTCCGCATGGCCGCGCTGTTTGGCGGCGTGCACCAGCAGGAAAAGGAACGCGAAGGCATCGCGCTGCGGGCCGCTCCCGGCCGGCCGGAGTTCTCCGGCGCCGCCCATGTCCCGCACTTCCGCCAGCCCGGCTTCTTTCACGTCCTGCACCGCGGCAATGTTACCGAGCCTGGTGAAATCGTGAGTCCCGGTGGTCTCAACGCCTTGAGCGAACCGTCCGCCGACTTCGGCCTTGCGCCCGACGCCCCCGAAGCGGAGCGCCGCAAGCGTCTCGCCGGCTGGCTTGCCGATGCGCGCAACCCGCTCACCTCCCGCGTCATCGTCAACCGCCTTTGGCACCACCTCTTCGGCACGGGCCTCGTCGATACCCCCAGCGATTTCGGCTTCAATGGCGGCCCGCCCAGCCATCCCGAATTGCTCGACTGGCTGGCCGCCACCCTCATCGACGAGGAATGGCGGCTCAAGCCCGCGATCCGTCGCATCGTCACCTCCGCCGCCTACCGCCAAAGCAGCGGCTTGGAAAACGAAGCCGCCATGGCCATCGACGCCGGCAACCGCCTGCTCTGGCGCGCGCCCGTCAAGCGCCTCGCCGCGGAGCAGATCCGCGACGCCCTGCTCGCCGTCTCCGGCACGCTCGATTCCCGGCTCGGCGGCCCCAGCTTCCGCGACGTGGCGGTGAAGCTCGACAAGAACCACGAATTCACGGACCCCGTCGCCGGCATCCCTCCTGAAAACCGCCGCCGCACCCTCTACCGCCTGTGGGCAAGCTCCGGCGGCCACCCGCTGCTGGAAAGCCTCGATTGCGCCGCGCCGGGCGTAACCCTGCCGCGCCGCGCCTCGACCATCACGCCGTTGCAGGCCCTCTCGCTGCTCAACGATCCGCTCGCCGCCTTCGCCGCGGAACATTTCGCTGCCCGCCTGCGCGCCGAAGGGGGCGACGACCCGCAGGCCCAGCTCCGCCTCGCCTGGCGGCTTGCCTTCGGCCGTCCGCCCTCCGGCGATGAGCTCCGCGACTGCGCCGCCTTCCTCGAAGCCCACGGACTCGAACAAACCTGTCTGGTCCTTATCAACGCCAACGAATTCTTCTTCCTCCGATGAACTCCATCCCCACCACCCGCCGGGATTTCCTGCGCGACTCCGTCTTCGGCATCGGCGGCATGGCTCTCGCCGGACTGCTCGGCAGGCAGGGACTGCTCGCCGCCACCCCGCCCACCGGCCTGCATTTCCCGCCCCGCGCCAGACGCGTGATCCACATTTTCCTCGGCGGCGGCCTGAGCCACATCGACTCCTTCGACTTCAAGCCGGATCTGGTGAAATACCACGACACCGACCTGCCCGCGTCCTTCGGCGCGGATGCCTTTTTCGGGAAAATCGGCCGCCTCCACCGGCCCCACTACGAATTCAAGCCGCGCGGCGAAAGCGGCCTCCTCATTTCCGAACTTTTTCCCCACATCGCCGGCGTCGCCGACGAACTGACCCTGATCCGCTCGATGCAGGCCGAGACCGCCAACCACATCCCCGGCGTCTTCCAGGCGAACACCGGCTTTCGCCAGATGGGCTTCCCCGCCATGGGTTCGTGGCTTTCCTACGGTCTCGGCAGCGAAAACGAAAACCTCCCCGCCTTCGTCGTCCTGCCCGATGCCCGGGGCATCCCGAACTCCGCCGGAGGCTCCTTCAATTGGTCCTCCGGGTTCCTCCCCGCGCGGCACCAGGGCGTCGCCTTCCAGGCCCGCGGCGGCGAGCCCGTCGCCAATCTCAAGCCGCAGAAGCCCGTCGATGCCCGTACCGAAAAAGCCCGCCTCTCCCTGCTGGAAACCCTCAACCGCCGCCACGCCGCCGATCTTGAAGAATCCGCCGCCGATCCGCTGCTCGCCCGCATCCGCGCCTACGAACTCGCCGCGCAGATGCAGCGCGCGATTCCCGAGGCCATGGACTTCGCCGCCGAGCCCGAACACGTCCGCCACCTCTACGGCCTCGATCGCAAGGAATGCGCCGACACCGCCCGCAACTGTCTGGCCGCCTGCCGCCTCGTCGAGCGCGGTGTCCGCATGGTCCAGCTCTGGACCGGCGACGGCGTTTCGTGGGATGCCCACGACGACATCCTCGGCAATGGCTACAAGTCCCACAGCGGCGAAGCTCTGCGCATCGACCGGCCCATCGCCGGGCTGATCCGCGATCTCAAGGAGCGCGGCATGCTCGACGACACCCTTGTCATGATCACCACCGAGTTCGGCCGCACGCCATACGCCCAGGCCGGCTCCGGCACGCTCAGCCGCGGCCGAGACCACCACCCGCAGGCTTTCACCAACATTCTCTGCGGCGCCGGCCTCAAGCGCGGTTTCGCCTACGGAGCCACCGACGAGATCGGCTACCATGCCGTCCGGGATATCGTCACCACTCCGGACTTCCATGCCACGCTGCTCCACCTCCTCGGCATCGACCACGAAAAGCTCACCTTCTACCACAACGGGATCCAGCGCCGCCTCACCAACGTCCACGGGCATGTCGTAAAAGAGCTTTTCGCGTGAATACGCCGGAAGCATGCCCGCCCGCCGGAACGCTTACCGAAAGGGGGGATCGACAGAGCGCGGCGATGCACTCCAGATTGGTGCCCCATGCGCCGGTTCGCCGCGATCTTCGCTCTCCTGTTCCTGTCGCTGGCGGCGGCCGGACGGCCCGCGCTGCTGGTGCGCTTATGGCAGTCGGAAGACGGTCTGCCGGGCAATGTGGTCCGCTCGCTCGTGCAGGATGCCGAGGGCTACCTGTGGGTCGCCACGGCGGAAGGCATCGCCCGCTTCGATGGGATGGAATTCGAGACCATCGAGCCGGAGGGCGAGATGCGCCGCCTGCGCTTCGCCTTCTGGCGTCTCTTCGCCACGCCGGACGGAAGCGTGTGGGCCGCGACCTTTCAGGGCGGGCTTTTCCGGGTCAGCGGCGGCCGGCTGGTGCGGGTGCTGGATGACCTGTCCCGGCCGCTGGTGACGCAACTTCTGGCCGATTCCCGGAATGCCGTTTTCTTCCGGCGCGGCGACGACTACTGGGAAATCCGCGACGGATGCGCCGAAGCGCTGGAGCAGGTTCCCCCCGATCTGTTGGAGCGCTTCGCAAAGGACGGGGAAACCCAGCGCCGGGGCGGCCGTGCCGTGACGCCGGACAGCGAACTCCAGCTCCACAGCCGCGACGGGCGGCGCTGGTCGGCGGGGGAAGCCGGCAATCTCATCGTGGAAGATTCCGGAGGATCGCCGGCCATCCCGGTCACTCTGCCGGGCGCCGCCTATCCCTACACCTTTCAGGAACTGCTCGAAGACCGCGAGGGAAATGTCTGGATCGCAACGGCCGTCAACGGCCTCGCCAGAGTCCGCTTCAGCCGTGTGGACGTGCTTGGCGAAGAGAGCGGTCTGCACGATCGCACGCCCGTCGGTCTGCTTCAGGACAGCGGCGGCGTGTGGTGGATCGCCGGGCGGCGCAGCGGCGTGACCCGCTGGACGCCGGAATCATGGGAGCATCTCAAGCTGTCGCCCTCCGGCATCCAACGTCCGGCGGCCGCCATGTTCGAGGACCGGGACAAGCGCCTCTGGATCGCCTCGCGCGACGGCTCGGTATTTCTCCGCAAGGACGATGGATTCGAGCCGCAATTCGCGAGGACGCAGGTGCCCTCGAAAGTGCGGACGATCCGGCAGGATGCCGGCGGCATCCTCTGGTTCGGCGGCTCCCAGGGCATCGCCTCCTATGACGGCGGCACCGTGACCGAGCACGCCATCGACCCTCCCGGAGACGTGACGGTCATGACCACCTCGCCCTCCGGCGAAATGCTCGCCGGCACCAGCGACGGCCGCATACTGATCGGCGGGACGAAGGGATTTGCCGCCCTGGGCGGCGCACCCGCCCTGCGTCATCGCTGGATTTCCGGGCTGCTGGCGCGATCTCCGCATGAAATATGGGTCACCACGCTGGGCGGCGGCCTGTTTCTCTGGAACGGTCTCGCATGGATCCAATTCGGCGAGGAAGCTGGCATCCCCGAGCTGCGGCTGACCTCGATCCTCGACGACGGGCGCGGGCATTTCTGGTTTGGCTCGCTCGGCGGCATCCTGCGCGCGAGCCGCGGCGAACTGCTGGCCCGGGCGGCCGATGCGGACATGCCATTGCACTGGCTGCGGCTGGACCGCTCCGACGGCCTGCCCTCGCGCGAGTGCATCGGCGGCCACCAACCCGCCGCATGGCGTGCGCAAGATGGCCGGCTGTGGTTTCCCAACGGCAACGGCATCGTGCGCATCGACCCCGGGCTCGTCGAAATCAACCGCGTGCCGCCGCCCGTCTACCTGCGGAGCGTCCGCGTAAACGGCCGCCTGCATGAAAACGGCGCACAAAGCATCGAGGCCGGGCCGGGCCGTTCGCGGGTGGAATTCCGCTTCGCCGGCCTGAGCTATCTGGAACCGGAAAAAGTCACCTACCGCGCCCGCCTTGCCGGGCTGGACGACACCTGGCGCGAACTCGGCCACCAGCGGGTCGCCGCTTTCGAAGCCGTGCCGCCCGGCCGCTACACCTTCGAAGTGCTGGCCGTGAATGGCGACGGCATCTGGAGCGAAACGCCCGCCCGCCTGCCGTTGGTCGTGCGCCCGCATTTTTGGGAAGCCGCCTGGTTCCTCGTCACCGCCGGCATCCTCACTCTGCTCGTCGCCGCCGGCATCGGCTGGGGCATCGCCCGCGTCCGGATGAAAGGGCGCATCCAGAAGCTCAAGCTCCGCCACGCCCGCGAAGCCGAGCGCACGCGCATCGCCCGCGACCTGCACGACGATCTCGGAGCCTCGCTCACCGAGATCTCCATCCTCACCGCGCTCGCCGCCGAGGCCGGCGGCGAAAACGGCATGCGCCCGGCGCTCGACCAATTGTCCAGCAAGGCGAAGGAAGTCGTCGGCACGCTCGACGAGATCGTCTGGGCCGTGAATCCGCGGGAAGACACGCTGCGCTCGCTGATCGACTACCTCGCCGCCTTCGCCCGCGAATTCCTCGACCGCGCCCGCATCCCGCTGCGCACCGACATTCCGCGCCACATCCCCGACCAGCCGCTCGACACGACCGTGCGCCACGGCGTCTTCCTCGCCGCACGCGAAGCGCTCAACAATCTCGTCAAGCACTCACAAGCCACCCAGGCCCGTCTCGCCGTCGTACTCGACCCCCGCGGCCTGGAAATCCGCATCGAGGACAATGGCCGCGGCTTCTCCCAGGAGTGGCAGGCGAAAGGCTATGGCATCGGCAATCTGCGCGAACGTATGGTCTCCTGCGGCGGCAACTGCCGCATCCTCGATACTCCCGGCGGCGGCGTGACCGTCGCGCTCACGCTTCCGCCGCTTGCTCCTTCCTCTTCCTCTACTTAACTTTCCGGACATGTCCCAAAAACCCGAGATCACCGACGTCGCCATCGTGGAGGACAATGCCGCTCTCGGCGGCACCCTGCGCAGGGTGGTGGAATCCGATCCGGGCCTGCGCTGCATCGGCGTCTGGCCGACCGCCGAGGAGGCGCTGAAAAAGATCGATGCCTTCCGCCCGCAGATCGTGCTTATGGACATCAACCTTCCCGGTATGTCGGGTGTCGAAGCCACCGCCCGGCTGAGACGGCACCTGCCTGAAGTGAAAGTGGTCATGGTCACCGTCTATCGGGATCACGATAAAATCTTCGCCGCGCTCAAGGCCGGCGCCTGCGGCTACCTGCTCAAGCGTTCCGACCCCGCCGAAGTGCGCGACGCGATCCACAGCGTGCGCACCGGTGGCGCGCCGATGAGTCCGGAGATCGCGCGCCGCGTCGTCGAAGCCTTTCACCAGCCCGCGCCGAAAGCCGGAAGCGAAGAGGCGGAGGACGTGAAGCTTTCCAAGCGCGAGACCGAAATTCTCGAGCTCCTCTGCGAAGGGCTCGCCAACAAGGAGATCGCCGACCGCCTCGATATCTCCGTCGAGACCGTGCGCGTCCACCTCAAGCACATCTACGAAAAACTCCACGTCCGCTCCCGCACCGAAGCAGCCATGAAATTCCGCGATTCGCGCGAAGACCGCTGGCCGGTGTGACGCGGTGTTATGGGGCCTCCCCGGCCGATCGCGATTTGTCGCTTCCCGCGGGCTCTACGGCTCCACCTTCTCCACCCTCTCCAGCCGCAGATAATCGTAGAGCAACCCCTGATGCCAGGACACGCCGCTCAGGCGAAGCTCCAGCAGATTCTCCCGCGCTTCCGTCACACCGGAGGGAATGGGAAACTCCAGTTCCGTAAGCATGCCGCGATGACCGTCGCGGTGCATCACCCCGTTCTCGTGCAAGGGGCCGCTGTCACCGACGGGATGGCCGTTGAGCGCGGCGCGCAGACGATCGTGCCGCCGGTGGCCGCACAGGGCGATCCGCAGCAGATGATCCCCGGGCTCCCGGAGATGAAACCGGACTTTCCACACCGAGTCGCCGAGCACTCTGCCGTTTTCATCGAGGCGCAGCGGCTGGCAGAGATTCCAGTCCTCCCGCCAATCGCTTTTGCCGATGGTGAAATCCACGCCGCCGGGAAATTCCTCGCGATAGCGCAGATGGAGGCCCCAAAGCCAGTAGCGGTCGCCGTTGCGGAACTCCCGCGCACTGCGGTCCGGCACACCGATTTCCCAGACGGTGGGTCCGGCGCGGACGGCCTGCCAGGAAATGCGGCCGAGGGCGAATGGTTCACCCGCCGTGACCTCGATGTCTGGCCGTTCGAACTCGCCCAGAACGCCATCGGCGAATGCCCGCAGGACATATTTCCCCGGCCGCACCGAACCGATGCGGAACGAGCCGTCCGGCGCGGCCTTCGTCCAATACTGGTAATGCTTGCCATCCCGCTGCCAGTCGACTTTCACACCGCCGCGCCCTTCGTAATCGGGTGCGGTCAGGCCGACCCACACCGCGCCCGGCTTCGCGCCGCCGTGGGGATCGCTGACGACCATCGTGCCGCTGACGGCCACGCGGTCCGCCGCCTGATAGAGCGGGCTTTCGACCCAGGGATAGGGCCATTTCTCCGCTTCTCGGGAGGCCGTTCTCATCGCCTCGCGCCAGAGGAAGAGGGCATCGCCGCCGGCATTGGTGTGGAGCAGGAAAGGACCGATCACCTTCGACCAATCCTCCTCCTGGCGGACATGGAGCGAGGCGCCGCCATAGTGGCTGCCGTGCCACATGTTCAGCAGCACGGGGCGCCCTCCGGGATTCACGTCGAGATGGCCGGTGAGTTCCGGCTTCGCCGGTCCGCCGGCGATCGACTCGAAGGAAGGATGAACCATCCACAGCCCGAGCCGTTTCGTCCCGGAGGACCAGCCGTAGGCCGGCGATTCGGAAAACACGGCGGAATAGCCGTACTTGTGCTCGGCCGTTCCCCGGTGAATGCCGGTGTTGAGACGGCGGACCTCCTTCATGTTGAGCTGCGTGCCGCGGTCCCAGTCCTCGCCGGTGGGCATTTTCCGCGAGCGCTGGGGATCGACCGTGAAATGATCGAAGACCGCCGGGTCCGGCTTCACGACATAGCGTGCCTCGCCGATGGAAAATCCCGGCATGCCTGACGGATGCTCGAAGATGCCGTAGACGTGCAGGCTTTCGGAGCCTTCGAGCAGGGCGTAGCGGAAGGAAACGTTCACGGGCCAGGTGCCGTCGGCTCCGTCGTAGCGGCAATCCACCGCCACTTCGCCGACCTTCCCGCCGTCACGGGTGATGGCCGACGACGACGGCCGCGGAAAACCCCGGATCCTCCCGCCGCCCGAGCCGCCGGTGCACGACCAGTAGCCCGAACCGCCGCGCAGCATTTCCAGATCGCCGCGCTTCAGGGAGACCAACGTCGCCCTCGACTTGTCGATGCGGGCGGAGATTTTGCCGTTCTCCAGCAGGAAGGCGCGTCCCTCGTCGCGGACGCGGACTTCCGCCAGCGCGGGAACCATCGACAGCGCGGCGAACGCGGCATGCGGAAAGGGGAATTTCAAAACGGATGCGAATGGGTGTCAGAGGCGGAAAAGTGCTCTTTGTTCCATCCGAATGCCAGCCCCCCGATGGGGTTAGCTGCCCTTGATCCGGTTCTCCGTTTCGCCCGGCACTCGATCATCGATGGTTTTCCCGGATGATCGAGCGGGATATCGGCGTCTCCATACGCTTGCGGGAATCATTCCGGAAGGTCGATTTCAAATGATTCTCAATGGGAATATACTTCATCGATGATTGGACGGCGCCGTCATCCCGCGGATCATCCACTAAGCGCAATTCTATGGGGACCGATACGAACATGTCATGCAAAGCAAAGTCGAAGGCCATGGAGCTAACCTCTGCCAGCCCGTTGTTTTGTCGGAGGATTTCCACGGCCCGTTCCCTTTCCTGTTTGCCACCCGCGCCTCGTCCGGTAAGGTTGGCTCACCTCGATCAGCAGGGAACGCATGCGCATGAAAGTCATCCTCCGGCTGGTTTCGGGCATCGCCGCATTTGGAATTGCCGCAATCATTTTCGTGTATTTAAGTCTGGGCGGATCCAGAGAAGTATTTTCGGAAGATGTGTCGGGTCGGAACAGAGTCCAGTTTTCGGTCTCGGTGGCGCGTACATTAGGAAACCCCGTGAAGCACCTCCTTATTGATGGCATGGAGGATACCGGTATCCCGTATAGCATCGCGATCACTAATCGATCTGATCATGATCAGAAAGTTATCTGTAAGAAACATGTTGATGGCAGTAACGCAGCAAAGATGATCTCATTGGTACCGGGAGAGACTCAACAGGTATTCGATGGCGTTGGCCGGGGAGCTGGGATAGTACTCGGCGGTCTCTCCCGGAATTCCAGAGAGTTCGTCATCGAAATCGACTTCGACAACCCACTTCCAACGGGCACAAGATTGAACGCCCGAATGGTTTGGGCTGATGGCCCATAGGAACAGACGCAGGCTCGGGGGGGCGATAAGGCCGGCGCACGGAATCGCTTTCGACGTTGCCGGTAAAACGCATTTGCGGACATCGCATGCCAGCATCCCCCACAAGAGGGATGCGACAGATCGTCGGGGCGGAGGCATCCTGCCGCATGCAACCCGTTTTTCGGCTGGCTCTTGCCTGCTGTCTCGTCACCGCGGCGGCATGGGCGAAGCCTGCGCTTTTCATCATCGGCGACTCCACGGTCCGCAACCGGACCGAAGGTCAGCTCGGCTGGGGAGATCCTCTGGTCGGGCACTTCGATCCCGCGAAAATCCGGGTCGTCAATCTCGCCATCGGCGGCAGGAGCAGCCGGTCCTTCCTCGCCGAAGGCCGCTGGGATGCGGTCACGGCCCAGTTGCAGCCGGGCGATTTCGTCATCATGCAATTCGGCCACAACGATGGCGGTCCCCTCGATGACGAACGCGGCCGCGCCTCGCTCAAGGGCAACGGCGACGAAACCGGGAACATCGTCCGCAAAGGCAGCGGCGAACCGGAAACCGTCCGCAGCTACGGGTGGTATCTCCGGAAATACATCGCCGATACCAAAGCGAAGGGCGCCGCGCCCATCGTGCTCTCCCCCATCCCGCGGAATATCTGGAAAGACGGCAAAATCGGCCGCGCGGACAAAGACTACGGAGCGTGGGCCAGGCAGGCCGCGGAACAGGGCGGCGCGGTCTTCATCGACTTCAACGCATTGCTCTCCGACCGCTACGAAGCGCTCGGCCGGGAAAAAACGGGCGGATTCTTCACCGCGGTCGACCACACCCACACGAACGCCGCCGGAGCGGAATTCAACGCTGCCGCCCTGGCCGACGCGCTGCGCGGAACGGATCTCGGCCCCTGCCTGCTCCCCGCCAATGCCTGGCTGCCGCGCATCTTCTCCGATCGTATGGTGCTCCAGCGCGACACGCCGAATCCCTTGTGGGGCACCGCCATACCGGGGGCGCAGGTCAGCGCCGCCATCGCCGGCAAAAACGTGGCCGGGACCGTGGGCGACGACGGACGCTTCCGCCTCGATCTCCCCGCCCTGCCGGCGGGCGGGCCGCACGAGCTGACCGTGACCATCTCCGGTATCTCTCGTAACTTCACCGATGTACTCGTGGGCGAAGTCTGGTTCTGCTCCGGCCAGTCGAACATGGACTTCACCCTCGCCCCGAGCGAAAAGCGCTACTTCGCCGGCGCGGCCGCCTGGAAAGAGGAAGTCTCCGCCGCCGATCATCCTCAACTGCGCATGTTCACCGCCGAATGGACGATGAGCGAAGACCCCCGGTGCGAGATTGAGGGGGAATGGCTCGCCTGCTCGCCGGAAACGGCGCCCGGCTTCTCCGCGGTCGCCTACTACTTCGGCCTCGAACTCCAGCGGGAACTCTGCATGCCCATCGGCCTCGTCACCTGTGCCTACGGCGGCAGCACTGCGGAAGCGTGGATCGGTGCCGGGACGCTTGCGGGCGATGCCGTCTTCAAGCCGCTCCTCGACGCCTTCCGGAAAAAATCCATCGCCTGCCGCGACAACCCCGCTCTCCTCGCCGACCACGCCCGCGCGCTGGCGAGATGGACCGCCGCCGGCAGGAAAGGCCGCGCGCCGAAGCACCCCGATCCGGTGCAGGACCCGCACAGTCCCTCCGTTCTCTTCAACGGCATGATCGCCCCCATCGTCCCCTACGGCATCCGCGGAGCGATCTGGTATCAGGGCGAGTCGAATGTCGGCACACGGCAACTCTACCCCGCGCTGCTAAGGGCCCTCATCGAAGACTGGCGCGCACGCTGGGGACGTGGTAATTTCCCCTTCTACTTCGTCCAGCTCGCGGCCCACAAGGCGCCTTCCGCCGAGCCGTCCGACAGCAGCCTCGCCTCGATGCGCGAGGCCCAGGCAAGCTCCCTCGCCCTGCCGCATACCGGCATGGCCGTCACCATCGACATCGGTGACGAAAAGGACGTCCACCCGCGCAACAAGCGCGATGTCGGCCATCGCCTCGCCCGCCTCGCACTTCACTCCACCTATGGCCGCGCCGTCGTTCCTTCCGGTCCGCGGTTCAGGACTTTCGAGATCGAAGACGGCCGCATCCGGCTTCGCTTCGACCATATCGCCGGTGGGCTCGTCGCGAAGGATGGTCCGCTGAAACACTTCGCCATCGCCGGCGACGACCGGAAATTCGTCTGGGCGGATGCGGAAATCGAAGGAGGCACGGTCGTTGTCTCCAGCCCCACGGTCCTTCGCCCCACCCACGTTCGTTACGCCTGGGCCGACAATCCCGCCGGCGCGAATCTCTACAACTCCGAAAACCTGCCCGCCGCCCCCTTCCGCACCGACCCGTGAAACGCCTCGTCCTTCCTCTCCTCATCGGCTCCGCCGCCGCCCAGATTCCCGCCTTTCCCGGAGCCCAGGGCTTCGGCGCCCACGCCACCGGCGGTCGCGGCGGGGACGTGTACTACGTCACCAATCTCAACGCCGGCGGCGCGGGTTCGCTGCGCTACGGCATCGAAAACGCGCCCGCTTCCGGTCGCACCATCGTCTTCGCCGTCAGCGGCTACATCCCGTTGCCCGGCGGCAACCTGCGGCTGGTGCGCAACAAAATCACCATCGCCGGCCAGACCGCGCCGGGCGACGGCGTCGGCCTGCGCAACGGCACCGTGCGCATCACCGGCAACAACACGATCCTCCGCCACCTCCGCATCCGCCACGGCAGGAACGGCAGCGGCGGCGATTGCCTGAACGTGGACAGCTCGGCCACCGACTCAATCATCGATCACGTGACGATGCAGTTCAGCACGGACGAAAACATCTCGTTCTTCAACAGCTCGCTGGACCGCTTCACCATGCAGAACTCGGTGAGCGCCTGGGGCCTGGAAACCCACAACGCGGGCGGCCTCTGGGATCTCAACCGCGGCTCCTGCCACGGCTCGCTGTGGGCCCACCACCATACCCGCAACCCCAAGGCTCGGCCCGGATTGCTGGAATGGATCAACAACGTCACCTATGACTGGGGCATCGGCTTCATCATGGGCGACTCGCAGACGCCCGTTTCCTGGAAAGCGAATGTCCGGGGCAGCTACTTTCTCTCCCCGCCCGGCCGCACCGATAACATCGCGCTGGAAAAGGCTCTCATCGACCGCCATGGAAATCCAAACTTCAGCCTCTACCTCGACGATTGCCTCCACGATGCCGACGGTGACGGCGTGCTGAACGGCACCGACAAAGGCTACGCCATCGTCGCCGGCTCCGAGTACAACCCCGCCGAGGGCGCGCCGCCCGGAGCGCAGCGCTACATCAGGGCGGGCGCCCCCTTCCCCGGCTCCACTGGGAACATCGTCGTGACGGTGGACGACCCGCTCACCGCCTTCAAAAAAGTCGTCTCGAACGCCGGCGCGCTGCGGCTCGATGCGAACCACACCGGCCCCCTGCGCGACGAGGTGGACACCCTGCTCTTCAATAACGTCGTCACGCAAACCCCGAGCCGCATCTCGCGCGAGTCCCACCTGCCCGTCTCCAACAGCGGCTTCGGCACGCTGAATTCGGGCACCCCGCCCGTTGACAGCGATCTCGACGGCATGCCGGACTTCTGGGAGCTGGCGCTGGGCTCGAATCCTGCGGTGCAGGACCACAACAACGTCCTCCCAAGCAGCGGCGGGATCATCACCGGCGGCACCTACTTCCCGCCCAATACGCCTGCGGGCTATACCTTTCTGGAAGAATACCTCCACTTCAAGGCCGTGCCCCACGCGGTCATCGCCAAAAACACCGTGGACGAGCCCTCCTCCCTCACGACCGATCTGCGGAAATTCACCGGCGGCTTTTCGAAAACGCCCGTCTTCACCATCACCGACGCGACCGGGGGCTCGGTCACACAACTCGCGGAGGACGGCGTCACGCCCGCGGCCGGCGGGCCGGTGCTGCGATTCACGCCCACCCCCGACACCCACGGCCGTGCCGGATTTTACTTCACCGTGCTCGACGGCGACGGCTCCACCTGGACGCGGCAGTTCGCGATTCTCGTTTCCAGCACCGGCGTCCCGCGCGATCTCCTCTGGATCGGCGGCGGGAGCAATCCGTGGGATGACATGACCGCGAACTGGCGGAGGGCGAATGGCGACCCTACCGCTTTCGGCGCAGGCGACACCGCGCTTTTCGACGACCGCGGCTCGAACTCCCCGGCGATCTCGCTGACCGGCGCCGTCACCCCCAGCGCGGTGACCGTCACCGGCGCGAAAGACTACAGCTTCGGCGGCACCGGCACGCTTGCCGCGACCGGACCGCTGACCAAGGCGGGCGACACCACGCTGACCTTCTCGCGTCCCGCCTCCTTCGGCGGCGGCTCGTACCTGAACGGCGGCGAAACGATCCTCGCCTCCGGCGGCGAACTCGACGGCGGACCGATCCGCTTCACCGGCGGCAGCACCCTGCGGTCCGCGCGCGGAAGCGCGACCGCCGAGACGCTGACATTGATGCCGAATATCGTCGTCGATCAGGACGCCACCGGCAACCTCATCCTCTCTCAACGCGTGAACGTGAAGGGCTCGCTCTCGGGGGGCGGCACCTTCAACATCTTCTCGCCCTCCACGCTCGGCACCGAGGGCCGTGTCTATCTCGACGGCGCTTCCGCCGGCTGCACCGGTACCGTGAACCTCATCGGCGGCGGCACCGGCCGCATCGCCTTCCGCTCCGTCGGCGGCTCCTTCAACGGCTTCAACAACGCCCGCGTCCATCTCGACGGCATCACCGTTTTCACCTCCAACAACTCCAGCGGCAACACCCATGCCATCGGCTCGCTTTCGGGGGATGCCTCATCGGCGTTCGCCGGAAACTACAACGCCGCGGGCGCGACCACGCTGAACATCGGCGGCCTCGGCCTGGACAGCGACTTCGACGGCGCGATCCGCGATGGTCTGTCTCCCACCCACATCGTCAAATCCGGCGGCGGCACGCTCACCTTCGGCGGTGCGAATACCTACACCGGCGCCACCACCGTCAGCGCCGGCACCCTGCTCGTGAACGGCTCGCTCGGCGCCACCGCAGCGACCGTGGCTTCCGGCGCGACGCTCGCGGGCGATTTCACCACCGGCGGCCCGGTGACGCTCGCCACCGGCTCCACCTGCGCGCCCGGCGCGGCCCCGGGAGAAGCGGGCGCCATCCGGATCGCCTCCGGCGGCATCGACATCGCGGGAGCGGTGCTGAGATTCGACCTCTCCGGAGACCCCGCATCCGGCAACGACAAAATCGAACTCGCCGGCGGCACGATGACCTTGCGTGCTCCGGCCGCGGCCTTCGATTTCAATCTCACCGACGGCCGCCTCGGCGCGGGCACCTATAAACTCATCAGTGGTCCCACGTCCGCCACCTCCGCGCCCGGCAGCCCCGGCCTCACGCACAACCTTCCGGCCTCCACCCGGCAGAGCTTCGCGCTCCAGCGCTCCGGCGGCGGCGCGACCTCGAATGCCTTTGTCCGCCTTGTCGTCACCGGCACCGCGGCCGATCTCATCTGGACCGGTTCGACCGGCATCTGGGACATCGCCAACACCACCCCCTGGACCGGCGGGCCGGGCGGCGACAACCGCTTCTTCAACCTCGACCGCGTGCGCTTCGACGACAGCGCCGCGAACCGCAGCATCGTTCTAACAGGAGCCCTCCAGCCTCGCCGCATCGAAGTGGCGAACGCGGGCGCGGCGTACACCTTCGGCGGCGACGGCTCGCTGACCGGCAAGACCTCGCTGGAGAAATCCGGTGCGGGCGCGCTGATCATCGCCAACACCGCCGCGAACACCTTCACCGGCGGCACCGCCATCTCCGGCGGCACCTTGAGCGTGGCCAATACCAACTCGCCTCTCGGCACCGGCGCGATCTTCCTGAACGGCGGCGCGCTTCAGCTTCCCAACGCGGCGATCTTCCTCGCGAATTCGATGGTCTTCTCCGGGACCAGCGCCATCGCCTCGTCCTACGGCGGGAATTCCACCCTCGTCAATTCGACCGCCTCCGCCTTCTCCAGCACCGGCGAAGCGACCGTCCTCCTCGACGGCGTGGCCGGCATCCTCAGCATCAACGGCCGCATGGACGGCTTCAGCGGCACGCTCGACTTCGGCGACGGCTCCGGGATGCTGCGGCTGAACTCGAACTCCTCCGGCGCGAACGACGTGAACTCCGGCAGCGCCGGCGCCCACTTCGACCTCGGCGCCGCGGGTGCCCGGCTAAACAACCGCAACGGCAACATCGCCATCCGCCTCGGAGCGGTATCCGGCGGCCCCGGCACCTTCCTGAGCGGACGCCAGTCCGGCAGCGGCGAAACGACCACCACTTACATCGTCGGGGAAAAGAATCTCTCGACCGTCTTTGACGGCACCATTTCGCAAGGCGGCGACCTCGGCGGCCTGAACCTGATCAAAACCGGCTCCGGCAGCTGGACGCTCGGCGGCACGTCGGACTTCACCGGCACGCTCGCCGTCGAAAGCGGCGCGGTGACGATTTCCGGCAGCACGACCGTCAGCGGCACCGCCACGGCTGCGGCAGGTGCAACCCTTGCCCTCGACGGCGGCACCCTCGGCGCGGAAGCCGTCACCGTTCATGGTGCGCTCGAAGGCCACGGCACGCTCGATTGCGGCTTGAACCTCCCCGGCGCATTCCGCGGTCACGGTTATCTAACAGGAATACCGGGCGCGCTCTCCGTCGATGGCGACGCATTCTTCGGCGATGCCTCCGAGCTCTACATCCATGCGGGCCCGGAGCCGGACACGCTCGCCATCGTCAACGACCTCAATCTTGCGGGAACGATCCATATCCGGCTCGCCCCCGGCGTCGTCTTCGGCCGCTTCCCGATCTTCACCTACGGCGGTTCTCTCAATCCCGGCACGGTGGCATTGAACGGCATCCCGGATGGACTGCCGGCGCACCTTTCCACCTCCGTCCCCGGCGAAATCGCTCTGGTCATCGACGACTCGGATGAAGACGGCCTGCCCGACAGCTGGGAAATGGCGCACTTCGGCAATCTCGCCCAGAGCGCCGGAGATGACCCGGATGGCGATGGCACGAGCAACATCGCCGAATTCCGCCTCGGGCTGAATCCCGCGGATGGCTCCAGTGCCTTCCGGGCGACCCTCTCCGGCGGTCGCACTCTCACCTGGCCCAGCGCCGGAAGCGTCGTCTTCACGGTGAAACGCAGCCTGACGCTTGAAGAAAGCTCATGGCAGACGATCGGTATCGTCACCAGCCAGCCGGGAGAAACCACCGCCGTCTTCACCGATCCGGCGACCTTCTCCCGGGCCTTCTACAAAGTGGAGTTCACTCCCTGAGCGCCTGTGGGAGACTGGCGGGGAGCGCACGCACCCTGCGGCTTGCACGGTGGTCGCGAAAACGAATGCGCGAAGTCCCGCAGGCACTTCAAGCCCGGTCGCTCACGGTTCGATGCGGATGGCTTTTTCCAGCATGGCCTCGGCGATCTCGAAATCGACAGGGGTGCGGGCGTGGATGCGGCAGAGCGGATGACCCTGGTGGATGGGTTCGCCGGTTTTGACGAGGAGGTCGAAGCCAACGGCATGATCGACACCATCGCTGGCGCGGGCGCGGCCGGCGCCGAGTTGGAGGGCGGCCTGGCCGACGAGACCGGCATCGACTTGTACGACGGTTCCCGTATCCGGCGCGGGGAAGTCGCGGATGAGCGGTGCGTGGTGAATCTTGGCGAGCTCCGGCAGGTCGGCGGTGCTGCCGCCGTGGGCGGTGACGATCTCGTCGAATTTCCGGCGGGCGGCGCCGTCATCTAACAGTTTCTCCAGTTCCTTGCGGGAGACGGGGCTGATTTTCTCGGCGAGGTCGAGAGTGAGTTCGCGCAGATCCGCGGGGCCGCCGCCTTCGAGGGTTTCGAGGGCTTCGATGACTTCGAGCGCGTTGCCAACGGCGCGGCCGAGCGGTTCGTGCATGGGGTTGAGCAGGGCGTGAACTTCGACGCCCATTTCGGCGCCGACGGCGATCATGGAATCGGCCAGCGCGCGGGCGTCCTTTTCCGTCTTCATGAAGGCACCGCTGCCGAATTTCACGTCGAGCGCCAGCTTGTCGAGGGATTCGGCGAGCTTCTTCGACATGATGGAGGCGGTGATGAGCGGAATGGAAGGCACGGTGCCGGTGACGTCGCGCAGGGCGTAAAGCTTCTTGTCGGCGGGGCAGAAGCGCCCGGTCTGGCCCATCATCACGACGCCGATTTTTTCCAACAGTTTCTGCGCTTCCGGGATGGAGATACCGGTTTTGAAGCCGGGGATGGATTCGAGTTTGTCAAGCGTGCCGCCGGTGATGCCGAGGCCGCGGCCGGAGACCATGGGGACCCAGACGCCGGTGCAGGCGACGAGGGGGGCGAGCACGAGCGAGACCTTGTCGCCGATGCCGCCGGTGGAGTGCTTGTCCACCACCGGCGGGTGGCCGGCGGGGTGGTGGAAGACATCGCCGCTTTCGAGCATGGCGCGGGTGAGCGCGGCGGTTTCCACCGCGTCCATGCCGCGGAAATAGACGGCCATGGCGAAGGCGGACATCTGGTAGTCGGGAATGTCGCCCGAGGTGTAGCCTTCGATGAGCTTGCGGATTTCCGCGGGGGCGAGTGTCTCTCCCTCGCGCTTGCGGGCGATGAGGGTGGGGACGTGGAGTTTCATGGCACGGGGGCGGTGTTTTGACGCAGCCAGCCGGCGAAGGTGTCTTCGTCCAGTTCTCCCGCGGCGAGGTGGAGCATGGTGAGATAACGGTCCGCTTTCCCCGCGGTGATGGTGAGACCGTTGCGAAGGAGAAACAGTCGGTAAGCGACGAAGGCGGTCCGTTTGTTGCCATCGACAAAAGGATGGTTCTTCGACAGCCCCACGGCATAGGAGGCCGCGAGCGCGCAAAGGTCCGCGCCCGGGTCATAGGCATGGCGCTGCATCGGCCGGGCCAATGCGGATTCCAGCAGCGATTCGTCCCTCATCCCAGCATCGCCGCCATGCTCGGCGATCTGGCGGAGGTGCAGAGCGAGGACGATTTCTTTCGTGATCCAGACCGGCTCGCTCATGGTTACTGGGCGAGTTGGCGAAGCACGTCACGGTCTTCCCGCATGATTTCTTCGGCGAGTTTCATCTGGAAGGAGAACTCGTCGTCGAAGGCGGAGACGGCGAATCCTGTCGGCGTCTCGGTCAGGAAAAGCGTGTCACCTTTCTCCACCCGGAGTTTTTCCAAGACCTCTTTCGGCAGGATGACGCCGGCGGAGTTTCCGATGCTGGTGATTTTGAGTTTCGCGGTCATGGGAGGACGTTATAACGAATGTTTTACGTGTCCAGCGGGATTTTGGGACCGGGACGGATGGGATGAAGTTCAAAAATCCTACCCATCCCGGTCCCTGATCGCTACGGGCGGGCGATTCCGAAATGGCGTTCGATCAGCCGCGCCGCTTGGGTGAAGTCAGGGGAGTCGGCGGGGGGGAAAGGAGCGTTGAGGGTCAGCAGAGGGACCTGCTCGCGGGTGTGGTCGGTGCCGTGGTGGTAGGGATCGTTGCCGTGATCGGCGGTGATGAGCAGGAAGTCGCCGCCGACTTCCGTGAGGAAGCCGCCGAGCCATTCGTCGAAGTCGCGCAGGCAGGCGGCGTAACCGGCGGGGTTGCGGCGGTGGCCGTAGAGGGTGTCGAAATCGACCAGGTTGGCGAAGATGAAATGCGGATGCGGGCGGCGTTCGGCCCAGAGTTTTTCGATCGCGCGCATGCCGTCGGCGTTCGATTTCGTCGGGTGGGATTCGGAGATGCCGGAGCCGGCGAAGATGTCGGAGATTTTCCCGATGCCGATGGTTTCCACACCCGCGGCCTTCAGGCGGTTGAGCACGGTTTCGGGAGGCGTCAGCGAGTAGTCGTGGCGGTTCGGCGTGCGCCTGAAAGTCGCCGCGCTGTCGCCGAGGAAGGGGCGGGCGATCACCCGGCCGATGCGGATGCCGCGGCGGTCCAGCACTTCGCGGGCCTTGCGGCAGAGTGCCCACAGGTTTTCGAGGCCGAAGCGTTCTTCGTGCGCGGCGATCTGCAGGACGGAGTCGGCGCTGGTGTAGACGATGGGATGGCCGGTGCGCAGGTGTTCCTCGCCGAGTTCGGTCAGGATTTCGGTGCCGGAGGCGGCCTTGTTGCCGAGAAAGGGGCCGCCGATTTCCTCCAACAGATCGGCGGGGAAGCGCTCGAAGGCGGCGAAAGGTTCCTGCAGCACGCTGCCCGCGAGTTCCCAATGGCCGGTGGTGGTGTCCTTGCCGGCAGAGGCTTCGCTCATGCGGGCGAAGGCGGCGCCGGCGATGGGAACGGTGTCGTTCCGGCCCAGCAGTTCATGGAGGCCGAGCCTGGCGAGATTCGGGAGCCTCAGGCCGGCGCGGTCGAAGAGATGTCCCAGCGTGTCCGCTCCTTCGTCGCCGTAAGCCGCGGCGTCTTTCGCGCCGCCGCAGCCGACAGAGTCGAGGACGATCATCAGAGTCCGTTTCATCAGGCGGATGTTCGGGGAAAGTCGCGGCGATCCCAATCAAAAAGCGGATCAACGGGAGTCCGGGGCGGTCTTGCGCTTGGCGGAGCCTTTGGCCGTCGCATGGGCCTGCTCCGCGATGTCGCGAACTTCTCCGGACGGCAGGGTTTCGATCCACGTCGCGGCAGAGCGCGGATTCTGGTTCGTCCACGAGGCGACAATTTCGCGAAGGCTTTCGCTGCGGGCCGCGGGATCGGTGTTGCGGAGAAACCAATCCATGCCGCGCGGCATGCCGGCCGGGTCGAGGCTTGAGACCAGGGAGGCCGCCGCTTTCACGAACTCCTCCGGGGGAAGCGAGGCGTTGGCCAGGGATTCCCGCGCCAAGGTGGGATCGGGATAGCGTTGCAGCATCGCATCGATCAGGTCCGGCCTGCCGCTGTCGCTCAGGCGTTTCAGCAAGGGCGGGAGACCCTCGGCAGGGAGCACGGTCGCGATATCTTCCAGCATGGCCTTGAGCTTCGGTCCTTCGAGGTCCAGAAGACCGGAAAGATCGGCGTTTGCCGGAGCTGCGGCGATGCCGGCGGTCAGTTGCAGTCCGGGCACATCCAGCGGTTCCAGATGGCTGGCAAGAGCATGGAAGGTCTTTTCGTTCAGCGGCGGGTCGGCCTGCGATTTCATCGCGAGCCATTCGCCGGCGGCGATGGGATCGCGCGCGATCCACGAACGGATGACGAAAAGGAAGTTCGTGATGACGCTTCCTTTCACCGCGAACTCGGCAGCGAGAGCCGGATCCTTGTCCAGCAGCCGGTCGGAAACGGCTTCGTAGACGGCCGGGAGGAAATCGTCCGGAATCTTCGCGTCTTTGAGATAAGCCGGCAATCCGAGGAGATCCTGGGAAGACGCCGCAAGTAGATCTTTATAGAGAAAATCGATATCTTTTTCGGACGGCTCTCTTCGCAGAAATATCATTTGAATAATCCGTCGATACTTTTTTGTATAATTCGCGGCATCGAATTTGGGAACTTCGGGCCGTTCGGCTTTGGTGGGTTGCGCTGCTCCGGTGGGGCGTGCCCGGCCGCCTCTCGGGGTTCCTCCCTGAAGCTCCGATTGCCTTGCCAGCAGTTCTTTTTCGCGCTCCGCCAGGTGGGAAGCCGTTTGCTTCTGTCCAACAAAGAAGGCGAGAGCGACGACGATGATGAGGAAGGGGATCAGTTTCATCGGATCAACCCGGCGGGCAGTTGGAGTTGTTCGATTTCCTGATCGGAGAGGGATTTGAGGGCTTCTCCCACGCCCCTTCCCTGCAACAGGTCGTGGAGGATTTCGGTGCGGAGGTCGGGATCGCTGATTTGTGTGGAACGCCGCAAGGCGTCGACCGCCCCCGCGACGCTCGACCCGGCGCGGCGGATGTAGGCGGCGAGCATGTCTTCGTCGGGATTCCGTTTCCACTCGGCATCGAGCGCCTCCTTGGTCTGGGAGGGGGCGGATTGCATCGTGCCGGCGAGGAAGGCACCGATGGCGGCGGCGGAATTTTCGCCGATGGCGGGATCGCGTAGCCATTCGATGCGCTCGGCGATCTGGTGGGTTTTCATGCCCTCATGGAAGCGCACGCCGCCATCTTCACGGTAGGGATCGCCTTCAGCGGCGATGGCGAGCAGTTCGACGGTGTCCTTTCCGCTCGCGCCGGTGCGCTCGATCCATCGCACGACTTCATCGGGCGATTTTCCCTTGGTGGAATGCTGGAAGATCGAGAGGAGGGTTGTCTGACGTTTGGCAGGATTGCCGATTTCCACGGCGAGATCGAGAAATTCTTCGGGTGTGCCGAAGCGGGTCCAGTAGTGGGCGGCGGCGGACAATTCGTTGTCACCCAGCGTGCGATGGAATGCTTTGGCCTTTTCCGGATCGATCTGGCGGAGACTGGAGTAGATCGAGCCGGCGAGGCTCATGGTGATGCGAGCGGGGTCCAGGCGTCCCGATTCGACTCCGGCCCGGTACCAAGCCACGACCCCCTCCGGATCTTTTTTTGTCCATTCCGGTATCCTCAATGTCATCCAACTCCAGACAAATTCCTGACCTTTGATCCCCAACTGATCGGAGAGCAGTTCGGCCATATGGATCACGTTCTCCGTAGGGACTTGGGGTGAGTGATAGATGACGTAATGCACAAACAGATCCTTGATCACCTGATACCGCTTCTCTTGGTGAAAGTCGGTGGAGAGGGTATCGAGGAGAAGCTGTTCTAGTTCTTCCTCGCTCATGTTCATGAGCCGGATTTTGACTTCCTGCCGCGCGAGGCGTGAACCGCCATTGCCGGCGGCGATCTGATCGGCCAGCCAGAGGAGATTGGGTTTGGCAGCCTTTGCCGCGACGGACAGGGAGGTCTTCCGTTGATCGGCGGTTTCCCGGCTTGGAAGCCCGGCCAAGGTGCTTTCGAGCGTTGCCACCCGTTGTCTTGCGGATGAATTGGCCACGGCTTGCACGGTGAGGGGGATCACCGAAAGAACCAGCGTGGCGACGACCCAGGTGGCGGGATGCAGTTTCATGAAGTGGATGGTGTGGGTGGTGAGGGACGGCCATGAAAGCGCGGCGGCCGCGGCGACGGGGGAGGAGGAGAGCGCGGTCATCACGGATGCCGGGGCGGCCTGGGAAAGCGAGGTGCCGATGCCGGAGGCCAGCGCCGAGGAGCTGACCGCCACGCCGCGCTTGCCGAGCGAGAGGCGCAGGCGCTCGACCGCCCGCGATCCGCGCTGGCGCCAGGCGGCGGGTTCGCCGCCGAAACGGCGGGCGATTTCCTCGAAGCTCAGGCAGTCGAAGTATTTCAGGAAGATCACCTGGCGGTCGCGCTCCGGCAGGGCGTCGAGCGCCTGGTCGAGCAGGGGGAGGGCATCCTGCCAGCGGTTGTGGGATTCGTGGCTGGCGGCGGAGGAATGGAGTCGTTTCATGCGCGCTTCGTGCCGGTGTTCGCGGCGCAGGAGTTTGGAGGCTTCGTAGCAGGCGGTGCGGTGGAGCCATCCGGCCAGGGTGGAGAGATGGCGGAGGCGGGCGGCCTTGCGGGCGAGAATCAGGAGGGCGTTCTGCGCCGCTTCGCCCGCCAGGTCGGCCCGGCCCGTGCGGCGCAGGGCGGCGTGGTAGAGCAGCCCGCCGTAACGCCGGGCCAGCGCGGCGAAGGCTTGCTCGGAGCCTTCGGAGGTCCACGCTTCCAGTAGGGCGGTGTCGTCGCTCTCGCTCATTTCATCCATCATCCCCCGCAGGATGGGAGAGTGTGACAGAAAAAATGTCCCTCCTTGCTGCTATGAATGATTCATAGCAGAAAAAATACACAAAAAATTTTGAATAAACCCATTGCTATGGCATCGCTTGACCAGCGAATCGCAAACGAAGCGTGGCGGGTTGCCGGGTTTCGTTCCAGATTGCCTCCAATCCAAGACCTCCGACATCGCCATGGGACTCGATAAACTTACCGTCAAACTTCAGGAAGCGCTCCAGGCCGCGCAGCGGCTGGCGTCGAAATCGGCTCATCCCGAGTTGAAAAGCGCCCACGTGCTGCTCGCGTTGCTCCAGCAGGAGGGCGGCATCCTCGCACCGATTCTCCAGAAGGCGGGCGTGGATGTGACGCGCCTGAAAGCGGCCGTCGCCACGGCGCTCGACCGCGAGCCGCACCAGAGCGGCGCTTCCACCCAGCCGCAGATCAGCTACGGACTGCGCTCCACGCTCGATGCGGCCGATGAGATCCGCGAGTCGCTGGGCGACGACTATCTGAGCGTGGAGCATTTCCTGCTCGGCGCGCTGAAGACGGATTGTCCCGCCGGCAAGCTGCTCAAGGAAGCCGGGCTGGACGAGAAGCAGGCCCGCAAGGCGGTCGAGGACATCCGCGGTTCGCAGAAAGTCACCGATCAGGACCCGGAGGGGAAATACCAGACGCTCGAAAAATACGGCACCGACCTGACGGCACGCGCCCGCGAGGGCAAGATCGACCCGGTGATCGGCCGCGATCACGAAATCCGCCGCGTGATGCAGGTGCTGTCCCGCCGGACGAAGAACAACCCGGTGCTGATCGGCGAGCCGGGCGTCGGCAAGACGGCCATCGTGGAGGGGCTGGCCCGCCGCATCGTCTCCGGCGACGTGCCGGACTCGATGAAGAACAAGCGCGTGATCGTGCTCGATCTCGGCGGCATGCTCGCGGGGGCGAAGTACCGCGGTGAGTTCGAGGACCGCCTGAAAGCCTTCCTCAAGGAAGTCTCGGAGGCGGGCGGGGAGATCATTCTCTTCATCGACGAGCTTCATACCATCGTCGGTGCCGGCGCCAGCGAGGGCGCGGTGGATGCCTCGAACCTGCTCAAGCCGCAGCTTGCCCGCGGCGAACTGCACACCATCGGCGCGACGACGCTCGACGAGTACCGCAAGTACATCGAGAAGGACGCCGCGCTGGAGCGCCGTTTCCAGCCGGTGATGGTGGGCGAGCCTTCGGTGGAGGACACCATCGCGATTCTGCGCGGGCTCAAGGAGCGCTACGAAGTCCACCACGGCGTGCGCATTCAGGATGGCGCGCTGGTTTCCGCGGCGATGCTTTCCGACCGCTACATTTCCGACCGCTTCCTGCCGGACAAGGCGGTCGATCTTGTCGATGAGGCCGCGTCGCGGCTGAAGATCGAACTGGATTCGATGCCGACGGAGATCGACCAGATCGAGCGCGAGATCCTCCAGCTCGAAATGGAGAAGAAGGCGCTGGAGAAAGAAACCGACAAGGCAAGTGAGGCGCGTCTGGAGAAGGTCGTCGAGGAGCAGGCGAATCTCAAAGAGAAGTCCGCCGGCCTGATGGCGCGCTGGAGGAACGAGAAGGAGATCATCGACCAGGTGCGCTCCGCCCAGGAGAAGCTCGATTCATTCAAGACCGAGGCCGAGCAGGCGCAGCGAATCGGCGACCTGACACGGGCTTCGGAGATCACCTACGGGCGCATTCCGGAGACGCAGCGCGAGCTGGAGGATGCCAAGGCGAAGCTCGCCGAACTCCAGCGCGACGGCGCGATTCTCAAGGAGGAAGTCACCGACGAGGACATCGCCCGTGTGGTTTCCTCATGGACGGGTATTCCGGTGTCGCGTTTGCAGGAGGGGGAAAAGCAGAAGCTCGTCCACATGGAGGAACGCCTCGGCGAGCGCGTGATCGGGCAGAAGAAAGCGATCCGTGCGGTGTCGAATGCCGTGCGCCGCGGGCGGGCGGGACTGCAGGACGAGAACCGGCCGATCGGTTCTTTTCTCTTCCTTGGGCCTACCGGTGTCGGCAAGACGGAGCTTTCTAAGGCGCTGGCCGAGTTCCTTTTCGACGACGAGGGAGCGATGGTCCGCATCGACATGTCGGAATACATGGAGAAGCACAGTGTTTCGCGGCTGATCGGCGCGCCTCCGGGCTATGTCGGCTACGACGAGGGCGGTCAGCTTTCCGAGCATGTACGACGCAAGCCGTACTCGGTGGTGCTGTTCGACGAGGTGGAGAAGGCGCATCCGGATGTCTTCAATGTGCTGCTCCAGGTGCTCGACGACGGGCGGATCACCGACGGCCAGGGGCGGACGGTCGATTTCCGCAACACGGTGCTCATCATGACATCGAACATCGGCAGCCAGTACATTCTCGAGGAGGAGAATGCCGAGCAGCGGGAGGCCAAGGTGACGCACGCGCTGCGCCAGCATTTCCGGCCGGAGTTTCTCAACCGCATCGACGAGATCATCATCTTCGACCGCTTGCAGCGCGAGGAGCTGACGAGGATCGTGGACATCCAGCTCGATCGCGTGCGCAAGAGGCTGGCCAAGCAAGGGCTGGCGCTGGCGCTCACGGAGAAGGCGAAGGAGTTTCTCGGAAACCAGGGCTACGATCCGGTCTTCGGCGCGCGTCCCTTGAAGCGGGCGATCCAACATTCCTTGCTCGATCCATTGAGCCTCGATCTGCTCGACGGGAAGTTCGGCGAGGGCGACGTGATCACCGCGGATGCCGAGGGCGGGACGCTGGTGTTCCGGAAGTGACGGGCCGGGAGCGCGGAACCCCGGCTCCGCAGAAGTAAGGGCGGGCTGGACATTCGGGAAAAGCGGATGCGCCAACCCTGGAAACTTCTCCTTTCGCCCATTCCCGGAGGGTCATCTCTTTTCCGGTGGGGGCGCTTCGGTGCTGAACACGTGCCGGGCGGCCCGCCCGTGCTTTCTTGCGGAGCCGGGGTTCCGCGCTCCCGAGCTCAGCGCCTGCGGCGGGCGGCTTTGGCGATGTCGGCTTTCCAGTCTTCGGCGAGTTCCTGGACCGTTTTGCCGGTCCATTCCTGCCAGAGTTTTTCTTCGTAGCGGCCTTCGCGGGCGGCGGCGTTGAGTTTCTGGAGAAGATCCTTGTCCTTTTTGCGGACGACCCAGTCGATGAAGTTGGCGGAGACGCGGTAGCTGGCGTCATAGCGGGCCTGGTCGGGATTGCGGATTTCGGCGCCGCGGCTTTCGGGTTCATAGAGGAACCAGCGGATGTAGTCGCAGATGCCCTCGACGATCCAGCCGGGGTTTGGCTTCGGTTCGCGGTTGGTCTGGCGAGCGCGCCAGTAGTTTTGCACGACGTGGCCCATTTCGTGGACGACGCAACCTTTGGCCTCTCTTTCGAGTTCGCGGGGAAACCAGGTGGTGCTCATGGCGATGCGGTTGCCGGCGGCGTAGGCGGGGGTGCCGCCCATGTCGTCGCGGTATTCGAAGTGGACCACGTCCGGAGCGCGGTAGCCGTCGCTGGGCAGCATCTCGACGAGCTTGGGATACCATTCCTCGATCACGGGGATCAGTTCCTTCTCGCTCCATTCGGTGAGAGCGGGGGCTCTGGTGCTGTCGATGATGTAGCGGTATTTGCCGTCCTTGGAGGCGTAGCTTTTGACGATTTTCTCGAGGGGTTTGAGGCGCTCGACGGCGGGACCGGAGGATGCGATGACGTCGATCTCGCTGAAGAAGGTGTTGCCGTGGGGGTCGTCTTCCCCGGAGCGCTCGATGTCGAAGAGGAGGTGGCGGAATTTGCCGAGTTCACGATTGCTCTCCCCGGAGATTTCGACGGCGTGCTGGCCGCCGCCGCCGCGGCGATTATTGCGGCGGGAGCGGGTATCGACATCGGCGAGAAGAGTCCAACCGGCCTTGACGGGATTCAGGTCGCGCTTCGGGGCGGCGTCGAAGTTCTTCGCCTTCCCGTCGGCGGCGTAGAGTTTGTACACCTGCGGGGCGCGATTGCCCCTGTGCCAGGAGTAGGTGGCGACGCTCGAAATGCCGGTGGCCTCGCCAAGATCGATGCCGATGCGGCCGCCATTCGAGCCGGTGACGAAGAAGAAATTCGAACCCGGCTGGTCGTCGCCGCCGGGGATCTTGCCGTCGGAGAGGGCTTCCAGTCCGGCGCTGTTGGGGTCGGCCTGGCCGTCGATGAGGGTGAAGGCGGCCTTGGCGGCGGCGTCGTTGATGGCGGGCGGGGGCACGGGATCGAGAGCAAAATTCTGATCGTCAGGGGAGTGGCCCTTGCTGATTTTGGCGGCGGCGAAAGCGGCGGGCGAGGCAGCCAGGCAGGCCGCGGCGGCAAACAGGGGAAGGTGCGGGAAACGGGCCATACTAAAAACGTCGGGTTATGCGAGGGGTTTAGTCCGCGATCCGGAAATTGGCCAGAGGAATACCGGGGCGGACCGCGGCTTCTTCCGTGAAGGAGATTGGAGAACAACGAAAAGCACGAAATGGTCGAAAGCATTGGAATCAGGCACCCCTCAGCGCTGAAGCCCTGAAGGACAGATTCTTTTTCGCGGGTTTTCGTTCGTTTCGTCGTTCTCGAGTCTGTTCATCATTTCCTTGGTGCAGGAATCCAGAGAGCCGGACCCATGGCTTGATGCCCGGGCGGGGAGCGGCTAGACGGCGTGCCGGTCATGCGGATCTCCAACATCGCCGCCTACAAGTTCGCCCGGCTCGACGGGTTGAAGGAGTTACGGGCGGATTTGCTCGCTTTTTGCAGGGAGCGGTCGCTCAAGGGGACCATTCTGCTTGCGCCGGAGGGGATCAATCTCTTCATCGCGGGCGGGGTGGAAGGCGTGGAGGCGTTGCTTGCCCGGTTGCGGGCGATTCCCGGGCTGGAAGAGCTGACGCCGAAATACAGCGAAAGCGATCATCAGCCTTTTTCCCGGATGCTGGTGCGCCTGAAGAAGGAGATCATCGCCTTCGGGGTCGAGGGGATCGATCCGGCGGTTTACACGTCGCGGCGGGTGGAGGCGCGGGAGTTGAAGCGCTGGCTCGACGAGGGGAGGCCGGTGGTGCTCTACGATACGCGGAATGACTACGAGGTGAAGCTCGGCACCTTCAAGGGGGCGATCAAGGCGGGCATCGACCGTTTCCGCGATTTTCCCGCCGCGGTGGCGAGGCTGCCGGAGGAGTTGAAGGAGGCGCCGGTGGTGACTTTCTGCACCGGCGGCATCCGCTGCGAGAAGGCGGCTCCGCTGATGGAGAGGATGGGTTTCCGGGAGATATATCAGCTCGAAGGCGGCATTTTGAAGTATTTCGAGGAGGCGGGCAGCGAGCATTACGAGGGTGAGTGTTTCGTCTTCGACCAACGGGTGGGGGTCGATCCGGCGCTGGCGGAGACGGGCTCGGCGGTTTGTTTCGCCTGCCAGGCACCGCTGGCGGCGAAGGAGCAGGAGGACCCGCGCTATGTGGAGCGGGTGTCGTGCCCGTATTGTTACAAGGCGGACGAGGAGAAGGCGGCGGAGCGGCTCGCGGCGCGGCATGCGGCGCTGGCGCGGGTGACTTCGCCGCTGCCGGGGAGCGTGCCTTATGAAAACCGGCGTCCGATCCGCATCCCGGGGGAGCTGGACGGGCGGAGTTTGTTGGAGGCGCTGGAGACGCTTTTCGGTCATGTGCCGGGCGGGGAGTGGCGGGAGATCATCCGCGAGGGGCGCCTGCTCGATCCGTCCGGGAAGGCGGCGGAGGCGGGGCGGGTGGTCCGGGCGGGAGAGCAATATGCGAGGGTTTTTCCGGGGAATGTCGAGCCGGCCGTGAACGCGGAGGTGAGAGTGTTGCACGAGGACGAGGCGATCGTCGTGCTCCACAAGCCCGCGCCGCTGCCAATGCACCCCTGCGGGCGCTTTCATCGCAACACGCTCCAGTATTTCCTGCACGCAGCATGGCATCCGGAGAAGCCGCGGCCGGCGCATCGGCTCGATGCGAATACGAGCGGGCTGGTGGTCTGCGCGCGGACGCGGCATTTCGCGAAATTGCTGCAGCCGCAGTTCGTGCGGGGGGACGTGGAGAAGGTGTATCTGGTCCGGGTGCAAGGGCATCCGGCGGAGGACCGTTTTACGAGCGATGCGCCGATTTCCGCGGCGGCCTGCGATCTCGGGGCGCGGGAGGTCGATGAGGAGGGGCTGGAGGCGTTGACGGCGTTCGAGGTGCTGCGCCGCGGCGGGGATGGGACGAGCTTGTTGGAGGCGCGGCCGGTCACCGGGCGGACAAACCAGATCCGCATCCATCTGTGGCACGCGGGGCATCCGGTGCTGGGCGATCCGGTTTATCTTCCCGGAGGGCGGCGCGGGGACACGCAGACGCTGTCGCCGGATGACGGGCCGATGTGCCTGCTTGCCTGGAAGCTCGCATTCGTGCACCCGCTGACGGGTGAGCGGGTCGTCTTTGAGGCGGAGAGGCCGGGGTGGGGAAGGTGAGTGAACGTCGAACACCGAACGCCCAACATTGAATGTCGAATGAAGAAGAATGGGTTACCGCCGATTTAACCGTTGCGTTCCGAATCGGGATGTCTTTTCGCTGATCATTGATCACTGTCAAAACCCTCCAAGCCGCGAACGGAGGATGTTGAATTCAGATTCGGCGCTGCTGAGCGGTTCGGAGCGGCAGCTTGTCCGGGTTTTGATTCGGTAAGTCTAGACCGACAGTGTGGCAAGAAGGCAAGCAGAGCTAGCGTTACCAAAGCCGCTCCTCCCATCATGCAGAACCCATCAATCCAGGTGCCGTAGATTGTACTGCATTCATTGAAAACAGTGTGACTGAAATCATGCCTAAGACCTCCCGCTGCATGAGCCGTGTAAACTGGACCAATCAGCCCAACCAACCATAGCCACCAATACAGCCACTTGCGTAGCATTACCAAGACAAGGAGCGTCAAGGAAAGCAAGAGTGTGTAAAACGGACCAATCAACTGCCCTGCCAAAAGCTGAAAATGCGCGTGCGCTGAATATGGCTGATTGAACTTACTGAAGAAGTTGCTTGTCCCAAGAATGGGGAGCACGATGCAGCCAATCGAAGACGCTACCACAAGCAGCACCAAGCTGATCTTAAGTGCGCGCTTCGGTTGTGAGTTCATGGCTCTATCTGTCGGACGAGCACCGATCACTCCGGCTTCAGGAGGTAGTTCCAGAGCGCTTCGAACTGCTTTTCGGCGTCGCCGTCGAGGACGTCGGTGCGTTGGGATTGGCCGTTTTCGCTGTAGCGCGGCATTTTGGTGCTGGGAGTGACGGAGGGGGGATTGTCCATCCAGCGCATGAACCATTCCTTGCGCAGGCGCTCGTGGGAGAGGGCGAAGTTCACGCCCTCGACTTCGAAGGCGGCGGTGGGTTTGACCGGGCCGGTGCCGTGGCAGGTGTTGCAGCCGAAGCCCTCGGCGCCGGCGAGTTGCTTGCCGATGGCGGCGAGTGCGGCGTCGGGAGCGGGGGCTTCCGCTTTGCCGGGCTCGACGCCATGGATGCGGGCGAGGCCCTCGGCGAGATCCTTCGCGTAGTGCTGGTAGCCGGGCATGCGCATGTCCAGCCAGGGGCGCGGGCGTTCGGCGACGGTGCCGGCGATGATGGATTCGAGGTACGAGGCATGAAGCATTTCGCCGATGAAGGTCAGGTGTGGGCGGGATTGATCGAGTTTCTCGTTTTCACCGTGGACGTGGGCGACGAGGGCGGTGGTGTCGATGTGAACGGTTTCGAGCAGCGATTTGTGCCCGTCGATGCCGTGGCAACTGGTGCAGCGCAGGGTCTCGATTTTCGCGGTGGCGTATTCGGCGGGGACGCGGCGGGACAGCGGTGCGCTGCCTTTTTTGGAGAAGGCGACGAGGGCGGCGCGCTCTTCGTCATTGAGGGCGAGCTTGGGCGTTTTTTCGCCGGGTTTGGCGGAGACGCAGCCGGTGGAATCCCAATCTTTTTCGAAGATGGCGGTGAGCGGCGGGACGGTGGTGTCCGGAATGCCGCTGCCGGCGTGGCAGGAGCCGCAGTGGAGGGTGTTGGCGAGGGCCGTGCCCTTGGCGGCGTCTCCTTTCGGGAAGGCGGGGCCTTCCGGGGTGGGGGTTTTGGAGGAGGTCTCGAGCAGCCAGGCGGCGAGGGCCTGGGCTTCCTCGTCGCTGAGGCGGAAGTCGGGCATGCCGGTGTGGAAGTAGGTGGCCGACGGATTTTGCAGGAAGCCGGCCAGGGCGCCGGGCTGGAATTTGGCGGCGACATTGTGGAGCGGCACGCGGCCATGGGTGGTGTCGAGCGATGGCTGGTCAGGGCGGCTGTGGCAGGCGGCGCAGCCGAGGCGGTGGAAATGCTCGCCGCCTTTTTCGGCGAGGGCCTTGTCGGGAGCGGGCGGGGCTTCGCCGGCCTTCAGGGTCATGAGCCAGGCGGCGAGGTCGGCGGCCTGCTGGCGGCCTTCCTCGGTGGAGGCATCGACGAGCGCGGGCATGCGGGTGTCGGGGCGCAGGGCGGAGGGATCGGCGATCCAGCGGGCGAGCCATTCCTCGTTCAGGCGGCTGCCGGTGGAGAAGAGGAGCGGGGCGAGTTCCGAAAGCTCGGCCATCGGGGCGGCTCCGAGGGAGCCTGGGGAGGGCACGTGGCACTTGGCGCAGTGGTTTTCCGCGAAGAGCAGGCGGCCGTGGCGGACAGGATCGGGGGCGACTTCCGCCTTGAAGGCGGTGGGCGGCACGCTTTGGCGGGGGAAGGAGCGTTCTTCCTTCCAGAAGAGGCGGAAACGGCCGGAGCCGTCGGGTTTGGAACGGAAGACGATGGTGATGTCGTGTTCGCCGCGGTTGAGGCGCAGGCGCTCGGACTCCGCTTCGCCGAGGGTGCCTTCTTCCTTGAGGATTTCCTCGCCGCCGATGCTGAGGGTGGCGCTGCCTTCGCCTTCGAAGGAGAAGAGCAGGCGCATGCGCTCCGTGACCGCGAGTTTGCCGGTCCAGGTGACGGTGAATTCGCCGGGCGCGAGAAAGGGGGTGGGAGCTTCGCCGGCCTTCACGAGCAGCGCGGGCAGGCGGTCGGCGCGCGTGTCTTTCGCGCCGCCGGACTCGAAGGTGGCGGCAAGCTCCGCCCGGGCGGCGGCGGCGAGGGCGAGGAAGGCAAGGGTGCGGGTCAGGGTTTTCACGGTGAAGTGGAGATTAGCGCGGTTTTGGAAAAGTGGAAAGAGACCAGAAACAGGAAACCGGAGGCCGGAGGAAGAAGGGGCCCGCCTTATGCCGGTTCGGAATCGTGGCGAGGGGCGAAGTGTTTCTTAAGATGAAAGTGGGTGCGACCCGGGGGAAAACCGGGCAGCGCGGCGAATACGGAATAGCCGTGCCGTTCGTAGAAGTCCCTTGCCTGAAAGTCGAATGTCCCGAGCCACGAGCCGACGCAGTTGCGTGCGATCGCGATTTCTTCGCCGGCGAGAAGCAGGCGGCGGCCGAGTCCCTGCCCCCGGAGTCCCGCCGTGACCCATAGTCCGTCGATCATCAGCCATGACCACATCGTGGCGCCATAGAGCCCGCCGACGACCGTGCCCGCCGGGTCCCGGAGCGCGAGCGCGAGCGACTGCCAGTCACGTGGCCGGACGCCGGCGGGGTCGGCCTCCCGGATGCCCTTGCGGACGGCATACGGCAGGGCGCCCGGGTCGGCTTCTGCATCGAGTTCATATATCATGTGAAGGCTGGCCTGGCGGGTGGATGAGCGTTCAGGTGACGCGGCCGCTGGTTCGTTTATTCATCATTAAAAACAGGCGGGAGCTTGCGCCCGCCGCCTGTTTTGAGGGATCGGATGGACGGAAGGGTCAGTTGCCGAAGGCGCGGACGGTGGCGTGCAGTTCGCTCTGGAGCACGTCGCCATCGGTGGTTTCGAGGTCCCAGGTGACCTTGAGTTGCATCGAGGGTTTGTGGCCGGCGAGATCGAGTTCGATGGTCTTGCCGTCGTTGAGCAGGCGGGCGGCGGTGATTTCGACTTCGTCGTGCTTCTTGTGGCCCTGCGATTCCTTTTCCTGCGCGAGTTTTTCGGCCTCGCGGTCGGGATGATCGACGGAGAACTCACCGGAGCCGTACTGCGGGCCGCGGACGTAGTTCCAACGGGAGGCGGAGTAGCTGCCCGGGTCGGTGGCGAGTTCCTTGTCGAGCTCGACTTCGAAGCGGATGCGCACGCCTTTTTTGGTGATCTCCAGCTTGTCCGGGAGCGGAACGGGCGCACCGGTATAGCGGATGCGCTGGAAGCCGGCCTCGGAGGCGGCATTGGTCTGCCAGCCGCGCAGGCCGCAGGTGAAGAGCGAGCCGTCGGGGTGGAAGCGGGCGCGCATGGCGGAGGAGCGGAGCTTGACCGGCAGCTTCACGACGCCTCCCTGCAGGGTGTCGCCGACGGAAGCGAAGAGCACGCGATAGATCGAGGATTGGCCGTAGGAGAGGTGGAGGAGTTCGCCTTCCTTGAGGCCGAATTTGTCGTTGCCCTTGGGCACCCAGACCTGGGAGCCGCTGGAGTTGTCCACTTCCATCGGGAAGTAGAGCAGGGGCTCGGTGTAGGGGGCGTTCTTGAGGGTGTGACGGCTGGGCTCGGTGCCGAAGAAGGCGGGAGCCTGGTCCTTGGTGATGAAGTTCAGCTTGCAGCGCGGCTGCCAGCTTCCTTCGTTCTCGCCGGTGGTGATTTCGCCGTTCGGGCCGATGCCGAGGCCGCCCGGGGCGCGCAGGCCGGTGGCGACGACCTCGAATTTCGAGCCGTCGGGGGAAATCTTGCCGACGATGCCGTGGTGCGGGAAGATGGTGTCGAAGCCGCGGCCGCCCGGGCGCACCGGGGATGCCTTGGAGAAGTAGAAGTTGCCGTCGGTGTCGGTCTGCAGGTCGAAGGCGAACTCGTGGAAGTTCGGCGACACCGCGACGCCGTTGAAGAAGACCTCGTAGTGGTCGGCTTCGCCGTCGCCGTTCAGGTCGTGCAGCTTGCTGATCTGGTCGCGGCCGTGGACGTAGATGACGCCGTCGACGACCCGCACGCCGAGCGGTTCGAAGAGACCGGAGGCGAAGCGTTTCCAGGTAAGCTTGGAGAGGTCGCCCTTGATGCCCTTGACGACCCAGACATCGCCGTTCCAAGTGGAGATGGCGGCGCTGTCCTCGTCGATGAAGTCGAAACCGCCGACGCGCATGTTGGATTTCCACGGATTGTCCTCGGGAATCGTGATGGTGTCGGTGACCCAGGGGGATTTCGTGTCGCTGGAGGTTTCGCCCGTGGTGGTGACGGCCTCTTTCCACAGGCCCTCGCCGCCCTTGAGGGCGCCGGCGATGTTGAAGGGCTCGGCCGGCTGGGCATCGCCATCGCGTTTGTAGGCGATGGTGAAGGAGGTTGCGGCATTGGAGGGGGACAGTCTGGCGACGGCGCGCTTGCCGGAGAGTTCGAGCGCGGCGCCCTTGCCGCCGAGGGCGACGGAGAGGCCGGATTTCGACTTCGCGGCGGTCGAGGAGCCCTTGAACTCGCCTTCCTCGTCGGCGACGAGCAGGGACAGCGGTTTGGAATGCGCGGCGACCTCGAAATGGCGGACGAGGCCGGCCGGGGTGTGCTCCACGTATTCGAGCACTCTGGCGCCGAGCACTTCGTATTCGAAAACGATGCGGGTGCCGTGGCGGTAGAAGCCCTTGAACTGGGCGTGGGCCAGGTTGCCGCAGGCGGCTTCGCCTTTGCTGGCTTCGCGGCGGGCGGTGTAGCTGGTGACTTCCACGGTGGGCCGCTTGTCCTTGAAGCTGCCCCTGTCGTCCGCCCAGCCGGGGCCGACCTCGGTGGAGAAGATTTGCTCGTTTTCGTTGGCGATCCTGACGAGCTGGCCGTGGGCGCCGGTCCAAGGGGTGCCGCCCCAGTGGATGCCGCCTTTGTAAGCGGAGACGATGCGCAGGGTCTCGGTGTCGAAAAGCGCGCGGTGCCCGTCGCCGAGGTCGACGAGGAGGCCTTTGACCGCGGCGGTTTTTTCCTGACCGTCGAAAGTGCCGGCGAAGGAGTTGCTCCAGGCCGGGCCGATTTGCATTTCCTCGTACCAGTTGGCGGCAGCCGCGGGAAGCGCGGTGGCGACGGCGAGGGTGGGAATCAGAGTTCGCATGTGGTGTCTTGGTTTACAGCGGAATGAACGCTCGGGTTTAGCGAGAGGACAGGATTTACCGTCCGGCGGATTCGTTTTTCGGTTACTGTGCGGGTTGTTTGTCGTGTTGGACGCGTTTACGCAACCCGGGATTGCGCCCTAGCACGCGATTCCGGATCGGAGAATCCCGGAACGCGGAATGCCTCGACCGGCAGGCCCGCCGGGCTATCGTCGCGCCGGTCATGTGGGAAGCGATCACCGATTGGAATGGCTGGGGGCATATCGGCCCGGCGCTCGCGTGGCTGGTCACGGTCTGTCTGCTGCTGGTAGGGCTGGCGGGGTGTGTCATACCGATCCTGCCGGGGCATCTTATCTTGTTTTTCGCGGCGGTCGCCCACCGGCTGATGCTGGGGCGGGAGGCGTCGGGGGTGGAATGGTGGACCTTCGTGGTACTGGGCGCGCTGATGGCGCTTTCGCAGGCTTTCGAATTCGCCGCAGGGGCGGCGGGGGCAAAGTGGTTCGGGGGAACGCGCTGGGGAGCGGGCGGGGCCTTGGTTGGCGGTATCGTGGGAATCTTTTTCATGCCCTTCGGCCTGATTCTCGGTCCCCTGATCGGCGCTTTTGTGTTCGAAAAGTGCTTTGCCAAGCAGGAAATGAAGCCCGCGGCCGTGTCCGGCGTTGGTTCGGTGGTCGGGACGCTCGCCGGGATGGGGATGAAGGTGGCCATCGGCGTGGCGATGGTGCTGTGGTTTTTCGTCGATTGCTTTTGGATCGGGTGAGAAATGAAATTCCAAGATCCCAAACTCCAAATCCCAAGGGAACAGCCCTCACAGGCGCGCATTTCCGGTTTTTCATGCCTTTTTGGAATTTGGAATTTGAGCCTTGGAGTTTCGATGCATAGCGTCGCTTCGCCGCTCTCCGGGCGATCGCGGCTCCGCTTGCGGGGTCGAGGAAAGTCCGGACACCACAGGGCAACGCGCCCCGTGAAAACGGGGGACGGCCGTTTCAAGACGGTCGGACGGAAAGTGCAGCAGAAAGCAAACCGCCCTTCATAGCCCTTCGGGCGACGTGGGGTAAGGGTGAAAGGGTGGGGTAAGAGCCCACCGCGCGCCCGGGCAACCGGCGCGGCACGGCAAACCCCGCGTGGTGCAAGACAGAACAGGGAAGGGCTGCCCGCCCGCTCACAATCCCGGGTAATAGTCGCATCCCGCGCAAGCGGGAGCCCGCCTTCCCGGCGGACAGATAAATGATCGCCCAATCCCGCGCCGAGCGGGAGGGACAGAATCCGGCTTACAGGAGAGCGGCCGTTTTTTCAGATACACGCAGTCCCGGGTTCGGCCGGATCGAATCATCCGGAAAGAGGTCATCATCCATGCCTTGTCCGGCTGAAGCCGGGACTACATGCCACCGGATGGTCTTTCAAACCTCGCCGTCCGGGTAGAGCTGGTGGTACTTGATCGCCTCCACGCCGACCGCGGCCGCGGTGCCGAAGATCGTTTCCACCGAGGCGGTGCGCGGCACCTGCGCCGCGGGCCGGGCCAGGCCGGCGAGGATCTGCCCGTAGTTGAGCGCGCCGGCACAGTGCTGGAGCAGCTTCAACGAAATGTGCGCCGCGTCGAGATTGGGGAAGATCAGCACGTCCGCCGGTTCGCGCACGCCGGCATCCGGCAGCTTCACTTCGGCGGCGGCCGGGTCGAGCGCCACGTCGGCCTGGATTTCCCCGCTGATCGCGAAGTCGAGGTAGGCGTGCTCGGAGCGGTCCACCGCCAACGCCGTCGCCGCCGCCATCCTGCGCGCTTCTTCGGTGCCGGCCGAGCCTTTCGTCGAATGGCTCAGCAGGGCGATGCGCGGAGCGCGGCCGAGGAAATGGCGGGCGATCTTGCCGGTCTCGATCGCCATCGTCGCGAGCTGTTCCACGGTCGGCTGCGGAACCAGGCCGCAGTCGGCGAGGAAAAGCACGCCTTCGCCGCCGAAGTGCTTCAGATGAGGGGCGACCAGCACCATCACGCCGAACATTTTCGGAACCTCCGGCAGCGGCTTGATGGTGTGGATCAGCGCGCGGAAAATCGTCGCGGGCATCGACTGGTTCCCGCCGACCAGCGCGTCCGCCTGGCCGTACTGGACCATCATCGCGCCGAAGTAGTGCGGCCGGCTCATGATGTCGGCCGGATCGGCCGTCTGGAGGTTGCGGTAGCGCGCGATTTTCTCGAAACGCTGGCAGAAAAGCGGCAGGTCCGACGCCTTGGCGGGGTCGATCACATTGACGAATTTCAGGCTCACTGCGTGATCGGCGGCGAGCGCCCGGATCCGTTCGCGGTCGCCCAGCAGCACCGGCGCCGCGGCTTCCTCCGCGACCAGGCGCGCCGCGGCATGCAGCACCCGCGGATCTTCGCCCTCGGTGAAAACGATCCGCTTCGGATGCCGCCGGAGCTTGTCCAGAAGGTAGGCGACGAAAGAATTGGTTCCTTCTGTTGAGCTCGAAACGGGGTTCATAATTTAAAAATCCGGCGGCGCTTGCGTGTCGGGAACAGTCTAGTATTCCTAACGAATCGCAATCAACCCGAAACCCCGCGCGCTTCGTGCCGGCCGACTATCACACCCACACGCCCCTTTGCCGCCATGCGGTAGGAAGTCCTGAGGAATACATTTCCGCTGCCATCGCCGCGGGTCTCGGTGAATACGGTGTCTCCGACCACGCTCCGGCCCGCCCCGAGCCATTCGACGACTGGCGGATGCGCGAAAGCGATCTGCCCGCCTACTTCGAATGGATCGAAAAGGCCCGCGCCGCCGCCCCGATGCCCGTGCGCGCCGGTCTCGAATGCGACTGGCTCGCCGGCTGCGAAGCATGGATCGAGGAGCTTTCCGGGCGCTACCCGTGGGATTACCTCATCGGCTCCGTCCACTACCTCGGCGCCTGGGATTTCGACAACCCGAAGTGGCTCGGGCGCTGGAACGAAAGCGATGTGGACGAGGTCTGGCGGCTCTACTGGGAAACCTACGCCGGGATGGCGGCCAGCGGGCTTTTCGACATTCTCGGCCACCCCGATCTGGTGAAAAAATTCTCCCACCAGCCTACGGGGGATCTCGACCGTTTCTATGTCCCCGCCATCGAGGCCATCGCCGCATCCGGCTCCGTGATCGAGTTGAATACCGCCGGATGGCACAAGCCCTGCAACGAAGCCTATCCGCATCCCCGCTTTCTCGAACTCGCCTGTTCCGCGGGCATCCCGCTCGTCATTTCCTCCGACGCCCACGCGCCCGGCGAGGTTGCCCGGGATTTCGCGAAAGCCGCCGCCATGGCGAAATCCGCCGGGTATCGCGAGACGCAGCTTTTCGAGGGGAGGAGCCGCCGGCCCGAGGCGCTTTGAAAGCGTGTGGAGGGGGTGATCCGCCGGGAGCGCGAAGCCCCAGCTTCGCAGAAGGAAGGGCAGGGATTCCATGCCCGTTTACGCCGCAATGAGGCATGACGGCTCTTCCCCTGCTTCTGCGAAGCCGGGGCTTCGCGTTCCCGGCGGATTCAGGGCAGGGGTTTGTCGTGATATTCGAGCCACCGGACCGGCTCGCCCGCCGCCGCTTTGTCGAGGGCGCGTTGAAGCGCTTCCACGGTCCAGCCGGGGTTTTTGTCCGGCAGGTCTTCGAGCATCCGCTTCGCGTCGGGTGTCTTCGATTCGAGCCCGTCTTCCGGCACCTCGCCGCCGGCGGTCCACAGAATGCCGTTGAGCACCATTTTGCGCGCCTGGTCGTTCGCCCAACTCCAGTGGAAATGCCCGCCGGTGAAGCCGAAGGCGCGCCCGCCCTTTGGCCGGGGGAAGGCCCATGCGACATACTGCTCTTCCTTTCTTTCATTCACCGCGGTCCGCGCCGTGTCGTTGCCGCGATACGGCGAAAGCCCGGCCTCGATCGTCTCCGGCGGAGGGTTCACGGTCCACAGCCGCTCGACCTTTCCGTGGTCGTGCCCGCATTCGCGGAGGTGGAAGTAGCACTCGTCGTAGAGCGAGAACGGCTTTACGCCCCGCATCACGGGATGGTCGGAGGGTTTGGCGAAATTCGCCGTCCAGAAGTTGCTGATCGAGAAGTACGCTTCGAAGTCAGCGCCCATCAATTCCCGCCATTGCCTGCGCCGCGGGTCTTCGCCCTGATCCTTCGCCTCGGGGTCCGCGGCCTGGATGCCGGTCGCCCAATGCAGCGCCACCAGTCCCTTGCCCGCGTTCATGAATGCCTCCAGCTCCACCAGCTTGTCGTTTGCCGGGTGGGCGTGCCAGCCGTCGGCGTAGATCACCAGCGCGTCCGCCTTTCCGAGCGTCTGCCCGTCGGGCCAGGCGGTGATGACTTCCGCTTCGATCTCCGGGCTCTCCTTCAGTGAATCGCAAAGCAGGGTGCTGCCGGCGAGGTGTTTGTGCTGACCCCATGCGTGGCTGTTGGCTCCGGCGAGGAAGAGGATGCGCTTCGGCTCCGCGGCGGGGAGATTGCAGGCGAGCGACAGGATGATGAAAAGACAGGGTTTCATGGGTTTGACCCATGGAAACGCATCCGGCGTGGATGAAATTTCGTCATTGTGCCGAATCGTGCCCGAGGGACAAGGCGGATTCCCGGCGCTCTCAATGACGGGTTTCTCCGGACAGGATCCGGCTGACTTCCGCAAGATTCCGCTCCCGGTGGAAATGCCCGTCGGCGAAAGCGCGGGCGGCGTTTCCGCGGCGGAGTCTTTCAGCGGGGGCCGCCGCTTCGCGGATCGCTTCGTGAAGTGCGGCGATGTCGCCCGGTCCGACGACCCAGCCGCCGCCGCTTTCCTCCACCCAGCGGCCGATGCTGCTCTGGCGGCTGCCGACGAAAATCACCGGCCGCCCCGCGGCGAAGATGCCCTGCAGCTTGCTCGGAACCATGCAGCCGTCCCAGGAAGGTTCGAGCGAGGCGAGGTGGACATCGGCCGAGGCGAGATGGGCTGCGAGCTGCTCACCGGGAGCGTAGCCGTGAAGTTCGATCGCGGCATCGGGGCGCTCCCGGACGGCCGCCTCGATCTCGATGCGCCGCTTGCCGTCGCCGTGAAAGCTGAAACGGACGCCCGGCAATGGAGGGCTCACGGCCGCTTCAAGAAATTCTCCGAAGCGGTGGCCCAGGCCCATGTTCCCGGAATACATCAGCACCAGATCCTCAGGAGCCCATCCTCGCGATACCCGGAGCCGGGCGACGAGTTCCGGCGGAGGGTCGGCGGCGGCGGAACTCCACAAGGGCACGACCGCGATATCGGTGGACTCGGAAACATAGGAGCGGAGCCGCTCCCGCATGTCTTCGCCCAGGCAAAGCACGGTGGCGCATCGCCTTCCCGCGAAGCCCGTGCGGGTCAGCCGGGCGAGCATGCGGTGAGGAAGAGAGCCCTCCCGCAGCATCCCGTGGGCGACCATGACATCGGGATAGAGATCCATCACCCAATGCGCGTGGTCACCGCCGCGGAGACAGGAGAAGATCCGCGCCAGAATGGAAAGGTAGGGCGGCGTGGTCAGCGCCACGATCCGGTCCGGCTTCGGAGTCAGGACCGCGAGATGCCACGCGACGCCGAGGTAGTACCCCACATAATCCACCAGTTTCCCCAGAAAAGATTTCCGCCCAAAAGCCGGTGCGCCGACGCGGACGATCCTTACTGATGAGGGCGGGGGATTCATCGCTCCTCCTCCGCCGGCGTAGCCGCCGCGGGAGCAGATCACGGTGACCTGGTGGCCTGCCGCGGCCAGCGTTTCCGCCACTCCGGCCAGCATCCAGCCCGTCGGCGCCGCGTCGGGCGGATAGTATTGGTTGAGGAGGACGAGGTGCAAGACGCCGCGAGGATTCGCTTCCAGCACAGGCATTGGCAAGCGGGCAATGGGCAATCCCTCAAAGGCATTGGGCTGAAGCCGGGCCTGCGCAACGACGTGAGGCATGCACCCGGTTCGCCGAAGCGCCGAACCGCTCGCATTCCGCGCGGGATCGCCACCCGTATTGGCAGGATTGTGGAATACAAGGCCATTGAAGGGCCTAGACAGGATTTCTAGCCTATCCGAAGCATGAAGCAAGTTCCCCTCGTTCGCCGGCGTCTTTCGAAGACATCGCTCGCTCTCCTGGCCGGACTCGCCGTCGGTCATGCCCCGGCGGCGATCGTCGTTACCGTGGATGAAAACCGCGATGGCATCGGAACCACCGCGGTGAATCCCGGAGTGCCGCTGGCCGTATCGTCCACCGACCTCGTGAACGCGGGCCAGCCATCGCTCGGTTCGGTGAGCTGGGAGGGCTTCACTGCGTTCACCTCCGGCACCACCAGCTCTCCCGCGGTCTTGAACGACGGCGCGGACGGCGGCTGGAATCTCACCGCCGGAAACACCGCGGTCACCACCCAGGCGATCCCGTGGTCGCTCACCTATACGCTCGATCTCTCCGAGGCTGCGCTGGGGTACGACATTACCGGCGTGGATGTCATGTCGCTTTGGACGAATGATTTCGTGAACCAGCACTACTCGGTGGAAATCTCCACGCTCACCGTGCCCGTCTTCACCCCGCTCACCGGGCCGGTCGTCGCGCTGACGGCGACTTCGGGTGGTTCCGCGGGAAGTTCGATCCGCTCGTCGATCCGCGAGGATGGCTCCGGCATCCTGGCCTCCGGCGTGACCGGCATTCGCTTCGTCTTCGAAGCCCAGGCAAATCCCTTCGGTGCGCAGCGGATCGCCGCGTATCGCGAAGTCGATGTCTTCGGCCACGCCACGATTCCCGAGCCTTCGACCGCCGGACTCGGTCTGGTGGCCGCCGGTCTGACGATCATGCGCCGCCTCCGCCCCCGGCGGGCTTGAGTTGCGTCGCCAGACTCCGCCCGTTACCCACGTCGCAGGTAAACCCCGTATGCCAACGCGGCTGGGCAGGCTCGCCGCCTCCCATTGACTCTAACAAATCCATGAAATCCTTTCTGAAATCCTTCCACTTCGGATTCCTCGCTCCGGCGCTAGCAGCCTTCCTGCTGAACCCTCTGCTGAAAGCCCAGGCTCCTCCCATCCGCATCATGCCGCTTGGCGATTCGATCACCGAGGGCTCGGCCTTTGACAGCCCCGACGGCACCGGCGGCTACCGCGGCCCGCTTTTCGCCCTGCTCGCGGACGAAGGCTACAATGTCGACTCGGTCGGCAGTTCGACGCAGAACAGCGGGCTGCTGGCGGAGAAGGAACACGACGGGCATCCCGGGTGGCGGATCGACCAGATCGACAGCAACATCGCCGGCTGGCTGGACGGCATCGAGGATCCCGACGTGGTGCTCATGCACATCGGCACGAATGACTTCGGGCAGAACTTTTCCACCGCCACCGCGATCAACCGGCTCGACGCCCTGATCCTGAAAATCGCCACGCTGCGGCCCTACGCGCATATCATCGTCACGAATCTGATGGCCAGAGGCGAGCCGCAGAATTCGGCGATCCAGGCGCAATTCAATCCCGGCGTGGAAGGCGTGGTGAGCGCCCATGCCGCCGCCGGCCGGCGGGTGACCTTCCTCGACATGCGGGCCGCCGTGCCGCTTTCCGACATGCCGGACCAGCTCCACCCGGACCAGAACGGTTACAACAAGATGGCCGCCGCCTGGCTCCCGGCGATCCGGGCCGTGATCGGTCCCGAGGGCGACAGCCAGCCGCCCTTCCTCGCCCGGGCCCTCGGCGACCTGGACCTCACCCGTGTGAGCGTGCGGTTCAGCAAGCCGGTGGCCGACAGCGCGGCGGACCCCGCGAAATTCTCCATCGACGGCGGCATCACCGTGACGGGCGCGGAGTTGGATGAAACCAAGCGCATCGTCACCCTGACCACCACGCCGCAGACCGGGAACACCACCTACACGATCACCGTCGATGGCGTGCAGGACCGCATTTCTCCCGTGCCGAACACCATTGCGGCGGGGAGCACCATCACCTTCACCGGCGCCATTCCGCGCGGCTACGAAAACCACGTCCCGGAGTCAGCGGACTACTCGCTGGTCTACTCGCTCGACCTGCCGGACGATGCGAACTACGCGAGCGGCGCGCCTCAGTATTCGATCGATGTCCACCGCTCGGTCGGCGCGTTCGACCGCGTCGCCTACTACATCGAGTTGCAGACCGCGCAGGGCGGGCTCCAGTACGCGTGGGCGTCGATGGATGCCTTCACGGACGACGCGGGGAAAATCGGGGTGCCCACCGCGGCGAGCGGAGCGATCTTCCAGCAGCCGCTGACGAATCTGAACGTCGTCTCGAACGTCGCGGGCGTCGCCACGGGCACGGGCATCGCGGGCCAGATCGAGTTCTGGCCGACCAACTACGAAACGGCGAATGCCGTCGGTGTCCCCGGAGCCAGCGGCGCGGTGTACGATTTCGGCGACAGCCGGTCGGCGGGCGGGCGCTACGGCTCGATGCAGATCCACAACGCCGATGCCGCCCAGACCGTGTTCGCTTTCAACAACTGGGGCAGCGCGCTGCCGCCCGCGGATCCCGCGCAGCACATCGACGTCGGCATCGGCAATGGCACGGGCGCCCACCCCGACTGGACCTTTTCCCGGAATGGCGGCAGCTACCGGGTGAAATCGGTCCAGGTGCTGGTCCGCCGCACCGGCGACCTCGCCGCGCCCGTGGCGGAATCGGCCCGCGCGATGTCCGGCCGCTCCCGCATCCTGCTGGAGTTCGACGAGCCGGTGCTCGCATCCTCCGTCCGCTCCGACCGGTTCACGCTGGATCACGGCGTGGGCGTGCTCGGCGTGACGGTGCTCGATGACGCGCGGTTCTTGGAAATCGCCACCACCACGCAACCGGAAGGCGTCCCGCTCACCCTGACGATGAGCGAGGTGCGCGACACCTCGCCGAACGCCAACCGCATCGCTCCCGCTACTACGATTCCCGTGGAAGGCCCGGCGCTGCCCGCCGAAATCGTCGGCAACGTCGCCGCGGCCGCCGCGGGCTACCAGCTCGTGTACTCGTACGATCTCCCCGTGGCCGGCGATTTCAACGGCACGCGGAAATCGTACCGCTACGACGACAGCGGCGCGACCGGCGCCTTCACCCGCATCGCCTACTACCTGGAACTCCAGCAGCCGGGCCAGCCGAGCCGCTTCGTGTGGGCTTCGATGGATGCCTTCACCGCGAACCGGGCGAAGACGGGCATCCCCACCCTGGCCAGCGGCGCGGCCTACCAGCGGCCGGTGTCGAATCTCGACATTATCTCGAACGCGCCCGGCGTGACGACCGGAAACGGCATCGCCACCGGCAACCTCGAATTCTGGCCGGACAATTACAGCGCGGGCAACGGCAACGCCATTCCGGGCGCCAGCGGAAGCGCCTATGACTTCGGCGACACTCGCACGGTCAACGGGTCCTACTACGGCTCGATGCAGCTTCACAACCACGCCGCCGCCCAGACGGTGTTCGCGATCAACCGCTTCGGAACCGACGGGCTGACGCTCGACCTCGGCATCGGGAACAACACCGGCGGCGCCAATCCCGATTGGACCTTCGCGGAAAACGCCGCCACCTATTCGAAGCGCATCCTGCACGTGCTGGTCCTGCCGGGCGCGACCACGCCGGCCGAGGTCTCCTCGCGGATTCCCGAGGCGGCGGACTACCAGTTGCTCGCCACCGTGAATCTGCCGGCGAACGGCAACCTCAGCGGCGGCTCGGGCAGCCCGGGATACGCCTTCGACTATCGCAATGAAGTCGGGCCTTTCCGCCGCGTGGCCTATCTGCTGGAGTTGAAAAAGGACACCGATGCGGAGACGAGCTACATCTGGACCTCCATGGACGCCTTTTCCCCGCTCGCGTCCCGGGTGTGCGTGCCGAACACCTCGTCGGGAGCGTTCTTCCAACAGAACGTCTCCAACCTGAACGTCCAGTCGAACGTCGCGGGCATCGTCAACGGCACCGGGATCACGACCGCCAACATCGAGTTCTGGCCCGGCAACTACAACGAATCGAACGCCGCCGGCGTGCCCGGGGCGAGCGATTCCACCTTTGACTTCGGAGACGGCGGCGCAGGCGCGGGCGCGGGCTACGGGTCGATGCAGGTCCACAACCACGGCGCGGGCCAGGTGCTGTGGGCGATCAACAACTGGGGCGCGAACAACAACACCACCAACGCTCTCTGCCTGGGCATCGGCAACCAGCCTACGGGCCATCCCGACTGGACCTTCGCGAACAACGCGCCGTCCTGGAACGAGAGGCGCCTGCTCCGCATTTTCGTGTTGCCCGGCGATTCCGACGACACCGGCCCGCTGATCGTCAAAGTGACGCCTTCCACCAGCTTCGACGGTCTGGCGGTCACCTTCAACGAACCCGTCGCCGACCCCGCCGCCGTGGCGGGGAATTTCACCATCAGCGGCGGCGTGACCGTCGCGGGAGCCGCGCTTTCCGCCGACAAGACGGAGATTCTCCTCACCACCTCGCCGCAGACGCCGAGGGCCTCCTACACGCTCACCGCCTCCGGCATCCTCGACCGCTCACCCGCGGGAAATGTCATCGCCGCGGGCACCTCGATTCCGTTCACCGCCTTCACGCCGCCCGCCGCGCTCGACGTGGTGGAGGAAACGGAGGACTACCGGCTCATCTACCAGCTCGACATTCCGGCCGCCTCACCGCGATGGAATTTCAACGCGGTGCCCTACACCGTGGACCAGACGAAGTTCGGCGAGTTCGGCTTCGACCGCGTCGCGTATCTCCTGCAACTCGATTCGAACTGGGTCTACACGTCTTTCGAAGCATTCACCCCGTCGCTCCGAAAGATCGGCATCCCCACCCTGGGGGTCTCGTCCACACCGGTCCAGCGGACGATTTCCAACCTGAACGTCGCAAGCAACGTGGCGTCGATCTACCCGGACACCGCGCTGCGCACCGGGCTGACCGGGGGCAACATCGAATTCTGGGGCGGCAACTACCAGGCGGCGAACGAACTCGGCATCCCGAACGCGAGCGCCACCGCTTTCGACTGGGGCGACCGGATGACCGCGGGCGGGCACGGCAGTTTCCAGGTGCACGACCATGCCAACAGCCGCGTGCTTTTCGCGATGAACAACTGGGGCTCCAACCAGGGTACGGGGCAAAACGTCGAACTCGGCATCGGCTCACGGCCCACCGGCGAGCCGGACTGGACCTTCGCGTCGAATGCGGGCAGCTACACCACCCGCCGCCTCTACGTGCTGGCCCGCCCCGGCGCCGGCGGTCCCACCGGGCCGGCCCCCCGGATCCTTTCCCAGCCGACCTCGCGCGCCGTGGCCCCCGGCGGATCTACCACGCTTTTCGTACAAGCGGCGGCCGACGCACCGGTCACCTACCAGTGGCGCTTCCGGGGCGGGGATCTTCCCGGCGAAACGCAGCCGTGGCTCGATCTGGACGACTTTTCGCCGGAGAAGGCCGGCGAGTACCAGGCCATCGTGACCTCCGCCACCGGGGCCTCGGCTGCCAGCGCCATCGCCGTCGTCTCCCTCCAGACAGCCGGTGAACCCTTCGCCGATTTCCTCACCCGGTATGGACTCAGCGATCCGGACGACGATGGCGACTACGACGGCGTGAGCGCCCTGCTTGAGTGGTTTCTCGGCGGCGATCCGACCGTGGCCGATGCTTCGATTCTCCCGGCCGGAACCGTCATCCCATCCGGCGCCTTCGTGGTCACTTTTTTCATGCCCGAGGCCCGCGGTAGCGCGACCTGGTTTGTGGAATACGGCGAACGGCTCGATGCCTGGGAAACCGCTATCGACGGAGAAAACGGCGTGACCATCGCCACCGGCGCCGCAGTCGAAGGCTACGTACCGGTCACCGTGACCTTCACCAGCACGTCTGCGGCTTTCTTCGCCCGTCTCGTGGTGATAGAACCGGGCTAAAGATCCTCGCAGCGCTTGAAGGGGGAAGCTCCGATGCGGCCCGAGGCGATGCGGTGTTTGAAGAACGCGGTCACGGCCAGCGGGGTCTGCGCAACTACGTGCGGCATGCGTCCGGCTTCCGGGCCACGGCGAGCAGCGTCTGAAAATGCGGCGGCTCCGGCTCACGGTCCACCACTGCGGTCTCGATGCCGGCGAAACCCGCCTTTTCCAGCATCGCGGCCAATTCTCCCTCGCCGAAACCCAGCCACACGTCGGCGTACAGCTCGCGCGCTTCCTCGAAGCCGTGCTGGAGCAAATCCAGCACCACCAGCCGCCCGCCCGGCTTCAGGATGCGGGAAGCCTCCGCCAGCGCCTTTTCCGGACTGCCCGCATGATGCAGCGCCTGGCTGAGAAAGGCGAGATCCACCGAAGCGTCTTCGAGCGGCGGGTCCTCGATGTCGCCGAGGCGGTATTCGAGATTCTTCAGATCGTGACGCCGCGCCAGTTCGCTGCCGAACTCGACCATCTTCGGCGACAGATCCACCGCGATCACCCGCTCCGCCTGCCGCGCCAGCATCTGCGCCAGCGTGCCTTCGCCCGCGCCCAGATCGGCGACCACGCCCTGGTTCGTCACTTTGAGAAGCGCTTCCGCCAGACCCTTCCACGAACGGCCCGGCACATAGTCCTTGCCGAAACGCCCCGCCAGTTCGTCGAAATACGCCCGGGTCCTGTCCCGGCGCTTGCGCTGCCAGTGCCTCAGCGCCGCCGCGTCCTTTTCCACCTCCGGCAGCTCTTTGGCCGCCTCTTTCGCTAGCTTGCGGAGGTCGGGGCCCATTTCGGAGCGGTAAAAATTGTGCTTTCCGCTGCGCTCGTCCGTCACCAGCCCGCCGGCCTTCAACTGCGAAAGCTGCGTCGAAATCCGGCTCTGCCCCATGCCCAGCAGCTCCTGCAAATCCGCCACACTCAGCGCCTCATGCTCCAGAAGCAGCAGAATCCGCAATCGCGTCGGATCGGTCAGCAGCTTCAGGGATTTCAGCATTGACGGCATGGACAAAGCGATACATCAACCCATCGCGATTTGACGATACGAAAATTGACCCGCCCATGAGCACCTACATTTTCTCTTCCGAGTCCGTCGGCGAAGGCCATCCCGACAAGGTATGCGACACCATTTCCGACGCCATCCTCGACGCCTGCCTGGCCCAGGACCCGAAGAGCCGCGTCGCCTGTGAAACCTTCGTGAAGAGCAACATCGTCGTCGTCGGCGGCGAGATCACCACCAAGGCGAAATTCAACTACGAGCAGGTCATCCGCGACGCCATCCGCGGCATCGGCTACGTGAACGGCGACGACGTGTTCCACGCCGACACCGTCTTCATCAACAACTACCTCACCGGCCAGTCGCCCGACATCGCCCAGGGTGTCGATGCGAAGAAGGCCAAGGGCAAAAAGCACGCCGAGCAGGGCGCGGGCGACCAGGGCATCATGTTCGGGTACGCCTGCAACGAGACGCCCGAACTCATGCCCGCGCCGGTCATGTACGCCCACCGCCTTGGCCGCGAACTCACCCGCATCCGCAAGGCCGGCAAGCTCGCCAAGTGGCTGCGCCCCGACGCCAAGTCGCAGGTCTCCGTCGAATACGTCGACGGCAAGCCGACCCGCATCGTCAACGTGGTCATCTCCACCCAGCATGCCGCGGGCGTCGAACACGCGCAGATCGAAAAATTCTGCATCGAGCAGGTCGTCAAGAAGGTCCTGCCGAAGAACATGCTGACGAAGGATACGGAGTATCTCATCAACCCGACCGGCAACTTCGTGATCGGCGGCCCGCAGGGCGACTCCGGCCTCACCGGCCGCAAGATCATCGTCGACACCTACGGCGGCATGGGCCGTCACGGCGGCGGCGCCTTCTCCGGCAAGGACCCGTCGAAAGTCGACCGCTCCGCCGCCTACATGGGCCGCTGGGTCGCCAAAAACGTCGTCGCCGCCGGTCTGGCCGGCAAGTGCGAGGTTCAGTTCGCCTACGCCATCGGCCACCCGCTGCCGGTCAGCGTCCACATCGACACCTTCGGCACCGGCAGCAAACCCGACGCCGACATCCTCGCCGCGGTGCTCAAGGTCTTCTCCTTCAAGCCCGCCGACATCGTCAAGCAGCTCAACCTGCTCCGCCCGATCTACAGCAAATCCACCAACTACGGCCATTTCGGCAAAGACGACGCCGACCTTACCTGGGAAAGCACCGGCAAGGCCGACGCTCTCAAGAAGGCTCTCAAGTAAACCACCATCGAATCATGCAAACTCTCGCAGAACCACCCGCCAAGGCATCCGCCACCTTCACCGACTACAAGGTCCACGACATCGGTCTCGCCGATTTCGGCCGCAAGGAAATCGAAATCGCCGAGCATGAAATGCCCGGCCTGATGGCCACCCGCGCCAAGTACGGCCCGGAGAAGCCGCTGCAAGGCGTCCGCATCATGGGCTCGCTGCACATGACGATCCAGACCGCCGTGCTCATCGAAACGCTCGTCGAACTCGGCGCGCAGGTCCGCTGGGTTTCCTGCAACATCTTCTCCACCCAGGACCACGCCGCCGCCGCCATCGCCGCCGCGCGCATCCCCGTCTTCGCCTGGAAGGGCGAGACGCTCGAAGAATACTGGTGGTGTACCTGGCAGGCGCTGCAATTCCCCGGCGAACTCGGTCCCGAACTCATCGTCGACGACGGCGGCGACGCCACCCTGCTCATCCACAAGGGCTACGAAATGGAGAACGGCTCGGATTGGGTGAACACCCCCTCCGGCAGCCAGGAAGAACAGGTCATCAAGGACCTCCTCAAGAAAATCGGCAAAGAGCAGCCCGGTGTCTTCGCGCAAATCGTCAAAGACTGGAAAGGCGTTTCCGAAGAGACCACCACCGGTGTCCACCGCCTCTATCAGATGGCCAAGGCCGGCACGCTGCTGGTGCCCGCCATCAACGTGAACGACTCCGTCACCAAGTCGAAGTTCGACAACCTCTACGGCTGTCGCGAGTCATTGGTCGATGGCATCAAGCGCGCCACCGACGTGATGATCTCCGGCAAGGTGGCTGTCGTCTGCGGCTACGGCGATGTCGGCAAGGGCTGCGCCCAGGCGATGCGCGGCCAGGGCGCGCAGGTCGTCGTCACCGAAGTCGATCCCATCTGCGCCCTGCAGGCGGCGATGGAAGGCTTCCGCGTGCTCACCGTCGAGGACACCCTCGGCTGGGGCGACATCTATGTCACCACCACGGGCAACTTCGGCATCATCCGCCTGGAGCACATGGAGCAGATGAAGGATCAGGCGATTGTCTGCAACATCGGTCACTTCGACAACGAGATCCAGATCGACAAGCTCAACGCCGCGCCCGGTGTCGAGCGCAAGAACATCAAGCCGCAGGTGGACAAGTACACCTTCCCCGCCGGCAACAGCATCTACATGCTCGCCGAAGGCCGCCTGGTGAATCTCGGCTGCGCCACCGGCCACCCGAGCTTCGTGATGTCCAACAGCTTCACCAACCAGACGCTCGCCCAGATCGACCTCTGGAAGAACAAGGACGTCTACAAGCCCGGCGAAGTGAAAGTGCTGCCGAAGCAGCTCGACGAGGAAGTAGCCCGCCTCCATCTCGCCAAGATCGGCGCGAAGCTGACCACGCTGACCCAGGAGCAGGCTGACTACATCGGCGTGCCGGTCGAGGGGCCTTACAAGGCCGAGCACTACCGCTACTGAAGTTCCAAGGAAGAAGTTCCAAACGAAATACCCCGCCGGTTCATCCGGCGGGGTTTTTTCATTCCTGTTCGGTTGGATGATCCTTCCAGGGGCTCCACGGGACGAAAGTTCCGGTTGCAGACCGTGACCGTGCGAACCAAACAAGACCAGAACCCCCATGCCACCCAACGGTAGTGTCCTAATCTGGCCACTGCGTAGCCGGAGAGAAATAAGGAGAATGGAGATGACCGCGAAAAAACGCGAAACTCCGCGAAATCTGAACAGCTTTCTTCTTACCGCCTTTCAGATTTAGCGGAGTTTCGCGTTTTTTCGCGGTTCAAACCGATGCCTTCCGCGGATGACAGGTTCAAATCAGGACACTACCCACCCAACAGCACGCTTGGAAATGACCATGATCTGACTCTGCTCATTCCATGAATTTGAGTGTGACCCAGTTCAAGGCGCGTTGTTTGGGCGTATCGAGCAGGTCCAGAAGCAGAAATCCCGGGTGACCATCACTCGCCACGGCCGGCCGGCGGCCGAATTGGTGCCGGTGCTTTCGAGCGCGCCCGGCGTCCTGTTCGGACGGGCGAAGGACACCACCGTCCTTCATGGGGATCTGTTGAGCACAGGAGAATTCTGGGATGCCGAAAATTGAAAACCTCGTCGCCGCGGTGCTCGACACCCATGTCTGAGTGTGGGCTGCGGCCGGAGATGCGCGGGCGGAAAAACTCCGTGCTTTTTCCGGAAGTGCGGTCGTTTCCGCCATCTCGCAATGGGAGCTCGTGATCCTGGCCTTGAAGGGAAGGGTGGAGTTGAAGCCGGATGCCGAAACATGGTTCGCCGCCAATCTCGAGCCGCCGGTCATCCTCGCACCGCTCACGGCGGAAATTTCACTCGCAAGCTGCCGGCTGGAGGACTTTCACAGAGATCCGGCCGACCGGATCATCGTCGCCACGGCGATCACTTCGGGAATCCCTCTGATCATCGCGGATGAACGGATCATCCGCTGGAGCGCGAACCGGCGTGATCTTCAAGTGGTCCCGTTGTAAGGAGGCGGGCATTTCGGCGGCGGAATCAAAGTATGATGGACATTCCCGGGCGAATCGTCGCCTATGCAAGCGGTCGATCTTCTTTTTCCGTACCGATCGACGGTTCCGACACCGGACAACGCCATGAAAATTCCGCTCATCGCCACCACCGCCACGGGTGCGGCCCTGCTTGCCATGTTCCTCGCCGGGCAGGAAACCGCGCCGCAGCCGCCGGGTGCTCCTTCCCGTCCGGTCACGCTTTTCAGCAATGTCCGTGTCTTCGACGGCAGGAGCGGCGAGCTTTCCCCGCTGTCCCACGTGCTCGTCCGCGGCAGGACCATCGAGAAAATCTCCGCCGAGCCCATCCCGACCGACCGCCGCGGCGATACGGTGCTCATCGACGGCGGCGGCCGCACGCTCATGCCCGGGCTGATCGACGCCCACGTCCACCTCATGATGGAGAGCCTCCCGCTCATAAGGGGGCTTACCGCGGACATCGGCTACGCGAACCTGGTCGCCGCCCGCGCCGCGGAAAAGCAGCTCCTGCGCGGTTTCACCAGCGTGCGCGATGTCGGCGGCGCGTCGTTCAGCCTGAAGCAGGCGATCGACGAGGGCCTTCACGCCGGGCCGCGCATCTATCCCAGCGGCGCGACGATTTCGCAGACCGGCGGCCACGGCGATTTCCGCTTCCCGAACGACGTGCCGGAGGACCCCGCCGCGCCGCTGACCTATATGGAGCGCAGCGGCATGACCATCATCGCCGATGGCGCGGATGAGGTGCTCAAGCGCTCCCGCGAGCAGCTCATGAAAGGGGCCACCCAGCTCAAGCTGATGGCCGGCGGCGGCATTTCATCGAGCTACGATCCCCTCGATGTCGCCCAATACACCGAGGCCGAGTTCGCCGCCGCGGTGAGCGCCGCGGAAAACTGGGGCACCTACGTCACCGTCCATGCCTACACGCCGAGGGCCATCCGCAGCGCCGTCGCCGCCGGGGTGAAGTGTCTGGAGCACGGCCAGCTTATCGACGAGGATACCGCGAAACTCCTCGCGGAAAAAGGCATCTGGTGGTGCCTCCAGCCGTTCATGGACGATCCCGACGCTCCTTCGGTGTTTCCGGAAGGTTCGCCGAACCGGATCAAGCAGTTGGAAATGTTCGCCGGTACCGACACCGCCTACCAACTCGCAAAAAAACACAACATCAGGATCGCCTTCGGCACCGACATCCTTTTCAGCCCCGGCAACGCCTCCTCCCAGGGCAGGCAGCTCGCCAGGCTCGAGAAATGGTTCACGCCCGCCGAGATCCTGAAAATGGCCACATCCGACAATGCCGAGTTGCTCGCCATGTGCGGAAGGCGCAATCCCTACCCCGGCAAGCTCGGCGTGGTCGAGGAAGGCGCGTTTGCCGACCTCCTTTTGGTCGATGGGAATCCGCTGGAAGATATCCAACTCGTCGCCGACCCGGAGAAGAACTTTCTCGTCATCATGAAGGACGGGAAGATCTTCAAGAACATCTTGAACCGTTAACCCGAATGGCACTCGATTAAGACAAATTTCGGTTCTTGAACCCGATCCAATTCTGCCTCGTTGAAGCTCGAAACGATTCCCTCGGAACAAAGATTTCCCAAAAAGCAGAGAAACCACGGATTACACTGATTATACTGATTATACTGATTATACTGATTATACTGATTATACTGATTATACTGATTATACTGATTATACTGATTATACTGATTATACTGATTATACTGATTATACTGATTATACTGATTATAAATTCATTCAAAAATCAGTGAAATCCGTTTAATCTGTTTTAATCCGCGGTTCTTGTGCGAATCATGAGGGGAAGTCAAGGTTTGGACGTCCAACAAACTGCTTAACCGAGTGCCATTCGGGCTAGACGGTTTGGCCCGATCTCAAACGGATTCCTCCGCTTCCCCCGGCGGGAAAACGAAACCCTCTTCGTCGAGGCGGAAGCCTTCGGGAAGCGCGATGTCTCCCGCGGGGGCGGCGGGGCCGGAGAGAATGAGCCGTCCCGCTTCCTCCCGGACGGCGAAGCCGGGCAGCAGCAGACCGAGCGACCCGGATTTGCGGCCGGGCTGCGGTTTGCTGCCGGGATAGGGTTGCGGCGGCTCGGGCATCGACATGGCGACGATCGCGCCGCCGATGGCGAGACAGGGGCAATGCAGCCAACCCTGCGCATCGAGCGGCCGCTGCGCCTGCGGGCTGAAATCGAAGAAGACGCGGGATTCTCCCGGCGGAGCGGCGGCGAGGATCGCGGCGCGCAGCGCTTCACCGCCCAGCCAGTGGGTTTCTCCGCCCGCATCCGGCGAGGCATGACGATGGGCAGGGGAGCGGAACAGGGCTCCGAAGACCGGCAGGGCGGGGAGCCGGGAGGGCAGGGGATCGCTTTCCAGAACGGCGAAGGCCCAACGACGCGGCAGACCGTTGACCTGGGAAAGTTGCAGGGCATTCGCCTGCGCGGCGCCGTCGCGGGGAGCGAGGCGGGCTTGCAGCGCCTCGGCCGCGGCGGCGAGCAGCCCGCGGCGGATGTCATCGAGGCCGGTGGACTCCGGCGGCAGCGGCGTGCCGAAGGCCACGCAGAGACCGCGGGGCAGGCGGCGGGGGATCTTGCGGAAGAAGCGGTTGCGCTCGAAGGAGAAGATCGAGCCCCACACGCCGTCGGTCCACACCGGCACCACCGGGCAGCCCGCCTGGCGGGCGATCAGCTCGAAGCCGCGCTTGAGTTCCTGCAGCGTGCCGGTGCGGGTGAGCTGGCCTTCGGGAAAGATGCACACCACGTCGCCGGCGCGCAGGGCGGCCGTGGCGGCGCGCAGGGCTTCGCGGGGCTTGGCCGAGGAGATCGGCAGCGTGTCGAAGACCCGACAGAAGACGCGGATCGCGCGATGCCGCATGAAGCCGCTTTCCATGATGAAGCGCACCGGCCGCGGGCAGGCGGCTGTCAGAAAAAAGGCGTCGGCCCAGGTGATGTGGTTGGCCAGCAGCAGCACGCCGCCTTTTTTCGGCAGCCGCTCCGCGCCGGTCGTCCGGATGCGGTAGATCAGGCGGAGCAGCGTGAGCCCGATCACGCGGATGAAGTCGGCGGGCAGCAGGCGCAGGATGAACCAGGTGATGAGCCCGCAGCACAGCGCCCCGACGACGATCTGGATGCGGAAGCCGGCGAGTTCCGAAATGTCCGCCAGCCGGGCAAGCCACGCCATGCCCTCGATGGCGCCCGCGGCGATGATGCCGGCGAAGCAGTCCTGGAGATTCACCGCGGCCTGCAGTTCGCCGCGCTTGTCCGCGGGGTAGTTGTCCTGCATCCAGGCATTCAGCGGGGCGAGGAACAGCGCGGCGAAGAAGGCGAGGCCGCCGAGCGTCCAGAGGAAGAGATTTCCCAGCGCGGCTCCGAGCCGCTCCCACGGCGGCGCGTCGCCGGCGACGAGTTCCAGGGTGGAAAGCGGATCGATCGAAGCCAGCACGAGACCCGTGAAGGTCATCGCCACGCCGGCGACCGGCACCCAGCCGAGTTCGATCCGGCGGCGCAGCAGCCAGGAAGCCGTGGCGAAGCCGCCGACCATGCCGAGCGACGCCGCGGCCATGAACCACGAGGAAAGCGTGCCGAAGCCCTCCTGCCCCTCGGTCAGCCATTTGGCGACCTTCACCGACCAGAGATTGATGAAGGCGGCGAAACCCCAGAAAAAGGCGACGCCCAGCGAAGCGCGGCGCAGTCCCGTGCGGCTCCACAGGTCGGCGAGATGATGGAAATGCCGGACGAGCGTCTTGCCGCGCAACGGCGGAACTTCATGGGCCGGCGTGCGCGGGATGATCCATGCCAGCCCGATCGTCGGCAGCGAAAAGACGGCGAGCACCAGCAGGGGAACGAGCGCCGCCTGCCAGGCGACCGATGGCTCGGCGCCGAGCTGGCGGTAGCGGTGGTCGAAGACCGCTCCGGCCGCGATCTGTCCGGCGAGCATCGCCAGCATGGCCATCATCTGTTGGATGCCTGCGGCGAAGCCAAGATGCTTCGAACCCACCAGCTCCTTGTTGATGCCGATTTTCGCCGGGCTGAAGAAGGCCGACTGCACGGCGAAGGCGAAGAACCCCATCAGGGCGAGCCGCATGTCGCGCAGCGCCACCGCGCCGCAGAGCCCGGCGAAGATGAGGCATTGGGCGATGGCGGAGCCGAGCATCACGTCGCGCTTCGAGAAGCGGTCGCTCATCCAGCCGGCGAGCGGCGCGAAGAGCACGAAGGGCAGGGCGATCATCAGCGCCGCCGCCGATTCCACGGAAAACCCCACCGCCGCGCCGAGGGGGATGAGGATGAATTGAGCCGCCTTGTCGTTGAAGGCGTTCTGCGTCTGCTGGACGATCATGCTCCAGAAGCCCGTCCATTCGCGGCGGGTCGGTTCGCGCTGATCGTCCGCGTCGTCGTTCATCCGCTCCGAATCTAACGGCCCGGTATCGCCTCCGGGAAGAAGGGAAATCGATGGTATGAAAACGACATCAATATGTCGAAATTTTACCGATACAGGCTTTCCGGTGCGATTTCAGTGGATAAAAACGAGTTTCACTGAATAAAAAATATAGCGCAACTTGCTTATGATGAGACAATATACGACCTAATCTGAGATCGGTTCCGATACCGTGAGTCGGAAAAATACAAAACAGATCATGTCGATACAAGCGGTCCGATTTGTATCGAAGTACTTTGTCCGGGTAATCGCTCCGCCAACCCAGGATGTTGGAGCGGAGACAATCCCCACCGATCATGAAACCCAAGTCTGCGATTCGGGGACCGTTCCGGCCCCCTTTGATTCCTTTGATTTCTCTGGCCGCTGTGGCGGCGCCCTCGCACGCCGACACGATCGCCTGGTGGCGGTTCGAGGGGGAGGGCGAGACGCTTCCGTCCAATGGAGCCTACGTGCAAGACACGGACGGCCGCACCGCGATCCAGGCCGCAGGCGTTCCCGTCCCTGATCTTTCCGGAAACGGAAACCGCCTGTTCACCTGGAACAACGACGGCACCGGCCACGTCCACCGCCCGGCGACTTCGATCTCGCCATTCAGCATCGTGCCGCAGACCGGCCAGCCGAACGGCTGGTTCATCGAGAATTCCGGGAACTTCCCCGCGAGCTTCACCTGGTCCGCGCAGACGAATCCGTCAGGTGTCAATCTCGACACGTGGACCTCGCTGACGTGGACGATCGAGGCGTCCTGCTACACCGACATCGTGACCGGCTTCCGCACGGTGATCGGGCGCGAGGGCAACGACGTGCGGACGGGCGAAGCGGGTTTCGCGCCGCTGTATTTCCAGAAGGTGAACGCGGGGAATTTCCGCATCGCCTACGTGGATGCCGCGGGGATGATGCACGAGGCGGTCGATCCGCAGCTCATGAGCGTGGGGCAGTGGTATCACTTCGCCGCCACCTGCGACGGCGTCACCCTCAGGCTCTACAAAAAGACCGGGAACACCGGCAGCCATGAACTGGTGGCCTCGTCGGACGTGTCCTGGAGCGCGAATCCGGCGCTGATCAATCCCGGCAACGACGCCAACGGCCACCCCTGGGGCTGGACGATTGGCCGGGGCCGCTACGGCACCAGCGACAACCCCAATGAAAACCATGCGGACCGCTGGGACGGCGGCATCGACGAGGTGCGCATCAGCGACGTGGCGCTGGCGCCGGCCCAGTTCCTCGCCGCGACCAGCGCCGCCGATACCGACGGCGACGGCCTGCCGAATACCTGGGAAATCCAGTACGGGCTCGATCCCGACAGCGCGGAAGGCGACGACGGAACCGATGGGGATCCCGACAACGACGGATTTTCCAACTACGACGAGTATCGCGCCGGCTCGGACCCGACCGAGGCGGCTTCGGTTCCCGGGGACATCGACGGCGACGGTCTCGACGACGCGTGGGAAATCGCGCACTTCGGCAATCTCGCCCAGACCCCGGGCGGCGATCCCGACGGCGACCTTGCGACCAATCTCCAGGAGTACGGGGGATCCAGTGATCCCACCGATCCGACAAGCTGGCCGGACACCGAAAACGAAGGCGCCGGCGATGGGATGAACGACGGCTGGGAGCTCTTCTGGTTCGGCCACCTCGATGCGGCCCCCGGCGACGATGACGACAGCGACGGCTTCACGAATCTCGAAGAGCACGATGCCGGAACCAATCCCGCCAATCCCGCCTTCTCGCCGGTCTGGTCCGTGTTGCGGCACCGCTGGAGCTTCAACGGATCGCTGGCGGATTCCGTCGGCGGCAGCGATGCGGTGATCGTCGATGAGGGGCCCAACAACGCGGTGCTCGGTCTCGACTCCGTCACCCTGATGGGCGGCGCGAAGGGAGAGTCCGACTACGTGCTGCTCGGCAACAACCTGCTGCAAGGAGCCGCCTCGCCGGTGACCATCGAGCTGTGGGCGACCCCCAATGCGGTGCAGAACTGGAGCCGGATTTTCGATTTCCACAGCAGCACCGGCGAGTATCTGGTGATGAGCTGGACGCAGGGCACCAACGCCGCGAGCGACCGCGTCACCTGGGTCGATGCCGGAGTCAGCAATACCGTCGACAACACCAACCAGCCCTACGCCCTCGGCGTCGAGCATCACATCGTGATGACCATCGAGCCGCTCCAGGGACCGGGCGGCACCACGCGGGTAACCTGGTACTCCGCCCCCTCGGGAGCCTCCGAACTCGGCGCGGCGCGCGGCACCTTCAACACCGCCAACACCCTGGTGAATCTCAACGACGCGCTCAACGCGCTGGGATACTCGCCATGGCCCGACAATGTCGCCTCCGCCACCTACAACGAGGTGCGGATCTGGGACGGGGCGCTCCATCCCTTCGTCCGCGAACTGCTCCACGCCCAGGGACCCGGCAATCCGGTGGTCGCCGACAGCGACGGCGACCTGCTGCCCGACGCCTGGGAAACGCTTTATGAACTCAACCCCGACAGCGCCATCGGCGACGACGGCACGCTGGGCGACCCGGACAACGACGGAGCCAGCAACCTCCTCGAATACCGGCTCGGCTCGAATCCTGCCTCCGCAACCTCGAATCCCGACGACACCGACGGCGACGATCTGCCCGACGCATGGGAGCTCGATTACTTCGGCAACCTGCTCCAGGGCCCGGATGACGATCCGGACGGCGACTTCGCCACCAATCTGGAGGAATATCTCGGCTTCACGGATCCGACCGTCCGCATCAGCGCGCCCGACGAGGACGACGAAGGTTTCGGCGACGGCATGGGCGACGCATGGGAAATCCACTACTTCGGCAACACGGATCGCGACGGCTACGACGATTTCGATCGCGACGGGCTGGACGATTACAACGAATTCGTCCTCGGCACCGATCCCACCGATCCGACTTCGCCCGGCAGCATCGATGGCGACGTGGATGGCGACGGACTTGATGACCGCTGGGAAATCTCTCACTTCGGCAGGATCACCGCTCAGAATGACGAAGGGGACCCGGACGAAGACGGATTCAGCAACCTTGAGGAATACATCGCCGGATCCGATCCCAATCTCGCGGCTTCGACTCCGCAGGATGTCAATGGCGACGGGCTCGAAGATGTCGTGCTGGCGCTGGACTTCAAGACGGCCGGCGGCGGCATCCTCGATGTGGATGGCGAAGGCACCGGCCTGACGCAGCGGCTCGCCGGCACCGGCACCGATCCATCGTATCTCCCGAACGATCCGAATCTGAACCTCGACACCGCGGCGGGCATCCTGGCGATCACTTCGACGACCAACGACGTGAACGGCCAGGTGGGCATGGACGTGGCGGAAATGATCGGCGTGCCCCTGTCGTCGCTCGGGTTCAACGGAACGCAGGATTTCCGCATCCGGGCGAAATACGTCGATCTGCCCTTCGGCGGCGGCTTCGACCAGATCGGCGTCTTTGCCGGTTCCAGCTCCACGTCGCTGATCCGCGGCGGGCGCATCGCCGCCAACCAGGCCCTCGGCGTGAACACCGATGGCACCAACGACTCGAACGGGAACTTCGCCGGCAGCCACCTTTCGCTCGCGGAAGGCCGCTCGATGACCGTCGAACTCAGCCGCACCGGCGGTGCCTGGTCGCTCGCGGTGAACGGCGTCAATGCCACGCCGACTGCCCAGCCGGTCTTCCTCAATGCCCTGTCCGATCTGACGGTGGGGGTCTTCGCCCTCGATGGCGGCAGCGGCGGCATCCACAAGACGGCGAAGCTGGAAAGCCTGACCGTGATCCGCTTCGGCGCCGTTTCCTCCGATGCGGACGGCGACGGCATGGACGATGCGTGGGAGATCGCCAACGGCCTCGACCCCGAGGTCAACGACGCGACGGACGACCTCGACGATGACGGCGTGGACAACTTCACGGAGTTCGCCTTCAACGGCAGGGCCAACGATGGCTCCAACCGCGGCGTGATCGTCAGCAGCCTGGCGGATACGAATGCCAACGGCCAGCGGGAGCTCCTGCTCACCATCGCCGTGCGGACCGGGGCGGTCTTCGGCTCCGGAGCCAATGGCGCGCAGACCGCCACGGTCGGGGGCATCACCTACACCGTGCGGGGATCGCTCGATCTCGCCGCCTTCGACAGCCCCGTGGCTCACGTCGGCGTCACCGCATCCGGCAACCCGGATTACGAGCTCCACACCTTCCGCCTGACCGCCTCTGAAGGTCTCACCGGCAAGGGTTTCCTCCAGGCGGGTGCGGCGCCGCTTTCCCCCTGACCCGTCCCTCACGGGCGCGTCTCCGGTTCGACCCGGCGGCGCGCATCCCCCTTCGGATCAGATATCGATCTCATTCCGCTCCATCACTCCAGCGAGGGAAGGAGCGGGCCGGAGAACCAAAGCACGAAAGAACAGACGAAAAAGATGAACGAAAACACAACCGATACGGGTCGCCGGTTCACGGCGGCCGTTGCAGGAGCCGCTCTATGGGTTGCCGCATCCTCGCCCTCCATGGCGGCATTCACGCTGGTCGACGATTTCGAGAGCTACGCCTCGGGCACCATCGCCAGCGGAGTGACCTCCGGGACCTGGACCGGAATCTTCGACGGCACCGCGAATGCGGTGATCGCCGGGGACAGTGGCAGCCAGGCGCTGCGCTTCTGGGGAACGGGCAGCGGCGCGGGCGGGTGGCGCGGAGCCTCGGTCAATCTCGCCTCGTCCTACAGCACCGACTTCAGCGTGGCGCACGGAAGCGGCGCCGGCACCTACTTCTTTCAAATCAGAAACGTCGGTGGAAACAGCGATACCGTCTTCGGTCTTTCGGACATCGCCGTAGACAACAACAACTCCTGGCAGCAATTCACCAGCACGCTTTCGCTGACCACCGCGGGTCAATTGCGGGCCTGGAACGGCACGGGCGACGAGGTGATCGCCACCATCCCGACGGGCGATTGGGTCAACGTCTGGATCTACGCGGACAACGCCGCGAAGACCTTCCAGGTCGGCTGGTCCACCGGCACGGACGACGCGGCGGTTCACGGCACCACGTTCAACTTCGGACGCCGCAATGGCGCCGACGCCAACGTGAGCTATCTCGCCTTCGTCGATTTGCTGGGCACCACGTCCGCCACGGCATCGGAAGTGGACAACATCTGGTTCGCCGCGGGCCAGGATTTCACCAATCCGATCCCGGAGCCCGCCGCCGCAACGCTCGGCGCGCTGGGCCTGCTCGGTCTGCTGCGCCGCCGCCGCTGACGGAGAAGAGATTTCCGGGATTCCGCTTTTTCCCCCGGGCCGGGCGCATCGCAAAAGATGCGCCCGGTTTTTTCGTCGCGGAAGATGCCCGGCCGCCGCCCAAAATCGCAAATTTCCGGCGAATCCGGGGGGTTGCCACACGAAAGAGATTCCTCTAGGGATGGGTATTCAGACGACACCAAAATGATGAACCCTAGCGAAAAAGTGAACATTTCTGCCGGCAATCGCCGGGGCTTTCTGAAAACGCTCGGCGGAGTCGGCGCCGCGCTGACGGCCGCGACCGCAGCCCTGCGGGCCCAGCAGGCGCCGTCGCGCCCCTCCGGCGCGAAGTACATGGGTGACTTCGCCGCACCGAAGCTCGACAAGGTGAAGGTGGCGGTCATCGGCGTGGGGGCCCGCGGGTCCGGCCACGTTTCGCAGCTCGCGGTGATCGAGGGCGTCGAGATCGTCGGCATCTGCGACCTGGACGAAGGCCGCGCGAAACGCTCCGAAGCCAATGCCGCCGGCAAGGGCCACAAGCCGAAAATCTACTCCGGCAGCGAGAACGCCTGGAAGAGGATGCTTTCCGCAACCAAGCCGGACACCGTCATCATCGCCACGCCGTGGGAACTCCACGCGCCGCAGGCGGTCGCCGCGATGAAGGCCGGCGCGCACGCCTTCGTCGAGATCCCCATCGCCCTCACCATCGAGGAAATGTGGGAGCTCGTGAACACTTCCGAGACCACCGGCCGCCACTGCATGCTGATGGAGAACGTCAACTACGGCCGCGAGGAATTGCTTTACCTCAACATGGTGCGCCAGGGCGTGATCGGCGAGCTGCTCCACGGCGAGGCGGCCTACATCCACGAGCTGCGCGGCCAGATGAACGGCGGCGACAGCACCGGCTCGTGGCGCACCCACCACTACGCGAAGCGCAACGGCAACCTCTACCCCTGCCACGGTCTCGGCCCGGTGGCGCAGTACATGAATCTGGCCCGCGGCGAGGACAATTTCCGCCGCCTGGTTTCCTTCTCCTCGCCCGCCAGGGGCCGCACGCTCTTCGCCGAAAAGTCGCAGAATCTCACCGATCCGGAATTCAAGAAACTCGACTACCAGTGCGGTGACATGAACACCTCCATCATCAAGACCGCGCTCGGCCGCACCGTGCTGGTGCAGTGGGACGAAACCTCGCCGCGCCCGTATTCCCGCCACAATCTGATCCAGGGAACCCTCGGCACCCTCAAGGGCTTCCCCAACGGCATGGCGATCGAAGGGGTGACGAAGAACTACCACGCCTGGACCAGTTCCGAGGAGTTCGAAGAGATCGCCGAAAAGTACGAGCACCCGCTCTACAAGCGCGTCGGCGAACTCGCCAAGAAAATGGGCGGCCACGGCGGCATGGATTTCCTGATGCTCTACCGCATCATCGAGTGCCTGCGCAACGGCGCCCCGCTCGATCAGAATGTATACGAGGGCTGCTTCTGGTCCGCCGTCGCCCCGCTGAGCGAGAAGTCGGTGAAGGAGGACGGCGCGCCGCAGGATTTCCCGGACTTCACCCGCGGCGGCTGGAAGAACACCAAGCCGCTGGCGGTCGTGTCCTGAAGCCCCCCGCGGTCCGTATTTGCAGGAGCACGGCTTCACACGGAGCCGTGCTCTTTTTTTGCCCGGTGAACTTTCTCCTTGCCGTCACCGGCGCCGTGGCTGCCTTCCTGCCGTTCGCGTTCGTTACGCGGAAAATTATCATCAAGACATATCTGCTTTTGCGACGAGCATAAAGCTGCTGGGCCAATCCCGAAACCTGCAAGTTCCAATCGGCCTCAAAGAGACAGAGCTGTCGCGCCAATCGGCGCGGCTTGCCGCGTCTTCTTTGAGAGGCGCTTGCAGGTGCCTGGGATTGGGGCGTGGTCAAGTCCGCGCTCTTTGTTTTTTCATGACAAGCCCGGTGGCCGGAGTTTCGAAGCGGGAGCGCCCCAATCCCCTGCTTCCCATGAGAACGACACCGTACCCCAGCCTCCGGAACGGCGCAGCCGTCCCGCCACGATCCGCACCCGTAGCGGGATGCCTGCGGCATTCCGCCCGCGTCCTCCTCGCTGCCGCGCTCCTCCTCCCCCTCCGCGCCGACGAAGTCCCCGAAGCCCCGCCATCGGAACCATCCCGCGCTCCCGCCCCGCTCGCCGCCGCCTTCCGCTTCCCCGATATCTTCCTCGACGGAACCCAGCCCCCGCCCGCACCGGCCAGAACCGGCCGCACCGTCCCGCAACAGGACATCCTCCAATCCCGCCGGCACTCCCTCGGCGGGCGAACGGTCACCGTCCGCAAAGTCCGCCCCATCGACCTGCCGCCCATTCCCGAACCCCAGTCCCCGCCACGCTCGGACGACCCCGAAGTTCTCCAAATCAGGGAACGCCTCGCCGGCCGCGGCAGGGACAGCGCCTTCCTCCTGCTCGGCGCCACCGTCTATTCCTCCTCCGCCTTCCCCGGCCAGACGCGCACCCTGCTCACCGTCTCGAGCCAGCGCACCGGCGCCTCCTTCCAATGCTGGTCCTCCGCCCCCTGGCACCACATCGCCGGCGCCTTCACCACCTTCGAGGGACCGCAAAACCGCCAGTACGCCCTGATCATGAACTCGCGCCGGGTGGACCTCGACTGCTGGGGCGACTTCCTCGCCCTGCGCGGCATCGCCTCCCGGGTGCCGGACATCCCCGCTTTCGCCCCGCAGGACCGCTCCTCCTTCGTCCTGCCGCCCGGCGCGGAAACGCCGCCGCCCGAAGACCTCGCCCCCTTGCAGGCCATCCACGACCTCTGCCGGGACCTCGCCGCACTGGAAAAACTGCGCAGCGCCTGGGAAAGCCGCGAACTCGCGAAAGCGCGGCAGGAAGCCGCCCGCCGCGCCGCTCCGCCGGAGAAGAAGGACATCCTCCTGAACACCTTCCGCCTCGGCGGCGCCCCCGTCACCACCCCCGCCGCCCCCTGAAATTCTTCCACCGGTCACCGATCACCGATCGCCCGGCACTCCCCATGAAACCATTCCCCCTTCTCCTCTCCTTCGCCGCCGCTTTCCTCCTTCCCGCCGGGGCCGACCCGGACGCGAACGCCAACAACCTCGGCGACATCTGGGAAAAGCACTTCAACGGCGGCGAACCCTTCTCCCTCGCCAACCCCGCCCACCTTCCCGGGGCCGACCCCGACGGCGACGGCTACGACAACCTCGCCGAATACGCCTTCGGCACCGACCCCTTCTCCGCCGCAGGACCCCACGGCGCCCCGGGAATCCGGATCCTCCGCCATCCGGAGGAAGACCACATCTTCCTCATCCGCTGGGAGAGCGTGAAGGGCGTCAAATACCAGCTCCAAGGCTCTCCGGACCTCGGCGCGGGCGGGCAGGGCTGGCTCCCCGTGGACGACCCCGTGCTCGGCACCGGCGAACCCATCGTCCAGATCGTGGAAGTCGCCGGTTTCGAGGCGATCCCCGTTTTCTTCTGGCGCCTCCACGCCTCGCCCCACGACACCGACGGCGATGGTATCAATGACGCGGCCGAGTGGCTTCTCGGCAGCAGCCCCTACCTGGCCGACACCGGCGGCAGCGGCCACAGCGACCTGGCGCGCTACCTCGCCGGGCAGGCTCCAGCCGGCGACAACACCGATTCGGATGGCGACGGCGTGCCGGACAACGTATGGTATTCCGTGGTGTTCGAGGTTGAGCAGGAAAACCTCGCCATGCCCGCCGGGATCGGCTTCACGGCGCTGGATGGCGATGACCCCGAACGCCGCTACCTCACCACCGAAATCACCGAGGAATACTTCGTCAGCGGCTCCCACCGCTACGAGGATGTCTCCGGCGGCGAATACAAGGTCACCGTCACCTACCTCGACGGCAACCGGATCACGGCCGACGGGCAGACCGTCAGCGACAGCGAGGGCCAGACCTTCGCGGACTGGAAGAGCGAAAACGAAAAAACCCTCGAACTCGACGAGGGCGAAAGCTTCGAAGCGGACCCGCCGCAGACCGAAGTGGAGACCACCGGGCCGAGCGCCGCCGAAACGGAAACCGTGACCACCACCACCGTCGAATGGCGGGTCAAAAAGGACGGGCAGACCGTGCGCGGCGGCACCGAGACCATCGAAACCATCCACCGGATCGAACTGAAAGACGAAGTCACCTGGCAGGACTTCTGGAGCCCGTACGTGACCGCCCGGCCCTGGGAGGAATCGTCGTCCGCGCCGGCCGAATACGGACCGCTGGAGTGGGTGGGCTACAACCGCGCCTACATGGGAGACGCGCTGGCGGCGGAATCCGTGCGCGACCGCTTCCGGGGCGGGGATTTTTCGGTTTTCGGCAAGATCTCCAATCCCGGGGTGCTGCCATCGCACAATACCGGCAATGACACGCGGCTCAAATCGCTGCGCTGGCGCTGGGTGCGCTTCGATCCGAACGCCCCCTTCGATTACAAGTACGAAGCGCCCCCCTCCAGCCACCGGCAGACCTTCCGCTTCCTGGTGCAGCAGCGCGATTACCTCAACTTCCCGTCCGCGCCCTGGTGGGAGCCTGCGCTGGTGGACGAAACCCGCATGAAGGGCGTGGTCGAACTCGAATGCACGGGCGGTTCCGACGGCTGGCACGACGTGCCGCTGAACCTCTTCGGCGATCATGAGATCGACGAGCCGGGATACCACCAGGACTACGACTTCGACAAAGTCGGCCACTCGCAGGTATTCTTCGGCAACCTGCCCGCGAACCTCTCGGTGGACGCGAACCGCGACGGCGAAATCACCCTCGACGGCAGGGACCGAACCACCCAGCAGCGGCCCTTCCGCTTCTGGGTCAACAACGACCAGGACGACGTGGAGGTGGACGAACCCGCCGTCGTGCAGGTGCCCGACTCCTTCGAGCGCAACACGATCCAGACCATGCGCGACCTGGAAGACTTCTGCCGCCTGAAGCTTTCGTTGGGCTTCGACATCACGCGCCTGAGAAGCGGCGAAATTCAAATCGGCCTGCGGTTCCGCAGCGCTGCCTTGGGCAACCCGGCGATCCGGATCTGGCCGAACCAATCCGTCGCCGACGGCAATGCCGACTATCTGACCGGACCCCTCTCGGCGGGGCGGCAAATGGGGGAAACCGTCATCGGGATCGCCTCTTCGCAGCACACCGCCCTCATCCCGCCCTCGTTCTGGGAAAGCCGCATCGAGCCCACGGCGCACCTGATCTTCGAGGGAGTCGGCAAGGGCCTCGGCGAACTCGCCGTGACCCTACACGACCAGGATGGACAACTGATCGGCCAAGCCGGCGGCCTCTGGCTCCACCTGCTGAACGTGCGGGAAATGTACCAGCGCGCCCGGATCGTCAGCGAGCCGGGGCAGGTTCCCCATCCCTGGGACGATGACCCATCCATGCAGATCTGGGAATGGGACCCATGGGACTGGTCGTATGCTCATGACCCCCGGGCGGAGAACGTCACCACGATCTTCGTCCACGGCTGGCGGCTGACCTACGCGACCTATCTGAACTGGGCGGACACCAGCTACAAGCGGCTCTGGCACCAGGGTTTCAAGGGGAGATTCTACACCTTCCGCTGGCCCACCTTCAGCGGCGACAACAACGTCTTCCCCGATAATACCGACGAATGGCTCGAGGAAAACTCGGAAGCACCCTACGTCATCGCTCCTCCCGGGGGATTCACCTACAACCACAGCGAATACCGCGCCTGGCTCTGCGGCCCCGCCCTCGCCAACTTCGTCAACCAGTTGCCGAATCCGGGACGGCGGAGCCTTTTCGCCCACAGCATGGGCAACGTGACCGCCGGATCGGCGCTCAGGGCGGGGATGTCGGTGCAATTCTACGCCATGTGCAACGCGGCGATGTCGGCGATGGCCTACGACCCCAACCCCGAACTCAGGAACGTGGACAGAATTTTCCCGTTCGGCGCCGCCCCTGTTACGCCGGACACCGACCCCGACCCCGCGATCCGCAGCGGGTACGGGCTTGAAAACAAGTTCAACCTCGTGACGATGCCGGAAGTGTTCAACTTCGGTCTTCCCGACGATCAGGCGCTCGACAGATGGGTCTCGAACAATCTGTATTTGAAACCGCAGATCGTTCAATTGGACTGGGGACTCCCCAGCTATTCATACAGCCCCAATCCCCTTTCGAGCCCCTATTACAAATTGGCCTGCAACACGGGCCTTGCCACGGTTCGCGAAATCACCGCTCTCCCCGAAGCGATGGCGTACGTCACCAAATCCAGAACCCGGACGGCCGGAGCCGATCTGAGAACGAGGGGGTGCATCATCGAAGAAAACGTCGTCAGCATGGCGGCTTGGTTCAATGAGATTCACAGCGCCCAGTGGCGGTGGAACAACCAGTCGACCCATATGTTCTGGCAGGAATTGTTTGAAAGTTTGGAACTCAAAGCTAATTGACATGAATCGACGAAAACGTATCGCCGGTCCCCTTCTCCTGGCTCTCTTCGCCGGAATTGCACTCTACTATTTCGGTTCCGGCAAAACCGGGGACCAGACGGAAACGGGAGACGAAACCTCCGGAACCGGCTCCCACGCCCGGCCGGATCAGGCGGCGAACCCGATCACCGCTTTCCTCGCCTCCTTCCGGACTCCCATCGAGTTCTATGGCAAAGTCGTGAATCAGCACGGTGATCCGGTGGAAGGGGCATCGGTCACGTTCTCGCTATTGGACAATCCCGACGAGGATAACGAGGACCCCAGTACGAGAATCACGCTCCTGAGCGACAGGGAGGGAAAATTTTCGGTCAAGGGCCTCAAGGGGTCATCCTTGGCGGTGCGTGTGACCAAGGAAGGCTATCGCACGCTCCCCAATCTGGGATTGGAAAAGCGGGCCTCTTCCCGTCTGATCGAGTACGGAGGAACCAGCGACCAAGGGGCGAAGTTCAAGGACCCCGCGAATCCGACCCTGTTCATCCTTCATGAGATCGGCCCGACCGATCCCATGATGTATATGAAAAAAAGATGGAAGCTCCCTGTGAACGGCAATCCGGTTCGGATCGCCCTGGATTCAGAAGACGGAACCGGCCCTCACTGGATCGAGTTCCGGTTCACGAGCGGCTGGAACCAGTTGCCCATGGACAACGAGATCAACAAAAAACGATTCGACTGGAAGCTCGAAGCCCGCATTCCCGGGGGAGGATTTCTCCACAATGACAGCGAATACAATTCCGAGGCGCCGGAGGACGGTTATCAGGAGAGCATCGAAATCGAATACCTCGCGACGATGCCGCAAGGAACGTGGAAAAGAAGCGCGCATCGCAGTCTTTTCGTCAAATTCGCCGATGACTCCTATGGCCGGATTCGGTTCGGTATCGACGGCGCATCAGACCGCAGGCCGCTTTACATGACTTCATGGCTGAATCTCAAACCCGGCTCCCGCAATCTGGCGTCGGACCAATGGGACCCCACGGTGGTGTCGGAGTGATTCGTGGCAGCGTTATGGTCCTTGGAGCGAACTGATCGGCACGCGCAAACGAAATGGCAGAGCCTAAACCCGGCTCGGGAAACCTCGCCTCACAAGGACAGTTTCGGCATGCCAAAACAACAATGATTCACGAGCGATCCTATTGGGAATGACAAAACCGATTGGCATGCGCAGACGGAATGGCATTCGGATCGGATGGTTTCTCGTGGCGCTTCTGTTTACGCTTTCATCATGAGTCCCCGAATGAGATTTGTCTGCTGGTTCGTTCTGACGACGTTTTTGCACGCATTGGGAACCGTGGGAGCGTGCATATATGCTTTCGCCGTGGGAATGAGCGCTTTCACGACCGGGAGTGGCGATGGCGGGAATTGGCTGCTTGGGCTCTGGACACCGCCGGCGATGTATTTCTGGGAATCCACAGGTCGTTCCATCGGTGAGGGATGGCTGTTGTTGCTTGGAATCGGTTGGTCGGCGGTGATAGGGGTGGCGGGCGGATTTCTCATTCCCTGGCTGTTTCCCGGAAAAAAGGACGGCAGCCCGGTTCCCTCTTTCGAGGGAGATGCCGCCGGCATGTCCCGCCCGGCAGGTCCCGCGCATTCGCCGGGCGGGAAGGGCCGAATGACCGCCCATCAGAAGGAGTTGGCGCTGCTCGTGTCATTCCCTTTGGTGATCGCGGGGATCACTGTGCTTTCGATATGGTTGGACATAAAAAAGTATCCCGGCGGGCTGGGATTGTGGTTTCCTCTTGTGATCATGGCTTCGGCATTTTTCCTGATACCGTATTGCGATCTGGAAGTGAAGCGGAAGGCGCGGAATCGATCCTCGAAGGAGTGGTTCCGAATTTTCATGGGATGCGTGTTGAAGATGGCTTTGTCGGCTATCCTGATGGTTATTTTATTGATATTCATTTTTTTATGTCTCGTGTAATGCCACGGTATGCGAAAAAGAAGCGCGCATCGCAGATTGTTCGTCAAATTCGCCGATCGCACTTACGGCCGGGTTCAATTCAGTATCAGGGGAGGATCGGATCGTAGGCCGCTCTACATGACCTCATGGATGAGCCTGAAACCCGGCTCTCGCAATCTGGCGTCGGACCTGTGGGACCCCACGGTGGTATCGGAGTGATTTGTGGCAGCGCAATGGTCCTTGGAGCGAACTGATCGGCATGTGCAAACGAAATGGCAGATGGGACTACGTACCAGCGCCACCGGCCCGTCCGGCGACTTCTCTCTTCATCCCGCGAGGCAGGCGCGTACACTGCCGTCCGTGAGCGCGCCGAATCGCTTTGTTCCCGCCCTCCTGATCCTGTCAGGCTGGGGCCTGGCGGCGTGGCTGGGATGGAAATGCCACCTCGCGGGCCGGCTGGAGCCCATCGCTCTTTCCCCTCCCGCGCCCGGCGGGACCAGGGAAGAGGCTTCCGAAATCGCCGGTATCTTCCGCGCATGGTCGGCCGATCCTTCTCTGGCAGGGGCATCGATCGGCTTCTGCCTGCTCGACGAGGAAGGCCGCACGGTTTTCGCCTCGCCGCTGGCGGAAACCGCGCTCTGTCCGGCATCGGCGCTCAAGACGCTGACGACCGGGGCGGCCTTCGGTCTGCTGGGGCCGGAGTACCGCTTCGAGACCGCCCTTTATTCGAATGCGGAAATCGACGCGAATGGCGTGCTGGACGGCGATCTGATTCTCGAAGGTTCCGGCGATCCGACGCTCTCGATCGAAGATCTCGGCCGTCTGGCCGGTGCGGCGGGTGCAAGCGGCGGGCTCAAGCGTGTCCGGGGCACTCTCCGGGTGGATGTTGCGGGTTTTCCCGTCCCGCCGGCGAACGAGCACTGGAACTGGGGCGACATCGGCAATGCCTACGGCGCCGGCGCATTCGGCGTGAACCTGAACCGCAACCGCATGCTCATCCGCTTCGCTCCCGGAGCCCGCCCGGCAGAGCCCGCCCGCGTGCTCGGCGCCGAGCCGATGACTTCCGGGCTCGAATGGATCAACCATGTCGCCACCGGCCCGCCCGGCAGCGGCGACCGGGTGACGGTTTACTCCGAACCCTACGGCCGGCGGGTCACGCTGCGCGGTACGGTTCCCGCGGGCGAAGCGGAGTTCGCGGTGAATGCGGCCATCCCCGATCCGCCCCGGCTGGCGGGAGAAATCCTGCGCGGGAAACTGGAGGAGGAAGGCATCGTCTTCGAGGGGAGGGTATATCCGCCGGCTCCGCGCGCTGCGGAAAAGGGCGGATTTCTGCGGGCGCATCGCTCGACTCCCTTGCCCGAAATCGTCGATCATCTCCACCGCGTCAGCGACAATCTCGAAGCCCAATGTCTTTTCCTCACGATGGGTCATCTCAAGCGGGAAGATCCCGCCCGTGTCGTGAGGGAATACTGGGAAAAGGCCGGCGTCTCCTTCACCGGCCTGCGGCTCATCGACGGCAGCGGACTGGCCCGCGCGAACATGATCCGGCCGCTCGATCTCGCCCGCGTGAATCACGCCGCCCGCCGCGGGCCGCACGGCGACCGCTTCCGCGAAAGTCTCAGCGCCTATCTCGACGGCAAGGTCCGCTCCAAGCTCGGCGCGATGTCCGGCGTGAAGACCGACGCGGGCTTCCTGACCCTGCCCGACGGACGCGAATGCACCTACGCGCTCATGGCCAACGGTCTCGACACGCGGCTCGATTTCTGGCCGCTGCGCGCGCGATTGCTCGAAAGCGTCCGCACGGCGCGGTTCTGAAACCGTTTTCCGGACGGACACGGAAAAGTGAGGGGTAGGGCGATCAAGCTAGGGAGGAGTCTAGGTCCTTTTTGTTCCTCCGATCGGTTTTGGGACCGGGATGGATAGGATGGATGGGATTTTTGAATCCTCCCATGGCTATTTCCTTCGCATTTTCATCCTATCCATCCCATCTATCCCGGTCCCAAAAAGAACCGCAGGCTCCGCTTTTCTCCCCTGAAAAGAGCGGCGAAAAATTTGCTTTGCCAAAGCAGGGGAAGAAAGGCATCTTCCGCACGTCTGACGAACGTGGCGTCCGCAGGTTTCGCGGTCGCCGCCGGGTTCGAAAAGCCCCTGCCGCGGAATCGTTTCGCAGCTTTTCAGGGGTGCTCCCCGCCCGGTTGCGTTGCCGTCTCTCCCTATCACTCCATCTCCGCATTTATCTTTCCGGGAGGTCTCCGGGCCATTCAAGCGGCCGTCCCCTCCATCCAACCCAGCGTCTCATGGCAGGTCACAACAAGTGGTCGAAGGTCAAGCACATCAAGGCACGTGTCGATGTCATCAAGGGCAAAGTGTTCAGCAAGTGCGCCCATGAGATCGCTCTGGCAGCCCGGGCCGGCGGCGGGGATCCCGGCATGAACGCCCGCCTGCGCGCCGCCATCGACAACGCCAAGGCGGTTTCGATGCCGAAGGAGAATATCGAGCGCGCCGTGAAAAAAGGCCTCGGCGAACTGGGCGGCGAAGCCATTCAGGAAGTCACCTACGAAGGCTACGGCCCCGCCGGCGTGGCCTTCCTCATCGAGGCCGCGACCGACAATCTCAACCGCACCGCCGCCGATATCCGCTCCATTTTCACCAAAAACGGAGGCAGTGTCGCCACCCCCGGCAGCGTGGCCTATCAGTTCGACCGCAAGGGCGAGATCCGCATCGCGGCCGAAGGGGTCGACGACGACAGCATGATGGAGGCCGCCATCCTCGCCGGCGCCGACGATGTGCAGAGCGACGAGGCCGAGCATGTCGTCTACACCGCACCGACCGGGCTCGCCGCGGTGGCGGGCGGGCTGCGCGACGCGGGTTTCGCGATCGTTGCCGAAAAGCTGGTCTCCGTCCCGCAGAACCCCTCGCTGGTGGCCGACCCGGATATCGCCCGCCAGGTGATGAAACTCTACGAGCGCCTCGACGAGTACGACGACATCCTCAACGTCTTCACCAATTTCGAAGTAGCCGACGAGATCGTCGAAGCCCTTTGAATGCCGGAACGGTCCGGCCCCAACTTTTTTTTCCCTGAATGAGCGAAAACACGATGCAGGAAAGCGACGGAATCACTTCCGCCGTCGAAACCCCGGGCGGCGGTCCCGCCAAGAAGGCTGCGAAAAAGGCGGCCAAGAAAGCGGCGAAGAAGACCGCGGCGAAAAAAGCCGCCAAAAGAGCCGCCGTGGAGTCCGCGCCGGAGCAGGTCGAGCTGCCGCTTGCCGCCGAAGCCCCGCCTGCCCGCAAGGCGGCGAAGAAGGCCGCGAAGACCGCACGCAAGAAGGCGACTGTCGAAGCGCCCGCCGCGGATGCCGCTCCCGCCGAAGCTCCCGCCGTTTCCAAAGCGGCCGAACCGCAACCCCGGGAAACTCCCGCACCGCCTCCGGCCGCGGCGCACGAGAGCGCGGGAGCTCCGCCCGCGGGCCCCGCACCCGGAGCGCCTGAAAATGTTTCTTCTCCGCCTGACTCGCCCGAGGCGCGGCCGGAGGCAGGCGAGGAATCGCAGGATGCGAAGACTTCCCCGCAGTTCGGCCGGGTCCCCGGCGGCGGTCCGGTTGCCCGGGAGGACCGCGGGCCGCAGGGAGGCGGAGGCCAGCAGCAACAGCAGCAGTCGCCATCCGACGCCCAGCGGGAGCGCCGCAAGCGCCGCCGCAAGCGCCGCCGCGAACGCGAGCGCGAGACGCGCGGGGGTGGCGGCGCCAAGCAGGAAGGGGGACACAAACAGGAAAGCGAACGGCAGGCCGCTCCGGTCGAGCGTCCGCCGGCTTTCAGCGGGCCGCCCGTCGAGGTCAATGGCATGCTGGAGATCGCGCCGAAAGGTTTCGGCTTCCTGCGGGTCGCCTCCAAGGGCTTCGAGCAGGCGCAGGACGACGTTTTCGTGGCGCCCGACATGATCCGCCGCCACGGGCTGCGGGTCGGCGTCTGGATCCACGGTCAGGCGAGGCAGGGCGCGCGGGGCGTTCAGCTGGTGGAAATCAGCAGCGTCAACGACATGCGCCCCGAAGAGGCCAAAAGGCTTCCCGCCTTCGAGGAACTCAAGGCGGTGAATCCGAACAAGCGCATCACGCTCGAGACCGTTCAGGACCGCTTCACCACCCGCGTGCTGGATATCGTTTCACCCGTCGGCCGCGGCCAGCGCGGGCTGATCGTTTCGCCGCCGCGCTCGGGCAAGACGACGCTGCTGCTGCACATCGCCGAGGCGGTGAAGGAGCGCTACGACGAAAGCCTGCATCTCATGGTCCTGCTGGTGGACGAGCGGCCGGAGGAGGTCACCGAATTCCGCCGCTGCCTGCCCGGCATGGAAATCTACGCCAGTTCCAACGACGAGCATCCCCGCAACCACTGCCGCATCGCCGAGCTTTGTATCGAGCGGGCGAAGCGCCTCGTCGAGGGCGGCCGGCATGTCTTCCTGCTGATGGACTCGATCACCCGCCTCGCCCGCGCCTACAATGGCGGCATGCGTTCGCAGGGCCGGGGCATCGGCACCGGCGGTCTGAATATCGGCGCGCTCGAAGCGCCGCGCCGTCTCTTCGCCGCGGCCCGCAACACCCGCGAGGCCGGCTCGCTGACCATCCTGGCCACCGCCCTGATCCAGACGAACAGCCGGGCGGACGAGGCGATCTATCAGGAGTTCAAGGGCACCGGGAACATGGAACTCGTGCTCGACCGCAAGATCGCCGAGAACTATCTCTATCCGGCCGTGGATATCTTCAAATCCGGCACCCGCCGCGAGGAGCTGCTGCTGCCCGAGCACATGCTGCACAAGATTCATCTGATCCGCCGCGGCCTGTCCGGACACCGGCCGGTCGAGGCGATGGAGCGGTTGATCTACTTCCTGAAGAAGTTCCCGAACAATCCGCAGATGCTGCTGGAGATCAAGGGTTGAAAGTCTCAGGGCTGAGGCGTCAAATGCCGGGTTTTCATTTCACCGCAAAGACGCCAAGGCCGCAAAGGGACGCAGAGAGCTGGAATGAAGGGCCGGAAAAACAGGGTGCGGGAGCATCCCTCCGCCCCTGTTTCGATCCTGGATCATTCTCTGGGTAGTGTCCTAATCTGGCCAATGCGTAGCCGGAGAGAAATAAGGAGAATGGAGATGACCGCGAAAAAACGCGAAACGCCGCGAAATCTGAAAGGCGGTAAGAAGAAAGCTGTTCAGATTTCGCGGAGTTTCGCGTTTTTTCGCGGTTCAAACCGATGCCTTCCGCGGATGACAGGTTCAAATCAGGACACTACCCGATTTTTGATACGTCGGCCCTGTTGAAGGCCTGCCGCTCCATCCCGCCCCCGCCGCGGAGATCCGGGCGGTCAGATGTAGAACATGGGCGCTTCCGGATTGGCGGAGAGCTGGCGGAGGTCGATGCCTTCGAGGTTTTCCCGCAGCCGGGCGGCGACGTTTTCCCATGCCTGGCGCACGGCGTGGCCGCTTTCGCCGTCGGTGTGGGTGGAAAAGGTGAGCAGCGAGGGCTCGACGGCTTCGACGATCTCGCGCAGGTGGATGGCTTCGGGCTTGCGGGCGAGCAGGTAGCCGCCGCTTTTGCCGCGGCGGCTCTCGATCAGGCCGGCGCGGCGGAGGTCGTTGAGAATTTGCACAAGAAAGTTCGCGGACACGGCTTCGCGTTGCGCGAGTTCGTCGAGCCGTGTAATCGTCCGCCCGTCATGCCGCTTGGCCAGCTGGGCCATCGCGCGGCAGGCGTAATCGAGCTTTTGTGAAATCCGCATGGAGGCAAAGCAACACACCGGGGCCGGGGGCGGAAGCGCGAAGCTTGTCCGTCTCTGTCAACCGGCCGCGAACGAGGTGGACCGGATGTGGTCGATCATCCGCGAAGACGCGGAAAGGGTGGCCGCGTCCGAGCCGGGGCTGCGTTCGCTGCTGGGCGATGTGGTGCTTTCCCAGTCCAGCCTGGGCGCCGCGCTGGGCGTGCGCCTCGCCCGCAAGCTGGCGCGGGAGGACATGACCCGAGGCGAGCTCGCGCCGCTGCTGGCGGGCATCCTGGACGGGGACGGGCATCCGGTGGCCGGGGCGGCGCGCGATCTGTGCGCGATCGTCGAGCGCGACCCCGCCTGCGATTCGCCGCTGCAGCCGCTGCTTTTCTTCAAGGGCTTCATGGCGATCTCGACCTACCGGGTGTCGCATCATTTGTGGACGCACGGGCGCAGGGAGCTGGCGCTGTATTTCCAGAGTCTGGCGAGCGAGGTGTTCGGCGTGGACATCCACCCGGCGGCGCGGATCGGCTGCGGGATCCTGCTCGACCATGCGACGAGTTTCGTGGTCGGCGAGACGGCGGTCATCGAGGACAATGTTTCCATTTTGCACGAGGTGACGCTCGGGGGCACCGGCAAGCAGAGCGGCGACCGGCATCCGGTGGTGCGCTCCGGCGTGCTGCTCGGCGCGGGCGCGAAGATCCTCGGCCGGGTGGAGATCGGCGAAGGGGCGAAGGTGGGCGCCGGCAGCGTGGTGCTCAACGATGTGCCGCCGCATACGACCGTGGCGGGGGTGCCGGCGGTGATCGTCGGCGTGAGCCGGGAGGATGCTCCCGCCCTGGAGATGGATCAGAGTTTGATCTGCCGGGGAGAGGGGATTTGAGATGCGCCGATCGCGAAGATCGGGGTCGCCAGCCGGAATCCTTCATGTTAATTGAAGGTCATGAAAGCTTTCCTGTTGCCCGCGCTGCTGCCGTTGCTGGCATTGGTGTCCTGTGACAAGGCGCGGCAGGCCGTGGAGAAAATCCGGCAGGGTGCGGAAAGGACGGCGGGCGAAGGGCGGGAGGATGCCGCCCTGGCCGCTCTGGTGGAGCGCGCCGAGGAAGGAGTGCGCTTTCGCAGGGATCTGCCTTTCCCCGATGCGGTGACGGTGGGCGTCACGAATGTGACAACTTATTCCAATCTCCGCGGAGTGAAGCGTTCCGCCCTGGGGACATCGAGCGGAACGACGGAGGGGAGCTTCGAAGAAGTCACCCGCTACGAGAGGAAGGGCGGCGAAGTGACGATCACTCTTGAGCGATCCGGCCAGGTGATCGAAGAGGAGGAAGAGGGCGAGGAGAAGAAGAAACCTGCGTCTCAACAGGGGCAGGGGGAAAACGCCGCGAGCCGTTTGATCGGCAAATCGCTGACCTTGCACCATACCGGCCGGGGATGGCGGATGCCGAAGAGCGCGGGGCCGGTCGATTTCCAGCTGATCGCGTGGGGCAGGAATACGGAGTCATCCCTTCCCGGTCTCTTCGAGGAGGAGGGGCTGCTTCCCCGCCCGCTGTGGTTCCCGCCCGCCCGTTCGTGGAAGGAGGGAGACGTTCTCGAATTGTCCGGCGCTTCGCTCGGTCTGCTTTTTCCCAAGGCATCGGGGAAGCTGAGCCTCGTCTTCGAGGGAGAGGAAGCGGTGGAGGGTCATCCCTGCGGGCGCTTTTCGGTGCAAGGCGGGGTTTCGTTCGAGGAGAAGTCTCCGAAAGACGGGATGTTGTATCAGATCGAAATGACGATTTCGGAGGGCTGGATCTGGTGTTCGTTGCTGCACCCGCTGGTGCTCAAGGAGGAACTGGATACGGTACAGTCGGTGCGTATCAGCGCATCCGGCGGGATCGAGGACCGCTTTCAAGGGAAAGCGGAGGTGCTGTGTGTCCGCAGCTGGAAAGCCGATTGAATCCCGGTCAGCGGAGGGGTTTCAGCCGATGCTCGGTCGTCGCGCCGCAGGCTTTGCAGCGATAGATCCGGACATCGGGGAAGAAGCACGAGACGATCCAGAGCAGGAGCCCGGGCAGGACGGGCAGACCGACAAGGAGCCAGCCGAAGCCCCGCTCCAACGGCCCGTGGCCCGGCGACCGATGGAACACCGCGAAGGCGATGCCGGCGACGAGGATGAGAGCGCACCACCAGGCGGTGACGGGGAAGATCAGGTCGGCCACCCGGCGGCCGGGCCGGTTTTTGCGGACTCCGGTGGAGTCGATGGCGCGGAGGACGCCGCCGCAGGCGGGACAGAAGGTGTCGGAGGGGAAGGATGTCATTCGGAGGGCTCGGGCGCCGGCTCCGGTTTCGCGGGGGCTTTCTCCTGCTTCGCCGGCACGAAGATGAGGCCGACGCCGTTGATGCAGTAGCGCTTGTCGGTGGGGGTGTCGAAGCCTTCGCCCTCGAAGACGTGGCCGAGGTGGCCGTTGCATTTCGCGCAGATCACTTCGGTGCGGATCATGCCGCCGCTGAGATCCTGCTTGGTTTTGACGTTTTGCGCCTTGGAGGGATCGTAGAAAGAGGGCCAGCCGCAGTGGCTGTCGAATTTCTGCTTCGAGCTGAAAAGCTCCGCACCGCAGCCGGCGCAGTGATAGGTGCCGGCGCCCTGTTTCTTGAACTCGTCGTAAACTTTCCCGTGCGGCCGTTCGGTGCCGGCCTGGCGGAGGATGCGGTACTGCTCGGGGGTGAGTTGCTTGCGCCATTCATCATCGGTTTTCTCGACTTTGCCGGCGGGTTCGGCGGGCGGGGTATCGGAGGTTTGCATGACGGTTTTTTCGGATTCTTCCGCGGTGCAGGCGCACAGGGTTAGGGCGGCGGCGAGCAGGCAGGCGGCTTTCATAGCGGCAACGATACGCGGGTTGGTGGGGGTGACAAGGAAGCGGATGGGTTGTGGATAGGAGAGATCGCATTTGGATTTCAAAAACCGCGAATGGACGCAAATGGACGCCAATTCCGAATGGAATCAGGAATCTTCCCATCGAACGACCGTTCGGGACTCCGATGACAACCGTTTTTCACTCCATTCGCGTTCATTGGCGCCGATTCGCGGTTGCCTTGGGTTACGGATGAGGATGGGGCGTCTTTCGCATTCCCACGCCGCGGGCAGCGTCATAGAAGCGCCGCATGTCCGATTCCATTGTCGAGCTGACCGATCGCATCCGCCGTTTCGTCGCGGCGCGGGATTGGCAGCGATATCACAATCCGAAGGACATGGCGGTGGCCATCGCCGCCGAGGCCGGGGAACTGATGCAGCATTTCGTCTGGCAGCAGCCGGATCAGGTGGACCGGAGGGCGGAGGAGAAGCGGCAGGAGATCGCTTCGGAAATCGCCGATGTGGGCATCCTGCTTTTCGAGATGGCGGATCTGCTGGGGTTGAATCTAGGCGAGGTGATGGAAGCGAAGATGGCCCGCAACGAGGCGCGCTATCCGGTGGAGAAGGCGAGGGGGAACAATCTCAAGTATAACGAACTTTGAGCTTTGGGCGGCGGAGCGGCGCAGCCGTTCCCCGGTTGTGGGGCTGCGGATGGAAACAAGAAGGGCGCGAGCTGGATTCCCCCCGGATTCACAAGCTCACGCCCTTTCTATTTCCAGCCTTTCCTTCGGGTGTTTGGTTCGCTTTCCCCCCGGATTACGAACCGATTTGTAAGGGATCACCTTCAGGATCGGCTTTCTTTGTGCCGGGCACCGGAGTGCCGTGACACATGGGAAAATTCACTCGATATTCAGGGTTTGGAAAGAATTAAGTTACCTCAAAAGCAGACATTTGTTACCAAAATCGGACATTATGGGCCTTTTTGGGGAAATTTAGGGGGATCGAGGCGGGTTCCGAAGCGGAGATCGAGCCCTTTCGGTTTCCAGTAGCGGGTCAGCTTCGCTTCGAGATCCGGGCCGTCGGCGGGATCGAGCAGCTTTGCGGGGCGCCGGGCCGGTGTTTCCAGGGCGGTGCGGATTTGGTCGAACCGTTCCTTGCCGCCGTGGAGGTGGTAGTGGACGAGCAGCAGGGCGGTGGCGTAGGCGCGGTAGCGTTCCTCCGGCGGCAGCCTGCCGATGGCGTCCATCCATCCGCGGGAGGAAAGCGAAACGAGATCGCCCGGGGGGACGAGCGGCAGTTCGGGATTGCGCGGGTCGAAGCGCCTGCGGAGGTGGTCGCGCAGCGCCATGTCCATGCGGTCGAAGCGGAAGCGGCCGCCGCCTTCGTGGGCGCAGGCGAAGTATTCGGCGATGCCCTCGACGAACCACTGGGGCAGGCGGGGGTTGACGCCGTGCATGCCGAGGTGGACGAGTTCGTGGACGACGATGTCCTCGTCATAGCCGGGCGGGAAACGCTTCGCGGTGGCCGCGTCGGGGGCGACGAAATCGGCGAGCAGCAGCACGGAGGCGCGGCGTGCGACGTAGAAGCCCGCGCTGCCTCTTTCGCCGCCGGCGGCCTCGTAGTCCGCGGGACGGCCGAAGACGACGATGGCCGGGCGCTCTTCGCGGGGCGGTGCGTGAAGAGGGAGGGGATGTTCGCGCAGGGCGGCCAGGGTGCTGTCGGCGACCTGGGAAAGCCGGGCGATGCGGGCCGGGGAGAGCGGGGTGTCGGACTCGATGCGGAAGTGGCGGGTATGCCAGACGCTCCGGCCGTCGCGGTCCGGCTGCGGCTCGACCACCGGCGGAAGCGGCGCGGCGAGCAGGGCGGCCAAGAGAAAGGCGAGCATCACGGTATTCATAGCGGCGAAGGGAGGATGGCGCGACGTTTCATTTTCGTGCCGGGGACAGGAGAGCATCCCCTCCTTTGATGCCTCTTGAAACGGGGAGAAGGATGGTCAGGCTGGGCGCATGGAACCCGCGTGGCTGGAAATCCTGCACGCCCAGATCCGCAGGCGGAGCGATCCGTGGGTGGTGCTGGAGGGGCGGCATGCGGTGGAGGCGGCGATCGCCGGATGGTGGGAGGTGGCGGGCGTGGTCGCCGGCGAGGACAGCCCGTGGGAACCGCCGCTGTGGAGCGGGTTGGAATTCCTGCGGCGCGGCCGGGCGGAGCTGGAGGAGATCGCGGGTTACGCCTTTCACCGCGGGGTGCTGGGGCTGGCGAAACTGCCGCAAGAGGTCGGCGAGGTGGCGAAGTTTCTGCGGGAACTGGAGCCGGACGCGCTGGTGGTGGTTTGTCCGCGGCTGGCCGATGCGGCGAATGCCGGGGCGATCGTCCGCAACGCCGCGGCGCTGGGAGCGGCGGGGGCGCTTTTCGGCGCGGAGGGAGTATCGCCTTTCGAACGGAAATCGGTGCGTTCCTCGACGGGGGCGGTGTTCCGCATCCCGGTGAGGATCGCGGATGGCGGGCAATTGCTGCGCAGCCTGCTGGCAGCGGGTTTCGAGTTGTTGGGCGCGGATGCGGGGGAGGGCTCGGTCGATGTGCGGGAACTGCCCGCCGCGGAGGGCCGCCGGGCGCTGGTCATCGGCGCGGAGGAGGACGGGCTGGGACCGTTCTGGAGATCCGCGGTGAGCCGCCGGGTGCGGATTCCGATGGCCGATGGGATGGATTCGCTCAACGCCGCCGCGGCGAGCGCGGTGTTGCTGTGGGAGCTGGGGCGGTGAAAGTGAGAGTTTTGAACGGTGCACGGTCCGGCCAGTTTTCATGATCCAGACAGGAAGGGAGATCGGAGCTTTCCGGGATTGGGACGGGTGGGATTTTCTATCCCCGTGAGCACGGCACGATCATGCCGGTGATTCCACTCTCCGTCCCATTTCCCCATCGTCAGAGACGTGCCCGCATGCTTGTCTCCGCAGCGTATGGAGAGAAAAGCGGTCCTCCCTCTCGTCGGTAAGGTTGCCGCCTGTGCCGCCGCTTCCTGTTTCGGTATGCCTGCCTTTCTCGGCGCCGTCGGGGGGGACATCGCGAAAAACGTCCTCGGCAACTGGGCGGGTGACATCCTCGGGAGAATCCCGTTCCCCGGTGCGCTCCGTCCCCAGGGCGAACCGAACCACGACCTCCAGCTCGCCTTTTCCCGCGCCGTCGCACGCGCCTGCGACGACCTCGATCTCGAAGCCCTCATCCGTGACAGGACCGGCTCCCTCACCGACCTCCGGCCGCCCTACCATGCGCATGTCGAGGATTTCCTGAAACATCTCCAACGCCGCCCGGAGGAAGCCCTGCGGGTCGATGCTTCCAATGCTGACCTCAAATCTTTCCTCGAAGACCCGACCCTGGAGAGGTTCGCTCCGCTCGCTTCCGTGCTTGGCGAGGACGTCCTTCCCGGTCTTCCGAAAGAATTGCGCGCCGAGATCAACCAGGCTCTCTACCTTCGTATCGCCGCCCGCTTTTGGGACGAGGTGAAGGAAAGCCACCGCGCCTGGCGCGCCTACACCGCTGAGGTCTTCGCCGAGTTCCGCGCTTCTCTCGCCCAACTCGCCGGGGATCAGCGGGAAATCCTCCGCCGCCTTGACGAGCGGGAACGCGTCGTCCGCCCGCAGCTCTCGGCGGAAGAGGAAGCCGTCCTCCGCGCAAACGACCGCCCGGCGGAAATCCCCGGCGACATCCTTCCCGCCATCGAGGCCACCCGCGCCTGGCTCGAAGACCAGTTCCGCCTCGTCCACGCCAAGCTCGATTTCCTCCTCGCCGGCCAGCGCGACATCAAGCGGGACATCTCCGCCCTCCGGCGCGCCCTGCCATGGGTCGCCGCCGCCCTGCTCGCCATCGGTGGCCTTGCCTTTTGGATCAAGCAGGACACCGCCCGCATCGGGCAGACGCCCGTGCCCGATTTCCGTGCCCTTCTCACCACCGCCTCCCATCGCGCGCTCGAAAAGGATCTCCAGGAAGCCGATACCATCCAGGGCGATTGGGAAAAGCGCGAGAAGCTCCGCCAAGCCGCCGAAACCGCCCACCGGCACCGCTTGTCCCGCGTCGAAACCCTCGCCGCCGAATTCGCCCGTCTCGCTGTCGCCAAGGACCAGGGCATGGTGCTTGAGGAAATGCTCCGCATCCTCAAGGAACAGGGCATCGATGACTCTCTCGCCTTTCTCGAAAGCCGCCGCGCCTCCATCCTCGAAAACGTCTCTACCCGCTCCGAAGACGCCCGCCGCGAACTCGAACCCCTCCTCCGCGCCGCCCAGCTTGCCACCGCCGAAGGCCGCAACGATCAGGCCGAATCTCTCTTCCGCGACATCCTCCGCCCCCAGCACCCCGGCTGGCCGCAGGCCCGCCACGAGTTCTTCGGGTTCCTTGCTTTCACCAAAGGCCCGCGTGCCCAAAGCCACGGCACCCTCGCCGATGCTTGCGCCATCTACGAGGAAAGCGAGCGCCACGCTCTTCGCTTGATCGAGGACGAGCCGGAAAACCCTGAGTGGCAGCGCAACCTCGCCAGCAGCCACGACAGGCTCGGCGATGTCGCCGTGGCGCAGGGCAGGCTCGACGAGGCGGCCCGGCGCTCCGCGGACTCCCTCGCCATTGACGAAAATCTCGCGAAAGGCGATCCCGGCAACACGGAGCGGCAGCGCGATCTCTCCATCAGCCACCGTCAGCTTGGCGATGTCGCCGTGGCGCAGGGCAGGCTCGACGAGGCGGCCCGGCGCTCCGCGGACTCCCTCGCCATTGCCGAAAATCTCGCGAAAGGCGATCCCGGCAACACGGAGCGGCAGCGCGACCTCTCCGTCAACCACGTCAAGCTCGGCGATGTCGCCGCGGCGCAGGGTAAGCTCGACGAGGCGGCCCGGCGCTTCGCCGACTCCTTCGCCATTGTCGAAAAGCTCGCGAAAGGAGATCCCGGCAACGTGCGGTGGCAGAGCGACCTCTCCATCTGCCACAATAGGCTCGGCGATGTCGCCGTGGCGCAGGGCAGGCTCGACGAGGCGGCCCGGCGCTATGTCGACTCTTTCGCTATTGTCGAAAAGCTTGCGAAAGGCGATCCCGGTAACGCGCAGTGGCAGAGCGACCTCTCCGTCAGCCACAACAAGCTCGGCAATGTCGCCGTGGCGCAGGGCAAGCTCGACGAGGCGGCCCGGCGCTATGTCGACTCTTTCGCTATTGTCGAAAAGCTTGCGAAAGGCGATCCCGGTAACGCGCAGTGGCAGCGCGACCTCTCCGTCAGCCACAACAAGCTCGGCGATGTCGCCGTGGCGCAGGGCAGGCTCGACGAGGCGGCCCGGCGCTATATCGACTCTTTCGCTATTGTCGAAAAGCTTGCGAAAGGAGATCCCGGTAACGCGCAGTGGCAGCGCGACCTCTTTGTCTCCCATTCGAAGTTGGCAGGCCTCGCCGATAAGCAAGGCGACGCATCCGCCTTCCATCTCCATTTACAGGCAGCGCACGATGCATTGGACGGCATTAACCGCCGCGGTCTCCATCTCTCGCCGAATGACCGCGCCGTACTCAAACATCTCAAGGAAGTCCTGTCCCAAGAACCGGAACGCTGAGGTCTCAATGTTTCTCCCGAACGCCGTATCCGGGAAGGTGTATTCCCTCTGCGTCTTCAAGCACCCTCCCCGGAGCCGGTTCCATCCGTGGTTCCGGTGCGTGATTACCGCAACCCATCACGCCGACTCCAGGTCCGCCCGATGGATGCGCTCCGCCGCGCGTCTCGCATCGCCGCCCTGCGGCAGGCATTCCGCGCCGAGGGGGAGCGGCAGGCCCAGTTCTCGAACTTTGCGGAAGACCTCGCCGAAACGGATTTCGCCGGTGCCGGGTTCGTGGCGCGCGGGAGAATCGGCGAACTGCACGTAGCCGATCCACTCCCGGCCCCGCTCCAGGTTGTCGAGCAGGTTGCCCTCGTAGCGCTGCATGTGGAAGAGATCCCAATTCAGCTTTACCCGCGGCGATCCCACCGCCTTGCAGATCGCGATGCCGTCGGCGCTGCCGTAGAGGCAGTGGCCGGGGTGGTTGTAGGGATTCATCGGCTCCAGGATGATCGTCTTGCGCCTCGCTTCGAGCACGGGCACTGCGGCGCGCAGTTTGTCGATCAGTGCGGCGTGCATGGTTTCCTTGGAAAGCCCCGGGATGTTGTCGCCGCCGACCACGCAGAAGCGGTCGCAGCCGGGAAGGAGATCGGCGGCATCGCAGGCGGCGGCGATTTCGGCGACGAAATCCTCCTCCGGGAAATCGGGATGGTTGATCCGCTGGCCGAAGCCCCAGGCGGTGAATTGCGTCGCCGTCATGCCATGCCCGCGCAGCGCCCCGGCGCCCGCCGCGAGGTCCTTGTCGCGCCAGCTCCACAGCTCGATCGCCGGAAAGCCGAGGGCGGCGGCCTGGTCGATGCGCTCCACGAAGGAGCCCTCGAACCACATCTCGATGTTGACCGCGATCGGCGTATGCGGCGTGCGTCCGGGAAATTCGGTATCGTTCATGCCCGCGCCAGCCAAGCCGGTGCCGTGCGGTTTGGCACGCGCGAATCACAGGGTTTCATCCCCGGCGCCGGGGAGACCGCCGTCGATGAAAGTCCCGGCGTCGTCGAAGTCCACTTCGCGCACGCGCTTGCGGTCGCGCCAGTATTCGACCTGCTTGCGGAGCAGTTCCCGCAGGTTCTTGCCGTCGCGCACGGCTTTGATTTCGATGCGCGGCTGCGAGCGGTCGGAGGTTTCGATGACCAGCGTGGAAAGCCCGAAGATCCGGAGCCAGAAGGGCCGTTCCATCGAGGTGTCCTTCACCCGGTAGAGTTCGACATCGTCCAGCTTCTGGTTGAGCACGCCTTCGTAGAGCTTGATCCGCTCGGTCGTCAGCACGTGGCGGATGCAGCGGGTCTCCAGCCAGACCCAGCCGGCCCAGCCGAGCGGCAGGACCAGCGCGATCCAGGCGGGCGGGAAAAACAGGCCGCCCACCGTGATTCCCGCGACCAGCGCGAGGGCGATGAGGTACTTGCCGAGGTTCAGCACCTGCGAGGGGCTGCCTTTCCAGAGGATTTCTTCGCTCACGGTGCCGAAAATGAGCGATCCGCCCGCCCTGCCACAAGTGGAGAAATGGCCCGGCTTTGCACCGCTGCGCCCGGGCGGGCCTGTCCGAAGGATTGCCCTCGCCCGGTCCGCCTGAAAAAGTGGCGGCGTGAGCGTGCTGCAAGACCGCACCATTCTCGTGACCGGCGCCTCCAGCGGCATCGGCCGCGCGCTTTCCGGCATGCTGCTCGACCGCGGCGCGCAGGTCCTCGGCGTGAGCCGCCACCCCGGCTCCCTGCCGCACGGAGTGGCGCCGCTGGCCGGGGATCTCACGCGGCGGGAGGATGTCCATGCGATCTTCCGGCAGATCGGCGGCATCGACGCCATCGTGAACTGCGCCGGCGTGGCCTACCTTTCCCGCATCAGCGACGGCAACCCCGCCGACTGGGAGGAGATGTGGCGGGTGAACGTGATGGCATTGGCCCTGTGCTGCCAACTTTCGTTGCGGCACTTCCCGGCGGAAGGCGGCCGGATCGTCAATGTCTCCTCGATGAGCGGCCATCGCGTGCCGCCCACCGGGGGCTTCTACGCGCCGACGAAATTCGCCGTCCGGGCCATCACCGAGGCCCTGCGCTCCGAGCTGAAAAGCGCCGGCTCGCCCGTGCAGGTCGCCTGCGTTTCCCCCGGCTTCGTCGATACCCCGCTGCTCGAACATTACTTCCGCGGTCGCGAGGATGTGCTGCAAAAGACCCGCGAAACCATGATCATGCTCGCCCCGGAGGACGTCGCCGCGGCCATTCTCGTGATCCTCGAAGCCCCGCCCCACGTGGAAATCGGCGACATTCTCCTGCGCAGCGGCGAGCAGCGCATGTGAACGCCGGCATTGCCCCGGCCCCGCCGCCCTTCCAAACTCCCGCGCCCGATGAGCCGAAGTTCCCGCCCGATGCCGAAATGGCTCAAGAATCTGCTGCTGTGCCTGCTGGTGTCGCTGGGCAGCGTGGTGCTGCTCGTCCCCGCCTGGCTGCCGGACGATCCCGCCCGGCCCATCGAGCAGGGCGCGGTGGAGATCCTGCAGGTGGTCGTTTTCGGCATCGCGCTGGCCGTGGCCGTCGGGGCCATCCCGCATACCGGGACCTACAAACCGATCTGCCGCGCCTTCGCCTTCACCCTCGCCGCGGCGCTGGTGGGCGAGCTGGAGGATGTGATCAGCGACGTGCTCGGCAAGGCCTTCCCCGCGAAATGGCTGGTGATCCCTTTCCTCGCCGGCACCGCGATCACCCTGCTGCGCCACCGCAAGGTGACGCTGCATCTCGTGACGATCCTGACCCGGCAGGCGGGGTTCGGTTTTCTTGCCTGCGCTTTCATCATTCTGTACATTTTCAATCCCGTGTTCGGTTCGGAACCTTTCTGGCAGGCCGCGCTCGGCGAGGATTTCCGCCCGCGCATCCCGGTGGTTTGCCGTTCCTACCTGGAACTGCTCGCCTGTTATTTCGTCCTGGTCGCGGTGGTCAGCCTGACCGTCGCTTTCGCCAATCGAAGCGAAGACCCCTGAGGCCGGCGTCGAGGCCAACCCTTCCCATGCAAGCAAGCCGCGTCCGCTGGAAGTTCGAATACCTCGCCCACCGCGCCGTCGAGGCGCTTCTCGCGTTGCTGCCCCCGGCGGCTGCCTACCGTTTCGGGGCTTTTCTGGGCACGATGGCGTGGCATCTTTTCCCCTCCCGGCGCAGGGTGGTGATGAGGAATCTCCGCATCGCCTTCGCCGGGGATTCCCTGCCCGGCGGGATCGAAAGTACGGCGCGCGAAGTATTTCGCCGCAGCGGCGCGAATCTTCTCTTCTCGCTGCGCCCCGGCATCCCCGGGGCGGAGGAGTCCGGCCGGCTCGTGGAGTTCGGAGACCTCGGCGAACTCCGCCGGATTGTCCGCGGAGGACAGGGCCTCATTCTGCTGACCCCTCACATGGGGAATTGGGAGCTTTTTACCCAGATCTCCCTGCCATTGCCTCCCGGCGTGCCCTTCGGCGCCCATTACCGGCCGCTGAACAATCCTCTGCTCGACCGCCACATCCACGCGCAGCGCACCCGGACCGGCCTCACGCTTTTCTCGAAGAATCTGAGCCCGCACGAGTTGTCCTCCTTCATCCGCCGGCCCGGCGTGCTGGCCGTCCTCGGCGACCAGCGGGCGGGCGAGGCGGGCGAGCTGCTGCCGTTTTTCGGGCGGCTTACCAGTTGTTCGCCGCTGGCCGCTCTTTTGGCGCGGCGCACCGGAGCGCGGATCGCCGTCGCCTGGAGTTCCACCATCGCGCCCGCCCGCTGGCAGGTGGATTTCGAAATTCTCCCGGAGGGCGCCGGTACCGCCGCCTGCATGGCCGCCCTGGAGCGGGCGATGCGCAGCAGTCCCGCCGATGTCTTCTGGTTTCAGGACCGCTGGAAGGGGAAGCGCAAGCGGCCCTACGTCACCCCCGGCAGGATTCCGCGCGGCGGGCTGCCCGCCTTCACCAAACCCCGCCGCGGTCTTGTCTGGCTGGGTTCGCCGCCGGATGCGCCGCCGGAGCTTCCTTTCACCGGCCCAGGCGATGTCGTTTTCGAGTATGCCTTGCCCGCGGGTTCAGCCCTCCCGGCATGGCTGGCGGGCGAGAAGGTTCACTTCGTCTCCGCCCGGCCGGCCGGCGACATCCGGCGCATCGATGCCGCGAGCGATCTTCCTCTGGATTTCGTCCTGCACGACGGTTCCTGCCCCGGCCTGCGGAAAGCGTCGCTTTCCCAGGGGATTCCCTGCCCGGCTCTACCCGCGAGCCCGCAAAGCGCCTGATTTGCCGGCAGAGCGCAGGATCGGCTCATCCCTCCGCCTTCGGGGCGGGGGAAACGACCACCGGGATGGGGTGCATGGCCTTGCCGGTGGCGAGCACGCGGTGGGGGAAGGGCATTTCGATCCCTTCGCGGTCGAAGGCTTCCTTGATCCGCAGCGGCAGCTCGTTCTTCACCTTCATCACGTCCTCCTTGATCGCCCAGGCGCCGATCATGAAGTTGAGGGAGGATTCGCCGAAGCCGTTGAAGACGATGATCGGCTCCGGCTCGTCGAGCACGGCGGAGTGATCTTCGGCCACCTGGCGGATCACGCGCATCACCCGCTCGATCGACTCGTCGTAGGCCACGCCGACGGTCAGGTCGACGCGGCGGATCGGGTAGCGGGTGACGGTCACGACACTGTTCTTGATCAGCGTTTCGTTCGGCACGCGGACGGAGCGGTTGTCGGGAGTGCGCAGGGTGAGGGCCATAAGGCCGATTTCCTCGACGGTGCCGGTCAGGCCGCCGACCTCGATCACGTCGCCTTTCTCGAAGGGCCGCTCGCCGACGATGAAGAGGCCGGAGATGAGATTCGACAGCGAGGTCTGCGAGGCGAAGCCGATCGCCACGCCGGCGATGCCCGCCGCGCCGAGCACGGCGGCGAGGTTGAAGCCGAACTGCTGCAGCACGGTGACGGTGACCAGCAGGAAGCCGGCGTAGCGGGCGATCCGCGCGAGCAGTTCGCCGCCCTGCTGGCCGAGACGGATGCTGAGGATGCGCGAGAGAAGGCGCGAAAGCAGCACGACGAGCGGGATTCCGGCCGCAGCGACGACGAAGGCCCGGAGGGTCCGGTGAAGAAGGTCGTTTTCCCAGAAAAGCGCGAGGAAGTCGTTCATCGGTCGTTATCCTGAAAGGTTCCCAGGAAGGTGGAGAAGGCTTCCTTGAGCATGCCGCGGCGCACCCGGCCGAGGCGGGGAGGGGTGAGTTCCACCACCTCCGCGCCGTCGCCGGCGGGTTTGGCGCCGAAGACGATGCCGCTGAGCGAGTCGTCTTTTTCCCCGGTGCGAATCCTGGCGTGGTTCGCCCACAGGCGTCCGCCGCGCTCAAAGACCGCGAGGTGGCCGGTTTCGAAGAAAAGCCGCTGGAAGGGCAGGATGCGGGTGCCGGAGTTGGCGATTTCGACGGTGGAGATGATCGACATTTCCTGCCAATCGTCCGGAATGAACTCGCGCCGGGCGCGGGTTTTCACCGAGTAGCAGAGGGTGCCGGCGGTGGGCGTGCCGTGCCAACTGTTCGACAGCGGTTCGCTGGGCCAGGCGGAGAGGCGTTCGTACTGGCCCTCGCTGTGGGCGTGCAGTTCGATGAAGGCGGGGATGCCGATGTAAAACAGGGCCTTGGCGCGGGGCGAGAGGTGCAGGGGAGCGCGCGGGCGGATGACGACGGGGCGGTCGGGGAAAACCGGGCGGAAGCGCAGTTTCGCGTCGTTCGCGCCGCGGTCCCAGCGCTGCCAGTCGAGATCGTGGGAGGGCGTTTCGATGCCGTCCAGCTGCTTGCGCTCGTCGCCGTAGAGGGCGGTGACCCGCCATTCTTCCAGGAGGCTCCAGACCACGAGCGTCAGTCCGCCGAAGTCCGCGCGGAGCCATTCGCCGTCGCGCAGCGTGCGTTCGTGCCAGCGTTCGGATGCGGCCATGCGGGGACAGTGGAACCCGGAGCGGGGCGGGGCGGCAATGATGAATGACGGCCGTGGCAGGCAGGACAGCCACATGAGAAGGAAATTTGAACCGCGAATGGGCGCCAATGAACGCGGATGAAATGAGAAACGGTTGTCATTGGAAGTCCCGAACGGCCGCTTGTGGAAGGATTACCCGATCCTATTCGGAATTGGCGTCCATTCGCGGTTCTTGAAATCCAAATTCGGTTGCCCTGACGGGGAGCGGCTTGCGGGGCCATGCGGCGTTTTCCCGCCGATGCCGCGCACATTTTGCGAGCCGGTTGACCGCGGGAGGGTGTCGCTTTAGGAATCCGGCATGGATTTGACCACGACAGCCTACGGCACCTGGAGCGGAGGACGTTTCATGCACTTCGGCGAGACGCTGCCCGAAGAGCGCTATCGCGCCTGCATCCGCACGGCCTGGGAGGCGGGCATCCGCACGTTCGTGACCGCCGATGTCTACGGCAACGGCAAGGCGGACGAATTGCTGGGCGAGGCGCTCGCCGGCATTTCCCGCGACGAATATTGCCTGGTCGGGATGGTCGGGCACGATTTTTACGAAGGCCAGCGGCAGGGCGCCCGCGGTTATCCGCGCTTCACCGATCCGGATTTGCACCCGCCTTCGCACTATCGCGATTACCTGCGGAAAGCGTGCGAGAAATCGCTGGAGCGCTGCCGGACGGACCGCTTCGACCTGCTGATGCTGCACAATCCGGACGAGACGGGCTACACGAGCGAGGCGGTGTGGGGCGGTCTGCGGGCGCTGAAATCGGAAGGTCTCACCGACCGGCTGGGAATCGCGCCGGGGCCGGCGAACGGCTTCACGCTCGACATCATCGACTGCCTGGAGCGCTACTGGGCGGACATCGACTGGGCGATGCTCATTCTCAATCCGCTGGAGCCGTGGCCGGTCGGCCTGGCGCTGCCCGCCTGCGAAAAGCACGGGGTGAAGGTGCTGACCCGCGTGGTCGACTACGGCGGGCTTTTCCACGGCGACATGAAGCCGGGCCATGTCTTCAAGCCCGGCGACCACCGCGCCTACCGCGCCGAGGGGTGGGTGGAGCACGGGCTGGAGAAGATCGGGAAGATGAAGCCCATCGCGGAGAAGCACGGGCTTTCGCCGATCCAGTTCGCCGCGATCTGGAATCTCAGCCAGCCGGCGGTGGAAAGCGTGGTGCCCACCTTCATCCAGGAAGCGGGGGAGGGGGTGCGGAGCATCGAGGAGCAGATCCGCGATTTCGCCACGCTGCCGGATGTCCGGCTGAGCGCGGAGGAGATCGAGGAAGTCCGCCGGATCGGCGACAATACCGGGTGCATGATGCTAAAAGGCGCCTCGAAGCGCCATCAGGCCAGCGAACGCCCCGACGAATGGCCGATGCGGGAGGATCTGCTGGAACTCGCCGGGCGCTACGGGCTCGGGAGCGATTGGTGAGGCCGGCCGGTCGTCGGTCGGTTTTGGGGCCGGGATCGATGAGATGAAGTGCCGGGTGATCGGTGGGAAAGGCATTTTGATTCGATGTCCGTTGTCGGGCGTTCGATGTTCGACGCTCGGAGCGCAGCGATGGAAATGAGCCTTGACCCCGCAAGCGCGATCCCCGCAGGGTCCGGGAGATTGCGACGGTTATGGTCGATGCCTCACGTGCCCGTTTCGGAAGGAAAATCGCTCCGGCACGGTTTCTTCTGTTCGGGGCGGTTTTCGTTGTCACTTCCGGCATCGCAGGCGTGCTGCTGCCGGATTGGCGCACGGCGCTGCTGTTCGGCTTCGATGCCGCCGCCCTGGTCTTCTTCGCGATGGTGCTTCCCCTGCTGAAGGACGATACCGGCACGATGCGGCGCACGGCGCAGGCCAACGATGCGAACCGCCCCGCGTTGCTGGCGATCACGGTGCTGATTTCCATCGTCATCCTGTTCTCCATCGGCGCGCTCATCGCCGGCAAGGAAGCGCTGCATTGGCAGGGGCTCACCCTCATCGTGGGCACGCTGGCGCTGGCGTGGGTCTTCGCCAACACGGTTTACGCACTGCACTATGCGCATCTCTATTATCTGCCGGGCGCCGATGGGGACCGGGGCGGTTTGGATTTTCCGGATGCCGCCGAGCCCGATTACTGGGATTTTCTCTACTTCAGCTTCACGCTCGGCATGACGTTCCAGACATCGGATGTGACGATCAGCGGGGCGCATGTCCGCAAGGTCGTGCTGGGTCATTCCATGGCGGCATTCCTCTTCAACATGGGAATCCTGGCGTTCACGGTGAACGCGCTCGGCGGTCTCTGAATGCACGCCCCATGAACCATCAAGCCCGACCTGAGGACGCGCAGTGGCCGGAGGGCACGATCTTCACGGTCGGTCACTCGACCCTGCCGGTCGGGCGGTTCGCCGCGCTGCTCGGAGTCTATGGGATCCGGCAGCTAGCGGACATCCGCACGGTGCCGAGGTCGCGGTACAATCCGCAGTTCAACGCCGATGCGCTGGGCGGCAGCCTGGCCGCCGCCGGCATCGACTACCTGCCCATGCCGGCGCTGGGGGGTCTGTGGCATCCCCGCAAGGATTCGCCCAACGGCGGCTGGCGGAACGAAAGCTTCCGCGGCTACGCCGATTACATGCAGACGGAGGCGTTTCAGGATGCGGTCGAAGCGCTCATCCGTCTCGGGCAGGAAAAGCGCACAGCCATCATGTGCGCTGAGGCCGTGCCCTGGCGCTGTCATCGTTCATTGGTGGCCGATGCGCTCGCGGTGCGCGGCGTGCCGGTCGTGGAGATATTGTCGGAAACCAGCCATCGCCCGCACAAGCTGACGCCCTTCGCGCATGTCGAGGGAAGGTCGATCACTTACCCGCCCGGGCAGGGGGAGTTGTTATGAAAGCGCCGCGGCCCTCCCCGCCCACTGTCCCGAAACCGATATGAATGCGCACATCGTCACCCTGCTCTGGACGGGGTCGGTTTTCATCCTCCATCTTGCCGTGGCCGCGCGGGCCATGTTGCGCCCGCACCGCCAGCCCGCCTCACGCATGGCCTGGATCGTGGTCATTTTCACCCTGCCCGTGCTCGGCATGATCGGCTATCTTTTCCTGGGCGAGACCAATATCGGACGCAGACGGGTGGAGCGGATGCGGCGGGCCGCCCGCGAGATTCCGGATGTGACGCAGACGCCCGGCTGGGACGGCGCGGCGCTCAAGGCGGACATCCCGGACCGCCACCGTCCCGTTTTCCAGGCGGGGCGGACGGTCAACGGCTTCGAACCCGTCGGCGGCAACCGCGCGCGGCTGATGGAGGACTCGAATGCCGCCATCGACTCCATCGTGGCCGACATCGACGCCGCGAAGGAAAGCGTCCACATCGTTTTCTATATCTGGCTGGCCGACCACAACGGGCTGAAAGTGTCCGAAGCCCTCAAGCGCGCCGCGGCCCGCGGCGTCGTCTGCCGGGGCATGGCCGACGGGCTCGGTTCGCGGGCGATGATCGCCTCGCCGCACTGGCGCGACATGCGCGAAGCGGGGGTGAAGCTCGCCGTCGCCCTGCCCATCGGCAATCCCCTCGTGCGGGCGTTCAAGGGACGCATCGACCTCCGCGACCACCGCAAGATCGTGGTCATCGACAACTGGATCACCTACTGCGGCAGCCAGAACTGCGCCGATCCCGAGTTTCTAGTGAAAGCGAAATACGCCCCCTGGGTGGACGTGCTGATGCGTTTCGAAGGTCCCATCGCGCGGCAGAACCAGCGGCTCTTTGCCGACGGCTGGATGGCGGGCACCGGCGAAGACCTGCGCGGCCTGCTGCTAGAGCCTCTGCCGCGGGTCGAGCCCGGTTTTCCCGCGCAGGTCATCGGCACGGGGCCGACCATCCGCTACTCGGCGATGCCCGAAGTATTCGAAAACCTCATCTACGCCGCGCGGGATTCGCTTTTCATCACCACGCCCTATTATGTCCCGGATGAGGCGATGCAGGCGGCGCTCTGCGCCAGCGCCCGCCGGGGCGTGGAGACGACCCTCATCTTTCCAGCGCGCAATGACTCGTGGGAAGTCGGCGCGGCCAGCCGCAGCTACTATGCCGATCTTCTCGCCGCGGGTGTCCGCATCCACGAGTACGAAGGCGGCCTGCTCCACGCCAAGACATTGACCTTCGACGGCGAGATGACCCTCATCGGCTCCGCCAACATGGACCGCCGCAGCTTCGAACTGAACTACGAGAACAACATCCTGTTCCACGACGCCGCGCTGACCGCCGCACTCCGGGCGCGGCAGGAGGAATTCCTCGCCCGCAGTCGGCCCGTCACACGGGAAATGGTGGACGCATGGCCGGTCTGGGAGCGCTTCCGCAACAATGCTGCGGCCTTGCTCAGTCCGGTGCTGTGAGATGCGGGACGGGCTGCGCTGCCCGTTGACCGGCCGCTCGTCCCCGGCTATTCTGCGGACGAGCCGATTTCGTTATGAGCGACAAACTGAACCAATTCATCCTTCGTTTCGAGGGAAACCTCAAATCCGCCGAGACCTATCTGACAGAAACCAAGGACCACCTGGCCGCCGCGGTGAAAGAGAACGTGGATGAAGTGGAGGCACGCACGAAAAACGCGCTGGCGCGTCTGGAGGCGAAACGCGAGCAGGCGGCGTCCACCGGGCAGAAGGTCCTTCACTATCTGGAAGAGAAGAAGGATGAACTGGTCGCGAAATTCGAAGACTGGCGGGTGGATCGCGAGATCGAGAAACTGGAGAAGGCGGCGGATGCCAGGGAGGAGCACGCGGTGGACGCGGTCATCGCGGCCGCCTACGCGCTATTGGAAGCGGAGGTCGCCGTGCTCGATGCCTTGAAAGCCCGCAAAATCGCGATCGAGGTGGCGGGCTGACCCGCTTTCCATGGCTTTTCATGGCCCGCTCGCCGATTCAATTCCTTGAACCATCATGCCAAACACCAAACCGAACAAAAGCGCGGAAGCCGCTTTCCTGGGGGAATTCGTCTCTTTCCGCAATTCCCTGAAACTGATTCACTGGTCCATCACGGGCAGGGGCAGTTACGAAGCGCACATCTCGCTGGATCAGGCCATCGAATCGCTGGTGGAGATCACCGACCGTCTCGTGGAAACCTCCTTTGCCCTGAGCGGCACGCTGGACATCGTGATCCCTGAAACCAGGCGGCCGAAAAACCACATCGAGCACATCGAGAGCTTTTACAGGCATGTGGAAGATGTGCGGAAGAAGCTGTTTTCCGAGTCCTTTTCGCAATCCATCATCGACGACGCCCAGGAAACCGTTCAGCAACTGCTGTTTCGCCTGAAGAGGCTGGAGTGAGTGTTGCGCGCCACACGCAAAAACCCGCCGGGAAAAGCCGGCGGGTTATCGCGGCGGGAGCAAGGGCGGATGGTTTCCGCCCTGTGCGATCCAGGGGCTTCAAGCCCGGCGCCTGAAAAAGAAGCCAGAGCCGATCAGAGCTGTAAGGACGAAGACACTACCGGGTTCCGGAATGGGACTGCTGGTTGCCTCTGCGTTGACATTATCGAGCCAGGTGTTGTCACTGCCGCTGGCAATATCCGTGGAGATTCCCAAGTGGCGAAGGTCCGCCAGCACGGCCTGGATCTGGGCCCCTGTTCATCCTGCGGATGCTTCCCGACTTGAAGCGGATTCTTCAATAGGGAGGGATGATACTCATGTCGTCCATGGCAGAGCAAAGGGGGACAAGAGTGTCCCTCCTCCCTTACAGCCCCTGACCCGCATTTCCTCCCAATTCGGACGGAGCGGGAACAGGAAGACCGTCCCGCAGGATGTGTATTCTCCCCGGGATTGGGACCGTCCGGCTGCCGGTCAGATCTTCATCGCGTTGAAGCCGCCGTCGACGACCAGTTCGGAACCGGTGATGAAGGCGCCGGCCTTGTTCGAAGCGAGGAGGAGGGTCGCGCCGATCAGGTCGGCGGGGGTGCCGAAGCGGCTCATCGGCGTCTGGCGCAGGATGTCGAGCACACGGCTTTCGTCGAGCACCTTGCGGTTCTGCTCGGCGGGGAAGAAACCGGGGACCAGCGTGTTCACCCGGATCGAATATTCCGCCCATTCGCGGGCGAGGTTTTTGGAGAGGTTGTGAACGGCGGCCTTGCTGGCGGAGTAGGTGAAGACCCGCGAAAGCGGCACCAGGCCGGACATCGAGCCGAGGTTGATGATCGAGGCGGGGATGCCCTCCTCGATGAAGTATTTGCCGAAGACCTGGCAGGTGCGAAAGACGGCGGTGAGGTTGGTGTCGATGATCCGCTGGAATTCCTCTTCCTGGATTTCGAGGAAAGGCGTGGGGGCGTTGATACCCGCGCCGTTGATCAGGATGTCCGCCCGACCGGAGCGGGCGACAACGCTTTCGACGAGTTCCTGCAGGGAGTCGCGCGAGGTGACATCGCAGGGCATGAAACAGCCCTTGCCGCCGTGTCCTTCGATTTCGGCGAGGTGTCGCTCGGCCTTTTCCCGGATGCGGCCGACGAGGACGACTTCGGCGCCCGCGCGGGCCAGGCCGACGGCCATCGCGCCGCAGAGTTCCCCGGTGCCGCCGATGACCACGGCGGTTTGTCCCTCGAGACCGAAGAGTTCCTTGAAAAAGCCAGCGGTTTGCATGGCGCGGAGCCTCACCGGCCGCACCGCGGCGGGCAAGAGGAATCAAAAGGCTGACGGGAACTCCGCGGCACCGGTTATCGGTCGATAAGCGTTTGATCTGCCTCCGGCATTGTTCGAGAAGCCGGAATTTTGATAAAAGCTATCTGTAAAGGATGCAATCGCATCGGGGGTTTCCCGGGCGGCGGCTTCCCGAATTTCAACCCCGCTGTTTTTCATCCCACCCTACATTTATTTCCCCACCCGGTTCGCCCGGATCCCCTGACCGGCTCTATTCCGGATTTTCGCGGCAGGTTCCGAATGCCGTGAAAGCCGCAGGGCCGCGATTCTTCCCCCCCATGTCCCGATGAGGGGAGGAAGTTCCGGCGCTCTCCCGCGCGACACCTCATCCCGTCAACCAGCCATGAAAGGAAGATCGCCCCTCGATGCGGCAGTGCTGTGCGCCGCCCTGGCTTCCGTGTCCGGTCCCGCTGCCGCCCAGGTGGAATGCTGGGCGCCCGGGATGACGAATTCCGTGACGCTGACCGAAAACACGCGCAGCCGTTCGGTGTCGCTCGGCAGGCCGTATCGCTACGACGTTTTCGGAGTCGCCGGGCGGATCACGCTCGGTGACCGCGCTTTCAACACCCATTACGACAGCAATCGCTTCCGGCAGAAGCTGCTCGGGTTGATCGCGCTGGGGGCGCCGGTGGATTCGACGGCTTATGTCTGGCTGCAGACGGGGCTCACGCGTTTTTATCCCGAGCAGTTGAGTGTGACCGGGGGCTCGGCGGGCATCACGGTCGGCCCGGTCCACCGATATGGTCCGAATTGGACGCTGTGCGACCCGAAGAATCCCGCCGAGGTGAATCTATCCTTCCACCTGGCGGGGTCGTCGCTGCTGGGGGCGCTGCTGCCGGGGATCATTTCGCCCGCGCACTACAATCTCAATCCGAGCGGTCATTTTTATGTGCTGGGCGAGTATCACGCCGCGCCGCCGGTGATGACGGGCAGCCTGTCGGTGTCGTCGAACTCGGTGTTGTGGGGGGCGTCGCTGCCGCTGACATACCGGATCGAGCGCAACGAGCTTCCGCCGGTTTACCGGCCGCCCTTCCTGGGGCTGGATCTCGGCGATGTCGGTCTGACGGTGCTCGGCACGCCGCCGGGGCCGGCGAACGGCACGGGGGGCCTGGTGGATCTGCCCGATCTTCAGATGCCGGATCTGGTCAGCGTGACCATCGATCTCGGGGCGTCCCAGGGAGAAGGATGGCTCAGAATCCAACGCTCGCCATGAAACTGTCTCATCTCATTTGCCACGCGGCGCTTTTGCCGGGTTTCGTTTTCGCCGGGGAGAATCCATCGGCCGGAGGCATCGGCCCCGAGGTGCTGCCCGGGGACCTGCGGCCGGCTTTTTCGAATCTGCCCACGGACAAGGAATTGATCGAACGGCGGAATGCGAGGAGTCCGGAGCGACCGAAGCCGGTGCCCGCGAAGCCCTCGGGATTCGATGTCAGGGAATTGTCGATGTATCTGGGAGCGGGGGAGGTTTTCACGATTCTGCCGAAGGGGTGCGTGATTCATTGCCCGGACCGGCTGACGGACCGCGTGCTTGCCGGGCCGGCGGGGAAGGCGGTGCCCTGGCGGGAATTTCTGTCCGCCAACCGCGCGTGGATTTCCACGCGGGAAGTCACGACCGCGCAGGCGAGGGGGGAGGAGGCGCTTTCCGAGGAGGACCGGGCCGCCTTCGCCGCGCGCGGCATGATCGTAATCGCCACCTTGCGCGGGAATCCGGTCACGGTGCTGCCTTTCCGCCCACGAGCCAACCCTTCCGAAGAATCATCATGAAAACCGACTGTCATCGTATCCTGCCGATCCTGCTGGCGCTCGTTGTGCCGGCTCCGGGCGTGGATTTCATCCGCCAGATCCAGCTGATCGAAGGGCAGGCGCTCGTCTATGACATGCCGGTCGCCGGGGTCAGCGGCCAGGTGCTCTCGAAGCCCCTGGAGGGCGACGGGGCGATCTTCCAGCTCTATGCTTATGAGGATCATGTTTACAGCCCCTTCAGCCTGCTCGATGTCACGGCGGGGACTCTGGCGCATGCGAATGTTTCGCTGGGGTCGCATTTGCTCGATGTGAGTGTGCTGGGAATCCATCTCGATATTCATCTGGGCGGGGACGATGAGGGCAATCCCCTGCCGCAGCGCCTGGCGGAGATTTCGGTGGGTACGCACTTGCCGCAGGCGGTGCTGCGACTGACGTCGGAGGATCCGTATGATCCACCGAGGACGCGGGCGGATCAGCCATACGCGCTGAGGCTCTCTTTGCGGAATCTCGCCGCGCCGGACGACCCGCAGGGCGGGATTTCGAGGGTGGTGATGGAGCGGGATTACAAGCTCTATCATCCCGTGCTGCATGCGCCCGCGCCGAACGGCAGCGGCCAGGGAGGTTACGACGCGGCGTTCGAGTTCCATCGCGACGGGGATTTCCACGATACGGCGATCTATCAGGAACTGCCGGTGGACCGGCCGACCAAGGCGAGCGGGGAGGAGAGCTTCTCGGTGCTGGTGCCGCTGGGAAACGGGCAGAAGGCGAGGATCGCTTCAGCCACGATCCAGATCTGGCCGGTTTGCGAAGGGGTGATCGAGGGACTGGAGGAGGGGCGGAAGTATCTGGGCCTGCCGCCGGACGCGAAGGCAGTGCTCAAGGATCTCTATCCGGACAGCGTGACTTTCGCCCAGATCTACAAGGGGGCGGCGGAGCTCGGGCGGGCGGGGAAGATCATTCCTTCGGCGATCGTTTCGTATAACACGTACGCCCCGCAGAACGCGGTGCTGGCGCTTTCGGGTATCGGGGAGGAGATCGATGAGGATGGGATTTATACCGTCGAGGTGCTTACGACCACCCCCTTCAACGAGCGCCGGCCGGAGAGGGTGACGCACGTGACCTTCGAGGTGAAGAGGACCCTGCATGTGCGCGGTTTTTTGGGGAGTGCGGAAAGGTGACGCAGAAAGCGGGAATTTTCACTGAAAGCACTGGCATTAGCTATTTTAATGACAACCGGATGCGCCAGAAGTTCGCTTGGGCGGCGCCGGGGTGGAGGGTGACCTGGTATTGGCCGGAGCCGAGGTGGGGGACTTCCAGGCCGGTGTCGGCGAAGCCGGAGAGATCGCCGGCTTGCTGGACGTGGAAGGCGATCTTGCCGGCGAAGGCGGCGGGGAATTGGAAGGCGATCTGGAATTGGCCGGGGACGGGGGCGGGGGAGATGTGCAGGGTGGGGATGGCGAGCGCGACGGGGGAGCCGGGCGGGACGGAGGCCGGGTCGATGGGGTCGCTGCCTTCGAGGTATTCCTGGAAGTCGCTGAAGCCGTCGTTGTCGCTGTCGCCGAAGGGGCCTTCGTCGCCGGCGCCGGGGAAGAGGTTTTCCCAGTCGTCGCCGAGGAGGTTGTTGTTGAGGTCGGCGGGGCCGGTGGAGGGGAGTTTGGTGAGGGAGAGGGTGATGACTTCGATGGCGTCGGGGGCGTGGGGGGAATCGACATCGGAGAAGCCGGTGACGGTGAGTTCGGCGCCGGTGGTGAGTGGGGCGAATTGGGCGAGCGGCCAGGGTTCGCCGTTGCCCTGGAGGAGGACGTGGGGGGCGAGGGCGGGAAGCGAGCGAACGACGGGGACGGGGCCGTCGAAGGTATTGGCGTCGACGACGAAGACGCCGGAGACGGTGGGACGGGAGGGGGGGAGGGCGAGGAGGGAGGGGATGGCGTTGTGGGCTTGGGTGAGCTGGGCGGGGGTGAGGGTGGTATTGCCCCAGTAGCTGGAGGTTTCGCCGGGGTCGTGGACGCCGTTTTCGTTGAGGTCGCCGGGGAGGCGGGCGGTGCGGAGGAAGCGGCGCAGGGCGTCGATGGGCGAGGGGTACTGCGGCAGAGCCTGATCGTTGGCGGCGGCGCTGAGGAAGTAAATTTCGCGGGCGACCTGAAGAAGGGCGGCGGCCCCTGGGGTGGGATCGGCGAGACCGGCGGCGATGGCCTGGTGGATGTCGCCGGGGAGCCAGCCAGTGGCATAGGTGAAGGCGGGCGGGGAGCCGGCGTAGCGGCGCAGGCGGTCGAGGTCTTCGGCGGCGAGGCGGAAGGCGGCGTTGGCGGGAGCGCCGGGGCGTTCCGCGAGGGAGAGGGTGGTTTCGGTGGGGCGGAAGGGTGTGAGGGAAAGGGTCTGGGCGGGGCCGAGTTCGCCGCGGGCACGGAGGATTTGCTCGTATTTCAGTTCGAGGAGGAGGAGGGAGAGGGAGGTGGCGGTGTCGATGGTGTGGAGGATGGGCGCCTGGGGCTGGGAGTGGTGGGCGCGGGCGGCGGTGATCCAGGCGCTTGCGGCGGAGGGCAGGGAGCCGCCGGTGTATTCGTGGGGGACGGGGCCGAGGTCGGAATGGGGCACGGGGATTAGGCCGGCGAGTTCGCGGCCGCGACGGCGGAGCAATGGGCCGGCGGTGACGAGGTTGAAGTTGGCGTCGGTGGCGGCGACGAGCAGGGAGCCGCCATAGCCCGCCTGGATTCTGCCGATGCGGGCGTGCTGGGGATTGGAGCTGACGGTCTGGGTGTAGTGGAGCTGGAGGCCGGTCAGGTCATGGAGGGCGAGGCCGGCGGCGGAGGCGCTGGAGGTGGCGTAGCGGGTGGTGCCGGCGACGGAGATGGGGGTGATGCGGAAGTTGAAGGTGTTCTGGTAGTTGCTGTCGAATTCCGGGGCGCTGCCGGCGGGGCCGTTGGTGCGGGTGGGGAAGCTGGCGGGGTTGGTAGGATCGGTGCCGCTGAGGATTTCGAGGAGGTCGCTGGCTCCGTCGCCATCGGCATCGTCGCCGCTGGAGAGGGGGTCGAGGCCAAGCGCGATTTCGACGTAGTCGGGGACGCCGTCGCCGTCGCTGTCGAGGGTGCCGGGACCTTCGGCGAAGGTGTAGCCGGCGCTGCGGATGGGGGTGGTGATGCCCGCGGCGTTTCTGCCGAACCATTCGATGGTGAAGGCGTCGAACTGCCAGCCGGGGCTTTGGGCGGGCAGGGAAATCCATGCGCCGCCGCCGATGCGCCAGAAGACGTTGAGGCCGGCGGGGATGGTGAAGCGGGGGCGGACGGCGCGCAGGTGGCGGCCGGGGGCGGGGTCGATGGTGATTTCCCCGGCGGTGCGACCGAGCGCGGGGGTGGGACCGTAGGCGGAGGCGTAGCTGGGGACGCCGGCCTGGCCGGAGGGGATCTGATTGGTCAGCACGTGGGTGCCGGGGGCGAAACCGCTGCCGAGGGTGACGGGCTGGAAAGCGCCGAGGCCATTGGCGGGGCTGGAGAAGCGGGCTTGCTGGGCCTGGATGGCGCCGCCGCTGAGGACGCCGTTGCGGGTCCATTCTCCGGCGGAGAAGGAGCCGAGCAGGACGGCATCGGTGGCGATGAAGGGGTCTTTGTCGAAGGCGAAGATGTTGGAGGCGGAGCGGGTGGCGCGCAGGGGGGGAAGGTTGGAGATGCCGTTGGGCGCGTGGGCGGAGCCGTTCCAGGTGAAGCGATGGGCGCGCAGGGGTGGGAGGCCCGCGGGGCCGGCGAGGAGGTGGAAGTCGCCGGGGCCGGCGGCGAAGACGCCCTGATAGAGGCCATCGGCGGGGGAGGGGAAGGACTCGCCGGCGACGGGGGCGGACTGGCCGTCGAAGGAGAAGAGTTGCGCCCAGCCGCTGGTGAAGACGACGAGGAGGTTCCAGCCGCCGCCGGCCGCGGCGACGGCGGTGACGTGTTCGATGTTGTCGCCGGTGCTGGAGGAGGCGATGGCGGAGAAGGCGTTGGCGGCGCTGAGGGAGGTACGGCGGAGAGTGGAGGCGTCGCGGTTGTAGAAGATGAATTGGGCGGGCGAGGTGGTCGCCGCGCCGTCGAAGTCGGCGTGGACGAAGTGGGAGCCTGCGGGGAGTCCGTTGAGCGAGGCGATGACCTGGAGGGGAGCGGCGCCGACGCGGTAGATGCGGAAGCCTTCGTTGGGGGCGGTGCCGGTGAAGGAGCCGATGGAGGCGAGGCCTTCCAGGCGGCGGGGGCGGAGTTCGAAATCGGGGACGGTGAGGCCGGCGGCGGGGTTGAAGGTTTGCGGTGCGGGAGGGGAGCCGCTGAAGCGGACGAAGGCGCGGGCCTGGGGCGGCGCGCCGTTTTCGGTGTGGTGGATGACGATTTCCTCGAGTGCGGTGCCGGTGAGGACCTGGGCGGCGGAGACGCCGGTGGGGCCGGTGGAGGTGGTGAAGACGGAGAGGGGGGCGGGCAGGGCGGAGGGATTGGAGAGGTCGAAGAGGTTGGTGCGGTTCGCCCAGGAGCCGGTGACAGCGAGGGCGTCGCGGGAGGCGTGGAGCATTCTGCCGGTGGCGACGCCGGTGGCGGGGGCGATGCCGGTGTGGTGGGCTTCGCTCCAGGTCAGGGAGCCGTCGGCGGCGCTGTGGGCGATGCGGAGGAGGCCGGTGGCGCGGTCCACGAGGGCGACATCGGGGCGGCCGTCGCCGTTGAAGTCGCCGCGGGCGAGGAGGCTGTCGCGGAGTTCGTGGGTGGAGTCGGCGGCGAGGGAGGGGGAGGCGAGGAGGAGGGTGAGGAGAACGAAACGCGGAGACGCGGAGGCCGCCGAGGCGAACGCGGAGATCAGGGATGGGGCAGTCCCCGTTTGGTGGTGGAGGTGGTCCTTCATGGATTGATCGGGATGTCCACCGTGCCGGCGGGGATGACAGTGCGGATTTCGCCGTTTTCGCGGAAGACGACGATGAAGTAAGCGTAGCGGGCTCCGGCGGTGACGGGCATGGAATCGAGGAGCCAGATGTCGTTTTGAGGGGAGCCGGCCCCGGGGGTGACGGCGATGTAGGGGTCGTAGATGCGGATGGCGTCGCAGGAGGTGGGGTAAGGCGGGCCGACGGGGGATTCGTAGCGGTAAGCGATGGTTTCCATCAGCGGGGTGACCTGGACGATGTCGTTGGAGACCTGGTCGAAGAGGCTGTTGGGAAGCTGATAGCGGTAGAGCATGCCGGGAAGCAGGCGGGGCGGGGGCGGCGAGCCGGGTTCCGCGGCCCAGTCGCCCTGGGTGAAGATGTGGTTGAGGGGGTCGATGTTGTTGGAGAGGACGTAAACGGGGTTCAGGGGATCGAATTTGCCCGGATCGAAGAGGCATTCGCGGTGGACGAAGCCCTGGCCGATGCGTACGCCGACGCGCTGGAGGCCGGGGAGGATCTGGCCGAGATATTTCGCCTCGATGCGGGAGTCCCAGTCGATGGGCTTGGTGCCGGGCGGCAGGGGACGGGCGGGCCACTTCACCTCGGGAAGGATGATTTCCTCCGCGGCCTGCCAGACGAATTCGACCACGTTGCTGTGCTCGCTTTTCAGTCCGTTCGTGCCGATGGCGACCACGACGACGCGGTGGATGAAATCGGTCTCCACGTCATCGAACAGGATGCTGAAAGCCGGTCCATCGTGCGGCAGGGTGTGGCCGACCACGCCGGTCTCGTAGCGCTTCGCCGCGAAGATGACATTGCCTCCGCCCTCCTCTTCCGAAGGGGCTTCGATGACGCCCATGCCGGTATGAGTCAAGGAGGAGGAGATGTTGGAAGGTGCGATCGTGGGCTTGCGGGAAACGAAGACTTCGAAGCGCTCGACGCCGGCGGTGGGGCAGAACCAGCGCAGGCGGGCTTTTTTGACGCCGCCGATTTCCAGCGGCTGGATGCGGGCGACGATGGGGGTGGGCGGCGGCTTGCCGGTGAATTTGGTGCAGCCGAGGTCCTTCATGGGGCCGGCGTTGCCGTGTTCGTCGAAGTATTGGACGAAGTAGCAGACTTCGCCGCCGGCGGGGGAGAAGACGGGGTCCTGGAGGGCGATGATCTGGGCGGGGAGGGCGGGGCCGGTCAGCACGCCCTGGCGGATGAGGGTGAGGGGGCCGCCGTCGATGGTGCGGTAGAGCCGCCATTCGCGGGAGCCGGCGGCGAGCTCGATCTGGATGTCGATGGGGTTGAGGTCCTCGCCTTCCGGCGGGATGGCTTCGTGGGTGCGGCAGGGTTCGTCCCCGGTGCGCAGGGGGACGGTGCGGCAGTCGCGGGTGGCGTTATAGGTGCTCTTATGGAGGAAGCGCGGCAGGAGGCTGGGGATGGCGATGCTGACGACCGGCGATTCGCGGCCGTCGCTCTGGATGACCTTGCTTCGCAGGAACCAGGTGCCGTCGTCGTTTTCGGGCCGGGGGATGGAGGTGGCGAGAGGAAGGTGCTGGGCAGGGAAGGCGGGGAAGTCGCGGTGGGCGACGGGGTAGGTTCGCTGGTTCTTTTCGTCGTAGAGCCAGAATTCGACGGTGCGCAATTCGCCGTACTGAGGGCCGCTGCGGTAGATGTGGAGGTCGAAGTGGAGGCGGTCGGGATCGAGGGAGAAGGGGCCGCTGGTGGTACTGTGGGTGCGGTTATCATCCCAGAGGGGCGTGCAGCAGTTGATGGAAACCATGCCGCCGCCGCCGAGGGGGGCGACGCGGTCGCGCAGGACGCCATCGGCGGGGGCGCTGTGGGGGGAGAAGTTTCCGCCGCAGGTGGAGTCGTCCACGGCGACGACGGTGTACCAGATGGTGCGGCCGGCGTCGTCGCCTGCGATGCCGAATTGCGGGTTGGCGCCGATTTTCGGGGAGTTGGCGGGGTCGGCGTTGTCGATGACGCTGAGGGGCGCGCCGGGTGTGGTGTGGGGGATGGGGCCGGCGACGAGGTTCTGGGGGCCGAGGGCGAGCGGGTTGAGGAGTTCGGCGGCCTTGAGCTCGGGCAGGGAGCGCCAGCGATAGACGAAGTAGGCGACGGCGCCCTCGGTGGCGGGGAGTTGGTTCCAGGTGACGCGCAGGCGCTGGTCGGAGGTCTGGGTGGCGCTGTTGAAGACGAAGTCGTTGGTGACGCGGACGCCCTTGGGGGCGACGGGCGGGTCGCGGTCGCAGATTTTCAGGAGTGCGCCGCAGGAGCTTGCGCCGGAGCGGCCGAGGAGGTCCTCGCAGACGGCGAAGTAGTAGAATTCCGCGCCGGGGACGAAGATGCCGTGGGTGTCGATGCCGTTGCCGTTTTCGTCGAGCTGGAGGCCGTTGTGGCGGTTGTCGTCCTGGGTGTAGAAGTCGAGGTCGCCCTTGATGCCGTCGCCGTCGTCGAGGTTGAAGTCGGTGGCCTCGGCGTCGTTGTAGAAGCGGCGGGGGACGATGGGGAGGCGGTTGACCTTGGCGACCTGGGGGAAGCCGGAGGCGACTTCGGCGTCCCAATCGACCGAGGAGAGGGCGGGCGCGGGGCAGCCGTGCCAGCCGCGGGCTTCGGCGTAGGCGCGGGTGACGCGGTAGACATTGAAGCCGCGCAGGAGCAGGGTCTGGCGGCGCAGGGTGTCGGGGGAGGCCCAGCGAAGTTTGACGTTGAGGTGGTTGGTGACGTCGCCGAGAGGCAGGGCGTTGCCGTTGCGGTCGGCGCTGGGGACGAGCACGGGCCGGCCGGGGGAAGTGAAGGCGAAGGGTTGTCCGGCGGTGACGGTGACGCGGGCGACGACGGCGGTGAAGTCATCGGCGCCGGGCGGTTTTTCGCGCAGTTCGAAGGTGCTGACGCCGTTGTGGATGCGGGTGGCGAAGCCGGTGCCGAGCGCGAGGGCCGCGCCGGGGTGGGAGCGGCCCATGAAGACGAGCATTTGGAAGATTTCGTCGTTCTGGAAGGATTGGGCGGCGAGCGCGCCGAACATGTCGGGGACGGGGACGGCGGCGTCGGGGTGGAGCTGGTCGAAGTAGGCGGTGATGGAGTCGCTGAGCCTGGCGGGGTCCTGGCCGATGTGGCGGGAGCGGTCGAAGAGGGTCTTGATGACGGCGGGGTCGGTCTGCGGCTTGACGGTGCCGACGTGGCGGTAGGTCAGGGCGGCGTCTTCGGGGCCGTCCTTGAGGAAGACGGCGTAGGAGCGGTCGCGCAGGAGCTCGGGGGTGGAGGCGAGCCAGGAGAGGTAGCCCCAGTGGGAGCCATCGACCGGGCTCTGGATGGTGGTGCCGACGACCATGATGACCGGCTCGGGCGCCTGGGCGCGGAGAGAGCCTGCGCCTGCGAAGAGGAGGGCGAGGGAGGCGAGGAGGCTGTGGGAGAGGCGGGACATGGCGGAAGTGGGAACGGGGAACTCGGAACGCGGAATTTGGAACTTCAGATATCGATGTCGAAGTCGCAGTCGGAGTTGCGGCATTTCACGCGGACGCCGGCGCGGCCCTCGAAGCAGAAGAAGAAGCAGACTTCGACCCAGAGGCGACCCCTGCCGGAGAGGACGTAGTCGTTGCCGCTCTTGCCGCCGAGGAGGGTGATTTCGCCGCCGATCTCGGCGATGCAGATGACTTCGCCGACGATCTTGAGATAGAGTTTGCCGCCGAATTCGGGGTTTTCGATGAAGACCCAGATGCCGGCGCCGACGGTGCCGGTGAGGGAGAGGAAGCAGGAGCTGGGAATGCCGAGGATTTCGTTGAGCGGGTAGGACATCTCGCCATAGACGTAGCCGCCGGTGAAGGGGGGCTGGCCGAGAATCCCGGCGACGTCCTTGTCCACGAGCTTGAGCGGGTCGATGGAGCAGGTGCGGCCGAAGAAGAAGCCGACCTTGAGGGCCTTTTTGTTGAACTCGGCGCGGGCTCTGGCGCCGACGTAGTTTTCCTGGGCGCCGAACATGGCGGTGGCGCCGAATTCGGTGATGGCGAATTTTTCGAACTTGGCCTTGCCGGCGGCGAGCTCGATGGAGCCGCCCATGCCGAGCAGGCCGCCGCTGTCGCTGAGGGTGCATTTGAGGCCGATGTTGAGGCGCATGTCGCCGAGCCATTCGGTTTCGACGTTGTTCGCGCCGAGGCGGACTTCGGTGTAGTATTTGCCGGGGGCGGCCCAGCTGCACGCTTCGTCGCCGTTGGATTGGATGCAGTCGATCTGGAGGTAGAAGTCGGCCTTCATCTCGCTCATGAGGTCCACGCGGGCCTTCATGTCGAGGCGCAGGGTGCGCAGGGTGTCGCCGTTGAGCCGGGCGTAGCCGTCGATGTTGGCCGCGCCGAGGCAGGAGGCGAGGCCGCCGAGGGCGTTGGCGTAGGAGGGGTTCACGTCCTCGATGGCTTCGGCGAGGACGTTGCGGACGATGCGATTGGCGACCTGGAAGCCGGAATCGACACTGGTGCGGGCCTGGGCGTCGAGGTCGTAGAGGTATTGCCGCATGACGCCGAGGAGCTGGCTGGTCATGTTCCGCGACATGAGGCGGGAGCGCAGGCGGTTGCGGACGCGGTCCTCGAAGGCGGATTGCGGGAGCTGGTTGAGGTACTTGTTCGGCTCGCTGTTGACGATCGCCTGCATTTCGGCGCGCGCCTGTTCGCCGACGTAGATGGCTTCGGCGGAGGCGTCCTGGACGATTTTGCGGAGAGCCTGGGCGAATTCGCCGCTGCCGTTGACCTGGGTGCGGAGTGTGGCGAGGTGGGCGCGGACTTCGACGAGGGCGGCGCGGACATCGTCGATGGTGGGCGCGCCGCGCTGGGTGAGGTCGGCGATTTTCGCGTCGAGCAGCGGGCCGGCGATCTGGGCGACGATGGCGCCGGCTTCGGGGGAGCCCTGCTGGACGAGGTTTTTGACCAGCGTGCGGGTGATGGAGTGGTTGTTGCTGGCGGTGAAAAGCGCCTGGTTTCCGGTGACGAGCACGTCCATCGCGGCAATGGCCTGGTCGAGGGCGGCGGTGAGCTTTACCCGTGTGGAGTCGAGGAGGGTGCGATTGGCGGCGGGGGTGGTGGAGAGGTTGTTCAGCGCCGGATTCTGGAGCAGGGGGATGATGGCGTTTTCGAAGGTGAAGATCGCTCCATTCGCGCTGGCCGGCCAGGGGCCGCCGCTGTTGTAGGCGGTCTTGAGGGAGGAGTAGGCGGTGGCGAGGCGGGGGTTGAGGGAGTTTGCGATGAATTGGTCGGCGAAGGGATCGAAGCGGTCGCCGGTGACTTCGCCGAGGGCGGCGAGGCCGTTGACGAGGTTGTCCATGCGGGCGGAGCCGAGGACGCCGGCGACGATGTTGCGGAAGCCCCCGGCGGCGGGATTTCCTACGGCGGCTTCATCGACGAAGCTGAAGGCGCTGTTGGCGAGGCTGAGGGAGGGGAGGCCGGAGTGGTTGATGCCGAAGGTGATGTCGGCATGCTTCGGGCTCATCCGGTCGAGCTGGTGGGAGACGTTGAAGACGAGGATGTCGTTGGTCTGCGGGGCGGAGGAGGTCCAGACGCGGGCGCCGGAAATGAATTCGATGGGGTATTCGAAGAACTTGTCTTCGTTGAGGAAGCCGCGGCGGGCGTAGACGCGGTACTGGCTGTAGGGGTCGTTGGCCGGGATGGCGCCGGGGGCGGGCAGGCGGTTCGCGCCTTCGTTGCGGTAGGTGGCGACATTCAGGCCGGGCGGGTAGGCGCGATGGTCGAGGTCGAAGAGGGTGCTGGAGAAGAAGGTTTTCCCGGCCGCGGTCCAGCCGCCCATGAGGTGCAGGCGGGAGGGGAGTGCGCCGGGCGGGGGATCGAGGGGCTTGGCGAAGGTGTGGAGGTGGACGTGGAGGTCCTCGAAGTAAGGCACGCCGATGCGGGCGGGGAAGGAGATGAAGCCGATGGCATCGGAGGAGGGGAGGTCGTTGTAGGAATTGAAATAAGCCTCGCCCACGGTGGCGGCGGGGTAGGTCTCGCCGCCCGGGCCGGAGATGGCCAGGGTGGCGGGCAGGGGGAAGCGGGAGGTGATGCTGTAGTTCGGATCGGAGGCGGGAACGATGCGGCCATCCGGATACCAGCCGACCTTGCCTTCGAGCGGCGCGGGGATGTGATGGGCGTGGGCCTGGATCATCATGGCGAGGATGGCGTTGCCGCCCGGCGAGCAGCCGTCCTCTTTCTGGATTTCGAAGGTGTAGGGCTGGAATCCGGCGGCCCAGTAGGCGAGGGATTGTTTTTGGCCTTCTTCGGGGATTTTCGCTTCCTGGAGGTCGCCGAGGCAACTGAGGAGGAGTTCCTCGAAGGGCTGGACGAAGTCGGAGGGGTAGGGGACGGCGATGTGGCCGAGGGTGGCGGAGGAGACGTTCTGCGTTTCGCGGAAGCCGAAGGAGAAGTTGGCGAAATTGACGGGGAAGCCGTAGAGGACGAAGTTGCCGGGCGTCTGCGCGGCGTCGTGGATGCCGGTGTTACCGCTACGGCGGACGTAGTATTTCGAGCGGGTCTTGAGCGGGTAAACGGGAGTGCTGGCGTTGGCGACGATGGAACGGGCGTTGGGAGCCGATGGCTCGCCGGCGGCGCGGAGGTTGATGCCGGCGTAGTCGGCGTTGCCGGCGAGGTAGGCGGCGGTGCCGGGGCGCTCCGGCGCGGCGGCGGGATTGGCGGCGTGGAAGCCGGTGTTGTGGACGATGCCGGGGCGCTGGTCCATGCCCGCCTGGGAGGCCGCGCTGCGGAGGAAGTGGCCGGTGGCGTGGAAGGCTCCGCGGGTGAAGCGGTTCAGGACGGCGTGGGCGAAGCGGGGATTGGCAACGGTGCCGCCGATGTAGCCCCATTCCAGCAGGTTGGTGCGGTCGCCTACGAGGTAGTTGGTGGCGAAATCGCCTGCGGCGACCAAGCCGCCATCGGCGGTGAAGCGCAGGCGCTGGTCGTCGGGCCGGACGCGGAAGAGTCCGTAGCGCGGAATCGTGTCGGAGCAGCCGCTTTGCACGCAGGCCTGCTGGTATTCGAGGGCGACGGATTCCACACCATCGAGCCGGCTGTCGGCGGCGGTGGGGGAAATGGCGTCGTCGGCGATGGTGATGCGCCCGCCGGTGGAGACGATGCGGGCATCGTGCGGGAAGTGGGTGCGGAAGTCGGAGGGGCCGAAGGAGAAGGAGGCGGTGAGGTGCGCGCCGGTGTTCTGGCCGACGGTGCGGATGGAGGCGCCGGGGTTGAGCAGGCCGGTGACGGCGGCGTAGTAGCGTTCGTTGGAGCGCTTGATTTTCTGCGCGGCGGGCACGGGTGCGGCGGCGAGCTGGGCCACTTCCGCGGCCTGGGTGTAGGCGGCGTTGCCGGTGGTGACGAGGTTGAGCCTGCCTTCGGCGCGCACCCAGGTGATGGAGCTGACCTGGATCTGCACCGGTTTGGTCTCCTCGGCGACGTGGACGGGGTTGGACGGGGTGTAGGTGAGGGTGGCTTCGGTGGGGCGCAGGGAGGCGGAAAGGGGGCGGAAGCCCATCGTGAGGATGGCGGTGCCGACTTTGGCATCGGCGCTGGCGGTGATGGTCATGCCGGACGGGGGCAGCACGGCGACGATGGCGTTGGCCCCGGTGGTGGAGAGGGTGGTAGCGGCGCGGACGAAGGCGATGCCGTTTTCGCGGTCCTTGTCGGGGGAGGCCGGTGGGTTGACGGCGACCGATACCGAGGGGTTGTTGTAGATCGCGTTTCCGTTCGGCAGCAGGCGCACGGCCAGGGCGCTGCCGTTGCCGTAGGTGTGGTTGTTGTTCGGCGCGGCGAGCCTGCCGGTGACGACCTGCGGCGAGCAGAGCACGGAGGGCGCGGGCGAGCCGGCTTCCAGCGTGGAACCGGGGGCGGGGTCGTCGGAGATTTCCTCGATGGTGGTCTGGACGGAGCCGAAGTCGAGGCGTCCGCTGAAATGGAGCAGCCGCTGGGTGAGGGTGTTGGTGGTGTTCGAGACGACGGGGGCGGCGGGGGCGGGGAGTTCGCGGTGGGAGATGCCTACGGTGGCGTAGTAGGTTTCGCGCGAGTCGAGCTGGATGGTGGGGCGGAGACGGAGGGTGGCGTTTCCGGAAACGAGCGCCGGGGTGCGCGGCGAGCCCGCGACATAGAAAGGCACGACGACGGACGTTTCGAAGCTGGAATCGGCCTGGAGCGGCACTTCCACGTCGGTCGCGCCGGCTTCGCGGAAGAGGCGGACGGTCCAGGCGATCTGAACGGGCGTCGCATCGGTCGGCGAGCCGGCGGTGTAATTGTCGTAACGGCGGAGCTGGTAGGGGGCGTTGACGAGAAATTCCTTTTGCCCGGGGCTGGAGGCGATGGCGAAGCGGCGGGAATAACTGGCGGAAGAGGCCATGCGGGCGATCACGTTGCGCGCCGGGTCGTTCGGGACGGTGTTGGTGAAATGGAAGAAGCGGCGGAGCGGGGAGAGGGCGGGGTCGCCGAGATTGTGGAAACCGGTGAAGATGAAACCGCCGGATACGGCGGTGTCCCAGCGCTGGACCTGGGCTTCGATGCGGTAGGTTTTGTTCGCGTCGAGCCGGGTGGAAGGTTTCGGCGCGCCGGTGAAGGTGACGCTGGCGGGCAGGGGTTGGCCGTTGAACGACCCGAAGGCACTCGGCCAACTGATCACGTTGGAAAATTGGGTGCCGGAAACCAAGGCGACTTCTCCGCCGTCGCTGTCGAACATCCGGAAGCGCACGCGGAAGTCCCGGATCGGTTCGGTGTAGGGCGTGCCGCTCAGGCCTGCGGCGACCGACATCGAGATGGCATCGCGATCGTAGCCGGCGGCGGCGTTGGAGGCGTCCGAGTCGATCACGTAGACGCCGCTGGTGGCGTAGCTGACGGAGAGGCTGGTGACCTGGGCGGCGCGGAGGGCGGGGACCAAGGAGAACAATGCCGCCAGGACGGCTGCGGCCAGGCGTTTCCACGGGCCGAGGGTTTTGAGAGAGATGGTTCCCGGGAAGTTGGAATCGGGAGAAGCGCGAGAGGCGGGAGGCGACGGAGAGCGATTCATTACCCTCCCATGCGAGAAATGCGCACAGGAGGTGACACGGAGGAGCGATTTTTTCAGGACGGAGGGCTATTGCTTCCGGATATGACCGAAGGCGACGGGGCTCGCGAAGCGGGGATACTTGCAGTCCGTCTTGAGGCGGAACACGCCGAGAGTGGGGGTTTCGCTGCTCCCGGGCTTCACATGAACCCGGTATTCCTGGCCTTCCTTGATGGTTTCAAGGCGGATTTCGAAGCCGGGACGGGAGGGCTCCACCGCGAGCAGGCGGATCGACTCTTCCTGGTCCATCGTCACCTTGAAAGTCAGCTCGGTCTTTTCCCCTCCTGCGGTCCAGACCAGGGTGCGGGGCTCGATGCGGATCAGTTCGCGCATCTCCACCGCCACGGTCAGGTTGAGGTTGCGGGTCGCGCCGTCTTCGCTGATCCGTACTTGGAGAGTCTTCTCGGTGAGTCCCGGGAAATTGCCGGTTTTGAAGATGCCGGTGATCCGTTCCTTTGCCCCCGGTGCGATTTCGGCGGTCGGCGCTTTGGCCTCCAGGCATTGGCAGCCGGAGGTAACCGAGAGGATTTTCGCCGGCGTCTCGCCGCGGTTCTCCAGCTCGAAGACCGCTTCGATCTGTTCCTGGTCGGGCCGGGGACGGAGTTCGATGCGGGTTTTCTCGAAATGAACCTCCGCCCGCAGGCATGCGGTGGCCGCCAGCAGGATCGTTGCGCAGACCCGGAAAGTGGGAAGCCGCTTTCGCATGGTCGTCATGTGACAGGGAAGGGGAAGGTCGATCAAGGGGGAATTCATTTTGAACATCGAACACCGGGCGCGCAACATCGAAGGTCGAACGAAAAGACATCCGGTCCGGGCGGGGCGCTTGTTTTGACAGGGCTCCCCGGGGCTGCTAGGCCTGCGGAAATCCATGGCAAACCCAACCCCGCCCGACTGGGAAGCGCTCGCCCAAAAGCCCGGTTTCCACGCCCTGCTGGCCGCGAAGAAACGCTTCATCCTGCCCTGCTGCATCTTCTTCCTGATCTACTACTTCGCCCTGCTCTACCTGGTCGGCTGGCATCCGGAACTGATGAAGAAACCGCTGATCGGCAAGATCAACGGCGCCTACCTCTTCGCTCTCTCCCAATTCTTCATGGCCTGGGGCCTGGCATGGCTCTACATGCGCAAGGCCGCCGCCCTGGACCGCATGGCGGCCGAGGTCATCCAAGACGAAAAGCACTGAATCCTCCCCGGCCATGTCCATCCTCATGTTTCTCGCCTTCGTGGTGGCCACGCTGGGCATCACCGTCTGGAGCGCCAAAAAGAACACCGGTTCCAGCGCTTATTTCGCCGCCGGCCGCTCGATCAAGGGCTGGCAGAACGGCCTCGCGGTCGCCGGCGACTACATGTCCGCCGCCTCCTTCCTCGGCATCTCGGGGATGATCGCCTTTTTCGGCTACGACGGCTTCATGTATTCCGTCGGCTTTCTCGTCGCCTATCTCACGGTGCTGTTCGTCGTCGCCGAGCCGCTGCGCAATGCCGGCAAATATACGATGGCGGATCTGCTGGCCTACCGTCTCAAGGCGCGTCCGGTGCGCGCCGCGGCCTCGCTCAGCACGCTGACGGTCTCCACCTTCTACATGGTCGCCCAGATGGTCGGCGCCGGCCTGCTGGTCAGCACGCTGCTCAAGGACTATTCGTGGATCACCCCGAACAAGGCCATCGCCGGCGTGGGGGTGCTGATGATCGTCTATGTCGTCTTCGGCGGCATGCACGGCACCACCTGGGTGCAGATCGTCAAGGCGATCCTGCTGATGGCCGCGACCTTTGCCCTCAGCTTCATGGTGATGCAGAAATTCGATTTCAGCTTCGCCAAGTTCTTCGACGCCATCGCCACCCTCACCTACACCGACCCCGCGACCGGCACGGAAGTGACCCGCAACTTCCTCGATCCCGGCATGAAATTCGGCATGCAGGTCAGCCAGTGGGGGCCGCTCGACCTCATCTCGCTCGGGCTCGCGCTGGTGCTCGGCACCGCCGGCCTGCCGCACATCCTGGTCCGCTTCTACACCGTGCCGGATGCGAAGACGGCGCGCGTCTCGGTGGTCTGGGCGATGATCATCATCGGCATCTTCTATGTCCTGACCACCTTCCTCGGCTTCGGCGCGGCCACGCTGTTGAAGCCCGACGCGATCTCCAACCAGAACATGGCCGCGCCGGAACTCGCCCAATTCCTCGGCGGCGACATCTTCTTCGCCTTCATCGCGGCGGTCGCCTTCGCCACCATCCTCGCCGTGGTCGCCGGGCTGACGATCAGCGCCAGCACTTCCTTCGCCCACGATTTCTACACCAACGTCCTCAACCACGGCCGCGAAATCTCCCCGCACAAAGAAGTCCGCATCGCCCGCATCGCCGCCTTCGTCGTCGGCGCGGTCTCGATCCTGCTCGCGATCAAGCTGCAGAAGATCAACGTCGCCTTCCTCGTCGGTCTCGCTTTCGCCATCGCGGCTTCCGCCAATCTTCCGGTCATCATCTTCTCGATCTTTTGGAAGCGCTTCAACACCACCGGGGCGGTCGCCGGCATCGTTACGGGCCTGGTCAGCAGCATCCTGCTGATCGTCCTCAGCCCCAGCGTGATGAAGAACCTGATGGGCATGGACGCGTGGTTCCCGCTCGACAATCCGGGCATCGTCAGCATCCCGCTAGGCTTCCTGGGCGCCTGGCTCGGCAGCTTGCTGAGCCGCGAGCCCGAAGCGGAGGCGAAGTTCGCCGAGTTCAGCGTGCGCGCCCACACCGGGCTCGGCGCGGAGAAGGCGATCGACCACTGAGCGCGGAAGCTTTTTCCGCCTGCGCCACTCATTTCCCCGCCGGGCGGGACGCTTCGGCAATCCGGGTGGTCAGCGCCAGGCGGCGGGTTTCGTAGCGCGAGCGCGCGTCATCGAAAGCGCGGAATCTCAGCATCGACATCCGGTAAAAATGCCGGGTGCCCAGCAGCCCGAGCGCGATAACCGGCGGGATCAGCCACAACGATGCCGAGGCGAGCAGAAAAGCGGCGATGACCGTGACGAAGATGCCGATGAAGAGCAGACCAAAAGCTTCATCCTGCGAAGGCGGCGACAGTTTTCCGTTCGAGCCCTTGTTCGAAACCGAGGCGAGGTAGTTTTGCCATGCCTCGTCCAGCGCCTGCAATCGCTCCTTCGCATGGATCGCATCCAGCTTGCTTTCGATCCGCCGGGTGCGGTCTGCGATCTCGTCCAGCAGGCGGGCATATGTCGTCGCGGAGTCCTGTACGATCTCCAGACGGGCGTCGCAGTAGTTGCAGGTCAGGTAACGCAGCTCCTCGGAAACGGGAAGGGTCGCGCCGCAGCCCTGGCAGCAGATTTTCCGGACGGCGGTTTTCAAACCGGCACGATCATGGGCCAAAGGGCGGCGTCGGGCGATGGAAAAACGAGCCGAGATTTCCATTCCCTCCTTCTGCTGCCGCAGGCTCTAGCATTTCGGGGCGATGGAGCAATGAGTGCCGGGAGAAATCCGGGATTCGGAGCTGGCATGAAAGTTTTCAGGTGGAATCAAAATTAGCTTAGACTAAAATTTGTTCTTGCGAGTGAATCCGAGTGCGGCAAACTCCCTGCATGTTGAAACGACTTGCCGCCATCGGGCTGTTGTTCGGGTTGCTGCCGGCCTGCGGGCCGAAGGAGACGGACAACGGCAAACCCCTCGTGGTCACCACCGCCACCATGGCCACCGATCTGGTGCGCGCGATCGCGGGCGACCGCGTCGATCTCCGTGGCCTGATGGGGCCGGAGGTCGATCCGCACAACTACGTCCCGGCCCTGCCGGACACCTCGCTGATCGAGCGGGCCGATCTGGTGGTTTATGTCGGGCTGCACCTGGAGGGGCGCCTGCAGGACACGCTGGAGGCGATGGGAAAAAGAGGGCGCAAGGTGCTGGCGCTGGCCGGCGGTATTCCGGTGGATCGCCTGCTTGCGCCGCAGGAAGATTTCGAAGGGGCGAAGGACCCGCACGTCTGGGGCGATCCGCGCTTGTGGAAGGAGACGATCCCCGGCCTGGTCGCGGCGCTTTCGGAGATCGACCCGGAAGGCGCGGCGGTCTTTGAGGAACGGGGCAAGGCCTACGCCGCCGAGATCGAGGCGCTCGACGCCTGGGCGCGGGAAAGAGTCGCCGAAGTGCCCGAGGAAATGCGGGTGCTGGTGACCAGCCATGACGCTTTCTTCTATTTCGGCAAGGCCTACGGCTTCGAGGTGCGCGGTTTGCAGGGCGTCTCGACCACGGCCGAGGCGGGTCTGAAGGACCGGTCGGATCTCGTGGCCTTCATCCGCGAGCGGGGGATCCGCACGCTCTTTGCCGAGACTTCGGTGAACGAAAAGGGCATCCGCGCGGTGGCGGACGAGGCTCGCGCGCGGATCGCCGGCGAGTCGCTTTTTTCGGATGCGATGGGCAAGCCGGGCGATGTCGTGGAAGTACGAGGAGAATCGTACGACCGCGGCACCTATATCGGGATGATCAAGCACAACATCAACACCATCGTGGAGGGATTGAAATGAGAATCACCGCCCTGATCACGGTCGTCGCCGCTGCGGCGCAGGCCGGGGATTTCCAGCGCGATCTGTCCCCGGACCGGCCGGACACCACCGAGAGTCCCTTCACCGTCGAGCCCGGCCGCATCCAGGTCGAATCGAGCATCTGGGCCTACGCCCGCGACCGCTCCGATGGGGTGGAGAGCCAGACCTGGACCTTCGGCGAGGCCAACGTGAAATTCGGCATCGCGGACAACCACGACGTGCAGATCGTGCTGCGGCCCTACATTCGCGAAAGCCTGCGGGGTGCGGCCGAATCCGATGCCGAGGGATTCGGCGACATCGACCTGCGCTGGAAGTGGAATCTGTGGGGCAACGACGGCGGCGCGACGGCCGCGGCGCTGATGCCCTTCGTGACCATTCCCACTCATACCGCCGTCAGCACGGGAGAGTGGGAGGGGGGGCTGATTTTCACCTTCGCTTCCGATTTGGGCGGCGGCTGGGGATTCGGCGCGCAGGTGGAGATCGACCGTGTGTGGGACGGGGATTCCGGCCGCCACGAGTGGGATTTCCTGCACAGCGTGGTGATCGGCCGCGATCTCGGCGAGAGCTTCGGCGTGTATCTCGAATACTTCGGGGTCAGCGGCGGCCATCCGTACGAGGCGAATCTGAGCGGCGGGTTCACCTGGGCGCTCGGGCCGGACGTGCAACTCGATCTCGGCGCGGTCGCAGGCTTGAACGATGCCGCCGAAGACTTTTCCATCTTCCAGGGAATGACCTTCCGTTTCTGATGCACGACGAACCGCCCGTTCTGGAAGCGCACGATCTTTGCGCGAGCTATCGCCGCCAGCCGGTGCTGCACGGGGTCGATGTGGCGTTGCCGAAGGGCGTGCTCGCCGGTCTGCTCGGCCCGAACGGAGCGGGGAAATCGAGTTTCCTCAAGGCCGCGATGGGTGAATTGGAGCCGGACAGCGGCTGGGTGAAGCTGTTCGGCCAGCCGGTGGAAAAGGCGCGCCGGCGGGTCGCCTACGTGCCGCAGCGGGAAAGCGTGGACTGGGACTTTCCCGTGACCGTCGCGGATGTCGCGCTGATGGGCACCTACGGCGGGCTGCCCTGGTGGCGGCGGGCCGGTCCGGAGGAGCGGCGGCGGGCCGCGGCAGCGCTGGAGCGAGTGGGAATGACTCCCTTCGCCAAGCGCCCGATCGGCGAGCTGAGCGGCGGCCAGCAGCAGCGGGTCTTCCTCGCCCGGGCGCTGGCGCAGGATGCGGAACTGCTGCTGATGGACGAGCCCTTCGCCGGGGTGGACGCGGCGACGGAGCAGGCGATCATCGGCGTGCTGCGCGAGTTGCGCGATTCCGGACATACGGTGCTGGTCGTACATCACGATCTCCAGACGGCGCCGAAGTATTTCGACATGATGATGTTGCTGAACCTGCGGCTGATCGCCTGGGGAACGACCGCGGAGGTTTTCACCCGGGAGAATCTGGAGGCGGCGTATGGCGGAAGGCTGACGCTGCTCAGCGAAGTGGCGTCGAAGGCGATGGCGGGGAGGTGAAAGTTCAAGTGATACGTTCCAAGTTCCAAATGAGAGGCGACGGGATGTTGAGGAGGGGAGACATTCATGTCCCCCCGGTGAAAGAATCGACGACAGGAGTGTCGTCGCTCCTCAGATGAACGCGTGGCTCCAGACGGCGGCGGGGACGGCGACCGTGGCGGCATTACTGCTGGGGATCGCCGGCGGGCTGACGGGGGTTTTCGTGGTGGCGCGGCGGATGGCGCTGACCGGCGACATGCTTTCCCATGCCGTGCTCCCGGGGGTGGTGGCGGGGCTGCTCTGGAGCCCGGAGCGGAATCCCTTCTGGGTGCTGTCGCTCGCGATTCTGGCGGGGCTGGCGGGGACCGGCCTGATGCTCGCGCTGGCCCGCACCACGCGGCTGAAGCCGGATGCGGCGCTGGGGATCGTGCTCTCGGTGTTCTTCGCCGCGGGGATCGCGATGATCTCGCGCTGGCAGCCGGGCGGGGTGCAGGCGTATCTTTTCGGCCAGGCGGCGGCGATTTCGATGAACGATCTCCGTCTGCTGGCGGGAACTACGGCAGTCGTCGTCGTATTCGTCGTCGTCGGTTTCCGCGTGCTCGCCGCGGCGAGCTTCGATCCGCGACACGCCCGCACGCTGGGGGTGCCGGTGGAGTGGATCGACCGGATGTTTTTCATGGTCCTCTCGGCGGCGACAGTGGTGGCGATGCAGGCGGTGGGGGTGGTGCTGGTGTCGGCATTGCTGATCACACCGGCGGTGGCGGCGGCGCGGATCAGCCGGCGGCTGGCAGTGCAGGCGGTCTGGGCCTGTGGTTTCGGCGTGCTGGGCTCGCTGGCGGGGGTGTGGCTTTCCCTGCAGAAGAGCGGACTGCCGACCGGGCCGCTGATGGCCCTGTCGCTGGTCGCGCTGTTTCTGGCGGCGGCGCTGTGCGGTCCGCGGGACGGGCTTTTGTGGAGATTCGGCAGACGCTTCGGCATGCGCCGGAGAATCGCCCGGGAAAATCTGCTGAAAGCGGTTTGGAGCGTGGCGGAGGGCCGCGAGGATGCGGCGGTCGGGCTGGAAGAACTCGCGGCCCGGCTCCGCGAACCGATCGATGAGGTGAAGGCCCGCGCGGCCCTGCTGGTCAAGGCCGCCGAGGCGGAGTGGGCGTCCGCGGCGCATTCCGGCGTGGTGCTCACACCGCTGGGCCGGCGCCGCGCGGCGGAGATGGTGCGCAAGCACCGGCTGTGGGAGCTTTATCTGACGGAGCGCGCTTCGTACGCCGCCGATCATGTGCACGACGAGGCGGAACGCGCCGAGCACTGGATCAGCGAAGAGCATGCGCGCCGTCTGGAGGAGGTTTTGAAGCATCCCGAGCGCGATCCCCACGGCCGCGCCATCCCCCGGGTCGGAAAGGAGGGAAAGCCGTGAACTTCGACGTCCTGCTCGATCCGTGGCGCTCGCCGGCGAATCTCTGGCTGGTGACGACGGCTTTCCTCGTCGCCCTGTCCTGCGCGATTCCCGGGACGTTTCTGGTGCTCCGGCGGATGGCGCTGACGGGGGATGCGATCAGCCACAGCGTGCTGCCGGGCCTGGTCGCGGGATTCCTGCTCGGCGGCACGCTCGATTCGCCCTGGCTGCTCGCCGGTGCGGCGCTTGCGGGGCTTGCCTGCGTGCTGACGATCGGGGTGGTGAGCCGCCGCCTGGGCGTGCGGGAGGATGCGGCGACGGGCATCGTATTTTCCGCGTTCTTCGCCATCGGCGTGGTCGGCCTGCGGCTGTTCGCCTCGAAGGTGGACCTCGATCCGGATTGCGTGCTCTTCGGCGCGCTGGAAACCACGGTTCACGGCAAGCGGGTGTCGCTGCTCGGGGCGTCGGTGCCGGCGGCGGCGGCGAGTGCGGGCGGCGCGGTGCTGCTGGCGCTCGGGGGGTGGGCGGTCTGCGGGCGGGGGTGGGCGATTTCGGCCTTCGATCCGCTGCATGCCCGCTGCCTCGGCCTCAAGGAAGGGCGGCTCCAGACGACCCTGCTGGCGATCACAGCGATGATCGTGACGACGGCCTTCCAGGCGGTGGGGGCGATCCTCGCGGTGGCGCTGCTGATCTTGCCGGGAGCCTGCGGGCTGCTTGTGGCGAAGCGGCTGCCGGGTGTGCTGGCCGTCGCGGCGGGGCACGCGCTGCTGTCGGCGGTGGGAGGGTTTTACCTCGCCTGGTTCGCGGCGATCAACGCGGCCGCGGCAATGGTGCTCGCGGGATTTGCTTTGCTGTGTCTGGCATGGGCCGCCGCCGCGCCGGGAAGGCGCTGATGCGTCCGCTGTTCACTGCCGCCATTGCGGATGCGTCCCGTCGAGGATGCGCGCGATCCTCTTTCTTTCCGAATCCTTGAGATAGGCAAAATCCTTCGGAGGACTCTCCGGCAGTAGAATCTCCCGCATCCGCCGGTGAACGCCGGCCTTCACCCGTCCGGGCAGAGAAGCGAAAGCTCCGGAATAGATCATCACCGAGCAGCGGTTCTTGAAAAGCCGTCCATAGAGCTGGAAATCCGCCAGCGATTCCCCCTCCGCGCTTTTCGGATAGCGCGCCGCGTAGGCCTGCTGGAAGGCTTCGTCGCCGTCCACTCCGTCTCCCAGCGGCGCTTCGTCCTTGAAGAAAAGGCATGCCGCGATTTTCGCCGCCGCGCTGTCCGCCACCCGGCCCGCGGTGCCCGCATCGGGATTCGAATCCGGGTCGATCGACTTGCCCATGTGCCAGGCACGCCGGTAGTTCATCGATGCGGCGGTCAGCAGGTTGTGCATCAGGCATTGATGCTCCAGCACCATCAGCGCGACGATATCGCTGGTCGCACGAGGGTATTTCCCGGTGTCGATTTTCCCCCGCAGATCGGCCAGATCGGAGACCCGCGGCTTGGTGTCGGCTTCCCCTTCCTCGGCGAAAGTCCTGTTCCCCAGATGCGGAACCGTGCTCCGCCCCGTCACGAAATACCCGCCCCAGCGCTCCTCCAGCGGCGTCTCATGCGTCACATGGCTCGTCCCCAGCGCCAGCAGCGGGTGTCCGTCGGGATTCGGGAATACCGAGCGGATCAACATGCCGGGCACTCCTTCCGTGCGCGTCGTGCCGTGGCAGGACAGGCAGTTTCCCGCATCCCGCGCCACCTTCAACGCGCCTTCGGGTCCAGGCTCGACCAGGTAAAACACCGCTCCCAACACCGGATCGTGCACGATCACCTCGATCGCTCCGCCAGGCACATAGCCGACATAGGCATCTTCCGAAAAAAACAGAGCCCGCGGATTTCCCGGATGGATCAACGGATTCTGGTGGCTGGTCTTCGAAAAAACCATCACCTGCGACTCCTCCGGCACCTCAAGCTCCGCCAGCACGAAGCGCAGCCGGTCGAGCTGCGACGTTCCCTGCGGCTTGCGCTTGCCTGAAGCATAGTCCGCCGCCCGCTGCGCCAGCACCCCGGTCGGCTCGCTGTCGGAATACAAAACCGGCGGCAATTCCCAGAAATCGATCGCGCCCGCAATGCCCGTCGCCAGGGCTGGCAGCAGCATCGTCAAACTCCTCACGCCCTTAATTAACGAAATAAATTTCCGTTTTCTATCCCGAATTTCATCCTGTCGTTCCGCGCACCCCTTCCCTTGACCCGTGCGACGGCTCCCGCAAGTCTCCGCCCGCCGCATGCTTTCCGTCCACAATCTCCGCGTCGAATACGGCGCCCGCGTCCTTTTCTCCGACCTCACCTTCTCCGTGATGCCGAAGGAGCGCATCGCCTTCGCCGGCCACAACGGCGCGGGGAAATCGACGCTCATGAAAGCCATCGCCGGCATCGTCGAAGTCTCCGGCGGAAAGGTCGTCATCCCCCGCGGCACCCGTGTCGGCTATCTGCCGCAGGAAGGCATCCACGTCAAAGGCATCACTCTCTGGGAAGAGACCATGCGGGCCTTTGGCGAAACCCTCGCCCTTCAGGAGAAGATCGATCGTCTCTCCGTCGAGCTCGAAAAGCTCGACCCCCGCTCCTCGCCCTACGGCGAACTTCTCGAAGAAATCGGCGAACTGGAACTTCAGCTCGACGCCGCCGACCCCGCCCGCATGAAACCCAAGGTCGAATCCGTGCTTCAGGGACTCGGTTTCTCCAGAAACGACTTCGACCGCGACTGCGGCGAATTCTCCGGCGGCTGGCAGATGCGCATCGCCATGGCCAAGCTCTTTCTCCAGGAGCCCGAAGTCCTCCTGCTCGACGAACCGACCAACCACCTCGACATCGGCACCCAGCGCTGGGTCGAGCAGTACCTCGTCAACTACCCCGGCGCGATTCTCCTGATCTCCCACGACCTCGCCCTGCTCGACACCCTCTGCACCCGCACGCTCGCCTTCCACCACGGCCGCTGCGAGGAGTACGCGGGCAACTACTCCTACTACCAGACCGAGTCCGTCCTGCGTCGCGAAATCCAGCTCAAGCAATACACCGCCCAGCAGCGCGAAATCGCCGACATCCAGCGCTTCATCGACCGCTTCCGCGCCTCCGCCAACAAGGCCACCCTCGTCCAGTCGCGCATCAAGATGCTCGAAAAAATCGAGCGCATCCCGCCGCCCGAAGCCGCCGACGCGGTGGTGAATTTCAGATTCCCGCCGCCTCCGAACAGCGGCCACCTCGTCGCCAAACTCGAAAAGGTCACCAAGAGCTACGGCCCGCTCCAGGTCTTCAGGAACCTCGATTTCGAGATCAACCGCGGCGAGCGCATCGCCATTGTCGGTCCCAACGGCGCGGGCAAGTCCACCTTCTGCCGCATCATCACCGGTCAGGAAAAACCCGATAGCGGAGAGCACGGCTTCGGTCTCAAGATCGCCACCTCCTTCTTCTCCCAGAACCACGCCGACGAGCTTGATCCGACCAAGAGCGTCCTCGAAACCGTCGAGGAAGCTGCCAGTCGCGAAGCCGCCCCGCAGGCCCGCAATTTGCTCGGCTGTTTCCTTTTCCGCGGCGACGACGTTTTCAAGAAGGTCGGAGTCCTCTCCGGCGGCGAGCGCTCCCGCGTCGCGCTGGTCCGCATGCTCGTCGCCCCGGCGAATTTCCTCATCCTCGACGAGCCGACCAACCACCTCGACATGCAATCGCAGGAAGTCCTCCAGCGCGCGCTGGCCGACTACGCCGGCACCGTGCTGATCGTCTCGCACAACCGCGCCTTCCTCGATCCGGTGGTCCACAAGACCCTCGAATTCCGTCCCGGCGAAGATCCTCGGCTGTTCCAGGGAAACATCACTTACTACCTCGAAAAGACCGCCGACGAGAAAGGCGCTTCCTCTCTCTCCTCCCGCGCCGCCGCGAACTCTTCCCCCATTTCCAATCCCCAATCTCCCAATCTCCCTTCCCTTTCCCGCAAGGACCAGAAGCGCCTCGAAGCCGAGCAGCGCCAGCTCCGCACCCAGGTGCTCAAGCCGCTGGAGGAAGAACTCGTCGTGGTGGAAAAGCGCATCTCCGACCTCGAAGCCGCCCAGGCCGCCGCGACCGCCGCTCTTTCCAAACCGGAAGTCACCGCCGCTCCCGCGAAGTTCCGTCTGGCCAGCGAGACGGTCGAACAATTCACCCGGAAGCTCGAAGCGGCGTATACCCGCTGGGAGGCTTTGACGGATGAGATCGAGAAGGTGAAAGGGAAGCTGGGATGAGATTTGCAGCACGAGGGCGGACGCATACCTGGAGTGAGGCGGGAACCGCCGCACTCCCTATGGGCGCCGCCTCAGGCCAGCGGACTCGGATAACCGCCGTTTTCGATGAGAGCTGCGATCGAGGCCACGACGTGCGGTTTGTCGTCGGGATAGGTCACGCCGAACCATGAGGAGGTGGTGTCGAGGACGCGGCAGTCGGCTTTGCCGGAGCGGATGTAGTCATCGACCACGGTGGGGATGTAGCATTCCGATTTCTGCTCGCCGCCCTTTTGGCGGAGGAAGGCGGTGAAGTGCTCTTCGATCTGGCCGAAAAACGCCTGGGTGAAGCCCCAGAAATTCATGGAGACGGGGCAGGTGTCGGAAATTTCAATGCGGCTGCCGTCGAGCGCCGTGCCGCGGACCGTGCCGTCGGCGTCGCGCTGGATGTCGACGACTTCCTCGACATCGGTGAGCAGGCCGTTTTCGTCGGTCTGGCAGATGCCGCGGTTGACGGCGCCGTGATCGGAAAGGGTATTGCGCAGCGGGTAGCCGACCATGGCGTAGTGATCCTTGCCGTCCGCGGGGGCGGTCTGTGCGAACCAGCGGGCGACGGATTGGTAGGCGTCGGCGCCGTAAAAGTCGTCGGCATTGATGACGGCGAAGGGACCCTGGACGGCATGGCGGGCGGCGCGGACGGCGTGGGCGGTGCCCCAGGGTTTGGTGCGGCCTTGCGGGATGGCGAAGCCTTGCGGCAGGTCGTCGAGTTTCTGGAAGGCGTAGTCCACCTCGATGCGGCCGGCGAAACGGGTGCCGACGGTGGATTGGAAGACATCGGCGAAATCCTCGCGGATGATAAAAACGACCTTGCCGAAACCGGCGCGGATGGCGTCGAAGACCGAGTAGTCGAGCACGGTCTCGCCATTCGGTCCCATCGGGTCCATTTGTTTCAGCCCGCCGTAGCGGGAACCCATGCCGGCGGCGAGAACGAGGAGAGTCGGTTTCATGATGCGGTGGCGCGCGGGAGTGTAGGAGCGCGCGGCCCGGAGCAAAGAGCGGAGAGTTGCGATTTTGCGAAGCGGATGCCCCGCGTGGAACGGCGCAGCCGTTCCGCTACGGAATTTTACCGTGTCCGGCGGTTCTGGGCATCGAGCACGAAGGCGGTGACGCCGCCCGCGGCGAGCACGACGAGGAACAGCGTCGCGGCGTCGTAGAGCAGGGTGTCGACGTGATCGCCCGGCACGGGTTTGCGCAGGGCGAGGAAGATGTGGCGGGGCTTCATCCCCTCGTTGCGGTAGTCGGTGCGGAAGGTCTCCGCTTCGCGGATGAGCAGGTCGATGCGCGTATTGACGAAGAAGTCCGATGCCGGGCGGGCGGAGGGATCGTCGGGCCAGATTTTGACGGATTCGATTTCCGGGCGGGTGCCTTCCCGCGCCAGCCGGGTCATGCGGGAGGCGAGTTTCGCCGCTTCGCGCGGCTCGGTGGCGCCGGCGGCGATCAGGCGCTGGAGCGCTTCGAGCAGGGTGTCGAGACGTTCCTTGCGCCCCGCGGGCAGCGGGTCGGGAATTTCCTTGATGGAGTCGATCCGGCGCTGGATGCGGATGCGCTCGACTTCGAAAGGGTTCCGCGTGGCCTGGGTGACGACCATGGCTTCGTAGGCGAAACGCAGAGGCATGACGCGCGAGGGGACAGGGGTGCCGCCGCGTTCGCGCTCGATGTCGGTGTTTTCGAAGAGGCCGCGGTTCATCTCGCGAAAGGGAACCAGCGCCCCGGCGAGCAGCATCTGCGGGACGAGCAGGAGGGGAACGGCGGTGAGGGCGGCTCGTTCCGTCTTGACCAGCGAGGAGACCAGCAGGGCGAGCGCCGTGCCGGTGCAGGCGGTGAGTGTCATCCACAGCCATTGTTCGGTGATGGTGCCACGGATTTCGAGAATGGTGTGGCCGATGGCGGTGTAGGCGAAGCATTGGGCGGCGGCGACGAGCGTGAGCGCGCAGAATTTCGCCGCGACATAGAGGTGGGGGCTGGGCCGGCAGTTGCGCTCGCGGCGCAGCACGGGGCGGTCGCGCAGGATCTCGGTGGCGGAATTCGTCAGGCCGAGGAACATGGCGACGGTGGCCGAGAGAAAGAGGTAGGCCGGGATGTGCAGCGCGGTGTGAAATTCGTAGCGGCCCTCGGGCGAGGAGCGCAGCGTCATGCCGACAAGCACGGCGAGCAAGGGCGCTTCCAGCAGTGTCGAGTAGAGCGTGCCGCGGTTGCGCAGCTTGGAGAGCAGGGAACGCTGGAAGAGGGTGGAGAAGACGGCGAACTGCCGCCGCAGCCAGAGCGCGGGGTTTGCGGAACCGGGAGAGGAGGGGACTCCGCGGTCGCTGCGGTGGTCGAGCCGGGTGGGCGGCGTGCCGCGATCCAGCGACTGGTAGAGTGAGCGGCTCTCGAAGCGTTCCTGCCAGAAGCTGGCCGGAAAGCGGCGCGCCGCCGAAGGGCTCTGGCCGCCGCCGATGTGGGCGAGCGGAGTTTCCAGCACGTCGAAGACGAAATCCGCGCCGAGCGGGACGTTGGCGGTCACCGAGGGGTGGGAAATTCCCAGTTCCTCGCAGGCTTCGCGGAAGTAGCCGATCATCGCCGCGGGCGTGCCGAAGAAGGCCGTGCGGCCGCCGTTGTCGAGCAGCAGCACTTTGTCGAAAAGGCCGAGCACGGTGGCGCCCGGCCGGTGCAGCGAGGCGATGACGATCTTGTCCCGCGCCAGCGAGCGCAGGGTCTCGGCAACGTGCTCGGAATCCTTCGAGGAAAGGCCGGAGATCGGTTCGTCGAAGAGAAAAACTTCGGCCGCGCTGCCGAGATCGAGACCCAGATTCAGACGGCTGCGCTCGCCGCCGCTCAGGGTTTTTTCTCCCGGCGAACCGACCCGGCGGCGAGAGATCGCCTGCAGGCCGAGCTCCGCCAGGATGCCGTCCGCCCGCCGGGCGATCTCGGCGGAGGAGAGGGAGGGGCGGCGGACCGTCGTCGCATGGCGGATCTGCTCGCGGACGGTGAGTTGGGGGTTGAGCGCTTCCTCCTGCGGCATGTAGGCGATGAAGCGGGCGAGTTCCAGACGGTTCTGATAGAGCGAGGCTTCATTCAAGCGCACCCGGCCGCGGGTCGGTTCGAGCTGCCCGGCGAGGGTGGAAAGCAGCGTGCTTTTCCCGCTGCCGCTGGGGCCGATGATGCAGAGCATTTCGCCGCGCGAGACTTCGAAGCTGACGTTGTCCAGCGCCCGGCCGCCCGGAGAAAATTCATGGATCAGGTCGAGCGCGGCGAGGGATTCGATGAGATTCCGTTCCTCGTCGATGATGCCTTCGCCGAAGCGGCAGCGCAGCGCCTGGGTGCGCGAAAGGCGGATCAGCGAGCCTTCGCGGAGCGGGGCGGAATTTTTCACCACCGTGCCGTCCGCGATGATGGGCCCCTCGGCCTCCCGGATGAAAAGATCGCCCGTACCCTGCTCGGGGTCGAAGCGGATGCGCAGCACGACCCGCGGTGCCATGCCCGGCGCGAGCAGCAGGTCGCCGCTTTCCAGCACCGCCGGGTCGTTCGAGATGCGGAAATCGCGGTGCTCGCCGGTCAGGCGGAAGCGTCCGCCCGCTTCGGCGGCGCGGCGGCGCAGCGCATCCAGCGTGACCGAGAAGCCGCCCGGTTCGTGGAGGCGCACATGGTGGTCGCAGAGGACCGGTTTGCCCGGGGTGAGTGCGCCGAGCTTGCCCACGGCAAGCTCCGTCGGACGCAGCGCCTCCACCTCCGCCTCCAGGCCGAAGCGGATGCGCACCGCGCTTTGGCGGCTGCGGGCGCGCTCACTGCGCAGCCCTTCCTCGGTCGCGGCCAGGAAAATCGCCGGCCGGGAGCCGGTGCGCTTGACGTTCAGGAAGAAAAGCAGGTCCTCGCAGGTCAGCGTCCAGCCCGGCACGGCCATCTGCTGGCGCTCGCGCATGCGGAGGAAGGCCCCGCTTTCCAGCGAGCGCCCGCGCACCCACAGGGGCTTTTCGCCGGTATTGCGCAGCAGCACCAGATCGGCCGCGCGGTAAACCCGGAAGGCGTGCCCGGTCGCCGTTTCCGGCAGAGCCACGTCGCCTTCGCCCGAAGCGTCGAAGGTCACCCGCTCGATTCCCGTGTCTTCCCCGTCATCCCCGCCCATTTCGCGCAGGATCATCCGTGCGTGGTCCGGCCGGCCGAGACGCCGGAGGAAGACTTCGAAAGAGGTCCGGCTGCGTTCCGAGCGCCCGACCGCATCGACCAGAGTGTAGAGCTGCAGGCCGACGGCCAGCTTCTGCGCGTCGTCGAGATATTCGCGCAGGTCGAGCGCGGTGCGGGCCAGCGGCTTGCCGTCGCGCACCGCTTTTTGCACCCGGCGGGCCAGCCAACTGTGATCCGCTTCGGGGAAGGCGTTGCGCAGCAGGTCGAGGATGAGGTCTGCCTCCTCGGCGTCCACCCGGCCGTCGAGCGTGGCGAAGCCGGCGAAGGCGTCGACCATCAGGCCCAGCACCCGGGAGCCGGTTGCCGCCGGGCGTTTCCGCCGCCAGCGCGGCCACCACGCGGCTCCGCTTCCGGGAATCCCCTCCGCGGTGCCTTCGGCCGTGCCGTCGTTCTCCATGCGGACCAATGCTTGGCAAAGCGACGGGCCATGGGCAAGCGAAGGAACATTGAACATCGCACGCCCAACCTTGGGTGTCGAATGAAGCAGCCGGAGAGGTCCGAGCCCCGGATGCCTTTCTCATTCGACGTTCAATGTTCGCCTTTCCTCAAAAAATTGGGTTTTCTTTCCCCGTTCCCGGGCTAATCTGCCGCGCCTTTTGCAAGGCGGCTTCGGTGATGCTATGATCGCTCGGGCGGTCGCAAGGGGCCGCCCTCGTCCTACAAGAAACGAAATGTCCGAAACGCCCAATTCCCGTCCGCCGCAGGGCCCAGGCCAGCGCGGGCCGAACGATCCTCCGGCCTTCAACTGGCGCCTGGTTATCCTGCTCGCGGCCGGTTTGCTGATTCTCAGCTTTGCCTTCTTCGGCAATGTCGGAAATCCCGCGGCCAAAGAGCTCAGCTACGCGGAATTCAAGAAAGCGTGGAACAAGGGGCTGGTCATCACCGACGACCCGAAGAAATACCCGCTCCAGGTCGAAACCGGCGATACGCTCTACGACGCGACCATTTCCTGCTACATCAACCCCGCACCCGTCGCCGGGGAGGGCGAGCCGCAGCGCAAGCGCTTCCAGGTGCAGCTCAGTGTCGAGGAATTCCGTTCCGTCGTCGGCGATTCCACGGTGATCCGCCGTGCCGGCGGCCCCGCCCCCGCCGGGGAGAGCGAGGATCTTTCCCTCGCCGCCTTCCGCCGGGCCTTCGCGCTCGGGGAGGTCAAGTCCGCCGATGCGGAATTCCCGCTCACTCTGCACAGCGAAGACGGCAATTTCGGCACCGTGACCGGCGTGCGTGAAATCCTGCCGGTGGCCGAGACCGCCGCAGATGCCAAGACGGCCGGCCCCCAAGCCTACAAGGTCAAGACTAGCATCCCGCTGCTCCAGAACGAACTGGCCGAAGTCCTCGAAAAAGGCGGCTACCTGAAGCGCAACGAAAACTACCTCGGCCGGGCGATCTTCACTTTCCTGCCCGTCCTGCTCGTCGTCCTGCTGCTTTTCTTCCTCTTCCGCCAGCAGATGAAGGCCGCCGGCCGCGGTGCGATGTCCTTCGGCAAATCCAAGGCCCGCCTGCTCACCCGTGATCACAACAAGGTCACCTTCAAGGATGTCGCCGGCATCCAGGAGGCTAAGGAGGAGCTTTGGGAGATCGTCGACTTCCTGCGCGACCCGCGGAAATTCCAGAAACTCGGCGGCTCGATCCCGAAGGGCGTGCTGATGGTCGGCCCGCCCGGCACCGGCAAGACCCTGCTCGCCCGCGCCATCGCCGGCGAGGCGGATGTGCCCTTTTTCTCCATCTCCGGCTCCGATTTCGTCGAAATGTTCGTCGGCGTCGGCGCCTCCCGCGTGCGCGACATGTTCGAGCAGGGCAAGAAGCATGCGCCCTGCCTCATCTTCATCGACGAGATCGACGCCGTCGGCCGCCACCGCGGTCACGGCATGGGCGGCGGCCACGACGAGCGCGAGCAGACGCTCAACCAGCTTCTCGTCGAAATGGACGGCTTCGATACGCAGGAGGGCGTCATCATCATCGCCGCCACCAACCGGCCCGACGTGCTCGACCCGGCCCTGCTCCGCCCCGGCCGCTTCGACCGCCAGGTCACCGTGTCGCTGCCGGACGTGAAGGGCCGCGAGGACATTCTCAAGGTCCACGTCAAGAAGATCAAACTGGCCCCGGGCGTCGATCTCGCCGTGATCGCCCGCGGCACGCCCGGCTTCTCCGGCGCGGAACTCGCCAATCTCATCAACGAGGCCGCCCTGCTCGCCGCCCGCCGCGGGCTGTCCGCCGTGACGCTCGCCGAGCTTGAGGAAGCCCGCGACAAGGTCCGCTGGGGCCGCGAGCGCCGCAGCCTCGCGCTTTCCGACAAGGAAAAGGAAAACACCGCCTACCACGAGGCCGGCCACGCCATTCTCAACGAAGTGCTGGAGCACACCGACCCGCTCCACAAGGTGACCATCATCCCGCGCGGCCCTTCGCTCGGCTCGACGATGTTCCTGCCCGCCGAGGATAAATTCACCTACCGCAAGGCCGAGCTTCTCGATCAGCTCGTCGTCGCCATGGGCGGCCGGGTCGCCGAGGAAATCACCTTCGGCAATGTGACGAACGGCGCGGTCGGCGACATCCGCATGGCCACCAACATCACCCGCAAGATGGTCTGCGAATGGGGCATGTCCGACGGGCTCGGGATGGTCGAGTACGGCGACGGCGGCGGCGAGGTCTTCCTCGCCCGCGATCTCGCCCGCTCCCGCAACTACTCCGAGGCCACCGCGCAGCAGATCGACGCCGAGATCAAGCGCCTGATCGACCACGCCTATGCCGAGGCCAAGCGCATCCTGCTGGAGCGTCGCCAGACGCTGGAAATCATCGCCCAGGCCCTGCTCGAATACGAAACGCTGGATGCCGAACACATCCGCGACCTGATCGAGCACGGCCACATGAAGAATCCGCCTTCCAACAATTCCAAGCCGCCCGCGCTGCCCGAAGAGACCCGCAAGCACGGTCCGCTGAAAACCACTGAGGAAGCCGACGAAGGCGACGGGCCGTTGCCGGGCGCGGTGGTCGGAGCTCCGGCGTGATCGAGGTGGAGAATCAGGGACTGGAAGCCCGGGGGATGTCTTGGCGTCCTTCGGAGAGACAGTGCCGGAGGCGTGCAAGAGGCAGGAATCTCTTTCTCCGAGAGGTCCGGGCGGGAGGCCGGTGATTCGATCAGAGGGACGATAGGGAATGAAACAATCCGCCCCTAGCCGGACGGCTGGAAGGGACGCTGCAACGTTTGAGTCCATCCGCGGCGAGATGGAAGCTCGAATTCAAAGTGGCGGCCTACTCGCCGTCGGGTGCGGCGTCTTGTTGGGCTGGTTTTGGCTGGGATCACGAGCGAAGAAGCGCTTGTAGTCTTCAGGATCGCCTGGAAGATCTCCATATCCAAGATCCTTCCTCAAGCTACTGACGAAGTGCCCAAGCGAAACCGCTGATGCCGTCTGAAAGCAGCCAAGAAACTTCTCGGGAATCTCTGGATCATCACAGAACATCGACAGCTTTGCCAAACAAGAGTTCACAGCTGCTTCGGTGGGAACATGGCCAGCCTGTGGTCGATCTTCCGGAATGTCAGGTCCCGACCAAGGGATAGCCTCCAAGAACTTGTTCACTACATCCAGCGCCTCGTAGTAGGCATCCCTCTTAGCATTGAGGAAGTTCCCTCTCATGAGAATCGCCTCGGCAGTCAATGGCTTTAGTTCTTCGAGCTTTCTGTCGAAGTCGAACCTTATGCGACCCAACAGATACTTTTGTATCACCCATATCGAGGCTCCTGTGACACAGGCACTAGAAAGGGCGGTAGTTATCCATTCATTCATTATACTATGTTCTTTTTTGGCCCAACGTCAGAGGTGAGGCACCGGCTTTAGCCGGTTGCCTCCACCGACTTGTTAGCCGTTTATGGTCTCAGTCAAAGTGATGCCTCGGATTCATCTCAGCCAGAGAATACCAAGTGATTCCCTCTTTAGCGAGCCGCTCCTTCATACGTCGCCACATTAGGTGGCAGGTTCCAAGAGGCCAGTCTCTCAGAAAAGTGACATCCCCAGACTCTCGCCGCTCCGCGTTCTGGCGAGCGATCTCCTCCCTTAGCTCCTTTTCTGTTGCTTCCCGGATCGTCGTGATTGTCTCCGCGTAGGCGGGATTATCCTCGATTGGGTCATGAAGAGTAGTCGCTTCCGGTTGCTGGGTGCGTGCTATGAGAATTCGCTCGCACAATTCGGCGCTTTTGCCTGCGAGAAACATCTTAGACTCCATCCAGCCCATTCCTGTGGCCTCGCGGAAACGCTTCAAGATCTCTGCTTTTGGTGAGGCCATCTTCTTGGGCTAACGTCAAAGGTCAGCCGCCGGGTTGGCTGCACCGCCTTGTTCTGCCTTGCGGTTTTCCTCGGCGATCCGCATTTGAGTGATGAGGGAATGGCCCTGATGGAAAAGGGCGGAAAAATTCTTGTCCCGTCCTTCTCCTAGTTCTTCTTCCTTCGCGGTATAGGTAAATACTCCCTCTGACGTCACAACATAAAAACTCGTATTCCCTGGCTTCACTATCGGATACTGATCCACCTTTTTCATGTGCTTGAGGACAGCTTCGGCCATCTTGACGAGCTTCAAAGATTCAGGACGAACATTCGCGTGTTCGCCAGCACCGATAATGCCGCCTCCATTGGAGAAATAGAGGCTTGCTGCTCCATCACCAGCAGCGACTAGCGTGTATGCAGCATCGGGGAATCCGGTCTCCATCAGAACAACGAATACTCGTTTATTCTTCAAATCTGGGATCTCTCTGTCGTCCAATTTCAGAGCTAGATCTCGCATATCGAGATAGATCGGGATCACCTCGAAAGGCGGCTTAACATCGCCGCCAAATAAGCGTCCAAGCGTAGTCAAAAAGGCGGCCATAAATACTAGGTATCGCATTGTGAGTTTTTGGCAGAACGTCAAAGGTGAGGCACCGACTTCAGCCGGTTGCCTACACCGACTTGTTCGCCGTTTGTTGCTTCGGAGGAGGAGAGGATGGCAAGAAAATTCTCTTCGGTGTGTAGTAATCTCGAAAAACTCTCGTTGTCAAACGGAGCACTTCTGCCGCTGCAATTATAAGCTGTCTTGGCGGCATTCTCAGCAATATACGCGAATAAGTCATCTAGGCTTAAACCTCGATGAGCTTCAGTAGGCAGAGTGATATTCACTCTGATTCGATTGAAGAGCGAATGCGCTTCATGCCACCGGGTGTCGTCTTGGAGAATCTCAATTAGCTCAGTATATTCGGAGTGAACAGTAACATGCGGGAGTAAACGCTTGATGATCTCAAGTGCTTGTTTAGCGTGTTGTTCCGTGTAGTGCATTGGTCTTCGGCAACAGTGTTTGTTCTCCCATGCTTGTCTGGATATCTAACAAATCGGCCATGGGGTGATTTTCTTCGAATTGTTCTCATAAGCTTCTGATTGTCAATTTTTAAAAAATGGCGAACGCTGGGAATTTCCAGGATCAAGATTGCTACGGAATGCCAAATGGTTCATTGAGTCGGGGGATTTGGATATAGGCAGTTCGTGAAGGCTGATTTTTTGGAACTTGGAGATTTCTTCAATTGCGAAGGTTGCGATTTTTTGTTGAGCACATGGAAGGGTTCCGCTTCACAGGAGCCGGCGAGGGTGGAGTACCCGCTGGAGAGAGGATTGCGTAAGGAGGATATACAGGCGAACTTTGAGAAAGGTCCGGTTGTCAACCGTGGAGAGGTGCTGTTCCCGTTCGCGATTCCTGGAGCGGGGCAATAAGATTCCGCGGGTCCGGAGGGGAAGAATGTAGCCGTGGGCGAAAGCGGCATATCTGTTCAGTCTGTATTTTTCATTCTATTTCCGGCGGTGTTCAAGCAGGAATATATAGTTCGCCTTCAGGAAGAGGGGCGGGTATGAGGCGCTTTCACGAGATGCCGCCAGTCGCCGGTTTGCCCGTGTCCGGCTGAAGCCGGGACTACATACCATTGAATCGCGCTTTTATCCCTTGGGTGAGCGCGGGAAGGGGGCTCAATGTTGGCCCGCGGTGATGTAGGGCCGGAGTTCTTCGAGCGTCTTCGCCCCGATGCCGGGGACTTTCCCCAATTCGTCGATGATTCCGTAGAGGCGGCCTTCGATAATGCGGTTGACCATGACTTCGTCGATGCCGGGGAGGGTCATGAGTTCGTCGCGGGCGGCGGTGTTCAAATCGAGCGGCTTGCCCGGCGCGGCTCTTTTGTCGCCGGTCGTGAGGCCCGTTTCGGCGTCTTCGTCGCGCTGGAGTTGGCGCTCGTGGTGATGGAGGCGTAGATGTGCCTGTATTTTCCATCTCCCTGCGCATCGGCAAAGGCGGCAGGGGTGAAGCGGCAGCCATCCAGCCGTTTCAGTTCCTGCGCGGCGATCAGTGTTGGCGTGAGGAGGCGGAGGATTTTTGACAGCGGGGCAGGCATCGGGGGCCCGTGCCTTTTTGGCACAACGAAGGAGCGGGCGGCGATGTTTTCGGTGGAAAGGCGAGAAACCGCGATGTCCCGCCTCCAGCGGGGTGATGACAGAGCTCCGGGAGAGATCGGGGTGAAGGGAATCGTAATGCGGGGGCATGTTGGCGAAACGGATTCTTGCAGGGTGGGTGGCTTGCCTGCTCGTGGCCGTAGGGGGAGAGAACGAGTTCGAGGGCAAGATCTTCTGCGGTTATCAGGGGTGGTTCCGTTGCGAGGGCGACGGCTCCGGCAACGGCTGGCATCACTATGCGGTCGGGGGGAAGTTCGAGCCGGGGCATTCGCACATCGAGATGTGGCCGGACATGAGCGAGTACGGTCCCGATGAACGGTTCGTCACGCCGTTCCGGCACAGGGACGGGCGGGTGGCGGAGGTGTTCAGTTCGGTGCGGGGGCCGACGGTGCGGCGGCATTTCCGCTGGATGCGGGAGTATGGGATCGATGGCGCTTTCCTCCAGCGCTTCGCCGCGCCGGCGCGCGATCCTAGGTTCCGCGGACCGATGGATCAGGTGCTGGCGCATTGCCGGGAATCCGCGGCGGCGGAAGGGCGGAAGTGGGCGCTGATGTACGATCTTTCCGGCCTGAGGCCGGTCCATTACGGCAGTGTGGGCGAGGATTGGCGGCGGCTGCGCGAGGGAGGAAAGCTGGGCGAGGAAGAGGATTGTTATCTGCGCTTCCGGGGCAAACCGCTGGTCGCCTTGTGGGGGCTGGGCTTCGCGGATCGCGATCTTGGGATCGAGGAATGGCGGAAGCTTCTGGAATTTTTCAAGGAGCAGGGCTGTGCGGTGATGGTCGGCGTGCCGTGCTATTGGCGGACGCTTTCGCGGGACTGTGTCGCGGAGCCGAAGCTGCATGAACTGATGGCGATGGCGGACATCATCAGCCCGTGGGCGGTCGGCCGCTTCGGCACGCCGGAGGATGCTGCGGCGCGGACGAAGGAACTGCTGGAGCCGGACATCGCGTGGTGCCGGGAAAGGAAAGTTGCCTATCTGCCGGTGGTTTTTCCGGGATTCAGTTGGCAGAACCTGCAGAGGAGCCGCGGCGAGCGGGCGGCCTTCGAGCAGATTCCCCGGCGCGGGGGGAGATTTTTGTGGAGCCAGGCGCTTGCCGCGAAGCGGGCGGGATCGCGGGCGATTTATGTCGCGATGTTTGACGAGATGGACGAAGGGACGGCGATCTTCAAGACGACGCAGGATCCGCCGGTAGGCGAGAGTCGCTTCCTGGCTGAGCCGGATTTGCCGAGCGATCATTATTTGTGGCTGACCGGGGAGATCGGCCGTCTGCTGCGGGGGGAGATCCCGGCGGAGGAGCCGCTGCCGGAGCGGCGGCGGTGACGATGTGATGTTCAGTCGCCGGTTTCGATGCGGAAGAAGGCGTGGGGGAGGTCGTCGGTGGGGAGATCGTATGAGAGTTCCGCGGTTTCGGTGGCGAGGAGGTGGAAGAGGTCGGTCCATTCGAGGAGATCTTCGCTGCGGCGCAGGCGGTAGAGTTTTCCGGCGGTGACGGACCAGGTAATGCGGTAGGTCGATGTGTCGGTGAGGCCGCTCTCAAGGACGGCGAAGACGGAGGCGGAGTTGCGGGGATCGGTGCCGGCGTGGAATTCGGCGAGGTTGCTCTGGCCATCGCCGTCGGAGTCGAGCAGGGCGTCGGCGGGGTCGGTGGAGGAAAGGCCGTGGGCGGCTTCCCAGGCGTCGGGCAGGCCGTCGTTGTCGGTGTCGGTGGAGTCGAGGATGTCGAGGGGGGTGGAGTTTCCACTTTGGCCGGAGGAGCCGGTGGCGGTGAGGGTGGCGGCGGAGCCGGGCTCGGCGATGGCGAGCTCGCCGATGAATTGGCCGCCGGAGAAGGTGACGGTGGAGGGGGTGAGGGTGAGCGGGATGGTGACGATCCACGGGAGGGTGAGGCCGGAGTTGACGGCGCCGAAGCTGGCGGCGTTCTGGGACCACAGCCAGCCGGCGGCGCTGTTTTGGTCGGCGCTGCCGGTGCGGCGCCAGGAGTCGGTGGTCTGGTTGACGTTGCCGCGGGTGCCGGCGGCGAGGCCGGCGCCGGACCAGTGGCCGGAGGCGACGGGCGAGATGACGGTGTCGCCGATGGCGAGGGAAAGCGTCTGGAGCTGGGCGGCGGTCCAGCCGAAGGCAACGAAGTCGCGCAGGGCGCCGGTGGCGTCGAGGAGCATGATCCAGCCGCGGGAGTTGTTCTGGGTCCAGGCGATGGAGCCGCCGAAGTAGACGCGGCCGGTGGAGTTGGATTCCGAGACGCGGAGGAGGCTGCCGGCGGTGAGGGTGTCGGGCAGGGCGAAGGTGACGGCGTTGCGGGAGTTGACGTCGGTGGTGCTGTCGCCGATGACGACGGTCCAGCCGGCGGTGTGGGCGGTGTCGGCGGTGACGTTCTGGAGTTCGAACTGGTCTTCGCCTTCGTCGGTGAATTCGGTGATGAGGACGGGGGTGGAGGAGCTGTCGCCGGGAAGGAAGGCGGAGAGGGAAGTACTGGATTCGTAGTTTTCGACGATCCTGCCGCTGGCGTCGCGGGCGGTGAGGCGGATGGCGAATTGATGGCTGGCCCAGGCGGTGGCGGGCGTCCAGTCCCAGACAAAGTGATCGAGGGGGCCGTGGGAGGCGATGGTGAGGGTGAGGGTGAGGGTGGCGCTTGCGGTGGCGGAGGCGTTCGAGGCGGAGATGGGGATTTCGAAGATGCCGCTGACGGCGGGGGTGCCGGAGATGAGGCCGGTGGAGGAGGAGAGGGTCAGACCGCCGGGGAGATTGTCCGCGGTGAAGGTGGTGGGGTTTTTGGTGGCGGCGATGAGGTAGGAGAAGGCGGAGCCGTGGACTCCGGTGGCGGCGAGGGAGCTGGTGATGACGGGGGGCTCTTCGGCGCCGGGGCTGCCGTAGAGGGCGGCGGATGCGCTCCAGGTGGTGCTTTGGCCCCAGTCCCGAGGCAGGGTGGCGGTGGTGGAGCGGGTAGCGAGGGAGTGGCCGCCGCCGGTGGCGGTGGGTTGCCAGGTGGATTCGTAGCGGAAGTTGAGGATGTTGATGTCCCAGGGGGCGGGCAGGGTGAGGGCGACTCTTTCGCCTTCGTTGGCGAGGTTGCCGCTGTAGACGCCGGGGGCGAGGGCTTCGGGGGAGGTGTAGCGGGCGAGGTAGGAGTCGCGGTTTTTGGCGACGACGATGAAGGCGCCGGGGGCGAGGGTGAGGCCGCCGGGGAAGGTGTAGTCGATGCCGTTGGTGAAGCGGACGCCGGAGAGGTCGAGGGTGAGGGTGTCGCTGGTGTTTTGGAGTTCGATGTAGTCGTAGTTGTTGCCGCCGGTGGCGGCGTACATGATTTCGGTGATGCGCAGCCAGGCGAGAAGGGGGGCGTGGGCGGCGGAGCTGGCGGTGTTGGAGAGACCGGGGGTGGGAATGGCGAAGGTGGTCCAGGCGGTGCCGCCGTCGGGGGTGAGGCCGGTGGATTGGTCGGCGAATGGGGAGGAGTGGTTGACCTGATGGATGACGGCGGCGTTAGCGCCGGTGAGCCAGAGGAATTCGGATTGGGCGTCGATGCCGAAGCCGAGGGCGTCGGAGTCGAGGACGAGGAAGGCTCCGGCGGGGATGAAGCTGAGGTTGGGGAAGGCGTGGCGGCCGGGGTAGGAGAGGAGGTCGTCGGTGAGGCGCAGGCCGCCGAGGGGAGCGGGGGATGAGGAGGGGTTGTGGAGTTCGACGAAGTCGCCGCTGAGGCGGAAGTCGGGGTTGCCGGCCCATTCGTTGATGTGGAGGAGGGATGGGGAGGCGAGGTTCAAGGGGGCGGCGTTGGCGGCGCCGAGGGTGGGGGTGGCGAGAGCCCAGGTGTCGGGGTCGGCGGGGCTGCGGGAGAGGGTGAGGTCGTCGATCTGGGGACCGAAGGTGACTTCATCGAGGAGGTTCCCGGAGGGGTTGTAGAGGTGGAGGCTGTCGCCGCCGGAGGAGAGGCCAAAGCCGAGAGTGTCGGAGGTGAAGAGGAGGTATTCGCCGGGGGCGATGGAGGCGCCGGCGGGGATGGTGTAGGTGTTGGAGGAGTCATCGAGGCGGTAGCCGGCGAGATTGATGGCGGTAGCGCCGGTGTTGTGGAGTTCGACGAGGTCGGGGTAGGCGCCGGAGACGGGGTGGGCGGCGACGTTGGAGGCGAGGATTTCGTTGAGGCGGAGGCTGCCGGCGGGCGGGCTGGTGTGGGTGGCGGCGGCGGTGGGAGTGGAGGGGGTGATTTTGCCCGCGCCGACGAGGCCGAGGAGGTAGGCCTGGCGGTTGGTCATGAAGGTTTTCAGCGTGGTGCGGTTGGCGGCGGGCAGCCAGGCGCCGAGGTGGTTGTCGACGAATTGGTGGAAGGGGGGATTGGAGGTGGCGGAGGTATCGGCGTCGAAGACGGAGCCGAAGAGCTGGCGGATGGCGGTGAGGTATTTTTCGCGAAAGACGGCGTTGCCGGGGGTGGTGGCGTTGCCGAGGAGTGGGAGGAAGAGGGGCATGGTGCGGTTTCCTCCTCCTCCGCCCATGCCTCCTCCTCCTCCGGTTCCCTGGGTAATGGTGTAAAGGTTGCCGACGTTGTAGGCGAAGGTGGTTTCGCCGGTGCCGAAGGTGGTGTCCATGTCGTGGGGGAGGGGAAACATGCGGGTGTGGACGCCGTCGTTGACGAAGGCGGCGGCGTAGTCGTCGTCCTCGCCGGTGGAGAGGTTGGGTTCCCAGTTCGGCATGATGACCATGACGGCGAGCCAGCGGGCGAGGTAGTCGAGGTCGACGATGGTGGAGAGGGTTTCCATCTCGGCGTCGGTGAAGGCGGTGCCGCGCCAGGTGCCGGAGGCGGCGTTGCCGGCGGTGGCGCCGGTGAAGTGAGGGGCGGCGAGGGCCTGCCAGGTCTGGGTGAAGGCGACGACGTCGGACCAGTCGTTGAGGGCTTTGGAGTTTTGCTTGTCCCAGCCGGAGTAGGTTCCATCGGGGGTACTAGGGATGGAGTAGTTGGCGGACCACTGGGTGATGGAGACTTTGCGGTAGATCTGGGTGGAGACGGCGGTGGGGAAGTGGTTGTCGGCGTAGTCGCCGTCGAAGTCCTCGATGCGGCAGAGGAGGCCGTAGTCTGCGGTGGAGCCGGTGGTGACGCTGGCTTTGACGCCCTGGCGGCGGAGTTCGATGGGGGTGACGTCGGCGGCGACGAGTCCGGCGGCGCGCTGGATTTTGTGGGCGAGGTATTGGACGGGAGCCCCGCGCGGGCCGATCATGAAGGAGCTGACGCCGTTCCAGGGGGTGTCGGTGGGGAAGGAGACGCGGAGGGGGCGGATGGTGTAGTTGCGGGAGGAGTTGCCGCGGATGCGGATAGCGCTGCGGTAGCGGATGACGGCGTCGTCGCCGTGGGTGGCGATGAGGGTGGCGGCGAAGCGGCGGTCGCTCTGGGCATTGACGGTGGTGAAGGCGGCGTTTTCGGCGGCGGTGAGGATGAGGCGGTAGGCGGGGGCGGCGGTGGAGTCCGCGGCATCGTCGACCTGGTAGGCGCAGTTGGCGTTCTGGCCTTCGGAGGTAGGGGCGGGCCAGGTGCGGGTGAGGGCGCCGTCGGTGGCGGAGATGTAGAATTCGACGATGGTGAGGGCGGCCTTGGGCGGGAGGGTGGCGAGGAAGAGTCCGCCGCCGTCGTGGGTCATGGCGAGGGAGGAGTAGGCGCCGGGGGTGGTGGAGGTGGCGTCGCGCCACCAGAGGGTGGCGGAGAGGCTCTGGGCGGCGGATTCGTCGGTGAGCCTGCAGGAGATGGTGACGGGGTCGGTGCTTTTGGGGACGGCGGGGCTGTGGCGGACTTCGGAGATGACGGGGGCGATGTCGGCGGCGAGGAGGGTGTTGGCGGCTCCGGGGGTGCCGCCGGGGGTGGCGGAGGAGCCCCAGTTCTGGCCGGAGTTGATGGAGAGATATGGATTGCGGCGTTCGAGGGAGCAGTTGCCGCCGTTGGCCTGGGTGATCCAGGACCAGCCGCCGAGGGAGTCGCGGGTGCGGACGGCCCAGTCACCTTCGTCGGCGTAGCGGATGGTGTCGATGGTGGTTCCGGAGGAATCGGAAAGGGTGACGGTTTCGCCGCTGTTGGAGAGGCGGCCGTCCCAGGGGCCGAGGATGCCGGAGAGGGAGGTGGAGGTGGTGAGTTTGTCGAGGTCGGCGGCGATGACGAGGTAGCCGCCGGCGGGGATGGAGGTGTTTTCCGGGAAGGTGTAGCGGACGCCGGAGGAGATGGCCCAGCCGGAGAGGTCGGCGGGGGTGTCGCCGGGGTTGTGGAGTTCGATGAATTCGAGGCCGGTGTCCTCCGGGTAGGAGGCGCCGGGGCGATACATGATTTCGTTGATGACCGGAGTGGCAGCGACGGGCAGGGCGAGGGCGGCGAGGAGAAGGAGGGGTTTCACGGGATACGAGGTTGTTTTTGAGCGCGTGAAAAGGGGTCAGGGAGGAGGTGGGCCTCCGGGCGGTGGTTGTCCTTCTCCGGGTGGCGGAGGTCTTTCTCCGGGAGGTGGTCCGCCCGGTGGTCGCTCGTTACGGTTCGCCAAGGCGGCCAGGCGGGCGGCGATCATGGTTTTCAGTTCATCGGGGGTGAGGACGCCGTCGGTGTTCTGGTCGGCGCGGGTGAAGAGGGTGTGAAAGCGGGGCGGGACTTCTGCCTTGGTGAGTTTGCCGTCGCGGTCCTTGTCGAGGGTGAGGTAGGCTTGGAGTTCTTCTTCGGCGGATGGGGGGCGGAAGCGTCCGGGGCCTCCGGGCGGGGGTCCGGGAGGGCCCTGGGCGAAGAGGTTGGCTCCGGAGAGGAGCAGGAGGGTGAAGGGGATGAGGATGGGCGGGGTCATGGTCGCGGCGGGTTGGGATTCAGCGCGGCGGGCGGGGGCCGCCGGTACGGTTGAGGAGTTCGGATTTGCCGATGCCGCCGTGGATGTGGCCGTCGGGCGGATCTTCGGGGGTGAGGCCGAGGATGATGTCGAAGTTCGCGGTGAGTTCGCCGATGGGGGAGCCGGGCAGGGGGATGAAATCGACGAGCAGGGCTTCGCGTTCGAGCGGGCCGCCGGCGCTTTCGAAGACGCCGTCGCCGTCGTTTTGGGGGTGGCCGTTGATGAGGAGCTGGGTGGTGAGCAGGCGCTGCCCGTTTTTGCTGACGGCGAAGTGGATGTGCGGGGTGCGCCCGGGATAGGGCACGGGTTTGATGGTGCGGAAGTAGTAGGCGCCGCTGGCGTCGGTGAGGAAGCGGCCGTAGCCTTGGAAGTTGGTGTCGCGCTTGCCGCCGTTGTTGGTGTCGCGGGTGTGGAGGTAGACGCCGTGGTTATCCACTTGCCAGATTTCGACGATGGCGTTGCGGACGGGAGCGCCGGTTCTGGTGAGGACGCGGCCGCTGAGGTGGGTGATTTCGCCGAGGGCGGGGGTGGTGGAGTCGTTCAGAATGATGAGGTCGTTGTCGGTATCGAGAGGCAGTTTGTCGGGATAGAAGGGGCCTTCGGTGAGTCGTGGCGTGGCGAGGAGTTCTTCGGCGAAGAGGCCGGGGGTGGAGAAGAACGCGGCGCCGGCGAGTCCGAGCCCGCGCAGGAATCGGCGGCGGGGGGTGTGGATTTCGAAGGGGCGGGTGTGGAGTTTCATGACCGATGAGTGAAAGCCGCTGGCGGCGTGCTTGTCGTGTTAAGGATTGTTAAGGTCACGGGGTTCCGGTGTTGGCGCCGGGCACGCGGAAGGACACTTTGTAGAAGCCCTTTTCGGCTTTCGCTTCGACGTAGATGGAAAGGCTGCCTTCGGCGGTGGTGACGTGCTTGTGACGGTCGATGGCGCCGGTTTGGGTGATGGCGAAGGGCAGGGCCTTCCATTCCAAGTCCGCCAAAGTCGGGTTCCCGTAGATTTCGTAGCAGTAGCCTGCGTAGACGGGGATGGTCAGCTTGTAGCGGACGGTGTTGTCCGGGCCGATCACGGGTTCGCCGACCGCGACGAATCCGCCGGGAGAGGGGTAGCCGGGCTCCACCGGCGTGAAACCGCTGACGAAATCCCACTCGGTATGAAACTCGCCGGTGGTGGTGCCTTCGACGGGCAGGAAGTCGAGAATGATGGATGCTCTTTGGGCGGTGGTGAGGGAGGCGAAGATGTTGTCATTGGAATTCTGCGTCGCCCATGCGGAGCCGTTGTTGGCGTAGGCGATCTCGTTCCAGCCGGTCTGGGTGCAGGAGCGGGTGGTGCGGCCGGGGAGGGTGACGCCCCAGTGAAAGTGGCGGGTGCGGCCGGTGTAGAGTCCGGCCTTGATGGTGCGGAAGAGGAAGCGGCCGCTGGAACCGGTCAGGAACTGGCCGAAGCCGGCGAAGTTCGGGTCGCAGGCGGGGTTGCGCGCGGCGGTGGTGGAGTAGCTGTAGTCGCCTTCGTGGTCGGCGTGCCAGCACTCGACGAGGGCGTTTTTGACCGGGTTGCCGGAGGCGTCGAGGACGCGGCCGGTGATGTAGGTGACGATGCCGGTGGCGATGTTGAGGTTGTCGGAGAGCTGGATGAGGTCGTTGTCCTTATCGAGAGGGATGTTGTTGGCCAGCGGGTAGTAGGGCCCCTGGGTGAGGATCGGCGATTGTTCCAGCGCTTCGGCCAGGTAGCCGGGCAGGGTGAAGCCGGCGGAAGCGGCGGCCATGCTTTTGAAGAAGCGGCGGCGGCTTACGGGGATGTGGACGGGCAGAGGTTTTCTTTCGTTCATGATGGGCCGGTATGGGGTTTCACTACCGGATGATGAAGGAAAGCCACCGGCGGCGGCTCTGTCGTGTTAAGGATTGTTAAGGAGAGGGGGAACGGATTGCGGGAAGCGGGCGGGGCGATAAGATCGGCGAATGATCGAAGGCAGGCGGCAGGCGGGGAGGGAAGGGGTGTTTCTGGGGGTGCTGGCACTGGTGTGCGCGGCGCTCACGGTGCTGCAATTCCGCTGGACGGGGGAGCTGGCGCGGGCGGAGTTCGACCGGTTGGCGGCGAGGCAGGGGGAAGCGGCGGAGGATTTCTGCCGGGGCTTCGAGGAGGAGCTTGAGGGAAGCATCCGGGCGCTGGTGCCCGATGCGGGTGAGCTGACGGAGGGCGGGATCGCGGCGCGGGTGGAGGGGTGGCGGGAGAGAGGATTCCGGCCCGTGTTCCGGCGGGTGGCGCTGGCGATACCGGAGGGTGGAGAGGTGGGGCTGAGGGAAGTGGATTTGGGCACGGGGGCGATGAAGGAGGTCGATTGGCCGGAAAGTTGGAGCGGCTTGAGAAGGGACATCGAGCGGAGGGCGAGAGGTGGAGGAGCGCCGCCGTCGGTGTATGAGGGCGGGGCTTTGATGGAGTATCCGATCCGGGGAAGGCCGAGGCGGGAGGAGGGAAGGCCGCCGATGCCGCGGGGAGGTCCGGGCGGCGAGCGGGGAGGAAGGCCGGATGGACCGGGAGGACCCGGGGGTCCGGAGGCCGGGTGGATGATTTTCGAGCTGGATGCCAGGTATCTCCGCACGGGCTGGCTGCCGGAGCTGGCCCGGAGGTCGATCGGTACGGAGGGGCGGGAGTTTTACCGGGTGGAGGTGCGGGATGCTTCGGGGGAGACGGTTTTCGCGGAAGGGCCGGCGAAGGCGGCGGGCCGGCCGGTGGTGCGGGAGTTTCACCGACCGGGTGGAGGGCCGGGGTTCGGCGGAGGGCCGCCGGGCAGGGCGAGGTGGCGGCTGGAGATGCGTTATGCGCCCGGAGAGCTGGAGAAGGTCGTGGCGGCGGCGCGGAGAAGGAATCTGGCCCTGGCGGCGGGGGCGAACGGGTTGATTCTCGCGGCGGGCTGGGCGCTGGTGGTGCAGGCGCGGAGGTCGCGGCTTTTGGCGGAGGAGCGGATGAATTTCGTGGCGAATGTTTCGCACGAGTTGCGGACGCCGCTGACGGTGATCCAGGGGGCGGCGCAGAATCTCAAACGCGGGATCGTGCGAACGCCGGAGGGGCTGGAGCGTTATTCGGAGCTGATCCTGGAACACGCGGGGCAGCTCGGCGAGATGGTCCAGCAGGTGTTGGATTTTTCATCGGCGAAGCGGGGGGGAAGACCAGCGGTGAGGGAGCTAGTGGATGTCGGGCGGTTGTTGCAGGAGGCGGTGGGGAATGTGGGCGCGGAGACGGCAGGGTGCGAGGTTGCGCTGACGCTGCCGGAGGGGCGGCTGGAGGTGGAGGGGGAGCCGGGCGCATTGCGGAGGGCTTTCCAGAATTTGGTCGTGAATGCGGCGAAACATGGCGGGGAGGGGAGATGGATCGGTATTTCGGCGAAGGGCCCGGGAGAGAGGGTTGAGGTGACGGTGTCGGATCGCGGGCCGGGAGTTCCGAAGGAGGAGCAGGAGGAGATTTTCACGCCGTTTTTCCGCGGGGAGGCGGCACAGGAGGCGCAGCGGCGGGGGAGCGGCTTGGGGCTGGCGCTGGTGAAGGAGATCGTCGAGGCGCATGGCGGGAGGGTTTCGGTTTGCAGCGGGGCGGAGGGAGGCGCTAGTTTCACGGTCAGTCTGCCGGTGAGGGCGGAGCGGCCGATGAGATGAGCGCGCGGATTTTGTTGATCGAAGACGAGCGCGGGATCGCGGATGTGCTTTGCGACCTTTTGAGGTCGGAGGATTACGAAGTGAAGTGGGCGAAAGACGGGGCGGAGGGAGTGAGGGTGGCGCTGTCGGAGCGTTTCGATGCCTTGGTGCTGGATGTGATGATGCCCGGGAAATCGGGTTTCGAGGTCTGTCATCTGGTGCGGGAGGGAGGCTACGACGGCGGCATCCTGATGCTGACGGCGCGAGGGGAGGTGGACGACCGGGTGCGGGGGTTGCGGACGGGCGCGGACGATTATTTGGCGAAGCCGTTCGATGCGGAGGAATTGCTGGCGAGGTTGAATGCCTTGCTGCGGCGTTTGCGGAAGGTGGATCTCACGCCGGTGATGACGATCCGCTTCGGGAAGATCGCGGCGGATTTCTCGCGGGGGGAGTTTTTGAAGGATGGCGAGGCGATTTCGCTGTCGGCGAAGGAGGGAGAGTTGCTGCGCCTGCTGGTGAATCACCGCGGCCAGGTGCTTTCGCGCGAGGCGATCCTGGCGCAGGTCTGGGCGGAGCAGCCGCACATCACGCCGCGGACGGTGGATGTGCATGTGGCGTGGCTGCGGCAGAAGATCGAGGAGGAGCCGCAGTCGCCGCGGCATTTGCTGACGGTGAGGGGGGAGGGTTACCGGTTCGAGGTTTGAGGAGCGGTTCCGCTTGCCGTGGCAGGCGCTTTTGACGTCGGGATCGGCAAAAAAGGGAGCATTCTGTGATTCCCGGGGCTGCGGGGATTGCGCGGCGGGAGAATTTGATTAATGCAGGGCGCGCCGTCGCATCGCACCCGATTTTCACCGGCGGCGCTCTTTGCCATGTCCGCTCACATTGACTTCCGCAGCCGCCATCTGGGAGCCATCGGCTCCGACCGTGAGGAAATGCTCCGTGCCATCGGGTACGATTCGCTGGAATCGCTTTCCGATGCCGCCGTGCCCGCCGGAATCCGGCTGGAGCGCGAACTCGATCTGCCGGAGGCGAAGAGCGAACCGGAGGCGCTGGCATGGCTGAAGTCGATCTTCGCAAAGAATGTGCTGAAGAAGTCCTTCATCGGGCAGGGTTACCACGGCACTCATGTGCCGGGCGTGATCCAGCGGAACATTCTGGAGAATCCCGGCTGGTATACCGCGTACACGCCCTATCAGGCGGAGATCGCGCAGGGGCGTCTGGAGGCACTGTTGAATTTCCAGACGATGATCACCGAGTTGACCGGGCTGGATGTGGCGAACGCTTCGCTGCTCGACGAGGGGACGGCGGCGGCGGAGGCGATGAGCCTCGCGCTGGCGGGCGCGCCGAAGGGGAAGGTGTTTTTCGTTTCGGATGCCTGCCATCCGCAGACCATCGATGTGGTGCGAACCCGTGCCGAGCCGCTGGGGATCGAGGTGAAGACGGGGGATTGGCAGACTTTCGATCCCGCGTCCTGCGCAGGGTTGTTCGCGGTGCTGGTGCAGTATCCGGCGACCTGCGGGTCGGTGTGGAATTACACGGAATTTTTCGAAAAAGCGCACGCGGCGAAGGCGGTGACGATCGCGGCGGCGGATTTGCTGGCGCTGACGCTTCTGAAAGCGCCTGGGGAGTTCGGTGCGGATATCTGCGTGGGTTCGAGCCAGCGCTTCGGCGTGCCGACGGGGTTCGGCGGGCCGCATGCGGGTTTCATGGCGTGCAAGGACGCGCTCAAGCGCAAGCTGCCGGGGCGCCTGATCGGGGTGTCGGTGGATTCGCGCGGCAAGCCGGGTTTCCGGCTTTCGCTCCAGACCCGCGAGCAGCACATCCGCCGCGACAAGGCGACTTCCAATATCTGCACCGCGCAGGTGCTGCTGGCGGTGATGGCTTCGATGTACGCCGTCTATCACGGGCCGGAGGGGTTGAAGCATATCGCGAAGGAGGTTCATGCGAAAGTCGCGGTGCTGGCCGCTTCATTGAAGGCGGCGGGGATGAAGGTGGCGAACGGAACGTTTTTCGACACGCTGACGGTCGTGGTGCCCAATGCCGCCGCCGTGATCGCGAAGGCGGCGGAGAAAGGATACAATCTGCGGGCCATGGGCGGATTCGTGGGCGTCGCTTTCGACGAAACGACGACGGATGAGGATGTCGCCGCCATTGCGAAGGTCTTCGGCGCGCAGGTGGTGGAAGGCGGGGGGGAAGGTTGGGACTCCGGGCTCTCGCGGATTTCGGATTTCCTGACGCAGAAGGTTTTCAACAGCTACCACTCCGAGACAGAGATGCTGCGCTATCTCAAGAGGCTCGAATCGAAAGACCTCGCGTTGAACGAGTCGATGATCCCGCTCGGTTCCTGCACGATGAAGCTCAACGCGACTTCCGAGATGGCGCCGTTGAGCTGGCCGGAAGTCGCCTTGCTGCATCCCTTTGTGCCCGCGGAGCAAAGCGCCGGGTATCGCGAGGCGCTCGGGCTGCTCGAAGACTGGCTGGCGGAGATCACCGGTTTTGCGGCCGTTTCGTTGCAGCCGAACGCAGGTTCACAGGGTGAGTACGCGGGGTTGCTGGCGATCCGCCGCTATCATCTTTCGCGCGGCGAGGGGCATCGCGACGTGTGCCTGATTCCCGTTTCCGCGCACGGCACGAATCCCGCTTCGGCGGTGATGGCGGGAATGAAGGTCGTCGGCGTGAAGTGCGACGAGCAGGGGAACATCAACGTGGCCGATCTCAAGGCGCACATCGAGGAACACCGGGAGAATCTTTCCGCGCTGATGGTCACGTATCCGTCCACGCACGGGGTGTTCGAGGAGACGATCGTCGAGATCTGCGAGGCGATCCACGCCGCAGGAGGACAGGTTTACATGGACGGCGCGAACATGAACGCGCAGGTCGGTCTGACCAGCCCCGGGCGGATCGGCGCGGATGTCTGCCACCTGAATCTTCACAAGACGTTCTGCATTCCGCACGGCGGCGGAGGGCCGGGCGTCGGGCCGATCGGAGTGGCGGAGCAGCTTGTGCCGTTCCTGCCGGGGCATGCGGAACTCGGCTCGAAGGAGGGCGTCGTGTGTTCAGCGCCGTGGGGCAGTGCCTCGATCAATACGATCTCGTGGATGTATATCGCGATGATGGGCGCGAAAGGACTCAAGGAGGCGACGCAGGTGGCAATCCTCAACGCGAACTACATCGCGAAGCGTCTCTCGGTTTTTTTCCCGGTGCTCTACACGGCGCCGAACGGGTTGGTGGCGCACGAGTGCATCATCGATGTGCGGCCGCTTTCCGAGAAAAGCGGCATCACCGTGGAGGATGTGGCGAAGCGGTTGATGGATTACGGTTTTCATGCGCCGACAATGAGCTGGCCGGTCGCCGGCACGCTGATGATCGAGCCGACGGAGTCCGAGGCGAGGGGCGAGCTGGACCGCTTCTGCGACGCGCTGATTTCCATCCACGGGGAAATGACGGCGGTGGCGAACGGCGAAGCGGACGCGAGCGACAACGTGCTCAAGAACGCGCCGCATACCGCCGAGGTGGTTTGTGCGGACGAGTGGCGGCACGCCTACTCCCGCGAGCAGGCGGCCTATCCGCTGCCGTATCTGCGCCAGCACAAGTTCTGGCCCTCGGTGGGACGGGTGGACAATGTCCACGGCGACCGCAATCTGGTCTGCACCTGCGACAGCGTGGAGGCATACGCGGCGCGATGACTTTTCCGGAGCCGGGAGAGCCAATGCCGATGACGGGAATCCGGGAGCCCGGAGCCCCAGCTCCGCCGGGCACGGACGACGGGCTCGTGGATTGAAACCCGGGCTCCGTGTTTTACGGCCGACCGGCCCGTGGTTCTGCGGAGCTGGGGCTCCGCGTTCCCGGATGACAAAAAAAGCCCCGGCCGCGCGGGCGACCGGGGCTTGATGAGGATGGAACCGGGTCAGGGCTTTGTCGCGCTCAGGCGGCCGAAAAGCTTGCCGCCCGCTGCGTTGGAGCGGGGGACCCGCACGGTGATGGTGTCGGGATCGCCTCCGTTTTCGGCGACTTCCACGGTGACGCCTCCGGTGGTGGAATTCGCAGCGCCGACGGGCACGTCATTCCAGCCCGCGAGGTCGGAACTCCACTGGAAGACCAGTTCGGTGTCGGCTTCCGATTCGTCGGAACGGCTGAAGGTAAAGACGAATTGCGTGTCGGTGACTTCCGATGCGGGCACGATGACGGCGTCGGAGGCGTTGGGATTTCCGCCGAGGATGTACTCGAGGCCGTTGCGGATGCCGTCGTTGTCGGCATCGTCGTCGAAACCGCGGAGGTTCTCATCGGGGATTTGCGCGGCCCAGGCGTCGTAGGAGCCGGAAGGACCGTCGGTGGTGACTTCGAGCAGGCCGTCGCCGGTGAGGGCGGCGATTTCGAATTGCGCGCCGGAGCCGATGGGGCCGTAGATGCCGGCCGGGCGGGCGACGCCGCCGATGACGAGGGAGGCGATGGTGTCGGTGGTTTCAGCCGTCTCGAAGAAGAAGTCGAGGGTGGCGCCGGCGGCGATGCGGACGGTGGACCCGTCGGCCAGGAAGGGCCTATCGATGGTGAGGGTGCCGGCGAGGATGCTGGTGTCGCCGGTGTAGGTATTTTCCTGGGTGAGGATGATGTGGCTGGAACCGTCCTTGGTGAGGTTGCCGCTGCCGGAGATGAGGCTATTGATCTGGTAGGGGGTGGAGTCTTCCGGCTCGGCGAGGTTGAAGACCAGCGAGGCGTTGTTGGTCACCGGGGTGGGGGTACCGAGGGAGCCGGTGGTGCCGCCGTTGCCGACCTGGAGGATACCCTGGCTGATGACGGTGCCATGGCCGTAGGTGTTGTTGCCGCTGAGGATCAGCCTGCCGGGGCCTGTTTTGGTGAAGGTATTGGTCCCGGGGTTGCCGTTGTCCAAGATCACGCCGCTGAATTCGGTCACGGCGTTGTTGATCGTGGCGGTCTTGCCGCCGTTGCCGAGGTTGACCGTGCCGGTGAAGAGCAGGTTGCCGGTGCCGGGGCTGCCCCAGGTGACGGCGGCGCTGTAGGAGATATTGTTGTGGATGGTGCGATTCGAGGCGTCCGAGGAGCGGATCGTGCCGCCGCGGACATCGACCACGCTGCCGGTGGCGGTGCCGAGACCGAAGGCTTGGTCCGAACCGATGGCGACCGTGCCGCCGGTGATACGGGTGGAGCCGGTGTAGGTATTGGCGCCGGTGAGAGTGAGGGTGTTCGGACCGTCCTTAGTGAGTGCGGAGGGGTTCTGGTCATTGCCGGTGACGCCTTCGCCGGTGATGACGTTGGCGAAGGTGATATCACCCGGGCAGTTGAAGCGGAGGGCGGCGGTTGTCGATACGAGGTTCACGGTGCCGCCCGAGGGAATGCTGCCGTTGAGGGTGCCATTGCCGATTTGGATAGCGCCGGCGGCGGGGGTTTCGGGGTTGGTGTCGGGGGCGATGGTGATATCCCCGGTGTAGGTATTGTCGGCAACGAGTACGAGCGTACCCGGCCCTATCTTGGTCAGGCTGCCGGACCCTGCGAGGGGATGGGAGAGGATGAGGGAGTTGTTGACGATGTTGAAGGTCGTGGAACCGGTGGCGGTGATGCCGGCGCCGGGGGTGAAATTGGCGCCGGAATTCATCAGGGTGGCGGAGTCGAGATTGATTGCCTTGGCGAAGGAGCCGGTGGTGTAGTTCTCGAATTGGAGGATGGATCCGGAACCGATGTTGACCGATCCCACTCCGGAGACGTTGCTGCGGGTGAACGCGAGGGTGCCTGAGTTTTCGCTGACATGGATGTTGCCATCGGCGCTGACGGTGGAATCGACGATGCCAATTTTGTTCGAGCCGATTTTGGTGAGATCGTGGCCGGCGAGATCGAGGAGACCGGAGAAGGAGCCGTTGCCGCCGATGCCGCGCACGTCCCAGCGGCCGGAGCCGCCGATGGTGGCGTCGTCGGTGAGGGTGAGGGCTCCGAAGGCAGTCTGGTCTTCTCCGCCGGTGTTGATGACGGCGCCGGTTCCGCCGATGCCGTCGCCGGCGATGACGGCGTGGTAGTTGCGGTTGACGTCCATGGTGCCGCCGGTGTCGAGGACAGCGCCCGAGGCGACAGTGATGGTTTTGCCGTTGGCGCCGAAGGCCTGGGTACTGGCGGATCTGAGCGTCCCTTCGGAGAGGGTGACGTCGCCGCTGAAGGTGTTCAGGCCGCCGAGGACGACGGTGCCGGAGCCGCTTTTCACGAGGGTGGCGGTGCCGGCGATGAAGTTGCCGCCCGTGGCGGTGAAGAAGTAGTCGTTATCGCTGTCGATGACGATGGAAAGCGGGTTGAGCACGCCGGTGAGGATGACGGTCCCCGCGCCGGTATCGCCGAAGGTGACGGAGTCGAGCTGATAGAACTTCTGGTCGCCTTCGAGCCAGTTTTCGGAGGTATTGATGTCCCAGACGCCGCTGCCACCATTCCAGGTGCGGCTTTCGCTGCTCAAGGCGAGGGTGATGGCGCTGCCGGTGTCATTGAAAACGAGGTTCCGATAGTTGGTGCCTCCCAGCAGGGTGAGGTTGGACAGATCGCCGGTCAGGGAGCCGTAAGTCAGGACGGTGAAGGGGGCGGTGGAGGGGGGAGGAACCGCGAGGTCGATGGTGTTGAGGCCGTCGAGGGTGAGGCTGCCGAGGGCGGCGAAGCTCTCCGGGGAGGAGGCATTGATGGAAAAGGTGGCATTGGAAAAGGTCACGCTGCCGGAGACGGGCACCTCACCCACGAGGGCGGCTCCGGGCGCCACCGAGAGCGCGCCGCCGACCGGGCCACCCAAGCTGACGGTGCCGGCATTGGCATTAATGCTGCCGCCGAAGGCCCCTTGGATGTTGGTGGCGGCGTTGACGCTGATGTTGAAGGTTCCGGAGAAGCCGGAAAGGTCACCGGAGAGGTTGAGCGCGCCGGTGCCGGTGCCGATCCGGGTGACGGTGCCGGCCCCGGTCCAGGCGCCGGTGAAGTTGTTGACGTTGCCGCCGTTGCTGGTATCGAGGGAGTTGGTGCCGTTGAAGGCGAGGGGAGAGCCGAAATCGACCGCATTGGCCCGGGTGGTCAGGGTGGCGGTGTCATTCAGCACGGTCGGCCGGGTGATGTTCAGCGTTCCCGAATTCCGGTAAACGGCCAGGGTCGAGGAGCCGTTCATAATGACGCTGCCGGCGCCGCTGACGACCAATGGCAGGCTGAACCCGGCATTGTACTTGAGGGTGCCGTCATTGATGATGAGGTTGCCGGGGCCGAAGACATCCATGGCAGCGAAGAGGAGCTGGCCGCTGCCCGTTTTGGTTAGGTCATGGTTGAGGGTCAGGGAGCCGCGGTTGGCGGCGATGTTGTCGGGACCGACCCTGCGGAGGAAGATGCCGTTGTCGGAGGTGTGCGCGGGGAAGCCGCCGACGGACCACTGCTGGGCGGTCCCGATGGTATAGTGGCCTTCCATGGCGAGGGCGGCGCTGGTGAGATCGCCGTTGGCCGTGATCCCGCCATGGATGGTGAGGCCGTTCGGCACCGTGGTATTGACCGTGAAGCCGGTGGATCGCAGGCCGTCGGCGCCGAAGGTGATGGAGCCGACGGTTTTTGGGCCGTCGTTGAGCAGCAGGCCGTTGGCGGTGGAGGTGGCGATGGTGATATTCGCTCCGGAGGCCGGGATGCCGGGGCTCCAGTTGGCGGCGTTGGACCACTGGTTGTTGGTACCGCCGTTCCAGGTGGATTGGGCGAGGGTCGGGGTGACGAGGAGCGCCGAGCTGGCGGGAAGAGCAAGCGCGAATAAGCGCCGGGACGGAGTCACGGGTTTCATGGGTTTTTGGATGGATTTAGATGGGTTTGGCAAACCGGTTTTTCCGATGTGCCAAGGATCGTCAAGAGGTGTAGGACAAATTTTGAGGAGATCAAGCGGCTAAGAAAGCCGATGCTATTTTTGTATGACAGCAGGCGGGAGTCCGGGGAAAGAACGCCCGCGCGGTCCCCCGGTCCGCGGGGAAAAACGTGCAAACGCCGCCCGGAAATCTCAAGAGACCGGACGGCGTTCGTTTCCTCTGTTTGACCTCGAAGGAAACTTTCAGCCGCGGCGGCGGCGCAGGAGGATCAGGCTGCCGAGGCTGCCGAGGAAGGCGGCGGCGGGTTCGGGGATGGCGGCGACGAGCAGGTTCACCTGGCCGCCGGTGCCGGTGTCGACGATCCACTGGAGTCCGGAGGCGAGCGTAGGCATGGAGCCGAGAACGAGGCCTTGATTGTCGAGCGTGCCGCTGTATTCGAAGAGGCGCCAGGCGGTGCCTTCGGCGACGGTGGTGAAATCGCCGGCGCCGGTGACATGGAGAGTGCCGTCGAGGGTCATGCCGGTCATGCCGGTGACGAGGTCGTTGATGCCGAGGCCCGCGGTGGTGTCGCCCGCGTCGATTTCCCACAGGAGGAGGGAGTCCGGCGAGAGGGTGAGGACATTGGAGATCGTCAGGGTGCCGGGAGAGAGGCCGGGGGCGAGGGCACCGGCGCCGATGGAGACGGGGCCGCCGATGGAGCCGGGACCGGAGAGGGTGCCGCCATCGACCGTGACGGGGGACCCGATGGTGGTGTTGACGACGAGGGTTCCTTCGTTGACGGCGATGTGTCCGGTGAATGCGGCATTGGCGGTACCGCTGAGGGTGAAGGAGCCGGTGCCTTCCTTAATGAGGGAGAGACCGCCGGCGCCGTTGGAGAAGTTGCCGGTGTAGGTGTGATCGACGGTGTTGTCGATGGTCAGCACGGAAGGGGTTTCGGCGGCGTTGGTGACAGCGGAGGAGAAGGAGCCGCCGCGGGTGAGCCGGGAGAGCGTCTGGTTGTGGCCGTTGAGGTCGAAGGTGGCGGCCGCGGAGCTGGCGAGGTTGAGATGGGCGGCAGGATTCACTCCGTTGGTGGCGACGAGGCGCAAGGTGCCTTCGCCGACATTGAAGTTGGTATAGTTGCCGCCGCCGCCGACTTCGATGGTGCCAATGCGGGCATTGGGGGTGACGCCGTTGAGGGAGTTGATCGCGCCATTGATGCGGAGGACGGAGCCGGCGCCGGTGGAGGCGAGGTGGCCGCCATTGCCGACATTGGCGGCGATGGTGACGTCTCCATTGACGACGGAAAGGCTGCCTCCGACGGCGGTGAGCGGGCCGAGGAAGCCGGTAGTGGCGGTGGAGTTGATGAGAAAATTGTTGGAGACGGTGACGCCTTCCAGATCAACGCGGGTGGTGCCGCCGGAGCCGTTGACGACCACATCCCCCGTGCCGAAGGCGTTGTTGTGGGTGATGAGGACGACGCCGAGGGTGTTGGTGAATGTGCCGCTGAAGCTGGAGTTTCCGGAGAGGGTGAGCGTACCCGTTCCGGTTTTCGAGACGGAGCCGGAGCCGCTCCAGGCGCCGGTCAGGGTGTACGGGTTGTTGGCGCTCGGAAGGTTGAGGGTGCCGGCGCCGTGCCATGCGATGGGGGAGGCGACGGTGGAGGCATTGGTGCCGCCGCCGCTGAGGACGAGGGTGGAGGCGCCGTTCATCACGATGTCGCGCGTGATGTTCATGGTCCCCGAGTTGCGGGAGATGAAGAGGCTGGCGCCATCGTTGACGGTGATATTGCCGGTGCCGCCGACGGTGAGCAGCGAGCTGCTGCCGGCGTTGAGCTTGAGGGCGCCCTGATCGACGATGAAATTGCCCGCGCCGGATACCGTGGTGGCCACCAGGCTGAGCTGGCCGTTGCCTTTTTTGGTCAGGTTTCCATCGAGTGCGAGGGTGCCGATGCCGGAGCCGCCGTTGCTGATGACGGCGCCGCGGTCCAGGGTCACTGAGCCGATCTCGCCGGCGACGGTCCAGTCCTGATTGGCGGCAATGGCGATGTTGCCGCCGATGTTGAGGACGTTGCCGGCGGTGAAATTGCCGTTGGCGATCAGGCCGCCGTTGAGAGTGAGGGTGTTGGTTCCGGTGCGGATGTTGAAGGTAGGGGTGGTGGTGCGGCTGTCGGGGAAAGTGAGGCTGCCGATGGTGCGGGACCCGTCGTCGAGGGTGAGGAGGTTGCCGGGAGTGGTGTCAGCGATGATGATGTTGCCGCCCTCGGCGGGAGCGGAAGGGTTCCAGTTGGCATCGGTGGACCAATTGGTGCCGGATGTAGGGCTCCAGGTGGACTGGGCGGAGGCGGTGGAGAGGATGGCGAGGGTGCCAAGGAAAGCAGAGATAGGCTTCATGGGGAAAGCGGGGCTGGAAGAGGCGGGAAAGAAGGGAAGCGCGCCGCAGGAAGACGCGCCTCCCCGGAGGAAGAGGTTCAGTCGATGTTGACGCGGAGACGGGCGAAGAGTTTGCCGGAGCCACCGAGTGCGGAGCGCAGCAGCCTGACGGTCACGAGGTCCACGCCGGGCTCGATGTCGGTCTCGGTGGTGACGATGACGTTGGTTCCGTCGTGGGCGGCGGCGGTCCACCCTTCCAGATCGCCGCCGTATTCGACGAAGGGATTGTAGAAGGCGGAGGCGGCGGTACGGCGGAAGGCAAAGGTGAGATAGGCGGGATCGGCGGTGCTGACGGTGGGCAACAGGTGGTTGGAATTGGCACCGTCGGGGGCGCCGCCGATGACGAATTCGATGCCGTTAGGCACGCCGTCGTGGTCGGCATCGTCGGCGGGGGCGGCTCCGGGGATGCCGTTGGCGATGGCCCAATTGGAGAATGGGGTGCCTGAACCGGCGGCATAGACGAGCTCGATGGAGCTTCCGCTCTGCTGGACGGTCCAGGTGCCGGTGCCGGGGAAGCCGGAGGTCTGGACTTCGATCGCGGCGGAGTTGAAGCCGGAGATGGGATCGACGGAGCGGGCGATTTCGAAGGTTTTCGCGGTTTCGGAGAAGTTCGCGGGGATGCCGGTGACGGTGATGACGAGCCTGTTCGCCGGGGTGGCGTTGAGGACGAGTCCGAGAGTGTCGATCAGGTCCCAATCGGCGCCGGGGGCGGAGCCGTTCCAATCGCCGATTTCCCATTGGTAGCGGGAGCCGGGCTCGAAGGTGACGGTGGAGTCGGTGAAGAGCTGGCCGACGCCGTCGCCGGGGGCGAGGGTGCCGCTGGTCGTGATCGTTTCAGCGACGGTACCCGTGCCGCCGTAGGTGCCTCCGGCGGAGACGGTGACCGGGCTGGCGGAGAGGGGGGCGTTCACGTAGAGCGCGCCGGATTGGACCTGGGTGGGACCGGTATGGCTGGACGCGCCGGTGAGGGTTAGGCGGCCGGAGCCGCTTTTCACCAGCGAGAGGCCGCCGTTACCGTTGCCGATGGTTCCGGCGAAGATGTGATCGACGGTGTTGTCGATGGTCAGCACGGAAGGAGTTTCGGCGGTGTTGGTGACGGTGGCGGCGAAGGTGCCGCCGCGGGTGAGCCGGGCGAGGGTCTGGTTGTGACCGTTGAGATCGAAGGTGGCGGCTGCCGAGGACGCGATGTTGAGATGGGCGGCGGGATTGAGGCCGTTGGCGGCGACGAGGCGCAGGGTGCCTTCGCCGACGTTGAAATTGGTGTAGCTGCCGCCGCCGCCGACTTCGACGACACCCACGCGGGCGTTGGGAGTGACACCGTTGAGGGAATGGATCGCGCCATTGATGCGGAGGATGGAGCCGGCGCCGGTGGAGGCGAGGTGGCCGCCGTTGCCGACATTGGCAGCGATGGTGACGTCTCCATTGACGACGGAGAGGCTGCCGCCGACAGCGGTGAGCGGGCCGAGGAAGCCGGTCAGAGCCTGGGAGTTCAGAATGAAATTGTTCGCGACAGTGACACCCGAGAGTTCGACCCTGGAGGTCAGGCTCGCGGCCTGTGCAGGGTCCTGGGCCGGGTTGCGCCAAGCTCCGGCCACGACATCGGCCGGGCCGAAAGCGTTGTCGTGCGTGGCGCGAATGATGCCGTTGGCCACTTTCGTGCCGCCGCCGAAGGTATTGGCCGCGGCGAGCACGAGGGTGCCGCCGTCTTCCTTGCGCAGGGCGCCGCCGCCGCTGATGACGGCTTCGACGGTGAAGGTCTGGCTGCCCCAGGCATAGATGGTGCCTTCCTTGCCCGCGTTGATGATGATTTCGCGGGTGGCGGGGATGGTGGTTCCGGCTCCCGATGATTGCTGAATGCTGGCGGTACCCTGGCCGTTGCCGAAGGTTTCGACAGGCTCTCCGTTGAAGATGATTTTGTTAGAGGGATTGCCGAGGGCGGAGCCATTGGAGGCGGGGTTGAAGCGCAGGCGGCCGGAGGTGACGGTGATGTCGCCGGTGAAATTGTTGCCGGCATTGGTCCAGTTCCAGGGCGCCTGCGGGTGGGTGGATCGATTGTATTCGATGTTGCCGGTGCCGCCGAGCACGCCGCCGAGATCCATGCCGGTACCGCTCTCGACGGTGACTGTGGCATTTGCGGCGAGCGTGACGGGGCCGGAGAGGTGAATCGCTCCGTTGTTCACGGCATCGCCCAAGGTAAAGCCCGAGTTGATGGAAACGGGGGCGGAAATGGTGCGGGCGGTGCCGTTGACGACGGGGTCGGCGGTGGTGTCGCCGTCATTGCCGGAAAGGACGCCGCCGTTGATCGTGAGTGTGCCGGTGCCTGGGGCGGTGTTGTTGCCGATGCGGAGACGGCCGCCGTTGAGGACGGTGCCGCCGCTGTGGGAGTTGGCGGCGGTGATGGTGAGATCGGCGGAGCCGTTTTTGACCAGGGATGCGGTGCCGCTGATGCCGGTGCCGCCGAGGGTGTAGGCGTTGGCGGAGTTGTTGAAGGTGACGGAGCGCGGGACGACGATGCCGGAGACGGTGGGCGAAAAAGACTCGGCGGTGTCGTCGAAGGTGACGGAGTCGATGGTGAGGAACTTGTCGGGAGTGCCGCCGTTGTCGAAGTTGAAGGTGATGTCGGTATCCCAGGCGTTCGGGCTGACGGGGTCGTTGCCTTTCCAGACGAGATCGGCGGTGGAGCCGGAGAAGGAGACGGTGATTTTGTCGTTGTTTCCGGAGCCGTTGGAGAAGGCCGGGGTAAGGCGGGACGGTGTGACGAGCAGGATGTCGGGCGTGCCGTCGAGTGCTCCGCCGTAGGTGACGAGGTCGTAGACGTTCGCGCCGGGGTCGGCTCTGAGGTAGAGGTCGATGGGGCCGTTGTCGGTGCTGTAATCGCCGGAGAGGACGATTTTGTCGGCTTGGGTGGGGTCGGGGCCGATATCGAGCTGGAGAATGCCACCGCCGTGGTTGAAGGAGGCGATGCCGGCGGTGCCGAAGCCGCTGCCCGCGCCGAGTTGTAGGGTGCCGGCGTCGAGGGTCAGGGCGCCGGCGGGATTGGTCCAGCCGGAGCCGAGATTGGCGAGGGAAGTGGTTTGCTGGAGGACGATACTGCTGAGGCTGTCGAGTCCGCCGGATGCGTTGTTCTGGAGGATAGCCTGGCGGCCAATCGTGACGGTTCCTGTGCCGAGCGCGTTGGGCGCATCGGCCCGCAGGCGGACATTTTTCCCGGCGGTGGTGGCTGTGGCGTCGAGAAACCAGTTGCCGGCATAGGTGCTGTTGGCGGAAGTGGCGTAGTTGTCCTTGTTGAAAGCGCCGCCGAGGGTGGAGAGCTGGCTGGCGATGATCTGGATGGTGGCCGAGGAGGGACCGGTGATCGGTCCGAGGCTGACCCGCTGGTCATAGGAGCCCGCCGAATGGAAGATCGTCGCGGTGGCATCGGCGGCGACGGAGAACCCCTGAGGCAGGAAGAAATTGGTGCCCGCGCCGCCCCGGAAATGGAGATTGGAGCCGTTTTCCAATTTCAGATTGGGGATCTGGTAGTACCAGGAGGGATAGGATGCGTTATGCCCGGAGTCGAGGTAGAGGGTGCCGCCGTCTTGAACGGTCAGGGAGCCTCCGCCGAAGGTGCGGCTGACGGTGCCGCTGACGTTTGCGCCGGTGTAGCCGTCGATGGCGATGCCGGAGGGAACGAAGTAGTCGTTGCCGACAGAGGGAACGGCGTAGTCGGACCAGGTTCCTGCTGCGATCCAGTCGCCATTATTGGTGATGGCCTGGACGTCGGCGGCATAGAGGCTGCTAAGGAGTGACCCGGTGACGGGAAATGCGAGAGAGAGAAGACTGACAGGAAGGGTTCTGGTCGAAATGGCGCAAAGAGTTGCTTTCACGGTTAAAAATAGAGAATTGAGGTCTTCGAGGCACAAGTAATCTGTCAGACTGATTTGCCAAGATCAGCTTTCCGTTTGTAGAGTGAAGATTTCTGTCAGACAAATTGAGCAGCCGAGTGCGATGCCATGAAACCAGTCCGGAAGCACAGCCTGACGTCGGAAACGGAGCGCGCGTTGAGGAAAGCCGTGCTGGCCGGGCAATTCGGCGAAGTGCTGCCGGGGTTGCGTGTGCTGGCCAAGGCGCTGGGGGTGAGCGCACCGACGGTCTCGGCGGCCCTGAAGCGGTTGGTGGAGGATGGTCTGGTGGTGCCGGAGGGCGAACGGCGGAGAATGCGGGTGAATCCCGGGGTCTCCGGCGTGGAGCCATCCGTCGCAAGGTCGCGGCGGGTGCTCTGGTTCGCCACCCCCGGCCCGGTGTCGGATTCGTCATACGGCATGCTGGAGGTCATGACGCGATTGATGGAGGGTTTCTCCGCGGAGGGCTGGGAGATGCGTCATCGCGTGATGGGTTACGGCCATTCCGAAAAACGAAAGAGCCAATGGGACAGCATGCTGGAGACCGAGCGACCCGAAGCCATGATCGCCTGGGTGGGCCGGCCTTCCCTCGCCGCATGGGCGCTCGACCGCGGTCTGCGCACGCTTTTTCTCGGCGGTGCCTGCGACCGCTGGGAAGTGCCGATACTGGCGGTCAGGACGAGCGGGATGGTGGATCAGGCGCTGGGGCGTTTGCTGGCGGCAGGCCACCGGGATGTCTGCCTGCCGCTCTGCAATCGTCCTTCCGCGTTGGTGGAGGGAGTCCGGGCCATTTTCCGGGCCCGGCTTGGCAAGGCGGGACTGCCTTTTCTCCCGGAGCGCCACACGCCTCTTTCGAACTATGAAGGTGGCGGAGTGATCGAAGCGATGGTGAGCCGGATCTGCAGGGATGCAGTCCCGGATGCCTGGATTTTCATGGATTGGCGGGAGTATCTTGCCGCCGATTGCCTTTTCCGGGACGCGGGCATCCAGGTGCCGCGGGATGCCTCGGTCGTGCTTCTGTCGTGGGATCCCGCGATGGACTGGCACCGTCCGGCATTGGCGCATTTCGAGCTGCCGCGCGAAAAAATGGCCCGTGCCGCGATCGAGTGGATTCTGGGCGAGGAAGATGCGATTTCTCCGCGGATCAACCGGGGATTCGAGGCGGAATGGATGCAAGGGGAAAGCCTTGCGGCCAATCGCCGGATTCCCGAACCTCAATTCTGATCCCGAACCCGATCATATTTCATCAGGGGATTCGCGGAGCGAGGGTGCGCCAAGGATTCCCGGCGTTTTCATCGACAAGCCGCGGGTGTCCCCTATTTTCCGGCTTATATGCGTCTGTCCCCGCTTCTCCTCGCCCTGTTCGCCGGTCTCGCCGCGGCTCAGGAAAAACCCGCCCCTCCGGAAGCCAAACCGGAGGCGGTGGCCGCAGAGAAGGAAAAGGTCGCAGATCCCGTAACCCGCGACGGCTCCGTCACCATCGCCGGCAGGAAAATCGACTACTCGGTCACCACCGCGAAACTCGTCATCGAAAAGGACGACGGCTCGCCCCGCGCCTCGATCTTCCACGTCAGCTATCTCAGAAAAAATCCCGGCGATCTCGCCAAACGCCCCGTGCTTTTCGCCTTCAACGGCGGCCCAGGCTCCTCCTCCGTCTGGCTGCACCTCGGCACGCTCGGGCCGCGGCGCGTCGATCTTCCCGGCGATGGCACCGCTGCGCCGGTTCCGCCCGCCCGGCTCGTGCCGAACGAGTTTTCCATCCTCGATGTGGCGGATCTCGTCTTCGTCGATCCCGTCTCCACCGGCTACAGCCGGATCGAGAAAGAGGGCAAGCCGGAGGATTTCCACGGCGTGGAAGGCGATGTCGAATCCCTCGCCGACTTCATCCGCCGCTGGGTGACGGAAAACAAGCGCTGGTCCTCGCCCAAGTACCTCCTCGGCGAATCCTACGGCGGCGTGCGCGTGGCCGGGCTCTCCGCGCAGCTCCAATCTCGCTACGGCATGTCACTCAATGGAGTCGTACTGCTCTCCTCGTTGCTCGATTTCCGCACGCTCAGCCCTGCGGCGGGCAACGACCTGCCCTTCCAGGTTTTCCTGCCGGTCTACACCGCCACCGCCCACCACCACGGCAAGCTCCAGGGCGACCGCGCCGAGCTCGTGAAGCAGGCCCGCGAATTCGCCAACGGCGACTATGTGCTCGCGCTCAACGCCGGCAACACTCTCGACGAAGCCCGCCGCCAGGCTGTCGCGGAGAAACTCGCCGCCCTCACCTCGCTGCCCGTTCCGCTCATCCTCGAAACCAATCTGCGCATCGACCCCGGCCGTTTCCGCGGCGAATTGCTGCGCGGGGAGGGGAAAGTCGTCGGCCGCTTCGATTCCCGTGTCGCCTGGCCCGCCACCGATGTCTCTTCCCCCTGGGCGGACTACGATCCCTCCTTTGCCCTCGCGCTCGGCGCCTACTCCACCGCCATGCTCGCCTACCTCGGCGATGAACTCGGCTGGAAGGAAAGCTCCCCCTACGAAATCCTGACCGGCAAGGTGCAGCCGTGGAGCTGGGGCCGCGGCAACAGCTATGTGAACATGGCCGGGAGGCTCTCCCACGCCATGCGCGACAATCCCCATCTCCGCGTGCTGGTCATGGGCGGCTACGCCGACCTCGCCACCCCGCCCGACGGCATTGCCTGGTCCCTCGCCCATCTCCACGGCCTGCCGGAGGAAGCGCGGAAGAACATCGTCTTCACCGAATACGAAGCCGGCCACATGTTCTACTTCAACCCGCTTGATCTGGAGAAAGGCCGCAAGGATCTGGCGGACTTCATCACCGGCGGCGGGGAATAGCCGCGCCGTCCTTGAACACGGCGTTCACCTCGGCTCCACCTCCACCCGGCGGTTCATCCGGCGGCCGATTTATTGTCGGCCACGGGCTCGGATTCGCCCTTGCCGACGGCCTGCAGGCGGGCGGCATCGATGCCGCGGGCGCTGAGCCATTTCAGCACCGAGGCGGCGCGTCGTTGCGAGAGATCGAGGTTGTGCACCTCCGTTCCATCGGAATCGGTGTGACCTTCAATGGTACATCCGAATCGACGTCGAAATGAATGTCGTAGATCGGGACATGGCCTTCCGGGGCAGTAAGGCGATGAAGACAAAACTTTCCCGCCGCGACAAGAGCCGAAGACGTTCATTAACAGGGGGCAGCGGTTCTCGCCGCTTTGGATCGGGACGGGGTATATGACACCGGCTTTTTAAGATTACGGCGAGAGGCGCTCGATGCGCCAGGCCCCGGAATCGCGGGTATAGAGAAAGCGGTCGTGGAGGCGGGCGGGACCGCCTTGCCAGAATTCGATGGTTTCCGGCACGACGCGAAAGCCGCCCCAGAAAGAGGGGAGGGGGATTTCGCCGTGGGAGAATTTTTCCCGGATTTCGGCGAGCTTCTGCCGGAGAAATTTGCGGGAAGAGATTACGGAGCTTTGGTTCGAGACCCAGGCGCCGAGCTGGGATTCGCGGGGGCGGGTGACGAAGTATTTCAGGGATTCCGCGGCGGAGATTTTTTCCGCCCGCCCCTGGACGATAACCTGCCGCTCCAGGACGATCCAGGGAAAGAGCAGACTGACCTGGGGATTGGCGGCGATGTGGCGGGCCTTGCGGCTTTCGTAGTTGGTGAAGAAGACGAAGCCGCTGGTGTCGAAGCTTTTGAGCAGTACCGTGCGCAGCAGCGGGCGGGCGTGTTCGTCCACGGTGGCGAGGCTCATGGCGTTCGGTTCGTGGAGCTGGAGTTCGGCGGCTTGGCGAAACCAGTGTTCGAACTGCCGCATCGGATCGTCCTCCAGGTCTTCGCGCTGCAGGCCGCGGCTGGAGTATTCCTCGCGAAAATCGGAGAGGTCCATGCCCGGGGGTAGCAACATCGCGCATCGAACGTCCAACATCGAATGCCGAATTCGACAATCCGCAAAAGGAATTCGGCAAACGCTTTCCCGCCCGGGGCCGGCTTGTTACACGGCCCGGCGTGAAGCCGCTCGATCCGCTTTTTCCGCCCCGCGCCGTTCTTTCCTTCGATTTCGACGGCACGCTGCACGATCCCGCCGGCCGGCCGCCGGTGGTGCCGGATCTGTTCGCGGCGTTGCTTCGCTTGCGCGAGTTGCACGGGGCGGTCTGGGGAATCAATACCGGCCGTTCCATTGCGCATGTCGTGGAGGGGTTGGTGGATGCCCGTTTTCCCTTCACTCCGGATTGGGTGGTGGCTAGGGAGCGCGAGGTCTGGCTGCCGAACCGTTTCGGCCGCTGGGTGGCGCACGAACCATGGAACCGGGACTGCGCGAAGGAGCAGCGTGTCTTTTTCAAGAAGGTGCGCCGCACGCTCGATGCGATCCGCCGCGAGGCGGAGGAGCACACCGGCGCGACGTGGATCGAGCATCCCGGCGATCCGGCGGGGCTGGTGGCCCGCACGGAGGAGGAAATGGGATGGATCATCGGCCGGGTGGCGGAATTGGCGGCCGGCGAACCTCTGCTCGGCTGGCAGCGAAACTCGATCTGGCTGCGTTTCGGCCACCGGAAATTTCAAAAAGGCAGCGCATTGGCTGAGGTGGCCCGGCATTTCGGACTCGGAGCGGCGGATTGCTTCGCGATCGGCGACAGCCACAACGATTTCGAAATGCTTTCGCCGGATGTCGCGACGAAGATTGCCTGCCCCGCCAATGCGGTGCCGGAAGTGCGGGCCCATGTGCTGGCTCATGGCGGGTATCTTGCCCGCGCCGCTCACAGCGATGCCTGTGTCGAGGCCTTGGAGCATTTTTTCGACTGAGCACCCTTCCTCGCTGGAAGGATGCCATCCCTTGTATTTTTGAAAATCTTCCGAGAGAGATTGGATTACTTTGGTTTTCCAAAAAATCCATTGTCCCGTGAAGTCGAATGTGCTTTTCTAAGGCGTGTGCCGAAGAACCGCCCCGTGCGCTTTCACGAGGGAGCGATGAGTGTCCAATAAGCAAGGAAAATCTGCTTAGACACGACGGATATCAGCGCGTTCAAATTTTTTTCGGAAATTTCTTGTTAAGGTTTCCGAAAGATGCAGAATGCGTGGCGAAGTCTCATACGAGACGGAAGAATTTTCGAAAGCGCCATGATTTTCCGGGGGGTAATGCTGGCTACTTTCGCCGCGGCAATGCTGCCGATGGCAGGCGAGGCCGTATCGCTGGCGCGGAAGGTGAACGAAACGCATGAATCGCTGCTCGAGAACCGGCGCGAAGCTCTTCCGGGACTGAGCGATCCCTTCGGCATCCCATCCCGTGCCCGTCTGGTGCTGGAGGATCCCAGCGAGGAGTTCCGCAAGTTCCGCGGCTGGAGGGGGAACGTGGTGGCGACCGTTTTCTGGGTGGGCGAGCTGCCTACGGAGAACAATCCGACTCCCAATACCGCCAGCGCCTGGGATATGAACTGGGAGGCGAATTTCGGCGGTTACGACCACCCCCAGCGCCGCAACGGGCTTTATCCCGCCGGTTTCATTCCGCGTTTGAATCCCTTTTACATCGCACTGCCCTACAACGACATCGGCAAGGACGGCCGCCACCGCCCGGAAGCGTCCGAGGTGATCCCATGGTTCTGGCGCGAGTACCGCGGCGAGGGGATCTCCGTCTGCAAGGGGCGTTGGGTGGCGATTCATCACGAGGGTCGTGTGTGCTACGCCCAATGGGAGGATGTGGGGCCCTTCGTGACGGACCATTGGCAGTACGTTTTCGGCGACGAGGACCCGCGGTCGAACCGCAACAGTGCGGCAGGCATCGATCTGAGCCCCGCGGTGCGCGACTATCTCGGCTTTCGCAGCGGGGGCCGCGTGCAGTGGCGCTTCGTCGAGGCGGAGGATGTGCCTGAAGGCCCTTGGTCTCCCTGGCACGATCTTTTCCTGCCGCCCGCCCGTTAGATTTTCCTGCCCACCCTGACAACTGCTGTTCAACACACACCCTGAAAACAGAGAAAACGACCACGTCGAAATCACCCACTTACTGAAATTGCCCGGCGGCGCGATGTCCCGATCGCGCCTCCGGGGCCCGGCGAGGGATTTCTGTCCCGAATGGGCATGGCTCCGGCTCCTTACGGCCGTCTCCATGTCCGCAAGACTCCCCGCCGGGCCTTTCTCCCCGGAAGCCTGTCCCACCCTTCCGGAACCAGGGGAAGCCTTTCGGTTCTCACCACCCTGTCACCCGAACCAGCCATGAAAACCAGCCATGCGGCCGCGCTAGCGGCAGTCGTGACGATACTTGGAGCCTTCGCGCCCGGTATATCGTCCGCTCAAAGTTCTCCCACCATTCCCGCCGTGCCCACGGGGTGGTTGACCGCCTTCCCGACGGTGGTGCATACCGGCACCAAGCCGACGCTCACATGGAATATCAGCCACCCGGCGATCGTGCAGGACTACGTCACGATCGAACCTCCGGCGACGATCAATCCCAAAACGAAGCTCGAAGTGGAAGTCCGGGTGCTGGGAGCCGGAGTCACGGTTAGCACCACCGGAAGCAGCAACTTTTCCTTCGTCCCCACGGAGGCCGTGTGGAGGGTCGGCGGCAGCGGCGGGGGAAGTTATAGCAATTACAAACGGATCTTCTACGGCACCAACCTCCAGGTGAAACCCAACCAAGTGGTCGCCAAGGGCATCGTGAATGCCGGAACGAGGCTGCGGTTCGGCGGGCGGTACTACTATAACAACCAGTGGGCACCCAGCAACCTCTGGTACCACTCCGGCAGCGGCAGCCAGAACGTCCGCGCGCTGGTCAACGGCGATACGCCGCCGCCCGTCTTCCCGCATCTCGGCGCTCCCTCGCTGGAAGACTTCATCAAGCCTTACCTCGATGCGCAGGGGAGAGTGAAGATCGGCCCCATGGACGTGATTGTTTTCATGGAGCTGACGCACACCGACAGCCAGCAGCATGACGAAGGCTACGATCTGCAGGATATGGTCCTGCTGGTGACCTTTAAGCCCGCCTCGGCCGGAGCCGCAACTTACTCGACGCCATGAAAACCGCCGTTTTTTTCGCCCTTCCCTTGAGTTTCGTTGCTGTCGCCTCCGCCCAGTCGGCTGCCGGCAAAGTCGAGATGAGGGATGCCGCCACCCACGAAGTTCTCGCCGGAGAGTTGAGAAGGATCTCCCAGGAAGATCCCATAAAGAACTTCGTCCCCACCGAGGGAGAAGACCCTTCGGTGGTCAACCGCCCGGCCAGTCTGTCCAGCCGGGTGGATTTCATCTGTTTCGGTGGATTCGCCACCCTGGTTCCCAAGCGGGCCGTGCTCCACGTCCCCGCCGAGTTGAAGCCGAGGCTGGAAATGCAGTCCGGGGCGCAGCTCGACAACTGGCAGGAGTTTTACATTCGCAACCGCGGCTGGATCACCGTCATTGAGGTGAGCCGCCGGCAGGCCGAGGGTCGCGAGCCGCTCGCCGCGGAGGTGCTGGAGAGCATCTCGAAAAGCAGGAATCTCGTTGTCGCGACTTATCACGGTGGACCGATTTCCGTGCTTCCTTTGAAGGAGGAAGCAACCCAACCCCGAGCCGAAAGCAAGCCATGAAACCGATCTTCCGCATTCTTTCGATCCTCGTGGCTTCCGCGGGTCTCTGCTCCGCGCAGACGGGCAGCAACTTCAGAAATTTCATCTTCCAGGTCCAGCTAACGGGGGGTGAAGGAGAAGGGACGACGCACCTGCTTAACAACATCGCCAAGCAGGGCGAATCGCTTTCTCCGCTCGAGATCAATCCTTACGGCGCCCGCTTCGAGCTGTGGACGGCGCTGAACTCGCCGTACACGGAATATCTGTTGGATACCCGCTACGTCGGTGCCTATGTCCCGATGGCCGACGTTGTCATCCGGACGGAAGACCCCTATGACACTCCCCCTCGCACCCGGGCCGACCGGCCCTTCGAGGTGGACATCATCGTCAGCGGCCTGCTGAGCGGTCCGGGAGACCCGGAACCGTCGAAGTCGGTGAAGCTGCTCCGGCACGTCCAATCCTACGGACCGAATGGCACGGGCATCGGCATCGACCGCACGCAGGCGATCTTGCTCAGCCAGGCGATGATCACGTCCAACGGCACCCATACGCTCACTTACGCTCTGAATTCCGTGCCGGGCGCGAACCGGGCGAAAGTCCGGGGCGAGGAGCGGTTCTCCGTGTTCAGTCTCGCGGATTACCAGGCGCCCGAGTCGCAGCTGGCCTCGAAGCACGTGCAGATCTGGCCGGTGGCGGATGGCAGTATCGAGGGGTTGTCGGACAACCAATTGATCCGTTTCGGTCTGCCGGTTCTGACACTCACGATCAACGATATTTACCCCGATTCTCGCGTTTACGCCCAAGTTTACAAGGGGACTCCGCAGCTCGGCACCGAGGGCACGGTGGTGCCCGGTTCGGCGCTCATCGTCAACGATTCGGTGCCTCAGAGCCGGGTGCTGACCATCACCGACTGGGACGTGGTCTTCGAGGGCCAGGACGGCCAGTGGACGATGGAACTGCTGACCGCCACGCCATTCGGCATCGACCGGCTCGACCATGTCACCTTCCACGTCAACCGCACGATTCAGATGAACGGATCGGTGACCACGATCGAATGAGCGGTCCCGCCCCGGACCGCATCCGCCCTTCCTTTCCCCCGCCATGGTCGGATCCGCAACATCACCTCCCCGGATCCGCATGCGCGGGGGCCTGCTTTTTCTCCAGCTCGAGCCGGAAATTGTCGTTCCGGTAGATCAGGGAAAATTCGGCCCCGCGCTTTTTGCGCAGCAGATCCTCCACTTCGGTGTAGGCCAGCAGGAGAAGGAGCCCCTTCACCGGCTCGCGATGGTAGGACAGAGTGCGGGTGGCGAACTGGTCCTTGACCGAGCGGTCGCGCAGGTTCGCGGTCAGTTCGCCGTACTCGGCGACCAGTTCTTTCCGCAGCTTGCTGAAGTCGTTCTCGACCCGGTTGGCATCGGCATCGGGCTGCCGGTAATGGACGGTGACTTCGTAGAGCCGGCCGTGGAGGAAGCGGCCCTCGACGGAGCTGGCAGGGGAGCCGGGAAGAAACCCCGCCTCGGGGGAGACTCCGACCACATGAAGTGCGGGTTGCTTGCCGGGCAGGGAAATGTTAACGTTCAGGGAATGTCGGGATGCCCAAGAGATCAGTTTTTCCGGAGAATCTCCCCATTTCAATCCGAAGGGAGGTTCCAGCAGCGCCTGTGCGCCCGCCGGTCCGCAGAGGATGGCGCTGGCAGCGAGGCAGGCGAAAAGACGCGGGAGCGGGCGACCCATGGGCGGAGCATCGGATTTTCCGCGCCGCGCCGCAAGCGCCGAGCCCACGGTTCGATGCTGGTGGAAATCACGATGGCGCTCGCGCTGCTCACCGTGCTGGGGCTGGGACTGCTGCAACTTTCGATCAACATCACGGCACCGCGCCAGTGGACCCTGCAGCAATCGGTGACGGATGCCTACATGACCTATGAGCGGGCCTTGGCGGAACGGGTGCCTTTCGAAGAGATCACCAGCGATGGCTCCTTGTGGCCCGTCTTTCCCACCTCGGCGCAATCCGCGATCGAGCTTGGCAGGCTGCCCGGCGGCCGGGCGCTTCAGGGGGCGGTGATCCGCACCCGCATCCCCGATCCGAACAATTACCCCGCCGATGGAGGCAGCGGCACGCTGGCGACCAATCCCTCCGCGATGAAAGTCTGGCGGCTCCAGAGCCTCGTGCGCTACCAGGTTGGCGGGCGCACTTATGTGAAATCCCGAACCGTGGTCCGTTCGCAATGAAAGTTCCGGCAAAGATATGGCCGGGACGATTCCGGCGCTTCCTGAAGAGGGGCTACACGCTCATCGAGCTGACCCTGGCGATGATGATGGGAATGATGGTCGCGGCGATGGTGCTCGCGCTTTTCAACCAGCAACTCGCCTTCCTGCGGATCTTCCAGGCGCAGAATTTTCTGACCAACGAGGCGCCGATCATCAACAACTACCTGAGCCGCGTGGTCGCCCGGGCGGACGGATTCCGGCTCTACAACGGTCTGGGCGACATCGCCGCGGGGAACCCCGTGATGAGCGACGCGTCCGTGTTGCTCCTGCGCTTCCGCGAGCCGAACGGGGCGTTCCGCGCCTGCGTTCTTTCCTTCGAAGATCCCGGAACCGGGCAGGGGCAGGGACTCTACTACCGGGTGGTCAACACCGGCGGCGTCGTCAGCGCCCCCCAATGGGCGCTGACCACCAAGCCCGCCAACGTGGATTTCGCGATCGAACACGGGATTCTCCGCGTCCGGCTTACCGGACCGAACGGGGAGGAAATCATTTATTCCGGAACCCAGCAGCTATGAGAAAAGGAACTCCACGACGTCATCACCGCGCGGGCTATGTCTCCTACCTTCTGGTGGTCGGCACCGGCCTGGTGCTCACCGTCCTGATGCTGGCGGCCTACCGGGCCTCGCTCTCCGAACAGGATATTCAAGTCCACTCGCAGCTACGCATCGACTACGCGGAGAAAGAAGAGGCGGTCCTGAAAGCGATCGTGAACCTGGTACCGAACCGTGCGATGCGTGCGATGCAGCACCAGTCGGACGCGAACAGCGCCAACCGCACGCCGCTCCAGTGGACATCGATTTTTTCGGAAGCGCTCAACCAGGCCAACGCCCGCACATCCGTGTCCACCGCGACGCTCAACCAGCTCGGCGTGACGGGCGCGACAATTCTTGCGAACAGCACGGACTCGGCGCTGGGGACCATCGGAACCATCTTCGACGAAATCGAGATCGATCCGCGCGGGGAAATTCCGGTGTCGCCGGGAATCAATCTTACGGACGGCCAGCTCGGCCCGGGCTTTCCAACATTCCTCCAATGGGCCGGCGGGAACACGAAAGATTGGACCTATCCGATCATCACGAATGAGAAACTCTATTCGAGCGCTGCGCCCGGTTCCCCGGACCGCCGCTTCAACGTCATCCCCTACCCGGAAATTCATTTCGGCTATGCGGAACCCGGCCAGCCGTTCGTCGCGAAGCGCAACTGGTGGGGCTTCAGCATGAGCATCGGCGAGCACGACAACATCGTCAAAAGCTACGCCCGTGGCGATGCCAGCATCGGCGAGCGCGATTTCGTATTGTCGATTTACGAAATCCCCTCGCAGCTCGCCATTTCCGCCGAAGCTTTCACGAAGATCGGCACCCACGCCGATGGCACTCCTTGGCAACAGGCCAATGTCGAGGGGGGGGTTTTCGCCACGCGAGCCCAGGTGGACGGCAGCATCAATCTCGATCGCTTGTCCGGCCGCCGGGGGCTGTCGCTGGAGGGCGGCGCCTCGGTCGGGGACAACACCATCGACGGCAATCCTTTCATGCCGGGCGTCCGCGAGCAATACGAGGTGACTCACGGCATCTTCATGCCTGTCTATCTCTCCTCGGAAAGCGGCCGAGCGGCCTTCGTGCCAATCAACCGCGGGGCGGATTTCTTCGACCGCTTCGCCCACGGGAATGAAACCTCGACCATTTCCCCGACGACGTGGAACAACTACTCGGTCGGCGCTCTCCAATGCGCGATGCAACTCGATATCATTGAGATCTCCAATCCGGCGATTTATGGATCGAGTCCCATCAATGTGAGATTCAGTTATATGATAGGATCGAACCGTGAATCCATTGAAATACCCTACCCTGGTAGTTCAAGTTATTCCACCGAACATAGTCCCAGGTCTCTTGAATCCGGGTACGTGAGGGTGGCAGATGAGGGTCAGTCATACAATTTCAGTCAGCTTGTCGATGTCGCGTACGGTGCCAATGGCAAGTTTGCCTATCACCGGGGAGTGACCGGCACGGTTTCATTCAATAACACGACTTTTGGAGACCCGAATTATGGCACCTTCAAGGCGGGTTATTACCGGCTGGCCCTGCCCCAGGCAATGGGGGCCGATCAGTTGAAATCCGGCAAAAAATGCGTTGTTGTCTATCCCGAGAGAATTCCGGCCCTTCTCAGCAGGCTCGGCGCGAACTCCACGGTGCACCCCACGCATCCGAACCATTCCCTGGTAGTGAACGTGGATTACACGACCAGCGGCCTCAACAATCCCAGCCACATGCCGTCGAGGACGACTCCCACCCCCGACATCGACTATGGCGTAGTCCTGAAGGAATGCGCGAACCTCACCGGCTTCACCAAGGGCTTCTCGCTGGTGACCAACATGCGTCTCTACATCGGCGACGATTTTAATGTGGTCGCGGCGTCTTCCCCGCCCGCCGGCAGCGGATTGCCGGCGCCGTTCTATCCGCCGACCTCGTTGTTCGCTCCGGAAATGCGCTACGGGACGGATGTGGATCCCTTCAAAGTGCAGCTCTCCGGGCAGATGGGGCACTTGGGAGGGGACACCGCCGAGGACGGCCCGGTCCATCTGCTCGATCTCAAACTCGGCAGCGAACAGCAGGCAGGCGCCAGCAAGATCAATGTGAACCTCCGGCCGATCACCCATCCCGCCGAACTCCCGCCGGTGACGATGATGAATTGGCTGGTCGTTATCGAAGAGAAGAAGAAGGAGTTCTACACGGGCGTCGGGGCGAATTGAGTGGCGTGGTCCGGTGTCCGGTCGCCGGAGCGAATCCGGTGCCATCTTTCACACGCGGCGGATGGACAGGCGGCAGCGGTTGCGCTTGAGTCGCGGGGATGAACCAGCCCTCGCCCTACGAGCCGCCGTCGATGGCTTCCGCCCAGTCTCCGCCATCGATAGCGGGGGCGATGGCGCCGGCTTCGATCAGGGTTTTCGGGGTGCTTCATCTGGTGTTCGCCGGCATGGGCATTCTGGGGGCGATCTGGTCGATCGCCTCCCTTTTCATGCAGGCGGGATTCGGGATCCTTCCGGAGAGCGATCCGCATTTCCAGGCGCAGGTCCGCTTTCAGGAGCAGAGCGGCTGGACGACCTGGGTGACGGCGGCGATGGGTCTCGGAGTGGCGGCGGTGATGATCCCCGCCGGAATCAAGCTGCTGCGGAACCGGAGCGATGCGCTGAGATGGTCGAATCTCTACGCGTGGTCGTCCATCAGTGCGAAAATCGTCTCGCTCGGCCTGACGGTGGCGGTGATCGCGCCGGCGATGCGGGAATTGGTGACTTCCTCGATGGAAGGCCTTCCCGGCGGAGCGGAAAGCATGGTTGTCGGCAGCATGGTCGCCGGGGGGGTGATCGGAGTTCTCATGACTCTCATCTATCCCGTGCTCACGCTGATCCTGCTGAACCGCCAGCCGGTGAAGGATTGGCTGGCGAGAGGAAGTTGAACAGCAAACGTCCGGCATCCGCCGGCAAAGAGCGGTAAAATCCACGACTCGCCGGATGCCGAGCTTCGCGTCCGGCCGGGGGCATGGAGGAAGGGTTTCCATGCCCCCGGCACTCACTCCAGATCGTCTTCAACTCCCCGGTGCCTTGGCGAATGGCGTCGCGTCCCCGCGGGTTTTGATCTCCGCCGGCATCCAGGTCCACGGATCGACGCCTTTCTCGCCGAAGACCGCCATGCCGATCACCCCGACATTGCGGTGCTCCCCGCGGGAGAGATTCGCATACGAGCCCGCGACGCTGGAGAATTTGAAGCGGGCCACCGAATCGGGGCCGGTGCGCCAGCCCTTCACTTCCAGCGTTTCGCCCGGCGCGATCACGTAGCCGCGCTTGGAGAAGGCGGCTGGCTTGCCGTCGATCACATCCAGCCCGTCCACGCTCAGCACCACCTCCAGGCGGCTCTTGCAGCGGTTTTTCAGCACGATGGAGTAGTTCGCATCCCTGCGCCCGACCACGAAACGCCGGCTCTGGTACCACGATTCGTATACGGGCAGGAAACCGAAGCCTCCCTTGATGCCCCACTCGATCATCCCCCCGGCCGCGGTCTGCATCGGGGCTCCCTTCCTCTTGCCGCCGCTCATCGCATCGATGCCTTCGCGGTTGTTATAGTAAACCACCCCCGTTCCCGCCGGCTTCGATGAGGCGCGGACGAAGGACTGGCGGTTCCACGGCGAGGAAATCGACTCGCCGAAACCCGTCGCCAGCCCGGGGCGTTCTTCGGCGGCTTTGACACGGGGCTTTTCAGCCGGGGGCCGCCCGGGGCTGCTCAGGATGGGATCGATGGATTTGCGCGTGATCGCTCCATCCTCCGGTGCCACATACGCGGACGATGCCGTCCTCGAAGCATCGGCGGGAGCATAAGGGACTTCAGCACAACCCGCCAGCAGCAAGGCAGCGAAACCAAGGGAATACAGCGGCTTTTCCCGCACGGCGGAGAACAAATTCCGGATCGGAAGTTTCATGGTGCTGAAAAAACAGCATTTCGGTTCCGGTGCGTCAAACCTTAAATGCTATTTTTTCAACATTTGAATTGCGGTTTTTCCAGCAGGCGTCATTTTCTTTCCATGAGCGACACGAAAAACCTCGCCAAGCGCGAGCGGCAGGTCATGGACATCCTCTACCGGCGGGGGGAGGCGACGGCGCAGGAGGTGCAGGACGATATGCCCGACCCGCCCACCTACTCCGCGGTGCGGGCGCTGCTGGCGACGATGATCGACAAGGGCCTGGTATCCCACCGCAAGGATTCCCGCCGCTACGTCTATCGCCCCGCCGTGCCGGAGAAAAAAGCGAAGCGCTCGGCATTGCGATCTCTGCTCGCGACCTTCTTCGAGGGCAAACCCGAAAACCTCGTCGCCGCGCTGCTCGATCCCAAGGATCAGCAGCTCAGCAATGAGGAGATCGAGCGCATCCGCAGCCTGATCGACACCAATAATTTGTAACTCCCCGGCAACAAGTGCACATGCATTCAAAAGTATTAAACATCTTTTCAGTATGCATGTACTCCATGTTGATCAGCAGTTGTTGCACAGTGTTCCCATGGCAGGATCGAGTTTCTCTCGTTGATCGGAGAAGTGTCGAAGGAACAATCGAAACTCGCTATTTCGGGCCTCATGCCATACTCATCGCCTTCCCACAGGGAGCAGGTCTCCAAGAATTCAAAGGGACCGTCACATTGCAAAGCCCTTCTCAGCAATTGTTTTCATGGAACATCAGCTCCCGGAATGCAACTCAATGCAACTGGATCAAAGATTATGATGCATATATTATTAATTTTGATAAATCAAATCAGCTCAATGAGTTTTTGAATCGAAACGAAGAATACACTATGTCCGCTCGATTTTCAGTCCTCCCAAAAGAGGCTTCGCTCTGGTTCAGCTCTATGCGCGGGTTCGGTCTGTGTGTCCCACGAGCCGGTGCAAACAACCAGGTTTTGCCGGGTGCTTGAGACCTTTGACAATCTCCCATGCTCCCCGCCGCCATTGCCTTCTCCCTGCTCGCCGCCTCCGCCGTGTGGCTGGCGGGCCGGCGCGATGCGGCCAGAGACCCGCGCCTGACCCTGCTGGCGCTGGGATTGCTCGCCGCTTTCCCCCTGCTTTTCCTGCTGCCGAAAGCGCCGCTGCTTCCTTCCTCCGGTGCGGGCGCGGCGCCGGCTTTGCTCCCCTTGTTGCCATGGATCTGGGCGGCGGGCGTTTTTCTCTTTTCGCTGCGTCTCTTCGCCGCGCTGGTCGTGCTCATCCGCTGGCGGCGTGCTTCGCTGCCGGTGGAAAAGACCGGCCGCATCGAGGTCCGCGTGCTGAAAAATCTCTCCGGCCCCGTTGCGGCGGGGATTTTCCGCCCGGTGATCTTCGTGCCCCCAGCCTGGCATGCCTGGAGCACCGGACACCGTGCCGCCGTGCTCGCCCACGAAGCGAAGCACCACCAGCGCCGCGACCCCTTGTGGCGCGCGGTTGGTGCGGTGGCCTGCACGCTGCATTGGTACAATCCTCTGGTTTGGTGGATGGCCCGGCGGCTGGCCGACCAGTGCGAATTCGCCTGCGACGCCGCCGTGCTGGCCGACGGCATGGAAGCGGAGCGCTACGCGAACGTGCTCTGCGATCTCGCCGCCCCCGCCCGCTCGCCCGCGACCGCGCTCGCGATGGCCCACGAAAGCGGGCTCGAAGCCCGGGTGCGCCGGATGTTCTCCGAAAAACCTTCCGCTTCCAAAGCCGTGCTCCTGGTCCTGATGGCCGCCACCCTGCTCACCGCGCTGGGTCTGGTCATCGTGAAGCCCGCCGAGGCCCCCGCCGACCCGGCCATGCCCGCGGAGGAAATCCGTCTGCGGTTGAGCGCGGACCCCTTTCCCGGAAATTGACCGGAGTGGCGGGGCAGCGTCCGCGCCGCTTGGAAAAGCGCCATGCCGTGTCATGGCGGCAGGGACGCCGCCACTCCGCAAAAAAGCCTCCGGGATTCATCCCGGAGGCTTGGGAAAACGGGAATGAAAAGATCCCGCCGGTCACTTCGCGTATTTCACGCCGCAGCCGTAGGGCTTGTTCTTGGCGTTCTCGACGGTTTCGCCCGCGAGTACGGCGTCGATCGCCTTGGCGGCGAAGGCATCGGCGCTGGCGATGTCGCCGGCGTCGGTGGTCGGCTTGGAGTCGATGGCGCCGTTGTAGGCGACATTGCCCTCCTTATCGATCACCACGATCTGCGGGGTGGTCACGGCACCGTAGGCTTTGCCGATCTTGCCGTCGGTATCGAGCACGATCTGGCTGGCCTTGTTGCCTTCCTTCTCGGAGCGGGCGGCGAGGTCGGAGCCCGGCAGATAGCCCTGCTCGCCCTCGGCGGAGGAATTCACCGAAATCCATACCACGTCCTTGCCCGTGTAGGTCTCCTGCAGCTTGGGAATATTGCCGCTGGCGTAGTGCTTTTTCACGAAGGGGCAGTCGTAATTGATCCATTCCAGGACGATGACCTTGCCCTTGTAATCGGCGAGCGTGATTTCGTCGCCTTTCACGTTCTTTACGTTGAAGGCGGGAGCCGCCTCGCCCGGATCGACGGCGAAAGCGGTGGCGGAGCAGACGATGGCACCGAGCACGGCACCGAGGAACGTATGGTTTCTCATGTTTTTCTGTGGGTGGGGTTGAGGTTCAGGTAGCACGTTGGACCGCCCGCGTGGCTTGTCCAACGAAAATCGGGTCACTATTCCTTCCCGCGCCAGTACACAACGACGGGATGAGGGAGCTTCCCTCCGGCGAGCACGAGATCGTATTTTTTCACGGGTCCGGCCGCGTACTCGTCCTTCGGAGCGCTGGCGGTCCATCCTTCTTCCGATTTTTTGATTTCGATCGTCGCGCCGGGGTTGACGACATCCGGTGTGGCGGGGAAAGCCTCGGCGCCCTCGAAGTCGAAATCGCCCGGCATTTTGAAGCTCATGATCACCTTCCCGTCCTTCTCCGCGACACCGGAGGTGGTATGGTTCACCGGTTTGGGAATCTTCTTCTCCGCCGCCTCAATCACCGCCGCGCCCTCGCCCGGCTTCGCCTCGCCGGCCGGCAATTTCAGGGAAAGCTCCGCATCGCCCGGCACGCAGGCGCTGTCGTCGCAGGTCAGCCACGAGAGGCTGACTTTCAGCTCCGCATCACCCGCGGCCGCGGCCGGCGGGGTCAGATCGACCAGAAAAACCGCCTCGCCCTCGTAGCCGAAGCCCGGGAGATCCCCCGTTAGGAAGCGCTTCGGCACCGGCTGGCGCAGTTCGCCGGCGGACCAGCCTTCCGGCAGCGTCCACTTGGCCGTGAGCGGCATGCCGCCCAGACCCGGATTGACCCAGTAGCTGTGCCAGCCGGGGTCGATCTTCAGCCGGATCGCCACCGGCACCTTGGCGCCGGGTTCGTAGGCGCTCACCCCGCCGATCAGTTCCGCTTCGCCGTGGCCGGACTTCACCCCGGCAAAGGCCGCGCATGCCATGGGAACGCCCGCCGCCATCATGATCGAGAATTTCATCGCCCCGAACCTAGCCGGACGGAGCCTGTCCGCCAATTTTTTCGTGCCGTGATCTGCGGCGCGACCGCTACGCATTCATCAACTCCTCGATCTCCTCCGCTTCGATCGGAATGTCCGCCATCAGGTCGATGTTGGCCTTTCTGCCGATCAGCACGTCGTTCTCGATCCGCACCCCGATGTCCTCGTCGCGGATGTAGATGCCCGGCTCGATGGTGAAGATCATGCCCTCGGCGAACGGCTCGTGCGGCGGCGCCACATCGTGCACATCCAGCCCCAGGTGGTGCGAGGTGCCGTGCATGAAGTACTTCTTCACCAGCGGCTTGTCCGGCCCCTGCTCCTTCGCCTCCTTCGCGCCGATCAGACCCAGGTTCACCAGTTCCGCCTCCATCAGTTCGAGCACCTGCTTCTGGTATTCCAGCGGTGTGTTGCCGGGGCGCAGGATCTCGTTCGCCCCGCGGAAAACGCGCAGCACAGCGTCGTAGACCTCGCGCTGGCGGCGGGAATAGCGGCCGTTGACAGGGATGGTCCGCGTCAGGTCGGAAGCCCAACCGGCATACTCGGCGGCCACGTCGAGCAGCAGCAGGTCGCCGTCCTGGCAGATTTTGTCGTTTTCGACATAATGCAGCACGCAGGCGTTTTTCCCGCTGCCGATGATCGGCCCGTAGGCGAAGCCGCGCGAGCCGCGGCGAACGAATTCGTGGAGCAGCTCGGCCTCCACCTCCCACTCGCCGACGCCCGGCTTCACGAAACCCAGCAGGCGGCGGAAACCCGCCTCGGTGATCTTGCAGGCTCTGCGGATGATTTCGACCTCGACCGGATCCTTGGTGATGCGCAACCGGTGCATCAGCGGCGCCAAACGTTCGTAACGATGCAGCGGATAGCGGGCCTGGCACTTCTTGATGAAGCGGTCGTTCGCCGTCTCGACCACCGTGGCGGCGCGCAGATGCTCGTTGGTCGCCAGATAAACATGGTTCGCCTGCGGGATCAGGCGGTGCAGCCAGGACTCGAAGGTATGCGACCACTCGACCCGCTCGATGCCGGTCGCCGCCTTCGCCTGATCTTTCGTGAGTTTTTCCCCCTCCCAGATCGCGATGTGCTCGCTGGTCTCCTTCACGAACAGGATTTCACGCTCCTTCGGATCCTTCGCGTCGGGCATCAGCACCAGCACCGTGTCCTCCTGATCGACGCCGGTGAGATAGAAGAGATCGGCGTTCTGCCTGAAGGCCATCGTCCCGTCGGCGTTGGTCGGGTAGATGTCGTTGGCCAGCACGATGACGATGCTGTCCGGCTTGAGCAGTCCGCGGAGCTTCTCCCGGTTGCGGATGAAAAGCTGCGGATCGATCGGTTCATAACGCATGGGCCGCACTCCAGCCGATGCCCCCGGCTCCTGCAACGCCATTCCCGCGATTGTAGCGGAATGCCTGCGGCGTTCCGCCGAACCACCCTCCCATTCGCGGAACGGCGCAGCCGTCCCGCTACTCTTCTCCCTGCTTCAGCGCCTCGATCTGCCGCCGGTTCCTCTCGGCGAGCAGGGCGCGGCCGGCGGCGAGAAAAACGACCACGCTGATCGCCGCGGCGGCGGCTTCGAAAAGAACCGCCGCATCGCCGTCCCCAAGCTTCAGCAGCGCGGGCAGGCCGCGGGCAGCACCGAGCAGGGCCAGCAGGCCCGCCCCGGCGATGCCGTGCCACTTCGCATTCAGCGAAAAGAAGCCGCAAATCACCCAGCCGCCTCCAAGCGTCAGCCCGCCTTGCAGCAAACGGGGATCGCCGGACTTGTGGTAGGCGGCAATGCCCAGCAAAGCGGTCAGGATACCCGCGACGAAGATGAGGATGCGCACGCGGAGAAACTGCCCGCCCGGTTTTCCCTTGTCCAAGGTCTTTCACCCCCGCCGCATCCCATTCACACTCCCGCCGTGAACTGGATCTGGTGCAACGGCTCATTCCGCCAGGGACCGCTGGAAATCTCCGCGATGGACCGCGGCCTCTGCCACGGGCTCGGCGTCTTCGAAACCGTGCTCGCTCTCGACCGCCGGCCCATCGCGCTGCCGCTGCACCTCGCGCGTCTCGCCGCGGGGGCGGCCCGGCTCGGACTCCCCGCGCCCGCCGTCCCGGTGGAAGCGATCGGAGAATTGCTGGAAAGACAGGGACTGACGAAAGGACGGGCACGGGTGCGCATCGCCCTCGGTGCAGGCTCCGGGGACCTGAACCGCTTGGAACCGGGAGACGACTCTTTCCTGTGGATCACCGCCGTCGTCTGCCCTCCGCCCCCGGCATCGCTCGTTCTCGTCACCGCCCCCTTTCCCCGCAACGAACGCTCGCCGCTGGCGGGCATCAAATGCGCCTCCTACGCGGAAAACCTGATCGCCCTCGACCACGCCCGCCGCCACGGCGCGGACGAGGCGCTCTTTCTCAATACCCGCGGCGAAGTCTGCGAAGCCGCCACGGCGAATATCTTCGCAATCCTCGACCGGGAAATCGCCACTCCTCCTCTCTCCTCCGGTTGCCTCCCCGGCACGGCCCGCGCCCGGGTCATCGGAATCGCTGCCTCCCTGGGCCTTCCGACCGCTGAACGCACTCTGATGCCGGGAGAGCTCGCGGATGTCCCCGTCTTCCTCACTTCCGCTACCCGCGGCGTGGTGCCGGTCCGCGCCATCGACGGGAAATCCCTCGCCGCCGGCGATCCGCACATCGCTTCGCTCCGGGAGGCCTGGGAAAAGAATTGCTTCGAACGGGTGTAAGCGCCGCCGTATGCCGCAGTTTTTCTCACCCAAACGGATTTTCCCTTTTCCCCGCTGAAAGGCATCCTCCAATCTCCACGCACCATCCCAACCCAACCACCATGTCACGCCCCGTCACACTCTTCACCGGCCAATGGGCCGACATCCCGGCAGAGGAACTCTTTCCCAAGGTCAAAAACATGGGCTTTGACGGCGTCGAACTCGCCTGCTGGGGCGACCACTTCGACGTGCAGGCCGCCCTCAACGACCCCGCCTACATCCCCGCCCGCTGGGAACTCCTGAAAAAGCACGGCCTCGCCTGCTATGCCATCTCCGCCCACCTCGTCGGCCAGGCGATCTGCGACCTCATCGACGAACGCCACAAATCCATCCTCCCCGACCACGTCTGGGGCGACGGCGATCCGGAAGGCGTCCGCCAGCGCGCCGCGCAGGAATTGATCGACACCGCGAAAGCCGCCCGGAAATTCTTCGACGCCGGCAAGGACTACATGGCCTCCCACCCCGCCGGCTCCGGCAAAACGGTCGTCAACGGCTTCACCGGCTCCTCCATCTGGGGCGCGCTCTACGCCTTCCCGCCGACCAGCCAGGAATACATCCAGAAAGGCTTCGACGACTTCGGCGCGCGCTTCAAGCCGATCCTCGACGCCTTCGACGCGGAAGACGTGTACTTCGCCCTGGAAGTCCACCCCACCGAAATCGCCTTCGACATCGCCTCCGCCGAGCGCGCCATCGAGGCCGTCGGCGGCCACAAGCGTTTCGGCTTCAACTACGATCCCAGCCACCTCGGCTACCAGGGCGTCGATTACGTGAAATTCATCCGCCAGCTCGGTCAACGCATCCACCACGCCCACATGAAAGACGTCTGGTGGGGTCACGGCGATGGCAGCGTGGGCGTCTTCGGCGGTCACACCGACTTCTGCGACGCCCGCCGCTACTGGGACTTCCGCAGCGTCGGCCGCGGCGACATCGACTTCGAGGAAGTCATCGTCGCCCTCAACGACATCGGCTACACCGGCCCGCTGTCGATCGAGTGGGAAGACGGCCGCATGGACCGCTTCCACGGCGCCGCGGAAAGCTGCGCCTTCGTCAAAAACCTCGACTTCCCCCGCAACCAGATCGCCTTCGACGCCGCCTTCGACAAGTCCAACCAATAAAGTCGGCATCCCGCTTCACCCAATCGCTAATCTGCAATCTTCAATCGTCAATCAAAGACCATGTCCACCAAAGTAGGTATCATCGGAGCGGGCGGCATGCTGCGCTATCACGCCGAAGGCTTCCGCCAGGCCGGAGCCATCGTTACCGCCGTCGCCGATCCCGCCCCGGGCGCGGCGGAGCGCGCCGCCAAGCAATGGGGCATCCCCGCCTCCTTCGACAGCGTCGAAGCCATGCTCACCGGCGCCGACATCGACGCGGTCTCCATCATCGTTCCGAACAAATTCCACAAACCGCTGGCCGTCCAATGTCTCGAAGCGGGCAAGCATGTCTTCAGCGAAAAACCGCCCGCCCTCAACGCCGCGGAAGTCCAGGAGATGATCGACGCCGCCAACGCCGCGGGCAAGAAGCTGATGTTCAACTTCAACAACCGCGCCCGGCCCGAGTCGGTCGCAATGAAGCAGTACATCGCCGATGGTACCGTCGGAAAAATCAACTCCGCCCAGGCGAAATGGATCCGCCGCACCGGCATCCCCGGTTTCGGCGGCTGGTTCACCACCAAGGCACTCTCCGGCGGCGGTCCGGTCATCGACCTGCTGCACATGATCGACCTCGCCCTTTACTTCATGGACTACCCCGAACCCGCCCACGTCCTCGGCCAGACTTTCAGCGATTTCATCACCGACAAGAACTTCAAGGGCCCCTGGGGCATCCCCGACCGGGACGATGGCACCACCGATGTCGAAGCCGCCGCTCACGGTTTCGTCACCTTCAAGACCGGCCAGGTCCTTTCCCTCCAGGTCTCCTGGGCGGAAATGGTCAAGCGCGAGGAAGTCTCCGTCGTCTTCCAGGGCAGCGGCGCCGGCGGCAAGGTTGAGCGCCTTTTCGGCCGCGACGGGCTCGACGAAACCGCCATCGACACCTGCGAACTCTACGTCCAGGAAAACGGCCGTTCGGTCAACCGGAGCATCGTCACCGAAGCCTGCGAGGACATGGGCCGCAGCGCCTCCGCCGCGAATTTCATCCACGCCATCGAAGGCAGCGCCGTCCCCTTCAACACCCCCGATCAGGCGCTCAAACTGATGAAAATCATCGACGCCATCTACGCCTCTTCCGCTTCTGGTGCCCCGGTTGCCGTCTGAAGCTATTCAACGAACCGCGGGGTATAAAGCCTGCGGAGGAAAAACGCAGAAAAGTCCCTGATTCGATTTCCTCTGTGTTCACCTCCGCGACCTCAGTGACTTTGACCGAAGAATTGAAATGATCCAGTTGGTCCATCTCCGCTTCGCTCCGGTTGCGGTTCGTTCCTTTTCCACAACCCTGACCCTCTTTTCCAAATGAACCGCAAACTCCGCATGGGCATGGTCGGCGGCGGCCGCGGTGCCTTCATCGGCGCCGTTCACCGCATGGCCGCCAATCTCGACGGCAAAATCGAAATCGTCGCCGGCTGTTTTTCCTCCGACCCGGAAAAGAGCAAAGCCTCCGGGGAGGACCTCTACCTCGATCCCGTCCGCGTCTACACCTCCTACGAAGACATGGCGGCGAAGGAAGCCGCTCTTCCCGCCGGCGAACGCATCGACTTCGTCTCCATCGTCGTCCGCAACGACCTCCACGCGAAAGTCGCCAGGGCATTCCTCGAAGCCGGCATCAACGTCATTTGCGAGAAACCCATGGCCTTCTCGCTGGAGGAGGCGAAGGAACTCGCGGAGATCGTGAAGAGATCCGGCAAGGTCTTCGCCCTCACCCACAACTACACCGGCTACCCCATGGTCAAGGAAGCCCGCGCCCTGGTGAAGTCCGGCAGGCTCGGCCGCTTGCTCAAAATCGTCGCGGAATACCCGCAGGGCTACGCCTCCAGCGCCTTCCACAACACCGAGAGCACCATTGCCAACTGGCGCATGGACCCCTCCGTCTCCGGCGTCTCGAATTGCATCGGCGACATCGGTTCCCACGCCGAGAACCTCGCCCGCTACATCACCGGCCTGGAAATCGAGGAGCTCGCCGCCGAACTCACCACCTTCGTCCCCGGCCGCCATCTCGACGACGACGGCAACATCCTCGTCCGCTATCAAAACGGCGTGAAAGGCATCATCTACGCCTCGCAGGTTTCCACCGGCGACGAGAACAATCTCAACATCCGCATCTACGGCACCGACGGCTCCATCGAGTGGCACCAGGAGCACCCGAACGAGCTCATCGTCAAATACCTCGACAAACCCCGCGAGATCTGGCGCCGCGGCAACTCCTACAACGGTTCCGAAGCCACCGCCTTCACCCGGCTGCCTTTCGGCCACCCGGAGGCCTTCATCGAAGCCTTCGCCAATATCTACCTCGCCGCCGCCGAAGCGATCCGCGACGAAATCGCCGGCAAGTTTCCCCGCCCGGAAGGCTACGACTTCCCGGACATCGAAGACGGCGTCGCCGGCATGGCCTTCATCGAAGCCGCCGTCGCCTCCTCGAAAAACAACGCCGCCTGGACTAAGCCCGGTGTGTGAATCTCCGGAAACGGACCGGGATGGATAGGATGGATGGGATTTTCGATGTAGCGTCCATCATTCATCCTGTTCGCCCGAAATGCGCCTCTTCCACGTTAGCGACTCCGCGCACATCAAGCGCTTTCAACCGCGGGAACGGCACCCGGATCCGGCGGTGGTCTGGGCGATCGACGAGGAGCATCTGGCGAACTACCTGCTTCCGAGAGACTGCCCGCGGGTCACTTTTCTTCCGGAGTCGGGAATCCGCGTGATCGCCGTCGAAAGCGGATGGCTCGACCGGATCAGGAGCGCGACTCTGTGGATCTACGAAGTGCCCGTCGAAACCTTCACCCTGCTCGACGCGAACGCGGGTTACTTCGTCTCCCGCTCCGAGGTCATGCCCTTGGCGCATCACCCGGTCGCCGATGTCCTTTCCGAACTGGTCCGGCGCCAGATCGAATTGCGCATCGTCCCATCCCTCTGGCCGATCCATGATTTCGCCGTATCCTCCGGACTGGAATTCTCCTGTATCCGCATGAGAAACGCCCAACCCCGGATTCCGGAGGCGCCATGACCAAACGCCGCACCAGAAATCTTTCCCATCCATCCCGGCCCAAAAATTCGGAACCGGCCTTTTGGTCTCCTTGAAAAGTCCTCCCGTCAAAACCGGTAATCGTACATTCCTGATCGAATTTCCATGAAACCCACCCTTCTCCTTCCCCTGACCGCCGCCGCCGCGGTCTTCTTCCTCGTCGCCGCCGGTCCCGACAACGAACGCCCGCCCGCCGGGGCCGAAGAAAAAATCGCCGCCGCCCTGCCGGACGAAGCCTACGCCAAGCCGGAAAAAGCCCGCAAAGTCCTCATCTTCTCCAAAACCGCCGGCTTCCGCCACGAATCCATCGCCACCGGCAAGGTCGCCCTGACCGAACTCGGCAAAAAGACCGGCGCCTTCGAGACCGTCATCAGCGACGACCTGGCCAATTTCGAACCCGGCAACATCGACGCCTTCGACGCCATCGTTTTCCTCAGCACCACCCAGGACGTCTTCAAGGACAGCGACAAGGTCGATGTGTTGCGCAAGAGTCTGATGGACTTCATCAAGAGCGGCAAAGGCTTCGTCGGCATTCACGCCGCCACCGACACCTGCTACAACTGGTCCGAATACGGCGAAATGATCGGCGGCTACTTCGACGGCCACCCGTGGAACGCCGGCACCAACGTCTCGATCAAGGTCGAGCCAGGCCAGGAAAACCATCCGCTGGTCGCGATGTTCGAAGGAAAGAACGTCGATTTCAAAGAAGAGATCTATCAGCACCGCGATCCCTACGACTCGAAGAAAGTCCACATGCTCCTGCGCCTCGACACCGAGAAATCCGACATGAACGTCCAGAGCATCAAGCGCGAGGACAAGGACTTCGGCGTCTCCTGGGCCCGCTCCTGGGGCGAGGGCCGCGTCTTCTACTGCTCGCTCGGCCACAACCACGACATGTACTGGCATCCCACCGTGCTCCGCCACTACCTCGCCGGCATCCAGTGGGCTCTCGGCGATCTCAAAGCGAGAGTGGACAAGTAAGCCGCCGCTCAAGCGAGCCTTGTCCGGTCCGGCGTCATTGGGACTGGAAGCGGGACTGCGTACGATGTGCGACTGAAGATTTTTCGCGCCCGGGTGCCTGGAATCTGCTAGAGATTGCGGAATGATCGAGCACCGCTATCCCGAGATTTTTCCGGAGGCTTCGCTGCCGAAAGGGGCGGCATTGGTCCGGGCGCTGGATTTCAGGCGCTTGCCGAAGGTGCTGCTGCATGAGCATCTGGATGGGGGACTTCGTCCGGCGAGCATCGTGGAGTTGGCGAGGGAGCAGGGATACGGAGGATTGCCGAGCGAGGACCCGACGGCGCTGGCGGAGTGGTTCCATCGCGGCGCGCAGCGGGGGAGTCTGCCGGAGTATTTGGAGGGATTCGCGGAGACGATCGCGGTGATGCAGACGCCGGAGGCGCTGGAGCGGGTGGCGTACGAGTTCATGGAGGATATGGGGAGCGATGGGGTGGTGTATGCGGAGGTGCGCTTCGCGCCGGTGTTCCATACGGAGAGGGGGCTGACGCAGGATGAGGTGGTGAAGGCAGTGATCGCCGGGCTGGAGCGGGGAAGGAAAGCGCACGGAGTCCGGTGGGGGCTGATCCTTTGCGCGATGCGCGACCGCACGGACAGCGAGGAGGCGGCGGAGCTGGCGATCCGCTGGCGGGACGAAGGCGTGGTGGGTTTCGATCTTGCGGGCGGCGAGGCGGGGCATCCGCCGAAGAGGCATCTGGAGGCGTTTCACGCGATCCAGCGGGCGAATTTCAATATCACGATCCATGCAGGGGAGGCATTCGGGCTGGAGTCGATCTGGCAGGCCTTGCAGTGGTGCGGGGCGCACCGGCTCGGCCACGGGACGCGCTTGCGGGAAGATATCGAGGTGAGGCCGGACGGGTCGCTGAGGCTGGGACGGCTGGCGCAGTATGTCCTCGACCGGCGGGTGCCGCTGGAGATGTGTCTTTCGAGCAACGTCCACACGGGGGCGTGCGCCAGCATGGAGGAGCATCCTTTCGCGCTTTTCCACCGGGCGGGCTTCCGGGTATGTCTGAATACGGATGACCGCCTGATGAGCGATACGGAGATGTCGAAGGAGCTGGCCCTTGCGACCGAAACCTTCGGGCTCAGTCTGGTGGATCTCGAAAAGATGACGATGAACGCGATGAAGAGCGCCTTCGCCCCGCATGACATGCGGGTGGATTTGATCCACAAGCGGCTGCTGCCCGGTTACGCGACGCTTTTCGCGGAACTGACCGAGCGGGCTTTTGCCGGAGAGTTTTCCCCAACGAACGACGAGCGATGAACATTCCCGAACGAATTCTGATGGGCCCCGGCCCGAGCACTGTTTCCGCACGAGTCCTGCGCGCGCTGGGTTCGCCGACGCTGGGGCATCTCGATCCGCGCTATATCGAGATCATGGACGAGACCTGCGCGATGCTGCGCGAGATCTTCCAGACGGAAAATGCGCTGACTTTTCCCGTTTCGGCGACGGGGATGGCGGGGATGGAATGCGTGGCGGTGAATCTGTTGGAGCCGGGGGATGAGGCGATCGTATGCGTGAACGGGGTTTTCGGTTCGCGCATGGCCGATGTCATGGAGCGCGCCGGGGCGACGGTTCACCGGTTGGAGGCGCCGTGGGGGCAGGTGTTTTCCGACGAGGCGGTGGCGGAGGCGGTGGAGCGGCATCCGGAGGCGAAGATGCTGGGCATCGTGCATGCGGAGACTTCGACAGGCGCACATCAGCCGCTGGAGGGGATTTCGGGAATCGCGCACGATGCCGGCATGCTTTTGGTGGTGGATGCGGTGACATCGCTGGGCGGGCATCCGGTGAAGGTCGACGAGTGGGCGATCGACGCGATTTATTCCGGGACGCAGAAGTGTCTGTCGTGTCCCCCGGGTTTGTCGCCGGTGTCGTTTTCGCCGCTGGCGCTGGAGGCCATCGAAAGGCGGACGACGAAGGTGCGGAGCTGGTATTTCGATGTTTCGATGCTGAAGGACTACTATAAAGGCAGTGGCAAGAGGGCATACCATCACACCGCGCCGGTGAATATGATCTACGCCCTGCACGAGGCGCTGGCGGTGGTGCTGGAGGAGGGACTGGAGGCGCGTTTCGCGCGGCACGAAAGGCTCCACCGGCGCCTGCGGGCGGGGCTGGAGTCGCTGGGGATTTCCTATGTTCCCGACCGGTCGCTGCACACGCTGAATTGCGTGTGGATCCCCGAGGGCGCGGACGATGTGGCGGTGCGGGCGAAGTTGCTGGAGGACTACCAGATCGAGATCGGCGCGGGGCTGGGGCCTTTCGCGGGAAAGGCGTGGCGGATCGGGCTGATGGGGCATTCCGCGACGCAGGCGAATGTCGATCTGGTGCTGGCGGCGCTGGTGGATTGTCTGGAGTGAGGGCGGGTCGCGGAATGCCCAAGGCAATTTCCGCGACGCTGGCGGCTGCGTCATGCCACGGCGCCGTTGGGTTTGCGCATGCCGGTTTTGACGGCGGGGATCAGGTCCTCGAGCGTGTGGGCGACGGAGAAGTCGCCGGGCTGGCACATGTCGGAAAGTAGATTGATGAGCGGATCCCAGAAGCGCAGGCCGGCGGCGTTGGCGCGGTTGAAAAGAACGACCGGCTTGCCGCTCATGAGCGGGTTTCTTTGATGCTTGAAGATCATCAGGGCGAGCAGTTCCTGCACGGTGCCGGCGCCGCCGGGGAAGATGACGAAGGCGTCGGAATTCTCGATCATGACCTCCATGCGGGTGTAAATGTCGGGGCGCAGCCAGAAGCTGGAGAGACCGTCGGGCAGTCCCTCGAGTTCGATGATGTGGGGGACGTTCGAGCCCGCGGTCCAGCCTCCGGCATCGACGGAGCCCTTGACGACTGCGCCCATGATGCCGGAGCGGCCGGCCCCGGAGACGCAGCCGATGCGGTTTTCGGCGAGCAGGCGGCCGAGCGCCTCGCCGTCGGCGAGGTAGGCGGGGTCTTCGAGTGTGGCGGAGCAGAAGACGCAGACGTTGCCGATGTAGTCGTCCGGCACGGGGGTTTCGAAGGAGGTCGCGGCGCTGCCGCCGATGCGTTCGCGGCCGGCGTCCGGCAAACCCTTGGCGCGGACGAGGTCGAGGGTTTCGAGGACGGCTTCGGGAAATTCGGAGGTGAGGAGGAAGTCGCGGTGGTCCTGGCTGATGGTGCCCATTTTCCGCAGGTGCTGGAGGACCGCGAAGAGGGGGTCCCAGGAGAAATCGGAGTTCAGCAGGACGGTGGGCTTGCCGGCGAGATGGCGGTCAAGCGTCTGGTAGCCGACGAAGATCGAGATGGCCTTGAACATGTCCTCCAGCGTGGCGCCGGGGGTGAAGACGAAGGCGTCGGACTCGATGATCTTGCGCTCGATGTTGGAGAGGGTGATGCGCTGGTCGCCGTTGGAGTTGTAGATGTCCCATCCGCCGGCGAAGAGGAGGTAGAGGAGGCGGGCGCGGGAGGCGCGGCTGGGATCGGTGGCTCCGGTGATGGTCCCGGAAAGTCGGACTTTAGGCATGGGATTCGCTTTGCTTGATTCGTTCGAGCATTCGCCGTGCCGGGGTTTCCGGGGGGCGATGAACGTTTCGACTTGTCGCACCATGGACCCCTTTCTTCAAGCCGCCATCGAGGAAGCGCATGCGGGTTTTTCCGAAGGGGGAATCCCGATCGGCAGCGTGCTGGTCCGCCAGGGGATCATCCTCGGCCGGGGGCACAACCGCCGGATGCAGCAGGGAAATCCGATTCTGCACGGGGAGATGGACGCGCTGCAGAACGCGGGGCGGCTGCCAGCGCATATCTACCGGGAGTGCACGCTTTATACGACGCTTTCGCCGTGCGCGATGTGCAGCGGGGCGATTCTGCTCTACGGGATTCCGCGGGTGATCGTGGGGGAGAACGAGACGTTTCTCGGGGAGGAGGAGTTGCTTCGCACCCGCGGGGTGGAGGTGGTGGTGGTGGAGAGCCGGGAGTGCGTGGCGCTGATGCGGCGTTTTATCGAGGAGCACCCGAAGGTTTGGAACGAGGATATCGGGGAGGCTTGAAGAGAGGAAGATCAGCGGCTGCGTTCGCGGGCTTCGATTTCCAATGGGGCGCCGAGGTAGCCGTGGACGAGCATCTCGGTCACGTAGCGGCGCATGAAGGGGTGGATGCCGCCCAGACGCTGGTATTGGAGGACGTGGACGAGTTCATGGGGGATGATGTTCTCCCGCCCCGGCAGGATGTAGATGCCGATGCCCAGAGCCATGCCCGCCGGTTCGAAGACGGGGAGGCCGCATTTCTTCGCCAGTTCGACGAGCGGGAAGGGGACGGGCAGGGGGATCCGCTCCACTTCCAGCACCCGGACTTCCCCGGGAGTTTCGATTTTCAGCCGCTTGGCGAAGTCCAATTCCACGGAGACCAGCGGACGGCCTTCGGCTAGGATGCGCTTTTCCTGATCGGATGCCCAGCGGCCCAGGGCCGGCGAAAGCCCGGTTGCGAGCGCCAGGGCAAGTCCGAGCGGCAGGATCACGCGAATTGTTCGGCGAGGACTGCCTTGCCATAGTCACGGTTCATCCGCGCGATGTGATCGACGCTGATTTCCTTCGGGCAGGCGGCTTCGCATTCGTAGTGGTTGGTGCAGTTGCCGAAGCCTTCGGCGTCCATCTGGCGGACCATGGCGAGGGCGCGCCTTCGGCGTTCCGGCTGACCTTGGGGCAGGTGGCCGAGATGGGAGATTTTGGCGGAGACGAAGAGCATGGCGCTGGCATTCGGGCAGGCGGCCACACAGGCGCCGCAACCGATGCAGGCAGCAGCATCGAAGGCGGTGTCGGCATCGGCTTTCGCAACCGGCAGGGTGTTCGCGTCCACGGCGGAGCCGGTGCGGACGTCGATATAGCCGCCGGCGGCGATGATGCGGTCGAGACCGGTGCGGTCCACGATGAGGTCGCGAATGACGGGAAAGGCGCGGGCGCGGAAGGGCTCGATCCAGATGGTATCGCCGTCGCGGAACTTCCGCATGTGGACCTGACAGGTGGTGATGCCGCCTTCCTTGCCGTGGGCGATGCCGTTGATGGTCAGCGAACACATGCCGCAGATGCCCTCGCGGCAGTCGTGGTCGAAGTGGATCGGCTCGCCGCCATCCAGGACGATTTTTTCGTTCACGATGTCGAGCATTTCGAGGAAGGAGGCCTCCTCGGGGATGCCGTTGGCGGGATAGGTTTCGATCCGGCCCTTGTCGTTCGGGCCGTTCTGGCGCCAGACCTTCAGCGTGAGGTTCATGATCGGGGAAATTTCCGCGGCCCGCACGGGTTCCGCGGGCCACGGCCGGAGCTTAGATTCCACCGGGCGGGGTGCTAGCTGAAAAAGCTGCTTTTCGCGGCGCATCCGGCGGTGCCGGCTCATTTTGAATGCCATGGGCGGATGGATTTTTCCGCCCGGGATTGGTCGTTGCCCTGGGAGTAGGTTATCGCTAGCTTCCCCCCACCCACGTCTGTGATTCGTCCGGTCTTTTCATTGCTGCTCGGTGCTCTTGGCGCGCTCCCGGTGTCCGCCCAGGAAATCGCCGCTTTGCCGAACGCCGCTTCGACGGCGGGAGCGGCGCCGACGGATGCCTCCATTCTCACGCGCCGCGACGCCCGCACGATCACGCTGGCGATTCCCGCGCCGCGCGGACTGATCGTGGACCGGAACGGCGAGCCCTTCGCGCAGAACCGGGTGAGCTGGCAGCTCGCGCTCCAGTACCAGCAGTTCGAAAAGGCGGACCGCGATTTCGTGGTCCGCTGGGGCCGTGAACGGCTGGAAAAGGCCAAGGCACTGCATCCCGGCGTATGGGAGTTCACCGACGACCAGCTCTGGGAACACTACCGGCACCGGCGCTGGCTGCCTCTTTACATCACCACCCATCTCGGCAGGGAGCAGAAGGACAAACTGGAGTCGCAGCTCAGCGGCGGGCTGGTGCTCCACCCGGTCTATCAGCGATATTATCCCGAAGGGGAGCTTGCCGCGCACATCGTCGGCTACACCGGCAGCGTCGGCAAGCTGCCGACCGGCCCGATCAATTTCAATGAACCGCTGTGGGAGGAGACGGAGGGGCGCGATGGTTTCGAGCTGATTTTCAACAAGGAGCTCACCGGCCAGCCGGGGATGAAAAAGCTCCTCTTCGACGAGACGGGGCGGAAATTCCCGGAAGAGCAGGTGAAGCGCCCGCGTCCGGGCGGCTCGGTGGTCACCACCCTGAACATGAAGTGGCAGAAGCAGGCCGAGAAATCGCTGCGCCAGCACACCCGTCTGGGCGCTTTCGTGCTCGTCGACGTCTACACGGGCGAGGTGCTGGTGATGGCCTCGCGGCCGAGTTTCGATCTGAACCGCTTCATCCCGGGAATTTCGGACAAGGACTTCGAGGCGCTCAAGGCCGATTCCACCTCGCCGCTTACCGCCCGGGCCTACCAAGCCAGATACAGTCCCGGTTCCACCTTCAAATCCTTTGTCGCGATCTCGGCTCTCGACAATGGCACGGTCACCGAGAAAACGCTGATCGACTGCCCCGGGACCTTGGTGGTCGGCGGGCATCCCTTCCGCAACCACAACCGGCGGGCGGCAGGGTCGATCAACGTGACTCAGGCGATCGCATCCTCCAACAACATCTGGTTCGGCAAAGTCGGCATGCGGATGGGCGCCAACACGTTCCTCAACACCGCCCGGCGCTTCGGCTTCGGCGAAAAAACCGGCCTGGACCTGGTCGGCGAGAGCGGAGGACTGGTCCCGACGAACGAGTGGATGATGCAGAATGAGAGACGGACCTTCAAGGATGGCGATGCCTTCAACATGTCGATCGGTCAGGGCTCGTTGGTAGTCACGCCGCTGCAGGTGGCGCAGGGGATGGCCGGTATCGCCAATGGCGGCGTGCTGCCCAAGCTGCATCTCGTGCATCAGGTGCAGGATCCTTATGGCCGGGTGATCCGGCAGGCCGTCCCGGAACGGCGCAAATGGCTCGGCGTCGATGAGGAGGCCATCGAGACGGTGAAGAAGGGCATGCGCCAGGTCGTGACCGGGGGCACGGGGCGTTCCGCGGGGCTGAGTTTCACCGAGCTTTGCGGCAAGACGGGCACCGCGCAGTGGACGAGCAACCGCAACCTCGCATGGTTCGCCGGTTTTCTGCCCTACGATCAGCCCCGCTACGCCTTCGCCGCCGTTTACGAGGGCCGCCGCGGCGAGAATCCCAGCGGCGGGCGCCACGCCACGCCCATCGTGAAATCGTTCTTCGAACCGCTCAAAGACGACTTCAAGGAAATCCTCGCTCCGGCGCCGAAAGCGGTGGCGATCGTGGATGAAGGCGAACCGGCGTCTGCCATCGTTGTCGAAGAACCGGAGGAAGGCGTCATGAGGGCGCTGCCCGTCGAGCCGCTCGAAATCGCGCCCGAACCGGATGATGAGGACGCACCGGAGATTCCCCGCGCGCTGCCGGTCGATCCGGAGGACGAGCATCCCGACGAGGAGGAAGTTTGGGATGAAGATTGACGTTTTTTTCGTCCGTCTGCGGGCAATTGAAGGTTCCGGCATTTCGGCATTGCACGATCCGGGCAAGCGGACAAGCCTCCCGCGCGTCCGCGGCGCTGACCGTCGCGGTTTCCTAACGACGCCGGCTTAGCTCAGTTGGTAGAGCAGTTGATTTGTAATCATCAGGTCGCCGGTTCGAGTCCGGCAGCCGGCTCCAGTGGGAGAGCTCCCTTCGAAATCGTCCGATCGGTTCTCCGGATGTCCGTGAGAATCCCCGGCAGATACCAGGGTCAACGTGCGGCCTGCTGGAGCCGGTCGAGATTTTCCTCGGAGGGGCGATGTTTGTTGAGAGCCCCCTGGCGGAAGTAGTGTTTGGCGCTTTCGAGGTCGCGGGAAACCCCGAAGCCGGTGGCGAAGCAGACGCCAAGGTTGTTGGAGGCGGTGTAGTAATGCTGGTTGACCGACTTCGAGCGGTTCCAGGCTTCGGCGAAAAGGGAGTAGGATTTCTTCTCGTCGATGCCCGTGCCGGTGCCGGTGGCGTGGCATTGGGCGAGGAGGTCGGTGGATTTGTAGTGGCCGCGCTCGTGGAGGCTCTCCAGCAGGCGCACGGCCTCCTGGGGATGACGGCCGACTTTGCCGCGCAGGATCATGGCGGCGAGGAGGTAGTCGCTTTCTTCCCCCGGCTGGGCATCGCGGAAGCTTTCCATGCAGGCGAGCGCGCGGGCGGGGTCGGCGGATTTGGCGGGGGTGCCATCTTCCAGCAGGCGGGCGAGGGCGGGCAGGGCGTCGTGCAGGCCGCGCTCGACGGTGACAGTGAGCCAGGAAAGCGCTTCGTCGGGATTGATCTTGATGAGGGCGTGGCCGAGGCGGGAGGCGGCGGGAGCGGAGCCGAGGTTGGCGGATTCTTCCAGCAGCAGGAGGTTCGCGGAGTCGGCCAGGGCGTCGGCGGGGAGATTGGCGGCGCAGTAGTCGATGCGGCTGAGGATGTCGGAGTCCGTCTCGGCCTTGCCGGCGACGGCTTTCAGGCCGATGCCGAGGGCGGCGATGAGATCCCCGGCCTGGATGCGCTCGTCGATGTCGGCGCAGATTTGTTGCGGGGGCTTGGCCTGGGCGTCGCCGCCGAGCACGGGCCCGGCGGGGGAGGCGGGGACGGGCAGCGGGATGGCGAGCAGCCGGGCTTTTTTCGGGCGTACGGGTTCGAGCCAGTCCTGCCGGGCGGAGAGGGGGTTGAAGTTTTCGTAGGAGGATTCGTCGAGCAGGCGGACGGCGAGCTGTCTCCATTTCTCGCCTTCCTTGCCGAGCGCGGACCAGTCGGCGCCGTCGGCGCGCACCATCGCCTCGACGAAGGGGACGGGAGCGGGGTCGGTGAACGCGAGCTGATAGATCATGAGACCCAAGGCGCGGAAGTCGTCCCGCTTGCGCGCCTTGCGCTCGGTTTCGGGGGTTTCGACGGCGTCGCAGAGAAAGACCGGGGCTTCCTGGACGGGGCCTTTGCCGATGAGGACGTTGGAAAGTTTGAGGTTTCCGTGGGGGGTGTTGACTTCCTGTTGGTGGAGGAAGCAGAGGGCGGTCCAGACGCCGGAGACGAGGTGGTGGAGCATCGCCGGATTCGGCACCACGCGGGTGCGGGCGAGGGTGGCGAGGCTCTGTGCCTGGTGGACCCGCAGCAGGTAGGAGAGACCGTCGAGCTGGCCGACTTCGAAGATGGGGGGGAAGAACTGGTGGCCGGCCTGTTCGGAGATGAGCCAGTTGAGCTGGAGGTTGTGGAGACCCGCGGAAGAGGAGCTGTCTTGAGAGGATGCCTTGCCCTTGTCCTGCTTGCCGGTGGTCCAGAGGTCCATGCTGCGGGTGCTCCAGCGCCCGGTGTCCCAGATCGCCGCGGAGCCGCCGCCGCCGGCCGCGCCCTTGTCGAAGATTTTCAGCAGAAGCGGGCCGGTGAGACCCCGGCCGCGCAGGTCCTGGACCTGATAGCTGCGGGCCTGCGCAGTGAAGCTGTCGGTGAGGTCGGCTACGGATTGCAGGCCGAGCCGCTCGAAGACGTTGTCGGAAACTTCCAGCATGGGAATCTCAATTCGGCAGCAGGCCGAGGCGGCCGAGGCGGACGGAAATGGGCGCGGCCACGGGCTGCAAGGGATCGGCGCCGGGCTGGCGCTTGAGCGGGATTTCCATCATGCGGGCATCGCCGCCGCCTCCGGAGGGCGGGAGTTTGGCGATCACGAGGACAGTGTCCTGGCCGTCGCGGAGAGGCACCCGCAGATTGCTGGAGCCGCGGATGCCGGAGGCGCCGAAGACGCGCTGCTCGGCGGCTCCGCTGGGGCTTTTCCAGTAGTTGTCGGCGCCCATGGTTTTGTACTGGGCCACCTGGTCGGAGCGCAGGGAAAGCACGTGCACGGGGATGGCATGGGCGGAGGCGGCTTCCGCGTCGGGGGTGATGGTCAGGGTGAATTCGCCGGCCTTGATGGGCGCACCGGCTGCGGCCTGGGCAGCCGCGTCCGCTGCGGCCTGAGCGGCGGCGGCGTCCACGGCGGGATTGCCGGTCGGCGTGAAATTGCCGCTCGGGGTGATGATGGGAACCTGTCCCCCGCCGCCGCCACCGCCGCAGGAGGCGAAAGCGAAAGCGCAGGCGCTCGAAATCAGGAGGGAGAGAAGCGGGTGAGTTTTCATGAGCCGATGGGCCAACAGTAAGAAGGCGGTCGTTGGTTTCTCAAGCAAAATCCAGGATGAGAGCGGGGTTGTCTCTTTTTTGGGGAGGCGGGTCGCGGAGGGTTGGTTCAGGCGTTTGCGTGGAGGAATTTTCCCCGGGAGAAAGTGCTTGCGGGCACCGGGGAGCGGGCGGCTAGGTTGTGGCTGTCCGCCGGTGTCATGGAGTTCATTCCTATCAAGGTTCCCGGCTGCAGTGGTCTGGCGGTGGCGGTGGAGTCTTCGCAAGGCGGTGCGGCCCGTGTTTGTCTGCTGGAAGTGCAGGCCGATGCGGTGGCGTACTTGGGCGCCTTGTGCGATGTCCACGGTTTGCCGCGCGAGTGGGTGGAGATCCGGGTGCAGGAGATCGCCGGGATCGAGGGCACGCTGGATGCCGGAGCGCGGGAGGTGAACGGCCCGGTGCTCGACACGCGGTGGCGGCGGATGGTGGAAGGGTATGCCCGCGGGGACGAGGGGGCGCTGCTGCGCGGCCCGTGGGAGAGCGAGCACGGCGCGCCGGTATTTCTGAATGCGGAGGGCACCGCGCTGGCCGGGACGGGGGAGGAGTGGCGGTTGTGCACGGATGACGAGTTGCTGGCGAAACATCGTTTGGCGACTTTTTCCGGGAGTTTTCATCGCTATCTTGTGGCGGCATCGGGGGAGGCGAGGTTCGTGCCGCTGACGGATGGAGCGCCGCGCTCGCCGGCGACGGTGGAGGCGAACGAGGTTTTCGCCGGTTTGCAGGGAGTCAATCGCGAGGGCGGGCTGATGATGGTGCGGAGGCTGCCTGGGCTGAAGTACGAGGATTTCGTCGATTTCATCGCCGGCAGGGATTTCGGCGGCGATCCGCGGGAGTTGCTGCGGGTGCCGCCGGTGGGGCCGTATAAAAGTTTTGTGGAGAAGAATGCCTTCGGGCAGGCAGGGGCGGGTTTCATCAACGGCCGCTCCAGCGTGTCGGAACGGCTGGCGGAGACGCTTTTCTTGAAGCTTTCGGTATTGCGCGGCGCCTTCGGGGCCTTGTCGGCGTCGATGGCGGCGCAGAAGCTGCCTTTCCTCGGACTGAGGGCGGAATCCTTCGGGGTCTCGCTGGCGGCACCCGCGGCGGCATTGCCCTTTCTGTGGAATCATCGCGTGGATCTGTGCGCGGTCTCCTCGGTGGTCCCGGTGCCGCTGGGGGTGGGTTCGGAGGAAATCCTGCTGCCGTGCGCGGATATGCCGCGCTCGATCTACCGCGCCGGGCGGCTGGCTGCGGCGGTGGAGGGGCAGGCGCGGGTACGCATCCGCAAGATCACGCCGCCGGACGACGGCGGACTCTCGGTGATCGAGGGAACCCTGCAGACGGACGAAACGCTGGATGCATCCCGCAAGGACCTGTTGGAGCTGGACCTGCGGCTTTCGCGCGGCAAGCGGTTCAAGGTGTATGCGAACTTCGTCGCCCAGCGTCCGGCGGCGGGGGAGAACCGCTTTCTTTCACTGCCGCTGGCGGTGCCGCCCGATGTGTTGGAGGAATTGGAGCGGGGAGGGGCGCAATTTTCCGAGCGCACCGGCTTCCGGGTGATGCCTCGTCTCGGGCCGACCTGCGATCTTTTCTCGATGGGTGTGCTGGCGGTGCGCACGTTGTTTTCATCCGGCGGCGGGACGCTGGCGGAGACGGTGGACGATCTGCTCGGGCTGATGCACGCCTACGGCGCGACTTTCGAAGCGAGTGAATGGGATACGGGCTCCGGGCATCTTGGCGGCTTCGTGGAGAGCGAAAAGGGTTCGTCGTGGCGGGAGAAGCTCGGTCCTGTGCGGGTTGCGGAGGGAGTGTCCGCGGAGGATGCGGCGATCGCCATTCCGCACCGATTGTGGTGGCAGGTGGTGGAATTCGTCGGGCGGCTTTTCCCGGGCGAGATGCCGGGGACTTTCGCTCGGGATTTCGACGATTTCGAAGCGCGCGCGCCCGAGAGGGTGCTGGCCGAGCCGATAGAATCGCTGGACGGCCTGATCGAGAATTGCCGCAGCCTGCTTTTCGGAAATCCGGTGGCGAGCCGCGAGATCCTGTCGGTAATCCGCGGGGTCGTGGGGCGGATGAGGGGGTGAGGAGCGGGTTGTTCTTCCGGCCGGCCGAAGGCGTCCGGCATTTCAGGACGAGCCCTGCAAGCGAGGAGCCGGGGAGATGAGGGATGGCAGATATGAAGATCTACAGGTATTTGATCAGGATCAACTCGAATGCCTGCCCTCGCATCGTGAAACCGCCTGCGTCCGTGAATCCCGCTTTTCGGTAGAAGTTCTGGGCGTTTTCGTCGGATTGAGTCGAAGTCATGATTCGATCGCAATTCTCCCCTGTGGTTGTTTTTTCCAATTCCCGGATCATCCGGGTCGCCCGGTGCGCCTTGCGGAAATCTTCTTTCACCCAAATAAAATTGATGAATGGAATATGGTCCCAGAACCACATGTATCGAAGCATTCCGGTGATCCGGCCATCATCGTCACATACGATGATTTCTTTTCTTGAGATCTTTTCCTTCAACTTCTCCGGGTCTTTCAAGTAGTCCGCGGAGCGAATCTGTTCCCAGTCATCTTCCGTAGCGATTCTGATTTCGGATTCGCCTTTCATCGTTCTCTGTGGAGTTCAGCTGCCATCCTGCAGGGTGACGCGGAGACCGAGGGGCGAGCCGCCGGGGGAAACGCCAAGGGAGGGCATCTGCCAGGTGCCATCGGTCGCGGGATTGGGGGTGACAATCTTGCGTGCGGAGGGGCCGGGGCTGTCGGCGGGATCGCCGGGGTCGGAAGCCCATTCGGCGGGGGCTTCGGCGGCGCGCCCGGCTCCGGCGATTTCGGAGGCAGTGGCGATGCGGAAGTGGCGGCCTTTGGCGCGGGCGTCGTTGTCGATTTCGCGGATGCCGAGCCAGGCGCAGAAATGTTCGGCCACCCACCAGGTGACGCCGGTGACCGGGGCGTCGTCATCGATTTCGTCCAAGCCGGGAACGAGTTTCGCGGCTTCGCTTCCGGAGATGCCCTGGTCGGCGAGGAAGGCGCGGAAAAGACCCGCGCTGATCAGGCCGCCGGTTTCTCCCGGACTGCCGGGGATGGAAGCAGCAAAGGGGGACAGATCGGCCGGGGCTTCGGTTTCGATGGCCGGTCCACCGCCGAGCTTGCCGAACAGCAGGCCGAGTCCGCTGCCGGCGACGAGCGCGCCGAGGAGGACGTAGAGCAGTGGCAGGAGAGGAGCGGACTGACGGGTTTTCAGTTGGGCGAGTTCCCGTTTCGCCTCCTCGGCGGCGGTGGCGGCGCGTTTGGCGTCGCCGGTGAGTTTGGCGGCTTCTTTTTGCGCGCTTTCGGCCTGGGTCCGCGCTTCGGCGATGGCTTGCGCGGCTTCCTTTTGAGCAGTTTCCCGCGCTTTGTCGGTGGCTTCCCGGGCGGCTTGCCGGGCTTCTTCGACCTGGCGGGCGGCGGATTGTTCGAGTTCCTGAAGGCGGGCTGCGGCGGCTTCCTTTTCCCGGGCGGCGCTCTGTTCGGCATCCGCCGCGGCTTGTTTCAGGGCGGCGATTTCGGCCTGGAAGCGCTGCTCGGCTTCGGCGGCACCGGCGCCGGCGGATTCGCGGGCGGCTGCCAGGTCGCTTTCCAGGGAGCTGCGGTATTGTTCCTCTTCGACCTGCCAGGCCTGCAGGGCGGCGAGGTCCTTGCGGATCTGTTCCTGCTGCTGGAGCGCTTCGGCGAGCTGGCGGTCTTTTTCGCCGATGTCGGCCTGGAGGCGGGAGAGCATTTCCTGCTGCCCGGCTTCGAGGTCTTTTTCGAGGGATTCGTAGGATTCCTTCCAGCGGGCGCTTTCGGATTGCGCGGTTTCGAGGGATTGGCGGAGCGCGGCGAGTTCGCTGTCGAGTGTTTTGGTGCGTCCGTCGGCTTCGCCGAGGGCTTCGCGTCCGGATTCGATGGCTTTTTCGAGTTCGGCGATGCGGCTGGCGGATTCTTCGAGCCGCGCCTGCAGGGAGGCGGTTTCGTTGCGGGCGGTCTCCAGTTGCCCGTGGGAGCTTTGGAGTTCGATGCGGTTTTCTTCGAGTTCGGCGCGGAGGGCGGCGAGTTCTTCGCCGGAGATGACGGGAGCGGCCACCGGGGCGGGGGCCGGTGCTCCCGCGGGGGTGAGACCAAGGCGGGCGGCGACTTCGCGGACGCTCTGCGGGCGGTCCTCGGGCCGCTTGGCGAGGCAGGCGGCCACCGTCTCCTCCCACGAGTCGGGGATGCCGGGGTCCGGCAGGTCGAAGTCCCGGAGGCGCTGGGCCATGGAGGGCGGAGCCACTTTTTCGATCTGCGTGCGGATCTGTTCGTAACCGCCCTCATAGAAGGGCGGGCGGCCGGTTAGCAGTTCGTAGATGGTGGCGCCGACGGCGTAGACGTCGTCGAGCGTGGAGGCCGGCGCGCCCTGAATCTGGTCCCAGGGCATGTAGGGCAGGGTGCCCATGGTGCTCTTGTCGCTGGTGCCGGGCTGGACGCGGGAGAGCATCAGGGTATGCATCCGCAGCTTCTGCGTGATGCCGAAGTCGGTGAGCAGGAGTTTTTCGCGGCCGTCCTCATAGCGCTCGAGCATCAGGTTCTTGGGCTTGATGTCGCGGTGGACCATGTGGGCGTCCTCGTGGGCGTAGATGAGGGCGTCGCAGAGCTGGGAGATCCAGCCTTCGATGCGCTCGACGGGGTAGGGGACGATGCCGCGGCGCGAACCGGCGCGGCCTTCGTGGCGCCATTCGTCGAGGTTTTTGCCGAAGACATATTGCATCGAGATGCCCCAGCCCTCGCGGCCTTCGTGAAAGTCGTGGATGCGGACGATATGCGGGTGGGTGAGCTCGATGGCCTGGCGGGTTTCGCGGATGACATCGTAGCGGGCGCTGGGATCGCGCAGGACGCTCTCGTGCGGGAGCTTGAGGGCGACGATGCGGTCCATGAGTTCGTCGCGGACGAGGTGGATGAGA
>JBBCJF010000006.1:0-61155 GCA_037190465.1 Haloferula sp. | reverse complement strand
TTCGTGCGGAGCTGGGGCTCCGCGCTCCCAAGCACGCCGCTTGGCGGGGCTTGGCGCATGTGTTAGGGGGAGGGCATGGAAAAACGCGGCGCGCTTGGCATCGTCCTCGGGTCCGGGCTCGGTCCGCTGGCGGAGCGGGTGGATGCCGGGCGGGAAATCGCTTTCGCGGAAGCGGGACTGCCGCCATCCACAGTGAAGGGGCATGCGGGGCGTTTTCTGCTCGGCCGTCTCGGGCGGCGGGATGTCGTCGTGATGCAAGGCAGAGTGCATTTGTATGAGGGCCACGGCGCGGCGGCCGCGACAGCCGGGGTGCGCTGGATGCACGGGCGGGGAGTGGCGGAACTGATCCTGACGAATGCTGCGGGAACCCTGAACGAGGCCCATGCGCCGGGCGGCTGGATGATGCTGACCGATCATCTCAATCTCACCGGAACCTCGCCGCTGGAAGGAGGGCCGAATTTCGTCGATATGACGGAGGTGTATTCCCGGCGGATGCGCGATGTTTTCTTGGCGCTGGCCGCGGCGGGCGGGATGGAGCTTCACCAGGGCGTGTATGCGGGGCTGCGGGGGCCGCAGTATGAAACCCCAGCGGAGATCCGCATGCTGCGGACGCTCGGTGCGGACGCGGTAGGAATGAGCACGGTGCTGGAAGCGATCCAGGCGCGGGCGCTGAGGATGGAAGTGGCCGCCTTTTCTTGTCTCACCAACTGGGCAGCGGGAATATCCCCGGGCGCGCTGGATCATGGCGAGGTGATCGAAGCCGGCGCGGGCGCGGCGGGGGCGATGATGGATCTGCTGGAGCGGTGGTGCTCTCAGTGAGCAAGCGGGCCGGCGCACTGCCGGGAGCCGCGGGAAAGGAAGGGAGAGACGAAAACGTCGTCGAAATCGAAGACGCCGACGAAATCCTCCAGGGTATCGCTGTCCTGCTTGCCGAACATTTGTTCCTCGATGAGGTGGAAAACCATTTCGCCGATGTCGCGGGATTCGCGCAGGCCCCATTCGCTCATCAGTGTGGAGGCCATGGGGCCGAATTCCTGGAGGGCGAGGTCGCGGAAGCCTTCGCAGAGTTCCGAGCCGCTGACGTGGCGGGGTTCGCCGCCGTTGGCTTCGGTGGCGCGCTTGAGGGTGAAGTCGAGAGCGTCTTTCAGAAAAAGGTAGGCGAGGGGATCGTAGCGCTTGTCGCGCTTGAGAATCGACTCGACCGCGTGCTCGAACTGAGGGGCTTGCATGGCGGGAAAATGCCCGCGGCGGGGCGTGGAGTCAAAGCTGTTAGCATCGCGGGAGAACGGCTGCGGTGTTCCACCACTTTCCCGCTTGTCGGCCATCGGTCCGGTCTGAAACATTCCGGAGAGAAATGAAATACCTTCTGCCGCTGCCTGTGCTCTTCGCCGCCTGCGCCGTCGATCCCCATTCCGAGGAAGCCCACGGCATGAAAATGATGGCGCTGCTCGAAAAGTTCGACCGCTTCGACTACAACGGAGACGGTCTCCTGACCCGCAAGGAGATCGAGCAGGGTGTCCGCGAGAGCGATGTCAGCGGCGTGGACAAGAAGGAACTCGATGCCGCGATGAAGCATTACGATGTCAACAGGGATGGTTTCATTTCCCGCTGGGAGGCCGAGCGCGTGATCGACTTGCCGGTGCCCGACGTGCATTGAGACGAGGTTCGCATGATATGACGGCAGGCCGGGGTGTCTCCATCCGGTCGCAAAGACGCGCCGCCGGGGAGTCCGGCGGCGCGCGCGGCGGGAAAGCGGAGCGGCGGCCGTTCAATCCACTCCCACGCGGAGGAAGCCTTTCGGCCCGCGGGCGGGAATGTCTCCGCTCAGGCGGAAGGAACGGTAATGCCAGGCGCCTTCATCGCTGAGGGTCGGCATGCCGCCCGACAGGGGCGCGGGCAGTTCGACCACGGGCACGTCGAAGGCGCTCAGGTCGTTCGAACCCTGCACCGTGTAGGTCACGCCATCGACCGTCGCGCCGGGCGACGGAGAGCCGAGGAAGGTCACTGACGAGGCCGAGCCACGGACGGGGAAGGTGATCACCAGTGCGGGCTGCCCGTCCAAGGTTTCGATCCGGGCGCGGACTTTGCCGGAAGCGGTGCCGCTGGCCGGGTTGCCGTCCAGGGCGAACTCGGTCAGGTTGGAGAGACCGTCATCGTCGGGATCGGCGCCTGCCAGTGCATCGGGGCCGGTGAGTTCGGGGTAGTTCGCGGAGATCCAGTCGGCGAAGGGATCGACCGCGCCGGTGACGACCAGCAGGCCGGCACCGAGGATGCGGGCGGATTCGTGTTCGGCGCCGGAGCCGACCGCCCCCCAGGTGCCGGGAGTCTGGGAGACCCCGTCGATCTGGAATTGGAGGACGGTGTCGGATTGACCATGGGCGAGGTGGAGGAACGCGCCGGCGGCGACATTCACCGCGGCGCCGTCGGCGAGGGTGGCCTGGGTCATTCGCAGGGTGCCTTCCTGAATGTCGGTCGCGCCGGTGTAGGCGGTTTCACCGAGGAGGACCAGGACGCCGGCTCCGTACTTCGTCAGGCTGCGGCCTGCGGCATTTTCGGCGATCCGCGAGGCGATCTCGAAATCATCGGGAGCGCCGCCGTCCGCCACGTCGAAGGCGGCGTCTCCATAGAGCGTGACGGCGCCGTTCTGGATCCGCGTCCTGGTGGCGGAGGGGTGGGAGACGACGGTGCCGCCCTGCAGGCGCAGATCGTTGGTGTTGATGGAGATGGTGGCACCTTCGAGCTGAAGGTTGTTGCCATTGAGGTATTGTTCGCCCTGGAGGGCCCAGGAGCCGCCTTCTTCCAGAAGGATGGCAGGTTGGAACAGGGCAGCACCGAGACCGCCGAGGGTATGGACACCGGTGGTCAGCGTGCCCCCGGATTCCACGACGATGTTGCGTGTGCCGTCGGCAAAGAAGCTGGACGCCCAACCGCCGCCGGTGGCGGCGAGGGTGGCGCCGGAGGTCACGAAGATGCGGCCGGTGTGCCCTGAGCCGCTCATGGTGGTAGTGCCGGCGCGCTGGATGAAGAGATCGCCCGATCCCGTCACCTGACCGCCGAGGGTTATGGCGCCGCTGCCCTCCGCGGTGAAGATGCCGTTGTTGAGGACGGAAGCGGCGAAGGTGCCACCCGAGGGCGGATTGACCACCAGTTCGCCGAAACCCTGCACCGCCACGCTGACGCCCGCGGCGAGGGAGCCGCTGACGCCATTGCCCACCGCGAGCAGGCCTTCATCGACCAGCACGCTGCCTGAGAAGGTGTTGTCATTGAGCAGGGTGAGGCTGCCGGCGCCGGACTTGACGATGCCGGACAGGCCGGCGATGGGATCGCCGGAGAGGGTGTAGTCGAGGCTGTCGTTGGCGACTTCCACGCTCAGCGGTTCGATAAGGCCGCTGAGGGTCACCGTTCCGTCGCCGCCGGCGGTATCGTCGAATTTGACAATATCGTAGGGCAGGAAGGCGGTCGCCGTGCCGCCGCTTTCGGTCTTCCAGTTGGAAGTGAGGCCGGCGTCCCAGGTGCCATCCTGGGAGGCGGTCCAGACGATGGCACCGGGTGTCGTGTAGGCGATGTCCACCGAAGAGCTGGCGGTGTTGTTCACCAGGCTCAGGGTATAGCGGCTGTTCGGGAAGGCGGCGAGGGAGAGCGCGCCGAACCCGCCGCCGCCGATGGAGCCCTGGTAGTCGATCAGGGTGTAGTTCCCACTGGCGACGCCCGGAACGGGAATGATGGCGATATAGTGTGGAGCATCCACGGAGAAGCCGTCGGGTGTGGCGACGGTCGCCAGGTCGATGCCGGGGCGGAATTCGGAAGTCAGATTTGCGCCGAGGGCGACTTTTTCGAAAGTGGATTCGCCCACACGGATGAGCACGTCGGGCGGAAGGCCGACGGCCAGAAATCCGGTGCCGGTGATGCGTGCGGATTCGTGCTCGGCGCCGGAACCGATCGCCCCCCAAGTGCCGTTGGCCTGGGGAACACCGTCGATCTGGAATTCCAGAATGACATCGATCTCGCTGTGGGCGAGGTCGAGGAAGGCGCCGTCGGCGACATTCACCACGGAGTCGTCGGAGAAGGAGGGGAGAGTCATCTGCAGGATGCCTTCCCGGATGTCGGTGATGCCGGTATGGGCGGTTTCGGCGAGCGACAGGGTTCCGGCGCCGTACTTCGTCAGGGTGCGGCCGGCGCCGTTTTCGATGATCGGCGAGAGGACTTCGAAATCGAATTCGGAGTCGCCGTCCGCCACGTCGAAGGCGATGTTTCCGTAGAGCGTGACCGTGCCGCCCTGGATCAGCGCGCTGACGTCGGATGGATAGGAGATGATGGTGCCTCCCTGGAGGCGCAGGTCATTGGTGCTGATGGTGATGACGCCGCCCTCGAGCTGGAGATTGTCGCCATTGAGGTATTGCTCGCCGTTGAGGGTCCAGATGGCGTCCTGCTCCAACAGGATGACGGGCTGGTTGAGCGCGGCGCCGAGGCCGCCGAGGGAGTGGACACCGGTGATCAACTGGCCGCCGGTTTCCACGATGACGCTCCGCGTGCCGTCGGCGAAGAAGCTGGCTCCCCACGAACCGCCGGTGGCGGCAAGGGCGGCGCCATCCGCCACGACGATGTTCACCGTGTTGTTGAAGGCGCTGATGGTGGTGGTGCCGATGCGATCGAGATACAGGGAGCTGGAGCCGGTGATCCGGCCGCTGAGGGTCAGGTTGCCGACACCTTCCACGGTGAGCAGGCCGTTGTTGACGATGGAGGCGGTGAAAGTGTCGTCCGCGAGCGGATTGAGCAATAATTCGCCGAAGCCCTGGGTTTCCACGGTGGCGTTCCCTGCGAGGTTTCCGGTGACGCCGTCGCCGATTGCGAGCAGGCCGTCATCGACCAGCACGCTGCCCGAGAAGGTGTTGCTGTTGAGCAGGGTGAGGCTGCCGATGCCGGATTTGGTCAAATGGACCTCACCGCCGATGACGCCGCCCGAGAAGGTGTAGTTGAGCGTATCGTTGGAAACCGCCACTTCCAGAGGTTCGATGACGCCGCTGACGAACACCGCTCCGCTGGCGGAGGTATCGTCGAATTTGACGATGTCGGCGGGCTGGAAGGTGGTCGCCGTGCCGCTGCCTTCGGTCTTCCAGTTGGAGGTGGTGCCGTTGTCCCAGATCGCGCCCTGCGAGGCGGTCCAGACGATCGGCTCCGGAGGAGTGTAGGCGATGTCCACCGAGGAGTCGGTGGTATTGTTCACCAGGCTCATGCTGTAGCGGGCGTTCGGGAAGGGAACGAGGGAAAGCGCGCCGAAACCGTCGTTGCCGATGGTGCCTTGATAGTCGATCAGCGGGTAGTTCCCGGAGGCGATGCCGGGGCGGGGTGTGACATTGATGAAATGGGTCGCGGCGGCGGAGAAGCCGTCGGGCGCGGTGACGGTCACATGATCGAGACCGAGGCGGAATTCGGAGGTCAGACCGGCGCCCAGAGCGACCTGGTCGTAGGATTCGTCGCCCGTGTGAACCAGCCTGTCGGGGGCGATGAGTTCCTCGATGATGATCGCGGAGAGCGACGATCGGTTACTGCCGGCCCGGGGCACGCCCTGGATGGTGCAGGTGCTGCCGGTCACGCCATTGATCCGCCAGTAGTTGCCGCGCTGCCCGGTGGAGGGAATGATGCGGGTCCAGGTGCTGCCGGCGGCGCCCCATGATCCATAAGCGGGGGCGGTGGTGGTGTTGGCGCCGCCGAGGGCCCAGGCGCCGTTTACGTTGAAATTGCCGGTGGAGTATTCGGCCCCTTGGTCGCTGCCGATGATGCCGTAGACGTTGTACTTCGCGTAGGGGATGTTGGAGATCGTGACGTTCACCCCCGCGCCTCCGTCATCGAGGTAGCCAACGACGATTCTCGCATCCTCGCTCGCCGTGCCGGAAGCGTTCGACCAGGTGTTTGCCGAACTCCATGTGATCGAGGCGCCGGTGGCGCCGCCGGAGCCGTTCACCAGATTGTTCTCCGAACCGGAAGCGGGCGCTCCTTCGGCATTGGAGTCGTTCCAGAACGTCGTGCCGAGCGGACCTTTCGGGGTGACGGTATCGAGTACCTGGTTGCCGGCATTTTGCGAGAAGCTATAGGAAATGCTCTCCGACCAGGCCTGGGGAGCGGCAAGGCCCGCGATCATGGCCGTGGCGCAAAGAGATCTGCGGGAAAATGGGGTAAAAGGTTGTTTTTTAGTCGATTTCATGACGTTTATGAGGTCAATCGACTCAAAAACCATTTTTCCAATGAAAAATCAATCAAAATGGACTCTTTCAGTGAAAAAAGAGGAGAAAAAGATTTTTTAACGTAAAAATATGACTAATATTAAAGATTTGAGTGCCTTTTGAACTCCAATCCAGTGAAAATGGCACAAAAACGACCATTATGGGAGCCTGGCTTACATATTTGTGTTAAAAATAGATTTTTTAACTCAAATTTTGATTTTTGTTTGACGTTTCGGGAGGATTTGTGACGTGATTCAACCTGATTTACGACATTTTTCATGCCATCGTAACCGGCATGCGGGTTCCGAACATCAGAAAACCTCGATCGACCTCCATGAACACAAGATACTCAATATTGGGCACCGCGTTGGCGGTCGCTTCTTTCACCACCGCGGACGCCGCCGTCCTGGCAATCAATTTTATGCGCGACGCGGACAGGTTTCCGGCTGCCGGAGGCGAATTCGGCGTCTCCAATTGGGTTGATATCAATGCCGATCCTGGGGCAGGGAACAACCCGTCGACGGTTGCCGGCGTGACCATCGGCTGGTCCGCTGCGGGCACTTGGGGTACGGGCGGCGGCAACGCCGTGACGGACGCTTATATCGACAACGCCGGGACCCTTACGATCTCCGGGTTGGGCGCCTGGCTGGATTCGATGGGGGATTCCGCCTACACCATTCAGTTGGTGCAGGGAAGCGACACCGCGGACAATTCCTTCGGCGACACTTTGATCTACGATACCGACGCAGGCGGAACCCTGCTCGATACATTGACCAATCCCAATGTCCAGCGGGGACTGACCACCGTGTCGGTATCTCTCACGGCGGATACTTTGTTCATCGACCCGACGAGTGTTCACAGCCTCCCCCGCCCGGACGGTACAGCGGGGACGCCGCGAACCAGTGTGGCGGGGATCATCATCACATCAATACCCGAGCCCTCGACCTTCACGTTGGGCGGCCTTGCGGCGCTGGCGCTGGCCGGCCGCCGGCGGAGGTCGTGAGGGGAAGAGCGGGTTCCCGTTCTCATCGCCGCCGCCGGGCCTGTCCCGGCGGCGGCGAGAATTTCTCCCACTCCGGGCTCCGCAACGGGTCATGGCGAGGCTCCGCTAAGGGGCCGGGGCGTTCAGGCCGCGTTGCGGATTTTCCGCCAGGTTTCGGGGAGGAGGAGTTGCTTGCGGACCTGCTGCATGGTCAGCCCGGCGGTGGCGATCCGGCGGTATTCGCCGAGGTGGGCCTTCCATTTTTCGACCTCGGCGGGGGTCGGCTGGTAGGTGAGGTCGCGCGGAGCCCTCATGCCGACGAGGATGGCGTAGTAGCCGTCCAGCCCGAAGGGGGAATCTTTCGGAATCATGACCTCGCCGATGCCGGAAGGGCCGTTTTCGCGATAGAAGTCGAGGAGTTCGGCGGAGTGACCGAGCTGCGTTTCCCGGCGGCAGCGCTGCCAGAAGGGGTTGTCGAGGCGGTCGTTGACCTTGTAGTGGATGGCGATGAATTCGCGGATTTCGTCCCAGAGGGTGGCGTAGAAACGGTTGTAGAGGCGGATCAGGGAAGGGGACGGCTGGAGGCGGGAGTCGATCAGACCGTCGACGAGCCAGCGGATCTGCAGGCAGGCGGACATGATGGCGGTGGCTTCGAGCGGCTCGACGAAGGCGGCGGCATTGCCGACGGCGACGACGTTGTGCGCCCAGCAGTTCCGGTGGCGGCCGGAGCGGAATTTCACTAGGAAGGTGGAGTCGATGCGGGGATTGCGGGCGATGAATTCCTCCTCGGCGGCGGCATTGTCGAGGTGGTCGGAGCAGAAGACGTAGCCGCGGTTCACGCGCTCGGGGTGGTCGATGCGCCAGCACCAGCCGGCGTTCATGGTGTCGGAGCCGGTGTAGGTGAAGATGGGTTCGTGCTCCTCGGTTTCCCAGCCGCCGACCACGGCGCGGTCGCAGAAGAGGGATTCCTTGAAGGAAATGAAGGGCTCCTCCAGGGCCTTGCCGAGCAGTTCGGAGCGGAAGCCGCTGGAATCGACGAACAGGTCGGCGCTCAGGGCCGCGCCGTTGGCGAGGCGCAGGGCGGAGACGCCGCCGTCTTCGGAGCGTTCGACGGCGACGATTTCCGAGTCGATGAATTTGATGCCCTCCGCCTTGCATGCCCTGGCGAGCCAGGCGACGAAGCGGTGGTTTTCCAGGTGCCATGCGGCGAATTTTCCCGGAGCCGGGACATCCGCATAGCTGGCGCCGCGGACGGGGAGCGCCTTGCCGTGTTCCATGAGCGCGCTGGGGAGATCGATGCCGACGTGATCGAGTTCCGCGTAGAAGCCGCAGGTCTTGGGGAGGTCCGGGTACTTCCAGTTCCACTGGCGGCGCGAGAAGGAGTAGTCGAAGTAGTCGCGCTTGCCCCAGGTGAAGCGGATGCCGAGTTTGTAGACGGGATCGACGTGCGAGTAGAAGTCGTGTTCGTCGATCCCGAGGTAGTTGTGGATGAAGTCGGGGACGTAGGGGACGGTACTTTCGCCGACCCGGATGATGCCAAGCTGGGAACTGGCGACCACACGGACCTTGAGCGAGGGGATGCGGCGCTTGAGAGCGAGAGCCGCAAGCAGTCCGGCGCTGCCTGCACCAACGACAAGAATTTCACGAATTTGCATGAATAGTGACTGAATGGAGTGCCGAAAACTGTCAAGAAGGTGCAGTGTTAAAAATGATGGAGGAAGGAACGGGGTGCCGCCCGGTATCAGGGCGGCGGAGAGATCGCAGGGGATTCCCGGCGGATGAAGAGGAGGCCGAGGAAGTTCAGGACCAGTGTCGCGAGGAGGCAGAAGAGCCCCGGTCCGGTCCGGTCGAATTCATCCGGATCGAAATAATACGTTACGAGCATGCTTCCCAATCCGGTCAGGGCCATGCCGGAGGCGATGACAGCGAGCCACCACATCCAGCGTGAGTTCGCCAGAAGGGAAAAAGCGAACGGACTTGCAACGGTCAGAAGCGAAGCGGCGAGGAAGGAGGACAGGGCGATCAGCTCCCAGGGATCGTCGAAGTTGGGACTGACGAAGGAGGCCCAGACTTGCTCCCACAGCCGCCAGCCCCGGTGAGGATCGAGAAAGGGAGAGAGATCGTAAAAAACGAGGAAGTGAAAGGCGATGAATGTCGCGAGAGCCGCACCGAGAAGCGTGCGGGCAGTCAGATTCATCATCCGAGCCCGGGAAAAGGACATGGCGGAATCTATAAGGAGTGTCGACGTTCCGTCGACACCGTGTGGGCGGGAGCGTCCACACTCCTTAATTCAGCAGCCAGAGGATCGGCTGGGGCCAGATGCCGAGGAGGAGGATGGCGGTGGTGAGGCCGATCACGCAGGAGCGGGTGATCTGGGGGAGGGCGAGCGGCTTGGCGTCATCGGCCGGGGATTCCCACCAGATGGCGCGGATGATTTTGAAGTAGTAATAGAAGCCTGCGGCGGCGCCGACAGTGGCCAGGGCGACGCCCCACCAAAGGCCCGCGCCGACGGCGAGCTTGAAGACAAAGAATTTCCCCCAGAAGCCGGCCGTGAGCGGCACGCCGGCGAGGGCGGCCATGACGATGGTGAGGCCGAGGGCGAGCACCGGGTTGCGCTTGCCGAGGCCGTGGAAGGCGTCGATACGCTCGGAGCCGTCCTGGATGCGGATCTGGGCCAGCACGAAGAAGCTGGCGAGGGTCATGAGGAGGTAAGTGCCGAGGTAGAAGGAGACCACACCGGCGGAGCCGAGGTCGCCGGCGTTTTCGGGTTTCCAGGCGGCCAGGGCGAGGGCGAGGAATCCGGCGTGGGCGATGGAGGAATAGGCGAGCAGGCGCTTGAAGTTCGTCTGCGCAATGGCGGCGAGGTTGCCGAAGAGCAGGGTGGCGCCTGCCATGATTGCGAGCATCAGGGCGACCTGCGCGGCGACGGGCGAGCCGGGCTGGAGAAGGGGATCGAGGAAGCGGATGAGGAGGATGAAGCCCGCGGCCTTAGAGCCGACGGAGAGGAAGGCGGTGGTAGGGGTGGGAGCGCCCTGATAGACGTCGGGAATCCAGACCTGCATCGGGACGGCCCCGATTTTGAAACCGAGGGCGATGAGGACGAGGGCGATCCCGAATAAGAGAGGTGTAGTACTTGGAGATGTCAGGTCGGGTTCAGAGCTGAGAAGACTTCTGGATTCAGCGAGAGACCCACCAGAGACGCTGAGCTCATTAGAGAAAGCATTGAGTCCTTCAAAGGCGAGCCATCGTGAAATGCCTTCCAAACTCATCGTCCCGGTGGCGCCATAGATCCATGCGATGCCGTAGACGAGGAAGCCGGTGCTGAGCGCGCCGAGGATGAGGTACTTCACGCCGGCTTCGAGCGAGCCGACGTTGCGGCGGAGGTAGGCGACGAGGATGTAGAAGGTGATGGTGACGAGCTCGAGCGCGACGAAGGCGCCGGCGAGGTCCTTGGCGGAGGCCATCCACATCATGCCGGCGCAGGCGAAGACGGGCAGGGCGTAGTATTCGCCGGTGCCGGACTCGGATTCGCGGTCGTCGGTGTAGCGGGAGAGGATGGCGCGGTAGTCGAGGGACATAAGCACCACGAGAATGGTGCAGACGAGGGCGAAGCCCTTGTAGAAGCGGGCGAGGCTGTCGAAGGCGTAGAAGTTCCAGAGCTGCCAGGAAGCCCAGGCGGCATCCGGTTTGGTTTCGGGACCGATGGCGAAGAAGGAGAGGATGAGAATGAAGGCCAGCCCGGCGGCGGCGGAGATGCCGACGAGTTTCTTCGAGTGGCTGGGGCCGAAGGCTTCGACCATCAACAGGATGAGGCCGAGGAAAACGGTCAGGGCTTCGAGGTAGTAGGCAGGCATGGGACGAAGTGAAAAGTGATCAGTGATCGGTGATCAGTGGGAAATCACTTGAGAAGATGGAGGAGGAGATTCGGGTAGAGGCCGACGGCAAGGAGGGCGATGGCGAGGAGGAGGGCCGGGAGGCGGTCGGCGGGGGTGAGATCGGCGGCGGATTCGGTGGTGCGGACGGTTTCGCCCTGGAAGATGTTGCGGTAGGCGCGGAGCATGTAGACGGCGCTGATGACAACGCCCCAGATGGCGAGGATGCAGGCGATCTGAACGGGGCCGAGGCCGGCGGCGGGGTCGTAGTTCCGGAAGGCGGAGAGGAAGACCATGATTTCGCCGGCGAAGTTGGCGAGGCCGGGCAGGCCGATGGAGGCCATGCCGACGAGACCGAAGAGGAAGGCGAGTTTCGGCGCGGATTTGGCGAGGCCGCCGAGGTTGGAGAGTTCGAGGGTGCCGGTGTTCCGCTCGATGCGATCGGCGAGGCCGAAAAGCATGGCGATGGAAATGCCGTGAGCGAACATGAGGAGCACGGCGGCGGGCTGGGCGAGATCGTTGGTGAAACCGACGGCGGGAGATACCAGCGTGACGGATTTTCCATCGATGATGGCCCCGGCAAGAGCCTCGCCTTGGTAGCTTGCGGCGAGGGCGGCGATGGCGAGGAAGATGTAGCCCATGTGCATGACCGACGAGTTGCCGAGCATGAGGTCGAGGCGTTTCTGGTTCACGGTGACGAGGCCGACCCAGAGGATGTTGCCAAGGAGCAGGACGAGCAGGGGGATGAGCCAGGCATTCATGCCCTCGGGGACGATGGGAATGGCGAGGCGGAGCAGGCCGTAGAGGCCGAATTTTTTGAGCACGCCGGCGTGGAGCATGGCGGTCGGAGCCGGGGCGCTGGCATAGGCGGGGGCTGCCCAGGAGTGGAAGGGGAAGAGGGAGACGAGCACACCGAAGCCGATGATGAGCAGGGCTGCGATGCCTTTTTGCGCTGCGGGATCGATGGCGAGCGTACCTTCTTGGGCGGCCTTGACCATCGTGGGGATGTCGAAGGTGCCGGCGAGGTTGGCGAGCCATACGAGGCCGGCGAGCAGGACGATGGAGCCGAAGCCGAGGTAGAGGGTGATTTTCCATGCCGTTTCCCTGCGTTCGCCGCGACCGAGGATGCCGATCATGAGGAAGGTCGGGATCAGCGCGAGTTCGTGGAAGGCATAGAAGAAGAAAAGATCGGTGGCGGCGAAAGCGCCGATGGCCCCGGCGGAGATGAGCAGGGAGGAGCCGTAGTAGAGGGTTTCGCGGCCTTCGGGGGCTTTGCCGGAGAGCAGGGCGGCGAAGGTGACGATGACGGAGAGGAGAACCATGACGGCGCTCATGCCGTCGATGAAGCCGAAAGCGAGGTGGATCGCGGGACGTTCGAGGACAGGCAGAGAAAAAGCCCATATGTCCGCCTGCCAGGTGAAGGCGGCCCAAAGGCCGAGGGTAAGATTGGCGGCTCCGGCGGCGATGGCGGTCTTGCGCGCGGGCGCACCGGCGAGCATCGCGACGAAGGCGGCGAGGGGGATGAGGACGAGAAGGGAAAGCATGGAAGTGGCCGGTTATGCGGTGTCAGTTCGCGTCTGCGCTTGGCTCTTTTGCGGTTTCGTGTCCGAAGGCGATCAGGTTGCCGTCCGGGTCTTCGGCGACGAAATCGCGCATGCCGTAGTCGTAGTCTTTCGGCGGTGCCTGGATGGTTGCGCCCTTTTGGGAGATGGTTGCGTAGTAGTCGTCCACCTCGTCGCAGAAGATGTACACGCTTCCCTGGCCGATTTGCTTTTTGTTGGGAACGCCGGGGCCGGAGAGGTGGATCTGCACTTCGTCGCGCTGGATGCCGGCGTAGTTGCCGAAGCGGAAGCGTTCGGAAAAGCCAAGGATGTCGACATAGTAACGCAGGGAGGCGTCGATGTCGGAGACCTGGAAAGTCGTCGCTGAACCGCAGGCTTTCATGGGGAACGAATCAGAATGCGGTGAAGTAGATGACGAGGATGACGCCGATACCGAAGGCGAAGGCGTAGCCCTGGAGGTTGCCGGACTGGACGCGGCGGAAGAGACCGCCGAAGCCTTCCGCGAGGCGGGCGGAGCCGCTGACGAGCAGGCCGTTGATGAGGAATTCGTCGAAGAAGTGGACGATGGCGGCGAAGGCGTTCTGGAAGTATTTAACGACGAAGTTGTCGTAAAAGGTGTCGATCTTGAAGCGGTCGCGGAAGAAGGGAATGGAGACGGGGTCTTTGTCCTTGCCCTTGTAGAGTGTGAAACCGGCGATGAGGCCGAGGATCAGGGTGCCGATGGAGGCCGCGAGGACCAGGCCATGGCCTTCGGCGTGGCCGCCTTCGTGAATGGGGCGGAAGGCTCCGAGCGCATTCGAGACGGGCTGGAATCCGGCGACGATGGCGAGTACGGCGAGAATCGCCAGGGGGACGAACATGATCGGTCCGACTTCATGGGCGTGATCGGCGTTTTCCGAGCGGGTCTTGCCGAGGAAGGTGACCACGAAGGCGCGGGTCATGTAGAAGGTTGTGAGGAAGGCGACGAAGACGGCGATGGCGAAGAGCGCCTTGTTGCCGTTGTAGGCGGCGGCGAGGATTTCCTCCTTCGACCAGAAGCCGGCGGTGACGAAGGGCACGGCGATGAGGGCGGCGGTGCCGATGGCGAAGGTGAGGCCGGTGATGGGCATCTTTCTGAGCAGACCGCCCATTTTCCAGATGTCCTGCTCGTGGTGGCAGGCGTAGATGATCGCGCCGGAGCCGAGGAAGAGGAGCGCCTTGAACCAGGCGTGGGTGAAGAGGTGGAACATGCCTGCTTCGCCCGTGAGGAGGCCGACGGCCATGACCATGTAGCCGAGCTGGGAGAGGGTGGAGTAGGCGAGGATGCGCTTGATGTCGCTCTGCTGGGTGGCCATCAGCGCGGCGCAGAGGGAGGTGATACCGCCGATCCAGGCGATGGTCTGGCCGGCGAAGTTGTCGAAGGCTTCGGCGCCGATGGAGAGTTGGACACGGAAGAGCATGTAAACGCCGGCGGCAACCATGGTGGCGGCGTGGATGAGGGCGGAGACGGGCGTGGGGCCTTCCATCGCATCGGGCAGCCAGACGTGGAGGGGCATCTGGGCGGATTTGCCGACCGCACCGCAGAAGACGCAGAGCAGGGCGGCGCCGAGCACGCCGGTGGAGATGCCGGCGGGGATCTCCATTTCGGAGAAGGTCAGCGTGCCGGTGATGCCCCAGAGCATCAGGATGCCGATCAGGAATCCGAAGTCGCCGACGCGGTTGGTGATGAAGGCTTTCTTGGCGGCGTCGGCGGCGCTGGCCTTCTGGTACCAGTGGCCGATGAGGAGGTAGGAACTGAGGCCGACGAGTTCCCAGAAGATGAAGGTCATGACGAAATTCGAGGCCAGCACGATGCCGGTCATCGAAAACATGAAGAGGGAAAGGCAGGTGAAGTAGCGGGCCTTGGCGCTGTCGTCGGCCATGTAGGCGAGCGAGAAGATGTGGACGAGCAGGCCGATGCCGGTGACGACGACCATCATGCCGGTGGAAAGCCGGTCGAGGGTGATGCCGATCTGGAGGGTGAAGTCGCCGAGGGTGATCCAGTCAATCGGGGTGGGGGATTCGGTCTTGCCGAGAAGCGCCAACGAGATGATGAAGGTGACCGCCACGGAGGCGACGGAGACCGCCGAGGCGATGAAGGCGTTGCGTTTCAGGTAAAGCTGGTTCGCCGCGGCGGCGATCAGCGGGAGAAACAGGAGTAACCAGGCGAGGTGGGACATCTTGGAATGGTGAGGCGGGTGGAAAACCGCAGATTACGCAGATTGACGCAGATTGGTTTTGGAAATCAGGCGGCGAGGGTTCTGGCGACCCGGCGGATTTGTAGAGAAGGGTGTTTGTAGTTGAGGATGAGGCCGACTTGGAGCCCGGTGACGGCCAGGTAGGTCAGAACCTGCGCGACGTGGGCATCGGCGATTTGATCGACGACCTTGTTTTCGACGATGGCTGTCCCCTCGACGATGAGCTCGGGGACGAGGCAGCCGACGACGTGGTTCTTGTGAACCGGGTGTCTCGCCTGTTGGGAAAAATCGATGCGGTTTTCCGCCATCTCGACGCACAGGGAGTTCTCGTAGCAATCTTCGTTCAAACCCGGACCGAGGGTACGGTGAACCAGCATGGCCAAGCCGATGATCCGCTCGGTCAATTCTTTATGAAGATGCTGCTCACCGGAGAATTCCATAGGTTCAAAAATCTGCGTCAATCTGCGTAATCTGCGGCTTCGATCCGACTCACCCCCGCATGCTGGTCAGGTCGTCGGTGTGGATGGTCTGGCGGGCGCGATAGAGGGCAACGATGATGGCGAGACCGACTGCGACTTCGGCGGCGGCGACGGTGATGACGAAGAAGACGAGCATCTGGCCGTTGTAGTCCGGCAGGCCGTTGGCGCCGTTGAAGCGGGAGAAGGCGACCAGGGTGAGGTTGGCGGCGCTGAGCATCAGCTCCAGGCACATGAAGACGACGATGATGTTCCGCCGCAGCACCACGCCGGCAAGGCCGATGGCGAAGAGCAGGCCGGAGACAAGCAGGTAGGAGTGAAGGCTGGCCACGGGGTGTTGGAAGTTTTTCAGGGTTCGCTTTTCGGCCGCCTCATGTCGTCTGGCGCTTGGAGAGGACGACGACGCCGATGGTGGCGACGAGGAGGAGGACGCCGACGATCTGGAGGGGAAGGTTGTAGCCGGTGAAGAGGGTGTCGCCGATGAGGTTCACGTCGGGGAGGTGGCCGTCGGCGAGTTTGGCGGAGATGCCGGGGCTGCGTTCCGCATAGGCGGCGGAGGCGGCGGCGAGGTCGAGAGGTTGGGATTCGGCGTTGGGCGACTTTGAAAGGATGCCGATGAGCTGGATGGTGAAGGCGAGCACGATGCCCAGGCCGCCGATCAGGGGGGCGAGTTTCGGGGTCTTCTTTTCCTCGGTTTTGAGGTCGAGGAGCATGATGATGAAGATGAACAGCACCATGATCGCGCCGGTGTAGACGAGGATCTGGATGATGCCGACGAAGAAGGCGTTGAGGCCGATGAACAGTCCGGCGAGACCGACGAAGGAGGCCACCATGGACATGGCGGAGGCGACGGGATTCCGTAGTGAAACCACGGCGAGGCCGCCAAGGAGCATCACGATCGCGAAAAACCAGAAAAGGGATAAGGGCATGGGAAATGGAAATTAGATGAATCCCAATTACTTGAGCTCGTTCCACTTGTTGACGAGACCGACGCGCATGCCGCCGATTTCGTAGAGCTTCTTTTTGTCATGGACCATGTCGGAGCGCTTAAGGCCGGTGATGGCATAGTCCTTGCGGAGGAAGATGGCCTGCTCGGGGCAGACTTCCTCGCACATGCCGCAGTAGATGCAGCGGATCATGTCGATGTCGAATTCCAGCGGGCGTTTCTCGACTTTGGCCCAAGGGTCGTCGGAGGGGATTTCGCTCGGGATGATTTTGATGGCCTTCGGCGGGCAGATGAATTCGCAGAGCTGGCAGGAGACGCAGCGCTCGCGGCCCTGCTCGTCGGTGACAAGGGCGGGGGCGCCGCGGTAGTGCTCGGGAAGGTGCTCATCCCACTTTTGCTCGGGGTATTGCATCGTCACACCGAGGCCGGACGATTCGAGGGCCTTCGCGCCGCGGGTCTTGCCGCGCAGCGAGTCGATGGCGTGCTTCATCGTGATGAGGAAGCCCTTGAAGATGGCACCGAGATAGATTTTCTCTCCGGCGTTCAGCTTCGGACGGGTGACTTTGACGACGGCCATTGTGGAAAATGATTAATGACTAAGCACTAATGACTAAATGGAGATGGGGAGGGGCTTTTTCTCCGAAGCCTTGAGGGCTTTGATGAGGGCGCCGGTGACGATGGCGAGGAGGATGAGGCCGCCGATGGTTGCGGCGGCGCCGAATTGGGGGGCGGCGATGACCAGGGCGGCGAGGAAGACGTTGATGAGGGCGGCTTCGAAGAAGATGACCCAGCCGAGGCGCATGAGCTGGTCGTAGCGGAAGCGCGGGACGGTCCAGCGGACGAGGATGAAGAAGAGGATGAAGGCGACGACTTTCGTCATGAAGACGGCCATATTGAGAAAGCCGCCGATGCCGATTCCGGCGACTTCGAGGCCGGCCGCCCAGTTGTCGAACCACGGGCCCAGGGACCAGCCGCCGAGGAAGAGGGTGACGACGAGGGCGGAGCCGATGACCATGGCGGCGTATTCGCCCATGAAGAACATGGCGAATTTCATGGAGGAGTATTCCGTGTGGTAGCCGCCGACGAGTTCGGTTTCGCACTCGGGGAGGTCGAAGGGCATGCGGTTAGTTTCGGCGAAGACCGAGGTGGTGAAGATCACGAAGGCGATCATCGCGGGAATCCAGAAGAGCCAGGCGCTGAAATCGCCGCCATTGTTCCACGGGGCGGAGGCGCCCCAGAGAGGGAGGAGGAGCCAGCCGTTCTCGGATTGCTGTTTGACGATGTTGGAGAGATTGAGGTCGCCGTAGTAGAGGAGGACCGGGATGATGGAGAGGCCGAGGGCGATTTCGTAGGAGATCATCTGCGCGGTGGAGCGCACGCCGCCGATGAAGGGGAATTTCGAGTTCGAGGACCAGCCGGCGAGGGTGATGCCGTAGACGACCAGCGAGGAGACGGCGAAGATGAAGAGCGGGCCGACGTCGAGGTCGGCGATGACGAGTTTGTATGCCTGGCCATTGACGGTGATGTCGGAGCCGAAGGGGACGACGCAGACGGTGACGAGAGAGGGAACGACGGTCAGCGCGGGGGCGAGCCAGTAGAAAGCTTTGCGGACGTGGGAGGGGGTGAAGTCTTCCTTGAGGAAGAGTTTCACGCCATCGGCCATCGGCTGGATGAGGCCGAAGAAGGAGAAGTCCTTTTTCGCGCCGAGGAGAGTGAGGGGGACGCCGACGCGGTTCGGGCCGACGCGGTCCTGGATGATGGCGGAGAAGCGGCGCTCGAAATAGACGGAGATCGGCACGAGCGGGAGCACGACCATGAAGGTGAGCCCGATGACCTTGGCGAGGATGATGAGTAGCGAAATGAGATCCATGAAATCAGTCGACAAATTGTTCCAGCCCGGCCCTGCGCAGTTCTTGATCGGAAGGCAGCCCGGGAAAGAATTGCTGACTCAGTTCGTCGAGCTTCTGCTGACGAGAAGCATCCCGATAAAGTTCCACGGTGACGGTCATGAGCCGGTTTTCCGGTCGTTTTGCGAAGGTCGGGGTTTCGATGATGGTGATTTTGCCCCGATGCTCGATGCGTTGGGTCACGACGAACGGCTTCGAGGGATTCTCCGGATTTTCAAAGATCGCTTTGGCGAACGCAGGAACCGCGACATTTTCTTTGAGAACAACACCGATATGGAAGCGATAGGGGCTGCCGGACGACTTCGCTTTCAGCACTGCCCCCGCCATCGCCACTTCCATGTGTTGCGACTTCGCCGCACGAGGCAGAGAAGGACCAACCGCGCACGAGGTGATGGCGACGGAAAGCAGGGCTAGGATAAAAGATTTTATCACAAGGACTTACCTATTTTCGGTTTAGCTATCCATTGATCAGCCCCGCCGCCTTGCGGGCGCGTTCGTTTTCGAGGAGGGGGATGGTTTCGCCGGTTTCGGTGACGGGGATGCCGAGGTCGCCGATTTTGGAAAGGGTGAGGCCGTTGAATTCGGGGACGTTCGCGGCGAGAGATTTGAAGACATCTTCGATGAGGGCGGGGCCGTCGGTGGACTTTGCGCCCTGGAGGGCGAGGGTGAGATCGCGGAGAATCTCCCAGTCGTCGCGGGCGTCGCCGAGAAGCTCGACGGCGCGGTTGAGGCGCTGGAGGCGGCCGGTGACGTTGACCATGGAGCCGCGTTTTTCGGCGAAGGCGGCGCCGGGAAGAACGATGTGGCTGGCCTCGGCGGTGGGGCCGGCGAGGAGCTGGATGGAGGCGATGAAGGCGGGTTGGGCGAGGTCTTCGGCGTTGAAGCCTGCTTCGGCGGTGAGTTCTTCGCCGAGGACGAGGAGGGCCTTGATGGAGCCGCTGCGGACGCCTTCGAGGATTTGGGCGGCTTTGGAGGAGGGGGAGGGGTTTTGCCAGACGAGTTTGGCGCCGGCGGTGTTCGGGTTGCGGTCGGCGGCGATGAGAAGGCCGTCGCTTTGGCTGCGGCGCTCGATGAGGGTGAGATGGGGGGTGCCGATCGCTTCGGCGAGGGCGCGGGTGAGGAAGAGTTCCTCATTGGTCATGCGGCCGGAGGCGATGATGGCGATTTGTTCGGGAGAGTAGGTTTTGAGGGTGGAGGCGGTGATGGAGAGAGCTTCGGGCCAAGTGGCAGGTTCGTGGTGGGTGACAGGAGTGTCGCCCCTCCGCAAAGGTTCGGTGAGGCGGGCTTCGCTGTCGATGTAGTGGAAATTGAGGCGGTGGGAGTCGGGCATCCACGTCGAGTTGACGTGGTCGTTCCGGCGCGGGGTGATGCGGTGGATTTTGTTGCCGCGGGTCCAGATGGTGATGTTCGTACCGGTGCCGCAGTTGACGTCGATGCTTTTGGTTTCCTTGAGGAACCAGACGCGCATCTGGAAGCGGAAGTCGTTCGAGGTGAGCGCGCCGACGGGGCAGATGTCGACGGTGTTCAACGAGTAGTTCGAGTCGAGCAGGCGGCCGGGGTGGACGGTGAGAGTGGTATGGGTGCCGCGCTGGGTGAAGCCGAGGACGGGATCGCCGGCGACTTCGTCCATGAAGCGGATGCAGCGGCTGCACATGATGCAGCGCTCGTCGTCGAGCCGGACGCGAGGACCGATGTCCACGTTTTTCGGCTTTTTGACCTTCATGTCGACGAAGCGGGATTCGCCGCGGCCGTGTTCGACGGAGAATTCCTGAAGGCGGCATTCGCCGGCCTGGTCGCAGATGGGACAGTCGAGGGTGTTATTGATGAGGAGAAATTCCATCACGCCCTCGCGACATTTTTCGACGAGTTCGCCGCCGGTGCGGATGCCCATGTTTTCGGCGACGGTATTGGCGCAGGCGATGACGGGACGGGGCATCCAGCCGATGGGCTGATAGCCGCTTTCGTCGTAGGAGGGTTCCTGGCCGGGAGCGGGGCGGGGGGGCATGCCCATCTGGACGAGGCACATGCGGCAATTCCCCGGGGCGGAGAGCTTGGGGTGGTAGCAGTAGTGAGGGACTTCCTTTTGCGCCAGCTTGCAGGCTTCGATCATACGCATGCCGCGCGGAACCTGATGCCAGATGCCGTCGATCTGGACATTGACCAAGCCTTTCTCGGCGGCGAGATCCTTCGGAAGCTTGGCTTCGGCGGTGGCGGCGGTATCGCTCATGGGGCAGGTGCGCGGGCCTCGACCCGCGCGGCGCGGACTATGAAAAAACGGCCCGTGAGCGGCAAGCGCACTTTGTGAAAAATTTCACAAAGTCGGGGAGTTTTGCCGGGAAAAGGTAGGAGGTTGGAAGGAAGATTTTGCCATTTAGGGCGTTTTTTTCATGGAAAAGTGAAATTGATGCTTGAACGGATAGGATTTTGTTTTGGAGTCGGGTGGTAACTTTCATGGGAAAGTCATGAGCGGTTCCCTTTCATCAAAGCGCTTCTTGGTTCTGCTTGGGCTTGGACTTGCTGTCCTGGCATCGAGTTTCTTTTTCCACGGGGAAGAGCGTTCCTCCGACTCCGCCGAGGCTGCGAAGGAGGAAGCGAGTCGCCGGACGGCGAGCGCCGCCGATGCGCCACCGCTGCGGCGGGATCGGACGGGGGGCGGGGCTGTGGAGGGAAACGCGACGAGTGAGATTTACGATACGCCGGAATTCGAGGCGTTGCCGGGGTGGGTTCCGCTTTTCCCGACCGCGTCACGGGCGGAGGTGGAGGATCATGCGCTGCGGTCGGACGGGTTTTCGGAGGGGAAGATCGGATTTCTGCTGAAAGGCGAGAGCGGCGAACTGCTGGAGTGGTTCGGCGGGCGGCTGGCCGAGCACGGGATGAAGCCGGGAGAGGACGGGCGCTATGAGAGCGAGGATCGGGCGCGGGTCTGCGAGGTTGCGGTAAAACCGGCGTCGCAGGGTTTTCAGCGGATCGAGGTGGGTTTCAGCGATCAGGGGGAGGGATGCGGGTGTCCGACATGCGGAGGGGAGGGGCATTGAGCCGGCGCATGCCCGGATTGCCGGTTGCGGGGCGGGCGGAGGTCTCCTAGAGTCCGCGCCCCCGCGAAATCCATGAGCGTTCTTTCCGACAAAAGAGTCCGTCTATACGATACCACCCTGCGCGACGGCACGCAGGGGGAGGGCTTCCAGCTTTCGCTGCTCGACAAGCTGCGCATCGCCGAGCGGCTGGACGCTTTCGGCATCGACTACATCGAGGGCGGCTGGCCGGGCTCGAATCCGAAGGATGTGGAGTTTTTCCAGGAGGCGAAGAAGCTCAAGCTGTCCCATGCGAAGCTGGCGGCCTTCGGCTCGACCCGGCGGGCGGATCTGCCGGTGGAGGAAGACCCGCAGGTGCGCCTCCTGCTGGAAGCCGAGACGCCGGTGGTGACGATTTTCGGCAAGAGCTGGGAGCTTCACGTGACCGAGGTGCTGCGGACCACCCCGGAGGAAAACCGCGCGATGATCCGGGATACGGTGGCTCATTTGAAGAAGCACGGCCGCGAGGTGATATACGATGCCGAGCATTTTTTCGACGGTTATAAGGACTGCCCGGAGCATGCCATGGCGGCGCTGGAAGCTGCTGCGGAAGGGGGGGCGGACTGCCTTGTACTTTGTGACACGAATGGAGGTACTCTGCCTGCGGAGGTGATCGAGATTTGCGCGGCGGTGAAGGCGCGCATCCCCGGGGTGCCGGTCGGGATTCATACTCACAATGATTGTGAGCTGGGCGTGGCGAATGCCATCGCGGCGGTGCAGGCGGGGGCGGTGCAGGTGCAGGGGACGGTGAACGGGTATGGCGAGCGGACCGGGAATTGCAACCTGACTTCGGTGATCCCGATTTTGCAGTTGAAGGCGGGGATTCCCGTGGTGCCGCACCTGGAGAAACTGCGGGAGCTTTCGTATTTCGTCGATGATGTCTCGAACAACCCGCACTTCGCCCGGGCGGCATTCGTCGGGCGGACGGCTTTCGCCCACAAGGGCGGGATGCACGTGAATGCGGTGCAGAAGCTGGCCCGCAGCTACGAGCACATCGAACCCGGGTCGGTGGGCAACGAGCAGAACATCCTCGTTTCCGAATTGAGCGGGCAGTCGAACATCCTGATCAAGGCGGAGCAGCTCGGCATTCCGCTCGACAAGGGTTCGGAGGAGGCGAAGGCGGTTTTGCAGCGGGTGAAAGAGCTGGAAAACGAGGGTTACGCCTTCGAGGCGGCGGGCGGGTCGCTGGAGCTGTTGATCCGGAAGGAGCTCGGGAATTACCGGAGGCCCTTCGAATTGAAGGAATTTCATGCCAGTTTCCGGCAGTATCGGGATGGGCATGAGCCTGTCTGCGAGGCGACGGTGAAGCTGCATGTCAATGATGTGCCGGAATACACCGTGGCGGAGGGGCATGGCGTGGTGAACGCGCTCGATGTCGCCTTGCGCAAGGCTCTGCTGCCGTTTTACCCGCAGATCGGGGAGGTTTCGCTGGTGGATTACAAGGTCCGGATCATCGACGGTCATGACGCGACGGCGGCGAAAACCCGGGTGCTGATCGTTTCCACGGATGGGGAGCGGAACTGGGGCACGGTGGGTGTTTCGGAGAACATCATCGAGGCATCCTGGATCGCCCTGGTGGACGGCATCGATCTCTTTTTGCAACGTCGCGGCGCGATTTGAAGGAATCCGAAAGAGAGCGATTTCCGGTGCGTAAGCGACCCATGAAACCGTATTTTTTGCTGGCCGCTTTCCTGATTTCCGCCGTGCATGGCGAGCCGGAGAGAGTTTTCAACGGGAAGAATCTCGACGGCTGGAGGCTCCAGGGAGCCGATTATTGGAAGGTTGAGGATGGCGTGCTCAGGGGCGAGAGCGACGACAAGATGCATAATTCGGTGCTGTGGACGGCGAAGGAGTACAAGGATTTCACGGTGAGTTTCGAGTTTCGTTTCGAGGGGGACATCGACTCGGGAGTGTTTCTGCGGGCGGAGAATGAGCAGATCCAGATCGGCGTTTCGCGTTCGTTGAAGCGCGACATGACCGGCTCGCCCTATATCGGCAGCAAGCGGGGCTATCCGCAGGAGGCGCAGGGGGTGAAGGAGACGATGAAACCCGGCGATTGGAACCGGATGAAGATCGTGGTGAAGGGGGGGATTTACACGGTTTTCATCAATGACAAACAGGTGATCGAGTATGTCTCCGACACGGCGAAGGAGTCGGGGCCGATCGGTTTGCAGATTCATCCCGGGGTGAAGATGAAGATCGAATTCCGCGACGTGGCGGTGGAGCCGGTTTGAGAGATCTCCCTGTGAAAGTCAATCGAACGCCAGAGAGCGAATGCGATCCTCCGTCAGGCGGAACAGCAGCCATTCGTTCATGACTCGGGCTCCGAGCTGCTCGTAGAATCCGATGGCCGGCTTGTTCCAGTCGAGCGCCACCCATTCCATGCGGGCGCACCGGCGTTCTCCCGCGAGTTTGATCAGTTCGAGCAGCAGCGTTTTGCCGATGCCTTTTCCGCGGAATTCCGGTTTCACAAAAAGGTCTTCGAGATACAGGCCGCGTTGCCCGGTGAAGGTGGAGAAATTGTGATAGAACAGGGCGAACGCGGCGGGCGTGCCATCCCAATACGCCAGCCTCACTTCCACCTGAGGAGGTTCACCGGTCAATGCGGAGCGGATGTCCTCCACGGTGGCGGTGACTTCATGGACGAGTTTTTCGTACTCGGCGATGGCGAGGATGAATTCATGGACGAGGGGCGCATCGTCCGCCCGGGCAGGACGCAGGGTTAAGGGCGGCGGGAGCATACGGAACGCAATCAGCCGGTCAGCCGGCGTTCAAGCGCGCTGTTCACAAGAAAGGAGATAAGCGCCGTTCGGAGTGGATCGCGTTGGGATGGGTTGACGGGCGAGCGATTCACGGCATTGATGGGGATGACATGAAAATCGTGCCACTCATCAGTTCCGGGGTCGCCGGTCCGCTCGGCGTGCTCCATCTTCCGCGGCTCTGGCAGAAGGTTTCGCTGGAGGCCAAGGGGTTGCTCGCCGACGGATATCCCGGCGCGGGCCATGGGTATGACCAGATGGTCATCGACGGCTTGGGTTTGGACCGGGATGAAGTTCTCGCTTTCATCGCCGGCGAGTTCCCCACCTACCCGGAATTCGAGGCATGGGTGAAGTCCCGGCCGGGGGCGAAGCTCGATGCGGAGTCGATCGCCGCGCTCAATGCCGCGATCACCGGGTATCATCATGCGGACGAGGTGAGGCGCTCGATTCTGGAGGCCAATGATCTGCCGGATGATGAGTCCGCGCCGAAAGATGCGGTGAACCTGAACAATCTCGACGATTGGCTGGAGTTTCATGCGGCGGTTTTGAAATAAAGCCGCCGGGGCCGCCTCATGTCGCGGTTGTCGCGGGCGGCAATCGCGGTGTCCGGCCCCGGTCATATCCGGGGCCGGGCAAGGTTCGCTCAATGGTTCCTCCGGCGGCGGCCGGTCAGGAGGCAGGCGGCGCTCATGGACAGCAGCGCCGCACTGCCCGGTTCGGGAATCGCGTAGTGGGCATCCAGCGAAATCGTATCCAGCGAGAAGCCGAAACCCACCTGGTCGAGTTGGCTTGAGAAATCGAGAGTGAACTCTTCCCCCGGCTGGATGGACAGGTTTTCCCATGTGTAGTTGTAAACCCAGAAGAAGACGGTGGTGCTCCCCGGGTCGGATGTGGCCCAGCGGTAGTTCTCCGGGTCGGTCGTTCCATTGGGATTCTTGACGCCCGTGACCGCTGCGGTGCCATCCAGCGACACGGTGAAGGGCGACGGGATTTCCGCGAACGAAGCGTCCAGGAAGTTCGAGTGCTTGATCTGCAGGGTGATGCTGTCAATGACTTCGGAGCCGGAGCCGGTCAGTGAAAAGACGAATTGGGTGCCAGTCCCGCTGACGAGCAACCGTCCCGGCTCTCCGTTCGGTCCCAGCCCATTGCCCGAAGTGCCCGCGCCGGTGAAGCTCTGGGTGAGGGTGGCGGTCAGCGGCGAGCCTCCATAGGAGATGTCGGGGGCAAGGTTTTCGAAGTGACCCTGCCCCGCGGGGACGTCCCAGTATTCCCAGGCGGCGTGTCCGCCCTCCGCGGACGAGCGGTCCCAGCCGGGATCGGCGATGCCGGTCAGGACGGCGGCGTGCGCCACGGGAGCGGAGAGGACGGCGATGAGGAGCGATGGGGCGAGGACGCGTTGTTTCATGTTATGTTGTTTCATTGATTTTCGTTGCGTTCATGTCTTCGGGTTTTTCCTGTTGGAGCGGCGGGGGCGTCGTCGCATCCTTCTGTCGTTTCATTCCCGGGAGGCGGGTTCGAGGAACCCGTGGATCGTTTCGCGGGCGTGGCGGATGTCTTCCGCGGGGTCGCCCTCGTCCTGTTTTTCAAGCTTCGCGGCGTGGGCGAAGTGGACGGTGAAAAGGGGCGCTTTGTCCTTGGGATCGCGAAGGGTGAAGCGGTCGTGGGCGCGGTAAACTTCGGCCCAGGTGTCGCGGACGGCTTTCCAGTATCCGCCGGTTTTGTCCCAGTAGTCGCGGAAGGCGGTCTCCAGGTCCGGCGAGGAGATCGCCTCGTAGCGATTCACGCCGATTTCCTGGCCGACATAGAGTCGGGAGGAATGCGGGTCGATCCGGAGCTTGCGGTTGTTCTGCACATGGACCCAGCCGTTGGGGACGATGGTCAGTTCGTGGACACCCTCCAGGACATTGTAATCGTCGCGGACGGTGTGTTCGCGGCGCGGCAGGGGGCGCGGGCAAGGATCGCTGGTCCAGACGGACATACCGCCCGTGTGGTCCCAGGCTCCCAGCACCTCGTAGCGGGGCGAGTCATCGACCTGGAAGACGGCCTGCGACCATTTGCCTGCGGGATTTTCCGGGCGGTGGCGGACCCAGGTGTTGTCGCGGTCGTAGACGTGCAGATCCTGGTCCTGCCAGGTCCAGTCCTGCCGCCAGTGTTTCATGACGTGGGGACCCTTGGTTTCGCCTTGGTCGTCCTTGTAGTACATGACCAGCGTGTGCTGTAGGCTGATGAAGTCGTCGCGGTCTTCGAGGACGGTGACGTGCTCCGTGCCCCATGAGAAATAGGGGCGCGGGGGTTTGTAGTTTTCGGTGAAGCCGAGGGTTTCCACGAAGTCGAAGCTGGCGCGGAAGTTCCCGGCCATGGCGAGAATGGCGCGGCGGTCCCGCTCGAATTTTTCGAGTCCGGGCTCGCGGAGGCCTTTCCATTCTTCAGTGGGTTCGGTGCGCAGTTCGACATCGCCGCCCTTGGTGGAGCCGCCGCGCGGGCGCATTTCCCTCCAGTCGGTGAAGGGCCAAGCGAAGACGTGGCCCCCGGAGTTTTCGGCGGATTCCTTGTCCTTTGGATAGGAGTCGGGCTTGTCGTCCTTGCCATTGGCATCGCCGCTGATGACGGCAATCAGGCATGAACAGGCGATGAGTTTGGGAATGGGGATTGGATGCATGGTTGTCGGGATGTCGGAAGATGTGCCGTCCCTCCCGGTTCCGGGAGTTGGGGAGCGGGATATGGGTGCTATTCTTTCGGTGGAAGCTCTTCCACGAGGTAGAAGGCGCGCTTTTCCGGAAAATCGGAGCCGGTGAAGGAGGTGGTGGTGGAGATGGAGTCGGCCGTGATTTCGTGAAGGGTTTTCCAAGTGGAAAGGTCGGGGGATTCCCTGACGGCATATCTCGCCCCCGGCCTGGAATCCCAGGCAAGGGTCACCTGATTCCCTTCGAGAGAAAACGAAGTGAGCTCGAGTTTCGGGGTTTCCGTTTCTTCAGCGCGGGTGATGACGAGTTCGGGTTTCCAGCCGGTGATGGAGTCGGCGAAGGCGGCGCTGAGGTAGGGAGAGTTCTCCTCGTCGGGTTCCAGCAGGAAGCCGTGGTTGGCCTGTTCCCCGGCGAGCCAGGCTTTCACGGCGGAGGTGACATCGACTTCCACCCAGACCTCGAGTTGGTAGATGGTGGTGCCGCGGCCGTCGTCGTAGGGGCGGTCGGCGGTAAGAGTGAGAGTATTGATGGGGCCGCCCGCGCTGAAGGTAGCCCATCGCAGCGTGTCTTCGGTCCATGGCTGCGTCTGGAAGGAAATGAGGATGTCCCCGCCGATGTTTTGGCCGAAGGGATAGGCTCCGGGAGGCAGGACGTAGAGGCGCAGCTTTGCCCGGCCGATGTCCGCGGCTGTCATGGCGGTGGAGGCCTCGGTGACGTCGAACTGGACGACCGACTTTTGCGAGTGACCGCCGCCGAAAGCGACGGAGGAGCTGACGCCGAGGGAGTAGTCGCTGTCCGTCGGCATGCCGGTGAACTCGTACACGTCCCGGTCCTGGAGGGGGGTGAGGATGACTTCCTCCGCATGAAGGGGGAGGAGGGAGAGAAAGCCGGCGGCAAGGCGATGGAGCGGTTTCATGGCGGGATCAGAAGGTTTGCGAGATGGAGAGATAGAAATTGGTCCCCGCCGCGGTGCTGCGGTCGGGGTGGCCGTAAGCGGCGGCGGTCCGGCGGCCGGCGGCCCAGGTCCAGTATTTTTCGTCGAGGAGGTTGTTGACCCCCGCATTCACGGTGAACCGTTCCGCGGGCATCCACCAGGCGGAGAGGTCGAGGAGGAAGTGGGCGGGCGGACGGAAGAGGACGCCGGTTTCCGGGATGGTGTCATCGATGCGGCGAACTTTGTCCACGTAGGTGCCGGTGAGGCGGGCGCCGTATTTGCCGGCGGGATCGTCGTAGGCGACAAAGGCGCTGGTTTTCCACGGTTCGGAGGAGTTGAGCCAGGCGTCGTCGGTCTTGTTGCGGCCGATGGAGATGCCGCTGGCCAGGCCGATTTTCCAACCTTCCAGGGCCCGCCGCCAGTGGCCGAGTTCCAGTTCGCCTTTCATTTCGGCGCCATAGATTTCGGATTCGCCTCGGTTGACGGGCATGTTGATGGCGCGGCCCTCGTCGTCGTATTCGCCGGTGAAGCGGCTGCTTTCGATGAAGTCCTTGTAGAGGGTGTAGAAGGCCGCAGCCTGGAAGCGGCCGGCGGGGCCGTCCGCCTTGTAACCGATTTCGAAGGCGTGGCTGATCTCTTCCCTGAGGCCGGGATTCGGCAGGCTGACAGTGCCGGCCGAGGCGCCGCCGGAATCGGGGTGGACGAAGATCATCGACAGCTCCTCGGCGGTGGGGTTGCGGATGCCGAGCGCGTAGGTTCCATAGATGCGGGAGGATTCGTCTGGCATCCAGGCGAGGTCGAGGCGGGGGGAGAAAGTGAGATTGTCGTATTCGTCGGCCAGTTCGATGAAGGTGTTGTTGAGGGTGAGGTCCTCCACCCGTTCGCGGTATTCGTCCGACATGTCCGTCCTGATGAAGTGGTAGTCGGCGCGCAGTCCGGGGGTGAGGCTCCAGTGCCTGGCGATGCGGATCTCGTCCTGGAGGTAGAGCCCGAACCGCCAGGTGTCCGCCGGGGCGAAGGGGGTGCGGTTGCGGTCCGCCGGAACGCTGGTGTCCTGCCTCTGGAAGACGCTTTCGGCGCTTTCCCGGGAGGCGTCGAGGCCGGCGAGGAAGAGATGCCGGAAAACGCCCCATTCCCGCTCCTTCCTCGCCTGCCAGGTGACGCCGGCTATGTCGGTGTCAAATCGGATCGTCTGCTTCCTTTTCCTGCCCGGGACGATGACGCCGCCGAAATCCTGGTCGAGCCGGGCGCTGTCGTTGTCGCTGCGGTTCATGGAGGATTGCCAGTAGGCAAGGGCCTCCATGCGGTCGAACCAGGCGTCTTCCGGCCCGTATTCCCAACGCAGGCTGGCCCGCTCCCGCTCCATGCGCTGGTAGTTGTAGACGTGGCCGTTGAAGCCGCCCCACATCGAGTCGCGGACGGCGCTGAGGGTGTTGACGTCCACGTCGCGCAGGAAGGATTCGAGGGTGAGTTGGAAGCGGTGTTCGCCGGCGGAGTAGTCGAATTTCCCGAGCACGGAGTGGCTGTTGAAATCGACAGGGTTCGGTTTGTAGGCGGAGCCGCCCTTGTTCTTCGTCTCGTGCCCTTCGCGGCCGGAGTAGAGCAGCATCATGCGGAAGTTGCGGTGTTCCCACGCGCCGCCGATCTGGCCGGCATACATGTCGTTGGCGGAAAAGTACTGGCCGCGGACCAGGCCGCCGTAGGGGCGGCCGTCGAGGATGTCGGCCGGGTCGAGCGTGCGCATGGAGATCACGCCGCCCATCGCGTCGCTGCCGTAGAGGGAGCTGTTGCCGCCCTTGTAGATCTCGATGAGGCCGAACATGGCCGGATCGAAGTAGTCGCGCCCCATGCCGCCGGAGCCGCCGGCCCGACCCATGTCGAAGGAGGTGGAGACGTATTGCGGCGGGATGCGGATGCCGTCGACTTCGAGCGAGATGCGGTTGCCCTCCGCACCGCGGATGTTGAAGCCGGTGTAGCCGCTGCCGGCGTAGGAGTAGAGGGTGTCGCTAGTGCTGAAGTCGAAGGGCGCGGAGACGAGAGGATCGTACTTCGCGACGCTGCCAGTGTCGTGTGCGCCTTCGCGGACCAGGTCTTCCGGGCGGATGCCGGTCACCGAGCCGCTGGATTCGATCCACGGGGTTGCGGTGCGGGAGGCGACGACGACCAGGTCTCCCAGTTCTTCCGCTTTCTTTCCTTCTTCCTCCCGCTCTTCGGCGTTTTTCCCCTCCGCCGCGGCGTCCTCCGCAGGGGCGGCGGATGCCCAAAGCGCGAGCATTACCGTGGCGGCGCGGGTTCCTGTCCGGAAGGTGAAGCGGATCGGGGGAATTCGCATGGTGCGGATAGGGTGGAGGAGTCGGAAAGCAGGGGGCAGCGATGGCAGGCGGGGACAGGAGTGTTCCCGCTCCTTGTCCTGCCGGGAATGCGGGTCGTATCCATCATGCGGGAGTTGCCGCTGTACGAAGGGCGCCGGCCGCTTGGCGGCAGAGTCCGATCCCAATGAATCCATCGGCTCGCTCAGGCGCGGCGGCGGTGCATCAGGCCCAAGCCTCCCAGCGCGAAGAGAAGCAAGCTGCCGGGTTCGGGAATGGTGACCGTGAGGGTGGCGGCGCCCGGATAGCCGCCGTTCACGATGGCAGTCCAGCCATCGGGGTTGTCATCGTTGCCCTCCAAGCCGGCGAGGGCGATGGAGTAGGCGTAGTTGCTGTCGCCATTCTGAATCCACTCGTTGACCGCTGCGGTCAGGTCCAGATGATAGGTCGAGTAATCGGTGACCGTGACGGTGTCGATGATTCCGGCGATCTGGTTGGTTTGGAAGTCGAAGTAACTTCCGTTGTTGGAAGCACTCAGGTTCGGGTCGATCGAGATGAAGGGATCGGCCAGAAGATAATGAGCGGAAATGTCGATCGTGGCAGTGGCGGTGCCGGACCGCTGGGTGGTGGTGAAGCTGAGAATCGCCGATGTTACCGGAGCGCTGAAGCCGCTGAAATCAGCAGCGGAGAAGGTCAAATAGGCGACTTCGGCCCATGATCCGCCGGCGTCCATTCCGTATGGGTTTTTCGCGCTGATGCCCAGGTGGTCCCGGCCTTCGTCGCGAATGTAGGGAGCGCCGAAAGCCCATGCGGTGGTGAAGAAGTCGCGAGAGGGATCGATGACGGTGACGCTTGCGGAGGAATGCAGGGCGGTCAGTACGAGTATCGGCAGAATGATGTCATTTGCTTTCATATGATGTGAGGGATGGAATCGGGAAGAAGCGGACTTCGACGCGCCGACACTGCGCAGATCTACCGGGGCATGCGCACGGCAGCTTGTTTTTCTGTGACGCTCGCTTGCCCGAAGAGCCCGGGAAGGAAGAGCGGCCATCAATCGCGGGTAAACGAGCGCCAAAAGCCGCGATACTCGCCGCACTTCTGGGCGGCTGCGCCGCGGGGTCAGAAGGCGCGGAGCATGGCGATGGACTCGGCGAGCTTGTCGATGGGGGAGGTGGTCGTCAGGCGCGGGAAGCGGCGGCCTTCGAGCATGATGTAGTCGCCGTTGCGCTGGAGCATCAGGCGCTGGCCTTTAATCTCGACGGACGAGATGCCGCGGCCGGCGGCGAGGAGGCGCAGGCGGGTGACGGCGAGGAGGTTTTCCGCGGGTTCGGGCAGGCGGCCGAAGCGGTCGCGCCAGCGGGCGGCGAGCTGGTCGAGGTCCTTTTCGCTCATCGCCTCGGCGAGTTCACGGTAGGAGGAGACGCGCAGGCGGGTGTCGTCGAGCCAGGCGGCGGGGAGGTAGCAGGGCAGCAGGGGGCCGTCGCCGGAGCCGCGGGCGAATTCGTTTTCCGAGAAGGCGGTGAAGTCGCTGCGGAAGCTGGCTTCGACGCGGGTCTGGACGGTTTTGCCGCGCAGGCGGTCGACGGATTGGCGCAGGAGCTGGCAGTAGAGGTCGAAGCCGACGGCGGCGATATGGCCGCTTTGTTTGGTGCCTAACAGATTGCCCGCGCCGCGGATTTCGAGGTCGCGCATGGCGATTTTGAAGCCGGAGCCAAGGGCGGTGTATTGCTTGATGGCGTGGATGCGTTTGCGGGCGTCGCCGGCGGTGATGAAGTCGCGCGGCAGGAGCAGGATGGCGTAGGCTTTTTCCCCGGCGCGGCCGACGCGGCCGCGGAGTTGATAGAGGTCGGCGAGACCGAAGCGGTCGGCGCGGTCGATGAGGATGGTGTTGGCGTTGGGGATGTCGATGCCGGTCTCGATGATGGTGGTGGAGAGCAGGACGTCGGCCTCGCCGTTGACGAAGGCGCGCATGACGATTTCGAGTTCGTCTTTTTCCATCTGGCCGTGGCCGGTGAGGATGCGGGCTTCGGGGACGAGTTCGGCGAGTTTCTTGCGCATCAGGTCGATGGATTTGACCCGGTTGTGGAGGAAGAAGACCTGGCCGCCGCGTTTCATTTCGCGGCGGATGGCGTCGCGGATGATGCGCTCGTCGTAGGGGGAGATGCTGGTGTGGACGGGGATTCTGTTAGGCGGCGGGGTGTCGATGGTGGACATGTCGCGCGCGCCCATGAGGGCCATGTAGAGGGTGCGCGGGATGGGGGTGGCGGAGAGGGTGAGGACGTCGATGTGGCGGAAGAGTTCCTTGAATTTTTCCTTATGTTTGACGCCGAAGCGCTGTTCTTCGTCGACGACGGCGAGGCCGAGGTTTTTGAAATGGATGTCGGCGGAGAGGAGGCGGTGGGTGCCGATGACGATGTCGACGGCGCCGCTGGCGAGGCCGGCGACGGTTTCGCGGATTTCGGCGGGGGTGCGGAAGCGGTTGAGGAGGTCGATGCGCAGCGGGTAGTCGCTCATGCGCTCGCGGAAGGTGCGCCAGTGTTGTTCGGCGAGGACGGTGGTGGGGGCGAGGATGGCGACCTGCATGCCGCCGGTGGCGGCCTTGAAGGCGGCGCGGATGGCGACTTCGGTTTTGCCGAAGCCGACGTCGCCGCAGATCAGGCGGTCCATGGGGCGGGGGGATTCCATGTCGCGCTTGGTTTCCTCGATGGCGCGGCGCTGGTCGGGGGTTTCGGTGTAGTGGAAGGAGTTTTCGAATTCCCACATCCAGCGGGAGTCGGGCGGGTGGGGGATGCCGGGGGATGCCTGGCGCTCGGCCTGGACGCGGAGGATTTGCGCGGCGTAGTCGAGGATGGATTTTTCGGCGGCCTTGCGGATGTTTTTCCAGGCGGAGCCGCCGAGTTTGCCGAGTTCGGGCGTTTTGCCGCCGAGGCCGACGTATTTGCCGACGAGGTGGGCCTGGTCGATGGGGACGGAGAGCAGGGCACCGTCCTTGTATTCGATGGCGATTTCTTCGCCGTGCTCGCCCTGCTGGATGCCGCGGAAGCGGCCGATGCCGTATTCGGAATGGACGACGAGGTCGCCTTCGCCGATGTCGTCGAGGGAGGCGCGGACGCTCATCGCGCGCTGGCGTTCGAGGCGGGTCTTGCGGAGGGCGCCGGGGGTGCGGTAGCGGCCGAAGAGTTCGCTGGAGGAGAGGATGGCGAGTTTCGCGGCGGGGACGGTGAAGCCCTGCATGAGTTCGCCGCGGAGGGGGATGAGGTGGGCGGTGCTTTCGCGGGTGGTGAGTTCGGCGAAGCGTTCCTGCTCGCCCTTGTTGGCGAAGAGGATGCCGGTCTGCCAGCCGTCGGCGCGCCATTCGTCGAGCTGGCGGAAGAAGCGGTCGCGCAGGGATTGCTGGAGGACGAAGTCGCCGGCCTCGAAGGCGCCGACGGGGGAGGGGAAGCAGGCGGTGGAGAAGTCTTCCTCGCCGTCGCGGGGGGTGGTGTCGGCGGTGATGCGGATGGGGGCGTCGATGTCGGCGTCGTCGAAGGCGATGAGGGTGTCGTCCGGGCGGCGGTAGGCGGCGACGGTGGCGTCGGTTTCCGGCTCGGCGAGGAGGAGTTCGGCGCGGGGGATTCTGCCGGTTGAGGATTGGGAATCGACGTCGAATTCGCGGACGGATTCGATTTCGGTGTCGAAGAATTCGATCCGCAGCGGGCGTCCGCCCTGCCAGGCGAAGACGTCGAGGATGCCGCCGCGCATGGCGAACTGGCCGCGACCCTGGACGGTGGTGACGCGGTCGTAGCCGTGCGCGGAGAGTTTTTCCGCGAGGTGCGCCGGGTCGGCGTGGGCGCCCGGTTCGAGGATGAGGCGGCTGCCGGCGAGGGCGGCGGGGGAGGGGGCGGATTGGGAGAAGGCGGAGGGGGCGCAGAGGATGACGAAGCGGCCGGCGGAGGCGGCGCGGTCGAGAGTTTCGAGGCGCTGGGCGGCGGCTTCGGGGTCGGAGAGTTGTCCGTCTTCGAGTTCGACGGGCATTTCGGGCAGGTCGAGGGGGGAGATGCCCCAGGTTTCGAGTTCGGCGGCGAGGCGTTCGCGCCGGCGGGGGGCGTCGGCGCAGAGCCAGATGCGGGATTTTCCGGCGTCGTCGAGGGCGCGGCAGATCAGGGCGGCGAGCCAAGCGTAGGCGGCTTCGGCGGCGTGGTCGAACACGGTGGTGCCATCGCCTTTGACCGCGAGGGCCAGGCGCTTGGCGAAGTCCGGTTGTCGGGCGGCCCGCTGCAACCAGTCGGCGGAAGCATCCGCGGCGCGAGGCACGGGGGTTTGCTAGGCGGGATTCGGCGGATGCCAAGGTTCAAATTGTGGCGGGGCCGTTTGCGGCTTTCCTGCGGAGGCGGGGTGTGATATAGCGCCGGGCATGAAAGCACCGTTTGTCGTGACGATGGTCGCATTTGCGGCGGTGTGCCTGCAATGCGCGCGCGAGGCGCCGCTGCCGGGGCGCAGCGACGAGGTCGTCGGGCTGTGGGGAAGTCAGCCGCCGCTGGTCCGCGGCGGTTCGGGAACCACGGTGCAGCCGGTCTCGGCGAATGTTTCCAGCGGCAGCCTGCTGCGGGAGATCAATCTGAAGGTGGATATGGTACCACGCGGAACGCACGGGAGGAGGGTGGTGCGGCCGATGAAGCCGCGCTATATTACGATTCATTCGACGCAGAATTATTCGGCGGATGCGGCGCGACATTCGCTGGCGCTGAAGCGCGGAGCGCTGCGGGCGCCGAAGCGCAAGGGAGGCAATCGGATCGGCTATATGATCTGGCATTACACGGTCGATGACCGGGTGGCGATCCAGCACATGCCGACGAGCGAGCAGGGCGAGCACGCGGATTTCGACGGACCGGGGAACCGTTATTCGATCGGCATCGAGATGTGCGAGCATCGCGGCTGCAACCGGCAGGCGACGGTCGAGCGGACGGCGAAATTGACGGCGCATCTGATGGTGAAAGAGGGCATCCCGCTCAACCGGGTGGTGCCGCATTACCATTGGCCGAGAAAGGGGCGGAATCCGCCGAACAAGAACTGCCCGCACTTTCTGCTGGAGAACGGACGGCCGGGGGCGAAGTGGCGCTGGTTCCTGGGGAGGGTGGATTATCACTACAAGCGGATGCAGCCGCAGTATGTGAGCCGGTGAGGGGGAAAGCTTGGAGCGTAGAGCTTGGAGTTGGAGAGTCTGATGAATTTGGGGAAAAATACTGGAGAGGGGGCTTTTTACGGCAGTCCGGGAAATCGGACGGTGCTGTTGGAGGAGGAGAATTACTACGTTTGTCAGAGATGCACGGCATGCTGCAAGTGGCCGGGGGATGTGCGGATCGAGGAGGACGAGATCGCGCCGATCGCCGCGTATCTGGGGATGTCGGAGGAGGAGTTCATCGCCCGCTACACGCGGCTGCGGACGAACCGGCAGGGGCTGTCGCTGATCGAGAAGGAGAATCACGAGTGCATCATGTTGGAGGGGAATGCCTGCCGCATCCATGCGGTGAAGCCGGAGCAGTGCCGGGGGTTTCCGAACAAGTGGAATTTTCCCGGCTGGCGGCAGGTCTGCGAGGCGAAGGCGATCCCGATGGTGGAGGCGAGGGCGAAGGGGTGGGTGTGAGGCTGATCGATTGGGGGCTTGTGTCCGGCGGGGGCATGGTCGAAAACCGATCAGGAGATGAAGGCCGCAACGATGGGCGAAAAGAGGTGTGCGCATCCGCTGGCAATAGCGGTGGTGCTCGGCTTGGCGGTATACGGGATGGGCGAGGAAAAGAAACAGGTGGTTCGCAAGCCTCCATGGGATCATCCCCGGTTGAGATTCGAGATCGAAAAGCTACCCGCGGCCGTTGTGCATCAGGTGGAGGCGGAAGACCGCCACGTCTATACGATTTCCGGATTGATGACGGATCGTATGGCGGAGATTATAAAGATGCGTCGCAAAGAGAGGGATGAAGGGATCAAGTCCTTCGAGAAATCGATTAGCAGGCAGATCCAGGATTGTACGGAGGCCGCGATCGATATGGATGCCGGCACCTGCACCGTTCGCGTTCCGAGGGAGCTGAAGGGGTGGGAAATCGCCTACATGATGGACTGCATGGCGTTTTCGGGTGGGGGAGGCCCTTATTGGGTGGAACTCGAAGCGAGGGGATTGGCCAAAAGCGAGGAGTTCGCGGAGGGTCGCTACACGCTCCTCGACGATGCGGAGGAATTCCCCGATGGCATGGCGTGGTTCCAGGCGCCGCGCTGCGATTCTTTTTCGACGCCGTTGATGGTTGGGCCGGATTCGCAGGGAAGGCTTCTGGTCACGCCGGTCACGGAGAGTTGCATGTGCCATTCGCGCTACGCGATCCGGGTGCTCGATGCCGGGGATCGGGTTTTGTGGCTGGACGAAAAATCCTTCAAGGGCGCGCTTCGGGTCGCCTTGTCCGATGTGGATGGCGATGGGGTGCATGAAATATGCATTCATCGCGACGATCATGGAGTGGAGACGAAGCATCTCATCCGGGAGAATTGGGACAAGCCGGACGAGCCGGGGGCTTCTCCGGACCCTTTGGCGGAGTGATTTGGCATCTTCGTCCGCCTGAAGGCGGGACTACGTGCATCCGGATCGCGGCGTTTTGCTATGGTGCGGATGGTGGATGGGGGGATTTTTCAAGGGAGACGGCGCAGGCCTTGTAGTTGGGCTGGCGGGAGTGGGGGTCGAAGGAGGGGTGGGTGAGGCGGTTGACCTCGGGGTAGTGCATGGGGAGGAAAAGTTGGCCCGGCTGCACGGTCGGCGCGAGGTAGACGGAGGCGCGCATTTCGCCGCGACGGGAGCGGATGAGCACGGTGTCGTGCTCTTTCAGAGAGAGGCGGGCGGCATCGGCGGGGTAGATTTCGATGTACGGTTCGGCGGGGTAGAGCTTGCGCAGGATGTTGGATTTGGCGGTGCGGCTCTGGGTGTGCCACTGGCTGCTGGTGCCGCGGCCGGTGAGGAGGAGGAAGGGGTAGGAAACGTCGGTCGTCTCGGGCAGGTCCGCGGGAGGGGAGAAGAGGAGCTTCGATTTGCCACTAGGGGTATAGTAGATTCCGTCTTCGAACAGGCGGCGTTCGGAGAGGGTGCCGGGTGATCGGTGATCGGTGATCGGTGAAGATTTGGGATAGGGCCACTGGATGCCGCCGGCTTGGTCGACGTGGGCGTAGCCTTCGATGCCGGTGATGTCGCAGGGGCGGTCACGGGTGAGGTCGCGCAGGAGGCGGAAGACGGCTTCGGGGTCGGTCCATTTGGCGAACATGCCGTCGCAGCCCCAGGCGCGGGCGATGAGGCGGAAGATGCGGAAGTCGGAAAGGGCGAGGCCGGGAGCATGGCGGACTTGTCTGATGGTGCCGATGCGGCGCTCGGAGTTGATGAAGCAGCCGTCCTTTTCGCCCCAGGCGGCGGCGGGCAGCAGGAGGTCGGCGGCGAGGGCGCTTTCGGTGGAGTGGTAGATGTCCTGGACGACGAGGAAGTCGAGTTTTTCGCGGAGCGTGGCGAGGCGGCCGCTGTCGATCCAGGAGTGGAAGGGATTGGTGGCGACGATCCAGAGGGCCTTGATTTTTCCTTCCTCCGCGGCGGCGAGGATCTGGTCGTAGGCGAGGGAGGAGTCGGAAGGGATGGCTTCAGCGGGGATGCCGAGGCCGGCGGCGATTTTGCGGCGGTGGCTTTCGTCGGCGAAGTCGTGGCCGCCGACGAGGGAGGTGGTGTTGGAGAAGAGACGGGAGCCCATGGCGTTGCATTGGCCGGTGACGGAGTTGGGGCCGGTGCCGGGTTTGCCGATGTTGCCGGTGAGGAGGCAGAGATTGATGATGGCCTGGGCGGTGCGGACGCCTTCGTGGGATTGGTTGACACCCATGGTCCACCACCAGGAGACGCGTTTGCCGGGTTCGGAGACGGTGCGGGCGAGGGATTCGATTTCCTCGATGGAGAGGCCGGTTTTTTCCACGGCGGCGGCCGGGGGGTGGTCGAGGAGGAAGGCGGCGAAGGCGTCGAAGCCTTCGGTGCGGGCGATGGAGGCGGGGTCGGTGCGGTTTTCGCGGACGATGACGTGGGCGAGGGCGTAGAGGAGGGCAAGGTCGCCTTTGGGCTTGAGCTTGATGTGGCGGGTGGCGGCCTGGGCGGTTTCGGTGGCGCGGGGGTCGATGACGATGATTTCGGGGTTGCGGCGGTTGCGCATGACGCGCTGCCAGAGGATGGGGTGGGCGATGCAGAGATTGGAGCCGACGAGGACGATCACGTCGCTTTCTTCGAAGTCGGCGTAGGTGTAGGGCGGGGCGTCGAAGCCGAAGGATTGCTTGTAGGCGGTGACGGCGGTGGCCATGCACTGGCGGGTGTTGGCGTCGCCGTGGAGGAAGCCCATGCCGAATTTGAAGAGGCAGCCGAGGAAGGCCATTTCCTCGATAGGGATCTGGCCGGTGGAGAGGAAGGCGGCGGATTCGCGGCCGTGTTTTTCGCGGATGGATTTGAGGCGGGTGGTGAAGGTTTCGAGGGCCTCGGCCCAGCCGGTCGGGACCATGTTTCCCGCTGGGTCGCGGAGGAGGGGGACGGTGGCGCGGTCGGGGGCGTCGAGGGGATCGAGCGCCTGCCAGCCTTTCGGACAGGCCATGCCGAGATTGACGGGGTAGCCGGCCTGCGGGCTGAGGTTGATGGCGCGGCCGTTTTCGTCGAGGTGGAGCTTGAGCTGGCAGCCGGTGGCGCAGTAGCCGCAGATGGAGGTAGCGATGGAGGCGGGTTTGAGGCGCCGGGGCACTTTGCCGAGGCCGAAGCGGCCGGGCTCCAGGACCAGATCGGCGGTGAGCGGGCCGGTGTGCTGCTTGAGGAATCGGGAAAACATTCGGGCGCGCGGTCACCCCAGCAGAGAGTGTGCTGCCTGCGCGGGCGAATGCGGGGCCGCCGGGCGGATGGCATCATGCCGGGCATGAGCCGGCTTCATTCGACGGGCAGCCCGGCTTCCTTCCATTCAGCGAAGCCGCCTTCGAGTACGGAGACGGGGTGGCCGCGGGCGGCGATTTTTTCCGCGAGGTGGCGTGCGTCGGGGCAGGCGGCGTCGGTGCAGTAGACGACGACCGGGCGGCCGAGCCTGCGGGCGGCGCGGATTTCCGGCTCGTGGCGGGGAAGGCCGGTTTCGAAGCGGTTGGCGGGCCAGTTGATCGCGCCCGGGATTTTGCCGAAGCCGGCGACGAAGTTCGGCCGGGCGTCGTAGATCAGCACTTCGCCGGATTGATGGCGGGCGAAAAGCGCGGTCAGGTCGATGGCGGTGAGTCTGCCCGGGGTGGACGCAGGCGGGCTTTCCCGCGGCGTGGGTGGAGCGGGCGCCGGTTCGGGAGATGGGGTCTGGCAGGCGGCGAGGCAGAGGCCGCCGATGAGTCCGTAGAGGAGAAGGCCAGGAGCGGGCATGGGAGTGGGAGGTGCGGAGCGGCCGAGGACTGTCAACCTTTTGGGTCGAGGTTGTCCTTCATTTCCTTATCGGTGGGGGTTTTGGAGGGGACGCCCTTTTGCGGGACTTCGATGCCGGCGATCCAGGCGATGGCATTGAGGACCACACCGCGGTGGTCGTCGTGCTGCCAGTTTTTGTGGAAATGGCCGCCGGTGAAGCCGAAGGCGCGGCCCTTGCCGACGGGGGCGGGACGCTCGAAGGCCCACATGACGTGTTGCGGTTCCTTGCGCTCCAGCACGGCGGAACGGACTTCGGGGTTGCCCGAGTGGGCGCCGTCCGGGCGGCTCAGGCTGTCGGAGGGCGGGAGGTCGGTGAGGATCGGGGTGATGCCTTCCATGTTTTCGCGGAAGCGCATGTGGTAGTACCATTCGTCGCGGATCTCGAAGTCGTCGATGCCGCGGGCGATGGGGTGCTTGGGCAGCTTGAATTTCGCGTCCCAGTGCGGGTTGACCGACCAGTGGGGCTCGAAGTAGCCGCCGATAAGATCGAGGAAAGCATCGCCGGATTCGCCTTTCGGGACTTCGACGGCGTAGTGGATGCAGCCGATGCCGACGCCGGCTTCGGCCATGGCACGGAGGTCTTTGAGTTGGGGAAGCGCCGGATGACCGCCGCCGCCATCGGCGTAGATGACGACCGCCGAAGCGCCGTCGAAGACCGATTTGTCCTGCGGCCAGCCGTCGGTGACGACCACCGCTTCGATGGGAAGGCGGCTTTTGTTGAGGTGGTCGGCCAGCAGCATGCAGCCGGCGCGGTGCTCGTGCTCGCCCGGGGCGTGGCTGGGCCGACCGGCGACGAAGACAATTTTCTTTTTCCCTCCGGAGGCGCGGGGTTCGCCATGGCTGTTATTCACGAAGGCGATGGCGGCGAGCGCGGCGCAGGAAAGAGCGGCGATCAGGGAGCGGGAATTTTTGCGGTCGGGTTTCATGATTCGATCAGGTCTCCAAGCGATACATCATGCCGCGGCGGGGCTTTTCAAGCTTGGGCTGAGTTGCGGCGCCGCCAAGGTCGAGAAAACAGCGCTTCCGGAGAATCAATGGGGCATGGCGGGAGGCGATTGGGTGGGTGTCTAGCTGTAAAGAAACTTTGATTTCTAAAATTTTAATAAATTCTTGATTTCCGAATGAAATTTTCGGAACTTCCCGGCTGTCGTCACCCCTACATTCCCCGATTTGAGTCCCCCCGGTTCTCCCCTAACCGTCGATAGCTCTCCTCGTCGTGCAGTCCCGTCTTTCGGCGGGTGTGCCCGCCGGTGAAGATCCCCGGAATGGCGTGGCGGCACGGTTTCCCACACCGCTGACCACCCCTACACCCCATGCAGGCAGTATTGTCCCACCGTCATCGCACGGCTTTTGCCCGGTTTCTGTTCGCCAGGTTCGCGCTGTTTTTTTCGTTCATGGCCGGAGCCGTGGCCAGTAACCCGCCGCCGACCCAGCTTTTCTACATTCCTTTTCCGGAGGATCAGCAACTCGCGGCGTTCAAGTCGATCAATGGCACGGCGGGAGATCCGCTTGCGGTGTTCATCACCTTTTCAGCGGCCACGGATGGGACCGTGATCTACTACGATCATTGGGAGGACGGCTACGAGGAGGATATCACCAATCCGGTGCAGCCGACGACGCTGGTTTTCGGCGACGGAAATCCCGCGAACGGCTATCCGCCCGGCAACGCGGGCGATCTCATTCCGGCGGGCACGGTTTTCCACCTGCGGAATTTCGTGGCGACCGGCACCCTGCAATCGGTGCTCGATTTCGATGCGAGAGACAAGATCGCTTCCTTCAAGCCGATCTCGGTGACCAAGACGAGTTTTCCGGCGGGAACCAATACGTTGCTCGCCGGTTGCGTGGAGGTGTTCGAGCATGGGCTCTGGGGCACCGAGTATCGCTCGCCGGTCGGGGTGGACATGCCTACCAGTACGGCAACGTCGACCCTGACTTTCGACGAGAATCTGTTCAGCCACAACTCATTCGCCATTTCCGCCGGACCCGGCGGGGCGACCGTCCAAATCGACAGGGACAACAACGGGATTTTCGAGGAAACCGTGACACTCGCGGAGGGGGAGACGGTCTATCGCGACGGCGTGAACGCCGGCGGGCATGTGCTCGCCGACAAGCCGGTGCAGGTGGTGCTTTTCAACGGCACCGTCGGTTCGAACTATGCCAGCCGCGACACTTCGCTGTTGCCGGTGTACCGCTGGAGCCACGAGTATTATTGCCCGGTGAGCACCCGCACTTCGCCGACGGACGGGACGGTGACCTTTCTCTACAATCCCGGCGCGAGCCCGATCACGGTTTACTACGATTATCGTAGCAGCGCTTCGGCCTACACGACGGCGAGCGTGACGGTGCCCGCGGGCGGGAACGCGCGGGTCGTGATGCAGCCGGCCAATGGCGCGAATCATTTCGGCGCCTACCGCTTCTACACGACGGGCGCTCAGCCGCCGGTGTTCTACGCCTTCAGCGCGATCGACGCCGATGCGGCATCGGGCGGCAACCAGGCGTGGGACGGCGGTTTCACGCTGGTCGGGCGGCCGTCGCTGACCACCCAGGTGCTCGTCAGTCTGGGCATCGGTCGCGATCCCTATTCCGCGACGAATCCGAACGAGAACGGCAACCCGATCTGGGTGACCACCGCCGGCAACGGCCACACGCCCGAACGCGTTTATGTGGACTACAACGGCGACAACGCCGGACCGCTCACCGACCCGAACGGGAATCATTACGATGTCCACTATGATGTGCGCGAGCTTCAGCAGTTGAAGCTACTCGATCCCGACGGCGATCAAAGCGGGATGCTTGTATACACTCTCAATCCCGCCGTGCGGATCGCCGCGGTGTGGGGGCAAGATCCGGCGCTGGCGGCGGCGGCCCAGCCGGGGCTCGATGTGGCTTCGCTGATTCCACCGCTGCGCGAGGGGGAAGCCGGGAAAAAATCCACGGTCGTCGTCGATGCGGATGGCGACGGTTTTCTCAGCGCGGGCGATACGGTGGAATACGACATCCGCGCCGTGAACAGCGCGCGCACCTCGATCCCTGGGCCCTTTGCCGTGCAGGACAATCTTCCCACCGAATTGACTTATGTGCCCGGCAGCACGCGCTACCGCTACAGCGTGGGCGGAAACTGGCAGGCTTGGACGAGCATTCCGGACGATTCTACCGGCACGCCGTTTCCGCTGGATGAGGCCGGTTTTTCCGTGCCCGGCAGCCTTGAGACCAGCCAGCAGCTTCAAGTGGTATTCCGGGCGGCGCTGCCCGGCCCGGGAGAACTTGCCGCGGGCGCGATCGAAAACACCGGCCTGGTGGAGATTTCGCCATACGGGCTGCTTTTGCCGATCAAGTGGACGGATGTGGTGTACGGCAGCATCGGCGATCTCGTCTGGAACGATCTGAATGGCAACGGCATCCGGGACCCGGGCGAGAACGGGATCGGCGGTGTGATCGTGTGGGCGGATCTGAACGGCAATGGAGTCCGCGATCCGGGCGAGCCGTCGGATACCACCGACGGCGAGGGAGCTTATCTGCTCGCGGGACTCCAGGCGGGCACGTACACCGTGCGGGTCGATCCGATAAGCGTGGCCGCGGTCAATGTCGGATTCGGGCCGAGCCACGATCTCGACGGTGTCGCCACCTCGCATGCGGCGGTCGTGACGCTGGGCACGGCGCAAAAGCGGGTGGACGCCGATTTCGGCTATCGTGTCGGCGCCAGCGTGGGCGACCGGGTGTGGGCCGATCTGAATGGCAACGGCGTCCAGAATGCAGGGGAACCCGGGATCAACGGCGTGCGCGTTTATCTCGACCTCAACGGCAACAATGCCTATGACGCCGGAGAGCCGAACACCGTGACGTCGGGCGACGGCATCTATTACATCGGCAATCTGGTTCCCGGAACCTACGACGTCCGGGTGGATACCACCACCCTGCCCGCCGGGGTGATCCAGACTTTCGATCTCAATGGCGTACTCGATCACGAGGCAGCGGTCACGCTGATCGCGGCGGAGCACCGGGGGGATCTGGATTTCGGCTACCGGGGCAATCTTTCCATCGGAGATCTGGTGTGGGAGGACACGGATGACAATGGCGTGCGACGCCCCGCGTACAACGTGATCGACGGTCGCATCGACATCGACAGCAACGGTGCGGTCAACAATTCGGATGACGGCTTCATCAACGGCGTCCAGATCATCAATGGACGGGTGGACATCAACGGCAGCGGGACGATCACTGCCGCGGACGATGGGGTGTTCTTCGGCTTCACCGTCATCGACGGCGAACTCGATGTGAACAACAGCGGCGGCATCTCCACCGCCGATGACCTGGCCGGGGCGATTCCCGCGGAGCCCGGCATTCCCGGCATCCGCGTCTATATCGATGCGAACGGCAACGGCTCGTTCGACGCCAATGAGGCGTCCGCCGTGACGAATGCGAACGGGTTGTATTCCATCGGAGGCTTGTTCAATGGCCCGTATACGGTTCGCGTCGATCCTTCGACGCTGCCCGCCAGCTTCGTGCAGACCTACGATCTGACGAGCCCCGCCGATGATCACACCGCGATTGTGGCCCTGGCCGGGTCGAGCAGAACGGATGCGGATTTCGGCTATCGGCACGCCGCCGGCATCGGGGATCTCGTGTGGAACGATCTCAACGGAAACGGGATCCGCGATGCCGGTGAGCCGGGAATTGAAGGGGTGCTCGTCTATATCGACGCGAACAATAGCAGCATCTTCGACCAGGGAGTGGAGCGTTTCGCCATCACCGATGTGAATGGTCACTACCACGTCGGGAATCTTTCCGCCGGAACGTACCATGTCCGTGTCGAGATCAGCACCCTGCCGCAGGGATCGGTGCAGACCTACGATCTGACTTCACCGCCTAACCACCATGCCAGCCGCACGCTGGTCGGCACGGAGAATGCCACCGATGTGGATTTCGGCTATCGGGCCAATGCCGCTTTCGGCGATTTCGTCTGGAATGATCTCAATGCGGACGGCGCGCAGAACCCGGGCGAGCCCGGCATTCCGGGGGTGCGCGTGTATGTGGACATCAACGGCAACGGCGTGTTCGATGCCGCGACCGAGCCTTCCGCGGTGACCGGCCCGTCGGGAGCTTACTCGATCGGGAATCTGGTTCCCGGCACCTACACGGCGCGGGTGGATGTTTCCACGCTGCCCGCGGGCATGGCGCAGACCTTCGATGCGGTGGGAGCGCTCGACCATGCCGCTACCTTCTTCGTCAGCGCAAACCAGACGCGCACGGACATCGATTTCGGCTATACCGCGCCCGTCGGCATCGGGGATTTCGTCTGGAACGATGTCAATGCGAACGGCGTGCAGGATCCGGACGAGCCCGGCATTCCGGGAGTGAATGTTACGGCTTTCAACGCGGCCACCGATACGGAGGCGGGAAGAGCGATCACCGATGCCAACGGGTTTTTCCTTTTCAATCAACTGAGACCCGGAACCTACTATCTCGTCTTCGACGTGCCGGCGGGATATGTCGCCACTTTGCGCGACAAGGGCGCGGACGATGCGGACAGCGACATCGATCCGGCTACCGGCAGGACTCACAGCGTGATGCTTGTTGGAGGGGAGTCCGACCTTTCCCTCGATGCCGGCTACTACCAGCCCGCCACGGTGAGCGGTCATCTCTACATCGATGTCAACGGCAGCGGCGTGCAGGATGACGGTGAGCCCGATCTCGCCGGGGTCGATGTGATTGTGACCGATGTGCATGGCAACGAACGGACGGTGACGACGAATGCGAACGGCGATTGGACCGCCACCGTGCCGCCCGGCGAAACGACCGCCGATGTGGACGAGACCGATCCTGATTATCCCGCCGGATACACCCATACGGAGGGCGACGATCCCACAACCGTCATCGCAGCCTCCGGCGAGAATACTTTCGCAGGCAACGACGGCTATTTCCTGCCCGGCGCCATCAGCGGAGCCGTGCTTGCGGACACGGACGGCGATGGAACCGGCGACGCTCCCTTGGAGGGCGTGGAGGTGACTTTGTTGAATGCCGACGGCGATCCCGTGGCGACCACGACGACCGCTGCGGATGGCGGCTATTCCTTCACCGGTCTTCCGCCAGGAGTTTACTCGATTCAGGAAACCCAGCCCGCCGGTTATGCGAGCGTTTCCGACAAGGACGGAGGAGATCCCGATCTCATCGGCGATGCCGCGCCCGTCGTGGTGACCGCGGGGAATGTCAACAGCGGCAACGATTTCATCGAAGTGCAGTTCGGAGCGATCAGCGGCTTCGTCCTGGTCGACACGGACCATGACGGCACCGGCGACGAGCCGCTTGCGGGCGTGCCGCTTTCCTTGCTCGACGCTTCCGGAAATCCCGTGACCGACGGCAACGGCGATTCCATCACCACCACGACGGCGGCGGATGGATCTTACCTTTTCAGCGGCTTGATTCCCGGCGGCTACCGGGTCGCCCAGACCCAGCCGGTGGGCTATGACAGCGTGAACGATAGCGACGGCGGCGATCCCGATCTCATCGGCGACCCCAGCCCAATCATTGTCCTGCCGGGAGCCACCAACAGCGGAAACAACTTCGTCGAAGCGCTCGACACCTGCGCCGACACCTGGACCGAGTGGAAGTCGCTGCATCCCGGAGAAACCGCGGACGGAAATCCCGATGGCGACGCGCATGACAATCTCATCGAGTTCGCCTTCGGACTGCCGCACGACAGCGGCGCGGGGGATCCCTTCTGCATCCGTGCCTCCATCGTCGCCGGTGCGGTGGATGGCGTCTTCAGGAGGCCGAGGCAGGCGACGGATCACGTCACCTACTTGCTCGAATACGCCGCGCAGCTCGGCAATCCGACCGTCTGGCAGGCGATCGCGTTGGAGCCCGGACATCTGTCCATCGAGGACGATGGCGACGGCTGTCATGAGATCGTGACCATTGTCGATCTGGAGTCTCTGACCGGACTCACCGCCGGACGCGGCTTCGTCCGCATTCGCACCGATCTCGACGAGGACAACGATTCCATTACCGACCACACGGCTTGGACCGAGGTGGAAGGCTGGGTGGAAACGGAGTTCGGGCTTGGCTGCCGCACTTACAACAATCCCTTCCTACCCTGCGCCGTCTTCTCGGGCACCGTCGACGGAGTGGATGGCTTCGGGCTGAATTTGGCGACCGGTGCGGGCGGCGCCGATCTCGCCGATCTGCTCCAGCCGGGGATTTCCTATTATGTGGAAATCGTTTCCGGCGACCGCGAAGGCCACCGCTTCGACATCGTGGCGGCGGATGGAGGCGTGGTGACGGTCGCCGACGATGACAGTCTCGGTGCCGCCACGCCGCCCTTCAATACCCGGGCGGGAGCGCTGCCCGCCGATCTGGCGGGCGATCTCGTGACGGTCCGCCGCCACCGGACGCTGGGTGAGTTATTCCCGGCGGACGCTTTCGGGGCGACCGGCAGCCAGAGCAGCGCGGACCAGGTGCAGGTCTTCGCCGGTGGCGCCTGGACGATCTACTGGCTCTACGACGATGCCGGAACGCCCCGCTGGGTGCGCGCCGGTGACAGCGCTCTGGCCGACCAAGCCGCCACGGTGATCCCGCCCGGTCAGGGAGTGTTCTTCAACAGCCGGAATACGAATGCATCGGTCCTTTCCTATGGCGGCGTCCGCGCCAATGCCTTCGTCCGGCCGCTTGCGGAAGGTGCGAATTTCGTCGGTGGCGGCCATCCGGTCGATCAATCGGCGGGCGGAGGCGGCGGTCGCGCGATGAACACGGCACAGGGCTTCATCGGCGATCGCGATTTCAAGAAAGCGGAGCAGTTCTTCATCTGGAAGGGCGACGCATCGGACGGCGCCAGCGGCTACGATACCTGGTTCCTATTGAACGGGGCTCCGGTGCAGCCATCGCTCATCCAGTGGACGAAGACGGGCGACGCGGGTCTGGCCCCCGCCGGTTCGCAGATTCTGTTCCTCGGCGACCGCAGCACCTTCATCGACGTCAACGCGGATCTCGAATCCTACTCGATCCCCGTACCTTGGACTCCGTGAGTTTTTATCCGGAAAACAACTTCTCCACTCTCATATGAAATCCATCCACAAGGGCTTTTTCGTGATGCTGGCAGTTCTCGCGGTCTCTCCGGCCGGAGCCCAGACGCTCAACTGGGGTAGCGAGGTTTTCAGCCAGATCGCCGACAGCCGGGGCGAGGCACTCGACGATTCCTTCGTCTTCGAACTGGGAGCGTTCCAGTCCGGCTTCGTTCCCGACGAGTCGAACATCGGCTTGTGGCTCGACAACTGGCTTGTCTTCGACCGGGCGGAATACAATGCCGCCGCCGGCTACTTCGGATCGACGGTGCAAATGCAGACTGACGGAACCAGCAACAGCACCCACCTGACGCCGGGAGCTCCTAGTTTCGAAGGGCTTGAGGCCTACATCTGGATTCGCAACGGGGACAATCTGGAGCCTGCCACGGAATGGTTCCTCGCCCGTTCCGTGGAGTGGCTGTTTCCCTCCGTCGAGCTTTGCGGCTGTGGCAGCACCCTCCCCCTGTCGTGGTCCGTCAGCGATCTGGCCGACGATCTCCCGCAATACGGCAGCCAGGGCGATCTCCGCGGGCCGGGAGAAAAAGAAGAGGACGGACCTTTCACGATCCAGACCCACACTCTCGTCGTTGTGCCGGAGCCGGGCGCGGCGATGCTTGCCTTGTTCGGCGGGCTGCTGTCGATTTTCCGGAGGCGGCGGGCGGGCAGCCGCTGATGGCCCGTTTATCGACAAGTTTATGAAGATCCGTCCCGTGGAACGCCAGGATGCAGATGAGTGGGGCCGTTTGCGCCGCCTGCTCTGGCCGGATTCGGTCCAGGATAACGATATCGAGCGGTATTTCGACGGCGCTTCCGGACAGGTTTTCGTCGCCGAGGAGGATGGCGGGGCGCTTTGCGGATTCGTCGAAATTTCCATTCGCCGGGATTATGTCGAAGGCTGCTCCCATTTGCCGGTGCCCTATCTGGAAGGCTGGTTCGTCGATCCTGACTTCCGGCGGCGGGGGATCGGCAGATTGCTGGTCGCCGCGGCGGAGGATTGGGCGCGCGCGGCAGGGTTTGCGGAATTCGCCAGCGATGCCGTAATCGCCAATCACGATGGCATCGCCGCGCACCTGAGATGCGGTTTTCGGGAAGTGGATCGGTCCGTCCATTTCATCAAGGCTCTGGAGCGGCAGACGGGCGACGTGACCGGGCCATGACGATCGCTTTTTTCATGCAGGCACACTTCCATTCGGGCGGAGACGACGCGGAAAACGCGAGTGTCGTTCTGCGCAGGACCAACACGGGGGTCGGATTGCGATTCATCTGGTACTTTGCTGTGATTGCGTGCTTTACCGTCGCCCGAGCCGAGACGATCCGCTGGTTTTCCGATCCCGGGAAAACGAATCTAACCAGCACCGGGCAGCCGATGGACGGCGCGTTCCGTTTCGAGCTTGGCGTCTTTGCGGGAGGCTTCGTGCCCACCGCGCAGAACACCGCGCAGTGGGCCGCCCATTGGTCGGCGGCGCGGCGGGCGGATTACAACGCGCAGACGAAACTTTACGATTCCCAGGTGACGGTGGTTTCGAACGCCGCGCCTTTCACGGTGGGGGCGAAGGCTTATGTCTGGGGCTTCCGCGGCGGGCCGGAAGCCGGAGAGTGGATCCTGTTCCGGGCCTCGTCATGGAACTGGCCTGCGCCGAATCCCTTCAACCCGCTCGGTCCGGAGTGGAACGCGGCGGATGCGAATGAGGTGGTTCTGGGAGAGGTGGATGCGGACGGATCGCCTTTTCTGGTGAAGTCCGCCGCGGTCAGTCAGGCGCTGCCCCCGCCCACTTCATGGGAGCAATGGCGGATTGCCGAACTGGCCGGGGAAAGCCGGAACGGCCCGGAGGACGATCCCGATGGGGATGGCGTGAAGAACGTGCTGGAATACGTCTTCGGCACCGATCCGCGCAGCCCGGATTTTCTGCCGAAGCCGGGGGTTTCGATCCTTGAGGTGGAGGGAGAGCGCCACTTCGCCATTACGATTCCGAGGAGGAAGGACCGTCCTTCGGCTTCGCTGGCCGTCGAGGTTTCGGAGGATCTCGATGTTTGGCGTTCCGGCGATGATTTCACCGCCGTCGTATTCGATGACATCGGCGGGTTGAAAGTGCGCGCGCTGGCTCCCATCTCGCCGGCGCAACCGCGGCTTTTCATGCGGATGAAGGCGGCTTTGGCTTCTCCGTGAGTTTCCGCCGCAGCGGGCCTGGCGGCTCCGGTGGGTAAACTTTCTCCTTTCCGTCATTCCTCGATGGCTTAGCTTCCCGCAGCCTTGGATTTCCCAGGGAGGAACCCAAAGATACGTGACCGGAAAACGCGATTGGAAATCCCTGCTGCTTCCGCTGTGCGCAAGCGCCCTTTCGTGGCTGGCCCCGCTGAACGCTCAGGTGGCGATCAGTGAGGTCATGTCCTCCAATGCAACCACCCATGCCGACGAGAACGGCGAATATGAAGACTGGATCGAGCTTCGCAATACCGGCGCCACCTCGGTGAATCTCGATGGATACGGATTGACCGACAATCTCTCCAACCCGTTCAAATGGACTTTCGGGCCAACTGTCATCGAGCCCGGCGGCTATCTGCTCGTCTGGGCATCGGGTAAGGACCGGCAGAGAGGCGTCCCGCAGAACGGCCTGTTTCGCGAGGTGTATTACGGCATCTCCGGAAGCAGCGTCTCCGACCTGATCAATAGCGGCAGACTGGAAAGCGGGCCGGACGAAAGCGGCCTGCTGACGAATCTTTTCGAGACTCCCGTGGACATGGCGGACGACTACGGCCAGCGCGTCTCCGGGCTGCTCAATCCCCCCGCCACCGGCGAGTACCGGTTTTGGATCGCCTCCGACGATGGCGGGAATCTCTACCTGAGCACCGACGAAAGTCCCGCGAACGCCGTGCGGATCGCCCATGTGCCGGGTTGGACCAACTCCCGCCAGTGGACCAAGTATCCCGAGCAGGAATCCGCCCCGATCCATCTGGAGGCGGGGAAGCGTTACTACATGATGGCCCTCATGAAAGAGGGTGGCGGTGGGGACAACCTCGCCGTCCGTTGGAGAAAACCGGACGGCGTTTTCGAAACCCCCATGCCCGCCGGTCATTTCACCACCCTGCCGCCGGACGCTCATACGAATTTCAGCATCAGCGCCGCCGGCGAGACCATCCGGCTCACCGCTCCGGGCGGCGCGGTCGTGGATACCGTCGCCGTGCCCGCCCTGCCGCGGGATGTTTCCTACGGCCGCTCGCCCGATGATCCGGACGTCTGGAGGTATTTCCGCGAAGCCACGCCGGGCGCGGCAAATGACGCCACGGGATATCAGGAGGTCATCCGGGACAGGCCATCGGTTTCCCGGGAGGGTGGTTTCTACGACGAAGCATTCCAGCTCGCACTCTCCGGCGCATCCGGCACGACCATCCTCTACACCCTCGACGGTTCGATTCCCGATCCGGCCAATCTCGGCGGCAGGACGTACTCCTACAAAAACCGCTACCCGCGCAACCCCGGCGACGCCGTCGGCGTGATGCTCACCGGCACCATCGGGACACTCGCCTACTCCGGCCCGCTCGAAATCCGCAACCGTTCCGGCGAACCCAACAAAATCTCCCAGCGCAACACCACCTTCGACATCAGTTCGGGCGGCTACGCGCCGACCGGCCCCGTCTTCAAAGGCACCGTCGTCCGCAGCCGTCTCGTCAAGGAAGGTGCGATTCCCGGTCCCGTCATCACCCACAGCTATTTCGTCGGGCCGAATGTCTCGAACCGCTACCAGCTGCCCGTCCTTTCCCTCAACACGGACGAAGACACCCTCTTCGATCATTTCCACGGCATCTACAACGCGGGGATCGACTTCGAGGAATGGCGCGCCTCTTCCGGTGGCGGCGCCAACGGGTCGAGCCCGGCGAACTACCAGCGCCGCGGCAGCAATGCCGAACATCCCGTACATCTGGAAATCTTCGATCCGGTCCAGGGCCGCGCCTTTTCCCAGAATCTCGGCTACCGCATCAGCGGCGGCTGGTCGCGGGCCCATCCGCAGAAATCGATCCGCCTCTATGCGAAAAACGACTACGACAGCGATAACTGGGTCCATTACCCCCTCATCCCCGGCCTGACCGACCACAACGGCGCGCCCCTCGAATCCTTCCGCCGCTTCGTCCTGCGGAACTCGGGCAACGACTACGGCCAGACGCGCTTCCGCGACGCTTTCATCCAGCGCCTCTCCGCTCCGCTCGGCTTCGACACCCAGGGCTGGCAGCCGGTCATTCACTTCATCAACGGCGAATACTGGGGCCACATCAACATCCGCGAGCGCATCGACCGGTTCTACATCGGCACCCGTCACGGGATCGACCCCGACCATATCGCCATCCTCACCAACGACGCCCAGATCAGCGACGGCCGCGTGAGCGACCGCGAGCACTTCCTCGCCCTGCGCTCCTACATCCAGAACAACTCCATGACGAATCCCACCCACTATGCGGAAGTGGGAACCCGGATGGATATCCGCAACTTCCTCCTCTACAACGTCGCCCAAATCTACGCCAACAACCAGGACTGGCCCCACAACAACACCGAATGCTGGCGCTCCCGGGAGCCTGGCGCCTCGCCCACCAGCGATGGGCGCTGGCGCTGGATCATGTACGACACCGACTTCGGCTTCGGCCATGTCGGCGATCACAACGCCAATACCCTCAATCACGCCCTCAACGGCAGCGACTGGTCCAGGATCATGCTGGTCCGTCTGCTCAACAACCAGGGCTTCCGCAACACCTTCATCAATGCCTTCGCCGATCATATGGCGACCACCTTCCGTCCGGCGCGCGCCACCGAACTCGCCCACGAAATGCGGGGCATCCTGGCTCCCTACATGGCCGAACACCGGCAGCGCTGGCGCGACAGCGGCGGCGAAAGCCACCATACGAACGCCATCGTCAGCTTCGCCCAAAACCGTCCGGCGGTCATGCGCCAGCACATCATCAGCCGCTTCGGGCTGTCGTCCGCCAATGCGCCCGTCACCCTCGACACCGGCGGCACCAGAGTCGGGCATTTCATCATCAATACCCTCACGCTCAATTCCCAGACTCCCGGCATCGCCAACTCCTCCTCGCCCTTTCCCTGGACCGCGAACTATTTCAGCGGCGTGCCCGTCACTGTCACGGCCGTCGCCGAGCCGGGCCACCGCTTCATCGGCTGGCAGCAATATCCCGGGTATGCATCGGAAACCATCACCCTCAATCCCGCGGGCGGCATCCAGCTCACCGCTCTCTTCGAGGAAGCCCCCCTTCCCGAACCGCCGCAGCTTCTCCACCACTGGGATTTCGAAGCCGGCACGGTCGCCGCGCCCGCCCACACCGTCGGCGGCGGTCTGCTCGCCATCGTTCCCGGGCCGCAGACGGAAACTCTCATCAACGGCCCGGCGGAAGGCTTCGGCAGCGCCCACCTGCGAGTCAACTTCCCCATCGGCTCCATCCTCCAACTTTCCGTCCCGACGAAAAACTACGAGGAAATCACTCTCGACTTCCTGACCCGCCGGTCGGGCAGCGGTGCCGGTCTGCAAACGCTTTCCTACACCCTCGATGGGCAGACCTGGACGGAACACCAGTCCTACACGGTGGACGCCGCCAACCCGCAGCTCCGCAGCTTCGATTTCAGCGGCATCCCCGGCGCCGCCGACAACCTCGACTTCGCCCTCCGCGTCTCCTTCCAGCAGGGTTCCGGCGGCGATGTCGGCAACAACCGCTTCGACGATATCGCCGTGCGCGGCGTGCTGGTGTCCGACCCGAACTTTCCGCCCGAAATCGTCGCCGCGCCCGCCGGCAGTCTCGCTCTGCGTGCCGGTGGAGAGGCAACGTTCGATGTCGACGCCATGTTCTACGATCCTGAAGGCGATCCGCTCGTTTTCTCCGTCCATTCCGAGCACGGCCACATTGTCCAGGCGGATCTCGACGGAGGCACGCTGACCCTTCACGGCCTCGCCCCCGGAGAAAGCGGCATCGTCATTCAGGCGGAGGACGACCACGACAACGTCCCTATCGCGCTTTCCTTCCGCGTGCTCGTTCATCCCGCCGCGCACGACCTCGCCGGGGAAGCGTTCGCCTTCACCGCCTGGGAGCCGCAATCGCCCGCCCTGACCTATCCCGCTCACTTCATTTTCCTGCAGAGCGAGCGGAACGATCCGGATCTCGCCGCTCCGCTGGATCGCGCCTACCACATCCCGGCGGAGGATGCCGCCGTCCCGGAGGACGTGGATTTCCCCTATGCCGCCGCTTCCCGTACCCGCATCAATGGTCTTGGCGAAGACGGTATCTCCTTCATCAACACCGGCCGCGGCCGCGATCTCGGCGCCGCCCTGCTCGCCATCGACACGCGTGGTCTGGAAAGCGCCGAAGTCTCCTTCATCGCAGGCACGCACACCGTGAATTCGAGAATCTACGCCCTGCGCCTCCAATACCGCACCGGCCATGAAGGACCATTCCGCGATTTTCCGGAGCCCGTGGAATACATCCGCTCGCTCCAGCAGGGCGATACCGCGGAGTTCGGCCCCATCGCCCTGCCGTCCGAAGCGCTCGATCAGGAATACATCCAGCTCGCCTGGCGCTACCATCATCTCGAAGGCGACTCCGGCCCGCGCGCGGAAATCCGGCTCGACGACATCGTCGTCACCGGCCAGCCCGCGGCCGGGGAACCCTCCGGCTTCGCCGCCTGGCGGATCCGGCAGTTCCCCGATCCCGGCGACCTGGCCGACCCCACCATCTCCGGCCCGCAAGCCGATCCCTTCGGCATCGGCGTGCCGAACCTGCTGCGCTACGCGCTTGGCATCGACGAGCCGCAAGACCGCTCCGCGCACCTGCCGCGCCTTGCAGGCGATCCGCCGGCTGCTCCGGTTTTCCGTTTCCCCTTCGACCCCGCGAAGGACGATCTCGTCTGGCTGGTGGAGGCGTCCGCCGATCTGACGGATTGGACCGAAATCCTCTTCGACTCCCGCGACGAACCCCAAGCCATTCCCGACGGGGACGGCTGGCTCGAAATCGAAGACCCGGAAACGTCCGCCCGCCGCTTCTATCGGCTGAGGGTGCTGATCGACGAATCCTCTCAGTGAGAACGCCGCGAAGACACGGGAAGGGTTCCCGTCGGATTCCCGGCTTCTTTCCATTGACCCCAAAGCCCTACGGGATTTCTTGGGCGGGTCCATGCGATTGATTCTCTGGTTCCTTATTCTCGCCGCTGCCATCCTCGCGACCTGGCTGGCGTGGGGCGGGGCGTGGGAGGAACGCTTCACGCTGACCGGGGCGGTGGCGTGGCTGGAGGGAGCGGGGAGCTGGGCCTGGGCGGCGGGGATTGGATTGCTGGCGGCGGACCTGGTGTTGCCGGTGCCGGGGACGGTGGTGATGTCGGCGCTCGGATATCTCTATGGCTTGCCGCTCGGCGGCTTGACGGCTGCGGCGGGTTCCATGACGGCGGGACTGTGCGGATACGGTGTTGGCCGGCTGATCGGGGAAAAGGCCGCGCGAAAATTGCTGGGCGATGTCGATTTCGAGAAAGGCCGCCTGCTCTTCGCCCGCGGCGGCGGGTGGATGGTGGCGCTTTCCCGCGCGCTGCCCATCCTGCCGGAAGCGCTGTCATGTACGGCGGGTCTCGTACGAATGTCCTTCGGGCGTTTCGCCGCGGCATTGGCCTGCGGGAGCCTGCCGGTGGGTTTCCTCTACGCATGGATCGGCGCGGCGGGGCGCGGGGCGCCGGGCTGGGCGCTGGCATTCAGCCTGGCAGTGCCGGCGGTCCTGTGGCTCGCGGCGAAGAGATTGTGGAAGGCCCGCTGAACTTCCGGCCCGGCTTGGCGATGGGAGATCGACCCATGCCGGCAGGTCGCATTCTTCGCGGTCGAAAATCCAAAGGCGGGAGGGCTTCGGCATTAGTCCGCAGGCAGGGAAACATCCACGATTCCGAACAGGCTCGGTGTCGCGGCGCGATCGACGGGGATGGCGACAATCACCCTTTCCCATAGGGAATCGATATCGAGAATCGTCGTGTCTCCCATGGCCGGTTCGAATGTTTTCAGGGTGCCGGATGTCTTCGGAATATAGATCAATCCGCTGTTCCTGCGGCGGAGGTACTCGATCAGGAATACGTCACTGCCGGCGTGCCTGCCCAGAGTGATCGAAGGCAGGCCGCGTTCGCCTGTCCTGGGAATCAGCCGGGTATTGTCGGCTGTATCGCCCCGGAGGTTGAAGGCGTATTTGAGGAGATTTGGCACACCATCGTGATGCGGAATGGAACACGTTTCCGCTTCGCTTCCGATGAGGCCGTTGTTTCCCGCCCAGAGCGAGAATTGCTCGGCCGGCGATGGAGTTTCCGGCGCCGGTCCCACCGTGAACAAATAGACCGCGCCTTGGGGACCTGCCGATTCTCCGGACGCCAGCGTCGCCTCGGCCTGTTCCGCTCCTACCAGAATGTGATTGCCGGATACCGCAACCGAGCATCCGAACCAGGATTTGAAATTCTGATCGGGTGGACGGAGCTCGGAAATGAGACTCCATGACTCTTCCTCCCGCGCGAAAACGTATGCGGCTCCATCGATGGAATTCTCCCCCGCATCCTCATCGCCGACCACGGCGATATTTCCGGAAATGGCGACGACTTCGCCGAAAATCCCGAAGTATTCGCCGGGTCCCGGATCGTGGATCACCTTCTGCTGAAGCTCCCATGTCTGCCCTTCGCGAACGAAGAAATGAACGCTGCCGGTGCTTTCGTGATATTCGTCCGTTTCCTCGTCCCACCAATATCCCGTTGTCGCGCCGACCACGGCGGTGTCGCCGTCCAATGCGACGGAAAATCCGAACTGGTCCAGGTCCATTTCGTTTTCCGGCACGAGCCGTTGGTGGAAGTGCCATGAGGCGCCGGTCCGCTGGAAAACATAGACGCTGCCGGGGGAGAAATCCCGTTCGTCCTCATCCTCCCACTCCCAGATATAGCCGGGCGGCGCGCCCACCAGCACCGTATCTCCCGAGATGGCGACCGACCGGCCGAACTCTTCCACGAGGGCGGGATCGGGAAGGGTCAGATGTTGTTGCAAGCCCCAGCCGCTTTCCATCAAAGCGTAGATGTGGACCCCATCGGATTCTGTGTGGAACCCACCGGATTCCGACCCGAGAACGATCGTATTCTCCGAGACGCTGAGAGCGGATGGCTTCATCCCGTCGCGGAAGAGTTCGGCAACCTGCGGCCAGGGACCCGCCGAGCCGAGTCCGCCACCCCGCTCGAAGACATAAGCCGAGCGGTATCCGGAAACCGCGAGGGTGAAATTCCTGAGGGACCATGGATCGCCGCCAGGGCTTTCGGGAGGCGTGTCTACCGTGTAGTCCAGGGCGACCAGAGCGCCTAAGCTGTCGTGAGCCTCCGCATCTTCCACAGTGAGCCTCGCTTCGATCTTCCAGGTTCCGTTCCTTTTTCTGAAAAGATAGGCGGCGCCTTCTAGCGTTCCCGCCGGACCGGCTTCCCCGGGAGCACCGACCAGGGCGGCGTCCTCCTTGATCGCGACGGAAATGCCGAACATATGCTGAAATCTGCCCGGCGGCCTGCCGTCGATGAGTTTTTGTTCGAAGGTGGTGATCAACGGATCGATGGTCACTGGATAGCGGGCTCCGTCGTCGCGGACGGCGATCCGGAATCCATCGCGGCTCGCGATCAACCGGGCTTCCAGGGGGTGGCCGTCGGCGTCCCATACTTGCAGGGCGTCATAGAGGAAGACCGGGTCGCCTTTGTCATCCCGGAACACCAGGGCGTCTCGGTTCTCCTCCGATGCGGCCGCGTCAAGGCCTTGAAGGCTCATGGGCAGGACGATTTCCCCGGCCGGAGCCGTTTCGGGGCGCCGGGTCAGGGTGAAGCCGTGTTCGATCCCCTGGGGAAGGTTGCGGTACCATTCGACGATGCCGCAGGCATGCCGGTACTCCACGACGTTTCCTTCCGCGGAGAGGACGGGGGAGATGCCGCTTCCGGCGAAGCTGAGGGTGGCGCGCCGTTCCGCCTCCCGGCCGGTCCATAGATGCACGCCGTCCTCGGAGAAACGGGCGGTCATGTTTTCCCCCGGATTGTTGGCGAAAAATTTCACGCCATGGTTACCGGGCAGAGTTGCTTCCCGTTCGCTCAGCTTCCGGATTTCGCGGCGGGCGGAGCAAAACGCGAGGCGAAGGGATTCGTCCGCGATGGGTTCCTTCGCCGGTGCTTCGACGGAGAGGACATTCGTGGAGGTGGGACGAAGGGACGACCCGGAAGACCATTGCGGGTGGTTGTGGTGAGAAACGACAGCGATCGACACCACCAAAGTCAGAGCGGCTGGAATTCCGAAACGGGCGGGCTTCATGGAAAGCGGATGGTGAGGGGGATACGGGAAGGCGGAATAGGGACAGGCCGCAGGCGGCCGGCCCCCCTCCGGGCGGTGCCACAAGGAAGACGCATGGTGGCTTGGGAAGATTGTCCGCTCCCCCGTTTTCCCGGCAACGGGAGGGATCAAGGCACGGTGGCGCGGGCCTGGAGGGCGGTGTAGCCGCCGGGGAAGACGATGTTGGCGGTCCAGGTGGAGTGGGTGAAGTTCCCGTCGGCATGGGTGAGGGTGGTCCAAGCGGCACTGTTGGTGCCACCGAATTTGGGGGCGCGGCGGACTTGGACGATACCGCTGGGCGGGAAGTTGGTGGTTTCCACGACGACCTGCACGGCCGCGTTGTGGGTGATACCGACATCGGAGGTGGATTGCAGCGGGGCGGTGGGATCGGCGGGCGCGGACTGGCCAGCGACACTGACGATGCGCACGGTGGGGGCGCCTTCGCCGGGCCAGAGGATGGGGGGATCGGCGGGAGGCACGGCGACGGTCTCCGGCGTCATGGTGATGACCGGGGAAAGGCTGGAGGTTTCGATGCGGATGCGGCCGGTGCTCGCATTGCGGGTCGAATGAGCGGATAGTGTTCCGCTGCCTGAGACGGACTCGGCGATAAGTTTGATCGCTCCGCCGGAGCCGTGGCGCGCATCCACGCCACCAGAGGACCGGGGGCCTGCATTAGCCCAAATCTGACCGTTTGCCGTGATATTCCCTGCGCTGGCAATCAGAATCGCTCCGCCTCCCGCCGCTCCCGACCCATGACCACCGGACACTGCGGGACCACCCGATCCTCCGATCAATGGAAGGATGGCCGGGTTTCCATAGGAGGATTGATAGTTGCCTTGGTCTGATGCGCCGATTCCCAAGCCGGGTCCGGCTCCGGCAGGTCCAACTGGGCCGCCTCGAAATCCGCCCGGTCCCGGTTCTGCGGGAGTAAGGGCAAGAGGTCCGGTCGTGCCGCCTTGTCCGTTCAGATTCACTGTACCTGCGATATTTACATTCCCCTGCACCAGCCAGACCACGGGAGCGCGAGTGGCGTGGTTCTTGAAGGTGACGGTGACGCCTTCGGGGATGGTGACGGAGTTATATTTGAAGATGATGGCCCATTTTTCGGGATCGTAGACGCCTTTGCCGATGTTGGCGGCATTGTTCTGGTCCCAGACGCCGGTGACAGCCTGGGAGAGATCGACTTCGATGTCTTCGGTGGGGTGGAAGTTCCCGTCGGAGCCATCGGAGGGGATGGTGAGGGCGTGGAGGGACGCGGCTGGAAGGATGAGGGCGGCGAGGATGAGCGGTTTCATGGTTGTCTGTCAGATGTTATTGGGGAATCAGGGGATGTCGTTGAAGACGGAGAGTTCACGGGAGAGGGCTTCGAGGGAGGCGATGGGGGAGCCGAAATTGAAGGTGGTGACTTCGCGGGAGTACACTTCCGGGATGTTGCCGGGGGCGGGGCCGCCTTCGCCATTGAAGATGGTGAGTTCGCGAGAAAGGACTTCGCCGGGCTGGGGCGGGGAGCCGAAGTTGTAGGCGGTGATTTCGCGGGAGTAGACTTCGGGGATGTCGCCGGGAGCAGGCCCGCCTTTGCCGTTGAAGAGGGTGATTTCGCGGGAAATGGCCTCGAGGGTGTGGAGGGGTGCGCCGAAGTTGAAGAGGACGACTTCGCGGGAGATGGCAGCTTCGAGCGGGGCGCCGAAGTTGAAGGCGCTGACTTCGCGGGAGTAGACCTGCGGCGGATCATCGCCGAGGCCGAAACGCTGGCGGTAGACCTGGAGGAAGGTGAGGCCGCCGCCTTCGGGGTCGGGGAGGTTGGCGTCGTGAGGATTGAGAGGATCGAGCAGGGGGTGGCGGAGTTCGTAGAGGTCGTCGATGTAGTCGCCGTCGGTGTCGTTCGGGGCGAAGACGCTGATGCCGGTGGCGCGGAAGAAGCGGGAGGGGACAGCCGGATCGAGGGTCAGGGGCCACACGGAAGGAGCGTCGCCGAGCGCCATGGAGAAGGGAGCGAAGGAGAGGAGGTCGGGGGATTGTTCGAGGTAGTAGTAGACGGCGGAGTTCTGCTCGGTGCGGAGTTCGAGGGTATCGGGGCCGGTGCGGTCGAGGAGGAGGGTGGCGGCTTGCGTGGCGGCGGTAACCAAGCCCGCGCAGAAGAGGGAGTAGATTGGTTTCATGGGGGAGTGTGACGATACGAAAATCGGGGAGAACGGTGAGCGTCTGCAAAAACTCGGCTGCGGATGTATCCAAGAAACAGAAGCTAGGTTTCCCTCACTGTACGATGACCCGGTAAAAATCCTTGGTTTTCCCGAGCGCGGAGAAGAACCGGCTTACGGCCGTGCCATCGCCGATGATCGGTGGCCCAATGTTGCTCCACACGCCGCTGCCGAGGGTTTCGGTGGATTGGATCTGGTAGATAGCTCCGGAAACGGTAGGGATGATGATTTCGATGGCCTGCCCGATGGTGACGCCGATATCGGGACGGGTGTCGGCGGAGGATGAGGACGAGCCGTAGAGGTATTCGAGGAAATTGGAGAACCCGTCGCCATCGGAATCCTCCGCGGAGTCGTCGCGGGTCAGATCGAGACCGTGGGCGATTTCATACCAGTCCGGCAGGCCATCGGAGTCGCTGTCGGTTTCACCGAGTTCGTGGGCGAACACCATGATGGAAACGTTAAGAGTTTTTGTCAGAGAACCGGGCGCGTTCGATTGGATTTCGAGAGTTCCGCTATGGACTCCGGGGGCAAGATTCGAAGCGCTGGCCGTAAAGAGAATATTCCCCGAGGATAGTCCCCCGATAATGCTGGAGGTGGTGGATGCGACGGCCCAGGATTCCGAGAATGCCAAATGGGAAATGGCGAGAGGCTGAGTGCCGAAGTTGCTGATAGGAATCAGGAGACTTCCGGAGGCGCCTTGCATGACGGCGAAGGCGTAGGACGACTGGGGTGTGTGAATGGAAGGCGAGATGGTGAGATTGTCGGGGACGAAGCTTACCTGATCGACCCACCCGGCGTCCTCGCCGGAGGTGGAGGCGCTTGAGCCCTTAATGTAACGCCAGCGAAGATAATGACGACCTGCCGGTACGGTGAAGGAGCGGGCGCCCCATGTGACCTGTCCGGTGATGTCGGCACGCAACAGCCACTGGGTTGCGGATGGATCGGTGGATTTGGTCAAAAACTCAAGACGGCCTCCCGCCGAGACGTTGTTGGACGATACCCGCCACTGGAAGGTAACTGTGCCGGGGCCAGTGACTTCGGTTTCCATCCAGGTTTCCTGATTGGGGCCGATGATCGGGCTGCGAGCGGAGTCCTCTCCGTCAGCGGATTCCAGCCTCGTGCCAAACCATTGATTGAGGCCGATTCCCGCGCTGCCGGAAG
>JBBCJF010000005.1:0-401382 GCA_037190465.1 Haloferula sp. | reverse complement strand
CTTTCGAGGGGACTAAAAAGCCGATCAGTCCTTCCGGAGGATCTCCGGGGTTCCGATCGACTCTCGTCTCTCGCGCCGCCCGCTGGGGTGCGGCGGGCAGGAAACTAGCCCACCTCGCCCTCTCGTCAATACCTTTCGGGAAAAAATTTTGGAAAGCGCACAGGAAATTCGCCCCGCGGCCGGGGGAAGCGGCTGATTTACAAAGCGCACAGGGCTTCGTAATTTTTCCCGACAGCATTCACACCGCTTTCCTCTTCCCATTGCGGATGCAATCCCACTGGTGTTTTCTGCGCGCGTGACGCGACCGCTTCCGCTTCTCTTCGCCATGCTGGCCGTTTCGTGCGGTCCCACGGCTCCCCCGTCCTCTGCTGCTTTGCATTCGGTCGAGGAAAACGCCGCGCCTGTCTCCATCGCGATTTCCGTTCCAAAAGAGCTTCCTCAAAACCCTCCCCGCCCGCCTCAAGCGGTCAGCCGGAACATCGGCGGCATCCCGATCCGCGGCGTGCTTTTCGACTCCCGCACCCATCGCCTGCGGGTCATGGATCAAAGCGAAGGCCCGGCGTCCCGATGGCCGGATGCGGCCGCGGCAGGACGGGCCGCTGGCGGTATTGCGGCGCTCAATGCCGGATTTTTCACTCCGGAAGGCGCCCCCCTCGGCATCGTGATCTCCAATGGAAAACGCCACGGCTCGGTCAACCGCGCTTCCTCTCTGGGCTCCGGCCTCTTCGTGGATCTCAACACCCCCGCCCTGCTCCGCCGCGAGCAATGGGACGGCAAAGCCAATGACGCGGTGCAAAGCGGACCTTTCCTCATTGAGAACGGCCGGTCGGTCGGCGGCTTGGGTCTCGAAAGTTCCACCGCCCGCAGTTTCATCGCCCGTCTGGGCGGCACCCGCTGGCTGATCGCGCGGACCGGCCCCTGCTCGCTCAGGGAACTCGGACAAGCGCTTGCGGGAACGGAATGGGACGGCTCGCCGCTGCACACCGCCCTGAACCTCGACGGCGGCCGTTCTTCGGATTTGTGGGTCTCCGGCGCGGTGCAAGGCGGGCCACTCCACGAACGTCCTTTCTGGAACAAGCCGGTGCGGAATTTCCTCGTGCTGGTGCCCCGCGATTGATTGGCCATGCGCTGGATCGGACTCCTTCTCACCCTGTTTCCCGTCTTCGCCGGGGAGCACAAACGCTTCGACCTGCCGGTGGCTCCCGGCGGACGGACGACCACGATCCACGCCTATGTGTTCGACGCCCGGGAAGAAGCCATCCGCATCGTCCAGCCATCCGGCGAAGCCGCGGACCTCAGAACGGTATGCACGAGGGAAAGCGCGCGAGCCGGAATCAACGGCGGCTTTTTCGACTCCACCGGAAATCCCCTCGGCATGGTCATCTCCGGCGGACGTCTCCATGGACAACCAAGCCATGGTTCCAGCCTGACCTGCGGCCTGCTCCGCGTCGCCGACGGCAAACCCGCCCTGGTCCGCTGTGAAGGCCATGACTTCGGGAATGAAACCGCCTCCGAACTCCTCCAGGCCGGTCCCCTCCTCGTGGAAAAAGGCCGCGTCGTCACCGAGCTCCAACCTTCGCGCTATGCCCGGCGCAGCCTGATCCTCACCGATGGCGGACACTTGTGGGCGATCGCCTACGTTCCCAGCGCGACCCTCGACGGTCTCGCCAAAGCCCTCGCCGCGCCCGGCGGCTTTCCGCCATTCCAACCGGCAGTGGTGCTCAACCTCGGCGGCGCCACTTCCAGCGGCTTCTGGATCCGGCGGCACTCCGGACTCGATTTCTATCTGCGGGAAGTCGTCAAAGTGCCGAATTTCATCGTCGTCGTTGCCCGTCATGACATCGACGCCAAATGACAGATCCCACGACCGACATTTCAGAAATCCAAATGGCGAAGCCGCGCGCTTGCCCGATCACGATTCTTTCATCGTGAATCACTTCCCGCAATCTCACGGATTCCCTTTGGACAAGCGGCAACCGCGATGCTAGGAATTCCACCCGGAGCCCCAAACTCCCGTCCCGCCCATGAAATCCGTCATTTGCGCCATCGCGGCCTGCGTCCTTGCCTCCTGCGCTCAAGTGAATTCGTTCAAGACCGCAGCCACGGAGCAGGTCGGCAAGCTCTCCGATTTCTCCGTCGCGAAACTGATGCCCGGCTCCAACCGCCCACCCGTCGTCCAGGTTCGGGAAAAGGAACTGAAAGAAATTCAGACCGGCCACCAACGCGCCATGGCTTTCGAAAAATCCCGCCGCAACCGCTTCTGGATCTTCGGCGGCCCGGTCGATTTCGTCGAGCCCGAGCTTCCCACCGATCCCGGCGTTGTCGATGGCAGCCTGCTCCTGCCTGTGATCGAGTGATCCCCGCATTCGGGCGTTGGCAAGCGGGCGGGCATGCCCTACCCCTCGCCGCGCCATGCTCAAAGCCGGAATCGTCGGGCTCCCCAACGTCGGGAAATCCACCCTCTTCAACGCCGTCACCCGCACCCGCAAGGCGGAGGCGGCCAACTACCCCTTCTGCACCATCGACCCGAACGTCGGCATCGTCACCGTGCCCGATCCCCGGCTGGCCGTGCTTTCGAAAATCTCCGGTTCGCAGAAGCTCGTCCCCACCGCCATCGAGTTCGTCGACATCGCCGGCCTGGTCAAAGGCGCTTCCGAAGGCGCCGGCCTCGGCAACCAGTTCCTCGCCAACATCCGCGAGACCGACGCCATCGTGCAGGTCGTCCGCTGCTTCGAAAACGACGACATCATCCACGAACTCGGCTCCGTCGATCCCATCCGCGACATCGAGATCATCAATGCCGAGCTGATTCTCGCCGACATCGCCGCGCTGGAAAAACGCCGCGTCTCCCGCGAAAAGAAGGCCAAGGGCGGCGACAAGGAAGCCAAGGCCGAAGTCGAGCTGATCGACAAGCTCATCCCCCACCTCAACGACGGCAAACCGGCCCTCGTCCTCGCCCTTTCCGACAACGAACGCGAGTTGCTCCGCGATTTCTTCCTCCTCTCCGACAAGCGCACCATCTTCGCCTGCAACGTCGCCGAAGACGAACTCGCCGCCGCCCAGGCCGATCCGGATTCGCATCGGCTGGTTGCCAAAGTCCGCCAGTATGCCGCCGAAGCCCACGGCGCGGAAGCCGTCGTGATCTCGGCGCGCATCGAAGAGGAACTCATCGATCTCTCGCCTGAAGAAGCCGCCGAACTGCTCGCTGACATGGGCATCGCCGACTCCGGCGTCTCCGCGCTCATCCGCGCCGTATATCACCTGCTCGGCCTGCGCACTTACCTGACCACCGGCGTGCAGGAAACCCGCGCCTGGACCATCCACGAAGGCGACAAGGCCCCCGCCGCCGCCGGGGTCATCCACACCGACTTCGAGCGCGGCTTCATCGCCGCAGAAGTGGTCCACTACGACGACCTCGTCGCCGCCGGTTCGAAGAACGCCGCCAAGGAAGCCGGCAAGCTCCGCATCGAAGGCAAGGACTACGTCGTGAAGGACGGCGATGTGATCGAGTTCCGTTTCAACGTGAGCAAGTGATCGCCCCCTTCGCGCGAAACATCTTTCCCGTTTCCGCCGTTGCCCGTCGTTCCCGCATCTACAGTCCGGGGTTCAAAATCCTGAACCCGGCTCCCCCGGCATCGCGTAGAGCGCATCGATCTTTTCCTCCTCCTCTTCGATGGACCGCCGCACTCTCTCGATTTCCTGCTCCAGGTTCTGCAACATCGGTGCGACCCGGCGCTCCCAATCCGCCATCATCTCCCTGGCCCTCCGCGTGGAAACCACATTGGCGGGACGCTGCGGAGTGGAGAGAATCGCATAACGGGAGAAAAGTTTCTCCTTCTGCGCTTCGAGTTCCTTGATCCGCGCCCGGATCGGCTTGGATGCCTCATCCGCCTCCTTCCGATGCCTGGTCGCCAGTTCCAGCGCTTCCTTCGCTTGCCGGTTTTTATCCGCCACTTCACGTTCCAGCAGTTCCAGCCTCGTCGCGATCTTTCCCAAATCCGTCTGCTGCCTCAGCAGGGCCTTGTGAGCATGTTGGACGGTATACTCCGTCCGCAACACAGTGGACTTCTGCTGCTTGTTCTCCGAAGCCACCGACGCTAGCACCTCGTCGAGACTCGTCATATCCTTGGAAAGCTCACCAACCCTGCTGCTGGCGCCGGAAAGGTCCTTCATTCGCCTGATCACCGAAGCGAGGCGCTCATCCTGCATGGCCAGCCGCTGTTCCGTTTGCGACCGCTTGTACCATTCCCAAACGTAAGCGCCCGTTGTCGCGACAATCCCAAAGGAAAACAGACCTGACAAACACACCAGTGCCCATCTGACCTTCGGCTTGCCGGCCACGCCCGGATCGTCCGGCGGGACTTCCATTTCATGCGGCGGGGATTCGGCATCCGGCAGAGGAACCAGCGGTACCGTTGCTTGCGGAAGAGCCGGCTCCTCTTTTTCCCGCACTTTGGCGATGAACTCTTCGAAACAAACATGACAACGAACCTTGCGGGAAAGATAGTGCCGGGGAACTTCGACATCCGTTCCGCAGGAAGGACAGGGGCAGGGAAGCATCATAAAGGGAATGGGGCGGCGAAATGATCCGATGCCGTTGCCGGCATAAAACAAGTCCGAACTTTTCGCTATAGCGAAAATCCTGTCAAGACTTTGTGCCGGTAGGGTCGAATGGATGAAAATCAATTCGCGTGCCGAAAAACTCTCGGAACTTCTTCGAAATGAATTGATCAGGAGGCGGACGGAAAGCGGTCTTTCCAAAAATCAAACCGCCGCGAAAGCCGCGCTGGCAGTCTCCTTCGTATCGAATCTGGAAAGCGGCCAGCGACGTCCGACGGTCGAAACGCTCGCCAAGCTGGCATGGACCTTCGGAACGAACCCGAGCGAACTCCTCGCATGCTGCGAGAAGCTGCTGGCGAAAGAATCGGAAGAACAGTGACCGGATGCGCCGATGCGCGGAAAACCGGAATCCGCCGCATTCACGTTCCTACGGCTTTCCCGTGCCGGGGAAGATTTCCGATTCCTGCGATACAGGGACTACGAAACAGGCTTGTGAAAACCAGGCCGCCATGATCGAAGCGCCTCTCCCGGATCGTCCATGTTCGCCGACCTCCCCACCGAAATCGTGCTCCTGCTGCTCGCGGCAGCATTTCTCGCCGGTTTCGTCGACTCAATCGCCGGCGGCGGCGGACTCATCACCGTGCCGGCGCTGATGCTCGCCGGCCTGTCGCCGGTCCAGGCGCTCGGCACCAACAAGCTCCAGAGCCTGTTCGGCGCCGCTTCGGCCACCATCGCCTACGCCTCGGACGGCCATGTCGACCTCAGGCGGCAATTGCCATCAGCCGTCCTCTCCTTCCTCGGCGCCGCGGCGGGTGCCGTGCTCGCGATCATGCTGCCGGGGGATGTTCTGCGCGCGGCGCTGCCTCCGGTGCTGATCGCTATCGCGCTTTATTTCGCCTTCAAGCCCGGGCTGGACGACATCGACCGCGCCGAGCGGATCACACCATTCCTGTTCGGCCTGACCATTGTGCCGCTGATCGGCTTTTATGACGGCGTGCTCGGCCCCGGCACCGGATCCTTCTTCATGCTGGCCTTCGTCGCGCTGGCCGGCTACGGCGTGCTGAAGGCCACCGCCCATACCAAGCTCCTGAACTTCGCCTCCAATCTCGGCGCCTTCGCCCTTTTCGCCGCCGCAGGCGTCGTCTCATGGCGGCTGGGTCTTGTCATGGGCGTCGCCCAATTCCTCGGCGCCCGGATCGGCGCGGGACTGGCGATGAAAAATGGCGCACGCCTCATCAAACCGCTTCTTGTCATCATCTGCGTGGCGTTGGCGGTAAGATTGCTCCTGGACACTTAAGAACTCTTCCGCCGATCCTCCGACACAGCTTTTTCCACCGCCGCAGTCCTGACGGCATCTGGTCCGCGGCCGGGCAGATCACCGCCCCGCTGAGACAGCTCGACTACCGCTTCGGCGTCCATGAGATCGCATTCGACGGGCGCTACTCAGTCCGGTCCGGATCATCCCCTGAGTCCGGGTGTCCGGAGCCGCTTGCCGGAAAAGAAAATCCGTGCGGTAATGGCCCCATGCGACGATCCATGCTCATTGGAACGGTGAGCATGGGACTGGCCTCTCTGCCGGGCTTGGGCCTGCTCTTTCGGCTCAAGCATCGTGACACGCCCGCAGGGGAAGTCACCATCAAAGAAGTGCTGGCCCTGGCCGAGCGCTATGCCACCCATGAATGGACGGCCACCGAAGCGCACGTCTTCCACGGCAGCGATCCCGATGGCATCGAAGTCAATACGCCCGACGAGCACTATCTCCCCGCAGACCGCAAACCGGGCTGGTGGACGACGCAAGGCGTCAACATCGGCATTCCCTACAAATGGGGCGGCTTCGACCTGCCCGAGGAATTCGACGCCGGCCTGCGGGCCGGACTCTATGCCGGCGATGCCTACACCGGGGAAAAACGCCGCCTGCTTGACGATGGCGTGAGCCGCCACTCGGTGGGCATCGATTGCAGCGGCTTTATATCCCGTTGCTGGAAGCTGCCTCGCAGTTATTCCACCCGCGAACTGCCCTCGATCTGCAAACCGGTCGCCGATTGGTCCCTGCTCCGCCCCGGCGACATCTTCAATACCCCCAACGCCCATGTGCGCCTCTTCGCCGGCTGGGCGGATGATACTCGCACCCGCGTCGTTACCTATGAAGCCTCCGGTAGGGTCGTGCGCTTCGAGTACGATCTCGAAGAACTCCGCGCCGACGGCTACACCGCCTGGCGCTATCCGGGGCTCAAGCCGCCGTGAGGGGGATGAAACGCGTGGCTTCGACGGGCTGCCGCAATCACTGCCCGCCGCGAGCCGCGGCAAGCACACCGGACTCAATCCCTGACGCTTCGTTTCATACGTGGCGCCCGCGATTGGAAGAACTCGAGCCACTCCCGCATCATGGCCCCGGCGATCTCTCCGTCGACGTATTCCTCGGGGCGCCTGCCCCAATAAAACCCGATCCAGCCTTCGGCGTGGGCCGCGGAACGATCGATGAAGCGGCCCAACTCCTCCATGCCGCACTTCAGGGGAAAGATCTCCTCGATGAGTATCGGTTTGCCCACCTCATGCACCGCCAGCGCGGCGAGTGCACGGTCGAGCCGGCCGGCTTCGGGATAAACATGCACGCTCACGAAATCCAACGGACCGCCCGCCTCTTTGGAATGAAACACCGGCTTGGCGCCGGGGAAAACCATGGCCCAGGGAATCACTCCCACCGTCAGCAATGTGGAGCGATCTTCAGCCCGGATGGCATCCGTCAACCGCTTCACCCATTGCCGCGCCACTTCCCGCGATTCGCGTCCGGCGGGATCCAGCGTGATCCTCTGCACGTAGTGCTTGCCGGCCAACTCCCCAGCCAGCCAATCGGTCTCCCGCTTCGTGCCCCCGGGCGCAAGCGGCTCGTTCATGAGGTTGTAGCAGAATACTTCCGGCCGGTCCCGCGCCGTGGCCGCGACCGCCTGCCAAAACACAGCCTGGGCGTTCCAGCGCTCGGTTTCCTCCAGCCCGTCATACCACGCCGGGATATCCTTGCGGTGGTAACAGCCGAGTCCGGTGATGTCGAGATACAGCTCCGTCCGTCCCGCCAGATCGAGCAGCCGTTTCAATTGCGCAAGCGAGCGGGGATTGGCCCGGTCCGCCGACTCCATGAACTTTCCGAACTGGAGATGGATGCGAACCACGTTCGCGCCGAATTCCTTCATCTCCCGGAAATCCTCTTCGACCGTCGCCCATTCCTCGTGCCAATAATCTTCGAGCAACCGGCCCGAGTCGTCGCGATCGTAATTGAACCCCCAGGGCGTGAACGTCGTGCCTGCCTTGGCATGGACGAAATGCGCCCCATCCGCCGATACCGCGATTTTTTCCAGCGCGTCCCGTGCGCTCAACGAAGCAAAGCCCGGGAGAAACCAGACCAGCAAAGAAAAGAAGCGAAGTTTCATGGCCCGTTGGTGAAAGATTGGCGGATATCAGCAAAGCTTTGGTGGAACGCCGGCGGTCCAATGCCAGACTAATCCGCATCGCCCGCCAATTCCAGCGTCCTTCCTCATCGTCTGCCGGGACCGGGTTTCCGTTTTTCGATGTTTCTCATGTCCGCGGGCCCGTCTGGAATCATACCGCAACGGATCACGGCACTCCGATGTGCCGCATGACATCTTTCCACAAGCCGCCGCCGGAGCTGCCGTTGGTCATGATCACCACGCCATGGCCGTTGGCGGGATCGAATTCGCAGTAGCAGCGGAACCCCGTGCCGTTGGTGCCGCCGTGGCGGATGCGCGACCCGGAGGCGGTCGTCTCGATGCCCCAGCCGAGGCCGAAACGGATCTCGCCGGGAAATGGCCGGTCACGGCGGAGCAAAGGAGTGCGCCCGGTCGGCGGACTCTGCGGAGTGAGCATCAGACGGACCGACCCGGCGCTCAGCGAATGCGGAGCGTCGCGTTCCCCGTGCATCATCTCGATGACGAAGGCGGCATAGTCACGGGGCGTGGTGTAGAGAGTGTAGGCGGCATTGGGTTTAAGGTAGAAGCGGCGGCCGGATTTGACTCGCCCGGCATCATCGTGCCCGGCGGCGGCGTTTGTTTTCCAGGCATCCAGCCACACATGACGACTCCGTGTCATCCCGAGCGGCTCCAGCAGGCTGAGACGCAGATGCGTGTCGTAGTCCGTCCCGGTCAGATGCTCGATCACCCGCTGCAGGAACACAAATCCCTCGCCGGAGTAGAGATACCGGGTGCCGGGTTCATGTTTCACTCGCAACGGCTCGCCGCGCCGCCAGTTTGGCAAGCCTGCGGTGTGGCCCAACACCATCCGCGCGGTGATCTTTTCGTGCAGCGGCTCGTCTCTGAGGTATGGCTCCGGCAGATAGGAGGCCAACGGGCGGTCGAGGTCGAGGCGGCCCTGCTCGACCAGTTTCAGCGCGGCATAGGCAGCCAGCGGCTTGGTCATGGAGGCGGCCTCGAAAATCGTCCCGGCATCGACCGCTTCTCCCGCATCCGCCGAACGCAAACCGACATACTTCTCCCACTCGATGCGGCCCTGCCCGATGCCGATCACCGCCGCACCGGGCACGCGGTGCTTCGACATCAGCAGCGGCAACAACGTATCCAGACATTGCTCCGGCGGCGTGTCGGCCAGCGGAGATTCGTACGCGCCGAGCAGGCGGCGCAACAGTTCGCCGAATTCGGCGGCCTCGACCCGGCGGCCTTTGCGGTCGGTGTCGACCCGGTGGACGATGACCAGGTCCAAGGCCGGAATGACCACGATGTAGTGGCCGCCGCTGCCACGGGCTGAGTAGCTGCCTTCCGGCAGGGTGACGCCGGGAAAATGCACACCTTGGCGGGAGGTCCACCAATAGTACCCGTAGCCGCCGCGATCCCCCGCCCCGGAATAAGAAACCAGGCTGTCCCGCACCCAATCCGCCGGCACGATGGATTCGCCCCTCCATTGCCCGCCGCGCAGATACAGCAGGCCGAACCGCGCCAGGTCCCGCGCGCTCATACGGAACGGATAGGCTGGGTGGATCGAGTCGGCGCCGGTGACGTAGCTGCCGTCTTCCGCAGTATAGTCCTGCATGCCGATCCGGGCGGCGATGTGCCGCAGGAACGCCTCGTGGATGCGCGCCCCGGTCACCCGCTCGTAAATGGTGCCCATGGCGTTGAAGTCCCAGTTGTTGTAATACCAGAACACGCCCGGCTCGTGGCTGTGACGCTCCGGACGCCTGGCCTTCATGGTGGCCGTCTCATACAGCGCCGGGTGATAGATGCCGGAGCGCGCTTTCATCAGATCGTGAACCGTGGCGCGTTTCTCGATGTCGCTCAGGAAAGGCTCATTGTCGTCGATGCCCAGTTCCTCCAGCGTCCACTCCAGTTGCAGCCTGCCATTGGCGACCTCGATCCCGCACAAGGCGCTGAGCAGGCTTTTGCGGATGGAGTGAACGTTGAATTTCCGATCCACCGGCCCCCAAGCATCGAGAATCCCGCCCCGGGTAACGAGCATCACGGCCTCGGTATTCAGCGTCTCGGAAAACGCGCGCGCTTCGGTGAGCTTGGCCCGCGACCACCCGGCCGCCGCGGCTTCGGCATCGGAAAGCGTTTCCCACCTATCGCCGGGAAAGGAGGCGGACAGCGCAGGAGTGGCCAGTGCAAGGGCGGAAACCCACGGCAGCGGAAGCTTGATCCGGGAAGATGGCATGGTTGGAAAAAGGCGACGACCAGGCCGGCGTATCAAACTTTTCTCCGGCGTTGCTGAAACGCATTTCGAATGGCACATCGTCAAATCGGTTTCGTGAAGTCGTGAGGCCCGCCGGAACCGGAGTGCCCCGGCCGACGGCGCGCGCCTCACTACGCCCCAATCCGGCCGCTCCATTCGCATGCTGTCGCTTTTTCATTCCGCAATGCGCGCGCTCCCGATTGCTTTCCCGGCGGGGATCGGCCTACGCTCGATCATGAAAATCCCGCTTCCTGCCCTCGCCGTCCTCATGCCCTTCTCACTCGCCCAGTCCGCCGACGACGTGATCTACGACGAAGCCAAGGTTCCCGCCTACACCCTGCCCGATCCGCTTCGCTTCGAGGACGGAACGCCGGTGAAAACGCCAGGGGATTGGCGCAAGCGCCGCGCGGAACTGCTCGGACTCTTCGCCGGACATGTCTACGGAAAGACTCCCGTCGGCCGGCCCGAAGGGTTGCGTTTCGAACCCCGCAAGAAAGTCGAAGGCTTCCTCGATGGAAAAGCCACACTGGAGGAAGTGCGCATCCACTTCTCCGCCGGGGAAGACGGGCCTTTCCTCGACCTCCTCGTCATCAAGCCGGCGACGGTTCCGGAAGGAGGAGTGCCGGCCTTCATCGGGTTGAACTTCACCGGCAACCATGGCGTCGATCCATCTCCCGAGATCACGATCACTCTCTCCTGGATGCGCGCCGGCAAAGAAGAAATTGAGAAAGGGCTCGTCGCCGACCATCGCGCCACGGAAAAATCCAGGGGCGATCAAGCCAGGCGCTGGCCGCTGGAAAAGATCGTCGACGCCGGTGTCGCTCTCGCCACCTTCTACTACGGCGACATCGATCCCGATTTCGACGACGGTTTCGAGAACGGCATCCACGCCCTCTTCGGCAAACCCGGGCCGGACGAGTGGGGTTCCATCGGCGCCTGGGCCTGGGGCGCGAGCCGGGCTCTGGACTACCTCGAGACCGATCCGGCCATCGACAAAAAGCGGGTCGCAGTCATGGGGCACTCCCGTCTCGGCAAGACCGCGCTGTGGGCCGGGGCGCAGGACGAGCGTTTCGCCATGGTCGTCTCGAACAACTCCGGATGCGGGGGCGCCGCTCTCAGCCGCCGTCGTTTCGGTGAGCGGGTCGGGCGCATCAACACCGCCTTTCCCCATTGGTTCGCCGACACCTTCAATCGGTATAACGAGAACGAAGCCGCCCTGCCCGTCGATCAGCACCAGCTCGTCGCCCTCATCGCCCCGCGCCTTGTCTACGTCGCCAGCGCGGTCGAGGACCAATGGGCAGATCCCAAGGGAGAATTCCTCGCCGCGAAATATGCCGGGCCGGTCTACGAGCTGCTCGGGAAAAAGGGTGTCGGAGCCGAGGAGATGCCGGCCTTGAACACCCCGGTCGGGGAAGACGTGCGCTACCACATCCGCACCGGCAAACACGACGTGACCGACTACGACTGGGAGCAATATGTGAAAGCGATCCGGAGTCTCGAACCCGGCTGACTGGGATGGCAGGACCGCGCGGACGGCGGGAAACACTCGTCGCGCGCGGCAGCCGGCCGGAGAAAGGCAGCACGCCGGATGTCTCTCCGTCACGAGTGGAATCCCACCACGCGGCCATCCCGCTCGAGTTGGCTGAGCAGCGATTCTTTCGCCCTGGCAAACTCCTGGTCCGTGAGCAGACCTTTCAGCCGCAAGGCGCCGAGGCGGTCGATCTCCGCGGACAGGGTTGGCTGAATGGGAGGCGGCGATGAGACCTCGTCATGGGTCTTTTTCAGCAGGCCGCCGAATTCTCCGACAAACTCCGAAAAAGTCGTTTCATCAGGACGGTTGCGCCAGATGTTGAATGCGAACGAACCGTTCCGGTAGAAATAGGTCAGCACGTCGTAGCGGCTCTTGAAGAACCGGAGGATCAGGAAAATGAACCCGATCAAAAAGCAAAAGATCAGCAGGCCGACGAAGTGCCTGGAGCCATCGTCAGGAACCTCGGGAAGCACCAGCAGCAGGCTGACGATGAAGAACGCGACACCGCCCGCGGCATAGAGCAATCCGCGCTGGGACGCGGCACGATGATCGGGATCCGGCAGCAGGGCGGAATATGGGATCTTCGTCTGAAGCCGCTGCGAGCCCTTGCTTTGCCGGAGGGTCAAGGCATCATCCCCAAGTTCGAATTCCAAGGTCCCCGAAGTCGGCGATTTCTGAGTCAGTGTCATGGGAGAGAGCAGGTCTTTCCGTTGGCGCAGATTGATGGGCCGAAGCTTACTGAGAATCGAGCTTAATATTAAACAGATGGTGATTTTATCGGAAAGCAACAGACATAAATCAATGACAGTCAAAGCTATGAAGCGAATCCTCCCAATGCCGGCGATGCGGGTACAGGCTTCCTTGGGTTCTATCGGCTTTCCCGCTTGTCCGGAGGTCAGGGCCGCAGGACGATACTGAGGTCTCCGCCATCTGAATCGCGCAGGCCGCATGGCATCTCCGAAGCCATGCCGGGAACCATCATCCGCATCGAACCGTGAGCGGCATAACCCCACCCGCCATCCGCATCGCCGCCGGGCTCCTTTTGCTGATCCCCGCCGGACTCATCCTCTGGAAGGCTTTCGGCCCGGCCCGCCGGCCGGACCTCCCCCGCTGGCAGCAGCAGGCCGCCCTTCTGGAAAAAACCGCACCCCGGGAAGGCGAACAGGATGACGCACAACTCGTCCGTCTTCTGCTCGACGAGAAACTCGGCAAACGGACTTTCTCCTTCCCCGTCATCGTCCGCGCCTGCTCCGGCAGGGAAGTGCTTCCCCTCGACGAAAGCCCGCCCCACCGGCGCGTGCGCGAAGCCATCGGCCGGGCGCTCGGCGAAGCCTGCGCGGAACTGAGCGCCCCGGACTCTCCGGTCCGCTCGCAACGCCGCATCAACGAAGCCTCGCGGCACTTCGAGGAGCTCCTCCGCACCAAGCTCGATGCCGAAAGCGACCTCTCCTGCGGCATCCCGCCGAACCGCTCGGGCGCCGCCCAGCGCAGCGGCTACCCCGACCTGCGCATCGTCCATGAACCCAGCGGCGCCGTCTTCTATCTCGACCCCAAACTCGTCGAAGATGGCTCATGGCAAAGCACCCTGCGCACCTTCTACTTCGAGCCGAAGGAGGAGACACTCAAGGTCACCGAGGACGCCGTCCACCTGCTCGCCGGCATCGGCCACGACGGAAACACCGGAGCGTGGCACTTCACCGGCTGGAAGCTCGTCGATCTCTCGACGCTCCGGGTCCGCCTGAAAGCCGAGTTCCAGGCGTCGAACGCGGACATCTATCCCGATTAGCGGGCGAACCTCCCGTCCACCCAGTGCTAGACCAGAAAGCACACGACCGCGGCAGACGCCCAGAACGGCAACAGCACCCACGGAAAGGGGGACGGATTGAAAACACGGCTTATTCCCCATATCATCGTTGCCAGGGAAAATTAGCACCAAGCCGCCGCCGCCATTGGCATCCCGATCATTCTCCAGGCGCAGGGAGGCGTGACATTTCCCAAGCCCGGCCCTGTACGGCATCCGCTCATCCCGTTCCTCTCGCCCCCACTGCATCTTCGAAAAAATGCCCCACCGCACCAGACGGGGCAAACGTATCGCCGGCCTTCATGCCTGCAACTGGATCGCGCTCCGACACTACGCCTCCGCTTGCAGAAACTCCCCGGACCCTTCAGAATCGATGGAATGAAACGCCTCATCCTGCCCATCGCCTCCCTGCTTGTCATCCTGGCGCTCATTCTCTGGTGGTGGACGCAGCCCGAACGGGTGGTCGCCCGCCGGGTCGTCGACCTTTTCGACACCGCGGAAGTCCGCGCCGAAACCGGCTCCATCCTGCGCAGCACCCGCGCCCAGGCCGTCGAGAAATTTCTTGCTCCCCGGGTCGTCCTGCGCGGCAGCGTCGAGGAAGCTCAGGATGACTTCTCCCGCGCCGATCTCTCCGCCAGATACGGCGCGCTGGCCCGCTACGCGAAAAGCATCCTGATCGGAAAACCGGAAATCGACTCCGTGGTGGTCGACGGCTCCCGCGCCACCGTCGAAGCCCGCATCGACGCCGTGGTCGAACTGAGCGACCGCCGCCCGCTCGACGGAATCCAGCACATCACCATGATATGGGAGAAAACCGAGGACGGCTGGCAACTCGCGGAAGCCTCATGGACCGAATCCGGCCGCTCGCTGTCTCATTGAGGACCTAACGGGAAAAGCGCCGCAACTTTGGAATTTGATTGCCCGCCCCGCCTGCTAGGGTCCGTGCCCATGGAAAGCCACGAAGTGCTGCGCCGGGCCTTTGACAAGACCAGTCCGAAGGCGATCGCCGCCGATCTCGGCATCTCGCTGTCCCTCGTCTACAAGTGGGCGGAAAAGCAGAGCGCGGACGGCAGCGGCAGCCGCAACCCGCTCGACCGCCTGCTCAAGATCATCGAACTGAGCGACGACATGGGCATCATCGAGTGGCTCTGCCAGAAAAACGGCGGCTATTTCGTGCGCAATCCACAGAGCTCCTGCGAAAAGGGCTTCCAGGTCCTGCCCGCCACCAACGAAATCGTCAGCCAGTTCTCCGCCCTGCTCCAGCAGATCGCCACCGCGGCGCTCGACCACTCGATCAGCGCCAAGGAAGCGAAGGAAATCCGCGAATGCTGGGACAAGCTCAAGAGCTACGCCGAAGGCTTCGTCCGCTGCTGCGAGGAAGGCGACTACGACCAGATGCTGCACATCCCGAAGCCCTCCGAAGGTCCGGCGCGCTACACGGTAAAGAAATAAACCCGTCAGCCGCCGCGCCAATTCAGCTTCTGCCGCAGCGCCTCGTAAAAGGAATGCCCCGGCAGACGCAGCAGGTTGAGCGCATGGTCCGCCTTTCGCACTTCGATCCGGTCGCCGTGGTGGATCGACACGCAATCGCGCCCGTCGACCGTGAAGAGCATCGGCGCTTCGTCCGCATTCTCCGGCGTCAGTTCGACCATCACATCATCGCCGATGACCAGAGAACGCTGGCTGAGTGTGTGCGGACAGATCGGCGTGATGACGAAAGCCGCCGCCGCCGGGCTGATCAGCGGACCGCCTGCGGAGAGCGAATAGGCAGTCGAGCCGGTCGGCGTGGCCACGATCAGGCCGTCCGCCCGGTAACGGTTGAGCAAGTCGCCATCGACATAGGCGGAAAGCGACACAAGCCGGCCGGTCTGGCCGCGGGCGAGGACGACTTCATTCAGAGCCAGGAAATTTTGCTCCCCGCCTGCCACGCTTTTGACCCTCGCGGCAAGCAGCGTGCGGCGGCTGGTCGTGTAATCGCCGGAAAGCAGCGCATCGGCGAACTGCTCCACCTCGTCATCGGTGCAACTCGTGAGAAAGCCGAGCGTGCCGATATTGATGCCCGCGACCGGCTTGTCGGTGGCGCCGAGTTTGGCCACGGCGTTCAGCATCGTACCATCGCCGCCGAGCACGGCGATCACGTCACTGGCTTCTGCAAGAGCCGGGCCGGAGACGCCGCCGGCAAACCCACATAAATCGGCGGCTTCCTCTTCGAGCAGCGCCGCCATACCCCGCATGGAGAGAGCGGCCATCAGCCGGTCGAGAGCGATCCGGGCTCCTGCTTTCTGGCTGTTGGCGACGATGCCGACCTGCATGAACGCTCTTCTAACGAAAATCCCGCGCCTGAGCAAGAGATCCACCTCCCGCGGAATATCGAACAACCCGGGAAACACAGCCGCCTCCCCACGGCAAGGCCGTGATACGGCGGAACGCTCGGGAAAATTCCCCGCGGGTCAGCGACGACGACGCCCGATGAAGCCGCACACGCCAAGAAGTCCGAGGAGTGTCGACCCGGGCTCCGGAATCGGTACCACTTGCTGGAACGTCGAACCGAAGCGGAATTCGTCGAAATCCGCGGCCGCCGCCGTATGACCGGTAACCGTTCCACCGACGAAGGGCCGGAAAGCGGCAATGCCGGAGATATTGCCAAAACCGGCCGAACCGTCGAAATCCACCGTAAGATAGGGCGTCAATGCGTCAATGCCGTTGGCCCAGGCATTGAGAAGATCACCATCGGTCGGATCGACCCAGATCGTGAGCCGGTCGGTCGCACCGCCTGCCACGTCGAAATCCAGCCTCCCGATGACAAGATGCACCTGATTGAGACCATATTCGATGGCGCTTGCGGGAGCCAAATAGTTTGAACCCGTATTGTGCGGGCTCACCTGAAACCTGTTGTCGCCGGCGGCGTAAGTCCCCGTGCCGAACTGGCCGATGGCGAATACCTCCGATCCCCCTGTCGCCGCTGTGAAAAAGGCCACGTTGACGGTGCGTTCGGTGGCGGCCGTCCGCCGGGTCAGATAGCTGAAGTAAAACGAACCTTCGTTTACCGTCTGCTCAAGGGGACGGCGGAAGTCGGCATTGCTACCGGACGACACCAAAGATCCTTTGTTGCCCTCCGAGGCCGGATAGAGACCGCCATACGTGAGGCTTCCCGCGGTGACCGACGCTCCGGCGGCGCTGGCCGTCCAACTGGAGGTATTGGCCGCGGAACCATCGCCGCTGGCATTAAAACCGCTGCCGCCATTTTGACCGGCCAGCGTGCCGGGTGCATAGTCGAACGGCTCGTAAGCACTCCCAAAATAGACAGCGGCGGAAAGCGGCGCGGCGCTTATCGCAAATGCCGCAGCGGACACCATGAAGGCAGGAAGGGTTTTCATTTTCAATTCCATAGGGGCTTGGGTTTTTCGGAGAGTTGCTCCGCGATTCTTTTTGTTGTATTACAAATTCACCGGGAAACGGACAAGAGAAAAATCCGCTGCCCAGGTGCGGTGCCCTACCCCAGCCAAGCCAGGAATTCCCGGTTCCCGTCCGTCCCGGTGATCGGCGAGTCGATCACACCCCTCCACTCGCCGCCCAGCTCTTCGGTCACGAAAGCGCGGATCTTCTCCACCGCGCGCCGGTGCAGCTCCGGATCGCGGACGATGCCGCCTTTGCCGATATCCTCCCGCTCCAGCTCGAACTGCGGCTTGATCAGACAGACGATGGAACCTCCCCCCTCCAGCACGCCAAAGGCCGCCGGAAGGATTTTCGTCAGCGAAATGAACGACAAATCCATCACGATCAGCCGGACTCTTTCACCAAGCGTCCCGACCTCCAGGCCGCGGGCGTTGAACTGCTCCTTCACCACCACCCGCGGGTCGATCCTCAGCTTGTAGGCAAGCTGGTTCGTCCCCACATCGATCGCATGCACCTTCGCCGCGCCGTGCTGGAGCAGGCAATCGGTAAAGCCGCCAGTCGAGGCCCCGATGTCGAGGCAGGTCCAGCCCTCCGGCGAAATCCCGAAGGCCGCCAGCGCGCCCTCCAGCTTCAACCCGCCGCGGCCAACATACTTCGGCTTCTCCTTCACCTCCAGCGGCGCGTCTTCCGCCAGCTTCGCGCTCGGCTTGTCCACGATCCGGTCGCCGCTGCGTACCTCCCCCGCCAGCACCAGCCGCTTCGCCTGCTCCCGCGAATCGCACAGACCGCGGGCGACCAGCAGGGCATCGACACGTTCCTTCCTCACGGTCCTGAAAAAATCAGAAACCGGAGTCCGGCGACCAGAAAAAGGCGCGAAATACGGAACTCTCTGGTTTCTGGACTCTTGCCTCTGGTCCGTTTCTGCTCTCTCCTCCCGCCCGTGACCCGCCACCGCACCGACGACCTTCGCATTTCCGGCCTGAATCCGCTCATTTCGCCGGCGATCCTGAACTATTTCCTGCCGGTGTCGGAACAGGCCTCCGAACTCGTCGCTTCCGCCCGGGCGCAATCCGATGCAATCCTGAAAGGCGAGGACGACCGCCTGCTGGTCGTCGTCGGTCCCTGCTCGATCCACGATCCCGAAACCGCCCTCGAATACGGCGCGAAACTCAAGGAACAGGCCGAACGCCTCAAGGACGACCTCTTCGTCGTCATGCGCGTCTATTTCGAAAAACCGCGCACCACCGTCGGCTGGAAGGGTCTCATCAACGACCCGCGGCTCGACGACTCCTTCGACATCAACCACGGCCTGCGCGTCGCCCGCGGTCTGCTGCTGGACCTCGCCAACATGGGCGTGCCCGCCGGCACCGAATTCCTCGACACCATTTCACCCCAGTACATCGCCGACCTCATCGCCTGGGGAGCCATCGGCGCCCGCACCACGGAAAGCCAGGTCCACCGCGAACTCGCGTCCGGCCTCTCGATGCCCGTCGGATTCAAGAACGGCACCGGCGGCTCGATCCAGCTGGCGCTCGACGCCATTCTTTCCGCCTCCCGCCCGCACCATTTTCTCTCCGTCACCAAGCAGGGCGTATCGGCCATCGTCTCCACCACCGGCAACGACTCCTGTCACATCATCCTGCGCGGCGGCAAGAGCGGGCCGAACTACGAAAAGGAGAAGATCGACGAAGTGGAAATCATGCTCCGCGAGCAGAGCCTGCACCCACACGTCATGGTCGACTGCTCGCACGGCAACTCGATGAAGGATTTCCGCAACCAGCCGCTGGTCGCCAACGCCCTCTGCAAACAGATCGAAGAAGGCTCGAAAACCGTCGTCGCCACGATGATCGAGTCCAGCCTGGTCGAAGGAAATCAAAAGCTCGTCCCCGATCTGTCGCAACTCGTCCGCGGCCAATCCGTCACCGACGCCTGCATCGGCTGGGACGACACCGTGGAAGTGCTGGAAAAATTCGCCGCCGCCGTGCGCGCAAGGCGGGCTCTTTGAGCGGGAGCGCGGAACCGGTCGTCTTTCTTCCGGCAAAGACCATCTTCCCGCGGCCGTATTCCCTCTTGCACCCGCCGCAGCCGCGCTATGCTGCCGTTGCCCTGAACCGTCGCACCAACATGAAAGCCGCCGTACCCGCTGCTGCCGCCCTGCTCTGCGCTTCCGCTTTCGCCGAACCCGCCCAGGAAAAGGCCGAGACCCGCACCGGCCACATCTTCGCCTGGCCCTTCATGGAATGGGAAAAGATGAAACCCCGCGGCGGCACCACTCAAGGCTCCGAAGTGACCCTGCGCACCGAACCGAAGGAAGCCTGGAAACGGCTCCAGGAGCCGGACCTGCCCAAACGCGAACGCGACCGCCGGGCGATCCTGGCCATGGCCGGCAGCTACCGGGTGAGCTTCGACTTCATCGAAACCCTCGGCTTCAGCGAAGACTACCAGCCGCCGCGCCCCTACTTTTCCTGGGGCACCGAGCACGTCGCGGTGCTCGAAGACCGCGGCGACTTCGTCAGCCTCCAGCACAGCCTCGTGATGTATTTCAAGAACGACAAAGGCGAAACCGACGGCCCTCACGTCATGAAACACTGGCGGCAGGACTGGACCTGGGAAGACCCGGAAATCCACCGCTACCGCGGCGACCTGATCTGGCAGCGCGAAAGGGTGGAAAACCCCGCCGGCCGCTGGTCCCAGGCGGTCTTCCAGGTGGACGACTCGCCGCGCTACGAAGTCACCGGCGAGTGGACGCACGAAGGTGGCCTCTCCACCTGGCGCAGCGACAATTGCCCGCGTCCCCTGCCCCGCCGTGAATTCACCACACGCAAGGACTACAACGTGCTGGAAGGCTTCCACGAAATCACCATCTCCCCCACCGGCTGGCTCCATGTGCAGAACAACCGCAAGGTCCGGCGCGATGCCGGAGGTCCTGGCGTCTTCGTTGGCATGGAACTCGGCGTGAGCCGCTACGAAGAGATCCTCGCTCCCGATCTCGCCACCGCCGCCGGCGAAGCATGGGAAAAAACCGGCCCCTACTGGCAATCGGTGCGGGATACCTGGGCCGCCGTCCTGGAGGAAAGCAACCGCTTCACCCTCAAACCGGAGGTCGATGGCAAAAAGCTATGGGAACTCCACTTCGCCCGTGCCGGCGAGCTGGAGAAGGACGGCAGCAAAAACCCCGATCCCGAGCATGCACAGTCCACGATCCAACGCTTCCTGGACGCCGATTGACCCTGCTTTGTTTGAAAAAACGGAAAGCACACGCTTCCGGCGTGTGCTTCCACAAAGAAAGATCCGAACAAGCTCTCAACCGACGAGCACGCCCTGCACGCGGTTGGCGATCTGGTCGGCCAGCGTCACCTCGCCTTCGGCGCGGAGGAATTCGCAATAATTCTCCGCCACGGCTTCGAGATCCTCGGCGTATTCGGGGCCAAGCGTTTCGAAAGCCGCCAGCGCCTTCTCGAAATGCCGCCGCGCCCAGGCCTTGTCGCCGGTCTTGAGCAGCGCCAGGGCCAGATTGTTGTGCGACTGGGCGGTGTCGGGATGGGTTTCGCCGAGCGCCTTGCGGCGGGCTTCCAGCGCCATCATGTGCATCTCACGGGCCTGCTCGTGGAATCCCGCCGCCAGATAGAGCGCACCGATGTTGTTCGACACCGCGGCCGTTTCCTCGTGTTCCGGACCCAGCTCCTTGTGCAGAATTTCCAGCGCCTTGAGGAAATGCTCCTCGGCCTTTTCGGTCTCACCGGCGGCCTTCCTGAGGAAAGCCAGATTGTTCGACATCGATGCGATGTCGATCAGCGCCGGCGGCTCGGCGGTCTCGAAGAAATGGATCGCCTGCTCCCACAACTCGGCGGCCCGTTCGTGATTCCCGAGCGCGTCGTGCAGCGCGCCGTAGCCGGCGTGCAGGCGGCCTCTCTGGAGACAGCGGTCGGGCCGGTTGTCGAGCTGGTCGATGGCCTGCTTGTAGTCGTCCTTCGCCTCTTCCAGGCGGCCGAGCTGGCGGTTGAGTTCCGCCCGGACTTCCAGCGAACTGGCGAATTCGTCGATACTGTCGAGATCGCTGCTCAAAGCCTGCTGCGCCTTTTCGACAGCGGCATTGGCGGCGTGAAGCGCCTCGTTGTAGTCGCCAAGGACGACCAGTTCGTCGACGCGTTCGCGGAGGATGTGGATCAGGGTGGCTGTGGATGAGTCCATAAAATGTATTTACTTTAAATCATCGGTTTCGCCATCAGAAAAGTGGAAATCTGCGACATTTGAAAGTCTTTCCAACAGTTGTCCGCGCTGCGGCGGGAGGCCGCCCAGCAATTCCCGTAGGACCGGCGCCGCGTGGCGTCGCTCGTGCGAGAGACCCAGAATCCTCGCCGTTTCTTGCTCGAAGTGACGAAGCGCCCGGGCCGATGCGCCTTGCGCGGCAATATGATCCAGCGCACGGCGCAATAGATCAAACAATTCCGGCTCGGGATGGTCGCGCTCCACCAGCAATTCCAGCAAACGGCAGCAATAGCCCGACAAAAGCATTGCATTGTAATCACCACGAATCTCCTCGCGCATGGCGGAGACCGACACTTCCCGCAGGCTGTGGAGATCGCCCCGCCGCGCTTTCGCCCAGGCGAAATCGGCTTCGTAAAAAAGATCGAGCTTCCCCGCGAAGGCGCTTTTCGGACTCCGCGCGCCTTTGGCGGCCGTCTTGATCATCCCCTGCTCCGCGGTAAACCAGTGGACGATCAGGCTCGTGTCGGTGAGCCTGGTCAGCCGGATCAGGATGCCGCGGGAATTTTCCATCGGAAATCAGAACAACGCGCCGGAAGCCGCTGCCCGCTCCTTCGGTCGGGCCGGGGGAAGATCGCAGGCGGGCAGCGGCTCGACCAGATTCGCCGGCAGGGGGAACTGCTTCTCGTAAATCCCCTCGGCCACCCGTGGCGCATTCGCATAGGCGTCTTTGGCCATCTCCAGCTTTGCATCCAGATTGTCGATGTAGTGCAGGGCCATCGCCTCCGGCGTCCGGGGCAAGGTCGGCGAGCCGAACTGATATTCGCCGTGGTGGCTGGCGATCAGGTGGAGCAGGTGCAGACGCACCGATTCGCTGGACGGCTCCAGCGTCAGCCAATCGCGCGCGGCCGGGCTTTCGGCGACCTCGCGCCAGAGCTTGTTGACCAGTTCGATGCCCAGCGGGATATGGCCGAGCATCTCCCCGTGAAGCGTATACCCTTGGGAAAATCCCCGCTCGGCATACTGGTTTTCCCACAGTTTCCCGCAATCGTGGAACAACACGCCGGTGAGCAGCAAATCGCGGTTGAGCTGCGGATAGACCCCGCAGATCGCGTCGGCGGCGCGCATCATCTGCGCGACATGCTCCACCAGGCCGCCGCGGCGGGCGTGGTGATTCTTTCTCGCGGCCCCCGCGCGGCGGAACTTCGGCCCGAGATCGGCGATGAAACGATCCGTCAGGGCCTTCAACCGCGGATCGCGGCCCCCTTCCATGAAAGCCGTGATCGTCTCCCAATCCCGTCGCTGCTTTTCCGCCGTCGCCGCGTCGCCCGCGTAGAAGGCATCCAACGCATCGCCGGTCAGGCGCTCCCAGGCGATATTTCCGGCGTTGAGCCCGTACTGGTTCTGCGTCCATTCCGCGTCCAGCCGGATCACCGTTCCGTCGGGAATCCCTCCCGCCGCCTCGTACAACGGCGCGTCCGACCAGGCATTGAGCGAAAAGCTCCCGGTCGCGTCGGCGAACGTGAGCACCAGATACGGTTTCCCGTTCTTGGTCTGGCGTACGGCACGCGACTGCAACTCGGCGTCCACCGCCACGGCAAGCGCCTGCTCGCCCGCCTGCTCCTTCAATGCCGCGATTGTCAGAAATTTCACGTCGCAAGCATTGCAGCCACAGCCCCGCTGTCACGAACGGATGATTCCCGAATCGCTTCGCCCTCCACTCTCCGGCCCGCCCTGCAAAAAGACCAAGATTCACCTCGCATTGGCACCGCGATGATTCAACTTGCCCGGGCCGCACCGATCGTCCGCATGAGCGCTCCGAAGCCTTCTCTCGACGCCCTCCGCATCGACCGTCCGGCCATCCCCGCACGGGCGCCCGTCTGGCCGTGGCTGCTGCTGCTCCTGATCGCCGCCGTGGGTATCGCAGCCTGGCTCTGGTCGCAGCGCGCCCGCCTCCCCGTGGTGGAAACCGCCACCGTCACGGAAACCGTTTCCGGCGGCCCCGCCCGCGCCACTCTGCTCAATGCCTCCGGCTACGTGACCGCCCGCCGCTCGGCCACCGTCTCCTCGAAAGTCACCGGCAAGGTCCTCGAAGTCCTCGTCGACGAAGGCATGGAAGTGAAAGCCGGCCAGCTCCTCGCCCGGCTCGACGCCTCGAATGTCGAAGCCGCCCTCAGGCTCGCCCAAGCCCAGCTCGAAGCCACCCGCCAGGCGCTCGACGAAACCCGCGCCAACCACCAACTCGCCGAAAGGGAACTCGCCCGTCTCGACCGCCTGTCGCAAAGCGGCGCCACCAGCCGCTCGGAACTCGACCGCGCCGACTTCCTCGCCAAATCCCTCGCCGCCCGTCTCCGCAAGCAGACCGCCGACATCGCCGTCGCCGAAGCCGAGGTCGCCCAGTGGCAGCAGCAGATGGACGACAACATCATCCTCGCCCCCTTTGGCGGCGTCGTCACTTCCAAGAACGCCCAGCCCGGCGAAATGATCTCACCGATGTCCGTCGGCGGCTTCACCCGCACCGGCATCTGCACCATCGTCGATATGCAATCCCTCGAAATCGAAGTCGACGTGAACGAAAGCTACATCAACCGCGTGGAACCCGGCCAGCCCGTCGAAGCCGCCCTCGACTCCTACCCGGATTGGAAAATCCCCGCCAAAGTCATCGCCATCATCCCCACCGCCGACCGTCAGAAGGCCACGGTCAAGGTCCGCGTCGGCTTCGAAAAATCCGACCCGCGCATCCTCCCCGACATGGCCGTGAAAGTCGCCTTCCAGTCCGGTGAAACCGCCCCCGCCGGCAAATCCCTCGTCATCCCGAAATCCGCCGTCCACGACGATGGCGACACCAGCGTCGTCTGGGTGCTCGCCGGCGAAAAAGTCGAACGCCGCGCCGTTTCGATCTCCCTGACCCACGGCGACCAATCCACCGTCTCGGCCGGGCTTTCCCCCGGCGAAACCATCGTCACCTCCAGCACCGCCGCCCTCGCCGACGGCCACCGCGTCAAAATCTCCACACCATGAGCAAATCCCTCGTCAGCATCCGCCACGTCGGCAAGGCCTTCCGCCGCGGCTCTGAAGACATCCACGTCCTCTCCAACCTCGACCTCGAAGTCGGCGAAGGCGAGTTCCTCGCCCTCATGGGGCCTTCGGGATCGGGGAAATCCACCCTGCTCAACCTCATCGGCGGCCTCGACCGCCCCAGTTCCGGCGAAATCCTGATCGGCGGCCAGCGCATCGATCAGCTTTCCGGCCGCCAGCTCGCCGCCTGGCGCGCGCGACACGTCGGCTTCGTCTTCCAGTTCTACAATCTGCTCCCCGTCCTCACTGCCGAGCGCAATGTCGAGCTGCCCCTGCTTCTGACCCACCTCAGCAAGGCCCAGCGCAGGGAACACGTCCGCGTCGCCCTCGAAGTCGTCGGCCTTTCCCACCGCGCGAAGCACCACCCGCGCACCCTCTCCGGCGGCGAGCAGCAGCGCGTCGGCATCGCCCGCGGCATCGTCACCGACCCGACCCTCCTGCTCTGCGACGAACCCACCGGCGACCTCGACCGCAAATCCGGCGACGAAATCCTGGAACTGCTCCAGGCCCTCAACCGCGACCACGGCAAAACCATCGTCATGGTCACCCACGACCCCCACGCCTCCGCTCGCGCCGGCCGCACCGTCCACCTCGACAAAGGCCAACTCTCCACCGAGGCCCCCGCATGAAATTCCTCTCGCTCGTCCTGGGAAACCTCAAGCGCAGGAAGCTGCGTACGGTGCTCACCGTACTTTCCGTCTTCGTCGCCTTCCTCCTCTTCGGCCTGCTCTGCGCGCTCAAGGAAGGCCTGCTGGCCGGTGTGAACATCGCCGACGCCGACCGCCTCGTCGTCCGCAACAAGATTTCCCTCATCCAGCCGCTCCCGGTGAACTACAGGAACCGCATCGCCACCATCCCCGGCGTCGATGCCGTGTCGGCGCAATCGTGGTTCGGCGGCATCTATCAGGATCCGAAGAACTTCTTCGCCACCATCCCCGTCGATCCCGAGGATTTCCTCGACGTCTATCGCGAATATCCCGTCTCCGAGGAAACGAAACGCGAATGGCTTGCGACCCGCAACGGTGCCATCATCGGTGTCTCCCTCCTGAAACGATTCGGCTGGAACATCGGCGACACCATTCCCCTCACCTCGCCCATCTGGGGCGAACCGGAGGGCGAATCCGCCTGGCAGATCAAAATCGTGGGCACCTACGACACCACCAAAAAGGGCGGTGACACCTCCTCGATGTATTTCCGCTACGATTTCTTCGACGAGGGGAAAGTCGAGCGCAAGGGCCTCATCGGCTGGCTCACCCTGCGCGTGAAAAACCAGGACCAAGCCGCAGCCGTGGCCAAAGCCATCGACGCCGAGTTCGCCAACTCCCCCTATGAAACCGTCACCGAGGGCGAGGGGGCCTTTGCCTCCTCCTTCGCGCAGCAGGTCGGCGACATCGGAGCCATCGTCACCGGGGTCGTGAGCGCCGTCTTCTTTACCATCCTGCTCGTCGCCGGAAACACCATGAGCCAGTCCGTGCGCGAGCGCACCGAAGAAATCGGCGTGCTCAAGGCGATGGGCTTCCCCAACGGCCTCGTCCTCATCCTCGTCCTCGCCGAATCCTGCCTCATCGCACTGATCGGCGGCATCGCGGGCCTCGCCGTCGCCTCGCTCATCGCCGCGGCAAACCCCTTCGCCACCGTTCTCCCCTCCCTCAACCTCCCGAACCGCGACCTCCTCACCGGCGCCCTCTCCGCCCTCGCCCTCGGGCTCATCGCCGGGGCCGTTCCCGCCCTCCAGGCCATGCGTCTCCAGATCGCCACCGCACTGAGAAGAAACTGAAGTAATCAAACGTAAATGCGCCCCCGCCGGATGCTCCGATTGAAGTCCCAGAGTCCGGCCTCGAGGGCTGTTCCATTGATCCCTGATCACCGAGCACTCGGCACCCCATGAACTGGCTCTCCCAAATCCTCTCCATCGTCCTCTTCAACCTCCGCGCCATCCCGGAGCGGAAAGGCGCGGCCGTTTCCGCCGCCGTCGGCATCGCCGGCGTGGTGCTGGTGCTCACCGCCGTCCTCGCCATCGCGGAAGGTTTCAAAAAAGCCGTGACCGCCACTGGCGCGGCCGATGTCGCCGTGGTCCTCCGCAGCGGCTCCGACTCCGAAATGAACAGCGGTCTTTCCCGCGACGAAACCCGCGTCATCGCCGATGCCCCCGGCATCGCCCGCAATGAGCGCGGCCCGCTCGCCTCGGCCGAACTCTTCGTCGTCATCGACCTCGCCAAGCGCTCCACCGGCACCAGTGCCAATGTCCCGCTGCGCGGCGTCGGCGAAAGCGCCTTCGACGTCCGCGGCAACATCGTCATGGTCGAGGGCCGCCGCTTCGAGTCCGGAAAAAACGAAATCATCGTCGGCGCCGGAGCCGCCCGCGCCTTCGCCGGGCTCGAAACCGGCAAGTCGATCCAGATCGGCCAGAACACCTGGCAGGTTACGGGCATCTTCACCGCCGGCGGCGGCATCGCCGAATCCGAAATCTGGACCGATGCCGCCGTGCTCCAGCCCGCTTACAACCGCGGCGACACCTTCCAGTCCGTCTACGCCAGGCTCAATGCCCCCGCTTCCTACCACGAATTCAAGGACGCCCTCTCCCTCAACCCCCAGCTCAAAACCAAAGTCTCGCGCCTCAGCGAATTCTACGCCGACCAATCGACCATGGTCAGCGACTTCATTTCCACCATCGGCGTCTCCATCGCCGTCCTCATGGCCTGCGGAGCCCTCTTCGGCGCGCTCAACACCATGTACGGCGCCGTCTCCGCCCGCACCCGGGAGATCTCCACCCTGCGGGCGCTCGGCTTCGGTTCCCTGCCGGTCATCGCCTCCGTGCTTGCCGAGTCGGTGGCGCTCGCCCTGATCGGCGGCATCGCCGGCGCGGTTGTCGCTTGGCTGGTCTTCGACGGCTACCAGGCATCGACGCTGAACTGGGCCACCTTCAGCCAGGTCACCTTCGCCTTCGCCGTTACCCCGGCGCTGCTCGTCCAGGCCGTCGTCTGGTCCGCCGTCCTCGGCCTGCTCGGAGGCCTCTTCCCCGCCATCCGCGCCGCCCGCCTCCCCATCGCCGCTGCCCTGCGGGAAACATGAGCGCTCGCCCTAACAAAGCCGCACCATGTCCTTCACGAACTGCCCCCAGAGAAAAAACAGCCCGCGGCACGAATAGACGAAGTGCCCGTCGCCCGTTTCGCGGATGATGCCCGCTTCGAGATTATGCCGGATCTGGCATTTCATCTCCGCCTCGATCGACTCCTCGATCTCGTCCGGATCGGGCACCCGCAGCGCCTCGGCTTCCACCCTCATCCGGGAAAGAAACCGCCGGTGATCGGTCAATAGCTGGTGAAAGCAGCTCCGTTCGCACGGCACATGGTTCCAGTGCATCCGCGGCGGATTCTTCAACGTCGGCGAAAAAGGAAAATTCGTCGTGCGGAACATCCGGCCCGCCTTGTCGCGCGAGGTCACGGTCATGAAGGCGAATGCCACCTCGCCCTGCTCGCACAGGCACACCGCGGCCACCGCCCGCTCCTCAGGATGCCAGAAAAGCCGGAAAAACTGCTGCATGCCCGCCCATTCCCAGCCGCAATCGTCCACATGCTCGAAACCCGCCTCCTCCATTGCTGCCGCAGCCTCCGTCGCATTCGGGAAAAAGGACGGATCGGGCGCCCCCCGCTGGCGCAGACGGTTCTCCATCGGCAGGCGCATGCTGCGGATGCGCGTCAACAACTCGATCCACGGCAGGAAAAACCACAGCGCCACCCCCATCAGCCCGCCCCACCACGCCCCGCCGGTCAGGTAAAAAAAGAGCGCGAAGCTCGCCGCCAGGAAACTCAGCGCCCCCAGCTTCCGGGGCAGTGCCTTGCGCGAGGAACGCAGGCCCACTGCCAGCACGAAAAGGCCGAGAATGATGAGGCAGGGACGCATGGAAAATTCGAAATGCCGGGCGGCGGCAATCAAGCCTCCTCCCCGCGCCGGTCAAGGCCGGGGATTCGGCCAAGTGTCACGGCCGCCGGGTGAAACTTGTCCGCCCGATCCCGCCGCATGTCCAGCGATTCGTCCCTTCTTCTCCGGCCGTGCTTCGTGCTTCGAGATCAGAACCCGGCCCTCGCACGCAGGAACCAGCGATCCGGAGCAGGAACGGGCCTCGCGAATCGCACCGTCACACGCACATAGCCGGCCTGGCCGTCGACCGCCTCCGACGAAATGACCTGTCCCGCCACCGGAGCCCACCCGTCCAGATTGGTCGACGCTTCGTGGCTGTATGCCAGCGAAGGATCGTCGCCGCGGCGCACATAGGTCCACTCCACCTCCCCGCCGGGCACCAACTCGCCGCTGGGGAAAGCCCCGTCCGCCAGCGCCGGATTTCCGCCAAAGGCGTATTCGCTGAGATTGTCGCGGCCGTCCTCATCCGGATCGGCGCCGGGCAGCGCATCGTCGCCGGTCAGCTCCGCCGCCTCCGCCCACTCTTCGAATGGAGTCGCGCTGTAGACATAGGGGGAAAAATCCTGCGTCACCGAAGCGCCCCAGACATTCGGCCAGCCGAAGCTCGAAGCGGAAGCTCTGTCGGCATAGCCGGGCACTCCGGGAGCCGCCACGACCAGCGGCGAAACGGCCGGCATCGGGTTCCCCTGCAACTCGAATACCTCGGTCGACGACACACCGGAAAGCGGCGCGACACCCTCCCCGACCGGTCCGAAAACGACCCGTCCCCCCGCGTCCTTGATGCGGAATCTCGTGTCGTCCTCATCGATTCCCACTCCGCTGACCACGCCATCGGCCAGCACATAACCATTGGTCGCCTCATCGGTGTAAACGAGCAGTTGCGGATCGCCGACCCAGACATTCGTCCAGGTGTCGCCCACCGTCCTGCGGCGGTCGCGGATCGCGATGCCGGTATCGAGACCTCCCTGGGCGGTGTTGCGGTCGATGAAAGTCAGGATCGTCCCCGTAGGCACCGCCGACCATGCGGCGGCATCCGACAGCACCAGCGTGCTGTGCGCGGCGAAGGCCTCGCCGCGGCCGATCTCGATCCGCCAGCCGCGCAAGTCCACCGTGCCCGCCGTGCCGTCTCCCACGACCACCAGCTCGAACCAGTCGCCGCCGTTTCCAAGGACGCGCCCGAAATGCACGTCGCTCGCCGCCGGCGGCCCGTCGCTGTCCGCCGCGGCATCGCCGCCGTTGAGGAAATTCCCCGGCCCCACCGCGTTATATTCGTTCAAGACCACCGCCGGCGATGGATTCAGCACCGTGAGCACGAATGCCTGCGGCGTCACCGCCCCGCCCGAGTCGGTCGCCACGATGCGAATCACGTGATCGCCCGCGTCGTCGAGCGTCAGCGAACGGTTGCTCGCCAGCGTCCCCGCACCCGCCGCGCCGGGCGTGAAAGTCAGGAAGGACGGCAGGCCGCTCGCCGAAAGCGTGGGCGCCGCGCCGTTCGGATCGACCGCGGTCACGGCATAGCTGTAGGAGCCCGTCGCGTAACGCACCGGCGAACTGGTGAAGCGCGGCGGCGTGTTCGCCGCGACATAAGGCGCGAAACTCTGGGTCCGGGTGCCCGAACTCCACACGTTCCGCCCGCCAAAGGTGGAAGTGCCGCCATCCTCGTAGTTCCCGAAAAGAGGATCGATCGAGGGCACCGGATCGGCCTGGAGCCGCAGCACCTCCGTGGAGGAAACGCCGATCAAAGTGTCCGGATAACTGTCACTGTTCGTATCCTCCATCGCGATCCCCTCTCCCGCCGGACCGAAAACCACGGCGTCCGCCGCGTTGCGGATGGTGAACTGCGTGTCGTTCTGGTCGATGTCGATGCCACCCGCCACATTCGAAGTCGCCTGGTCGATGAATACCGGATCGTGGATCCAGATATTCGTCCACAGATAGCCGGTGGTGTTCCGTGCGCTCACCCGGTTGATCCCCGTATCCAGCCCCCCGCGTGCCGTGTCGTTTTCGATGAAGGTCAGGATCGTCCCGGCCGGCACGTTCGACCAGTAGGGGTCGGCGGAAAGCACCAGCGTCCGCGTGCCGCCCGACGCGGTGATGTCGATCTTCCACCCGCGCAGATCGAGCGTCGAGGCGGCGGTGCCGTTTCCGACGACCACCAGCTCGAACCAATCCCCGCCGTTGCCCTGGATCGTGCCGAAGAAACTGTCATTGCCCGCCCCGTCATCGAGCGTGTCGCCCGTACCCACCGCATTGTACTCGTTGAGGATGATGGGCGCGGTGGTCGGAAACACCGTGAGCGTGTAGGTCCGTTCGGTGAAAACCGGCACCGGCGCGTTATCCGTCGCGCGGATGGTGAAGGTATGGTCGCCGACCTGCCCCGCTCCGGGCGTGCCGGAAAGCGCCATCAATCCGGTTCCGGCGGGGTTGATCCCCAGCCAGGCGGGCTTGTTCTGCACCGCCAGGGTCACGCTCTGCCCGGGGTCCGAATCCCCCGCCTGAACCCGGAAGGTCGAGAAAGCCAGCGATTTCCCCTGCGTCCAGTAGGTGCGGACGGGGCCGGTGAAGAAAGGCGGCGTGTTCGCGACCGGACTGCCGACCTTCCCCGGCGAACCCACGGCATTGTTCGGCGCATTCGCCGCGTAGGTTTCGAAATTCACGCCCGTCGCAAAAGTATAGCGGCGCGAAACGATCCCGAAATTCGGATCCCAGATCAGCGACTGGGTGCCCGCCCCGCCCGCCGACGCCCCCGCATGCCCCCCCAGGGCCGCCGCGCCCGTGCTGCGGGTAAAGCCGCCCGCCGCATAGCCCAGCGAGGTGACCAGCACGTTCGAGGCATTGTAGAAGTGGATCTTGTCGTCGCCGCCCAGACCCGGCCCGCCGACGATCACCTTGACCGACGACGGCAGACTCCATGCCGAGCGGAAGGCTGCCTCCGTCGTGGCGATGGCGAAAACGACCGACTCTCCCGGCGCGATCGTCGTGCCCGCCGGAACCGTCAGCGCTGCGGGATCGTTGGGATTGTTCGAATCGTCATCCCACTTGTAGCCGCCGATGTTCACCGGACTTTCGCCGAAATTCGTCAGCTCCCAGAAATCCGCCGGCGTGCCGTTCGAATTGATCTCCGTAATGACAAGCTGGGCATGCACGGCAGGCGCCAGGAAAAGCGCGATCAGACTGGGACGGATCATCGGATGGGCGAGGGGTTTGAAGGGTTTGGCCGTGGTCTTTGCCGCGGGTTTTCCGCAACTTGTACACGGGATAAGCCCCTGTCCACTCTCGCGGAATGCCGCCGGACACCCGAAAGAGGAAAGGGGGACATCCCGTTAACGTTTCGATGCGGGCCATAGTTTCTCCGAAATTGACCGGAACGGTGCTCCTGTTCCTCGCCGGAACCTTGGCGGCCGATCCGTTCAAGGAACTCGTCCGCCCGACCGAAGCCCTCTCGCCGGACCAGGAAGGGCAGCGGCTGCAGGTTCCCGAGGGCTTCTCCATCGGTCTCTTCGCCGCCGAGCCGATGATCCACAAGCCGGTCAACATCGCCTTCGACGAACGCGGGCGGCTGTGGGTCACCTCCACCGCGGAATACCCCTATGCCGCGCCCCGCGAGCGCTGGAAAGACGAACAAGGCACCCGCATCCGAGATAGCCGCGACGCCATCCGCATCCTCGAAGACACCGACGGCGACGGCCGCGCCGACAAGGTGACCGTCTTCGCCGACGGCCTGAACATTCCCACCGGCGTGCTGCCGTGGCGGCGTCCGGGGGATCACGCCGGCTGCATCGCCTGGAGCATTCCCAACATCTGGTACTTCGGCGACCGCGACGGCGACGGTGTGGCCGACACCCGCGATGTTCTCTTCGGTCCGCTCGGCTGGGAGCGCGATGTCCACGGCAACTGCTCCAGCTTCCGTCTCGGGCCGGACGGCTGGATCTACGCCACCCATGGTTTCAACAACACCTCGCACTTCGAAGTCCGCCCGGAGCGCCTGGCCGGCCGCAAACCCGGCGACCCCGGCACGGCGCTGGAGCTGCACTCCGGCAATGTCTTCCGCTTCCGCCCCGACGGCTCCGCCGTGGAAATCTGGTCCCACGGCCAGGTGAATCCCTTCGGCCTCGCCTGGGACCGGCGGGGAAACCTCTACTCCGCCGACTGCCACAGCGCCCCCATCTACCAACTCCTGCGCGGCGCCGTCTATCCCAGCTTCGGCAAGCCGCACCACGGCCTCGGCTTCGGCCCGGAAATGATGCGCCACAACCACGACAGCACCGGCATCTGCGGCATCGTCTGCATCGACGACGGCCGCTGGGGCGCGGAGTGGGACGGCTCCCTGCTCATCGGCAACGTGGTCACCTCGCGGATCAACGCCAACCGCCTCCACTGGCACGGTGCCACCCCCGAAGCGGTCGAACAACCGGACTTCCTCATTAGCGGCGACCCTTGGTTCCGCCCCGTGGATCTGCAATTCGGCCCCGACGGCGCGCTCTACGTCGCCGACTTCTACAACCGCATCATCGGTCACTATGAAGTGCCGCTCGAACACCCCGGCCGCGACCGCGACCGCGGCCGGATCTGGCGCATCGTCAAAAACGGCCCGCCCTCCCCGCTCACCCCTCCCGATGAAGAAACGACGCGCATCCTCGCCCTGCGTCGCCAGATCGAAAACCCCTCCGACCGCGCCGCCGCGCTCGACGCTCTGAAACACGGCAGCGCCCCCGTCCAAAAAGCCGCCGCCGAATTCTTCCAATGCCACCCCGGCGAAGACAGCCTGGCTCCCCTCCTCGCTCTGGCGCGCGCCATCCCCCCCGAAGACACGGTCCTCCTCCACACCGTGCGGCTCGCCCTGCGCGAACACCTGCGGCAGTCCGCCCTCCTCGCCCTGCTCGACACCGAGCATCATCTCATACCTCCCGACTGGCAAAGCCTCCTCATGGCCGTTCCCACCCCGCACGCCGCGACCTGGCTCCTCGCGGCCCTCGAGCGCGGCAGCTTCATCGACCACCCCGCAGCCCTCGCCGTCTTCCTGGCCCGCCACCTGCCGGAAGATTCCCTCCCTTCACTCATTCCCGCTTTTCAAGAAATCGCCGACACCCCCGCCGGGCAGGCCGCCCTCCTCGCCGCTCTCCACACCGGCCTCGTCGAACGCGGCAACATCTCCATCCCCGCAACCTGGCGCGCCCACGCCGGCCGCCTCGCCGAAGCCCTGCTGGAAACCCTTCCTACCCCGGAGTGGCGCCCCATGTCCGGCCCCGCCGAAATGTGGGTCAACGATCGCCGCCACGGACCGGACGGCGCGGAGCACGATATGATTTCCAGCCTCGACCGCGCGGCCCACGGCGGCGAACAACGCACCGGCATCCTGCGCAGCCGGACCTTCTCCCTCCCGCCTCGGCTGACTTTCCTCCTCTGCGGCCACCGCGGACCGCCCGGCGAGGATGCGCACGGCCGGAACCTCATCCGCCTGATCGACGCCACGGATGGCAAAACCATCGCCTCCGCCTTTCCCCCCCGCAACGATCAGGCGACCGAGATCGTCTGGGATCTCGCCGCCCATACCGGCCGCGAAGCTTGGATCGAACTCGTCGATGGCGACAACGGCGACGCCTACGCCTGGCTCGCCGCCGGACGCTTCGACCCTCCCCTCGTCTCCACCATTCTCTCCGGTGGCGAAATCGGCAAACACCTCGCCTTCCTCGCCGGTCTGCTCCCGCACACTGCCCCCGCCGCACTCCGCGACCGCCTGCAAGTCTGGCTCCCCGAGCCCGCTCCCCCGCCAGCCACCGCCCCGGTCACCCCGGAACAACGCGCCGCCTTGAACGAACTCATCCAATCCCGCGCCGCCGCCTGGCGTCGCGCCCCCGGCGACGCGGCACGCGGCAAGGCCGCCTTTGCCGCTTTCTGCGCCGCCTGCCACCAATACGGAAACGACGGCGCCCTCGTCGCCCCGCAGCTCGACGGCATCGCCCCGCGCGGCGTCGAAAGGCTCATTGAGGACATCGTGGATCCGCACCGCAACGTCGATTCCCACTTCCGCCTCCACCTCGTAAAGATGAAGGACGGCCGCACCCTGGCCGGCATGCTGCGCGGCAAATCCGGCGCCGCCCTGCTGCTCGTCGACGCCTCCGGTCAGGAATCCCGCGTCGCGGAAGCCGACATCGAACATGACGAAGAAACCGGACTTTCCCTGATGCCCGCCGGCCTCGGCGACGTCATCCCGGAGAACCAACTGCTGGACCTCCTCGCCTACCTCGGTCTCTCTCCCTGACGCCACAGCCGGGAACCCCGGCCCCCCGTGAAAAGCCTTCCATCATTGCGATGTAACGACCCTGGAATCCCCTCCCTTCCTTCTGCGGAGCTGGGGCTCCGCGCTCCCGGCAAAGTGCGCTTCTCCTCGCCAGACACCCCCGCTTCCGCCACACTGTCCCCGTCATGGCGATCGAAACCTACGACGGCATTTCCCCCATCATTCACCCCAGCGCCTTCGTCGCGGCCAGCGCCGACATCATCGGCCGCGTGACCATGGGAGAGGAAAGCAGCGTCTGGTACAACACCACCCTGCGCGGCGACATCAACGAAATCGTCATTGGCCCGCGCTCCAACATCCAGGACAACGCCGTCGTCCACCTCGCCGACGAACTCGGCTGCTACGTCGGTGAACTCGTCACCGTCGGCCACTCCGCCGTCATCCATGCCTGCACCATCAAAGACGAAGTCCTCGTCGGCATGGGCGCGATCATCCTCGACGGCGCGCTGATCGGCGAACGCTCGATCATCGGCGCGGGGGCGCTGGTCACCGGCGGCACGATCATCCCGCCCGGCTCGCTGGTCCTCGGCTCCCCGGCGAAGGTCGTCCGCACCCTGAGCCTCGACGAACAGGCGAACGTGAAAATCTGGGCCGAAAAATACGTCGTGCAGTCCAGAAAATATCTCGCACGCTGACCGCTCCGGTCACTCCTCCTCCAACATCTTGTCGATATCCTCGATCCACTTCCATGGACAGCGACGGCGCTGATATTTCCTCCACAGCACCTCCCGCAACTCCACCCACAACTCCCGCGGCACAGGATCGACCGTCTCCCACTCCGGATCGCTCTTGAGCGTCGTCTGGAACGACCACTTCCCCGCATGATGATTCGCGCGCCAGAAGCGCAGCCCCTCCTCGGTCCGTTCACGCCATTCATGGGAATCCATGCCGCGACCGTGAAATCTCAAATCTCAAAATCCAAATCCCAAAATCCAAATTATGTGCCGGCCTTGAGAACGGAGCGCCGCTTTCCAAACCGCCGCGGAAGGTATCCATATTGGAACTTGGAACTTGGAACTTGGAACTTAACCTCAGGCCCGTGTACCGCCCCTGGCCGAGCGACGTTGTCAAAATCCTCCTCTACGCCGCGGCCGCCCTGACTCTCGGCGCGGCGCTCGCCCCCCTGCTCTTCAACCTCGGCAAAGGACTCGCTGAAGTCACCGAGCACAAACAAACCAACGGCTTTATCGCCTGGCTTGCGCGACTGGCGGATCGTTCGGTCTTTCCCCACTACTATAACGTCTCGCTGCTCCTCTCCGCCACCGTCCTCGCTTTTCCCCTCCTCGGCTGGTTGCGGCTCGGCAGCCCGCCCGGCGGCTATCGTGACACTCCGTGGTCGCTCACTCTGCCACCACACGCCGTCGCTCCGCAAAAAGGCCAGCCGCTGCGAAAAAATCCTCACGGCATCTGGCAACTCGCCACAGGCTTCGTCCTCGCCGCAGGTCTGCTCCTCGCCTCCGGCTGGATGCTTACCCGCGCCGGCTGCTTCATCTGGCGCGACGCCCCTGCCTCCGCCCGCGGAGTATCGAATCCCTTCCCCATCGCTTCCATCGAGTGGGGCCCTCTCCTCCGCATTTCGCTGGCCAAGGCCCTCTTCATCGCCCTGTTCGCCGAAATACTGTTCCGCGGCATCATGCTGGGCATCTTCCTCCGCGCCATGCGCGCCCTCCCCGCCATTGCAGCCGTCGCGCTCCTGTTTTCCCTAGTCCCGCTGCTCACGGCTCCCGCCACCGCGGAAGTGCCCGACCCCGAAGCGAAAAATGCCGGCTTCCTCCTGCTGCGGAAACTCTTCTCCGACGAAGCCGATCCCCTTTCCCTGCTCGCCCGCTTCCCGACTCTGCTGGTGATGGGCCTCATGCTCGGCGCCGCCCGCTTCCGCACCGCCTCCCTCTGGCTGCCCGTCGGCCTGCACGCCGGCTGGCTTTGCGGCAGCCTCGTCTTCTCCGCCGCCACCTGGCCCGCTCCCGGTCTGCCCGATCCCGTCCGTTGGCTCGCCGGCACCACCATGCTCGACGGCATTCTACCTCTCGTCACCGTCCTCGCCACGGGGTTTCTCGTACTTCCCATGACCATCCCCGAAGAAAAAGACCCGCTCTCCGACTTCCCCCGCTAGTCGCCACCCACTCCGTCTCCTCCCGGTGAAACCCTCCCTTCCGCTCCGAGGCTGGCAGCTTCTCCTCGACCTGCTCTACCCGCCCATCTGCCAGCTTTGCGGAGATGGCATCCGCCAAGGCCGCTCGCTCTGCAACCCATGCCACGACTCCCTGCCGGAAATCCGGAAACCCTTCTGCGCGAAATGCGCCGGTGAATTTGAGGGCCGGATCGAAAGCTCCTTCGACTGCCCCAACTGCCGTGACCAGCACTTCGCCTTCGACTTCGCCCGGCCCGCGATGTCCCGCGACGACCGCCTGCTGGAAATGATCCACGAACTGAAATACCTCCGCCGCATCCACCTCGCCGACGAACTCGGCGGACTCGCCTGGCGAGCCTTCACCGCCGACCCGCGCCTCGCCGGGATCCGGGAACAGAACTGGCCGCTCATCCCCGTCCCCCTCCATCGCCGCCGCCAGCTCTGGCGCCACTTCAACCAAGCCGCGGAAATCGCCCGCGCCCTCTCCAAACGCTCCGGCCTGCCCGTCCTTCACGCCCTCAGACGCACCCGCGCCACCGGCAGCCAGACCCGTCTGACCCGACGCCAGCGTCTCGAAAACCTCAACGGAGCCTTCGACCTCTCGCGTCGCAGTCGTGCCTGGCTGCAACACCCCGTCCCCGGCGCCGTGCTAGTGGATGATGTCTTCACCACCGGCGCCACCGGCCACGAATGCGCCCGCGTCCTGCGCCGCGCCGGCGTTCAAAAGGTGGTTGTCGTCACCGTCATGCGTGGCTAGCCTGCCCGCCACACGCAACATTCATGGGCATTTTCAAAAAGCCACCTCTCCGCGGCGGTCGCGGTCGCGACGATATGCCGGAGGGACTCTGGACCAAGTGTCCCGACTGCGGGGCCATGCTTCACGTTCTGGAACTCCGCCAGCACTTCCAGACCTGCCACCACTGTCACCACCACTTCCTCATGGACGCGCGCGAGCGCATCGCGCTGCTGGCCGACCCGGGAAGTTTCCAGGAAACAGAAACCGGCCTCGTCTCCGCCAACCCCCTCGGCTTCCAGCAGTACGGCGAAAAAATCGCCTCCATGCGCGAAAAAACCGGCCTCGACGACGCCGTCGTCACCGGCCGCCTCACTCTCGGCGGCAACCCCGCGATGATCGCGGTCATGGATTTCAAATTCTTCGCCGGCTCCATGGGTTCCGTCGTCGGCGAAAAAATCACCCGCGCCGTGGAAGCCGCCATCGCCGAAAAGCGCGGCATGATCATCGTCTCCGCCTCCTCCGGCGCCCGCATGCAGGAGGGCATGCTCTCCCTCATGCAGATGGCCAAAACCTGCGGTGCGCTCGCCCGCCTCTCCGAAGCGAGCCTGCCCTACATCTCCTTGCTCACCCACCCGACCACCGGCGGCGTGACGGCTTCCTTCGCGACCATCGGCGATATCAACCTCGCCGAGCCGAAGTGCATGATCGGCTTCGCCGGTCCGCGGGTCGTCAAGGAAACCACCCACCAGAACCTTCCGCCCGGCTTTCAGACCGCCGAGTTCATGCTCGAACACGGCCTCATCGACGCCATCGTCCCCCGTCCCAAGCTGCGCGAAAAACTCGCGCAACTCCTCGGTTTCATGATGCCGTAAAACTTGGCTCGATCATGGAGCGCCGGAGGGGCAAAAACCTGACTCCGGCATGCGCGATTGGATGTGCGCCGCGAAGGGGGCGCCATATCTCTTTCCCATCGCTTTCCCGGTGGTTTTACCACCGGCTGCATTCTTTTGGCCCTCCAGGGCGCTGATGCGGCTCTCTCAAAGCATAGGAAGCATATGAGAAAAACGGCATATTGGAAATTTCCGGAAACCGCCACTCATGGAATGTCGGATAAACGGATAAGAACCTGCCTCGCCCGTCTTCCTCAGGGCGGAGCTGGACCGCTTCCTCACTTCGATCACCTGCTCGATGAATCCCTCCCGGCTTTTGCCCCCGCTCCTGATGAAATCGCGCCCCCATCGCTGCCTGGCCTTGCTCGCCGGTGGCGCTTTCCTCGCAGGCGCGGGCGTCGTGCAGGCCGAAGCGCCGGCGAATGACCTGCGGGCCCACGCCGCCCCCCTCGCCCTCGAACAGCCGGTGGCGGGTACCACGGCCGGGGCAACGGTGGAAGAGGGCGAACCATTGCCGGAAATCGGCTACCGGAATACGGTCTGGTACGTGTGGACGGCGGAGGGACCGGGACCATGGGAAGCCCGTGTGTCTTACTCGTCGGGCTATACCTCGCTGAGCGTGTATGAGGAAGACGACATACTGCGGGAAGTAGCCGGGGGTTCGTTCTTTCGTTCGGAATCGGGCGCGGAAACGATCTACTCACGGGCCGCGCGTTTCCACTCCGCGACGGGACAACGACTGTGGTTCCAAATCTATGCCAGCGGCGCGCAGGAATTCACACTGGAGCTGCATCCGCTGACGGGAATACCGGCGGAAGATTCCTTCGCGCAAGCCGCCCTTTTGCCTTCGACGGTGACGGCGCATCCCATTCCCACGGCCTCCGCCACCCTGGAACCCGGCGAGCCGCCCGCAAACCGGCAACACGGCAGCTTGTGGTATCGCTGGAGCGCCCCGTCCGCGGGGTTCTGGCTGCTGAAATTCGAGGGAATTTCGGGTGCGGGCGTCGATGCCTGGCGCGGCACGACGCTGGCGGACCTGACCTCCGCGGTCGTGGCCGGCACGGCGGTCTTCCCTCCGGACGGCAGCGATCCGCCGCCTTCGCTCCGCGCCGTGGTGCGGGCGGAGGCAGGGGAAACGCTGCACGTGCGCGTGCTCACGGCGGACGACGCCACCACGGCCCTAACCATCAAACCCGCCACGCCCGGCGATATGTTCGACGAGCCGGTGGACCTCGGCGCGGAAGAAAGCGCCAGCCACACCCGACTGCTGGCGGACGCGGTGACCGTGGAGCGCGGGGAAGGGAGTTTTCACACCGGCTCGCAATGGATGGCCTGGATTTGCCCGACGGAGGGCATTTACGAGGTGGAAGCAAGCGCGCCGAAACCGTCGTCCGGCTGGGGCACGATTTCCGGGATGGACCCGATCATCGAAGTCTACCAAGGCGACACCCTCGCAACGCTGACGCAGGTGCCGGCGGTTCCTCTCGGCATCGTAAGACAGCCCCTGCGCTTCCAGGCGCAGGCGGGAGAGCGGTTCGTGATCCGCGCCGGATTGACGCCGTTTGCAGGCTTCATCGGCCCGACGAATGGCGGTGGCGTCACACTCAGCTTCGGCCCGACGTCGATTTCCGTCCTGCTGCGCCGGCTCGGGCCGTCGCCTGCGAATGACGATTTCGCCGCCGCGGGCGACCTCGGCAGCACCCTTGATCTCCTCGTCACCGGCGACAATACCGGCGCCGGCCACGAACCCGGCGAGCCGCGCGGGGCTTACGAGGCGGGCGATTCCGTCTGGCACCGCTGGGCGGCCCCGGCGGCGGGGCGTTACGAATACCTCGGCGAAAGTCCGGTCTATCTGACACCGAAAATTTATCGGGGCGCGACTCTCGACGATCTCGTCTTAGCTGCCGCGGGGGCTGCCGGTTATGGCACGAATCCTCCGGGACACGCGCGCCTGCGCTTCGATGCGGCGGAGGGCGAAGTGTTTCACATCCGGCTCGCGGGCAACGGCTACGGACGCCAGGGAGCCTATTCCTTCAGCCTGCGCCGCCTGCACTCTCCCGCCAACGACCTGCTGGCCCATGCCATCGCTCTGACTGGCGATCTTCCGCTGGAGGCGACCGGCGATACCACGGATGCCGGCGTGGAGACTCCTCCGGAATATTCCCTGGAGGCCTGGTCTTCCGTCTGGTGGAAATGGACCGCGACGGAAAGCGGCTGGTTCGAGCTGAGAGGCAACGCCCACCTGGGAGTTCTGGAAAACGGGAACCGCTACGGCTACACGCTGTCCTCCTCCAATGGATTCTTTCGTTTTCAGGCCGCTGCCGGGCGGGTCTATCACTTCCGCCTCGCCCACCATAAAGACGCCGAAGGCCCGGTCGCGCTCACGCTTGACCGGGTGAGCGGCCTGGAACACGCCTCAGCGCAGACGGCGCTGGAAGCCGAGGCTGCGCTGCGGTTCTCCACTCCGCCGGTCCCGGTGGCGGCGGGCACCTACCATCTGCCCAATGGCAGCGGTTCCGGCGCGTTGTGGCTCCGCTGGACGCCGCCCGCAAGCGGTTGGGTGAGCGTGGACACAGGCGGCTCGGAAGGAGAGGTGGGACTGACGGCTTTTGCCGCGGAAAATCTGAGCCAGGCGCTCGCTTCCTCATCCTTTGCGGGATTCATCCCGGGCTGGACCGGCCCGGACGAACGCGCCTCCACGTGGACACGTCCGCTGGAAGATCCGGTCATCCGCCGGGATCTTTCTCTGGCAGGGGAAACCCGGCGCCTCCTGCTGCGCGTCACCGCCGGCCGGACATACTACATTCGCGCCATGCCCGACGGTCGGCTCGCTTTTCCCCAAGTGTGTCTCAACGCCCGCCTCGCCGGACCGCCGCCGGCGCTCCATGCCGCGCACACCCGTTTGCGGCAGGCGAACGGAGCGTCGTGGCTGGAGGTCAGGCTCACCGTTTCCACGCCCAATGGGTTCGTCGAAGGAGTGCTTTCGCAGCCGGACCAAATCCAGAATTCAGCCGCGAATCCGATTCGTTTTTACGACGCACACCGCATCGGAGGCGATGCGTTTGCCGGCGAGTATCGCGTGATGTTGCCCGCGCCGCAGACCGAAGCACCGTATTCGTTTGAACCCCGGGTGCAGATTCGGGATGCCGCAGGCGGCGAGCTTTCCATCCAGCCGGCGGCGCAGGAAATCGAACCGACTCCAGGGCCGGCGATCCTCGACAACCTGCCGCCGCAACTGGACGGCGTCATCGCTTCCCCGCCGTATGTGGCGCTCGATGGCGAGGACGTGACGGTCAAGCTGCAACTCGGCATCAGCGACGCGGGCGGCAGCGGTTTCGCGGAGGGAGAGATTTACCTGTCATCCGACTCCGTCGCGACGTCTCCCCTTCAGGTCGTCCGCTTCGGTTCCGCGCAACGACAGCGCGGCGACGGCGAACTGGGCGTGTACGAAGTCGCGGTCACCATCCCCGCCGCCACTCCGGACGGAACCGTATTGAAATGCCTGCTGCGCGATGCGGCGGGCAATGCCGCCGGGCGGTGGGATTATCCCGTCCAATCCAGGCCCGGGACGATCATCATCTCTCCAAGTGTCGTCATCACGCCGGTTTTCGACCCCGTGCATGTCCTTCCGCTCGTCATCGCGCAACGCCGCCCGCCGGACGTCGATCCCCCCGTCATCCACGACACCACGGCGGAATACCTGCCCGGGAGCGGAGCGGACGGCGAAATGCTTCTGCGCGCACGCCTGACCGACACCGGCAGCGGTCTCGCCGGCGGGCGGGTCGTGCTCGCGGACGAACACGGCCTCATCGCAACCATCCACACCTTCGACGCATCGGCGCGCGTCAGCGGCACGGCGGCGGACGGAGATTACCAACTCCGCATCCCCCTGCCGGCATACGGTTTCGGCGGCCCTCATCGGTTGCGGTGGGAAGCGCAGGACGCCGCGGGGAATCCCGCCACGCCGCTGATTCTCGGCCCCTTCATTCTGCCGGACCGCACCACCGGCGACCAACGCCGTCCGCGGCTCATCCGGCTCCAGATCAGTCCATCGTCCGTCGATCTCCTCGCCGGGCCGTCCACGGTTCAGCTCAGCCTCGCGGTCAATGATGACCGCCCCGGCACCACCGCGCGCGCGCTCGTCTTCGACAGTCACGGACGCGAACTCGCCACCGGCGGCTTCCTCTGCCTCGCGGCCGCGATGGAATGCGAAATCGACCTCTCTCTGCCCCAAGTTCTCACCACCGGCCCCTCCGCCGAAGCGCGTGTGGTCGTGGAACTCACCGATGCCGCCGGACGAACGGAAACCTATGGCCCGTTCGGTGCCGCCGCGTGGCCGGATGCCTCCGCCGCCTCCCTGCGTCTCGCGCCCTCCGTGCCCGGGGCTTTCGCCCGCTGGTCCGCCGCATGGCCCGGACTTGCCGGTCTTCCCGCCGACGCTTCCCGTGATACCGACAACGATTCCCGCCCCGACTTGTTGGAATTCGCGCTCGGTACCGATCCCACCCGCCCGGACGCCGGCGATCCTTTCGCTGGCCGGACACCCCGCCTCTCGCTGTCCGGCCCCTTCTCGTCTTTCTCGCCGGGGACTCCGCCCCAGCGTCTCGTCTCCTGGAGCTTCCAGCCCGCTCCGTGGTTTGCCCATGACACTGATCGCTTTCGTGCCGACGGCTGGGAACTCATCGCGGAGACTTCAACGGATCTTGGAATTTGGGAAATCCTGCCCGCGTCGCCCGGCGGCGCCATTTTCCCTGCCGGCAACCATCCCGCCGACCGGGTCACCATCCAACAGATGCCTCCGGTGACGGATTCATCGCGCTGGTATCGCCTGAATGTCCGCCACCATGAACACGCGGCGGCGGGAGAGTGAAACGGAAGCGCGATTTGCGGGGCGCAGGGTGCTGAACCCGGCATGGACGCCCCTCCCTCTCCGTGCTACGACTTCGCCATGAGCGAAAAGACTCAGGCCAGCTCGGCGCGGCCCTGGCCCCCGACCCCGAGAAACGCCGCTGGCTTGCCATCGCGGAACAACGCTGGAAGGATCTTCAAACGAATCCCTTCTCTTGGGTAAGCCATGAGGAAGTCATGAAATCGCTGCGGCGCTGATCGCGGAAGCCCGTTACCCTGCGGCATGAAACGCCGCCCACACCGCGGATAGCATGACCTACCCCGAATCCATCGACTGGCTTTTCTCCACCCAGCTTTTCGGCATCAAACTCGGCCTGGAAGGGCCGAAACGCCTGCTGAAAGAATACCTCGCCTACCCCGCCCACGACGTGAGGGTCATCCATGTCGCCGGCACCAACGGCAAAGGCAGTACTTGCGCGATGATCGACTCCGTCGCCCGCGCCACGGGCATCCGCACAGGCCTCTTCACCTCGCCGCACCTCATTGACTTCCGCGAGCGCATCCGCGTTTCCGGCGTGGAAATCCCCGAAGACGCCTGTGCCGCGATGCTCACGGAACTGCGCGTGATCTGCGAACGCCTCGATCCCCATCCCACCTTCTTCGAAATCGCCCTGGCCCTCGCCATGCGCTGGTTCCGCGAGCGCGAATGCGAACTCATCGTCCTCGAAACCGGCATGGGCGGCCGGCTCGACGCCACCACCGCCGTTCCCGCCGACGTCTGCGCCATCACCCCCGTCGGCCTCGACCACACCCAATGGCTCGGCGACACCCTGGAAAAAATCGCCGCCGAAAAAGCCGGCATCTTTGTCGAGGGCAAACCCGCCTTCTCTTCCCCACAGTCTCCCGAAGCCCGCCGCGTCCTCGAAATGGAAGCCAACGAAATCCGGGCCCCGCTCAGCTTCATCGAAGAGCCCCTGCTCGGCTATCCCGTCGCGCTCCCGGGCGACCACCAGCGCTGGAACGCCGCCCTCGCCCTCGCCTGCCTCCACGCCGCCCGCATTCGCTTCGGCTACGAAAGCGTCTTCCACGGCCTCTCCACCGTCCGCTGGCCGGGCCGCTTCGAACGCCTGCAACACCAGGGCCGCGAAATCGTGCTCGACGGCGCCCACAACCCCCACGGGGCCGAAATCCTCGCCGCCACATGGCGCGAACAATTCGGCGACACCAAGGCCGCCCTCATCTTCAGCGCCGTCGCCGCGAAAGACGTTCCCGGCATCCTTTCCCGCCTCGTTCCCCTGGCAGCCAGCATCCACCTCTGCCCCGTGGACACCCCGCGCGCCCTGCCTGTCGATGAACTGGCCTCAGCCCTGCCTGCAGACGCTCCGGAACCCATCCGTCATGCCGCCCTCGAGCCGGCTTTCGCCGCTGCTGTTGGAGAAAGTGAATACCCCATCCTCATCGCCGGCTCCCTCTTCCTCGTCGGCGAAGCAAAAGCCCTGCTCTCCGGCGGGCGCTTCATGCCCAGCAGCCAGTAGCCGCTTCACTTCGCCGACAGCGAGGGCGCTTCCGGCGCCCCATAAAGCGGACAATCATGGTGCACCCGCGGCAAAGCCGGCAAATCCCGGCCATCCGCCGACACGAGCCATGGCGGGATCATCCGTTCCAACTCGCTCCGCTGGTCCACCAGCCTCAGCAACGGTCCCCCGCGATGCACGAGTTCCAGCGAAGCTCCGCCCGGCACGCTGTGCTTATAGTGCGAGGGGAAGGAGCCGGACTTCTTGCGATGAGCCTCCAAGCGCAGCGCCGAAATGGTCGTCAGCCGCCGCCATGAAATCAGACGATGCCCCTCGCAGAAATCCTGGATCAACTCGGCCTCTCCCTCCGCCACGCTCACCATCTCCGGCAGCCTCGGCGGCAGCTCACCCACGCGGCGGCTCTTCTTCCATAGCCGCGCCACCGCCACACTCGCCGGCGTGATCGGCTCGTCGGCCGCCCGCAGCAACTCCTTGAACCGCTGCGTCCGCGGATAGAGATCGCGCCAGAACCGAACATCGAATCCGCCCGCCCGGTTCGCGAATTCGAGTGCCCTGGCCCGCTCCCGTACGGCCCACTCGTTCACGAGGAGGAAATTATCCACCTCCGGCACCGGAGCCCGGTTCAATTGGGTGAGGCGCGCATCGAGACGCCGGAGCGTCTGCGGGTCGAACCTCCCGCCCGCGTTCTCCCGCTCGATCACCTGCAAGGCCCTCAACTCGGCATCCCACAAATACCTGCGATCGCGGAAATTCGGCGCGGGCTCCAGCTTGGCGATCGCGTGCAACAACACCTCGGCGCGGAGCAAAGCCGCCTGATGCTCGCCGTTCGCCGCCGCATTCTCCATCCGCAGCGCCTGGGCTTCCAGCCAGAGCCCCAGCATCTTTGCATCGAGATTTCCCCGCCGGCGCTCGATCCCTGCATCCTCCCAATCGAGCTGCCCGAGGCGCAATTCGATCACCGGCAGCACCCGCGCCGCCACTTCGCCCATCGAGCCCGGCTCGTCTAGATCCGGAAAATTCCCGAAACCCGCCGCCGCCCGCCGCGTGAGCTCGCGCAGGGCGGACACCGCCACGGGATCCTTCACCTCGCGATCCTCCTCCGGGAAGACGCCCCGGAACTCGATCGACTGATCCGGCCCATCGAGAAGCGCCACCGGCATTCGCATCAGCGGGATCGCCATCAACACCCCCACCGCCGCCAGCGGAACCGCACAAGTCAGCGCGTAAAATCCGGACCCGGCCACCCGGACAAACAGGCGGGGGCGCTGTCGCATCACCTCCTCCAGCAACACATCGATCTTCCGGACCCAATTCTCGCTGCCGACAAAACCGGCGTTCCCCTCCTCCCTCACCCCGCGGAAAATCCGCCGCAGCGCCTCGTTCTCATCGGTCACATCGCCCGCCCACTCCAGCTTGCGAGCCCCGCGGACGATTCCCAGCGTCTGGATGTCCCACACCAACGCCCCGAACATCCCGCCCGCGAAAAACTTCAACACCCGCGACTTCAACGCCAGCGCGCCGACCAGCGCCAACCCCGCCGAACAGAACGTGAACAAGGGCCTGAAATAAGGCAGATCGCGAAACAACAACACATCCACGATCTTCCCCCCGTCCAGCGGCAGCATCGGGATCAGATGAAAGCCGTTCAGCACCACCGACAGCCCCGCCGCATCGACCAGCCACCCCGGCATCTCCGGCGTGAAATGCGCCTTCGCCAGAACCGCCAGTCCCGCGACCAACCCAGGCAGCGGCCCGCCGAAAAGCACCACAAGCTGCTGCCACGCCGGAGCCTGCAACTTGCGCCCGCCCTCCGCCGCCCCGCTGAAGGGCACGAAAAACCGGGCCGTGCCGCGATACCCGAAAAGCCGCATCGGCAGCCAATGCCCGAACTCGTGCAAGGCCACCAGCACCAGCACGATCGCCGCCGTCTGCAACGGCTTCTCCCGGCCGAAAACCGCCACCATCAACCCCACCAGCGTCAAAAGTACCACCGCCCGCCGCAAATGATCCACCGGCGTCGCTCGCGCCTGCGAAGCCCGCTTGTAGCGCTGCAAATCCTGCTCCACCGCCTGCTCCAACGCCAGCCCAAGCGGCCCGCCCGCGGACTCCTTCTCCTCCTCTTCCACATCCGCCACCGCCGCCACATCCCAGCGCCGGCCGGACGGCAAATACTTCAGCAGAAACAGGTCGCGCAGCGCCGGAAGCAAGCGCCGGAAAACCCGGTCCACCTTCAGCCGAATGACATTCGGTCCCTGGATCGTCGCCACATGATCGCCCGCCGCCAGCAAAGTCGCATGACACGCCGCCTCGTCCGCTGCAAGCAGATCGGGCAACTGCTCCGGATCGGGCAACACCCTTCCCCCGGTGGCCTCCATCCGCTTGAGATGCTCTTTCCACTGCCCCTCCACCGTCCGGAAACGCCTCCCCGCCGGCGACCAATACCGGGGCACGGGGTCGCAGACCGGCCGATCCTGGGTCACGACCAGCGTCCCATCCGCCAGAGCCGTATAAAACGTCAACTCCACCTTCGCCCTCCCATCCCTGAGTCTCACCAAGCGGTCCAGCGTCGCGAAACTCCTCTCCCCCTCATGCACCAGAACCCACCGGTAAGCATCCGCATCCCCCACATTCTCAAGCCGCAGCGGCGACCGCATTTGGAAACCGAAATGCCCGAGCCGTCCGAGCCACGACTGCACCCCGCGTCGGAAATCCCGCGGTACCCCGGCCGCCCCCGCCAGCTTGGTCAACCTCTTCCGCCACCGCTGCCCCATCAGCCACATCAAAGTCCCGGCAACAATCAGCCCGAGCACACCAACAAGGGCGCCCAAAATCCATTCGGCCGCGTTTCCGGGAGGCATCCGCGACAATCCATGATTGCTAAATTTTAAAAAATCAAGAAACTTTGCCGGTTTCAAAGATCAACGAGACAAAAGACTGGCAGACGGAAACCCCAGACTGAAAACAAGCAGTGGACATTGAAGGAGCGGATACCGCTCGCCCAAGTTTCATCGAGAGGGTTCCGCCATGCGTTCGACCTCGGACAGCGCGGCAGCTGTTTCCAGATCGCCTTGTCCATCCGCAAATGATTCCTACACGCCAACACTTCCTCAAATCTCCAATTCCAATTGCGGCGTCTCCACCGGATCGCGGAACCGCACCCCCACCCCGAGCAAACGCACCGCCTTCCCCTCCCCACGCTGCCACGCCTCCTCCAGCAATTGCCCGAACACTCCCGCCTCGATCCCATCGTGCGCCTTCTCCGCCGTCGTCCGGTTGAAATCGGCGAATTTCAGCTTCACCACCAGCGAGCGTACCTCCCGCTCCGCGTGCCTGCCCGACACCTCCGAGGCAAGCTCCTCCAGCATCCCCGCCATCGGCGGGCGCAGCTCCTCCAGCTCCGCGATATCCTCCGTGAAAGTCGTCTCCGTACTCACCGACTTGCGGATGCGCGACACCTCCACCTCCCGCACGTCGATGCCCCGGCAAAGCTCCCACAACTCCAGCCCCCATTTCCCGAAACGCCGCGCCATCTCGATCTTGTCAAAACGCCGCAAATCCCCGCATGTGCTCACCCCCAGCGCCTCCAGTCGCGCCCGCATCTTCCCGCCCACGCCCCAAAGGCGCCCCACCGGCAGATTGCGCAGAAAATCCTCCACCTCCTCGGCCCTCACCTCGTGCTGGCCGTCCGGCTTGTTCCAGTCGCTGGCGATCTTCGCGATCAGCTTGTTCGGCCCGATCCCTGCCGAAGCCGTCAGCCCCGTCTCCTCCCGGATCTGCGCCCGGATCTCCCGCGCCACCGCCGCCCCGCAGGACCGCAGATGCGAAACGTCCAGATACGCCTCATCCAGCGAAAGCGGCTCGATCCGCTCCGTGAAGCGCCCGAAAATCGCCCGGATCCGCGAACTTTCCGCCCGGTAGAGATCGAAGCGCACCGGCACCAGCACCAACTGCGGACATAACTCCAGCGCCTTGAACACCGGCATCGCCGAGCGGCAGCCATACTTGCGCGCCTCGTAATTCGCCGTCGTCAGCACCCCGCGCCGCGTGCTTCCCGCCACCCCCACCGGTCTGCCCCGCAGCGAAGGATTCTCCCGCTCCTCGATCGCCGCGTAAAAACAATCCATGTCGATGTGAATGATCTTCCGCATCCAGGTCGCCGCCACCATTGCTCACACTCCCCCCTCCTGCAAAGGCCGCGTCACCCCTCCGGGTCGTCCAGAATCGCTTGCAGACGCCCGGCGAGGGCTTCGGGAAAACGGGCGGGCCAAGCGGCGTCCACGAGGCCCACGGAAATCAGATCGCGCAGATGCATCCGGTCCTTGTCCCGGAAAGAGACGAGCTTCATGCGCACGAGATCTTCGAGCGGGATGAGTTCGAAGCCGCCGGAGGACTCGGTTTCCGACAGACCGGGCGTGGCTTCGATGGCATCCGGCACCGGTTTTTCGCCCGCCCATAGCACATGCACCGCATCGCGCACCTTCGCATCGGGACCATCGAGGAATACATCCATCGCCCCCGCCTTACCGAGCGAGGCGACCCGGCGATGCACGAAACCGGCCGCCTCCAGCGCCTGGCGTGCGCACTCCATATCCTCGCGCCGCAGCAGAATATCCACATCGCGGGTATTGCGGACCGCCGCGGCGTCCACCCGCGAAACCCAGGCGGCAACAGCATTACCCCCGACCACGGCATAGCGCACCCCCGCTTGCGCAAGGGCCGAGGCGGCGCGTTCGAGCCGTCTTTGCACATCCTCGATTCCTTTTGCCATGCGCTGCCAGGATACAGGGTGGAGAGCGATCATGCTGCTCATCGCATCAAGCATGCCACGAAGCGCGCCCGAACCAAGCCGCAAATTCGACGCCACAACCTCAAATCATCGCACCAAATCCCGCAGCGCCCCACCCAACTCCGGAAACCGGAAACGAAACCCGCTCTCCAACAAAGCCCGCGGCACAACCCGCTGGCTGGAGAGCGCCACCGAGGCGAAACCGCCGATCGCGGCCCGTAACGCGAACGGCGGCACATGAAGAAACGCCGGACGCCGCAGCGCCCCGGCCAGCCCGCGGGTGAATTCCGCATTCCGCACCGGCTCCGGTGCGCTGCCGTTGAGCGGCCCTGCCAGCGAAGCATGCCCGGCCGCATGCAGGATCGCCCCCGCCAGATCCTCGACATGGATCCACGGCATCCACTGGCGCCCCGAGCCGAGCCGCCCGCCGAGCCCCAGCCGGAAAAGCCTCCGCATTTTCCGGAAAGCCGGCCCCTCCCGCCCCAGCACCATCGCCGTCCGCACCATCACCACGCGCACCCCAAGCGCCGCCACCTCTCCCGCGGCGCTCTCCCACTCCCGGCAAAGCTCCGCCAGATATCCCTCGCCCGGAGCGGAACTCTCTTCGAGGATCTCGTCCCCCCGGTCACCATAAATCCCCACTGCGGAGCCGTTCACCAACACCGCAGGCCGCCCGGCAGCCGCCATTTTCCCGAGCGCACCCGCAAGGATGCGGGTCACGCCCACCCGGCTCTCGCGGAAAAGCCGCTTGTTTCCCGTAGTCCATCGCCGGTCGATCGGGTGCCCCGCGAGATTCACCACCGCATCCAGCCCCGAAAGATCCGGCTCCGGCGACCAGCGCCGCCACTCTCCGCCCCCTCCCCCGCCCCGGCTGAACCCGACGATCCGCCAGCCCGCGGCCCGCGCCTGGCGGCAAAGCTCCCGGCCGGCGAAACCCGAAGCCCCCACGATCCCCATGCGACGTTCCGGCATCTCCCCCAGCATCCTCCCCCATCGGCCCCGCGCAACCGCTTTCCCCCTTTACTTCACCCCTCTCTCCCCGTCAGATGCCGCGGCAATGAGGGTCGTTCTCCTTCCCGCGCTTCTCCTTACCCCGCTGTGCCTGACCGGCCAGGACATCCCGCCGCCTCCGGACCCGCCCGCGCCCGCTCCGATCCAGCCGGTCCCCGGTCCGCCCGACCTCGGTCCGCAGATGGCCGAACTGCCCGGCATGCCGGAAAAAATCCGCCTCCAGACCTCCCGCCCGGTCCAACTGAATCTGTCCGAAAAATGGGCCGCCTACGAAGCCGTGACCGCCACCACCGACAACGGCATGACCCTCCGCGCCGACAAGGCCCGGTGGGACGGCAACGAAGGGAAAATCCACCTCGAAGGCGCGATCAAAATGACCACCGCCGAGGGCATCGAAATCTTCGCCGACCGTGCGGTGGCCGATGAAAAAACCGAAACCGTCACCCTCACCGGCAACGTCACCATCTACAACGGCGACCTGCTCCAGCACGGCGAACAAACCGTCTACCACTGGACCGAAAAGAAAATCGACGCCACCGGCCTCCGCGCCGGGGTCGATCCGCTGCTGCTGGAGGCCGGCCGCTTCACCATCGAAGAAAGGGACGGCAGACAGGTCTATGTCGGCCGCGACGCCGGCGTGACCACCCACGATGTCGAGGAACCCGGCTTCTGGCTGCGGGCCGACGAAACCACGGTCTATCCGGAGGACAAAGTCACCTTCAGCAACCTCCGCCTCTACCTCGGCGACACCCCCGTCTTCTGGCTGCCTTACTTCTCCCAGCCTCTCGATGCCGATCTCGGCTATCATTTCGTCCCCGGCTCCCGCTCGAACTGGGGCTTCTACCTGCTCAACAGCTACGGCATCATGCTCGGCGACGACAGCGGAGAGGAGGCTCCCTGGCTGCTCTCGCGCTGGAATTTCGACCTGCGCAGCCGCCGCGGTCTCGGCCTCGGCGTCGATCTGATCGACACGCGGCTGAAGGACAACAAAAACCTCACCGGCCTCTCCCTCTACTACACGAACGACCTCCACCCCGACCTCAGCCGTACCGGACTCTCGCGCGGCTTCGTCAACGAGGACCGCTACCGCGCCGCCCTGCAGCATCGCGTTCCTTTCGACTGGGAAAGCGGCGCTGAATGGCGGGTCGATGCGAACCTCAACTGGCTCAGCGACGAATACTATCTCCAGGACTTCCAACCCACCCTCTACCGCTACGATCCCGCGCCGGACAACACCCTCGGCCTCTTCCGCCGCGACGACGGCACCCTCTTCAGCCTCTATGGCCGCTTCCGCCCGAACGAATTCCACCGCGCCGACAGCCGCTCGCCGGAGATCGTCATGGACTTCGCCCGCCGGCCGCTCTTCCACACGCCGGTTCTCCACGAAGGCTCCGTATCCTTCTCCGTGATCGACGAGGAAATCGGCGATGAAGCCCGCTTCTACGTCCGCCCCCTCCTCTCCCTGCCCGCCGGCCACCCTTCGATTCCCGGCCTCCTCTCGAGACTGCCCGCCTACGAGCGCCAGCTTGTCCAGGCGATCCGTTCTCTGCCTGCGGGCAGTCCGCTGCGCCGCGGCATGGAAGAACAACTCTTCAGCTCCAGCTACACCCGCTTCCATACCTACCAGGAGCTCTCCCTGCCCATCGATGTCGGCGGCTGGTTCCACCTCACCCCCGAAGTCGGCCTCGGCTACACCCGCTACTGGGATGTCGACGGCCCCGCCAACCTCGGCGACCGCCTGCACCTCCACCTCGGCGCCGAAGCCTCCGTGAAATTCTCCAAGGACTACGGCGACATCCACAACCGCAGCCTCGGCCTCGACGGCCTGCTCCACGTCGTCCAGCCCTACCTCCGCTACTCCTACCTTTCGACCGACGAGCCCGACCCGCTTTTCCCCGGCGTGGACCGCAGCACTTTCACCACGCGGCCGCAGACCCTCTCGGTCGCCGGCTACACCGCCATCGACGACCTGCGCGACTGGAACATCCTCCGCGCCGGCGTCCGCAACCGCCTGATCACCCGGCGCGACGGCCAGAGCTACGAATGGCTGGCGATGGACACCTACATCGACCGCTTCCTCACCGATCCCGACTACGATCGCAACTACTCCAACCTCTACAACGACCTCCACTGGCGCCCCCTGCCCTGGGTGAGCATGAACTTCGAAAGCCAGTTCCCTGTCTTCGACGGCGGCTCCGGCTTCTCCGAAATTGCGGCGAGCGCCCGTTTCATGCCCAACGAAAACCTTGAATTCTACATCGGCCACCGTTTCCTCAACAGCCACCCGGTCCTGGAAGACTCCCAGCGCATCGACTTCCGCGCCTACGGCCGCATCAACGAAAAATGGGGCATCGGCATGCAGCACCTCTGGGAACTCGACGACGGCACCCTGGAACTCCAGCAATACACCATCCACCACGACTTCAACCACTGGATCGCCTCCCTCGGCATCACCCGCCGCGATAACCGCCTCGACAGCGAATTCGGCATCGTTCTGAGCTTCACGCTCAAGGAATTCCCCTCCGCCTCGCTGCCCCTGAAAATGGACGCGCAGTAGGGGAGTGCCAAAACTCCAAGTGCCAAGTTCCAAACTCCAAGGAAAGACAGCCGGCTTCGATCTTTCCCACGTATTTCGTGCCGCTATCGCTCCCCGATTTCCATGACTCCATCCCAACTCCTCTCCTCCCTGAATTTCCGCTACGCGACCAAGCGCTTCGACCCGTCGAAGAAAATCCCCGCCGACCTGTGGGCGGTGCTGGAGGAAGCGCTGCGCCTCGCGCCCTCCTCCTTCGGTCTCCAGCCGTGGAAATTTCTCGTCATCGGCGACCCCGCGCTGCGCGAGCGCCTGCGCGCCGCCTCCTGGGGCCAATCGCAGGTCACGGACGCTTCCCACCTCGTCGTCTTCACCACCCGCACCGACCTCGACGAAAACGATATCGACCGCTGGATCGCCTGCCTGTCCGTCATCCAGAATCGCGAGCCCGCCATGCTCGAAGGCTACCGCAAGATCATCGCCGGCTTCGCAGGCGCGATGCCCGCCGAAAACCGCCGCGCATGGAACACCCGCCAGAACTACATCGCACTCGGCCAATTCATGACCGCCGCCGCCGTCGCCGGTGTGGACACCTGCCCCCTGGAAGGCATCGACGCCGCCGCCTACGATGAAATCCTCTCCCTCCGCGACAGCGGCTACGCCACCGCCTGCGCCTGCGCCGCCGGCTATCGCTCCCCGGACGATGCCTACGCGGCGCTGCCCAAAGCCCGCTTCCCCCGCGACGAAGTGATCGAGCATCGGTAAACGGGAAGCCCTGGCCCTCCACTGCGTCAATTCAACCCGGCATCCTGTCGCGGTTGCGACATTTTGTACCGGAAACTCGCCATGATCTCGGTTCTCTCAATATATCTAATATACTGATAACCAATATTCAATATCCCCTACCCCATCCTGGCACCTGTCTTGCATTCCCATCGGCGTTCAGTTCCAAACGCTATGATCCTCGCAAGACATCTCCAAAATACCGCTCCATGGCTCGGCGACCTGAGCCGCCTGTTCGACGCCGCCTTCCAGCGTTTCAGCACGCCGTATGACGGCTTCCGTTTCCTGGCCGATGACCAGGGTTGGACGCTCGAACTCGACCTTCCCGGCGTCAAACGCGACGCCATCCAGCTCGACGTCAAGGACCAGCAGCTCCACCTCGCCATCGACCACGAAGGCAGCTTCGCCACCCGGGCCCGCTACCAGCTTCCCCTCGGGAAGCAGGTCGCTGTCTCCGCCATCGCCGCCAACCTCGCCGATGGCGTGCTTCGCATCCGCCTGCCGAAGCAAGTCCCGGTGGAAGACATCAAACGCATCGAAATCCTCTGAACTCCACCCATCCGCACCATGAACGATCAAACCACTACCGTAACGGCCGAACGGCCCGTCGAAACGACCCGCCAGCTCAAAGCTCAACCGCTCTGGACATCCCGCGAAACCGATGACGGGGCCGTCGTCGAAATCGCCCTGCCCGGCGTCGCCAAGGACGAACTCAAACTCGAAATCGGCGACCGCTTCCTGCGCCTCGACGCCACCCGCCGGGTCAACGGCGAAAACCTCCGCCTGATCCGCGGCAGCGAGAGACCCGCAGGCTACGAACTCGAACTCCGGCTCGACGACAAACTCGACGGCGGCAAGGCCGGCGCCAGGCTCGAAGACGGCCTTCTCACCGTCACCCTGCCCCTCGCCGAAGCCGCCAAACCGCGGCGCATCGAAGTCGCCTGAAACACCGCTAAATCTTGATGGGAACGGGATTCCGGCATGCCCGGCAGGTGCAAACTGCACCGCCGGGCATGCTGTTCCTTGCATCGACGGGTCTTTCCCGCCATGCTCCCAGCATGCAGGTGGTGACTGATCAGATCCGGAATTTTCTCCAGTACATCGCCGTCCAGTTCATCGAGCATCCCGCCGAGGCGCAGTTGAAGGTGCTGGAACAGGCCCCCAACCGCGTCCGCTTCAAGCTGGTGCTCAGACAGAGCGATGTCGCCCTGCTGATCGGCCGCAACGGCTTCAGCGCCTCCGCCATCCGCGGCGTGGCGAAGGCAGCCGCCGAACGCGGCAATGTGAATGTTTCTCTGCAAATCCACTCGCACGAAGAGGAAGCGGAAATGCTCGCCAGGGAGAAGCACGCCTGATCCCCGCCGGAGACGGACTGCGGTCGAGAGTTCTCCTTGCCAAGCCATCCGGCCCGCACTAACACTTCCGCCCGCACGGCGCCCTTGGCGCTTCATGTGGTCCCGTAGTCCAATGGATAGGACGATGGCCTCCGAAGCCGTAGGTACAGGTTCGATTCCTGTCGGGACTACCACTTGAAAACCAATCATTTTCCTTGGTTTTCAATGGGTTTCTCCAATTCCCCGCGAAATATAGGGGTTCGCGCTTGGCATCCCTCGAATTTTGCCCTGGCTCCCTTTCATCGAAAAAAGAAGAACCCGCTGGCACCGTTGGGGGAACGAAGGCAGCGGGTGATTCCTGGGGGGATGCTTGTCGTCCAGTCGGGGGGGAACGGACTCTTTCGGGGGGATCTGCCAGCTCGACCGTGCAGGGGGGATGGTGTCGCTGACAGGGGAATCATGTCCGATTTTGGATAAGATGCCATTACGTGATCGCGCGGGGCCTGAAATAGCGCGGCCTCCAATCCCGGCAGGATGCCTTCAAGCACCATGGCGCTCGCAACTTCCCGCCCGGGAAACAACTCCCGGCCCGTAAAGGCCGGGAGCTGTTGGGAGGCGCGGACCACGATCCCGAATCCCCCCGGAATCGTCCTCGTGATCCACATGCATTTTGAACTCGGAACATTCCCCCCGGAAGTTCCGCTTTCACATGGAATATCGACGCGCCTTCCGCACGAGCCAATTACGCGTTCGCGTAGGGTCCCGTGAGATTGCTATCGCCGGCTGGCGGCATCGGCCGGCTGGACCGGAAAGGAGCCTCTCAGGTGGATTTCTTGAGGAATGAAAGCAAGGCGACCACCAGGAAGATGAAGAAACACACCTTCGCGATCGTTGCCGCCAGGCCCGAGAGAGTTCCAAAACCCAGCACCGCGGCAATGATCGCCACGACCAGGAAAACCAGAGCGTAGTGGAGCATGGCTTGGCGGGGGTTAGCGAGTGGCATCCTTCACGTCTTCGGCCGCATCCTTGATGGCGTCCTTCGTGTCTTTCGCCGCATCTTTCACGGCGTCGGCCGCATCTTCCGCAGCATCCCGGACTGGCTCTCCCGGACGGCGGTCGAGAGCGTCGTTTACGGCGTCTTTCACTTCTTCGCCGGTGGAGCGCTTTTCACAGGATGGCATAAACAGCACCAGAGAAGCGGCTGAAACGGCGGTAGCGAGGGGTTTGAATCTTAATTTCATGGCAAGGTTTCTTTTTGGCTTTCGATTTGATTACGAAACCCCGGCATCCGTCACTGGATGCCGGGAAGTCACCTAACAACCTAGGGGGTCCCGCCGCTTTTGCAAAGTATTCCTTTTGAAAGATATGATCAAAAACGCACTCGGGAAAGATCCTGGACGCCTGGGAGAAGAACGGCTTCCGATGTCGCCACGAAAAAGCTCCGCCGGTCTCCCGACGGGACTTTCAGGTGGGGAAGGATCATTTGACGCCAGCAGCCGGGGAGAGCGGCCCTTATTGATCTAACCATCAGCCACCGACCGCTTTCATCGACCTACCCCACACGGCGGATCGCCTGGCAGACGGCCGGGAAAATCTGCTTCTTGCGGCTGACCACGCCCGGCGCGTCGTAAAGACTCTCATCGAGACGCACATAGGGCAGATTGGCGACAAAGCGGGTATCGCCCGCCACCAGCACCTTGCTGTGATGCTTGGCAATGTCGGTCACGACCAGCACGGCCAGTTCGTAGCCGTTGGCGGAGGCCAGCTCGCCAAGCGCCCGCTCCAGCTCCTCGCGGCGGGGGTTGAAGGCGTGCAATCCAAGTTCCTCGACCTGGGCAATGGTGACTTTCACCCCCTCGTCGGCGAATTCCTTGCGGTCGGCATTGAGAATCTCATCCGGCGTGCCGGTCGCGAGCAGCGAGCCGACAGCGAAAAACTCCTCCTTGAATTTCTCCGGTTCGATCCCGGCCAGATCGCTCAGCCAGTCGAGCATTTCGCGGTCGAGGTCGGTGGTGGTCGGCGAGGTCAGGCAAAGCGTGTCGGAGATGATCCCGGCGCAAAGGCACAGGGCCGTGCCGCCGTCCGGCTCCAGATCGCGATGGCGGAACTTGCGGGCGACGAGCGTGGAGGTGGAGCCGACCGGCTCGTTGAGGAAGCGGATCGGCTCGCGCGAGACGAGATCGCCGGCCAGCCGGTGGTGATCGACGACTTCGACGATCTCGGCCTCTTCCACACCGGTCACGGCCTGGGCGTATTCGTTGTGATCGACCAGTGCCAGCCGGGTGCGCGGCGGATCGACGAGGTCGGATTTTGACAGCACGCCGATCATGTTCTTGCCGATGGGGTCGAGGACGGGAAAAAGATCCTGATCCAGCGTGGCGAGGGATTTCCTCAGGCGCGAAACGGGTTCGCTGGCGGAAACGGAGACGAACTCCTTCTCCATGACGTGGTGAACCGTGCGCGAGCAGCGGATGAGGGTGGAGACGCTGGCCGTATCCTGCGTGCCGAGCAGGATGACCACGCCGCGCTGGCGGGCCATTTCGCGAAGCTGCGGATCGACGCCGTTGCCGCCGGTGACGAGCAGCGCGCGGGCGCTGTTTTCGATGGCGTAGTGCTGGACCACCGGCCGGTCGCCGCAGAGCACGATGAAACGATTGACATTGCCCTCCTTAGCCGCGGTCTTCAGACGGCGCTCGACGGTGCCCTGCGAGGAGGCGCCGACGAGCAGGATGAGATCCTCCTCCTCCTCAGCCCCGGGCAGCGGCGCGCCGATGCTTTCCGCCTGGAGCGTGGCGGCGATCTTCGCGAGGGATACATGGACGGTGCGGACCTGCAAACCGCTCGCCGCGTCACCGGGCACCAGCAGTTCGAGCAGATCCAGATAGCGCAGCATGCCCTGCACCGATCCATCGTCGTCGGTGACGGGCACGCAGCGCACGCCGCTGGCCAGCATGCGGCGGTAGGCGGCGAGGAAGGTGTCGTCGGGCCGCACCTGGACGACATCGCGGCGGCAGATCATGCCGGCCGTGGCGCGGACATCGGTGACCAGCGGCGGCACTTCGATGCCGGCCCGCTCCAGCACCCAGGCGGTGCGCGGCGGGACTTCACCACAGCGGGCGGCGGCGGCATCCGGCTCGCCCGTGGCCCGCAGCAGCGCCGCATGGCCGATCGCCGAACAGATCGCGTCGGTGTCGGGATTCCTGTGGCCGATGACGTAGAACGGCAGACGGCGGCGGCGGGGAGGAGATTCCATGCGGGTGAGAAGTTCCAAACTCTAAGTTCCAAGTTCCAAATTCCAGAAGTTTCCGGCTCCAAGCCCTATCTGACTCGTTTAGTCATTCGTGCTTAGTCATTAGTAATTACATTCTCTCTGGACAGCGGATGCCGAGAAGACCGAGTCCCTGGCTGAGGACGCGGCTGGCGAGATCGCAAAGCGCGAGGCGGCTGGAGCGGACGGGCTCGTCCGCTTTCAGGACCGGGCAGGCCTCGTAGAAGGAATGGAAGGCCCGGGCGAGTTCCAGCAGGTAGTTGGCGAGGAGATTCGGACGATGGTCTTCGAGCACCAGCGGCAGGACTTCGCCGAAGCGGACGAGCAGGCGAGCCAGGTGGATTTCCGCTTCTTCCGAAAGATGCAGCTCCGCGGCGGAAACATCGAAGGGCTCGTCGAGCTTGCGGAAGATCGAGCGGATGCGGACGAAGCTGTTCTGGAGATAGGGCGCGGTGTCGCCCTGCAGGGCGAGCATGCGGTCCCAGGAGAAGACATAGTCGGTCAGACGGTGCTGGGAGAGTTCGGCGAACTTCACCGCGCCGATGCCGACGATTTCGGCGATTTCCTTCGCTTCGTCGCCCACGAGTTCGGGATTCTTTTCGGCGATGACTTTCGCCGCGCGCTCGACGGCCTCCTCCAGCACTTCGATGAGTCCGACATTGTCGCCGGAGCGGGTCTTCATCAGCTTGCGGTCTTCGCCGAGGATGGAGCCGAAGGCGATGTGGCGGAAATTCCCCGTCTTCCCCCAGCGCGCGGCGGCGTCGAAGATCTGGCGGAAATGAAGCTGCTGAGGGACGCCGACGACATACCAGATCTCGTCCGCACCCCACTGATCGATGCGGTATTCGAGCGTCGCCAGGTCGGTGGTGGCGTAGAGGAAGCCGCCGTCGGCCTTGCGGATGATGGCGGGGTTGTCCGTCCAGCCGTCCTCGCGGCAGACCTTGAAGGGGTCGTTTTCCGGGGCTTTCGTTTCGTCGGAGAAGACGCACACCGCATCGTCGCTGACGCGGGCGAGTCCTTTGCCGAGGAATTCCTCGACCAGGCCCGGCAGGCGGTCGTTGTAGAAACTCTCGCCGAGCCAGTGATCGAAGGAAACATCCAGCCGGTCGTAGATGCGTTGAAGACCCTCTTTCGACACCTCCACGCAGCGCCGCCAGATGGCGAGGTTCTCTTCATCTCCGGCCTGGAGTTTGACGAGTTCGCCCTTGCAGGTTTCCAGCACGGCGGGGTCCGCCTTGGTGGCGGCGTTGACTTCGCGATAGATGCGCAGGAGTTCGGCGATCGGGTCGGCGGCGAGGGCCTGTTCGTCCAGCAGCGTCTTCCAGCCGTGAAGGATCATCCCGAACTGAGTGCCCCAGTCGCCGATATGGTTGTCGGTGATGACTTTGAAACCCAGAAAACGCGCGATGCGGGCGAGCGAGTCGCCGATGATCGTCGAGCGGATGTGACCGACATGCATCGGTTTGGCGACATTCGGCGCGGAGAAGTCGATCACCACGGTGCGTCCCTCGCCCGTCTTCGGCACTCCGAGTTGCGGGTCGGCGGCCAGCGCTTTCGCCCGCACGGCGAAGGCTTCGGGGGAGATGCGGAAATTGATGAAGCCCGGCCCGGCGATGTCGGCGGTGCCGAGCCCGCTGAGATCAAGCTTGGCCACCACCTGTTCGGCCAAGGCGCGCGGATTGGTGCGGCGTTGCTTGGCCAGCCCCATCGCGGCATTGCTTTGATAGTCGCCGAAGCGCAGGTCGGTCGCCGGCACCACGGGCGCGGCGACAGGCTCGCCAAGCGCGGCTTCGAAAGCGGCGGCGAGGCGGGATTCGAGTTCCTGGAGAAGTGTCATGAGATATGAAAAACGAGAACGAACGGAAGGACATGGTCCGCCGCGACAGGGAGGCAGAAGCCTGAGCCCGGTTCAAACGGCGCCGTTGGCGGCGGGGCGGGGAGATTTGCCGGCAAGGATCGCGAGGATCTCGTCGCGGCTCTCCGCCTCCGCCAGACGTCGTCGCACTTCGCCGTTGGTGAACATTTTGGCGATCGCCGCCAGCGTCTGGAGATGGAGGTGATAGTTCTTCCGCGGCACGATGAAGAGCACCACGAAATGCACGGGCAGGTGATCCAGCGCCTCGAAGTCGATCCCCCGTTTCGAGCGGCCGAAGACGGCCACCACTTTCTCCAGATTCTCGGAAAACGTGTGTGGAATGGCGACCCCGTAGCCGATTCCGGTGCTCACCTGCTCCTCGCGGACTTTCAGCGCGGCAAGGATCTCTTCGCGCTGGTCGGCGGGCAGCGCGCCGCCGCTCACCAGATGATCGATCAACTCCAGAATGGCCGGCCAATGCTCCTTTGCTGCCATTTCCAGCAGGATCTGATCGGCGGAGAGAAGGTTGGCCAGCTTCATGACAATTCGAGTCCCGACCCCGATCGAGAACCGGGGGAGGGGGCGAAGGGGGTAGCCTTGCAGGCGCTTTTATGCAAGTGGATTTCGGATTCCGCCCGCCCGACCATTGCGCTTGCGGGCATCCCGGCAGACTCCTAGCCTGCCGGTCTTATGCGCCTGTTTTTGCGCGGATTCGCGGTTTTCGGAGCGGCTCTCCTCTGCCAGTGCGGCAGCATGGGGACGGGCAACATGGGCGGCCCGACGGTCGAGGAGCGCCGGGCGGCGATCGCCTCCGAACCCACCGGGGATTTCTTCTACGGCCGCCGCTACTACATCGAAAAAACCCGCTTCTGGGGCTATGTCCGCCGCCCGCGCCAGTCGTGGGACAGGGCAAAGCTGGTCGTGATCCGCGAGGACCGCAAACGCCAGCCCGACCGCCTGCCCGAGACCGGCCCGCCGGGCGCCCGCTACGGCTTCGATCACAATTTCGAATACCGCTTGCAGGGCAACTTCACCGGGAAGGAAGTCTACGACCCGAACAGCAACCAATTCCTCCCGGAATTCATGCTGACCGGCTACGAAGTGGTGGACCGAAATCCGGGCTGGATTTTCCGCCCCGATGACCGCTATGATCCCTATAGGATCACGGTCTATCCTAGGTGACCGGGGTCCCCCGCCCCCGAAACCCACCCCCCATGCCCCTTCCGTCGAACTCCGACCGCGACCCGCGGTCGCAGCGAGTCCGTAGTGCCGGCAAGCACCGCACCCTCGGTGATGCCCCGGCCATCGGCCCCGTTCCACGCATGCAGCCGGGCTCATCTCCGCGCCGGCGACGGCGGCACGGCGGCAGGGATCCGAAGCGTGCGGCCTACGCCGGACTCCACCGCTTGCTGGGCCTGCTGCTTATCGGCCTGAGTCTGTCCCTCGGCGGCTTGCTCCTATGGGTGGCCGGCGGGCAGAAGTCCGCCCATGCACTGGCCGAAGCGGTGAAGAGCGTCATCGGCCGCAGCGCTCCCGACACGCTTTGGAGCGACGCGCCCTCTCCCCGCGACATCGAGAACCAGGTGCGGGCGCTTTTCGACGCGGAAACCCCCGGCGACCTCGCCCGGCTGACTCATGACGGGGCGATTTCCACGGACGAAATGCCCCTGCATCTGGCATCGCTGGAAGAACGCTGGGGAGAGGTTTCCAGCGTCATCCATCTGGGGCCGTTGGAAAGTCTCGTGAACCGGGCCGAAGGGGTGCTGGTGGATTTCGCATCCGGGACCCGCCGGCTGGCGGTTTACCGCAGGAGCCCGGACGGTATCTGGAAGATCGATTTCGACGCCTTCGCCGGCCACTGCGAACCGCCATGGAGCGAACTCTCCTCCGGCATGGCGGACGAGGGGCTGGTGCGCGTCTCGCTGGTGCGCGATTACTATTTCAACAATCTCTACGCGAACGATTCGGAGTGGGCCTGCTACGGCATGACTCCGGTCGATAGGGAAATCAGACATTATGGATATGTCCGGCGCGGCAGCCCGCAGCACAGGACTCTGGAAGCCGTGCTGAAGGCGCGCGAAACCCCTGACACCTCCCCGCCAGCCGCACACCCGCTTCCGCACCGCTTCATGCTGCGCGTGCGCCACGAAGACAAAGCCGAGCGGCGGCAATGGGAGATCTCCCGCGTGCTGGCCGACGACTGGTCGCTCGCGCCGTCTCCCCTGGACGAAATGCTGGTGCCGGCCACCCCGCCGAAAGCCTCCGCCCCTCCGTCGCCCTAGCAGTCTGCCGGATCTAGGCCAGCGACAACGCAGGGGAATCCGCCTGAATCGTTTGCTTTCACGGGGCCGGCGCCCCGTGAGCGTCGGCCCGGAAAAAAATCCAAAAAGATGGCCGGAACTCATCCGGTTTTCCGCATGGCGGGGGGAAGCCAACCCCCTATTGCGATGACAACGATAACACCGCGTCGTTCCAGCAGCCGCACCGCCGCGCGCGCGCCCCTGCATTTTTCCAAGCTGCTGTCCACGAAGGCCGCTTTGGCAATCACCTTCATCGCCTGTCCATGGGCGGCTGCCGTCGATGTTTCGACCGAGCAGCAATTGCGGGCGGCGATCGCCGATGGCGCCGCATCGATCGATCTGACCGCGGACATCACACTGAGCGCGCCTCTGCCGATCATCTCCGGAGGCACGTCCATCAGCGGGAATGGACACTCGGTGGACGCGAACGACGCCGGCCGGGTGTTTTTTGTCAACGCGCCGGCCGGGCAACAGGTCTCGTTTTCCGACCTGACGATTCGGAACGGTCGGGCGAGGGGAGGTAATGGCGGCACGGGCAATCCCCCCGGCGGGGGAGGACTTGGTGCAGGCGGTGCCATCTTCGTCAACAGCGGCGATGTCTCACTGCTGAACGTGAATTTTCAGAACAACCGGGCGCTCGGCGGCGCTGGAGGGGACTTCGTCGCTGGGAGCGGTAGAGGCAGCGGTGGCGGCGGCGGTGGCGGCTTGGGCGGCAACGGCGGTATGGGTTCGCAGGGCGGCGGCGGTGGCGGCGGCGGCTACCTCGGCAACGGCGGTCATGGATCGAGAGGCGGTGGCGGGGGTGGCGGCCTGAGCGGCAACGGCGGCTCGGGCGGCAGCGGCGGTGGCGGCGGCGGCGGGGAGCCGGGCAACGGCGGAAATAGCGATCCCGGCGGCGGCGCGGCAGGCTCCGTGGGCGGTGGTGGCGGCGGTGCCGCCGGCTCAACCGGTAGCATCTGGATCATCCCGGGCTGGGGTGGCGGTGGTGGCGGCGGGTCCGGGATCTCTCCCGGTCAGAGCGGTTCCGGCGGCTCGGGCAGAAACGGCGGATTCGGCGGCGGCGGCGGATTCGGCGGCGGGGGTGGAGGCGGAGGCGCCGCTGGCAGCGCCCCGCCGCAAAATCCCGGAGGTCTGCCTGGCAGCAACATCGTTGTGGGAGGTTTCGGCAGGTCAGGCGGGGATCTCGGCGGCGGCGGCGGTGGCGGCGCGGGCAACCTTGGTATCAACGCGGGCGGCGGTGGCGGCTTCGGTGGTGGTGGCGGCGGTGGCAGCGGCCTCGGGGGCTACGGCGGCGGAAATTCCGGCGGGGACGGAGGCAATGCGCTCGGCGGCGCCATTTTCGTCCGCTCCGGCGCGACGTTGACGATCCAAGGCGGCCTGTTCGCAGACAACGGCGTGACCGGCGGGGCCGCCGGAGCGGCGGCCTCGTCGCCGGCGGGCACGGCGAGGGGAGAAGACATGCATCTGATGGCAGCTGCCGGCCTCGCCATCACCGGCCCCGACGATACCACGTTTCCCGGCGGCATTTCCGGCGATGCCGGAGACCTGGGTCTGACGAAATCCGGTGCCGGCACCCTGACTCTCGGTGGCGCGAACACCTATACCGGCGGCACCCGGATCGACGGCGGGCGGCTCGTGGTTTCCGGATCCATCGGCGACGTCCGCGCCGGCGGCGGCCCCGGCCCGGCCATTCTGGCCGGCAATGGCCAAGCGGCGGCCGTGGTCCTGGACGAGGGCGGCGCACTCGCACCGGGCGACTCGATCGGCACCTTTGCCGCGCGGTCTCTCCAATGGAATGCCGGCGCCACCCTGTGGTTCGATCTCGGCGACGGCAGCTCCGATCAACTGCTGCTCAGCGGGGACCTTGTCAAAGGCGGCGGCAGCGGCCCCTTCGCGTTCGTCTTCACCGGCGATCAAGCCGTGGCCGGAGAAACCTACACGCTGGCGACTTTCGCGGACACGAATTTCGTCGCCGGTGATTTCAGCATTGCCGCTGGCGGGAACATCGAGGGCACCTTCACGCTGAGCGGAAACGCCCTGCGGTTCACCATCGCGGCGGACCAGGCGCCGGCGTTCGTGGTCACCACGCTGGATGATCATGATGATGGAAACACACCGGGAAACCTGACATTGCGGCAGGCGATCCGGATGGCCAATGAAAGGCCGGGGCCGGACACCATTGTCTTCGCCCCGCACCTGACTGGAACCGTCACTCTCCAGGCGTCACTCGGGCCTTTGAAAGTCAGCGACCCTCTGACCCTGGAAGGACGCGGGGCACGAAATCTGGCGATCAGCGGAGGCGACGCCTCCAGGATCATTGAGTTTTCGGGGAGCGGCCCGCATTTCCTTTCGGGCCTGACGCTCCGCAACGGCAGGGCGGCCAACGGCGGGGCCATCCACAACCTTTCCGTTCTCGACCTGGTGGACTGTGCGATCACGAGCAGTTCCGCGTTTGAGGTCGGCGTGGTGGCCGGCGCCTGGGTCGGCTCGGCGGCCGGCGGGGGCATCTGGAATGGCGGACAGTTGAACATTTCACGCTGTAGTTTGAGTGGCAACTCCGCGAGGCCGGGGGCATCGCAGGGAGGGGCGGGAATGGGAGGGGCGCTTTATAATCATGACGGCGGAAGCGCACTCCTGGAGAACTCCACATTTCACGGCAACTCCGGAACAGGCGGGAAGGGATTTCCGGCGACCGGCGCCCACACCATCATTCGACCCGCCGGCCGCGGGGGCACAGGTTGTGGCGGGATTTGGAACAGGGGGAACATGATCCTCAGATCCTGCACCCTTGCAAAAAACGTCGGCCACGGCGGCCCCGGGGGAACAGGGATCCCACCTGGTCCAAACGGTAGCGCTCCGAACGGCCCGGTCGGCCGGGGGATCCATGGAATCATGCACGAGGAGGGTGTCTGCCACGTGGAGAACACGATCTGCGCGGACAGCATCGCGAGGGAGAGATCGAATTTCATCTCGGGCGGATTCAACCTTCTGGCGGGAGGCCTGGACCTGGGCTTCGATCTCCCCTCCGACAGGCAGGCACCCGATCCCCTCCTGGGTCCTTTGCAGGACAACGGCGGGCCTACCGACACGATGCTGCCCCTCCCCGGAAGTCCCGCTCTGGACCGCGGCCATTCCGCGGGGCTGCTTCTGGATCAACGGCGAAGATTGCGCCTGTGGGACGATCCCGCAACAGACAACGCACCGGGGGGCGACGGGACGGACATCGGCGCCGTGGAAGTCCAGTCGGCGACAGCGCAGCCGGTCTCCCTGGAAGCCTGGCGCGCGCTGCATTTCGGGGACCCGGCAAACAGCGGCCTCGCCGCGGATGAAACGGACGCCGATGGCGATGGGGCGTCCAACCTCGAGGAATATCTGGCGGGGACCGATCCCCTCTCCGCGGCCGATGTCTTCCGCACCCTCTCCGCCACCCGCGACGGGAACGGCTTCACCCTCCTCGTTCCCGGAAAAGCCGGGCGGATCTACCAGCTCTTCCGCAGCGACGATCTGGACTCCGCCACCTGGCAACCCGTCTCCTCCGCCATCGTCGGCCCGCTGGCGGAGGACGGCATCGTGACGCTGACGGATCCCGCGGCCACTTCCCCGCGCACCTTCTATCGCGCCGCCGTCACCGGACCATGAGGATTTGGAAGTTCAGCATCCACTTCAGGGCACCCCTGAATCTTTTCCACCCGTTCCTGCGACAGAAAGGTGGTGGCCTGATTTCCCTGCCCATGCGATTGCACACGCTGCGGCAAGACTCACCATTTTCCATGGGGAGGCAACTTGTACGGCCAGACGGCGGTTCCGGCGGCGGCCTGACCGCCATCGCCGAGCGCAGTCATACCGCGGCCGTGCTCATGCAGGGCGGCGACTTTGTCGCGTGGGAGGCCTCCTCCGGCCCCGAAACCATGCAATCCATCGATTCCACGTGGGAACGGGTGGTGGTTGAGGATCCGGCCGGCGCCGGGCACGCCAGACGCTTCGGTCGCATCCGCGTCTCCACCCCGTGACGCCCGCGGGTGCCACCGGGGGCACCACTCCGGAAAAAATCCGAAAAAAGATGGCCGGGAATTCTCCGGTTTTCCGCATGTCGGGGGGAAACCAAGCAATCAAACATGATCACAGGAAACCGTATTTCACCGCCTGCCGCCTCCTTGGCAGGCATGGGCGCTTTCTTTGCCACAAGCGCCAGGCTTTGGCTGGCCGCGCTTCTTGCCGGGGCGCTCTGCGCGGCGGGCATTCATCCCGCCACCGCCGGGGTCACGGTGGTTCAGTATGGCTTCGATTTCACGACCGGCACGGTGGAGTCGCAGGGGCCGGTGGCGAATGACGCGGGGGCTTCCTTCGCGGCTTCCGCATCCCGGGGGAATGGCGGCACCTATTCCCCGGATCTGCCGGCGAAACGGCGCTTCACCACCGGCATCGGATCGCTGGATCTTGCTTCCGGCTCCATTTCCAGCAACCCCGACGGCGCGACGGAGGGCTTCGGGCCGGTGGATTTCGAGGACATCGTTGACCATGGCGGGCTGACGATCGAGGTCTGGGCCAAAGGCCGCGGCACGGGGAACAGCATCATCCTGACGCTCTCCGGCACCCATATGCTCTATGCCACGCCGACGGGGGTCAAGTGGATCAACGAATTCAACCAGCTCGGCATCGAGGCGGAGACCGGTACCGGCTGGCATCACCTCGCGGGCATCGTTTCCAATCCGGTGATTTCCGATGAGGGCCTCCGGGGCGACATGAGCTTCTATGTGGATGGCGTGCTCCGGGGCACCGTGACCGGCACTCAGTGGTTCCACGATCTGAGCCGCGGCATCGCGGTGGGGAATCACCCGCTCAAAGGCGTCAACAATCCGTTCACCGGCCGTGTGTATGAACCGCGCTTAAGCCTCGGCGTGCTGACTCCGGAGGAATTCACCATCATGCCGGCACCGAATTTCGTGGTGGAACTGGCGCCGGGCGGCAGGCTGACGAATGGTGAGGGGCGGATCGCTTTCGGCGAGGTGCCGCCCGGCTCCGCGGTGACGAAGACCTTGACCATCAGGAATGTGGGCAATGCGGACCTCTCGGACCTGGCGGCGACCGTGGAGGGACCGCATGCCGCGGAATATGTGATCTCGCGGCAGCCCGATGCGACCGTGCCCGGCGGCGGGAGCACCACCTTGGACGTGACCTTCACGCCGGTCGCAACCGGCCCGCGTACTGCGACGCTGCGCATCGCGAGCGACGGCGCGGACGAAAATTCCTTTGACATCGAACTGGTGGCTCCGGGCGCGCTTATGGAAATTTCCAGCCCCGTCGGCGCGCTCGCCAGCGGGGACACGGTGGACTTCGGCTCCGTGCCCGTGGGGACCGCATCGGATCTCACGTTCACCATTGCCAATCCCGGCAATGACACCCTGACGGGCATCTCGGCGGTGGTCGCCGGCGGCGGCACGACGGGTTTCTCGGTGGTCTCCCCTCCTGCCGCGACCGCAGGTCCAGGCGGCGGCACCTCGTTCACAGTGCGTTTCCGGCCCGGCGGTACCGGGAACTTCGCGGCGACGCTGCGCATTGCGTGCAGCGCCGCCAACACCGGTCCTGTCGATCTCCGGCTGACCGGCCTCGGCTCGGCGGCATCCTCCGCCCTAGCGACGGGGATTTGGATGTATGGAGGTCCCCTGGGATCCCCGGCTCCGGCGGGAATCGCGGTTCCCTACACCTTCACCGCCGTCGCCGCGGGCTACGCGCACACGGCGGCGCTCACGCAGGATGGCGGCGTCATCCAATGGGGATACCGCGGCAATAACGTTCCGGCGGCGGCGCAATCCGGCGTCATCGCCATCACCTCGGGCCATTTCCAAACCTTGGCGCTCAAGGAGGACGGCGGTGTCGTCGCCTGGGGAGACGGCTCCTACGGCCTGAACACGGTGCCGGCGGCGGCGCGGAGCGGCGTGACCGCCATCGCCGCGGGCCACTTCCAAGCGGTGGCGCTCAAGCAGGATGGCAGCGTCGTCACCTGGGGACGCGACAACTTCTACGGCCTGACCACGGTTCCGCCGGAGGCGCAATCCGGCGTGACCGCCATCGCCGCGGGCTACATGCACACGGTGGCGCTCAAGGAGGACGGCAGCGTCATCGCTTGGGGAAACAACCTCTACACCACGGTTCCGGCGGAGGGGCAATCCGGCGTGACCGCCATCGCTGCGTATGGGAGCCACACCGTGGCGCTCAAGGAAGACGGTAGCGTCGTCACGTGGGGAAACGAAGCCTTGAACCTGCCCCCGGTTCCGGCGGCGGCGCAAGGCGGCGTCACCGCCATCGCCGCGGGCTTTTACCACACGGTGGCGCTCAAGCAGGACGGCAGCGTCGTCGCCTGGGGAAACAACAGCTGGGGCCAGGCCACGGTTCCGGCGGCGGCGCGATCCGGCGTCATTGCCATCGCCGCGGGCGAGAACCACTCGGTGGCGCTCAAGCAGGACGGCAGCGTCGTCGCATGGGGACACAACCTTAGCGGCCAGAGCGCGGTTCCGGCGGCGGCTTTGCGGAGCATCGACTGGCTTGGGATATTCCCCAATCCCACGATCGCCAAGGGCGTGGAACACACGGTGGAGCTCTGGCAGGGCCGCGTCATCGTCCGGAACAACCTCACCCAGACCACGGTTCCGGTTCCTGCGGCGGCGCAGAGCGGCGTCACCGCTATCGCCGCGGGCGGATACCACACGCTGGCGCTCAAGCAGGACGGCAGCATCGTCGCTTGGGGAAACAACCAATACGGCCAGACCACGGTTCCCGCGGAGGCGCGGACCGGCGTCATCGCCATCGCCGCGGGCGATTACCATTCGCTGGCGCTCAGGCAGGACGGCCGCGTCTTTGCCTGGGGAGCAGTATTCAAGACCGCGAATATGCCTGTGGAGATGCGGACCGGCATCACCGCCATCGCCGCGGGCAAGAACCACAACGTGGCGCTCAAACAGGACGGCAGGGTCGTCACCTGGGGAACCACACTCGACAACTACGGCCAGATCCTGGTGCCGGCGGAGGCGCAAAGGGCCGGCGTCACCGCCATCGCCGCGACAGGGAATGTGACCTTCTACCGGATCGCGGATCCCTCGGCCATGGGGCCTTTCACGACGTGGGCGGGGCTCCACGGGCTTTCCGGAGCCGCCGCCCTCCGCAGCGCCAGCCCCTTCCAGGACGGCGTGCCGAACGTGCTGAAATACGCCTTCCGCATGAACGCCGCCGGGCCGGATGGCTCGACCCTGGTTCCCAGCACCGGCACCGCGGGCCTGCCCGCCATCACCACGACCCTCCAGCCCGGCACCGGCCCCGGCCTGCGCATCGAGTACATCCGCCGCAAGGCTTCCACGAATCCCGGCATCACCTACACGCCCGAATTCACGTCGGATCTTTCCGGCTGGCAGGCCGCCACCGGCACCCAATCGGTGCAATCCATCGACGCCACTTGGGAACGGGTGGTGGTGGTGGATCCGGCCGGTGCCGGGCAAGCCAGCCGCTTCGGCCGCATCCGCGTTTCCACCCCCTGACACGGGGGTCGCCGTTCCGGTCAGCCGCTGGTGACAAAGGGAGGCATGACCGTGGGACGGCCCATCAACCTTGCTCCGTTTCCCCTTTTCCATCCCCCATTTCCGCCATGAAAACGTTCCAACCCTCCTGCCCTTCCTCGGTCCTTTCCTCTCCACCCATCGCGCCCGGGCGGGGACCTGGGTGTATTCGGGCGCCCACGAGCATTTCCCGATCCCGGCGGAAATCGATAAAATCGCAGCGCAATACACCTTCGGCGGCATCATCGCCGTCCGGCAATTGACGAATAACCATCAACCCGAACGCAAGATGAATCGAACCATCTCCCTTTGTTTCCTGGCGGCGATGCTTGCCGTACCCGCAATGGCGACCGAGAGCACACCGGACACATCGGACCGGTTGACCACTGCCAGGCAAAAATTGAGCGAGTTGCGCATGCACTACGAGGACCAGCACCCGGCGGTTCAGGCGCAGCTACGCAAGATTGAAGATTTGGAGCGACAGGCAACAGCACGGCAGCAGGAGCCAGCCGAGTTGCGCGCAGCCAAAGAGAAGCTTGCTGAGTTGCGTCGGCGCTACGAGGACCAGATGCGAAAGGTGGAGGAATTGGAACGACAGGCCCTGCGGCGGACGAACGAGAGTGCGGAGTTGCAGGCTGCCAGAGCACGACTTGCGAAGGCAAAGCAGATGTACTTGAAGCGTCACCCGAAATATCAGGAGGCACTTCGGAAAGTTCAGGAATTGGAGAGGCAACAGCCGGGCACCAAATGAGAGGCTGCGGAGCGCGGTGAACCGGCCGCGCTTTGCCGCCGGTTCCAGGTCCCTGGCCCCTCACTTCCGGTCACTGATCCAGCATGGCGCGGGCTTCCTTACAGGCCAGCCAAAGGACGAGGTCGTCGATACTGGGATGGTCGAGGAGCGGGTTGGTGGGATGATTGGCGAGCGGGTTTTCGTCATTGGCGGGAAGCGGCGGCATGTTGTCCAAGGCGGCGGCGAAAAGCTCGCGGGCCTCGTCGGTTTTTCCTGAATGGAAAAGGCACATGGCGAGGTAGAAGCGGGCGGTGCCGATTCTGGCTTCCGGGCGCCAGACGAGCAGGGGTTCCCGCTCCGCGGCGCGGAGTGCCTGCATGGCTTCCGGGTAGCGACCGTTCCGGAATTCGGCCATCCCGAGGGTCATTTGCCCCCAAGGCACGAAGTCCGGATTCTCCTTCCCGAGCTCGACCGCCTTGCGGGCGGCGGCGAGGGCGCCTTCCCGCAGCTCCGGGTCGGCGGTGGCGCGCAGGCTCACGAGCTTGGCCACGCGCTCGATGTCATTGGCGTTGGCGGCGTCCCCGGCCCAGGCGAGCATGAGGCGGCTGGTGGCGGCATGGCCTTCGGCCTGCCCGAACCATGCCTGGAGCGCGGCGACCTTCACCGCTTCGAAGGTGTCCTCGGGTCTGCGGGCGGCGAGTTCCGCGAGCAGCGGCACGGCCTCCGCCGTCTGGCCTATGAACTGGTAATCCCTTACGAGCGTTTCGATGGATCCGAGCGTCTCCGGAGCGTCCGGGCCGTTGACCCGGCGGCGGAGTTCCAGCAGTTCCGCCTGCATCCTGACCATGTCATCCCGGCGGCCGATGTCGTTGAGGAAGCGCACCTGTTGCTCCATCGCCCGGAGGGTTTCCGGATGCTCCCCTCGCAAGGTTTTGTTGAGCTCGATTAATTCCTCCTGGAGGGCCAGCGACTCCTCCAGACGGGCGGCCGCCGCGTAAGCGGCTGCCAGCGAGTCCATCGCCCGGGCCGTCTCGGGATCCTCCGGGCCACTGATCTTGCGGTGCAGCTCCAGCAATTCCTCGCGGAGCGCGATCGCCTCGTTTCTGTTGCCGATGGCGCCAAAGCTCACCGCCAGTTCCGACATGGCCTGAAGCGTGTCCGGGTCCTCGGAACCGGCGGTCTCGCGGCGGATGGCCAGCACTTCCTGTTGAAGCCGGATCGTCTCCATGGGATTTCCCATGGAAAGGGCCCGGTTTGCCATATCCCGCACGGTGTCCGGGTGGTGCGGGCCGAAAAATTCGCGGCGCAGCGCCAGCAATTCCTCCCACTGCGCGGCGGCGGCGTCATGGTGCCCGGCGGCGGTGAGGGAAACCGCCAGACCGTGCATTGCCGACAGGGTATCCGGATGTGCGCGGCCGAGGGCCTCGCGGCAGAGCGGCAGCAATTCCTGGCGCAAGCGCAGCGCTTCGTCCCTGCGACCGGCATCGTCGAGGGTGGAGGCCAGGCGGCTGAGACCGGTCGCCAGTTTCCGGGTCGCGGAATCGAGGGTCTCCGCCACGGTGACGGTGCTCTCCTCGCTCTCCGGGCCGGGGCTTTGGAAGGCTTCCGTCAGAAAGGTGGAAAGGGTCACGGCGCTGAGGAGGGCCGCTTCTTTTTCATCCCGTTCCGCCACCGCCAGCTCCTCCGCCCGCATCGCCCTCACGGCCTGCCACAGGCTGATGCCGGTGGCGGCCACGAGCCCGGCCGCGATTCCCGCGGAAACGCGCAACGCGACCTTGTTCCGCCGGGCGAACTTGCGGAAGCGATAGATGGCGGTGGGCGGGGTGGCGCTGACCGGCTCATCGGCAAGGAAGCGCTGAATGTCCGATGAGAGGCCGTTGGCGGTCTCGTAGCGCCGGTCGCGGTCCTTTTCGAGAGCCTTCATGACGATCCAGTCGAGATCCGCAGCCACGAGCCGGTGCAGGCCGGCGGAAGCGGTGCGCCGGGCGTCGGCAGGCTCCGGGCGCTCCGCTCCGGTATGGGTTTTCAGGAAGGTGGACGGTCTGGGCGGCTCCACCTCGCGGATGATCCGGCGCATTTCCTCGTAGCCGGCCGAGGCGAGCGACACGGCGTCGAAGGGCGGTTTTCCCGTCAGCAATTCGTAGAGCAAGACCCCCAGCGAGTAGATGTCGCTGCGGGTGTCGATGTCCATTCCGTGAGTCGCCGCCTGCTCCGGTGACATATAAACAGGCGTCCCGACGAACTGCTCGATCCGGGTCAGGACCGTCCTGTCCGCGAGTTCTCCCTGCACCGCCTTTGCGATCCCGAAGTCGATGACCTGCACGACCGGCCGCTCGCCATACAGCGCGACCAGGACGTTGGATGGCTTGATGTCGCGGTGGATGATGCCCTTCTGGTGGGCGTGGTTGATGGCGGAACAAACGTCCTTGAACAATTCGAGCCGCTGCGTGGTGCCCAGGTCCCGGTCGTCGCAGAACCGCGTGATGGGGACGCCCGTCACCAACTCCATCACGAAAAACGGCCGCCCCCGCTCGGTGGCGCCGGCGTCGAGCACCTTGGCGATATTCGGATGCTCCATCATCGCCAGCGCCTGCCGCTCGTGCTCGAAACGGGCGATGATCTCCCGGGTGTCCATCCCCGGCTTGATGATTTTCACCGCGACCCGCCGCCGGATGGGTTGCTCCTGCTCGGCCATCCAGACGGTGCCGAATCCTCCCTCGCCGATTTGCCGCAGCAGCTTGTAGCGCCCGATCCGCGTGCCGGGACTTTCCATGGCCGTAGCGGGCGCTCGTTCTCCTTCGCCTGTGGAGGTTTCGCCGAAGAAATCGTCCGCCCGCGCCGCCTCCGCGAGCCGCGCGTCCAGTTCGGCCCGCAACGTGTCATTCCCCGCGCAGGCGGCATCCAGATACGCCAGACGCTCCCCGGCGCAGGACAGCTCCCGGGCTTCATGGAAGATGGATTCGGAATCGGGCTGCATCGGAACATCATGCGCAAAACCGCAGGCATTCCGGCCAGCGGGGATGCGATTTTATCAGGCAGGCGGCGGACCGGAATCCCCGCCCTCGCCGGTGATCGCGCGAAACAGCCAGGTTTTGGCCGCAGTCCACTCCCGGCGGACCGTGCGTTCGCTCGTTCCCAACAAGGCCGCGATCTCGTCACAGCGGAGGCCGACGAAGAACCGCAGCTTCACCAGCTCGGCTTGCCGCGGGTCGTGGCGGGCGAGCTCCTCAAGCGCTTCGTGGACATCCAGCAGCCGCTCGTCGGCCGGCGTCGCGATTTGCGCCACCTCGTTCAAGGGTTCCGCGCGAAGTCCCGAACCGCGCTTCGCCGCGAGCCGGCTGCGCGCCTGCTCCACCAGAATGCGGCGCATGGCTTCGGCGGCCGCTCCGAAGAAGTGTTTCCGCCCGTCCCATTCCAATGTTTCGCCCTCCGGTCCCGACAGCCGCAGCCATGCCTCGTGGACCAATGCCGTCGCCTGGAGCATGGTCACACGGCCCTCCGCCGCCATGTGCCCCGCCGCCATGCGCCGGAGTTCCTCGTACACCATCCCCCAAAGGCGCTCCGCCGCCCCCGGCTGTCCATGCCGGGCGGCTTGCAGTATCAACGTCACGTCAGACATTTCCTATCTAGTGACTGCCGGGAGATCGTTTTTTGACGCACGGAGTTGAAACAGACCGGCGTGCGGGGAAGGAGGTTGCGAGGAAAACCGGGGGATTGGAGGCGTTCATGACTTGCATCCACTTGGCCGGAGTATGGCCCTCCGCCCCGCCGTGCCAAGGAAATTTGGCGGCGGGTCCCTCCATAAGGGGAATGGGCTCTGCTCATGCGTTTTTCCAACCACGGAAGACACGGAAAGTACGGAATTTCAAGCTATTGGAGAAATCGAGCCACTCACCCGAACGGTGGACGGACGCGCATCGGAAAATCCTATATTTTCCGTGTGTTCCCGTGCTTTCCGTGGTTCCCTGTCTTCCTATCCAGGTTTATCTGGTTTCTATGAGGATCCCCGGTCAGTCCATTGGACCTGAGGAGGCGCCCTTGGCGCCGCCACTCCGGCGGCGCAGGGCTGCGCCGGTCAGTGCCGCCCCCGCCAGAAAGACCGCCGTCCGCGGTTCCGGCACCTGTCCCGCGAGGATGGGCGAGCCGGTGTCCTCGTAAGCCCACTCCACCAGCGTCATGCCGCCGCTTCCAGATCCTGGGGACATAACGGAGGTGACCTGAAGACGCCCCCAGCCATAAAGCACTTGGCTGTCGGGCGGCTTCAGGCGGAATCCGAAATAGGCGTCTGTCCCGTTGGGCCAGTTGACAATGACAAGAGACCGGTTTGTGGGGAAAACACTGTCGGAGTTGATGAGGGTGTCCGCTCCCAGAATGGATAAAAAAAGGCCAGGACCAATCGGTTGGACGGTGACAGCATCAAAGGGCATTCCCGAGGGTGTCCAAGGGGTGCCGGTATTTATGTTCAGGGAATGGCCCGCAGATTGAAAAGTTATGTGGCTGCGCATAAAGAACTCAAGCTCCCCCTGCCCGTCCAGATTGACGCCTCGAGAGTCAGAAACAGGTTCACCGGTCCAAGACACCCGGGTGTCGAGGTTCTGCACGCCGCTGTAAATGATGGCGGCGTTGAGGCTCATCAGGGACGAAAGGCTGAGCAGAGCCGCAGCGCTGAGACACCCGGGGAGGCCGGAACGCAGGCGGCGGGAGAGAGCGGACTCCGATGCCCTGATGTTAATCTTTTTCATGTTGCCAGCGATTGGTGGAAAAAAAGAGGGCGGACGGCGCGGCGGGTCTCTTGCTGTTTCCGGCCGGGCCTCCGGGAGGGAGGATCAGGTTTATCATTCCGTCCCCCCTCCTGGGCGTATTCCGCTGCCGGTGCGGGCTGCGGCCTTCAGTTCACTTTAGCCTGCGGCGGCGGAGGCCAAGCCCCAGGCCGGCCAGAGCCAAAAGGGCGGTTCCAGGCTCCGGAACGATCTGGGTATAACCGATATCCTTGAGCATCCCCAGTTCGACCGCGCTGAATTCTCGAGGCCCCGTGCCATAATCCCATGTGCCCATAATGTGATTTGTAAAAACACTGTTGTTCAGATGATTCATGGTTCCACCCTCATACCAAAACGAGTACGCAGCCAGGGGGACAAGATTCCCGCCGTTCGCCTGCATGGCGTTGGGTCCATCGAAAAACAAACCGTCGGCGGTGGTGGAGGCCTGGAGCCAGAGCGGCACATTCACCTCCCAAAGGCCGCTTGTGGGGTTATATGTGACGATCTTCTGTCCGGTGGAATCGGTCAAAAATTCACAGTAGGGCGTGTAGTAGCCCGCAAAGAGGGTGGTGCCCTGCTCCGATATATTGCCGAAAAAACCGAGAGGGTGACCCAGTTCATGCATCATGGTGGTGGTAAAGTCCATCAACGAGGCGTCCACGCTGTCGGAGTAACCGTACCAGTCGCCCATGTTGATGCTGATGTAGCCATCCGCGACGGCCCCATTCTGATCCACAGCTCCATTGGAGAGGATTTTCGTCCCCACGACTCCCGGATTTTGGAAACCGAGGTTTCCTTCGGTAAGATTCCAATTCGTTCCGGCATCGGCGTAGGCCGCACCGAACGGATCGTGATAAGCGGTGACCGCTATGGTGACCGTGGCCGTGTAGTTGATGAAATAGGAGGCCACGTTCTGACCGGCGGTGGTCAGGGCGGCCCTGGCTTCCGGCGGAAGGAGGTCGGCGGACGGGTCCGAGTAGTCGAACTCAAAAGTGATCGCGGATCTCGCCGCCGGGCTAAAGCCAAGGAGCAAGGAGGCGGCAAGCAGTGAAATACGGTTTCCTGTGATCATGAATTTTGTTTGATTGGTTGGTTTCCCCCCGACATGCGGAAAACCGGCTGAATTCCGGCCATCTTTTTTTGGGATTTATTTCCGGGTCGACGCTCACGGTGACGCCAGTCCCGTGACTCGGGCATCTGACGAAAGGATCGGTGTGGAAGAACTTCTCAATTTTCAAAGTAACTCTTTCACTTTCAAGGCGCCATCCACCAAAGGCGCTCGGCCGTCCCCGGCTCTCCATACCGGGCGGCTTGCAGGATCAACGTCACGTCAGACATTTCCCATCAAGTGACTGCCAGGAAATCGCTTTTTGGCGCACGGTGTTGAAGCAGACCGGCGTGCGGGGAAAGGGGCTCCGCCCGCCCGCGGGCGGAGGGAAAGGCCCGCTTCAGGCGCGACGCGACGGCGAAAACCGGGAGAATTGGAGGCGTTCATGGCTTTTCATGGCTTGAATCCATTTTGGCCGGAGCGTGGCCGTCCACCCCGCCTTACCAAGGAGGATTGGCGGCAGATGTGATTTTTTCCGGAGCTGACAGCCGGGACGGCCGTCCGCCATTCAGGTGGGTCGAAGCGGTCCGGAGGCCGTGGATGCGGAGGAAAAATTCGATCTCCTGGCAGTCTGTCGGACTTGGCGTTTTGGCGATTCATCCATGCCGGTTTGGACTTATCCACGTCCGCGGATCGCCTGGATCGCGACATCGATCGCGGCCCGCAACTCACCGCCGGCGGAATCCCTGATCTTCTCCAGTACCGGGATGCTTTTCGCGGTGCCCGACCGGCCCAAAAGCCGGACGGCGGAAAGCTTCAAAGATGGGGATAAGTTGTCCAGACGGACAGGCAGGGTTTCCTCGACGAGCGGTCCCATCATGTCATAATATTCCTCCCATTTCGTCGGATCCCCGGCCCACAGGGCATCGACCACCGGCAGGATGGATGGATCCCGCCGGGCGGCCAGGAAGCGCACCATGGCTTCCGGCACCTCCTTCGGGCCATCGGCCGCGAACTTGGCCGCCGAGTCCCGGACAGCCTCCAGGGAACCGTCCCCTTCCTCCGCCCAGACGTCGAGCGCCCGGGCGGTCTCGCCCGACAAATCCTTGTCGCCTTCCTTGAGCAACCGCTGGAGCCGGTTCACGATGTCCTTGCGGTAAACCCGCGGCTCGGCCCCGGCCAGTCGGGAAATGGCCCGCTTCGCCCGCTGGGGGTCGATGCTTTCCAGCTCCCGCAGATTGAGTTCGTAAAAGGCATCCGTCCCCGTGGCGGTGAGTTTGTCCTGCGGGCCTTCCACGAATACGTCGTTATTGACGCGCACCTCGACCACCTGGAGATCGTCGATCCGGCGGACTTCGCCGAAGCGCCTGCAAATCTCCTCCAGCTCGCGAAGGTCGGCATTCCCCCCGGTGATCACCATCAGATAGTCCGGCGGGCGAGGATACATGTGCGAGGCCGGATCGGCGCCGGTCGCCCGGACCAGATAGTCGCGGACCTGAAACTTGTGAACCTCGCGGAGATCGCGGAGCCAGACGCCCGCCACCCTTTCGCTTTCGCCCACCCGCTCTATCTCTTTCGCCAAGGGAGTGTAGCTCATTTCCCGCTTCAACCCGGCGTAAGGATCCTCCTCCTCCGGCGGAGCCTCGTCGGGAAGCGCTTCCAGCACCAGCGGGCCCCGATCCGCCTGTTGGAGCGACTGCTCCCCTTCGCGGAAAAAAAAGGGCAGAGCAATCAATCCCAGTCCCACAAGACCTCCGCCGACGATCGCTTTGCCCCGCGCCCGGGGATTTGCGCCGATCAGCATGATCAGGGTCACCACGGCGGTGAAAGCGGCAAGCGCCAGGCGCTTGGCAAGCGGCGTTCCATCCAGCACCCCCCCGGGACTCCCTCCGAGCATCAGCAACAGCGCCACCGCCACGATCGCCAGGCAGGCGGCCAGCCCGAGCACCAGACGGAGCGGCGATGTGGGCTCGAAAGCCTGCGACGAAGGCTCCGCCGCATAGCTCACCGTCTGGAAATTCACCGGCACTCCCGAAGACATCGGCACCCTGGCGAAGCGGTCCAGCGAGGCGTTGCGCCGTTCGCCGGGATACACCTTTTTCTGCTGGACGATCACCTCATCCGTCAGGCGGAAGCGATGATCGCAGGTCCCGCATTCGACCATTCGGCCCATAAGCTCTGGACCCACCCTGAAACGCTGCCCGCATCCCGGACAGCGGATCGGCAATTGCCCGGCATCTGATGATGATCCTTCCCGCATGTGCTGCGGCCAACATCCGCGGAACCGGCCCGCAATGCAACCCTTGGGACGGGATTCGCATTCGCTTGCCGCAACTCCGCCCGGGGGCTAACAAACCGGCATGCTTCCCCAGATCGAAACCCTGCTCGTGCTCCAGGAACGCGACCGCCGCCTGAAGTCCCTGACCGAGGAAGCCGCCCGGCTCCCGCGCGACGAGGCCCGCGCCAAGGAGCGCCTCGACGGCGACACCCGCGCCGTCGAGCAGGCGCGCCAGGCCGTGATGGCCAACGAAATGGAGATCAAGAAGGTCGAGCTCGACGTGGCCACCCGCCGCACCACCATTCAGCGCCTCAAGCAACAACAGTTCGAAACGCGCAAAAACGACGAATTCCAGGCGCTCGGCAACGAAGTGAAGCGCTACGAAGTCGAAGTGGACGGCTTCGAGACCCGTGAACTCGAACTCATGGAGCACGGCGACGGACTGAAAGCGAAACTGGCGGAGGCCGAAGCGGCTCTGGCCCGCACCCGCAAACTGGTCGACGAGGATCTCGCCGCGCTGGCGGAGCGCCGCAAACGGCTCGAAGAAGAGATGGCCGAGGCCAGAACTCTCCGCTCGGAACAGGCAGCCCGCGTGCCGGAAGACATACTGCCTCTCTACGACCGCCTGCTCAAAATCAAGAACGGCATCGCGGTGGTTCCCGTCTCGGGCGGCCAATGCGGCGGCTGCCACATGAAACTCGTCGCCTCCACCATGGTGAAAGTGCAGAGCGCCGCGGAAATCATCCAATGCGAAAACTGCGGGCGCATCCTCTACACCGGAGACTGATTCCGCAGCCGAAGACGGCAGGAATGGGCGCCCCGGCCGACCGGAACAATTCCTGAGAGCCTGCCTCACCCCTTCTTCCCGGACGAGCAGGGCCGCCGGTCCCCACTGGCGGCCTAATGCCTGAAAAATGAGGAGGTCCTGTCTTTTCAAGGTCCCTCCTTGCCAGCACCGGAAACGAGTGGAAAGATTCGGATTCCGATACACCGAAAAGACGGTGGCGAATCCATGAAAACCTTCACGCTTCATGTCAACGGTCGGCCGCGGAAGGCGGACGTGACCGAAGACACGCCGCTCCTGTGGGTGCTGCGCGATCACCTCGATCTCCCCGGCACGAAATACGGCTGCGGCAGCGGTCTTTGCGGCGCCTGCACGGTCCATCTCGACGGCAAGCCGGTCCGCTCGTGCAGCCTGCCGGTCTCGGCGATCGGCGGCCAAAAGGTCACGACGATCGAGGGTCTTTCCGGCAACGGGAAGCTCAACGCCCTGCAGCAGGCGTGGTGCGACCTCGATGTCGCGCAGTGCGGCTACTGCCAGGCGGGACAGATCATGAGCGCCGCCGCCCTGCTGGCCGAAAAGCCGAACCCGACCGACGCGGACATCGACGCCGCGATGGCGGGCAATCTCTGCCGCTGCGCCACCTACAAGCGCATCCGTCAAGCCATCCACACTGCCGCCGCGAAATGAACACGACCCTGGATCGCCGTGGATTCTTCCGCGTGGCCGCCCTCGCCGGCGGCGGCTTTTTTCTCGGCTCGTGGCAGGCCGCCGCAGACGAGGCCGCCGTCTTTTCGCCGAATGCCTTCATCCGCATCACGCCGGAAGGCACGGTGACGATTTTCGCCAAGAACCCCGAAGTGGGACAAGGGGTGAAAACCTCGCTGCCGATGATCGTGGCGGAGGAGCTGGAGATCCCCTGGGAAAGAGTGATCGTCGAGCAGGCTCCGGTGAACGCCGCCGCCTTCGGCCACCAGATGGCGGGCGGCAGCATGTCCACGCCCGCGAACTACGACAGACTTCGTAGAATGGGCGCGATCGCCCGCACGATGCTGGTCGAGGCCGCGGCGAAGGAATGGGGTGTCGCCGCCGGCGAATGCGATGCGATGGCGGGCGAGGTGATTCACGGGGCGAGCGGCAGGAAGCTGTCCTACGGGACCTTGGCCGCCGCGGCGTCGAAACTGCCCGTGCCGGACGAGCGGTCGGTGGGGCTGAAGCGAGTCGCGGATTTCAAGCTTCTGGGGAGGCGCATCGGCGGCGTGGACAATCCGAAGATCGTCACCGGCCAACCGCTGTTCGGCATCGATCAGAAGCAGCCGGGGATGAAATACGCCTGTTACGTGCGCTGCCCCGTTTTCGCCGGCAAGGTGAAGGAGGCGGATCTGGAGGCGGTGAGGAAACTGCCGGGCGTGACCGATGCCTTCGCGATCGAAGGCACGGGCGATCATTATGGCCTGCTCCCCGGCGTGGCCATCGTCGCGAACGACACCTGGAGCGCTTTCAAGGCGAAGGCCGCGCTCCAGGTGAGCTGGGAAACCGGGGCAAAGGAGAGCTTCGCCGCCCACGCCGCGAAAGCGGCCGAAACCCTCAAAGGCCGGGGCGCGACGGAGATCCGCAGGACAGGCGGCCCTGACTTTCCCGACGACGGCAAAACAGTCGAGGCGAGCTATCACTACCCGCACCTTTCCCATGCGAACCTGGAACCGCAGAACTGCACCGGCGTCTTCAGGGACGGTGCTCTGGAATTGTGGGCTCCGACGCAGAATCCCGGCGGCGCTCTGGACGGCATCTCGAATGCGCTCAAGATCTCCAAGGACAAGATCACGATCCACATGACGCGCATCGGCGGGGGCTTCGGGCGGAGGCTGATGAGCGACTTCACGATCGAGTGCGCGGCGATCGCGATGAAGCTGGAGGGTACGCCGGTGAAGGTTACCTGGACGCGCGATCAGGATCTTGCCCACGACTACTACCGGGCCGGAGGCTGGCACCGCTTCCGCGGCCGGGTCGATGAAAGCGGCAAACTGGTCGCCTGGGCGGACCACTTCGTCACCTTCGGCCTGAACAGCGACGAGCGCCCCGGCAACGGCGCGGACCTGAACGGCGACGAATTTCCCAGCCGCTTCGTACCGAATCTCCTGCTGGAGCGCACCATTTTCCCGAGCAACACCCCGCTCGGCTGGTGGCGGGCGCCGGGATCGTGCGCACTGGCGTGGGCGATCCAGGGCTTCATCGACGAACTGGCGCACGCCGCGAAGAAGGACCCGCTGGAGTTTCGTTTGGAACTGTTGGGCGAGGACCGCGAGGTGCCGGCGGGCGGCGGACGCGGCGCGCCCTACAATACGGCCCGCATGAAGGGCGTGCTCAAGCTGGCGGCGGAGAAGACCGGTTGGGGCGGGAATCTCGAAAAAGGCCGGGGCCGGGGGATCGCCTTCCATTTCAGCCATCTCGGCTACGTGGCGGTGGTGGCTGACGTGACCGTGGGCAGGGACGGAAGGCTCAAGGTCAACAAGCTGACCGCCGGAGTGGATGTCGGGCCAATCATGAATCTGAGCGGCGCGGAGAACCAGGTGGAGGGCTCGATGCTCGATGGCCTGAGCGCGGCGTGGTTCCAGGAAATCACGGTGGAAGACGGCGCGGTGAAGCAGACGAACTTCCACGACTACCCGCTGCTGACGATCAAGGACGCGCCGCAGGTGGAAGTCCACTTCGCGAAGTCGGACTTCCCGCCGACGGGCCTGGGCGAGCCGGCCCTGCCGCCGACCGCGCCGGCGATCACCAACGCGATCTTCGCCGCGACGGGCAAGCGGGTGCGCTCGCTGCCGCTCGTCAAACAGGACCTGAGCTGGAGTTGAGACGGGCGACCGGCTTGTTCCTCTCCGTCCGCGCCCGCCGGGCATGCGGGCATGGAACCGCAACCTCCCCGGAGGCGGGCTGTTTCATTTGGATTCCCGGACCATCCGGGCAAGGTCCGAAACCCTTTCATGGCCATGATTTCCCGCCTTCACGTCAATGGTCGCGAAGTTCCGCTGCAGGCGGACGGCGACCGCACCCTGCTCGAACTGCTGCGCGACGCGCTCGGTCTGACCGGCTGCAAGTACGGCTGCGGCGAGGGCCAATGCGGATCCTGCACCGTGCTGGTCGATGACAGACCTGTCCGCTCCTGCATCACCAAAGCCGGCACGGTCGCCGACAGCAAGATCCGCACCGTCGAAGGGCTGGAGGAAAACGGGAAGCTCCATCCCGTCCAGCAGGCCTTCCTCGACGCCGACGCCCTGCAATGCGGCTACTGCACCTGCGGCATGGTGATGGCCGCGGTCGCGCTGCTGGAAAAGCATCCGCAGCCGACCGAGGAACAATTCCTCGCCGCGATGAATGGCCAGATCTGCCGCTGCGGCGTCTATAACAACATCCGCGCCGCCGTGAAGCGCGCCGCCGAAACCCTCGCGACCCGATGAGCACCGCCGCGCCCCCTGCCTTCGACCGCCGCCGCTTTTTCCGCATCCTCGGCGGCGGCGTGCTGGCCGTTTGTTTCGCCGAACCACTCGCCGCCCAAGGCCGCCGCCGGGGCGGGGGCCAACGGCCGATGGAGGTGTCGGCGTGGCTCCATATCGGGGAGGAAGGCACGGTGCAAGTCTTCACCGGCAAGACGGAGGTCGGGCAGAACATCCGCACCTCGCTCGCCCAGGCAGTGGCGGAGGAACTGGAAGTGCCGGTTTCCTCGATCCGCATGGTGATGGCCGATACGGATCTCGTTCCCTACGACGCCGGCACCTTCGGCAGCCGCAGCACGCCGGACATGGCGCTGCATCTGAGGAAAGCGGCAGCCGCGGCACGCGAGGCATTGAGGCAACTGGCGGCGGATCGGTGGGACATCACGACGCGGCATGTGTTTGCGAAAGAAGGGAAAGTGGTTCACGAACCTCTTGGCAGGCGGCCGCTCCATCAACCCTTGAGCTATGCCGAATTGGCAAAGGGTCAGAAGCTGGTCGCCACCATCACGGACCGGATTCCGCTCAAACCGGCCGATCAATGGAAAGTGGCCGGCACTTCCGTCCCGAAAGTCGATGGCCGCGACTTCGTCACCGGCAAACACCGCTACACCAGCGACCTCGCCATGCCCGGCATGCTTCACGGCAAGGTGCTGCGCCCGCCGCTCTACGGAGCGGAATTGAAGTCACTCGACGACTCGGCCGCAAAGGCGATGGAAGGCGTGAGCGTGGTGCGCGACGGCGGCTTCATCGGCGTGACCGCCCCCACCGAGTGGCTCGCCGAAAAGGCGCTGGCCGCTCTCAAGCCGGAATGGGAAGGCGGCGGCGGGCCGTCCAATGACGAACTGTTTTCCCTGCTCAGGAACGACACCGACCGCGGCGACCAGGGCCGCGCGGTGGACGAGGCGTTGGAAAAAGCGACGCACCGCATCGAACAGACCTACACCGTCGCCTACATCGCCCACGCGCCGCTGGAGCCGCGGGCCGGTGTGACGGAGTGGAAGGATGGCAAGGTCACCGCGTGGACCGGCACGCAGCGGCCTTTCGGCGTGAAGGAGGAACTGATGCGCGCCTTTTCCCTGCCCGGCGACAAAGTCCGCGTGATCGTGCCCGACACGGGCTCAGGCTACGGCGGCAAGCACAGCGGCGAGGCGGCGGTCGAAGCCGCACGGCTCGCCAAGGCCGCGGGCAAGCCGGTGAAACTCGTGTGGACCCGCGAGGAGGAATTCATCTGGGCCTACTTCCGGCCGGCCGGCGTGATCGCGGTGAAGGCGGGCATCGATGCCGGCGGCAAGCTTACGGCATGGGAATTTCACAATCACAACTCCGGAGGCGCGGCGATCGAGACGCCCTACGACGTGCCGACGAAGAACATCCGCACGCACGGCGGTCGCTCTCCCTTGCGGCAAGGCTCATATCGCGGGCTCGCTTCGGCGGCGAACTGCTTCGCCCGCGAGTCCGCCATGGATGAACTCGCCGCCGCGGCCGGCATCGACCCGCTCGATTTCCGCCTGAAGAACCTCGGCAACCAGCGGCTGCGCGCCGTGCTCGTCGCCGCGGCCGAGCGCTTCGGCTGGAACGGCCGCAAAGGCCACTGCGGGATCGCCTGCGGCATCGACAAGGGCGGCTACCTCGCCAATTGCGTGGAGGTCGAAATAAAGGGCAAGGAAGTGAAGGTCGTCCGCATCGTCGCCGCCTTCGAATGCGGCGCTGTGGTCAATCCGGTCCATCTCAAAAACCAGATCGAGGGCAGCATCGTGATGGGTCTCGGCGGCGCGCTGACCGAGGCGATCCGCGTCGCCGACGGCAGGATCCTCAACCCATCGTTTTCGAAATACCGCGTCCCCCGTTTTTCCGACGTACCGCCGATCGACATCGTACTGGTAGATCGCAAGGACCTGCCTTCCGCCGGGGCGGGAGAAGCGCCGATCCTGGGCATTGCCCCGGCCATCGGCAGCGCGATCTTTTCCGCCACAGGGAAACGCCTGCGGGCGATGCCGATGGGACCGGATCTGTGATCGCGATGGAACGGCCAGCCGCCGATGCCGTCGTAATCCCTTGATATTCCAAACCCATTTTATTGAAAATCAAAGATGTTTGTCTCATGGAAACGCACCGTCTGCAATGAAACCCACCCGATCCCCCCTTGCTCTCGGACTGGCCGCCACCTGCATGCTTGCCGCCATCCTGGCAGCGGATCGGGCGAATGGAGGTCTGGTGAATCTCTACACGTTCAACGACGGCACCGCCGATGACTCGGTCGGAGGAGCCCACGGAACCCTCGTCAACGGAGGCGCCTTTATCGTCGAAGACCTTTCCGGTCTGCTCGACCTCACCTCCAACACCGGCCAGGGAGGCCATGCGGACGGCTCCTATCTCGACCTGCCGAACGGCCTGATCACCGGAGCGGTCAACAGCACGGCCGGCGGCGGCGTTGCCGGCGCTTTCAGCTTCTCGATCTGGCTTACTGTGGAGCAGAACCGGAACTGGGCCGCGGCTGCCTCCTTCGGAACTTCGAACAACGGCGAAAACAATACCGCCGGCGGTGGCAGCCTCTCTCCCTACATCCAGCTCATTCCCTTCTCAGGAGCCGGAGGCAATCCTTTTCGCCTGACGACCCACGCGAGCGGAACCAACAACGAGCAGTTCATCGACACCGACACCGCCCCGATCGGGGAGCTCCTCCATGTCGTCGGAGTATACGACCAGTCCGGCGGACAACCGGGCGCTTTCCGGCTGTATGTCAACGGAGCCCTGATCGGCTCGAATCCCATCGCCGGAGCCGGCCACAGTCTGAACCTGAGCAACTTTACCGACAACAACAACTGGCTCGGCCGCAGCCAGTGGAACGACCCCGCCTTCGACGGGACCTACGACGAACTCGCCATTTACAACCACGCGCTCGACCAGAGCGAAGTGACCGCGATCTTTCAGGCTGGACCGGTCCAGATTGAGGAGCCCGGCACCGTGCCGCCGGACCCCGAAAACCGGCCCAATCATTACTCTCCCTATCCTCAGGTCTCCAACATCTCCTCCGGCATCTCATGGCCCGCCGGACAAGCTCTGCCGACATTCGCAACCCCCTTCCCCGTCCTCGATACGATCCTGGTCCAGAGTCTCACCCAGGACGAACAGATCACCTTTTCCGCTCTTCAGGGTCTGATCAACAAGACTCGGCCCTGCATTTATCTCCTCGACAGTGGTGCCGACGAAGGCACCTACACTTGGGCCAACACGTCTACGGTGAATTTCACTTCCCGGACTCTCTATTCCTCCGCAAACCGGTTCAACCTGATCGCCAAGTATGCGAACCAGATTGCCGGGGTGGTCCTCTACGATCCAGCGGTCAGCCCTCACTACCGTAATCTGGCCGGCACCGTGGCCGGCCTGAGGAATGCCATTCCCGTCACCCCCGCCATCCATGCCGCCCTCGCCGGCAGCGGCGTCAACCTCCCCGTGGTGGCCGATCTGACGACTCTTCCCTACACAACGCCGATCGACATCTACAACCACCTCTACGACACCTACTGGCCGGAGTGCAACAAGCGGGTGATCGTCAGCGCCAACCCCAATGACCAGGGCGGTGACTTTCATCATACCAGGGACATCGCGGCGGCTACCGGCGGCGCCGTGCTCTGGCTCTCCACCACGAACAACAGCCAGCGAAACGTCCTCAGGAAATTTTTCGCCGACATGACGGCAGGGGAAGCGATCGTCCTCGGCTGGTACACGACGGAGCGCTCCGGCGTCGTCACCGCCACGGCCTACGGCATCGGCACGATTCCCGCCGATCATTATATCAGCGCCACCGTCTACGGCGGCACGGACCACAGGATCCGGGCCCCGAAAGTGCCGCCCAAACCGCCGCTGGAAAACAAAGTCTATGTCGCCATCTTCCTCAGCGACGGCGACAACGCCCAGTACATGCAGCGTGCCATGCGCAAATTCTGGAACGAACATGCCTCCAGCCGCGGGATCGTCCCCCTCAATTGGACCGTCGCCCCCGGAATGGTCGATCTGGGGCCGGCCCTCCTGAATTACTACTACACCACCGCCACGCCCAACGACTGCTTCGTCGCAGGGCCGTCCGGCATGGGATACATCATGCCGGTGAACACCCTGAACGAAACCGGCGCCTCGACCGGCACCCACCTGACCAACGAGGCCGCCATGGACGGCTACGCCCGCCTCACCGAGACCTACATGCAGCGCGCCAACCTCCGTGTGCTGACGGTCTGGGACAACGCCACCGCCATGCACCGCGCCTCCTATGAACACAATGTGCGCAACCTCTACGGCGCCACCGTCCAGCTTTTCAGCGGATTCTCCTCCGTCGTGCCGAGCGTCGAGAACGGCCGGATTCGCTTCGATCGCCTGGTTCAGGCCTACGCCGGCACCTACGCGACCATCCGCAACTCCCTCAACACCCAGCTCAACAACTGGGACGGAAACGCGCCGCTGTTCCTCTCTTACCAGGTGAACATCTGGAACGAAATGAAGCCGAACCGCATCGTCGATCTCCGCAACGAGCTGACCACGCTGCATCCGGGCAAGTTCGCCTTCGTCCGGGCCGACCACTACTTCAACCTCTACAACGAGGCCAACGACCTGCCCTTCAACCTCTCGATGTCCGCGCAGACCTCGGTGACCGCGAGCTCCGGCGCCAATCCCAATCTGGCGATCGACGGCACCCCCTTCACCGTGTGGACCTCCGGCGCCTCCGGTCCGCACTCGCTCACCTTCGACTTCGGCGGGCTCCACAACCTCCACCGCTACGTCATCCGCCATGCGGGCGACGCCGGGTTGAACCCGAGCCTGAATACGCGCGACTACCGCGTCCAGGTCAGCGCCAACGGCAGCATGTGGTCCACCATCGACACCTACATCGGCAACGATGCCAACGTCACCGATGTGGAATTCCCGCTCGTCACCGCCCGCTACCTCCGGCTCGTCATCGACCATCCCGGCTCCGACCCGATCGCACGGATCGCGGACGTGGAGGTCTTCGGCAGGAATCCTGTCGAAATCATCCTGCCGGCCCCGGACCCCTCCTTCGCGGCCTGGATGGAATCGCTCCCGCCCGGGGAAAAACCGCCCGAAGGCCAACGCGGCCCCTACGATCAACCGGCCGGTGACGGGATGAGCAACCTCTTGAAGTACGCCCTCGGCCTCAAACCTCTCGTTCCCTCCGGAGGGGAGAATCCGAAGGTCACCGCCTTGTCCGACGAAACGCTGGCGGTCGAAGCGACCCGCGCCAAGACCTCGACGGCCCGCATTTTTCTGGAAGGCGCGACGGATCTCGATGCCTGGCATCCGGTCGATTTTTCCGTGGATTGGCAGGAAGACGTCGGCGAGGATCGCGAACGGGTTCGTTTCGTGATCCGGAAACCGGAGGATGGCGCCTATTTCCTCCGCCTCAGAATCGAGCTGGACGAATGAATGCGATGTGAAAGCGGGACAAGGCCCCCTTCTCCACAGATGATGCCATGAGCGACTGGCCCTTCCTCTTCGACTTCGCCCGCCGGCACCGCGGCGGCCGGCTGGCGCTGGCCACGCTGGTCGCGCGGGAGGGATCGAGCTACCGCCAGCCCGGCGCACGGATGCTGATCGCGGAGGATCTTTCCTTCCACGGCTCGCTCAGCGGCGGCTGCCTGGAAGAGGGCATCGCGGGCGCAGCAAGCAAGGTCTTTGCCGAAAGCAAGCCGCAGCGGATGACGATCGACACCCGTCCGCATTTCGGCTGTCCGGGAAAGCTGCACGTGCTGGTGGAAGAAGTGCCGGCCGCTCTCATCGAGCGAATCGAAGCCGAGCTGTGGCAACGGCGCTCGCTGCTGCTGGTTACGGACGCCTTCGGCACGCGCCCCGCCGCCGGCGAGACGGGGGCCCTGTTGGAGAAAGTCGCACCGCCGCACCGCCTGGTCGCGGTGGGATGGACGCCGGACATGGAGCCGGTGCTCGGTTTCGCCGCCACGCTCGGCTGGGAGCGGCACCGCGTGCTGCGCGACCACCGCATGCTCGCCGACACCCCGGCGGTCGCGGGCGAACACATCCACGTGCTCGGGGCGGAAGAGATATCCCGGCGCTTCCGGCCCGATGCCGCGACCGCGGTGCTGGTGATGACGCATCACCTCGCGACCGACCTCGCATTCCTGCGGGAAATCCTGCCGGCGGGCTACGGCTACATCGGCCTGCTCGGCTCGAAGCGCCGCCGCGAAACGCTGCTGGCGGAACTCGGCGGGCTGGGTCTGCTGGAAAATCCTGCCGTGGCGGACCGGCTGCATGCGCCGGTGGGCCTCGACCTCGGCGGGCATCATCCGGCGACCATCGCACTGGCGATCGTCGCGGAAATCCAAGCGGTGCTGGCCGGGGCGGACGCGGGGTTCCTGCGCGACAAGGCGGGCAGCATTCACCCGCAAGCCCTGCCCGCGGGATGAAGACGGGCGCGGTGGTGCTGGCGGCGGGCCGGGCAAGCCGCTTCGGGGCGCCGAAGCAGTTGCTCGAAATCGCCGGTGAGACATTGGTCGATCGCGCCTGCCGGACCGCGCTGGAGGCCGGATGCAGGCCGGTCCTGCGGGTGCTCGGGGCGCATGCGGATTCGATTCTCAGGCGGCCTTGTCCCGGAAGTGTCGAGACCCTCGTTCACGCGGCCTGGGCGGAAGGAATGGGCGCTTCGCTGGCGGCCGGAGTGGCCCGCTTGCTGGAGCTTTCTCCCGGCCTTGATGCTGTGCTCGTGCTTCTCGCCGACCAGCCGATGGTGACGGCGGGTTTGCTGGAAGCGATGCTTTCGCAGGACGGCCCGTCGATCGTCCTCTGCGATCGCGGTGACTCGACCGGTCCGCCGGCCTTGTTCGCAAAGCGGCATTTCGGCGAACTGACGGCCCTGTACGGGGACCGCGGGGCGAAGGCGATTGCGGCGAATCACGAGGCGATGCTGGTGGCATTTCCCGATGCGGCATGGGACATCGATTCGCCGGAGGAGTGGGAGAGATTTCAGGCGGCTCGGCTTGTTTAGACATCCGCCTGCCATTCCAGGCAGGCTCTCAACGGCGGGGGCCCCGCGGCCCGCGCCGGTTCGGCTTGGGATCTTCGAACTCCAGATACGTGATCGCCATCGTGCGCAGGTTGGCGTCCAGCGTGTTGATCCGCATTTTCTTGATCGTGTAGCTCTTGTCGGGAAGCGGCATCACATCCAGAACTTGGAATTCTTTGAGCGCCCTGCCCGCCCGGTCGTGGGCACGGATTTGCCAGAAGGCCCCGTACTTCTTGTGAATCCACACATAGACGGTGCCGAAAGCCCCTTCCCTGCCCGGGTTGTCCAGACGGATCCGATAGCAGTCGGCATTGCCGATCTTCTCCTCCTTGTCGAGCTTCGCATTCGGCCAATAGAGGAAGCGCAGGGTGAGATCCTCGTAGGTGATATTCGTCCCCGCCACCGGCTGGACCAGCTTCGCAGCCGGAAACACGCGGGTCCTGTTCTGGGCGTCCAATTCCAGCAGTTCGCACTTCTCGTCGCCCATCCGGATGTGGAAGCGCTCGCCGCTTTCCAAGTGGAACTGCATGTTCTCCCCGCGCATGAAGAGGGAAATCGGCGTCTTCGTCCGCCCGTTCGCACTGCGGATCTGTCCTTGCAGGTCGCTCTGCATCAGCGTCGCGGACAAGCGCACGCGGCGGATCATCTCGTTCGCATCCTGCGCCGCGGCGGCGGAGGCGAAGACCAGAAGGGCGGCGAAAAATGTTTTGATCATCCGGGCGGAAACGTGGCGCATGCCGGTCCGACGCACAAGCGCCGGGCGGGATTCACAAAAAAGGAGCGCCCGCCGCGCCGGAGATTTTTCAAATTCCCGCCATTGGGACTTGATGGCACCCGCACCGGCGCGCTGGAATCCCTGCGAGGTTCCCCTTCCTCCATCCTCATTCCATGAGCCTTCGCAAGCAACTGACGGACATCCTGCCTCCTCTCCTTCCGAGCAATCCGTCCGAGGCGATCAAGGGGACCGAGCTGATCCGCCTCGTACGGCTCCAGCTCACCGGGAACTACTCCGACGCCTCACTGCGCTACCACTTCTCGATCATGTCCTGCGACCCGGCATCCCCGATCGCCAAGGTCGAAAAAGGGCAGGGCTACTACCGCCGCACCGCTCCCGTGCCTGCCCTTTCCGGCGCCCAGGCGCTCGTCTCAATGAGCCAGGGGCGGCTGGACGACCTCAATTCCGACCGCGGCGCGGTCGATCTCGCGCTGGAGCGCGTACGCAAGTTCCGCGCCATCGTCACCCGCTTCCACGAAATCAGCGGCCGCTTTCCCTTCATCTTCCGCGACGCCTTCGCCGAAGGCGCGCCGCTGGGCAATCTCTGGAAATTCCCCGAAATCGTGCTCGTCGACTGGGAAACCGGCGACGCCCCCGACGAGGAAATGGCGCTCGACCCTGCCATGCTCGCCCTCAAGCAGCGCCTCGGCCTGCCCCCCTTCCGCCTGCAGGCCGCCCGCCTGCGCATCCAGCCCTCCCTGCACAGCTTCCGCGAGGACTTCTTCCAAGCCCTCTCCGCCTCTACCTGGGCGCAGGGCGGCGAACTGATCTACGCCGCGCCTGTCGTGGACGAAGCCCTCGCCGACGGCCTGCGCCGCCTAAACGCCGCCTTCGGCGTCGGCGTGGTCTCCTTCGGGCTGACCTTGGAAGTGCTCGACGAACTTCCCCGCCCCGCGAACATCCTCAACGCCCACCCTCGCGAAACCGAGGCGCTGATGGAGCGGCTGGACATCCACCGCATCGCCGCCTCCCACGCCCGCCCCCACATCGACTGGACCGCGCTCGAATCCCTGCGCGGCGAAAGCGAGGAAATCGCCACGCTCATCGGCTGGCTCTCCTCCTGCGTGGAAAAAGGCAAGGCCGAGCCCTGCCGCCAGGAAGCCTGACCGGGCCGGAAACCACCGGCATCACTTGGCAGCGTCCTTCAACACCCCGATGTAGGGCAGGTTCCGGTAGCGGCCCTTGTAGTCGAGACCGTAGCCCACCACGAACTCGTCCGCGATCAGGAATCCGGTGTAGTCCGCCTCCACCTCCGCCGCCCGCGCCTTGTCCTTGGCCAGCAGCACGCCGGTTTTCACCTCGGTCGCCCCTTCCTCCAGCAAGCGGTCCACCACCGCTCTCAGCGTGCGGCCGGTGTCGAGAATATCATCGAGCAGCAGCACCTTGCGACCCCGCACCTCCGGCAGCCGGTGATCGAGAAAGCTGACAATGCCGCTGCTTTCGGTCCCGCCGTGATAGCTCGCGACATTCACGCACTCGATCTCCAACATCCGCGGCAGCCTGCGCAGCAAGTCCGCGGCAAACACCAGCGCCCCTTTCAGCAGGACGACGACCAGCAGCACCTCGCCGGGGAAATCGTGGCGCACTTCCTTCGCCATCACGTCGAGGCGCTTTTCAATCACCTGCTCGTCGATCAGCACGCGCTCGATGTCGTCTTCCATGCGCCCGGTTTTCGCGCCCTTCCCGCTCCGCATCAAGGAGCGATTCCATGCCCCTCGCCGCGGCTGCGCACCCGGTACACCTTGTCTCCCGGCCGGTGGAGGTTGAGACGATCCATCGCTTTCAGTTCCAGGAATTCCCGGTCCTCTCTCATCGCCTTCAACTCGGCGTCGCGGTAGGATTTCTCGGCAAGCACCTCCCGCTCCTGGCGTTCGGTCTCCTCCAGCTTCGCTTCGAGCCGCGCCAGTTCCCGCTTCTGCGGCAGCCAGGTCGCCACCGCCGCGCAGCCGAGCACCAGGCCCGCCACCGCGAGCAGCAGCTTGTTCATCGAACGGATGACCTTCGTCTGCGCCTGGAGGCGGAAAAGCCGGACATCCTGTTGACGTTTCCTGATCGCCATGCGTCGCGGCGAAAATTAACAAACCCGAACGATCCCGGATAGCAAAATGAGCGCCCCCGCACATCCGAACCGTCCAAGCCCCCCTTCCATCGGCCTCCGGGATGGCATGCATTTCACTCCTGCCACTTGAGATCCGGCGCCCTGCCTCCCCATAACGGCTGTCGCGGATCGAAGAGATCCATGCCGTTGAGCATCACCCGCCCGGAGGAATCGATCGGCAGGCTTGGCACGTAATTGTCCACACGGAGCATCCGCTCTCCCATGATAGACCTTACGATCGAAGACCGTCGTCCCCCGGATCATCGGCGGCGAGCAGCACCGGCGTGCCGGGATTCAGGGAAACGACTGTGGGAGCGCCTCTTTCCGGCCCTTGGTCTCTGACCCTTTCTCCGAATCACTACCGGGATTCGAAAGCTCCCTTATTCACCCTCATCTTCAGTATTTCCAGACTTTCCGAATTTCCATAATGAACACATCTTCTGCCACTTATGTTAAATTTACCAAAATCGGCGCTTGCCTGGAGAAGCGTCAAACATGAACCTCCGGCCCGTCGGTCTTACCCCGGACCGGCATCCCCCTACCCCCCGTATGAGCCAACTGGTCAAATTCCTGGCCGTCTTGTCGGTCGCTGCCATGGTCCTCGCCGTGTCGCAGGGAGCGTTGCGCCCCCCTTCCGGAGCGATGTCGAATATCCCGGGGGAAATCCCGCGCTGAAGGGGTTTATTTCCCGGTTTTGCCGCCGGGCGGGACGTGGTCTCCGGATTCTCCGGAAAATTTTCCGAAATTTCTGGAACAAAATGCGTGCTTGCAGGTTCCAAGCAGAGGGATTAACCACCACCAACCCAACCCGAACCACCATTATTCCATGAAACTGATGCTCAGCTCGATGTTCGCCGCGCTCGTCTGTATGCCGCTCGCCTTCGCCGGCGACTGCGACAAGTGCAAGGACAAAGACAAGAAGAAGGATGAGTCCACCCTCGTTGCCGAGAAGTGCAAGGAAAAGGATTGCGACAAGGACGAAGATCCTGCCCTCGCCGGCAAGTGCAAGGAGAAGGACTGCGACAAGGACGAAGATCCCGCCCTCGCCGGCAAGTGCAAGGAGAAGGACTGCGACAAGGACGAAGATCCCGCTCTCGCCGGCAAGTGCAAGGACGGTGACTGCGACAAGGACGAAGACCCCGCTCTCCTCGCCGGCAAGTGCAAGGAGAAGGATTGCGACAAGGACGAAGATCCCGCTCTCGTCTGATCAGCCTTTGCCATACTCGCTTTTTTCAAAGCCGCCGGAAAATCCGGCGGCTTTTTCTTTTCCATCCGCCGTTTCCGAACCCTTGCCAGAGCCAGGGGCTTAAAGAGTCACTCGCAGGATCTTCCCCGGAGACCGGGCGAGGAAGCGGCGGGCCAGGTCCTCGAACTGATCCGAAAGATCGGTCAGATGGATTCCGAGCCCGCCCGCCCCCTCCGTATCCTTAAGCAGATCCAGACGGCTCAATTCGGTCTTCAAATGCTCCGCGCAAGTGCTGGCCGAATCGACGATCCGGATGCCCTCCGGCAAAAAATCGCGCAATTGGGGCACCAGCAGCGGATAATGCGTGCAAGCCAGCAACAGCGTGTCGATCCCCCGCTCCACCATCGGATCGAGGTATGTGTGCAGCGCCGCGTGGGTGGCGGGGTGGTCGAGCCAATTCTCCTCGATCAGCGGCACCAACAGCGGCGCGGCCACCGCATGAATGATCAGGCCGGTGCGGCGCTGGGCAAGGGCGTGCTGATACGCATGGGAACCGACCGTGCCGCGGGTGGCGATCAACCCGACCCGCTGCGCCCGCGGATCGGCCAGCACCGCATCCACTCCGGGGTCGATCACCCCGACGATGGGCAGGCGGTACTGCGCCCGGAGTTCCGGCAGCGCGTGCGCCGTGGCCGTATTACAGGCGACGACGATCGCCTTCACCCCGTGATCGAGTAGAAAGCGCACATCCTCATGCGCGAACTGCCGGATCGTCTCCGGACTTTTCGAACCGTAGGGCACACGGGCCGTATCGCCGAGGTAAATGATATCTTCCGCGGGCAAAAGCTCCTGTGCGGCCCGGACGACTGTCAGCCCCCCCACACCCGAATCGAAAAAACCCAGCGGCGCGTCACGCATGCGCCGAACGAAAAACAGAAAGCGAAAAACAGAAAGCAGAAATGGGAAAGCGGGGCGTGGTTTCAGCTTCCAGCTTTCAGCTTTTTGCTTTCCGCTCGGCGCATGCCGCGACTTTTCCTGCTGGATGGCATGGCGCTCGTCTATCGCGCCCATTTCGCCTTCATCCAGAACCCCATCCGCAACTCCAAAGGCGTCAATACCTCCGCCCTCTACGGCTTCACCAACACCCTGCTGACCATTCTCGAAAAGGAAAGGCCCACCCACCTCGGCGTCGCCTGGGACACCTCCGCCCCCACCCCTCGCCACGAAAAATTCCCCGCCTACAAGGCCCAGCGCGACGAGATGCCTGAGGAACTCGCCGCCGCCATCCCGAACGTCAAGCGCCTCTGCCAAGCCTTCCACCTGCCGCTGCTCGAAATTGACGGCTACGAGGCCGACGACCTCATCGGCACCCTCGCCAAACGCGCCGCGGCGGAGGGCTTCGAGACCTACATGGTCACTCCCGACAAGGACTTCGCCCAGCTCCTCGGCGAGCGCACCTTCATGTGGAAGCCCGGCAAAAAGGGCTCCGAGCACGAAATCATCGGCGTCGCCCGGCTCCCCGAAATCTGGGGCGTCCGGGACCCTCACCAGATCATCGACCTCCTCGGCCTGATGGGCGACTCGGTGGACAACATCCCCGGCGTTCCCGGCATCGGTCCGAAGACCGCGCAAAAGCTCATCGCCGAATTCGGCTCCGTCGAAAATCTCCTCGTCAACACCGCCAAACTCAAAGGGAGGCAGAAGGAAAACCTCGAAGCCCACGCCGACCAGGCTCTCCTCTCCAAAGACCTCGCCACCATCATCACCGACGCCCCCATCGAGGTCTCCTGGGACGATCTCGCCCTTTCCCCCCGCGACGATGCGGCCGTGCGGAAACTCTTCACCGAATTCGAATTCCGCACCCTCACCAAGCGCCTCTTCGGCGACACCGGGAGCGCGGACTCCAGTCCGCCCGAAACCGGCGAAAACCCCGTCCCTGCTCCCGTCTTCTCCCACCTCAAAACCATCGCCGAGGTTCCCCACACCTACCACCTCGCCGACACCCCGGAAAAGCAGGCCGAACTTCTCACCCTCCTCGCTGCGCAAAAATCCTTCTGCTTCGATATCGAGACCACCTCCCTCGATCGTTTCCAGGCCAGACTGCTCGGCATCGCCTTCTCATGGAAAGCCCGCGAAGCCTGGTATCTCCCCTGGTCGGACTCCCTGCTCCCCGCTCTCCGCTCCCTGCTTTCGTCCTCCGCTGAAAAAATCGGCCACAACCTCAAATACGATCTCTCCGTCCTCCACCGTCACGGCATCGAAGTCGCCGGCCCCTTTTTCGACACCATGCTCGCCGACGCGCTGATCCACCCCGAGCGGCGTCACACCATGGACTACCTCAGCGAAACCCTGCTCGGCTATACCCCGATCAAGCTCGCCGACATCGCCAACCCGCAACCCGCAACCCTCGACCCGCAAGCGGACGACCTCTTCGCCTTCGCCGAAACTCAAAAAGCCTCCAAGGAACTCGACATCGCCGCCATTCCGCTCGAAACGCTCGCCGAATACGCCGCCGAGGACGCCGACGTCACCTGGCAGCTTGCCGCAAAACTCCGCCCGCTTCTCGACGGCCAGAAGCATGTCTTCGAAGACATCGAGTGCCCGCTGCTCCCCGTGCTCGTCCGCATGGAAATGGAGGGCATCGCCGTCGATCCCGCCTCCCTCGCCGAAATCGGCGTGCAGCTCCAGCAACGCATCGACGAACTCTCCAAATCCATCGCCGCCCGCGCCGGCCGCCCCTTCAACCTCAACTCTCCGAAACAACTCGGCGAAATCCTCTTCAACGAACTCAACCTCGCCGACAAGGCGAAGAAGACAAAGACCGGCCAGTTCAAGACCGACGAGGCCACCCTCGCCTCCCTCGCCGGCAAGCACCCGATCATCGACGAAATCCTCGAATACCGCGAGGCCACCAAGCTCAAGGGCACCTACCTCGACGCTCTGCCCGGCCACATCGTCCCCGAAACCGGCCGCATCCATACGCAGTTCCACCAACTCGTCGCCGCCACCGGCCGCCTCGCCTCCACCGACCCGAACCTCCAGAACATCCCCATCCGCTCCTCTCTCGGCCGCCAGATCCGCAAGGCTTTCGTCCCCCGCTCCAGCCATCAACCATCAGCCATCAACTATCAGCTTCTCTCCTGCGACTACTCGCAGATCGAGCTTCGCGTGATGGCCGCGCTGGCGAACGACACCTCGATGATCGAGGCCTTCCGCGAAAAGCGCGACATCCACACCACCACCGCCGCCAAGGTCTGGGGCATCGCCGAAAACGAGGTCACCCGCGAACAGCGCGGCGGCGCGAAGATGGTGAACTTCGGCATCATCTACGGCATCTCCGCTTTCGGTCTCGCCCAGCGCCTCGGCATCCCGCGCGGCGAGGCGGCGGAGATCATCGCCAACTACTTCAAGCAATACCCGGCGATCAAGGAGTTCATGGACCGCACCATCGCCGAAGCGCGGGAAAAAGGCTACGTCGAGACTCTCGCCGGCCGGCGGCGGTATTTCCCTGACCTGAACTCCGCCAACCAGACCATCCGCGGCAATGCCGAACGCGCCGCCATCAACACCCCCATTCAGGGCAGCGCGGCGGACATGATCAAGCTCGCCATGATCCGCATCGACGCTCTGCTACGGGAAAAGCCGTACTTCACGAAGATGCTGCTCCAGGTCCACGACGAACTCGTCTTCGACCTCGCCGTGGACGAACGGGAGGAGCTTCTCCCGAAGATCCTCCATGCCATGGAAACCGCCCTGCCGCTGCCCGGCAGCGTTCCCATCCTCGTCGAATACGGCGCCGGCCCGGATTGGCTCGCGGCGCATTGAGGAGCGTGGAGGCTCCATATCAATCCCGCTTCCCGACGGCGGCGAGATCCTGGCGGTCTTCGGGGATGACCTTCAGCGCGAGAGGCCCGAGCCGCGTGTCCGTGCCGGGAACGACGATGACGAGCCGGCGGAGATTGGCATCGGGCTTCCAGACGGAACTGTACAGAGCCTGCCCCGGCGCGGCGGGAGAGACGACCATCACGGGCACGGGCTTCTCGCCCGCGGGTTTCAGATCCACCGGCACCCAGCCGGCGGGCAGCGTTTTGCGCTCGTTGCCGAGGGCGATGGCCAGCGGCTTGCCGGTGGCGTTGAGAATGCGGAAGGTTCCCCAGGGGAACGCTGCATCGCTGTCCTCGATGGCGAAGCCGCGGATGCCGGAAGCCGCCCTGGCGTCGGGCAGGAGCAGAACGAGAGGACGGGAAATCCCGGCGCCGATCTTGACGGGAAAGTCGATCTCCTTGCCCTGATCGTCTTTCCGGTCGAGCGCGCGAAGGACGACCTGCCCGCCCTCCCCCGGCGCGGCATCGACGGCGCCGGTACGCTGGAGCGGGTGCAGATGCTCGATCAGGGCGCTGTCCCCGCCCTTGACCACGGCAAGCTTGCGCGCCGCGACATCCTCGTCCCAGGCGAGGAAGCGAAAGGGCAAAGCGTGCAGGGAAGAGGCGGCGAGCAGCGCGATTGCTTGGATGAGAAGGAATTTCATGGAGCGGAATACGGAAAAATCTCAGACATCGATCTCCTCCCGCGGAACTTCCCGGAAGGAAATGATCTCGAAACGGCGGCCGAAACGGGCGCTGGCGGGAGTGAGGTCGGCAGGCAAATCGGTGATATTGTCCTCAGGGTCGATCCATTCCGGGACACGCTGGACGACCGCCTCGCACCAGGCGCGGGCGGTGACATTGCCATCGGCATCGCGGGCCTCGCCGTAGCCGCGGACGGTGAAGGTGTCGGAGCGGACGGTGATGAAGGGGCCGAGGGCGTTGAGGAGGTCGGCCTGGGTGAGCCAGCCCGGTGTGCCGGTGCCGGTGAAGGGATCGGGAAGGTTCGCCCGTCCAAAGGGATAGGCATTCACGTCGAAGCGGGCGATGGTCGAGTTTTGGTTCAGCCCGCTGCGATCGATGGCGGCTTGCAGGGCGCCCTTGAGACCGAGGTCACCGCTGCCGATGCGACGGTTCACGAATTCGCCGAGCGATTGGAAGGGGCCGCGGGTGCGGACTTCCTTCACGATCTCGCGGGCCAGCGATTCGATCTGCTCGTCGGAAAGCTCGCGAAAGCCGTTCCAGGGGTCATCCGCCCTGCCGGCCGGGCGGCGCAGGCGGGGGAACGGAGTGGAATCGCCCGGGTTGTAGGAGCGAGTGGAGCCGTCGGTGGAGCGGACCTCAAAGTCATTGCCGCGCAGGCTGGCGAGCATCGCGGCCCAGGCGGATTCGTTCACCGAGTTCACGTTGAAGGCTCCGTCGACGAGGATGTGGGCGGCGGCATAGCGGCAGCCGGCGGAGGAAGTGAGCAGCTCGACGATCCGCTCGTCGCCGAGCCCGCCGCGGTGAAGGACGTGGCGGGGATTGCGCAGCGGGGATCCCCTGGGATCTTCCACCCAGCTCCGCACGACCTCTTCGGTACTGCGGACGATCCGGGACTGCGTGGAGTTGTATGCCCCCGGACCGCCGCCGCTGCGAAGCTCGGTATCGGGAGCGATCGACGAGAAGTAGTAGCCATCCCACAGCGAGGCGTTGAGCAGCCAGGAATGGTCGTACTGGCAGAGCCCGCCGGGCATGAAGCGCTCGTTTCCCGGAGTGAGGGCGTTTCTCAGCAGATTGACGACCCTGCTGCTGGGAAGATAGGGCGAAGCCCAGGAGTTGCCGAACTGGCTTCCGGGAGAAAAGGCGGAGTCGGACAGGTCGGCGTGCTGGAAACCGGCGAGCGAAAGCATCGGCTCGCGCGGCAGCTCGTAAAAGGACAGGTAATCCTTGCCGCCGCTGCCGGGAGCGTTGCTCGCCCCGTAGAAAGAGCGGCTGCCGTCGCTCGTGACCTGGAGCGCTTCCGTCGCGAAGTCGCGGACCAGGCGCATGCTCGATTCGTAGTGCGGCCCTGCCGCAAACCCGCTCGATCCGGAAACCATCCCGTTGATGTAGCGCTGGCGGGGATTGACGGTGAAGACCAGGTCGGCGAGTTGGCCGGCCTGGCCCGCCGTGCGGTGGAAGGTTTCCAGCAGAGCCACCTGCTGCGGCTTGGCGATCAGTTGCGCTCCGCTGAGCACGGGCGGCTCGTAGGATTGGTCCCCCAGCCTGCCGCTGGGTACCTGAACCTCGGCGAGCGGCGGAACCTTCCGGGTGATCGGGAAATTCGAGGGATCCTTGATCCGCGTCGCATCCTCCAGGGTGACGAAGTAATGATAGGCGCTGCGTTCGAAATCGATCTTCGAGGCGAAGGTGTCGGTCTCTTTCACCCTGTGGGTGATTCCCGTCGCGTTGGTGCCGGTCACCTCGTTCAAGGGCACGCTCAGGCCGCCCTCGACGTTGAACGATCCCGCCATGTCCACCGGCTTCATGAACAGGGAGCGGGCGGCGTCGCTGCCGCTACGGATGTACTTCTTGGGAACGGGCTCCGTGGGGATGAAGACCCGGACTTCGCCCGGTTCGAGCCGGATCGGCCGGGAAAGGTCTTCCGTTCCCGATGCGGTCAACTTGCACAAAAAGTAGGGCTCCGGCTGCCGGCCGTGATTCGGATCGAGCCGCCCCTGGCCCATGTTGCGCGACAGGTGCGTCGCGCCCACCGACGCGCCGTTGATCGTCCAAGACAGGCGGATCGGCATGTCCATCCAAGGATAGACCACAAAACCTTCCGCCTCGATCGCCGTGTTGTACGGGTTCCAGAGCGTCACCACCGGGGTGAACACCACATTGAGGAACCGCTCCGAATCGGCGTAGTAGCTCAGGAAAAAGAACACGCGGTCGAGCACCGGGGCCACGGCCGTCTCGCTGCCGCGCGGCGCGGCGATATTGACATAGGCGGGGCTCGTCTGGTGACGGAAAAAAGCGGTGGGCGAGCCGCCGGAGGTGTAAAGGTGGTGATGCATCCGGTAGTACGAACGGAGCATCTGGAACGTGGGCACGGTGCCGGTGTTCAAGTCGTGTCTGAGGTTCACCGGGCCGTAGCTCAATTGCACATTCACTGAAGCACCGTTGTTGCCCGGCCGGTAAAGCGGCGTCTCGCCGCCCGGGGCGCCGCCGGCGGCGAAGGGGTTGCGGATGTCGCCCCAGCGGGAGGCGGAGAACTGGCTGTCGCCAAGCTCGAAACCGAGCGAGAGGTCGGTTTTCAGGCCGCCCTTGACGACATCGACGAGCAGTCCCCGGGAATGGGCGCTGTGCTCGCGACCGAGCAGCGCTTCGCCGCCGCGGTTGAGTCCGTAGGCGGGATCGAGCAGGGCCTGGTTGATGCTGATGACCTTGCCGGCACGGGCATCCCAGTCCTGTTCCGGCTGCCGGGCGATCCCGGAAAGCGCGAGACTGGGCCGGGCGGGCGCGTGGATGGCGTCGTTCGCGACGTAACGGGGCTTGTCGCCTCCGGCATGGATGACGGCCTTGGTGGCCTCCTGCGAGACGGCCCAGGCCATCGCACCGGCACTCACGTTGCCCGGTTCGACCGGGATCAGGGAGGCGCGCAGGTCGAAACCATCGGCGCGTTCGGAGAAAAGTCGCGGGGCATCCGGCTGGGGCGTGCTCTGGGCGAAGGAACGGTCGGTCGCGGCCTCCGGTTCGGGATGGGAGACCAGCCAGCCGCGGAAGAGATCCGATTTCCACGCCTCGTAGTTGGGGGTGGGGGTGTTCAGTGGAGCTTCGATATGGGAGGAGGAGGCGGAGTCCCAAACGCCGACGAGATTCGGCTGGCCGGAAGACTCCCCGAGAATGGCGCCATCGGCGGTGATCCGGCGGTCGTCCCCAAGCTGAGTCTGAAGCTCGTTCAGGGCCAATGCCAAAGCGACGCGGGCATTCGCCTGGGCGATGCGGCGGTCCTCGCCGTTGTCCGAACTGCGCAGGGCCACGCTGCCAAGCGACAGGAGACCGACGGCGATCACTGACAAAAGGGTCATCAGCATCAGCGCCACGACCAGGGCGAAGCCTCCGGCATCCGCACGGCGGAAGGCGCGCCGGAATTTTCCGTTGCCCGGGCGCGATGTGGCGGATGCCCCCATGCGGACATCCTCTTCCGGAGTGGTGATGCGAGTGCTCATCTTGAAACCGTCAGACTGGACATCGTAAACACGCCCGCTCCACCATGACGGTTTATTCCGCACGAGGAAATACCGGTTTTTTCGGATATGGCGCGGGGAAGGGCGAACCCACAGCCCTTCCCCGCACCGGGTGCCATCCGGGAAACCGGAGAATTCACTTCTTCCCCGGCCCGGAAAAATTGCCTCGTTACCGGCGGACTGTTCTCAGTGGGTTTCCGGACTTGGACATAAGCCCGATCCGCAACCAACGTCTGCCCGGCGGTGTGGGTTTAGTGGTTCTCCCCGCTTTTCTTCGGATACCGGACAAGCCGCACCGAAAGGGAGTCGAGAGCGACGTCGCCTCCCCAGGCGTTCGACACTTCAAGGGCGCCGAGCATCGCCGCGGGCGCGACCTTGAGTTCGTCAAGCAGGTGGGCCTGGGTGGAGGCTCCGTCAAACAGGCGCACCACTCCGGTTTCCTGCTCGTATGAAAGCGTCAAGGTATGCTCCGACAGCGCGGAAATGCGGGTACCGATGGAAAGCCTGTCGCTCCGATCGTCCCGGATCTGCCACTTGTGGTCGCGCGAGGCCCGGGAGACGAGACTGAAGGCATGGTTCCCCTCGGCATCGATCAGCGTGACCGCTTCAGCGGCATCGTGCTGGTAGGATTTGTCGCCGATTTTCTCGGGCGTGCGGGTGTTCAGCGTGATGACGAACACGCTGCGGCTCTCGGCGGGCGCCTCGCGGAAATTCGCGCGGATGGTGCGGGGACCGTACGAAGTATCGAGCGCGCCGCCGCGGATGACAGTCGGGTTCGTCTCGCTGAGCACCATCCAAGGCTTGCCGACATCGGAGGGTTTGCCCGACAGGCTGGTGCCGTCGGGTTCGCTGAAATCGTCGACCAGCAGCGGCGTTTCGATGGGCAGCGTTTGCACGAAAGCGGCGGGGTCCATTTTCCGCTCCGCGAAAGCGCCTTGACGGGTCCACGAAACCGCCTCCCCCGCCGCGACGCGGCGCACCGGCCCGCCTTCGGACCGCGCGATGTCGACCAGGCCGGAGATGACGTGCGTTTCGACCTGTCCATTCGCTGCGACGCGCACGCCGAACTTCGTGCCGATGTCGCGGATCACCCCGGCGGGCGTGTGGACCTCGAAACCCTCGCTGCCGGGCGCCATCTGGAAGAATGCCGAGCCGCGGGTGAGTTCCACCGTCCCGGAGCGGTCGCGGAGACGGAGATTCGCAGGCGCCTCGATGCAGGCTTCGACGAAGGGACCGAGCGCGACATTGAGCACGCCGTGCTTGAGTTCGACGGCCTCACCGACATTGAGGACGGAGCTTTCGCTCAACACCCCGTTCACGACGTAATGACTGTCGGACGAGCCGGCGAGTCGGATCTCCGGCTGGCGGGCACGGATGAAAAGGAACGTGCCGAGAGCGACGGCGAAGATAGCGGCAGCGGAGAGCAGCGAACGGACCATCATGCCGTGGCGTGCGCGGCGGACCGCCCAGCTATCGTCCATCGCCTGCGCATGGACGGCGATGTAGTCGGGCACCTCGTAGGCCTCGGTCAGCAACTGATCGACCGCCATGAGATCGTAGTACTCCTGGCGCAGCTCGGCGTCGTGGCGCATCAGGTTCTGGAGACGCATGAAATCCCCGGGCTCGATCGAGCCGTCGATCAGGCGGTTCAGGAGGCGGCTGCGTTCGTAATCTTCCATCAGGGCCGGAGAGCGTCGAGTTGTCCCTGGATGCAGCGGCGCAGGGAGGCGCGGAGTTGGAAAAGGCGGGCCTTGAGCGTGCCGACGCTGCGGTCGGTGGCGCGGGCGAGGGATTCCAGCGAGCCCGCCGACCAGTAGTGATGCCGGATCAGCTCGCTGTCCTTCTGGGTGAGCTTTTTGAGGCACTCCGCCAGCGCGCGCCGACGCTCCGGCAGCTCGTCGATGGTGGCGGGAAGTTCGGCGGCGAAGCAGTCGAGCAGATCGGCGTCAAAGGCGACGGAACGGTCGCGCTTACGACCGCGGAGATAGGATTTCACCTCAAGCTGGGCGATGCGGAACGCCCAGTTCTTGAAACTGGTGCCGGGACGGAATTTCTCCCGCTTGCGCCAGAGAATCATGTTCACCGCCTGCCGGATGTCCGCCGCGGCATGGGCGTCGCCGCACAGCGCTCGGATAAAATAAAAGAGGTCGCCCTGACAACGGGTCAGTTCGTGGACGAATTCCTCGGTATTGTCGCCCTGCGGGTTCATGCTCGGCGGTGGGGAACCGGACAGGCTCACACGTTCGGGAAATCCGCCGGGTTTAGTCATTGGCGGGATTTGCTCAGGATTTGTCACACTTCCGGACTTTCGGGATTTTCCAGCGACTCCAGCGTCTCGGTCAGGATCGAGAAAACTCCGGACTCCTTGCCCCGATCGGGCGCTCCCTTCAGGCAGGAAGAAAACCACTTCTGGAGCGTCGCGCGCCGGTCGGACGGGAGGCGCCGGGTGAAACTTTCCTCCCTGCCGTCGTCGAGCGCTGCCGCATCCCTCCGGCCGTGCGCCCGGGCCAGGATGCCGGACTGGCGCAGCAGCATCGAGTCGAGCAGCACCCAAGGGAAATTCACGCTGGCGGGCGGGCCGAGCACCATTGTCCGCCCCTCGCTTCCGGAGAGGGAAATCCCGCCGCCGAGCTTCACCCTCAGTTCCGGCAGGCTGCCTCCTTTGAAAAACGCCGCCGTTCCGCCTCCGATCGCGCCGAAGACCGTCCCCGCACCCAGACTGTGCACCCCCACCCCGAGGTCGAAGGCCGCCCCCGCAGCTCCCCCGGCCAGCGCCCCCGCCCCGGCGAGCTGCCAGCGGCTCAAGCCCCATTTCCGCCATGTCTCGGCGGTCGCCAGATCGAGCCCGCGATGGCGTTCCACGTCGATATCCGCCTGGATCAGATGGTGGCGGTAGATTTTGAGCAGCTTGCCCGTGCAGGTTTTCTCGAGTGCGGCAAGCTCCTCATGATAGCGCTCCGCCATCCGCGCCTGTTTGCGCTCGCGGCGGGCGGCGATGCCGCGATCCTTTTCGTCGAGCGGCTCGGTCACCCGCAGGGTCAGGGCTCTTTCCAGGAAATCCAGAATCGCCTCCGTCGCCTCCTCGCGACGCTGGCCGCGCTCCAGTTCCATGGTGTCGATCACCTCGCGGATGCGCGACGCGTGGCGTTCCTCGATCTGCAGCAGCGCCTCCAACAATCTACGACGCTCATCGTACCTTGCCCGGTGGGCGTCGAAGGTACGGACGAGGTTGAAGGACGTCCCGAGCCGCTCGCGCCAGGCGCGTTCGTTCTCCGGGTCCGCCTCGCCCTGCGGATTGAGCAGCGCCAGCCGCGGCCGGCCGGTCCAGCGGAGGATCTCGATCTCCGCCAGGAAGCTGTCGCGCAGCGGCCGGCCGGGGTCGACGACATAGAGAATGCCCGCCCCCTCCATCACCGGCTCCAGCAGGCGCACCTCGTCGGGAAAGCGCTCGCGGCATTCCGCGACGAAGCGCTTCAGCTCCTCCGGCCCGGGCACCCCGTTTCCGGCCATCTTCCCGATCTCGCGCATCGCCTCGACCGGCTGCTGAAAGCCCGGTGTATCGAGAAAACGCAGCAGTTCCACTCCGTCGTAGCGCACCGGCAGCGGCTGCACATTCGTCGTTTCCCCCGGCGTGGAACTCACTCGCAGGATCTGATCGTCGTCGACCTCCAGCAAGGTCGCCAGTGTCGCGGTCTTGCCCGCGTTCACCCGCCCCACGACCGCGAAGGCGGGAATGTCATCGTTTACCCAGGCGCCCATGTCCGTTCCTCCTCATAAAAGACCAACTCCACCTCCACCCCGGCCAGCCCGTCGGCGAAAGCCGCCCAAGCCTCGCGCTCCGCCGCCCCCGCCTCCCGGGGACGCCCCTCGCTATCGAAATCCGCCACATACAGAACGATCCGCCGCTCCTCCGCCGTGTCGAGCGCGCGGCGCAGGATCCCCTCCACCTGCCGCGGCGCCAGCGACCACCCCTCGGCCAGCAGGATCACCCCGGCCGGCGCTTTCGCCAATGCCCCGCGCGCCGACGCCTCGCGCCCGGCATCGAGCACGCCGGTCGTCTCCCACGCCACCGGATTGAGCCGCAGACGGCGCAGGAAAAAGGGCCGCAGAAAATCCCGGTCCACCTTCACCCCGCCGAGGTCGATCACCAGCGCCCCGTCCGCCGGCCCGGCCGGGTCCTCGCCGCGGCGGACGCCGGTGAGCACCCGCCACAGCTTTCGATGGCGCGGAGACTCGAAAGCGGGCGAGCGCAGGACGCGCCATTCCTGGCTCCCCGCGATATTCGCCAACACAAGCCGCGCAAGAAATCCCCAGAAAAACAACGACATCATCAGAAACACCCCCCACTCCTCTCCCCCTCCATCCCACCCGGCTCCCCGGCGGGTGCCCGCGACATCCGGCAGCATATCGGGGCTCCCCCATGCCAAGGGCATGCTCAGGAATTTCACCATTCCTTCCAGGACGCGCTGCATGGCCGTTTCCGTCGTACTTTCCCAGAAAAAGCCGACCTTGCGGAAGGCATACATCATCCATAATCCCATGAGAGCCCCGAAGTGGAAATCCCCCGCGATCGCCTGCGCCTTCGCCGCGAGCCGCCAGCCCACCGCCTTCGCCAGTTCCGGATTCCCCCCGATCCGCGCCATCGCTTCCTTCCCTTTCCCACTGGAAAACCTCACCGCGAGCCGCTTCAACGCCCCCGCGAGAAACCCGGCCCGGCGGCGGTTCAGCAGCCACGCCACGATGCCTCCCAAAAAGATCGCCCACGGCAGCACCAGCGTAACCGCCAGGAAAAATACCACATTCACCCCTTCCCGCCGCCCATCGTAGCACCCCCACGCCGCCCCAAAACCGGCGACGATCGCGATCAACACCAGCGCCAGCGCAGCCCAGTTCAGCGAGGAAATCCATGATTTCCCCACACCCTTCACGCCACTCTGCCGCCACCAGCTTTTGAAAACCCGGCTCCGCGAACCTTCCTCGACTGGCTCGGCGGGCTGCGACGCGCCATCCCAAGCCCCGAGCGCCACCTCGAAGTCGATCAATTCCTCTAATTTCCATCGCTCGCCGGAGCCGCGCATCGCGGCGACACTCTCTCCATCAAATGCCCGCGGCCAAGGGCAAATGAGCCGCAGGCTTCCTGGGACGAAGCGAAGCCGGGAGCGCCGCATACTGACTCATTCGGGTGACTGCATCCTCCGACAGAATTTGCCACCCTGCCCCGTCCCTCTCCTGTCGCTCATGAGGAAAACCCTGCTTGTCCTGGCCCTCGTCCCGCCGCTCGCCGCCGCGGAATCGCTGCTCACTTTCGAAAACCGCCCGCTCGGCAGGTCCGATGCACCCCTCGTCCTCGGCACCTACCTGCCCGACCCCGGACTCGATCCCGCCATTTTTTCCCGCCACCACCGCAGTCACCCCGCCCCGAAATACAACCCCGGCAGGGGCGAGGATGTTCCCGGCGAGGAAAAACCCATCCCCGGCATCCCCGCCGCCATGGCCGTCAGCTTCGGCCCTGCGCTGGCCTATGCCTTCGACACCACCGAGTGCCGTCCGCTCTATGCCTGGCAAGGCGGCTTCCTCGACATGACCCCCTATTGGGGCGACCGGCAGCGGGGTTCGCGCGTCTCCTTCGACTACGTCCCGCGCCTCGTCGGCAACCTCTTTCACAAGGCATCCGGCAAACACCCCGTCCACATCGGCGGCAGGAACGCCGCCGATCTCGGCCTCGCCTACACCGGCCACCGCCTGCAGGAAGGCATACCCACCTTCGAATTCAAAGCCGGCGACCACCTCGTCTCCCTCACCCTGCGTCCCTCGGAAAAACCCCTCTCCTTCGACGCCACCCTCGCCTGCTCCCCCGCCGCCCCGCTTGCCTGGAAAGAAGGTGGTTTCTCCGCCGAAGGCCACGGCAGCATCGACTTCACCTACACCGGCAGCAACCTCGGAAATTTTCAAGGCTACCAGATCAAAATCGACCTCTCCAAACCCAACATCCAGGCCGGCGAAACTCTCTACAACAACTACGGCTGCATCGGCTGTCACTCCACCGACGGCTCCCAAAGCCACGGTCCCACCCTCGCCGGTCTCGCCGATTCCAAACGCGCGATCGAAGGCAACGACACCCCTGTCCTCGCCGACCGCGACTACCTTCTCGAATCCATCCGCGACCCCAACGCCAAAATCGCCAAAGGCTACCCGCCGAATTACATGCCCCCCTTCGCCCTCCCCGATGCGGAATACGAATCCCTCGTCCTCTTCATCCAATCCATCGGTAAACCCGAATGAACTTCAATCCCGCTTCGGGCAAAGAAAACATGAACCGCGAAACCACGCGAAAAATGCGAAACTTCAAAGACAGAATGGAAAACCGGATTCAAGCACAGCCGGCTGTTCCATTTCGCGATTTTTCGCGTCCTTTCGCGGTTAAAATCCTCGCCGCCTTGATCCTCTCCTCGCCGGTCTCCGCCGCCGACTTCGACGACTGCTACAAAATCGAAAACATCCCCCTTCCCGCCGATGTCCCGCCCGAGATCGGCGGTCTCGACTTCGCCCCGGACGACTCCCTCTTTGTCGTCCTCCGTCGCGGCGACGTCATCCGCGCCCAACCCTCCGCCGACCCCGCCGCCCTCCAGTGGAAGCTCTTCGCCACCGGCTTCCACAACGGTTGCGGCATCCACGCCATCTCCCCCTCCAAAATCCGCATCACCCAGATGGCCGACTTCACCGAAGCCGAGGACACCGACGGCGACGGCCTGGCCGACCGCTACACGCGCTTCGCCTCCGGCTGGGGCCTCAGCGGCAACTACCACGAAACCAACACGCTCACCGGCGACGGCCAGGGCGGCTACTACCTAGCCATCGGCACCGCCTCCCACAACGGCCCCGTTTTTGAGCGCGTTCTCGGCGACTACTCCCCCGCCGGCCGCCGCGGCCGCAACTTCTCCTCGGTGAAATGGCGTGGCTGGGTCCTCCACTGCGACGCCCGGGGCAAGCTCACTCCCTTCGCCAGCGGCTTCCGCATGCACAACGGCATCTATCGCGATCCCGACGGCAACGTCTGGTGCGGCGACAACGAGGGCGACTGGAAAGCCACTACGCCTCTCTATCACGTCGAAAAAGGCAACTTTTACGGTCATCCTAGTAGTTTGGTATGGGACCCCGCCTGGAAGGATAAGGATCCGCTCGCAGTCTATCGCCGCGATCTCGATGCCTACAACAAGCACCGCACTCCGCCGGCCGTCGAAATCCCCCACAAGGAAATCAACCGCTCCGCCGGCGAACCGATGGAGCTCCCGCGCGACGGCTCCTTCGGACCCTTCGCCGGGCAGCTTCTCCTCCCCGACAACAACGGCACGCGCATCTCCCGCGCCATGCTCGAAAAAGTGAACGGCCGGTTCCAGGGCGCCGTCACCCACTTCATCGACGGCCACGGCCTGCGCTCCGGCAACCACCGCCTGCGCTTCTCGCCCGATGGCAGACACCTCTACATCGGCTCCACCGTCCGCGGCTGGGGCGCCCCCGCCGAAGGCATCCAGCGCATCACGTGGAAAGGCGGCGTGCCCTTCGACATCGAAACCTTTCGGATCACGAAAAAGGGCTTCGCCATCACCTTCACCAAGGACATCCCCGAAACGCTCGCCGCAAAGGATGCATGGAAATTCTCCTCCTTCACTCTCCAGCCGAAATGGACCTACGGCAGCGATCCGGAAAACAACCGCACCCACGACACCATCGCCCTGACCGTCACCGGCAAGCGCTCCGTAGAAGTCGGACTCGCCGATTTCTCCCCCGGCCTCATCTACCGCCTCGACCTCCCCGAAGCGCAATCCGCCGACGACCGGTCCTCGCTCCAGAACCGTCTCTTCTTCTACACCGCCAACGCGCTCCCTGATTAATCCTCCATCAGGGAAACGGCGAGACCTCCCAGCAGCAGGAGCGTCCCCAAAACACCCATCACGAGACCAAAAACCGCGCGGCCCATGCCATACTTCGGCCGGCCGCTATGCCGGCTGCGACGGATGTCGCGGATGGCCATGATCGAGACGACCAGACAAATGGGAGCCGGAAGGATGACAAACGAAAACAACCCGAGATAGCCCGCCGCAATGGCCAGACCGGAACGGCCCACCGGCAGCAACAGGCGCATGCCGACATCATCCCCAAGCCGGCCGGGCGGGTAATGCGGTTGCGGCGGTGGAACCGGCGGCTGATGGGGAGCAGCGTAGGGGTCCTCGTGGTTCATCGTTATTTGTCTTCGTGATTCACCATGGAACAGCGTGAACTTTCCGGGCCGGCCTTGGCAAGACATCCGGCGTCGCGAGACACTTTGCGCGAAGCGGCGCCGGCCGGCTTCTGTCACTCCGGCGCCCCCTCCACCGAGCGGCGGCCGAAACGCAGATACTTCTCCAGCTCCACCACCAGGAAGCACAACAGCGCCACGCCCCCGATCCGCAGCCAGCTCGCGATGCCGAGCGGTGTGGACTGGAACAACGCGTTCATGAACGGCGCATAGCCATACAGAAACTGCACCGCCACCATCGCCACCGCACCGGCGATGGCCTGGCGATTGCTCCAGAGACCGATCGCCGTCAACGGCTGATGCAGGGAGCGGCAGTTGAAAAGATACGCCGTCTCCACCAGCACGATCAACTGCACCACCGCCGTGCGCGCCGTGGGCAGATCCCCGCCGGAAAGCTGCAACTCCCGGAAGAAAATCCAGAAACCGCCCGCGACCATGAACAACGAAACCAGCCCCGTGCGCATCAGCAGCGCGAACGTCAGCAGCGGACGCCTCGGATCTCGCGGCGGGCGGTTCATCAGGCCGGGCTCCTTCGGCTCGAACACCAGCATCATGCCCAGGCACACCGTCGTCCCGAGATTGATCCACAACAACTGCACCGGTAGGATCGGCAATGCCAATCCGAAGAAAACCGCCCCCATGACGATGCACGTCTCGCCGAGATTCGTCGGCAGCGTCCAGACGATGAACTTGAGCAGATTGTCGAACACCCCGCGCCCCTCCTCCACCGCGGACTCGATGGCGGCGAAATTGTCGTCGGTCAGGATCATGTCCGCCGCCCCCTTCGCCACATCGGTGCCGGTGATGCCCATGGCGATGCCGATATCCGCCTGCTTGAGTGCGGGCGCGTCGTTCACCCCATCGCCCGTCATCGCGACGATGTGACCGCGCGATTGCAGCGCCTCCACCAGCCGCAGTTTCTGCTCCGGTGCGACGCGGGCGAAAACCGACGTCTCCTCCGCCACATCGGGCAGATCCCTGTCGGAAATGTCCTCCAGTTCGCGCCCCGTCAGCGTGCGACACTCGTCACCCTTCCCCAACCCGATGCGCGCCGCGATCGCCCGCGCCGTCACGGGATGATCGCCGGTGATCATCTTCACCCGGATGCCTGCCCGGTGGCACTCTCCCACCGCATGGATCGCCTCCTCCCGGGGCGGGTCGATCATGCCCTGCAAACCGAGAAACGTCAGTCCCCCGGCCACATGCCCGTGATCCAGCCCGCCCTCCGTCCCCTCGCCGTCACGGCGGGCGAAAGCAAGCACGCGCAACCCCTTTGCCGCCATCACCTCCACCGCAGCGCGGATCGCTCCCTCATCCAGCGGAGTCGGCCTTCCTCCGGCATCAAGCATATCGGCACAGCGCCGGAGCAGGCGCTCCACCGCGCCGACTTTGTAGATCGTTCTTCGGCCACTGTCCTGATGCAGCGTGGCGCGGAACATTTGCTCGGACTCGAAGGGAATCATGTCGAGCTGCGGCGCCTCCCTGCGGGTCTCGGCATGCAGCAGCCCGGCCTTGGCCCCGGAAACGAGCAGCGCGCCCTCCGTCGGATCGCCGTGGACGTTGGTGATGCCGCTTTCGACAATCAGCTTCGAATCGTTGCAAAGCACCCCGGCGCGCAGGCACTCGCGCAACGCAGGATGACGGAGCGGATCGACGGGTTGTCCTTCCCGCAAGATCTCCCCCTTCGTCTCGTACCCCATGCCGGTGAACTCGAAGAACACTCCCCCCGCGAAAGCTTCCTGCACCATCATCCGGTTCTCCGTGAGCGTGCCCGTTTTGTCCGAGCAGATCACTGTGGTGCCGCCCAGCGTCTCCACCGCGGGCAGCTTGCGGATGATCGCCCGCCGCTTCGCCATGCGGCTGACGCCGATCGCCAGCACCACCGTCACCGCGGCGGGCAGCCCTTCCGGGATCGCGCCGACGGCAAGCGCCACGGCGACCATGAACATCTCCGCCGGTCCGGTGCCGCGCAGCACTCCGACGATGAAGGTGATCAGCGCCAGCCCGAGAATCACCCACAGCATCAGGCGGCTGAAAACGGCGATCTTCTTCGTCAGCGGGGTGGAGATCTCCGTCGCCCCGGCGATGAGGCGGGCGATGCGGCCCGTCTCGGTGCGGTTGCCGGTGGCCCATACCATGCCTTCGGCGAAGCCGGTGGCGACCAGCGTGCCGGCGTAGGCGAGATTCCTGCGGTCCGCCAGCACCACGTCCCGGGTGAGCGGATCGGCGTGCTTGGAAACCGGCAGCGACTCGCCGGTGAGCGGCGCTTCATCGACCTGCAAATTCTTCACCCGGAACAAGCGCAAATCGGCCGGCACCAGATCGCCCGCCTGGAGCAGCACAATATCTCCCGGCACCAGTTCCCGCGAGGGCACGCGCTCCCGGTGGCCGCTCCGCCGCACGGTCGCTGTGGTCACAACCATCCTGCTCAAGGCATCGATCGCCTTCTCCGCCTTGGACTCCTGGATGTAACCGACGATCGCGTTGGCGAGCACCACCGCGAAAATGACCGAACAATCCACCCATTCCCCGAGAAAAGCCGTGATGACCGTCGCGCCCAGCAGGATATAAATGAGCGGCTGATTGAACTGTTGCAGGAAGCGCAGCCAGCCCGGCACGCGCACCGAGGCCGTCACCTCGTTCGGCCCATGCTTCGCCAGCCGGACGTCCGCTTCCGCGGAGGTCAGGCCCGTCTCCGGATCGGTCTCCAGCAAACTGAAGACCATCCGCGTTTCGAGATGATGCCAGGGCGTCTCTGCGTGCGAATCGGGCATGGCATCATCTTCCTGTTCGTCCTCTTCACCGCGTCCGTCCCATTCCCGGAATCACGGCTTTCGCGCGATCAGCACCGGGCAGCGGCTCCCTTCCACCACCGCCTGGGCCACGGAACCGAGCAGTGCCTTTTGCACCCCCGAACGGCCGTGCGAACCGATGCAAATCGCGTCCGCCCCGAAGCGCGCCGCCAGATGCCCGATGCCTTCCGCCGTGCGGTCGTCCTCCGTGATCGACACCTCGCTGTGGATTCCCCGCGCCGCGGCCTCCGCCGGGATCAGGGCACGCAACTGGCGGGCGATCTCCTTTTCCTCCGAACCGAAGCGCGCCGTCACGTGAGCCAGGCACACCATCCCGCCGGGTGACACCAGCGCATACGCATAGGGAATCGCATGATTGGAAAGCTCAGAAAAATCGGTCGGCACCAGCACTCGATCGAAGCGCGGCAGGGGTGCTTCCGTCGCCGCGACTCCCTTCTGCGGCACGATCGCCACATTCATCGGTGCGTGGCGCAAGGCGCCGCGCGACACCGACTCGTCGAAAAGGCGGGCCAGACCGCGGCGCTGGCGGGTGCCCACCACGATCAGATCGGCCTCGGCCTGCTTCGCCAACTCGATCAGCGACGCATCGGCCCGACCCCAGCGCGGCCCCACCACCGTGCGGGCCGGCACCTCGCCGAGCAGCCGTTTCGTCCTCTCACGCAGATCGCGCTCCAGCACGGCATGCACCTCCGGGGATTCCTCGAAAAACGACGAAGGCTCCCTCAAGCCCAGCCGCAACGCCTCATCGGACACCCAATTCGTATAGGCGACGGTGAAGGCGCACGAACCGGCTTGGCCGAGACTCTTCGCCCACAGCAGGGGAGCATCGGAAGAGGACGAAAGATTCTCCGCCACGAAAACCCCGAGCGGGCGTTTCCCCGCCACCCACTCCTCGAAAGGCTCCGCATCACGCACGATCAGCGTCGGCACCGCGGCATGCTCCGCCACATACTCCGCGATGCTGCCCAGCAGGAGGCGCTCGGCAAACCCGCGCTTCTGCTGCGAGGCCAGCACGATCAGCCCCGCGCCCCTGCTCTCGACCGCTCCCAGCAGCACCTCCTCCGGCGGCCCGGCATCGAGAAAAGCTTCTTCCACCGTCGCCCCCCGCTCGCGCAGACGCTCCGCTTCCGATGCGAGCATCCGCCGGGAAGCGTCCTGCACCGATTCGGCAAGCCCCTCCCCCGCGAAAAGCAGCGGCTGGTGAACATGGGCGAGCACCAGCGGCGTTCCAAGCTTCGCGGCGAGGGCGGCACAGGCATCGGAAGTCCGCCGGGCGGGGATCGAAAAGTCGGTTCCGCAAAGGATTTTGGTCGAGTTCATGGGCATGGCTGGGATTACGTACCCACCTGATAGACTCAAGCAAAAGACAACTCAACCCTGCGGCAGAATGTGCGGGGGTTTCCGCAAAAAGCGGGCCGGGAAAAATAAACCGCGGAGCATGTTCAAGCCGTGACAGCCCTTGCCTCACGGCTCCTCCACCCGCAACCGGACGAATCGCGCATCCGGTCCCAATGAGATGGTCAATACCCCCGTAGCTCCCGGCGGCAGGGGGTTCGTCCCGATACCCGGCAGCTCCGCTTCCGTCGCATTCCGCCATTCCCCCAGATCGGACGAAACCTCCACCAGCACGGGATGGCGGTTGCCGCCTTCCGGCAAATCGAGCGTGGCCGCGGCCGTTTCCTGATCGCCGGAAACTTGCAACGACATCGGCTCCAAGGTTCCGCCCGGCTCCACTCCGAGCGCCCACAACACGCCAAAGGGCAGGCCGGAAGCCGCCAGTTCATCGAATGCCACGCCGCCGGGCCTCACCTGCTCCGCCCAGCTTTCGAAATCGTCCCCGGAGCCCGGCGCGGGCGGAACGAGGATCGTTCCCTCCGCCCGCAGATTGCCGCTGGCCTCGATGCGCACGGTATTGCCGTCCAATATCTCCGTCTGGTCCATCGAGACCGGCAGCGCAAGCCGCACCCGATACATGATTCCCTCCGCCGTTTCCCCCAGCCGCACAAGCGTCACCGTTCCCTGCCCGGAGCCCCGGCCCTCCAGCGGCATTTCAGAGAAATCGATTTCCGCATCCCCATCGATGAAACTCGATTCGAGCCGTCCGTTTCCCCGATCGATCCGGAACGCATGATCCTCCGCATCGAACACTCCGCCCGTCCCCACCGAGGCCGGCGGCTCGGGGGTAAACACTTCACCGCCAAGACCGCTGGTTTGCAAAGTGCCGACATCGATATTGAAAATGAGAAACCGGTAGGTGAAGTGGAACGTCATGTCCGTGAGCGCCACGCGGCTGCCCTCGGAAATTTCCAGCGACTGCGGCGAATCCTCGTCCACACCCAGCCGCACCGCCAGCAAGCCGCTGGCATCGGCCGTCCGCGTGTCGGATACCGTCACCGTGCCCGCAGGCGTGCCGGACACAGTGGCGGTGATCTTCAGGGACAAGCGGTTCTGCTGGGAACTGGCGGGCAGTAGGTTCAGCCCCCCCTCGCCGATGCGCTGCTCCGCCGCTGCCAGAGGGCAGCTCGCCATCAGAGCACAATGGAACAAGCAACGAGCGAAGAAACGGCGCGAGCGGAATGCGCGGGGGGAACCATTCATGGGTTGCGGCCATCACAAACGCGGACATCTCCTCCGCGGAAGCCGAAAATCACGAAACCACCCCTGGCAGGTTTCCCTTCCACTCCAGAACCTCCGGGATCGTTGTGATTTTCCCGGTCTCAAAAAATGGTGGAGGCGAGGGGAGTCGAACCCCTGTCCGAAACGTCTTCCATGCGGGCATCTACACGTTTATCCGGCGGTCGGGTGTTTCGGAAAACTTCGGCCCTCCGGCGGCGTCCGCTTTCCTAGAAACCTGTTGAATCTCGCCAGGGAGCCCGGTTTCCCGGCCCCCCGGCCAGCCCGCTGGGTAGTCGCCGTCCCCCCTAGCGGGCATCGGGGATCGGGCGTCGCTGTCAATTAAGCAGCGAGGGCAAGCTCGTTAGAGTCTGCATTTATTTGTTTTGAGCGGCTTTTTAGGAGGCCAGCCGATCAACCTCCACGTGCAGCCAGCACTTCGAACATCCCGTCGAAACCGGAACGCCCCCGTGACTGACGGCCGAACCATGACCCCGCCCGCCCCATGGCGCAAATGGAATTTCCACGCCCGGCTTCCAGAAGACATGCTCCGTCCCGATGAGAGTGAGCCACTACCCCGTGCAGCCTGGCCTTTTCGCCGGCGAATATCCCGGCAGCCAGAGCCCGAACATCGCCGAAATCCGCCTGCGCGAACTGACCGGCAAGGGCATCCGGACCTTCATCGACCTCACCACGCGGGTGGACAATCTGGTTCCCTATGAACCGCTCTTCGCCGCCATCGACGATGGATCCCTGAACCTCCGCCGCCATTCCTTCGAAATTCCCGACATGGATATCCCGTCGGGGCCGGAGATCATGAAAGGCATCCTCGATCTCATCCGCGCGGAACTCGATCTGCAGCGCACCTGCTACGTCCATTGCTGGGGCGGCATTGGCCGGACGGGCACCGCGGTCGGCTGCTGGCTGCGGGAATGTGGACTCGACGGCGACGCCGCGCTCGCCGAAGTCCAACGCCTCTACACCGCCCACATGGACCCCGGCAAACTCGCCTGCTACCCCCGCTCTCCCCAACAACCGGCCCAGTGTCGCTACGTGAGGGAATGGCGCCTCATTTGATCAGGCGGATCGTCGCAGGATAGCGGTAAGCTTTGCCCTCGTTCGCTTTCAAGCCGGCAAGGATGGTCACAACCAGCCATCCGATCGCGAGCAGACCGATCACAGGCCACAGCAGAAGTCCGATGAGGATCACCGTCAGAATCGCGGCCAGCACGCTCAAAACCACGAAACCCACCAGCCACGTGATGTTGAAATTGAGCGCCTCTTTCGCCTCCTGGGCGGCGAAGGGCATCGTATCCTTCTTGATCTGCCAGATGATCAGTGGCCCTACCACCATGCCGATTCCTCCGGTCAGCATACCGGTAAGCGCGGACAAATGCCCGAGCATCGCCCACATCCGCTCCTCGCTGCTGAGCGGGACCTGGGAAACTTCGGGCGACGACGACGGAGCGGTGTAGGGATCATCCATGAGCGCCCCCTTAGCACATCCATCGCCCGGAGAAAAGAAATTGCGGTTACGATTTTTCCCCCTGCCGCGAAAAAACCGTCAGAACCCCTCCGCCAATCGTTTCTCCGAGACCTTCGCCTCCACCCCCACATCCGGAGCGAACAACGAAAGCCGGTATTCCTCCAATAACCATCCGTACTCCCACAACCCCGGATCGTCCGGCCGCCCGGTCCACGCGATGAACCACGGCTGCCAGAACTTCCGCACCCGCTCCATCTTCTCCAGATCCTTCACCAGCGGCAGGCTGGACAGCCTGCCGATCCGCGAACGCATCCCGCGCAGATAGCGGTCGTGGCCTTTCATCCTCGCGAAGCCCGCCCTCCATACGAAACGCGGCCGCAGCAGCCACTCCAGTTCCTCCTCAAGGTCCGCCGCAACGATCCCGAGATTCCGGTCCTTCGCGTGCTCATGAATCCACTGCCGCACCGATCCCACCGCATCGAATGTGGCATCCAGCGATTTCGCGATGATCGTCGCTGCCTCGAACCATCTTCCTCTCGCCTCCTTCGCCTTCTCCGCAAAATCCTCCGGCCTGGAAATCCGCCTCCCCCCCAAGGCCCCCTCCCCCGCCAGCGCGATCAAATCGTCCGTCGACGTGCCGAGCCTCGGCAGCTCCACCTTCGCCATCAATCCGAGCGGATACTTCTTCCTCAAATACGCGACCTGATCCGGCTGCGCCAGCATCAGCAGCCGCGCCTGCCCGGCCCGGTGCGCCTCCCATGCCTCGATCTCCCTTGAAAATGCCCTCACCCCCACCGCCGTGCCCTCGTCCACCAGCGCCGGAAACGCCGGCCCCGCAGAGGTTTCCACCCGCTCCGGCACCTCACCCTCCGTCCACGCCGTCATCCCGCTCCGCTCCCATTCCTCGTTCGCCGCCGCCTCGAAGCGCTCCTTCGCCACCTTCCCCAACTTCGCGCGCAGCGCCACAGCATCCCTGCCGAAAGCCAGCTCCTTCTCCTCGTCGTCGCAGACCCATATCTTCGTCGTCAGTTCCTCCGGCAGCCGCGCCGGGTCGAAATCCCCCGGCCGGATGTCGAAGCCGGAAAACCCCGTCAAATACCGCGCTAATCGTACTTCCAGCGGCCCGTCTTTCTCTCGCTCCAGCCACTCCTCCGCAAATCCCCGCGCCGCGTCCGCCACCGGCTGGCATTCGCGGCGCAGATCCTTCGGCAGCGAGCGGATCAGCCACTCCGCCCGCCGTTCGAGATCGCCCGGCACGCCCCAGCCCGGCAGCCACTCCGGCAAATGCGAAAGTTGGTCGATATGCACCCCCAGCGTCACTCCGTCGTCCCTCGCCCCCGGCTCGGCCCGGTAATATACCGCATACTCCTGCCCTTCGTGAGCCAGCCAATCGGGATACCCTTCCAGATCGAGCGCGTCCAGATCCTCCAGCACCACGTCCCCTCGCTCCGCCAGAATCTCCTCCTCATGCCTCCCCCGCCAATCGTGAAACGCCTTCGCCGTGCACATCCCCTCCGGCAAACGGCTCTCAAAAAACGCCAGCACCGCCTCCTCGCTCCACAAGCCGCCCGGCCGCCGCAGCTTGTGCTCGATGCCCTCGATCTCCTCCCTCAACCCCGCCAGCCGATCCAAAGCCCGCGACTTCCCCTTCACCCCTCCCTGCATCAATCCTTCCCGGATAAAAATCTTCCGCGCCCCCCCGGGATCGATCCGCCCGAAATGCACCCTCCGCCCCGCGACCACCGGGAGCCCGCCGCAGCTCACCGTCTCCTTCGCGTATACCGCCCCGTGCTTCTCATCCCAATGCCCGTCGCCATAGCGGCGGGTGCACAAATGCGGCGCCACCTTCTCCACCCACTCCGGATCGATCCGCGCGATGCGCCGCGCCCACAAGCGCGTGGTATCGACCAGCTCCATCGCCATCACCCAATCCCAACGCTTTCCGCCGAAAAGTCCCGACCCCGGGAACACCGCGAAGTGCCCTCCCGAAGCGCTTCGGTAGGCCCTCTCCTCCCGGTCCCACAATCCGAACTGCCGCGGCACTCCCGCCAACAGCGCCCGGTGCAGTGCGTCGTAAGGCGCTCCCCTCTCCACCGTCTCCGCCAATGGCTTCACTTGCCACCTCAATTCCCGCTCCACCAACTCCTTCAACTCGTCGTGGACGTTCGCCCACTCCGTCACCCGCCGGTAGTTGAGAAAAACCTCTCCGCAGAACTTCCGGAGCTGGTTCCTCTTCCATCCCCGCCCCTCGCGGAAACGCTGCACATCGCCCCACAAACGCAGCATTCCGCGGAAATCCGAATCCGCATCCTTCCACCGCGCATGCGCCGCGTCCGCCTGCTTCGTCTTCTCCGCCGGGCGTTCCCTCGGGTCGTTCGATTCCAGCCCCGCGACGATCGGCAGAATCTCGGCCAGGCACCGCTCCTCCCGCGCCTCCAATAGCATCCGCGCCAGCCGCGGATCGACCGGCATCCGCGCCATCGTCCGGCCCGCCTCGGTCAGATTCCGCTCTCTGTCCAGCGCCCCCACCTCGCGCAAAGTACGATACCCTTCGGAGATCGCTTTCGGCCCCGGCGGATCGAGGAAAGGAAAATTCTCGATTTCCGGCAGCCCCAGCGATTTCATCCGCAGGATCACCCCCGCCAGCGAACTGCGACGGATTTCCGGGTCTGTGAACTCCGGCCGCTCCGCCAGATCCTCCTCCGCATACAGCCTCACGCACACTCCCTCGCGCACCCGCCCGCAGCGCCCCTTGCGCTGCCGCGCGCTGGCCTGCGACACCGGCTCGACCTGCAAACGCTGCACTCCGCGCGCCGGGCTCCAGCGGCTCACCCGCGCCAGCCCGCTGTCCACCACGCTGACGATCCCCGGGATCGTCAGCGACGTCTCCGCCACATTCGTCGCCAGGATGATCCGCCGCCTCGGCCCCGGCGAAAACACCCGCTGCTGATCGGCCAATCCCAGCCGCGCGAACAGCGGCAATATCTCCGTATTCCGGTACCTCCGCCCCTCCAGCGCATCCGCACAATCGCGGATCTCCCGCTCCCCCGGCAGGAACACCAGCACATCGCCCTGCGGATCCACCTCCGTCAGCCAATCCACCGCCCTCGGCACATGGCGCGTCAGCTCCTCCTCCTCGTCCGGCGGCAGGAAAAATTCTTCCACCGGAAAAGTCCTCCCTTCCGCCTGGATCACCGGCGCGCCGTCGAAAAACGCCGCGAAAGCCCCCGCATCCAGCGTCGCCGAGGAAATCACCAGCTTCAGATCTCTCCGCCGTTCCAGCAGCCGCTTCAAATAGCCCAACAGAAAATCGACATTCAGCGATCGCTCGTGAGCCTCGTCGAGAATCAGCGCGTCGTACTGCAACAAATCCGGATCGCCCTGCGTCTCGGCGAGCAGGATGCCGTCGGTCATGAATTTGATCTTCGTCTCCTTCGAAGTTCTGTCCTCGAAGCGCACCTGATAGCCGACATATCCTCCCAGCGACCCTTTCAACTCCTCCGCCACCCGCCGCGCCACGCTCGCCGCCGCGATCCGCCGCGGCTGCGTGCAGCCGATCTTCCGCATCCTGCCCGCCAGCGCCTCGGCCGCCATTTTCGGCAGCTGAGTGGTCTTCCCCGATCCCGTCTCGCTGACCACCACCACCACCGGATGCTCCCGGATCGCCGCCACGATCTCCCGCCGCATGCCGACCACCGGCAGGCTTTCGGGATAATTCAGCGGCGGCAGCGGGTCCGGTGTCATCGCCCGCGCGGCATAGCCGTGCATCCGCCCGATCTCAAGCCCGACAAGGCAGCGCCTTTGCCGAAAGGGAATGGAGAAGTCCCTTTCTTCCTTTCATCATTCCCGGCGATATCGAAGAATCCTTCCCATGAAAACGGCACTGCGATTCCTCGGCGCGATGGCGGCCTGCAGTTCCCTGCACGCGGCGGAAACCCCGCCTGCGAAACCGGATGTCTCCTTCTTCACCAAACTGCGGATCGACTACGCCAAACGGGAAGACTTCAACCCCTACTGGAAACTGGCGGAAGAGCGCCGGGCCATCGAACAGGCGATGGAAACCGGGAACGTCGATCTGCTCCTCGAACTCTCCGAAAAGTGGCTGCAAAAATGCCCGGTGGACGCCGACGTCCACGCCATGCGCTCCCACGCCGCGAACCGCGTCGGCGACGCGAAAGCCTACGTCTATCACCTCTTCTTCGCCATGGGACTCATGCAGTCGGTCATGGAATCCGGCGACGGCAGGACGCCTGAAACCGCTTGGAAGGTCATCTCGATCGTCGAGGAATACTCGATTCTCCGGGAAATCGGCGCGGAAGTCACCGGCAAGACCCTGACCGCCACCGACCCGCCCTGCGACGCGATGCACGTCAAACTGCCCACCGGCGAAAAAACCACCCTCTACTTCGACGTGAGCATCCCGATGGAACGCTTGAGAAAGATGGGCTCCGAAAAGGAAAAGAAAGAACCCGAGGCGGCGGAAAAATAAACCCCGACAGAAAGCGGGCCATCGATAGACGGGGCTCTTGATGTCCTCCCAGGAATTTTCCTCCAGACTCGTGGAGCGTTGGACGATCACGGGAGCGTCGCCGGTTCCGATCTGGAATCTGTAACTCGACGCGCCTTGTTTCGGAACGAACCCATCCGTTTCCCCTGATCTCTCCGGATAGAGGGGAATGCTCCGCCGAGGGAAGACGGGCAAGGACAGATGAAATCAAGAGTAACCGCTTCTTGTGCGGGTCGAAGCGCCCCACCGATCGCTCGCTGCGGGGATCGTGGCGGAAAACTCCCGCCACTTCCCGCAGCTTTGCCCGGGAATGAATCCTCAGCATGCCGACCGGCGGCGGCCGAACAGGCCCGCTATCGCGCCGCCGATCACGAGAAGCAGGCTGCCGGGCTCCGGGACCGCCACTACCGTGAAATTCGTCAGATCGTGGGTGCCGTTGCCGATGTTGGCGCGATTCTGCCCCATGATGAAGCCCCACCAGCTCGCCAGAAGCTCGCTATCGAGCCCGGCATCCGCATAGGTTCCGCCGCCGTAGTTGTTGCCGACGCTGTCCGACCATGCATAACCGGCCGCATCAAGGGAAAGCGTGAAGGTGCGGGAACCCGCTCCATCCCAACCGGCGACAGTGCCATTGGAACGGAAGACACCATCGCTGCCAGGGCCCTTGCTATCGTTGGCATCACGGATCTCGTAGCTCACAACGCCGGTGGTGTTGATCTGCATGTCGAACCAGACGCCGCCCGCGGTGTTCTCCCACATTTCAGCGCCGGAGCCCTGGGCGACGGCGTCGGGAAGAGCGCCGAGCTGGATGCGGTAGGGAGACTCGGCGCCGCCGTCCGTGCGGTTCACCTGCACGTTTTGAATGGTCCATGACATCTGGACGAGGGAATACCCTTGGTTCACGAGCAGGTCGTAGACATTGATTTCATCAAGGCTGTGCAGCTCGGAGCGGTTCCAATTGTCACCGCCGATACTCCAGGAAGCCACCGTGGTTTCGGTGATGTTCTTGGCTCCATTGTTGAAAATGACATGCCCGCTTCCCGTGCCCCCTCCTCCCACGGTGGCAAAGTTGCCATCATTGAAATTGTCGTTGACCAGGACCGCGCCATGGGCGGAAGCGCAGGCCATGAGGGGAAGAATCGCTGACAGACAGAGGGTTGTTTTCATATTGGGTTCTTTCATACAACAGGGACTCCTCCCGGTTCGGTTTCGGAAAGTCAACGGGAAAGCGAGTGAAATTGCATTTTTTTGCACTCATCTTGATGAGAAGGAGACACCGGACATCGAAAGGAAGAATCTCTTCAAAGGGACACTCCGCGGCAGCCCATGAGCCGCCCTTTTCCATCTGCCTTCTGACCCTCGCATGCTCCGATCCCCTTCTGGAACGACACACCCATCAGCGCAGTGAATGCGAGCGCCGCATCAATCGGCTTGCTCATCCAGCCGGGAAAACCCAATCGTCCCACGACAACCCCGTCAGACCCCGCGCGTGATCCAGACCCGCTGTCTCATCCTCATCCTCCTCCTGCCTTTCGCCGGCTCCCTCCGCTCCGCGGCCCATGTGGTGCAGCAGTTCTATGGCGAAGTCGCCGCGACGGAAGACGGCTGGAGCCTGGAAATCCTCTTCGATGCCGGTTACGCGGTGCCCGAGTGGCGCAACGACGCGGAATCTCCTCAACCCAGCCGCCAGTGGCTGCTCGGCCTCCCGGAGGATGAACAACGAAAGCTCCTCGTCGAAGCCGAACGCTATCTCCGCGAACTCATCACCCTGGAAAACGCGGCCGGAACGATTCCATGGCGGGCGACTTTTCCCGACTTCGACACCGAGCCACCCGGCTTTCCAGTGCTGCTGAACGACGGAGCCTACTTCCACATCCTGATCGAGCCGCGGGAACCGGACGGCACCGGGGACCTGTCACTCGTCCTCGCCTCGGGAGACCACCCTGACCTCGTTCTCAAACTGCCCGGCTCCGGAGAGGACGAATTCCTCCACATCACACCGAGCGGGCGGGCGGAAATTCTCGGCGGATCGGACCGCAGCGGGCGCGGCAGCGCGGCCTGGATCGCTTTCATCCAGGGCATCCTCCACGTGGTGCCGGAGGGTCTCGACCACATCCTTTTCATCCTCGGCATCTTTCTGCTGGAGCGCCGCTGGAAGCCGCTGCTCTGGCAGTCCCTGCTCTTCACCGCCGCGCATACCCTCACGCTGGGTCTGGCCGCCGCCGGGTTGGTGAGAGTGCCCGCCTCCATCGTCGAACCGCTGATCGCCCTGAGCATCGCCGCACTGGCCATCGAGAATCTCTTCGTAAAAGAGGCGAAACCCTGGCGGCTGGCGCTGGTCTTCGCCTTCGGACTCGTCCACGGCCTCGGCTTCGCCGGCGTGCTCTCGACCTGGATCCGGCCGGGCGAAGGTTTCCTGCCGACGCTTTTCTGCGCCAACCTCGGCGTCGAAGTCGCCCAGGCAGCCATCCTCGCCGTGGCCTGGCTGCTGACCCTGCGCTGGCACGACAGCGCCGCCTACCCGGTCTTCCGCCGCTGGTCCTGCATCGCCCTCGCCGCAGCGGGACTGTGGTGGTTCGTCGAGCGCGTCGGCTGGCTTTAGCACCGGAAAGAACGGTTCTCGTATCGGTTCGGCACGCATTTCACATCCGATGCGCCCAGCAGAGCTTTCCAGCTTTCATCCCGTCGGGGCGAAAAATCTGCGTTGCCGTCATCCCGCAAAATCCGGCTTGTCTACGCACCATGCGGAACAAGCTGCTGGCTCCGGGTTCCGTCCGGCAGCAGATCCTTCTCGGATCCGGCTGAAATAAAAGCGGCGCGCCTCAAGCGATGCGGGGACGTCTGCGGCCATCGAGCAGATAAGCCGCCAGCAATCCGCCGGCAATGGCGATCCCGGCGAAAACCGGCGTTCCCAGCAGCAGAGCCAGCGCACCTTCCAGCCCGCAGAGCAGCGCCAGCAGGGTACCCAGAAAATAAACCAATAGCGGCATGCCCACGCCCCAGCGAATCGCATTCCGCCCGGACAACAGGGTACCCAGAGCCGCGACCGCCAGCGCCATCGCGACCGAACCGCCCGCAAGCTGGAGCAGATGCAACGGCAGATGATGGCCCACCACTCCGGGAGAAAACCAGGCTCCCGCGACACCTCCGAAAAGCAGGGACATTCCGCCGATAATCCATCCATCCACCTTTGAAGACGAAACCGATCCGCCGAAGCTGGAAAAGCCCGGTTGAATTGGTTCGCGTCTCCCGATCACCCGGCAAACCAAACTAATTTTTGAGGTCTTGGCAAGCTTCATTCACCCAAAAATTTTATAATTCCAAGACATCAAGCGAAGCGGACGGATCCCCTCCGGAATCATTTCCTCCCGCCGGGCGGGACATCCATGTAACCTCCCCGCCGCTTTCCGCGTACTCCCCGGCAGCTACCCACTGCACATCATGAAATCCGCCGTTCTCTCGATCCTCGCCTTCGCCGTCCCCGTTTTCGCCGGCGAACTCATCCCCTCCCAAGTGCCGCCCTCGGCCAAGTGGCTCCTCCACGCCGATCTCGACGCCATGCGGGACAGCGCGACCGGCAAGGCCGTCTTCGCCCGCATCGAAGCCGACCACGGCGCCAAGCTGCAGGCCTTCAAGCGGATGTTTTCGCTGCATCCTCTCACCGACCTCCGCGGCATCACCTTCTATGGCGACGGCAGGCCGGACCGCGGCGTCGCGCTGATCGACGGTTCCTTCGACCGCGCCCACATGGAGGATGTCGTGAAAGCGGCGGACGACTACCAAGCGGGCGAGCACGCCGGCGCCACCGTCCACTCGTGGAAGGACAAAGGCGCGAAACAGCACGCCGCCTTCGCCAGCGACGGTCTGCTCGTCTTCAGCCGCCAGCTCGACTTGCTCCGTCAGGCACTCGACACCCTGCAGGCGGGCGCCTCCGCCGATGCCGATCCCTTCTTCGCCGACGCCGGCGGCCAGCCGCTGGTCGCTGCCAGCGCGAGGCTTTCCGAAATCGACCTTCCCGCCGACGCCGCCCGCCTTGTCCGCATGGCCCGGACGCTCCACCTCGCCGCGAACGAAAACGACGGCCGCTTCTCGATCCGCCTGGGCACCGAAACCGCCACCCCCCACGACGCCGACCGCCTGCGCCGGATGCTTGATGGCGTGATTGCCTTCGCCCAAGTCACCGATGTCAAACTCGACGGCCTGGACCTGCGCGCCGACCTTTCCGTCAGCGAAAGCCGCCCCGGCCTCGCCGCCTCCCTCAGCCTGCCCGTCGCCGAATGGCTCTCCCTGATGGAAAAGGCCGCCGCGGAAGCGGCTGGGAAGAAAGCCCGCTGAAAACCGCGAAAAGCACACGCCGCACCGCCTTGAGCCCTTTTCCCGCCGCCGACGATCCCCTGCTCGCATGCCAGGCGCGGGAAGGATCGACAGCGGCTTTCGGAACACTGGTCCACCGCTATCACGGCCGCGTCTTCGCCTTCCTGCTCACCCTCACCCGCCACCGTCAGGACGCCGAAGACCTCACGCAGGACACCTTCCTGCGCGCTTGGAAAAAAATCCATCGCTACGATCCCGCCCAGCCTCTGCTGCCGTGGCTGCTCACCCTCGCCCGCCGACAATCCATCGCCGCCCTGCGGAAGTCCCGGCCCCTGCCCGCCGGGCTCCCCTTCCCCGCGGAGCCCGAGCCGGAAAGCCCGGCACTCCGGCTGTGGGCCATCGCGAAGCGCGATCTCTCCCCCGTCGCTTACGGCGCCCTTTGGCTGCACTACCGCGAGGAACTCCCGCTCAAAGACGTGGCCGCCATTCTCGGCAAACGAGAGGGCGCCGTGAAAGTCCTGCTCCACCGCGCCCGCAAAACCCTCGCCGCTTCCTTCAAAGCCGAAACCGCCCACTCCGAACTCCAAAGCGCGCCATGAAGTCCCGCGAACCCTTTCACGAAATCGGCGACCTGCTCCGTTCGCACAAGCCCGACCCGCGGCCCTCGTCCGGCCTGGAGATGCGCATCCTCCGCTCTCTTTCGCCCCGCGAACCATCCCGCCGTCTCTGGCCATGGTTTCTGCTGCCTCCCGCCGTCGCCTTGGGCATCTTGCTCCTCTGGCCGGACCTCTCCCCTCCGTCCGCCGCCGTCACGCTCGACGATCCGGCTCCTCCGCCTCCCGTCGAAAACGAAGCGCCTCTGATCTTCCCTGCCAACCCGCTCGAACGCGAAGCCCTCGCCCTCCGGCGCGACGCCGGGCGGGCCGGGCGCTTCCTCATCGACTGCCTGCCTTCCCTTGGCGGGATCGAGTGAATCCGGAGGCCAACCCCGCCTCTCCCGGCTCGACGAAACGGACGAAAACTGCGATCGCTTGGCGATCATATGCGGAAAACGCCGGTCATTCTTTGCCTCATCCTCCTGGTGGCGGTCTCGATCTACGCGGCAGCCCTGCGCTTCCGCGCTCATGGCGGCGAAAGACTCCTGGATGCCATCCAATCCATCCGGCACGGCGCGACGAAGGAAGAAGTCGCAAAAATCATGGGACGGAAACCCAACATCGTCCCCGCATACAATCTCCCAGCATGGATGAAAGAAGTCGCACCGGAGAAGGAAAAAGGCGAATACTGGCACTTCTTCATGGGATATCCTCCACGGATCCTCATCATCTACTTCGGCGAGCACGACAAAGTGGAATTCACCACATGGACGCATACCTGAAACCTCTCCTTCCGCGAACCCGCACCCTTCCCGGGCAAGGAAACTCCGCTCCGGCCCGTATCCTCCGCATGCCTTTCCCGCGCTTCGCCCTTTTCCTCGCCGCCGGCATCGCCCATGCCCTGCCCGAAGCCCCGCCCGCCGCCTTCCACGCCCAGGCGCTCGATGAAAAGCTTCGTATCGGCTACGGTCTCGCCATCGCCGACATCGACGGCGACGGCAGGCCCGACATCGTTCTCGTCGATGCGCACGAAACCGTCTGGTACCGCAATCCCGAATGGACCAAACACCGCATGACCGGTGCGCTCACCAAGCGCGATCACGTCTGCGTCGCCGCCTGCGACATCGACGGCGACGACAAGGCCGAAGTCGCCGTCGGCGCCGAATGGAACCCCGGCGACACCGTCCACAGCGGCGCCGTCTTCACCCTCAACGCTCCCGAAGACCGCACGGCGGAATGGACCGTCACGCAACAACACCACGAACCGACCGTCCACCGCATGTACTGGGTCAGAGAAACGCCGGCCGATTACTTCCTCGCCGTCCTCCCGCTCCACGGCTGCGGCAACGTCAACACCGAGGGCGACGGCATCCGCTTCCTCGGCTACCGGCCGGAAAAGGACCCCGCCAAGCAATGGCCTACCTTCCTCATCAACGATCAATTCCACCTCGCTCATAACTTCGATCCCGTCTCCTGGCCCGGGTCGGAAGGCGAAGCCATGCTCGTCGCCTGCAAGGAAGGCGTACACCTGCTGGAAAAAGCCGGCGACGACTGGAAACCCACCCGCATGACCGAAAAAGGCAGCGGCGAAGTCCGCCTCGGCAAGCTCCCCAATGGCAAGCGCCTGATCGCCACCGTCGAGCCCTTCCACGGCCACGAAGTCGTCGTGAACCCGGAAAATCCCGGCGGCCTCTGGTCGGAAAGGCGCGTGGTGCTCGACGACACCCTCAAACAAGGTCACGCCCTCGCCGCCGCCGACTTCCTCGGTCTCGGCTACGACCAGATCATCGCCGGCTGGCGCGAGCCGAACGAAGCCGACAACAAAGTCGGCATCCGCCTCTATATCCCCACCGCCGAAGACGGCAGCACCTGGAAACGCCACGCCGTCATCGACGACAACACGATGGCCTGCGAGGACTTCAAGGTTGCCGATCTCAACGGTGACGGCAAACCCGACATCATCGCCGCCGGCCGCGCCACGAAGAATCTCGTGATCTACTGGAACGAGCGGAATTGAAATCCTCCCCGCCTCTCACCCGACCAAATCTCCGATCGACCCGAAATCCGGCGTGAAGAGCCGCTTGTACATCCGCGCCGCATAACCGTCCGTCATCCCGGCAAGGAAATCGCAGACCAGCCGCGCCTTCTTCTCCACCGTATCGGCCTGCGCGATCTCCGCAGCGGCATCGTCGGGGAGCAGCTGGAAATCCTGTCCGTCGATGTCACTCCCGGTCACGTAGCGTTTCGACAACACCTCCCACAACCCTCTGAGCAAGTGGTGCCCCTTGTGCTCAAGCTGCTTGAGCTGCGGGGAAAGGAAAACCACTTCGAAAGCGAGCTTCTTGAAAAGCGACGACTCCGCCTTCACCGCCGGATCGACGACGAGACGGAAGCGATAACGATGGCTTGTACCGCTGAGGAAATTCGCGTCGCTTACGAGCGCCGTCGCCCGGATATAACGGCCGATCCGCGAGCCAACGAAGGGATCGACCTTGCGCTTGCGGATCGCGGCGATCAGTTCTCCAAGCGGCGTTCCCTCTCTCGTGGATTCGCCGCGCCTTTCCGCCCATGCTTCGATCCGCTCGATCCGCAGGAAGCCGGCACGCACGCTGTCGGCCAGATCGTTGAGCGAATAGGCGGTGTCGTCCGCCCAGTCCATGATCTGGCACTCGATCGACTTGAAGGCATCGCGCGCATCGCCAGGCGGCAGCTCGGCGGGAAAATCGTGCCCACCCAGCGCCCAATCGAGCCATGCATGCTGGAAATCGTAGAGGAAATGGTGCTCCGGCAGCTTGCCGTCGGACTTCAACTCGCTCCACAGCGACTTGTACTTCAGCACCGCATCGAGAAAGGCGCGCGTCGGGTCCATGCCGCTGCGCCGGGCGGAAAAAATCCGCTCGGTGAGCAGGCGCAGCGTCTGCGCGTTGCCCTCGAAACCGCCATAGCCGGCCATCAGATGATTGAGCGACCTTTCCCCCGCGTGGCCGAAGGGCGGATGGCCGAGATCGTGCGACAGGCAGGCGGCCTCGACCAAATCGGGGTCGATGTAAAAATCCGCCTCCAGCGCCCCGCCGGGCGATTTCAGCCAATGGCAGATCGACCGTCCGATCTGCGCCACCTCCAGCGAATGCGTCAGCCGGGTACGATAGAAATCGTACTCCCCGCTCCAGAAAACCTGCGTCTTGTTCTGCAAGCGGCGGAAGGCGGGCGTGTGCAACACCCGGTCGCGGTCGATCTGGAAGGGCGTCCGGAAATCCCCGGCATCCTCCTTGCCGGAAAAGCGCTCCGTGTCGAAGACACCGTAAAAGCGGTTGCTCATCGTCATATGGTCAAACCTGTCGCTCATGGAGCGCCGAACCGATGGCCACGCCTACCACACCCGTCCCACCGTGCACGCCAAAAGCGCCGGGCGGCATGTCGTACGCAGTCACGGCTTCAGCCGGACGAGGCACGGGCGACGACCGTCTTCCCGCACGACTCGATCCGGATGAAGCCTGCGTGCGACATCCACCCATTTCTTTGCAATTCCACCCGTTCCTGCTCCGTTTTCCTCCGGCCTCATTCCCGTTGCCATGAAACGCCTGCTCGCCCTCTTCCCTCTTCCTCTGCTCGCCGCCGAACCCTGCCGGATCGAAATCGTCGACAAGGAAAACGGCTGGCCCGTGCCGCTCGTCGAACTCCGCACCACCCACGAAACCCGCCACATCACCGACAACTCCGGTCTGATCGCTCTCGATGACCCGGAACTCATGAACCGCGAAGTCTGGTTCCACATCAAAGGCCACGGCTACGGCATCGGCAAAGACGGCTTCGGCTACGAAGGAATCCGTACCACTCCGAAACCCGGCGGCAAAATCCGCATCGAAGTGGAGCGGCGCATCGTCGCCAAGCGGCTCGGTCGTCTCACCGGCGCGGGGCTCTTCGCCGAAGCCCGCAAACTCGGCGACAAGACGCCGGACGAGCCGCCGGGCGTCTTCGGCTGCGACAGCGTGCTAATGGCCCCTTACAAAGGGAAGCTCTTCTGGCTGTGGGGCGACACCACCCTGCCCGGCTACCCGCTCGGCGTCTTCCACTCGACCTCGGCGCTCACACCCGCGAAGCCTCTCGCAAAATTCGAACCACCGCTCGTTCCGGTCTTCGAGTATTTCCGCGCCCAGGACGGCAAGCCCCGCGGCGTCGCGCATATGCCCGGCGACGGTCCTACCTGGCTGGGCGGCATGATCGGGGTCGATTCGCGGCTCGTCGCAACCTATTCGAAAATCAAGAACCACCTCGACGAATACGAAGTCGGCCTTTGCGTCTGGGACGACTCCTCCCGGAACTTCTCCAAGGGCAAAGTCCTGTGGAAGGAAGGCGACGGCAAAAAACCGCCCATCCCCCGCGGCCACCCGGTGCGCTGGACCGACGGGGACGGAAAGAAATGGCTTCTTTTCGGCGATCCCTTCCCCCTGCTCCGCATGCCCGACCGCTATGACGCCTGGGCCGATCCGTCCACCTGGGAAACCCTGCCCGAACCCGCCGCCCCGCGTTCAGCGGAGGACGGCTCCGAGGTCAAACCCCATCGCGGCTCGATCGTCTGGAGTCCCTTCCGCAAGCGCTGGGTCGCCGTCTTCACTCAGACCTTCGGCAAACCCTCCGCCTTCGGCGAAATCTGGTATGCCGAAGCCGACTCCCCGCTCGGCCCCTGGGGAAAAGCGGTCAAGGTGCTGACCCACGACAACTACACCTTCTACAATCCGAAAATCCACGCCGAGCTTACCCCCGAAAACGCTCCATTCATCGTCTTCGAAGGCACCTACACCGCCGAATTCTCCAACCACGCGGTTCCCACGCCGCGCTACAACTATAATCAGATCCTCTACCGCCTCGACCTCGACGATCCGAAGCTCGCACCGACAGGTGGAAAATGAGGCAGGAGAACGGGGCGGCGTCCTTCCGCCCTCGCTGCCTCCGCTGCGATTTTCACCTCGCCGCCGTCACCGGCGGCAGCGGCGCGACCGAACCGACTGCGGAAGACTCGGATTGGTTCCGCCTGCTCTTCGAACGCAGCGCCGACGCCATGACTCTGCTCGATCCGGCGACCGGCCTGTTCGTCGATTGCAACGAAGCCTCCGCCCGCATGATCGGCCGCACGCCGGAGGAAGTCGTCAATCTCAGCTACTGGGACATCACCCCGATCCGCTACAAGGAACAGGAAGACCTCATCCTGCGAACCGTCCGCGAAACGGGCCGCTTCGGCCCTTTCGAAAAGGAATACATCCACCGCGACGGCCACCTCGTTCCCATCGTCCTGAACGGCATGCTCATCCGCGGCGCGGACGGCTCCGACGAACTCTGGGGCATCGCCGAGGACGTCACCGAACGCAAACGGGCCGAGCAGGCCCTGCGCGAATCCGAACGCAAATACCGCGCCCTCTTCGAAACCTCCAGCCAGGGCGTCATGCTGCACGACGAAAGGGAATTCTTCTCCGAGGTCAACCCCGCCGCCGCAGGCATCTTCGGCCTCACGCCGGAAGCCCTCCTCGGCAAGCACCCCGCCGAAATGGCGCCGGAATTCCAGCCGGACGGCGAATCCTCCTACGACGCCGCCCGTCGTCACATCGCCGATTGCCTGCAATACGGCACCACCCGCTTCGAGTGGACCCACCTCCATTCCAAGGGCCACCTCATCCTCATGGAAGTCGTCCTCAGTCGCATTCCCGACGGCGATAAGAACCTCGTCCAGGCCGTCGTCACCGACATCTCCGAACGCAAGCGCGCCGAAGCCGAACTCAAGCGCGCCCTCGAGCGCGAACGCGAACTGAACCAGCTCAAGAGCAACTTCGTCTCGATGGTCTCGCACGAGTTCCGCACGCCCCTCGGCATCATCCAATCCTCCGCGGAAATCCTCGACGACTACCTCGACCAGCTCGATCCCGCCGAGCGCCGCGAACAGCTCCGGTCCATCATCAAAAACTCCCGCCGCATGGCCGGACTCATGGAGGATGTCCTGCTGCTCGGCCGCCTCGACTCCGGTCGCATGGAGTTCGCCCCCCGCCCGCTCGACCTCGCCGCCCTCTGCCGCCGGCTTGTCGATGAAGTCCGCTCCACCACCGAAGCCCGCTGCCCCATCGATTTCTCCACCTCCGGCCTGCCGCCCGAAGCCTTCGCCGATGAGCGACTGCTCCGCCACATCCTCCTCAACCTCCTCAACAATGCCGTGAAATACTCCGCGGAAGATTGCCCCGTCGTCTTCCGCGCCACCGCCGCGGACGGTTCGCTCTCCTTCCTCGTCCGCGACCGCGGCATCGGCATCCCGGAAAAGGAGCAGACCCATCTCTTCCAGGCCTTCCAGCGCGGCTCGAATGTCGGCCGGACGCCCGGCACCGGTCTCGGCCTTTTCATCGTCAAGCAAAGCGTCGATCTGCACCGCGGCTCCATCCGCGTCGAAAGCCGCCAGGGCGAAGGCGCCACCTTCGTCGTCACCATCCCCATCACCTGCGAATCATGAAAACCATCCTCATCATCGAAGACGAACCGGAAATGCGCCGCAACCTCGCCACCATCCTGCGTCTCGAAAAGTTCCGCCCCCTCACCGCCGAAAACGGCCGCGCCGGCGTCGCCCCCCCTGCGCGAACTCCCCGACCTCATCCTCTGCGACGTGATGATGCCCGAACTCGACGGCCACGGCGTCCTGCGCGAACTGCGCGGACACCCGTCCACCGAGGCCACGCCTTTCATTTTTCTAACAGCCAGGGGCGAGAAGCCCGACATCCGCTCCGGCATGAATCTCGGCGCCGACGACTACCTCACCAAGCCCGTCGCCAAGAACGACCTCCTCGCCGCGATCTCCTCCCGCCTCAGGCGCGCCGAACAAACCGCCGTCGCCGATTTCAATCCCGACTTCAGCTCCCCCCAGCCGCTCGAACAAGCCTTCGGCCTCACCCCCCGCGTCGCCGAGACCCTCCTCTGGCTCGCCCAGGGAAAAACCAACGGCGATATCGCCGTTATCCTCGGCATCAGCGAGAGTACCGTGAAAAAGCACGTCCTCGAGATCTTCGAAGCCCTCAACGTCGAAACCCGTACCGCCGCCTGCCTGCAAGCGCTCGAAGCGCTCACCCCCGCCAAATCCCGGCACGCCGCCGGTGGGTGAAATGATTCAACCGTTCCCCCACCGGGAACGCCAGTAGTCGGGGCGTCTCTTTTCGTGCATCACCGCATGGATGAGAACGGATTCCGTCGCTTCATCGAATGAATAGTAGCGCAGGTAGGGATATTTCTTGAGCCGGAACACGCGGATTTCGCCCTCGATCCTCTGATAACGTCCCGGATCGGCGAGAATGGCGTCGGTAGTAGTTCGCATCGCTCTCAAAAAGCCATCCCCGGCACGGGCGCTTTGGTCTTCATACCAATGGGCGGCATCGTGAGCTTCGGCGCGGGCTTCCGGATGAAAATCGAGCGTCATGCCGGCCGTCGGGCTGCCAATGATTCCTCGATCTCCCGGAAAACCTGTTCACCCGGAACCGTGGTCACTTTACCCGAACAAACCTCCTCCATTCGCCGCTTCGCTTCCTGAATGCGCTCCGCTTCGAACAACGGATCGCTTTTGATGGTCGGAATCAGACTTTCCACCAATTGCAGGCGATCTTCATCGGCCAAGGTCAACGCATCCGTGAAAACGGAATTGAGAGAAGCGACGCTCATGGAGAAACACTACCATCAGGCGGTGGGATGACAACCTGGAGGCATACGCCCCTCCACCCTCACGACACCACCCGGAGCGCCCGGCCCTTCATCGCACCGGCATATTCCTCCAGCCACCCCGCATCCGGCTCCGCGTATGGACGGAAAATTTCCACGCTCCCCAGCGACTCGTTGTAGAGCAGCGCCCGGTACAACCCCAGATTGCCCGCCGCGGGCGAGTCGATGAGATTCGCCGAATCGCTCGCGCTCATCTGGAAAAGCACGCGCATCTCGAACTCCGCCATCGTCTTGCGCGGCAGCCAGCGGGCGACGTTGTTCCACCCATCCAGACCGGCGAGCAGGTGAATCCCCGCCGGACTTCCCTCCGCCGCCAGATCGGCAAGCACCTTCGCCGGATTCGCCGCCGCCGGGCCGTCGTCCATCGAAAAAAGGAAATCCTCCTCCTGCCTGAGCTTCTTGAAGCGCTGGAGAGCCGGGACGATCACGAAAATCTCCGGCCCGTCGCTTTCGCCCGCCGCGCGCCTTTCCAACTCCGCGCCGAGTTCCCCGAACACCTCGCCGACCGCGGACGGTCCCACCGGTCGCACCTCGTGCGGCAGCAAATTCGCAAGCCGCTTCGCCAGCCCGCCCGTATCCACCACCACAAAGCGCGCCCCATCCGCCGGCTGGCCTGCCGCGAGCGACAATGCCGCGATCTCCAGCAGGTTCGACACCCGCTCCTCCGACTGCCCGACGACCAGCAGATGACTGCCGCCGCGGCGGGCGAAGACGCCTTCGGTCGGTCCCTTGATCGCATTCGGCTCGCCGAACCAGGCCCGCGTTTCCTCCCGACGCGCCGCAGGGCGCTCCCGGAGCAAATCCGCAAGCGCGGCATTCGAACGGAGATCGGCCGGGGCATTGCCCTCGAAAACGACCGGCCCGGCCGCCCTCCCGATCCTCTCCGCGGCAAGCGCGGCCACGCGGTCGAGCAACACGTTCCGCTCCTCCTCCGACAACCACACGGTCTGGAACGGACTGTTCGCGGCCAGCGCCCCGGCGTTGTCGTTGTAGATCCCCTCCCCCGGCCTCGTCAGCAGACGCGGTGCGGGATTGTCATCGTCCATGATGAGATGCGCGTCGGCCTCGTTGCACTGGAGAGCGATGCGCACGACCATCTGCCCCAGCGTCGCCCGGGCCAGCGTGTACGCCCCGCCGAGCGTCTGCGAACCGAGGATCACATGGATGCCGAATGCCCGGCCCTGGCGGACGATGCGATCCAACAGCAGCGACGCGGACTGCGCCACCGCATCGTCCTCGGTGAAAAATTCCTGAAACTCGTCGATCATCAGCAGCGTGCGCGGCAGCGGCTGCCCCGATACCTTCCGATAGCCGGCGAGATCCTGTACCCCATGCTTGCGGAAAAGTTCGCCGCGCAACCGCAGCTCCTCATCGACGCGGTGCAGCACGCTCAGGCCGAAATCCCGGTCGCTCTCCACGGCCACCACGCGCGCGTGCGGCAGGCGCTTCGTGCCGTAGCACTTGAATTCGACGCCCTTCTTGAAATCCACCAGATAGAACTCCACCTCATCCGGGCTGCATTGCAGCGCGAGATTCACGATCGCCACGTGGAAAAGCGTCGACTTGCCGGAGCCCGTCTTGCCCGCGATCAGCGCATGCTGGCGGGTTCCCTTGCCGAGCGCGAGATACTGGAACTTCTTCGCCCCGCTGCGGCCGATCGGCACGCGCAATTCGTCTGCGGTGCCGGCGGCCCACCATTCGCCCTCAGGCGGCGCGATGTGGGAAAAGGGAACCTCCACCCGGTTCGAGTCGACTCCCGCCTGACCGAAACGGTGAACGATGGCGCTCTCCAACGTCCCCTCCGGCTTCGGCGAAAGCGTCGCCCGCTCGGCCCCCACCGGCATGCCCACGGCGCGGAAGCCGCCGCCTTCCTGCACGAGTTTCAGGCAGGCCGCATCCAGCGCCGCCGCCAGCGCGGGATCGACCGGCTGGCGGGGATCGCGGTGGATGAGCAGATGGACCCCGCAGCGCGCGCCGCTGGCCGCGATGCCGAGCAGACGCTTCGCCGCCGTCTCGCTGAATCCGGCGGGAAAGCCGGAAATCACCACGAAGCGGCGCTTCTCCGCCACCGTGCCGGCATGCGCGTTGTAATCGTCGAGCGTGGCGAACTCGTTGCGCAGATACATCTGGATCACCTTCTCGATGTGCTCGTTGATCTCTGCCAGCCGCTCCTCGATCTGCGTCGTCTGCGTCCAGATTCGCCCGTGAATCAGCGTCTCCTCATAGTCGCCCAGGTGCATCAGCCCGGCGAAATCCCTGCCGAGGCCGACCGGGTCGATCAGCGTGAAAGCCGCCCGGCCCGCCGGATGCGTAGCCAGCACCCGGAGCACAATTTCGTTGAAGGCTTGCGCTGCCGCGACCGCCTCCCCCTCGATCATCAGCGAAGCTTTATCGGGAAAACCGAGCGTCAGCGGCGCCTCGAAATCCATCGGCGCTTCGGTCTTGAAACGCCCGCTTTCCGGCATCCCGCCGGCAAGCGCGGGCAGCGACACATGGATGCCGCCATAGGAAATCGCCCTCTCCGGCACGGCGGGCGGCCGCCAGCCTTCGAGCCATGCCTCGCTCCACGCGGGGAAACGCTCGCGGACCGCAGCCTCCAGCCCGGCGAGTTCGCGGTGCAGCGGTTTCACCTGCTCCTCCCATTCCCGGTGCAGCGCCTCCACCCCCTCGCGGCGCGCCTTGTCGGCGACGGCGATGCCGGCCGTGTGTTCGGCTTCGCGTTCCGCTTCCTCACCGGTCGTCCGGCGTTCCAGTTCCGCGAAGCCCGCTTCGAGCCGGCGCGCGACGCGGCCGAGATCGCGCCGGTGATGCGCCTCCGCTTTCGCCGGCAGCCGTTCGGCTTGTTCCTCGATCTTCTTCCGCCCCCGCTGCATCGCCCCCTCCGCCTCGTCGTCGCCGCCGCGCAGGGTTTCGCTGAAATGCTCGCTCTGCCGGGCGAGATTCCCTTTCAACGATTCCGCCAACCCCGCGACCCGCGCCTCGGAGACCGAGGCCGCGGCATCCGCCAGCACGCGCGCCGACTGGAGCGCGACGGCCATCCGCCGCACCGCCGGCCACAACGTCAGCGCCACGAGCAAATGAAGCGCACAGGGCACGAGCAGCGCGACCCACAACCATACCGTCATCGAGGCAAAGGCAGTCTCACGATCTTCCGCCCGATACATCAGCAGCGCAAAAACCCCCGCCGCCAGCACCAGCAGGAGACTCAATGGCACCCAGCGGAAAAAAGCCGCCAGCGGATGCCGGCGCAGGCCCGCCAACCCGTCCCTCGCCTCGCCGATGCGCTCCAGGGCTTCCGCCCGCAAGCTCTCCCGGTCCCGCCCCTCGCCGGGCGGCGGGACGGATACCAGGCGGCCCTTCCGCAGCATCGCGCCGAAAAGCGGACGAAAACTCCGCAACGACTTGAGCGCGGAGCGGGCCAGAGCCCCGGCCTCGTCATTCGCGGCCGCCAGCGTCTGGACGAATTCGCGGTGATCCTGCCGCGCCCGTTCCCAGGTCTCCTTCGCCTCCTGCTTCGCCCGCAGCGATTCCGCCTGGCGCAGGCCGATCCGGCGATCCTTTTCCGACTTCACGCGATTCGCCAGGCTCATGTGCGCCGCCTGGGCGGCGTCCCGGATGCGGCTACGACGCGTCTCGTACTTCCTTTCCGCGGCGGCCTGGGCGGCGTCGCACTCCGCCATCAGCGCCGCCTTCGCGGCAGCCTGCTCCGCGACGGCGCTTTCCTTGCGCGCGGTCGAGCGCCGTTTCGCGGCCAGCAGGGCCGCGGCGTGTTCGCGGTTCAGGGCGGCCTCCCGCCCCGCGATGGAGGAAACGAGGTCGCGCAGGCGCTCCAGCCCGCCGCGGACGCGCCCGGGGTGGAGAGGATCGTCATTCACAGTCGGCATGGATTTTGGAAAGCATACGGTCGAGCTCTTCGATGACTCGCGTGGCCGCGGCCACCGCCTGGGGCAGCGGGGCGAGGAATTCCTTCTCGAACTCCGCGGCCTTTGCATCGCGCCAGATCTGGCGCGTCTCGTCCCAGCGGGCGAAAAGTTCGCGGTTCGCGTCGGCAAGCAGGGATTTGGAGGAGCCCAGGCTCATGCGCCGCTCCTTTCCCCTTCGCCCGTCACCGTCCGGGGCGCAGGCATCGCCTCCGCGTAGTCCTGCAGCAGCTTCACCGCCTCCGCCAGATACCTCGCCGCCGCTGGCATCCCGAGCGTCATCATGGATTGCAGCCCTTCGAGCTGGCGGGCCAGCCCCTCGACCTTCGTTTCGTAGGCGATGCGCCAGCGCTTGATCACGGCCAGCTTTTCCTCCGCCGCCGCCAGCTCGCGGCGGGCGCGTGCCACGGCCTTCTGCTGGGCGGATTTGTCGTCGCGCATGCTGGAAAGCCGGGCGCTGAAAAGCTCCTGCTCGGCCTGCTCCAGCGCGCGGGCGCGGCGGCGGTATTCGGCCTCCCACTTCCGGCGCTGCTCGTCTTCCAGCCAGCCGCGGGTACGCTTGACTTCGCCGGCCACATCGTCGAGCGCCCGGCGGACCCGCCCGGTATAGTGGATCAGCGCCGCGCGGAACGCCTCCAGCGCGTCGATCGACCCCACCCGTGCCTGTCCGTCCATGGTTTCGCGCGTTCGGATTCAGCGTTGGTCAAGGTACTGCTGGATGCGCTCCGCCTTGCGCAGCAGGTAGGGGCCGTGCTGGTCGGAAAGCTCCACGAAGCGCTTCATCGTCTTCATCATCTGAAGAAACTCCGCGGAGAACTTTTCGTGTTCCTGATCCTGCCACGAATCGCCGAGCGCGGCGAAGCGGGACATCAGCGAGGCGCTGCGCTCCTTCACTTCGGTATTGAAGCGCTTCAGCTCCGCCGCAAAGCGCCGGACTTCCTCGGGGTCGATGATCGCCTGGGCCATGCCCCATTCTCCGCCGTCTTCACGGCAGGTCGAGCACTACCTTGAAAACACCGATGCATTCGTCGATCCGCATTTTCCAGGATTCCGGCCGGACAGGATCGGGTCAACCCGCCAACGCGGCGATCAACCGGATGAGTATCGACAGGATGACAATGCCGAGGCAAACGAACCAGACGATCCGCATGGCTCCCGTGGCTTGCCCCGCATGGGCGGCGCGTGAAGGAATTCCCCCTCCCCAGCGACGTTCGGGATGGGCGGAGCCGGATCTGCGACCTTTCGCAGGGAGGTGGAGACAAACATCGAGAATCCCATAGGCGCGGTCCACAGCCGCCTTGTACTTCGTGAGATCGGCCGGAGCCACTCGGTCCTCCAAAATCGAACAGGAGAACCAGAAAACCGGCCTGGGTCCCGCCATCCGGCTGCCGACATCGACCTGAAACGCGGAAGTCCTGGCGGTCTGGCGCGGGTAGTCGGCCTTGGTCACCGCCGGGTGTTCCACCTCGATCTCGTGCTCGATACGATCCGCGGTCCCGAGAAACAGCGGCATGGCGCGCGTCGAAGTCTCCGAAACGGGAAGCATTCCGGCGAAAGTGAAGGGGGCCAACGACACCCGGTCGCGTGCATATTCCGGATCCTGTTGGACTCCCTGCGGAATTCTGGTGCTCACTCGAATGACAATCTCGTTCTTTTCGCGGTCGTCGTCGAATGAAGGATCGCCGGAAAGCTCGATCCCGCGGCGGGTCGTTTCCATGTAGCTTTTCAGAAATTTCTGCAGCCCCTGCATGCCTTGGGAATCCATCAGGCCCCGCAGCCAGTCGGCCCGTCGGCCGCCTGCGACGAGTTCGGCCTCCACCGCCACCGAACGGGTCGCCGAGTCCGGTTTCACGTGTTCTCGCACTTTCAAATACGTCTCCCCGGGTCCGGCATCGGGGATTTCCACCAGATCGGACTCCCCTGGCGCCAGGGGCAACCCCCAGGCAAGGGGAAGGCTGATCCAGCCGGAAGGTCTCCCGCCCCGGTAAAGATCGGTGGCGTCGATCCACAGCGTCTTGCCATCCAGCCCGACACGTGTGACGACATGATCGAACATACCCGGACCAGGCAGCAGGCCGGGCAGCGCTTTGCCGATGCTGCCATTCACGAGAACAGGGACGGCATCGAGGCCGCACTCCCTGAGCAGCCACGTCAGCAGCAGCGCCTTTTCCTTGCAGTCGCCGTAGCGCCGGTTCCAGACCGTGGCGAGATCCGCCGGCACCATCGCCAGCAGCCCCGGGCTGTAGCTCTGGTAGCGCACCGCATCCCGCGCCGAAGCCACGGCGAAATCGACAAGCTTTGCGGGATCGCCACCCGCGGCGGAACGGATGGTCTCCAGTTCGATATCCAGCTCCTCCCGCGCTGCCGGGGTGAAATTCCACCGCGCGAGCAACCGCTCCACCACCTCGCCCCAGCTCCCGAAAGTCGAAACCTGGAGGTAGGAAAAAGGGAAAACATCCGCCGGAAGATGATTTTCGGGCTCCTTGGCGGGGATGCCGGAAGCCTTCCACTCGCGGATCAGCAGCCCCTCGGCCATCGACTCCGTATATTCGAGATGCTCCGGCTTCGGCGAGCACTGGTAGCGACGGCCGGGCTCGTCGAGCCAGGCGAATTTCCAGTCGCCGACAGGATAAGCCTGTTCCGCCGACTGCAGCCAAGACATGCCATCGCCGAAAATCCCTCCGGCATCCGTCATGGAAAATTCCAAATCCAGAACATCCCCGGGGCGCACATCCTTCAACAACAACAGAGCGCTGACCTGGCCGTTGACGATCCCCGATTCCAGTTTCTGCTCGCGGCGGATGATCTCGAAATCCTCCGTCCGGGCATGATTGGTGAGCTGGCCGTTCCTGAAGATCGAAATGGCATGCACCACCAGCGATTGGACTTCCGGATCGAAGGGAATCTCCACTCGGCTCAACTGCTGGACCGCCTGGGACGATTCGAGACGGTTGACATAGCGCGAATAAGTCGTCCGCGAAGGCACGTGAATCCGATGCTCGGTGAGCAGACACGTCACCGGCGCCCCGTTCTGCCTGGCAAAGCTCCGGACAGTCGAGCGGGCCGCCCATGACGGCGCCTCGGCCACGGGGATCGAACTGACTCCGGTTCGATCCTCCGGCAGCCGGCCGTATGTCTGGCTGTTCATTTCAGGGATTCCGCATCTCCCGTCCCCTGGCGTCAAGCGCTTGCCTCTCTCTGCTTCCCTTGTTGGGTGGCCCCCGGCGGGACGATCTCCCGGGCCATGCTTCATTCTCCTCCGGGGTGAAAATCTCAGCCGTTGCCGACCGGATGCGTAGCCCCCACTCCGTCCCTTTTGCCCGTCGCCGCCAAATCCCCTTCGCCCCCCGTCCGGAACCATGCTAAAATCCCCTCCATGACCTTCGCGAGCAAGATCACGCTCACCCGCATCCTGCTGGTGCCGGTCTTCTCCGTTTTCGCAATCCGCTACGGTCTGAGCGTCGCTGCCGGCCAGCCGCAGGAAAAGCTGCGCTGGATAGCCATCGCCCTCTTCATCGCCGCCTCCGCCAGCGACGGCATCGACGGCTGGGTCGCCCGCCGTTTCAATCAGACCTCGAAATTCGGCGCTTTCATCGACCCCCTCGCCGACAAGTTCCTCCTTCTCTGCGGCATCGTTTTCCTGAGCGCCTTCCCCTGGGGCGGCGAGGAATGGCGCATCCCGCCGTGGTTCGTCGCCCTCGTCATCGCCCGCGACTGCCTGATCGTCGGCGGCATCGTCGTCATCAGGAAAGCCGTGCGGAATGTCCACTACTCGCCCCACTGGACCGGCAAAGTCTGCACCGTCACGCAAATGATCGTGCTCGGCTGGGTGATGCTGCGGATCGACCTGCTGCCGCTCTCCTGGCCGGTCGCCCTCGCCGCGGTCTTCATCGTCTGGTCGGCCGTCAACTACGTGCGGGACGGCCTGCGGCAAATCCGGCGCGCGCCAAGTCCCCAGCCCTAAAGCCCTTGCTCCCGGCGGAGCGGTGCCCTAAGCCCCTCCCATGCCCACCGTCGCCATCGTCGGACGCCCGAATGTCGGGAAATCCGCGCTCTTCAACCGCCTGGCCAGGCGCAAGATCGCCATCGTCCACGACCAGCCGGGCGTCACCCGCGACCGCATTGCCGCACCCTGTCTGGCGACCTCCGTCCCCTGCACTCTCATCGACACCGGCGGCATCGGCGCCACCCTCGACGACGGCTTCGCCACCCAGGTCGCCGTCGAGGCCGACATCGCCATGCAGACGGCCAATCTCATCCTCTTCATCGTCGATGCCCACGAGGGCCTCACCCCCGTCGATCTCGACCTCGGCGCCCGCCTCCGCAAAGCCACGCCGCCCGTCCTGCTCGTCGCCAACAAAGTCGACGAGGAAAAGCACCTCCGCGGCGCGGACGAATTCGCCCGCCTCGGCTTCGGCAACGCCATCGGCGTCTCCGCCGAGCACGGCCGCGGCATCTCCCACCTCGCCGAAGCCATCGACGAAATTCTCAAGCCCCTCGCCGGCGAGATCGAAGCCGCCGCCGCCGAAGCTGAAGAAGCGGGCATCAAGCTCGCCATCGTCGGCAAGCCGAACGCCGGCAAATCCTCGCTCGTCAACGCCATCCTCAACGACCAGCGCACCATCGTTTCCGACATCGCCGGCACCACCCGCGACGCCGTCGATCTGCCCTGCGAATTCGCCGGCGAGAAATTCACCCTCATCGACACCGCCGGCCTGCGTCCCCGCTCGAAGCGCGATACCTCCGTGGAAGTCTTCTCCGCCATGCGCTCCGAGCGCGCCGTCCGCCGCGCCGACCTCTGCGTGCTCGTCATCGACATCGCCGCCGGCATCAGTGCCCAGGACCGCAAGATCGCCCAAAAGATCCTCGAAGAGAACAAACCCTGCCTGATCGTTCTCAACAAATTCGACCTCTACCATCCCGACGCGCCGAAAAAAGCCCGTCTGGACGAAGCGAAGGAGCACGTCCGGCGCGAGCTCTTCTTCCTTTCCTACGCGCCCTACTGCGTCGTCTCGGCGAAAAGCGGGCAGGCTGTGGATCAGGTGCTCAAGCAAGTCCTCGCCATCCGCAAGGCCGCGCAAAAAATTCCCGGCACCGGCCAGCTCAACCGCCTGCTCCAGCAGGCATTCGAGGTCAACCCGCCGCCCTCCAGCCGGAAATCCGCCAAGCGCCTCAAGCTCTACTACGCCACCGCCGCGGTGGATGAAAAATACAGCACCATCCCGGTCCCCACTTTCGTCCTCTTCGTCAACGACAAGAAGCTGATGCCCGCCAGCTACGAACAATACCTGGCCAACCGCCTGCGCGAATTCAACCCCGTCTCCGGTGTGCCGGTCGTCTTCTCCGTACGATCCCGCGACCGGCGCGAATGGGAAAAGAAGTGAAGGTGGCGCAGGGCATGTAGTCCCGCCTTCAGGCGGACCGGAACCATCATCCGCGCTGTTCTTCGCGAAAACCATGCCCACCCGTGCCTCGTCCGGCTGAAGCCGGGACTACGTACCCCTCACACGCCGCGTTTCTCGCCCCATAGGCGGATGTGAAGGCGGTCGCAGAAGCGCCAGCCGTGCTCCAGGCAGGCGGCCACCACGGCAGGGGCGTGGCGGTCGAGGGTGGCGGCGTTGCGGCCCTCGGGCATGGCGAGAATGCGGTCGGGAGAAAGAGCGAAGCGCCGCTGGAGCACCAGGATCTCATCGACATCGGCCGGACCGGCGATGACGAATTTGAACCAGGCTTTCGGCGAGGCGGCGAAAAATTCCAGGGCGGCGCGCTGAAGGCGGCGCGCCTCCGCCATGCCGGAGTTTGCGAGCTTGGGCGAGACGTTGAATTGATCGACAACGGCATCGAAAGGCGCGGTCGGAATTTTCGTGCCGTTGGTCTCGGCCTCGACGGTCCAGGCATCCGGCCCGTCGGGCAGGGCGGCGAGCATTTCGAGCCAGGCATCCTGCTGGAGCAGCGGTTCGCCGCCGGTCAGGACGAGACGGCGGCAGGGGAAGGCGGCGACTTTCGCGGCGACTTCGGCGGGGGAAATCTCAAGACTGACTTCATCCTTGCGGTGTTTACGGTAGGCGGGATCGGCGTCCTTTTCGTGAGGCCAGGGCGTGTTCTCAAAATTCCAGGTGTAGTCGGTGTCGCACCATTGGCAGTGGAGATTGCAGCGCGAGGCCCGGATGAAGACAGCGGGCAGCCCGGCGGACACGCCTTCGCCCTGAAGGGTGAAGAAAATCTCGGGACCGTCACCGAGGCGGGCGAGGAGCATGGGGGGAAGAGAAAGCGCCGGGTGGGAAGTGCCAAGTGCCAAGTGCCAAGTGATCGGCGGGAGTTCGGTCTTGAGACTTCCTATCGTCCGGCCTTTAACATTTCCCCATGAGCATCATCACCGGACGCGGGGACGCGGGGGAGACGGATCTGCTGTTCGGCCGGCGGATCGCCAAGACTTCGATCCGGGTGGAGGCACTGGGGGCGATCGACGAACTGAATGCGGCGCTGGGACTGGCGCGGGCGGCGGGGTTAAAGGAGGAGACCGAGGCGATCGTGGACCGAGTGCAGGGACACTTGGTGGCATTGATGGGGGAGCTGGCGGTGCTGCCGGAGGACCGGGAGCGCTATGCGTCGTCGGCTTTCGAGAAGCTGGGCGACACCGATGTGCTCTGGGTGGAGGAGACGGCCCGGGCTTTCGAAAAACGGGGGGTGAAGTTCAAAGGTTGGGCGCGGCCCGGCGTGGAACATTCCGTGGCGAAGGCGGGGCTGGATTTCGCCCGCACGGCATGCCGCCGGGCGGAGCGGGCCGTGCTGAAATTGCACGAATCGGGCGAAGCCGTGGCCGCGCCGGTCCGCCTGTTTTTCAACCGTCTTTCGGATCTGCTGTGGATCCTGGCGAGGGTGGCGTGAGAAAAACCCAGGTGGCTCCCCAGGAGCCCGAATCCGCCCCGGCGGGGTACTGAAAATCCCGGACTTCCGGCAGGCGGCGCAGCAGGGCATGGACGCTTTCCCGCAGTGCGCCGGTGCCCTTGCCGTGGACGACGCGTACGGAGAAGATGCCCGCCTTCAGGCACTCCGCGAAGTATTCCGGCAGCAGTTCGCCGATTTCGGACGGGCGGAAGGTGTGCAGGTCGAGCTCGTTGGAAATCGGGTGCGGGTAGGCTTCATCCTCCATCGTCGGCGAGTCTGGGCGGACGCGGGTGCGGAGTCCATTTTTCCCTTTGCAAATCGGCGCCGGTGGCTTAGTTCTCCCGCCCGCCGTTAAAATGGTGGCCGTAGTTCAATGGTAGAGCCCCAGATTGTGATTCTGGTTGTTGCGGGTTCGAGTCCCGTCGGTCACCCCACCCTCTTTTGCGGAAGCCGGGCGCGCTTCGGTGGCAGGGGGAGGAGCCGGGCGATGTAGTCATGGAAAGTCTGGAGAGCCGTCTGGGTTATAAGTTCCGCAATTCGCTTCTGCTTGCCGAGGCGATGACCCATCCGAGCCTCGCCTACGAGTCGCAGCGGCCGCATTTCGACAACCAGCGGCTGGAGTTTCTCGGCGATGCGGTGTTGCAGCTCATCCTGACGGAGGATCTTTACCGTATGTTTCCGGATTTCCCGGAAGGCCGCCTGACCAAGCTGCGCTCCCGTCTCGTCTCCCGCCGCGCCCTGGCGCGTTTCGCCCTGCAGATCGACCTGGGGTCCTACGTGCTGCTGGGCAAGGGGGAGGAGGCCACCGGCGGACGCCGCCGGATTTCGACGCTGGCCGATGGTTTCGAGGCGCTGATCGGCGCGGTCTATCTCGACATCGGCTACGAGGGTACCCGTAGCCTGGTGCTGAAGCTTTTCCAGCGCGAGATCGAGTCGCTGGCGGGTTCGCCCGAGGAGCGGAACCCAAAAGGCGAGTTGCAGGAGTGCCTGCAGGCGATCCACCCGCAGGCGCCGATCTACCGCATGGTCGGCGAAAGCGGCCCGGATCATCGCAAGGTATTCCAGGCCGAAGTCTCGTGGCGCGGCCTGGTGCTGGCCACCGGCAAGGGCAAGAGCAAGAAGGAAGCCGAAGCCCGCGCCGCCAGCGAGGCGCTGAGGACGCGGATGTGGGAAAGAGCTGAAAGCGAATAGCAAAAAGCGGAAAGTTGATGCTTTCAGCTCTCAACTTTCAGCTTTTCCTCCGCCGCCCACAGGCTGGCGTGGATCTTGAAGTCGACCGCGCAGCCCGCCGCTTCCCTTTCCCGCAGCCAGTCGCGCAGCGAGGCGCGGGGTACGAGATGCACCGTAATTTCCTCCGAGCCCACACCTCCGCCCCGGTGCTCGCGGACCAGGCCGGTCGCCAGAAAAAGATGCGTGAACTCGCTGGTCATCCCCGGCGAGGTCGGTGAAGCCAGCAGCGGCCTGACTTCCCCGGCGCGGAAGCCGGTCTCCTCCAACAGTTCTCGGGCGGCGGTGGCGGCCAGGGTCTCCCCGCGGTGCTCGTCCTCATCGCCGACCAGCCCGGCGGGAATCTCGATCACCCGCCGCTGCACGGGGATGCGGAACTGCTCGACCAGCACCACCTCGTCGTCCGGTGTGAGCGCCAGAATGCCAACGCAGGCATCGGCGTTCGGCCGTTTGGCGAAATCCCAGTGGCCGATCCGGTAGAGGCCCAGCCAGCGGGTTTCAAACAAGGTCTCCGGTTCCTTCGTCATTAGTATGAAGATTGGTTGGCGCATGCCCGTATCCGGGAGCACTTTTTCCCCGTCAACGAATGCCGCGCCACGATTTCCAGATTCCGGTCAGCTTCAAGCACCGCGTGTGCTTCACCCGCGATGCCTTCGCACCGGGCAACCCGCTGGTAGGCGATCTCCTCGCTGAAGGCGGCGGTCGTCGCGTGATCGCGCTGCTGGAGGAAAACGTGGCGCTGTCGTGGCCGCAGCTCGACCGCCGGATCGAATTCTACTTCGCCGATCTCGGCTTCGACTGGCGCGGCCTGCACGTCCTGCCCGGCGGCGAGGCGGTGAAAAACGACGACGCGCTCGTGCGGCAGGTCTGGGAGTTGATCGACCGCGGGCATGTTGACCGGCACTCCTACATCCTCGTCATCGGCGGCGGGGCCTTTCTCGATGCCGTCGGCTACGCGGCGGCGACTGCCCACCGCGGCGTGCGGCTGGTACGCTTCCCGACCACCACGCTTTCCCAGGACGACAGCGGGGTGGGGGTGAAATGCGCGATCAACGGCTTCGGCAAGAAGAACTGGATCGGCGCCTTTGCGGTGCCCTTCGCGGTGGTCAACGACTTCGACTTCCTCCACAGCCAGGACGAGGAAACGCGGCGGGCCGGGCTGATCGAAGCAGTGAAGGTCTCGCTGGTGAAGGACGGGGAATTCTTCCTCTGGGTCGAAAAGCGCGTCGAGGAACTCGCGGCGCTCGACCGGGAGGCGCTTGAAATCTGCGTCGAGCGCTCCGCCCTGCTGCACGCCCGCCACATCGCGGAAGGCGGCGATCCTTTCGAGTGCGGCAGCAGCCGGCCGCTTGATTTCGGCCACTGGGCCGCGCATAAGCTCGAACAGCTCAGCCGCTTTGAAGTCAGCCACGCCCACGCCGTGGCGATCGGGCTGGCTCTCGACACGCTTTATTCGGCACGCTGCGGCCTGCTGCGCGACTGCGAGGCGGAGCGCGTGCTGGATGTCGTCGCGGGCCTGAAACTGCCGCTCTGGCACCCCGCGCTCGATCTGCGGGACGGCAAGGGACGCCGCCTCATCCATGCCGGCCTGGAGGAGTTCCGCGAGCATCTCGGCGGCGAATTGACCGTCCTGCTCCTGCGCGAGCTTGGAACCGGCCAGGATGTCCATGCGCTCGATGAGGGCCTGGTGGACGCCTGCCTCGACACGCTGCGCGAACGGGCCGCGATGATCGAACAGATCAAGCCTCCGGCCGCGCTGGGCTGACGAACGCCCGCTTCACTTTCCCTCCCACTCCCCGAAGGCGCGGAATTTGGCGTAACGGGCATCGCGCAGTTTCTCGACACCGAGTTTCTCCAGCTCCGCGATCTGGGCGAGCACGGCGTCGCGCAAGGCGGCCGCGGTGGTGGCGTGATCGTGGTGGGCGCCCCCTGCCGGTTCGGGAATGACGCCGTCGATCAATCCCAGTTCCAGCAGATTCGGCGCGGCGAGCTTCATCGCCTCGGCTGCCTCCGGAGCGTGCTTGCGGTGCTTCCAGAGAATTGCCGCGCAGCCTTCCGGACTGATGACGGAGTAGTAGGCGTTTTCCAGCATCAGCACCCGGTCGGCCACGCCGATGCCGAGGGCGCCGCCGGAGCCTCCTTCGCCAAGGACCACGGCGACGATCGGCACCTTCAGCAGCATCATTTCGCGGAGATTGTAGGCGATGGCCTCGGCGATGTTCCGCTCCTCCGCGCCGATGCCGGGGTAGGCGCCGGGGGTGTCGATGAGCGACACGACCGGCAGGCCGAATTTCTCCGCCAGCTTCATCAGCCGCAGGGCCTTGCGGTAGCCTTCCGGGTGGGCGCTGCCGAAGTTGCGCTTGAGATTCTCCTTGGTGTCGCGGCCCTTCTGGTGGCCGATCACCACCACCCGCCGGCCGCCGATGCGGGCGAAGCCGCCGGGCATGGCGTGATCGTCGCCGATCCGGCGATCGCCGTGGAGTTCGCAGAAATCCGTGAAGGCGTGGGCCAGATAATCTAGCATGAAGGGCCGCTGGGTGTGACGGGCGATCTGCACGCGCTGCCAAGGGGTCAGGTTTTCGTAGATCTGCCGGCGGGTTTCGGCCAGCTTCCCCTCCATGTTGGCGATCTCGGCCGACATGTCGATATTCTGCGAATCGGCCTTGGCGCGGAGTTTTTCGATCTCGCGCTCGAGTTCGGCGATCGGCTTTTCGAATTCCAGCAGTTGCATGCGAATAGAGAAAGTGGCGTGGCGGGGAGAGGCTAGGGCGAGGCGGTGCGGATTTCCACCTCATTCCCCGGGCGCAGCAGCAGGGACAGCTCTTCGGCATCCTCTTCGCTGAGGAAAAAGCCGCGGGTCGGTGCGACGGGAGTGCCATCGTCCTCCGCGGGGGGCTGCACGGCACGGATCTGCAGCGGCGTCTTGGCGAGGGTGAAGGTTTTCAGCGATTCTCGGTAACCCTTCATGCCCGGGGTGACACGCCGGCCGCCGGAAAGGCCCAGCTTGCCGGAAACGGTGGTGCGCAGGCCGCCGCGCAGACTTCCGGTATCGGCCTCCAGCAGCGGATACTCCTTGATAAAACGGCCGCCATCCCAAAGCGACAGCACCTTGCGGCCGGGCTCGATCAGCACGCGGAGTTCGAGCGGCATCACGATGATCTCGTCGCCCGGATGGAGCGAGCCCGGTTCGAGCAGGCCGTTGAGGTGCATGATGCAGTCGAGCGTCGTTTTGTATTTCGCGGCGATGCCCAGGTACGATTCGCCCCGCCGGACGACATGGACGGTCTTGCCCTCCATGTGGGCGGTGGAGAGCAGTTCGTCCATATTCATCTCGCCGACGATGCGGCGGGCTTCCGGCGCGGCCTTCGACCGCGGGTAGATGCTGACGATCGTTCGCAGCCGCTCCTTCGCCCCGGCGAGATCACCCACGGCGATCATTTCGCGGGCCCGCTCGAAAATTTTCATTCCGGGATCGACCTCGGGCAGTCCGGCGTCGGCGACCGGCAGCGACTTCACCGGCTGGGCGTTGAATTCGACGGGGACCAGTTCGGAAAAGACTCCGCCCAGAGGTTTTTCGCGAACGTGCCAGACCAGCAGCACGGTGAAAACCGCGACGCCCAGGACGAAGAGCCCGGCGACGACCTTGATCAATGTCCACAAGCGCATGCCACGCCTAGAAAAGAACATCGAACGTCAAACGTCCAACATCGAACGCCGAAGGAAAAGGCATTCGCACTTCCGGCTGTTTCCTTCGACGTTGGGCGTTCAACGTTCGATCCTCGATGTTCAAAGCAGCCCTTTCCTGTGAAGATCGAAGCGGTTGATCGGCCAGGACTGGCGGATCATTTCGAAGGCGAATTTGAAAATGGAAATCTCCCACGCATCGTCCACGCCCTCGATGACCGCCCGGGCGGGATTGCCGGCCAGGCGGGCCTCTTCCATCACCCGCTCGCGCACCGCATCCAGGGAATCGTGGACGATCTCCTCGGTCACCTGGCCGCTGCGGAACTGAAAGCCGTATTTGAGGAACGCGAGGTCTTTGCCCTCGGCGCGGAGTTTTTCGATCAGGGCATCCATCCGCTGCCGCGCCTTGTCGCCGAAGCCTTCCAGTTCGATTTCCTGATAGGGCTCCGGCCGCAGGATGCGCGGGCGCATCGCCTGCACCTCGCCGCTGCGGATGCGGATTTCCCCGCTGCGGTCCATCAGTTCGCTGAGCAGGAGGAATTCGAAACGGGTGTCGCCAAAGGTGTCGATCCGCCGGTCCGGCTCGAGCAGGACACGGGTCGTCTCCATGGCATACTGGATGTCGTCAGGTTTGTGCATGCTTTCGTCGGCAATGTCCGGCAGGCCCGGCGGAACGCAAAGAAAAGGGCAGACCCCGCTGGGAGTCCGCCCTCTTCGAAAGCTCCATCGAGCGGCAGACGCTCAGGACTGGGCCTTGATGTAGGAGACGACATCGCCGACGGATTGGAGCTTTTCGGCTTCTTCGTCGGGGACTTCGATCTCGAACTCTTCCTCAAAGGCCATCACCAGCTCGACCGTGTCCAGGGAATCGGCGCCGAGGTCCTCGATGAATTTGGCTTCGAGGGTGACTTGATCGGCGTTCACGCCGAGCTGGTCGACGATGATGTCCTTCACTCGGTCTTCGATGCTCTTTTCAGACATGGGGTATGCAATAGGTTGGCGTTGGGGAGGGATTACGCGATGGGGACGGACCTTGGCAACCCCGAAAAAATACCGCCGTTGCGGGCTTCTCAACCTTCCGGGGCGGAGGCTTCCTTCGGGGGCTCCTCTTCGATGACGTACTCGACGATTTCGCCGGAAAAATGCTCGCGCAGACGCCGCATCAGGCGTTCGGCGGGCTCGTCCTGCTCTTTTTTGAAACCGCCGTACGTCAGCCCGTCGATGCGGAGGCGTTTTTCGCCGCCGTCTCCCGTCTTCGCCCAGGCGTAGGCAAGCCCTTTGGTATCCCATTTCCGCAGATCGAGCCGGACCAGATCGCCGAAGGGGATGCGTCCGCCCGTGGCGGGATAGAGAGCCTCGTCATCAACGGAAATCGAGCGCCTGAGCGTGCGCAGCAGGATGAAAGCCGCGCCGGAGGTCAGCGCCAGGCAGACGCCGAAAGCCCACCACTGTTCGCGGATTTTCCCGGCGTCGAAGGCTTTCTCCGGGGCATTCCTCCGGATATCCGCCTCCTTGCGGTATTCGTCGAAGAGTTTTTTGAGTTCCGGGGGCCTGCCGGGGGTGGCCTTCATTTTTTCGAAATCCTGGAGCACCGCCGGCCACGGCATCGGGTCGGGCGTGCCCGGGGGCAGGATCGAGCGGTCTTCCGGCAGGTCGATCGTCTGCGTCGCGGCGTGGGCCTGCCATGCTTCGGGCGTAAGGCCGCTCTCGCGCGCGGCGAAATCCTTGGCTGCCTTGTCGAAGCCCTGCCAGACATAATACGAAAGGTTCTCGTTCCGGTACCCCCATTTGCCATCGACGAAGAAAAGCACCGAGAAAACGCCGAACATCGCGAGCATGAGCGCGGCGCGGAGGAGGAACCAGGGGGTGGGTTTGCAGACGATACGGTCGCTCATGGGCAACGGGAGAAAAGCCGCCGCTGGCGCTGTTGGCAAGCTCCGGAGGATCGATAAGGGGTGTCGACGTCCCATCGGCACGGGGTTGACGGAGCGTGCCCTTAAGCGCGGCGGCCGGAGAACCGGCCTTCACGGCCTTTCAGGCAGCGGAAGGGCGAGCACCTTGTCCACGCGGATGCCGTCCATATCCACGATCTCGAAACACCAGCCGCTTTCCTCGATGATGTCTCCCTCGACAGGAACCCGGGCGAGGCGCTGCGAGAACCAGCCGGCGAGGGTCTGATATTCGTCCCCCGCACCTTCCGGCGCCTCGAAACCCCTGAGATGCCCGCCGAGCTTCTCGATCTCGAAGAGGCCGTCCACCAGCCAGGAGCCGTCTTTGCGCTGCTTGATCGGCAGGGTCAGACGCTCTTCCTTCGAGGGCACGTCGCCGACAATCGCCTCCATCAGATCGATCAGGGTGACCATGCCGATGACGCCGCCGAATTCGTCGACCACAAAAGCGGCGTGGTGGCCCGTGCGGCGGAAATCCTCCAGCAGCAGGCTGGCCTTCTGCACTTCGGGGACGAGCAGCGGGGCCTGCATGAGGTTCTGGAAACGCACCTCCAGCCCCGCGGCGAGCTGGGCATAGCAGTCCTTGACGGAAACGACACCGACAAGGTTGTCGCGCTGGCCCTGATAGACAGGGAAGAAATTCTGGGTGCTCTTGACGATGCGCGGCCAGGCCTGGGAATGAGGCTCGTCGCGGTCGATCCATACCATCTTCGGCCGCGGGATCATGATGTCGTACACGTCGAGCTTCTCGAAGCCGAGTACTCCCTCCATCATGCGGGACTCGTTGTGGTCGATGCCGCCGGCGACCATGCCCTCGCGGATCAGGACAGTGAACTCCTCGCGGGAAAGGCGGGATTCCTCGCTTTCCTTCACACCGAAAAGCCGCAGCAGGCCGCTGGTGGATTTGGAAAGGAGCCAGACGAAAGGGGTGGCGATCCAGGAAAGCCCCGACATGGGCCCCGACATGATGGCGGCGATGCTTTCGGGATATTTCAGCGCCAGGCGCTTCGGGACGAGCTCCCCAATGACGATGGAAGCGAAGGTGATCGTCCCGATCACCAGGGCGAGGGAAGTTTCCTCGACGGCGGCGCCGAAAAGTCCCAGCGGCTTGAGCAATTCCGCCAGCCTCACCGCGAGACTGGCCCCGCTGAAAGCCCCGAGGAAGACTCCGACAAAGGTGATGCCGATCTGGACGGTGGAGAGGAAACGGTTTGGAGACTCCGCCAGGCGCAGCGCGCGGGCGGCGCCCTTGCTCCCGGCATCCGCGCGCGCCTGCAGGATGGCCCGACGGGAGGACACGATGGCGATTTCCGTCATCGCGAAGAGACCGTTGCAAAGCAGGAGGATCAGAATGATTCCGATCTCGAAGAGCGCGGATGTCATGGGGCGGGGAAACTACGCATAAACCGGAGATTTTTTCACCCCTTCTTTGCGCGGACTTGCCGGACTCATTCCTCGTCGAAGGGAGAAGCGACGGGTTCGGGGTGCAGGCGGCGGTGAATTACCGATGCGATCACGGAAAGCGCGAGCACTCCGCCGATCACGCCCAGGGAGATGTTCGTGTCGATCTTCCATTCGCTGTGGGCGAGAGCCATCTTCACGCCGACGAAGATGAGAATGACCCCAAGCCCGTATTTCAGGAAGTGGAAGTAGGGCAGGATGCCGGCGATGGCGAAATACAGCGCACGCAGCCCGAGAATGGCGAAGACATTCGATGTATAGACGATGAAGGGATCGGTGGTGATGCCGAAGATCGCGGGAATCGAGTCCACGGCGAAGACGACATCGGTGACCTCCACGCACAGCAGCACGGCTAGCAGCGGCGTGGCCATCAGGCGGCCGTCTTCGCGGACCAGGAATTTCTCGCCGCGATAGTCCCGTGTCATCGGCATGGTTTTGCGCAGCAGCCGCACGGCGATATTTTTCGAAGGATCGACCGAGTCCTCGTTGTGGAAGAACATCTTGATCCCGGTGTAGGCCAGCAGGGCGGCGAAGACATACATGATCCAGTCGAATTTGTGGATCAGTGCGACGCCCCCGAAAATCATCGCCGCGCGCAGCACCAGAGCGCCGAAAATGCCCCAGAAGAGCACCTTGTGCTGATATTCCCGCGGCACCTTGAAGAAGGAAAAAATCACCGCGAAGACGAAGACGTTGTCCACCGACAGCGACTTTTCGAGGATGTAGCCGGCGAGGAATTCCTTGCCCTTCTGAGCGCCGAGCTCCCAGCCGACCCAGACGTTGAACAGCAACGCCATGACGATCCACACGGCGGTCCAGCCGAGAGCTTCCTTGATTTTGACGACATGCGCCTTCCGGTTGAAGACCCCTAGGTCGAGCGCGAGCATGGCAATGACGAAGGCATTGAAGGCGATCCACCAGGAAGCGGGAATGTCGGGCATGGGCGCAAAGAGCAAGCGCGGAACCTCTCGGATCACAAGTGGAAATTCCTGGAGAATGTTCCACTTGTCCTGCTACAGGCGGATCACTCCTTCACCTCCGGACGGGGGAAAAAGTCCCGGTGGACGCGCTCGCGTTCGCGCTCAATCTGCTCCGCGGTGGCTCCGAAATTGCGGAGAATTTCCTCGGTCATGGACAGGGCCACCTCGCCCTCGCCGGAGAAAACGGCGTCGGCGCCGGCGGCGATCAGGGCGTCCGCCTCCCTTAGATACGCGGTGCGGGCGATGACGTTGATCTTCGGGTTCAGGCGCTTGGCCTCCTTGATGATCTCGCGGCCCATGGCCACACTCGACGAACTGAGAATCAGGATCTTCGCCTTTTCCACCCCCGCGGTGTGCAGGGTGGACGGATGGCCGGCGTCGCCATAGTAAGCCTTTTCCCCATGCGCCCTGAGCTGCTGGACCGTGTCGACATTCATCTCCACGATCACCGGGGAGAAGCCGTTGTCCTTGAGCAGCCGCACCACGGTCCGGCCGACCGGCCCGTAGCCGACGACCACCGCTCGGCGGGCGGTCTCGTGCTCCGGCTCCTCGACCTCCGCGCCGGCCTGGCCGCCGCGGTTCAGAACGGCCCAGAGCTTGGGATACGATGCCGCCTTCCGCTCGATCCAGTCCACGGAGCGGTAGAAGAACGGCGCGAGCGTGATCGACAGAATCGCCGTGGCGACCAGCACATTGAAGGCTTCCTCGCTGACGATATTGTACTGCATCCCGATCGTCCCGACGATGAAGGAGAACTCCCCGATCTGGGCGAGCACCGCGCCGACGGCCAGCGCCGTCTTGAACGGGTAGCGCAACGCCACGGTGATAACGATGGCAGCCAGCGGCTTACCCACGATGACGATCCCCAGCGTGGCCGCGGCCAGCCACGGCGACTCCAGCAGGCTGTTGAAATCGAAGAGCATCCCGACCGAGACGAAGAACAGCACCGCGAAGGCATCCTTCATCGGCAGCGCGTCGGTGGCGGCGCGGTTGCTGAAATCCGAGCGGCCGACCACCATCCCGGCCAGGAAGGCGCCGAGCTCCATCGACACGCCGAAAAGCTTCGCCGAACCCACGGCGATGCCCAGCGCCAGCGTCAGGATCGCCAGGGTGAAAAGCTCGCGCGAGCCCGTGCGGGCGATGCGGGTCAGCAGGCGGGGAATCGCCCAGCCGCCGACGATGAAGGTGAAGGCGATCAGTGCGCCGATCTTCAAAGTGGTCCAAAGCATCGCCAGGGCGATCGCCCCGCCGCCCGATGCCGCCTCTTCTCCCCCGCCGAAGAGCGCCGGAATGAGCACCAGCACGAAGACGGTGAAAATATCCTCCACCACCAGCCAGCCGATCGCGATGTGCCCGGTGGGCGTGTGCAGGTGATTGTTGTCCACCAAGATGCGGGTGAGCACCACGGTACTCGCCACCGCGATGGCCATGCCGAAGACCGCTCCCTCCGTCCAGCTCCAGCCGAAGCTCCGCATGATGAGCATGCTCAGCAGCGTGGCCACGGCGCTCTGGACGATCGCCCCGGGCACGGCGATCCGCTTCACCGCCAGCAGCTCCTTGAAATGGAAATGCAGGCCGACCCCGAACATCAGCAGGATCACCCCGATGTGCGCCATCTGCTCCGCCAGATGACGGTCGGCTTCGAAACCGGGCGTATTCGGACTGACCACGATCCCCGCCAATAAATAGCCCACGATGGGCGAGAGCCCTACCCGGTGGGCGAGATAGCCGAAAATCAATGCGACACCGAGGCCGCCGGTGAAAGTCAGAATGAGCTCGATATCGTGCATGTTGGGGATCGCGAAGGCGGCAGCACCCTACGGACCAGCATCCGCTTGTCGGGCTTTTTTTCGCCATCCGGCGATTTTTTGCGCGCCTCTCCCGCCATCTCCCTCACAAAATCTCCAACAGCCGTTCCAAATGTCCGCCCGGGGAAACCTTTTCCAGCACCGCGGCGATGCATCCGCCGGGGTCGATGACAAAAGTGCTCCGCTCGATGCCCATGAATTTCCTGCCATACATCGTCTTCTCGACCCAGACGCCATATGCCCCGACGATCCGCTTTTCCTCGTCGGCGATGAGCGGATAGGGCAGGCCGTGTTTGGCGATGAATTTGCGGTGGCTCTTGAGCGGGTCCACGCTGACACCGAAAACCCGCGCCTTGTCCCGGATCGCGACCCACCCATCCCTCAAGGCACAGGCCTGGCTCGTGCAGCCGGGCGTGTCGTCCTTCGGATAGAAAACGAGCGCGACGGTATGACCGCGCAGGTCTTCGGGGGAAATGACCGCCTCCTCGCCATAACCGGGCCCGGTGACGGGAGCGGTGAAAAGCGGAGCGGGATCGCCGACGCCGGGTTTCATCGGAAGGGAGCTTTCCGGAGCATCACTTCCCTGTCAAAACCTTGAAAGCCGCCTTGGCCATCTCACCCGCCCCCTCGGTATTCGGATGCACCCGGTCGGGCAGCATCTCCGGCTTGTCCGCCAGCGCGGCGTACATGTCGATGACATCCAGCTTCATCTCTGCGGCGAGCTTGTCGATCCGCTCGATCCACACCCGGAGGTTCTTTTCGTTGATCCCGAAGTTCCCCGGCTCCGGCACCGGGCAGGGGCGGCAGACATACACGCGCGGCTTCGAGTCGAGGGCCTGGAAGGATTTCACCAGTTCCTTGTAGTCGGCGGTGAATTCGGATTCGTGCTTCCAGTTCTGCGGCTTGGTGTCGTTGGTCCCCAGCATGATGATGACCACGTCGGGCGCGAAGGCGAGGGCGTCCTGGTAGGCTTTCTCCCTCCAGTAGGGGTAGTCGCCTTTCTTCAACAAAGTGCGCCCGCCGACGCCGAAATTGCCGACCTTCCACCCCTCACCCAGCAATTCCTGGAGTTGCGACGGATACGAGCGACCCGGCTCGGCCCCGGAGCCCTGCGTGATGCTGTCGCCGATGCAGGCGACCTTCACCCCGGCCGGATAGCCGGCGGGATCGACCGGCTTCGGAGGATTGGCGAAGAGAGACGATACGGCGCACAAGGCGGCGAGAACGGAAATGGCTTTCATCATGCAGGTGGAGTCTGTCGGAGGAACATACGCGGCGTCGAGCCGAAGGTTTTTCCCGCCAATTTCCGTTCCGATTTCCCGACGGCGGATTTCATCCACGGATTTTTCGTAATACTCGGGACGTTGGGGTCATTCGCTGTGGATGACTCTCCGGACCGGAGGGAGAACGAACTTCGATACCGAAATGAAACCCATCCTACCCCGCCTTTCCGGCTGCCGGCGCGCTTTCGCCCGCCCCCGTCATTTCCTCCGCCACCGCGCCTCCTACCGCCGCGCCTGAAAGCGCCGGCAGATCGCATCTGCAATCACCATGATCTATCGCGATCTTCTCACCGCGGCATTCGGCATTTTTCTATGCCTTCCGGGCCAGGCGCGACCCAATGTCATCGTCATTCTCACCGACGATCAAGGAAGCGCCGACGCCGGCTGCTACGGATCGGAAGATCTCCAGACTCCCGCCATCGACCTCTTGGCGAAAAGGGGCGTCCGTTTCACCCAATTTTATGCGGCCGCGTCCGTCTGCTCCCCCAGCCGAGCGGGGCTGCTCACCGGCCGTTATCCATGGAACGCCGGCCTGACCAGGAACGGCCCGGGCAGTCCGCCCGAATCGGTGCAGGATCTCTCGGAAGTTCGTGAAGGAGGAGGCCTGCCGCCCTCCCAGACGACCATGGCCGAAGTCTTCCAGGCAGCGGGATATGCCACCGCTCATATCGGCAAATGGCATCTTGGACATAGCGATGGAAGACGCCCCACCGACCAGGGATTCGATTACTCATTCGGTCATATGGGCGGCTGCATCGACAATTGGTCCCACTTCTTTTACTGGGACGGTCCCAACCGCCACGATCTGTGGGAAAACAATCTCCGGGTCCGCATGCCGGGAAACTTTTTCCCGGATCTTATGGTCGAAAAGGCGGCGGCATTCATGGAGGAACACCGGGATCGGCCGTTCTTCATGTATTTCGCGATCAACCTCCCTCACTATCCTTATCAGGGCGACCCCGAATGGCTCGAGACCCATGCATCGCTTCCCTATCCGCGCAATCTCTACGCGGCCACCCTGTCGACCATGGACGAGCGGATCGGCTCCCTGCTGGGACATCTCCAACGTCTCGGTTTGACGGAGAACACCATCGTGGTCTTCCAGTCCGACCATGGCCGCTCGGTTGAAGAACGGGCCCATTCCGGCAACGGGAACTCCAGTCCGTACCGTGGCGCCAAATTCGGCTTGTTCGAAGGGGGGATCCGCGTCCCGGCCATCATCTCATGGCCCGCCCGCATTCCCCAGGGAGAGGTGCGCGGGGCCGTTTCGCATAGCTGCGACTGGCTTCCCACCTTGGCCGCCCTTTGTGATATCGCCCCCCCTGACGTGACCCTCGATGGCCGGAATCTGGCCGACATCATCCGATCCCCCGATGCCTCCTACCCGGATCGCGTTCTCGAATGGCGCCAGGGCGACCAGTGGGCAATCCGTGAAGGACCATGGAAACTCATTCACAATCCGAATCCGGCAGGAGGCCCGAATCTCCCCTCGCAGGATCGGGAATGGTTCCTTTCACAGGTCGTGAAAAATCCCGCCGAAAGCAGAAATTACCGCTCCGATCATCCTAAACGGATACGACGCCTGCTTTCCCTCCGCGGCCATTGATCTCCCGAGAGGAATGCCCCTGTAAATCATCATTTATCCAAGAATCATGACACCCCGAAACGCCTCGCCAATTCTCGCATCCTTCGCGTGGATTTCCAGCCGGAAACATTGGTCCCTCACCGCACTTTCCTGCATCGGAATGCTCGCATCCGCGCTGCCGGGCTCGGGCAAGCCGAACATCATCCTGATCATGTTTGATGATCTCGGCGTGAATGATCTCGGCGCCTATACCTATCCGTCCAAGGAAAACCCCGGTCCTCCTCCCGCCGACCGATCATCTTCGGTTAATGGCAAAACGGCTCCGAATGCAAGTATGAGCCTGACCCCCCGCATCGACAGCCTGGCCTCCGATGGCGTGCGGATGACCCATTTCTATGCGTCCCAACCGGTTTGCTCTGCCTCCCGCGCCTCACTGATGACCGGGTGCTATTCGAGAAGGGTCCGCATCAATGGCGCTCTCGCCCCGAACTCGAACAACGGGCTCAATTCCACCGAGGTCACCCTTTCCGAACTCCTGCGTCAAAGCGGCTATTTCACGGCAATGGCCGGAAAATGGCATCTCGGCAGCAAGGCCGACCACAGCCCTATCAGGCACGGATTCCAGAGCTATCTCGGAATCTTGTATTCCAACGATATGTGGCCGGGCAATCCTTATAACGGAGGATTCCCCGCCTTGAATCTCATGAAAGACGAGGCACCGCTGGAATCCTACACCACCGCTACCGGCGGCATGATCACCGGAGCCATTAATACGGATTCGGAACAATCCTATTTGTTGGAGGCGATGACCGAGCACGCGCTCTCCTCAATCGACACCGCGGTGGCACAGGAAAAACCGTTCTTCCTCTACTTCAGTCCGCACGCCCCGCACGTGCCCATCCAGCCACACCCCGATTTCCTTACCGAGGGTGGCCGAGTTGACGGTGTGCAGCGGTATCTCGATCTCATTGCTGAAATCGATCACCGCATCGGCCAGATTCTGGACAAACTCAATGATCCGGATGGCGATCCCGCCACCCCTGACGGCATCGCCGATAATACCCTCATCATCCTCACGTCGGACAACGGTCCCTGGCACACACGGCCGACCAACGGAAGGGACGGAGACGTCTTTCAGGGCGCGGGTTCCGCCTATCCGTTCTTCGGCTCGAAACACTCCAACTGGGAGGGCGGACACCGGGTCGGCATGTTGGCCCGCTATCCCGGCAGACTTCCGGCCGGCACCGTCCTCCACCAGACCGCTTCGAATATGGACCTCATGCCCACATTGGTCAGGCTGGCCGGCGGCAGCGTTCCCTCCGACCGGGACATCGATGGAGTCGATATCTGGCCGTTGCTGACCGGAACCGACACGTCCGAACCGCACGACAAGTTTTACTACTACGGCAGTGGCAGCAGCGAGGCGGGTGGGGTGCTCGATCTCTCCACTCCCCGGAAATTCAAATGGATCAATGACAAGCTGTTCGCCCTGGAAACCGGCTTCACCGGAGACTTTCAGGAGACGACGGACGTATCGGAGCTGCAGGTGAACTTGAAGACGAGACTTCAAGGAGCCGTGAACTCCTGGAATTCGAACATGACGCCGCGGTCTCCGGGGGAGGCGAAGTCGGTTCGGATCGAGTTGGAAGACGACAGCGTGACCGTACCTGAGGGGGGCACGGGATCGATCCGGGTGCGCCTGTCCGCGTCCGCTGTCAAAACGGTCACAATCTCCCGGTTTTTGGGAGACGAAGACCTGTCCGTTTCGGACGGGGCGACTCTCGATTTCGACACCGGCAATTGGGATCAGTGGCAGACCGTGACTTTCTCGGCCGCGAACGACGACGATGACGACTCAGGGGGAGCGACATTCCGCGCATCCGCGCCCGATCTGCATGTGCGCGAAATCTTCGTATTCGAGTCGGATACGAGCCCTCCGGCTCCACCACGGCCCCCTACCGGATTGAAGGCGAAAGCCATGGGCGGCGGCATCTCGCTGGACTGGGACACGAACCAGGAAGCCGACGTCATCGGCTATACGATCTATCGCGCCACCGCCAGCGGTGCGTTCGGGGAGCCGTTGGCGAGCGGAGTCAAAAACAGCAACTATTTCGACGAGTCCGCAGTTCCTGGTACAACTTACTACTATGTCGTCAGGGCGATGGATGACGATCCGTCCGTGTCGGGGCCATCCGCCGAAGTCTCCGCCTTGGCGGGCCACACCCCGCCGGCTCCGCCCACCGGATTGCGAATCACCCCTGACGGCTTTCGGATGGTTCTTGACTGGGATGACTCCGAAGCATCCGACCTCGCCGGCTATACCGTGTATCGCTCCACGATCAAAGGCGAGATGGGAGAATCCCTGATCACGGGGCTGACCTCCAGCGACTTCATTGACGAGACCGCCGTCCCGGGAAGCATCTATTATTATGCCATTACAGCGCTCGATCTGGATGGAAACGAGTCTGACTCCCTCCCGCAGGACCCTGTGCTTGCGGGGCCGAGGTTCTCCCGGGAAAATTCCGCGCTCTACTATCGATTCGACGGAGATCCGGATGCGGAACATGACCATATAGCGACGACCTTCTTTGATCGGACCTTTCTTCCGAACGATGGCAACCCCGTCGGCCACCCGATGTACAGCACGGACGTTTTCGGCGCGGTGGTGCCCCGCGAGAAACTGCCGAACCGGATCTCGCTCTGGCTCGAACGCTCCAGGAGCCAGTACATCGCAGTGCCCGATCATGATTCCATCGACTTCGGACCGGGATCCGCATTCACGATCGAGGCGTGGGTGAAGCTCGATACCTTGGGTTCACGCGCGGATGGCAGACGGCAATACCTCGTCATCAAAAAGTCCGGTGCCAACCCCGACACTAAGCTTAACTATGGTTTCATTCTCAACCCCGCCGGTGGCTATGGGGATACGGGGAGCGGACGGAATCTCGCGCTGCTTCTCGGAAATGGGAATACCAGCAGTGCCGTCTTCTCCAATCTTGAGATTCCCGACACCGCCTGGCACTACGTTGCGGTTCGCTTCGACGACGTCACCAACAAGGTTCGTTTCACGCTCGATCAACAACACGATGATCGTTCCTCGCCCCAATCCATCGCCGCCAATTCCAGCCAGTTGATCGTAGGCGCTCATCATACCGCGAGCGGGAATATCGATTCTTACTTCGACGGCAGGATCGATGAACTCAGGATCAGCCGCGCATGGTTGGCGGACGATCAGCTTCTCAATTCTCCCGGGCCCGACGACTTCAGAATCGTGGAGCTCGATCTAGCGAATCATGGCGACGGCCGGATTTCGCTATCATTTAACACCATCGACCAGCAGTTATACTCGATTCTTGGCTCCGACGATCTCGTTCGCTTCGTTGAGGTCGCGACCACAATAGGAACCGGAACTTCGACAACTCTCGTCTTTTCGGATCCCGACGCGGTTGGGAAAAAGCGTCGGTTCTATAAGGTGATGGAAAAGTGACCGATTCAGGAAAGATGACCATAAAGCATGATCTACAGCAAATTTTTTGTATCTTTACTCAAATCAATTATCCAACAAAAACCACAACAAATCGACATCATGAAACCAGTAAAAAGACCAATCGGAATTCGCTCCAGCTCAATCGCCTCCATCGCATTCATTCTCATCGCCGGTCCCGCTTCCGCGGCCATCACGATCATTGAAGGCTCCTCTACAACGAGCTTCTCGGATCTGAGCAACGGAATGGCGGCGATCAGCTCCTCCGATTACGCCGACGCATCACAGGGGAATGGAGTTACGGCCGTGAACACGGTTGGGACAATGACCGCGTTCGATGACTTCTCGGTGCTTTTCAACGGACTCGGCGACGATACCACTCCGGGGCCAGCTCCCGCCGGGGCTATTCTCTTCAATAATAATGAACCGCGCGCGCTTCTTCTTGTCGACCTGCAAAGCGTTGTGAGCATCAGTGCGATCAACACTTTCACCGCCCACGGCTCGACCCGTTCCCATCAACGCTACACGGTGTACGGGGCCGACGATCTTACCGGCCTGACAACAGACAGCACAACCGGCTGGACTTCGATCGCCACGGTCAACATTGGCGAGAATGTGAATTTTAGCGGCTACCGCGGCGTGAGCATCAGCGACACCGAGGGGACAATTGGCAACTATCAATATCTTCTCTTCGATCTTCTTCCCCGCGGTGGTACTGGTGGAGGTTCGGGCGACTATGCGTTCTTCCACGAGATTGACGTCATCGCCGTTCCCGAGCCGAGTTCATTTGCGGTGCTCGCCATGGGGGGGATGGCGCTGGGCTTCCTGCGCCGCCGTTAATCGCCGCCAAGAATCATCTGAATCCCGAATCCAGACAAACGAGCCAAAATCATGACCCCACTCAATCGCCGAAATTTCCTTCAGAGAACCGGCATCGGAGCCGGCGGCCTCCTGCTCGGAGTCCCCGCTTTCGTCCGAGGGCAAGACCTCAACAGCCGCATCAACGTAGCCTGCATCGGCGTTGGCGGAAAAGGCGATAGCGATGTCAACGCCGCCGCGGCTTGCGGCGGAAACATCGTCGCCCTCTGCGATGTGGACGCGAGGCACCTCAACAAGAAATCCGAGCAGTTTCCCGATGCGAAGAAATTCGTCGATTTCCGCAAGATGCTTGAGGAGATGGACAAATCCATCGACGCGGTGGTGATCTCCACCCCGGATCATCTTCACGGCATCGCGGCCAGCGCGGCCATGAACATGGGCAAGCACATCTATTGCCAGAAGCCGCTCACCCAGACGGTCTTCGAAGCCCGCGAACTCGTCCGCCTGGCGAAGGAAAAGAACCTCGCAACCCAGATGGGCAATCAAGGCAGCGCCGCCAACGGCCTGCGCCGTGCCGTTGAAGTCGTTCAGAGCGGAGTCATCGGCAAGCCGCTCGAACTTCACGTTTGGTCAAACCGTCCGATCTGGCCCCAAGGACTGGACCGGCCCGCTGGAAAAGACCCCGTGCCCGATGGACTGAACTGGGACCTCTGGCTCGGACCCGCACCGATGCGTCCCTACCTCGAAAAGGCATATCACCGCTTCAATTGGCGCGGCTGGTTCGATTTCGGAACCGGAGCGCTCGGAGACATGGCCTGCCACACGGTCAATATGCCATTTCGCGCTCTCAAGCTCGGCTACCCCACTGCCATCGAGTGCGAGATGGCGTCCCGCATTTATCCGGAGACCTATCCCAAGACCTCGCGCATCCGGTTCGAGTTCCCCGAACGCGGAGGCCTGCCGCCGCTGAAGTTCTGGTGGTATGACGGAAAGCCGGACCCGTCTCACATGCCGCTGCGGCCTTATCCCGAGATCGTCCGGGACGTCATTGCCATGGAGTCCAAATTCCCCGTGAGCGGCTGCCTCATCATCGGCGAAAAAGGCCAGCTCTTCTCTCCCGACGACTACGGCTCGAAGTTCTTCCTCAAACTGGAAGGCGAAAAGGCCTTCACCGACGGAGCCAAGCACGAGGCCACCGCCGCCATCGAGCAAACCATTCCACGTTCGCCCGGGCACAACCAGGAGTGGTTCGACATGATGAAGAATGGAACGCCGGCCTACTCGAACTTCGAGATCGCCGGATACCTTACCGAAATCATTCTCCTCGGATGCGTTGCGCTGCGAGTCGGAGAGGGCGTCAATATGAAGTGGGATGGACCCAACATGCGTTCCCCCAATTGCCCGGAGGCCGCGCAGTTTGTCAAACGCGACGCCCGGACCGGATGGTAAGATCGATACATCATACAATTCATGAAACACATCACTTCGATACTCATTATTCTTACCGCTTTCCTTCGTGCCGATCCAATCCCGGAGGATCTTCGCCAGGAGGGCTGGTTCCTCGGTGCGCAGGCATACACCTTCAAGGAGTTCAGCGCGTTCGAGGCGATCGCCAAGACCAAGGAGGCCGGCGGAAACATGATCGAGTTCTTCCCCAAGCAGGTTCTCAAGCCTGGCTCCACCACCAGAACCAATCACAAAATGTCGGACGAGGAGATCGCCGAACTCAAGGCGGAATGCGCCCGCCAGGGCGTCCACCCCGTGAGTTATGGAGTGGTCCAGGCCGGGAGTCCCGAGGAGGTGCGTTCCATCATGGCCTTCGCCAAGAAGCTCGGCCTCTATTCGGTGGTTACCGAGTCCACCGAACTGGTCGCTGCATGGGAGGCCGCCGCCGTGGAGACGGACGTCTGCGTTGCCTTTCACCAGCACGGTGGGTCGATGGCCAAACCGGATTACAAGGTTTGGCATCCGCTCTATGTTCTGGGCGTCGTCGAAAGCCGCGATCGCCGTCTCGGCGCGTGTGCGGACCTCGGGCACTGGTGCACCTCCAACCTCGATCCCGTCGAATGCCTGCGCATTCTGAAGGGCCGCGTCATCAGCGTTCACCTCAAGGACAAGGCCGCCACCGGCCAGGCCCCCGTGGTCGTCGCCGGTACCGGAGTGGTCGATGTCGCCGCCTGCATCCAGGAACTTAAAAAACAGGGCTTCAACGGAAATTTCTCCGTGGAATACGAAAACCATTGGAAAGACAACGTCAACCAGGTCCGCGCCACCCTCGATTTCGTTAAAACCCACCCGAAGTGACGATTTGACCGAACCCGGAAAAACCCAGATCGGCACGCCTACATCATCAATTCCCGAACCTTTCCCAAAACGGCGCCCACCTGCCTGGCGGCCCCACGCTTCCCTCCCGCCAGACAGTTCTTTTACCATGACCGCCCACCAGATCGAGTACCTCCAACTGGTCGTCCGCCACCAGGCGGCGATCCATGGTTATGTGCGGAGCATCGCCCCCGGCGCCCCGGTCGAGGATATCGTGCAGGAGGTCAATCTGGTCCTCTGGGAGAAAGCCGCCGCCTTCAAGCCCGGCACTCATTTCAAAGCCTTCGCTTTCCGCATCGCCCATCTGAAAACCCTCGAGGCCCTGCGCGCCGACAAACGCCGCCGGTGGCTCGTCTTCGACAGCGACCTGCTCGCCGCCATCGCCCGGCGACAGGAAGAAAGCGCCCCGGCATCCGCCGATACCCAGGACGCCCTGCGCGATTGCCTGGCCGAGCTCGACCCGGCCGACCGAGAATTGCTCCACCGCCGCTACATCCATCGCCAGGCCGTGCGCGACATCGCCCGCCACGACACCCGCAGCGAGGGAGCGCTCCAGCAACTTTTCTTCCGCCTGCGAAACCACCTCCGCGCTTGCATCGAGCGCCGGATTACGATGGAAGGAGGCGGGGGATGAACCGTCGCATCATGGAACGCATCGATGCCGCGCTCGAGGGCAACCTCGACGAGGACGATTTCCGCGCGCTCCAGGAGGAACTGCGAAGCGACCCCGCCGCCCTGGACCACTGGTGCCGGCAGGCGGATCTCCACGGCCGCCTCGAATGGGAACTCGCCGGCCAGGACGCCGCCGTTCCCTTCCCCCAACCCAGGCGCCGCCGCATCGACTGGCTTCGCGCCGCCGCAGCAGCAGCTCTCCTCGCCGGCGGGATCGGTCTCGGTCTGCTCCTTGCCGGGCGCGATGCCGCAGCGCCTCCGGTCGCCCAGCGTTCCACCCATGGCGTTTTCGCCGCCAAGGCCATTGCGCGCCTCACCGGCGCCGAGAACGCCGTATGGATCGGCGACGCACCCGCCACGCCCGGCGATTGGATCGGCGACGGCCCGCTCGAACTCGTTTCCGGCACCGCCATGATCATCTTCGACTGCGGCGCCAGTGTGCAACTTCGCGGCCCGGCCAAGCTCCATCTCACCTCTCCCGTGCGTGCCTTGCTGGAAAGAGGCCGCGCTACCGTCGATATCCCACGCCAGGCGTACGGCTTCGTTTTCGAAACGCCCTCCACCGAAATCAGCCGCCGCCTCAGTCGCTTCGTCGTCGTCGTGGAGGACGACGGCCAATCGGAAATCCATGTCCTCGATGGCCGCATCCAGCTCGCCGGCAAGCTCGGCGATCTCGACGCCCTCCAGCTTGCGAAAGACCTCGCCGTGCGTTTCGACGGCAGCGGCGGCATTCTCCCCGGTGTCCGCTACGAAGCTTCGCAACTCGCCACCTCCGTGCCGGAAAGCGCCGACCTGCTGCCGGAGTGGTATCTTCACTGGAGCTTCGACGCCTCCGACACCACCGCCGGCACCTTCAAGGAAACCGGCCGACATGAACAGATCGCTCCGCCCTTCACCGCCCAGGTTCACCTGGCGCATCCGGAGGCCGAGGTGTCACTCGTTCCCGGTCGCTTCGGCAACGCCGTCCGCATGAACGGCCGGCGCGGTTTCCTCGCCACGAAGTTCCCTGGCATCTCCGGCAACCAGCCGCGCACGGTCTCCTTCTGGGTCCGCATCGCTCCGGAAACGCACGATACTCTCGCCTTCTCCTTCCTCTCCTGGGGCACCAAGGACGATGCCGGCGGCGGCAAATGGCAGCTCGGCTGGAACACCGGCGCCAACAACCCGGGGGTCGTCGGAGCGATTCGCACCGAGGTCGAGCAGGGCTATCACATCGGCTCCACCGACCTGCGCACCGGCAACTGGCATCACGTCGTTTCCGTCTTCACCGGCGGCGAAGGCGCCGATATTGCCAGCCACGTCCGCCATTACGTGGATGGCCGGCTCGAAGCCACCACCGCCGTCAGATCCCGCAAGGTGGACACCCGCACCATCGGCGAGAAGGCCCTGCCCCTCACTCTCGGCCGCCTGCTCGAAGCCGACAACGACCGTTCCCGCACCTACGGCGGCGAACTCGACGAAGTCTATCTCTTCCCCTGCGCCCTGACGCCCGAACAAATCGAGCGTCTCTACCGCGAAAACCGCCCCCCGGAGCTGCGGCGTTGAGAAACCGCCCGGCGCACCCGTCCCTCAAAAGCGCGGGCCTGACTCGTGTAGCCGGGCATGTCGTCCTTCGGGTAAAAAAACGAGCACGACGGCATGGCCTCGCGGATCTTCGGGAGACGGAACCGCCTCGTCAGCATAGCCGGGGCCCGTGACCGACGAAAATGGAAATGGCTTTCATGATTCTACTTGGCTTCCGAGGTTTCCTTATTCTTTTGCTCCTGAATGGTAGCCTCCCAGAATTTCAGTGACCCCGCTTTCATGTTGGAATCACTCATTCCATCGATCCATGTCCTGGCGGTTTCGTATTGCCCCTCGTCCATGGCAATCGCGAAGAAACCAGATGCCGCCGCATCTCGCTGATAATCTGTGAAAGAGGGCGCATTTCGAGCATACCAGTCCGCGGCGCCTTCGGAATCGACCATGATCCAGGAACGAATGGTGTTGTTGATATCCATGGCATTCTGCTGTCCGGGGGGCTTCGCAAACGCGGTGGATATGGCAGCTTCGGGATTCGCACGAACCGCGTCGGAAATGACTCTGCGCCGGTATGCCTGAAGATGGTCGAGGCCGTGGCCCAGATCTCCCAGCGAATCCATGTATTCGATCTTTTCCGAAGGGCTTAGAAGTCTCGCACTCTTCAGGATTTCAGTCATTACCTCCTGATTCAGGAGATTGTTTCGATAGATGTCGATTGCCAACTGCATCTTGCTCTTCTGTGCATCCACATCTTTTTCGCCGTTATCCCAAACGTATGCCTGTAGGAACGGCGATAACGCTTGGTTTAAATTGATTGGCATGCCAATATCGCTCATTACCTGTTGGAGCGCCTTAAAATTTTGAGAGGTAAGAAATCCGACTAAATCTCCATTCTCATGACGCTTCAGGAGTCCTGTCATTCCAGAGCTAACCTCGCTGGAGTTGTTCAATTCTTTGAATTTTTCCGATAGGAGAGAATCAGGAGTTGAGGTGGTTCTAAAAAATGCGGAGATTTGCCACTGTCGAACTTGGCCCAGGCTGGTATCGATGAGTTGCCACGCTTCCTCGGAGTAACCCGCTTCACAAAGCTTCGCTATGATTTCGCTGCAATATTTTGATCGTTCAGTGATGTCTACGATGAGCCTTGATTTTTCCAAAAGCTCTTTGGCTTTCTGGGGTGTCAGCGATTGATCAATTTTTGTTGAATTTTCAATGGCTGTCGTTCTCTGGCGATGCCCACCCTCATGGGTCGAACCAGCCTTCGACGCTGCATGTTTGGAGTAACCGGCCGCTTCTGAGAGAGCCTCATCCGGGGCATCTTTCCTGGAAGAAAGCACTGAAAAAAGGGTGACCGTCCCGATAGCCGCTATCGCAATCATTATGGGTTTCCTTCGCATGATCTGTCGTTCCGCCTGAATGGTTTCTCCTCCGTCTATGCCTCATCCCCATCGTGCTCGCAAGCAACAAGCGAGGCTACTTCCCATCTCCGGATGAAGTCTGCCGGTGGGGCAGGCGCGGCGTCGAGCCGAAGCTCTGTCCTCCTCCGGCCCGCCATGGAATCAGGAGCATGATGGCCCGGAAGAACCCGGAATTCCGGATCCCCAAATCTCCGGAACAACCATAGGCTCCCACCGGATGAAGCCCGGATTCCTCGTCGCACTGCTCAGCGGAGCCCTCATCGGGTCCGGCCTTACCTATTTGGTTCTACGCTCAGCCAACGCGGAGCATGAGAAACCCCAAACCCACACGGAAACCGCACACTCCGAGCCGGACAAGGCCCCGGCCGGCCGGTCCGGAGATCCGTTCGAAGAAGCGGACGAAGCTTCTTCCGGTGAGTCGGCGGACCCATTCGCAGGCAAGGACCGGTCTGCCCATGGCTATGGCCGGATGAACATGAAATCCCCTTTTGAGCGGGATATTTGCATTTCATTCTGGTATCACGACATGAGCACGGTTGTGGACAGTCTTGAGCTGCATACCGGACACAAGTTCAAACGGCAGGTTGGAAAGCTCTATGCCGGGCCGGTGGAGATTTTGGAGGAACAAATCGCCTTCATGAAAGAGTTCCTCGCCGAAACCGAACGCTTGCGCGAAAAGAGCGGCGGCGAAGAATAGGACTTTTCCGATTTCGCGATCGGAATGGGGAGAAACCATTCAAGGTTTCTCATCGCTCGGGGGAACCGCCAGCACTTCATGCAGCGCCCCGAGCAGCGACTTGTCCCCTTTCACGTCCTGATTGAGCGACCAGATCATCACGCCTCCAAGCCCTTCCGCGACGACATGAGCCGCCTTCGCCCGGATGGTGGGGATGCCGTTGTGCCAGATTTTGTCGCCGACCTCGTCGTTGTCATGGGCCTCGGGATGCAGGGCCAGCACATCCGCGTAGGCATAGCCGCCGGGGCGGAAAGCCGGGCCGAAACCGTAGCCGTAGAAAGGCACGCCGAGCACCAGCCGCTCCTTCGGCAGACCGCGGCCCGCCCAGTAATTCACCGCACTTTTCGCGAATTCGAGCGAGGAATGCTGGCCGTGCCGGTCGGGATTCCATGGACCGGTGGCGTCGTAGGCCATGATGTTCAGGAAATCGAGGTGCTGCAACGCGGCATCGGGCACCCGGCTCCCGCCATAGCCCTGCGACAGCGCGGCGGTGAGCAGCTTGCCCTTCGGCTTCAGCACCGCAGCGAGATCCGCGATGAAATCGCCGTAATCTTCATTGATCGACGGCCCCTCGATATCGACATCGAGGCCGTCGAAGCCGTGCTCGTCCAGATAGGCCGCGAGCCCGTCGACGAAACCCTTGCGCCTGTCCGCGGCGAGCAGGGCGAAGTAGCGGGCCTTCAACTCCTCGTTGCCCGAAGCCGAACCGCCGCCGATGGAGACCAGCACCTTGACCTTGGCGGCACGGGCTTTTCCGATGAGCGGGGTGTTCCGGCGGTTGAAGGAAACCCTGCCGCTGTCATCCACCGGATTCTCGAAGGCGATGTTGATGTGGGTGAGCTTGTCGTAGTCGATCGTCTTCGAAAACTCCTCCAGATTGATCCAGTTCGGCACGTAGGCGACGACCTTCTTGCGCTCCGCCGCCGGCGAGGACGGGAGGAGAAACAGCGTGGCCGCGGCGAGAAAGAGGAGGGGTTTCATCCGGCATCCGCCAACGCGATCGCGGCGCGGGATATTTCAGGAAAGCGCATGCTTGTGGAAACCGGCCGGCGGCGTCTAGCTGGCTTCATGAACTCGGAATCTCCCGCCCCTTTGGATTTGGCCGGCATGGTCGGGCAGCTTCACCGGCTCCTGCCGGAGCGGCCGGACCGCCCGTCGCGGGACGATCTCTCCCATGCCTGCGACACGCTCTACGCCGCCAGCCTGCTCAAGGAGGAAGGCCGGCCGGTCCGCGCCCGGATCATCCTCGCCCCGCCCGATGCCTTCCCCCTGTCGGACGGACCGCCGGAGGGCGTGCACGCGATCCGCTTCACCTCGCCGCACGCGTTTTCGCCGAACGAGATCAAGCGCCTGAGCCCGGCGGCGAGCTTCTTCCACTCCGCGGTGGCCGTGTGGCCGGACCGCGACCGCGGGCTGCGCATCTGGGGTCTTCTCAATACCGGCCCGCGCTGGATGAACCTGGTCGCCGGCGGCCGCAAGCCGGTGGACAACGCCATCCCCCACCCCATCGTCCACGTGCGCGATCCGGGCTGGCTGCTTTTCTACCACGACTACCAGCTCATCGGCGAATGGCGCGGGCGCGAGTTCCACGGCCCGCGCCTGGACGTTTTCCAGTCGCGCCTGCTCAACGACCGCTTCGCGGACCTGCGCCGCGCGATGGTCGCGGCCCTCTCGGACCGCTGCCTGTCCCCCACCTTGGCGGAGGACACTTATGTCGAACTGAGCCACCTCATCTCGCTCCAGTTCATCAAGCGCGTGATCAATCTGGTCCGCACCAGCGGGCATGGCGGCAGCGTGGTTTTCCTGCCGGACGGCGAGGACGGCGCCCTGCCCGCGGCGCGCTGGATCGACTGCAAATACTCCGCCGAATCCGACGAGGCGGGAAAGCGCTTCCCGCATCTGATCCGTTCGATCATCCGGCGCGTCGGGCAGCTCTGCCCCGAAGGCTCGACGCTCGACGACGCCTGGCGGATCTTCCGCACCAGCAGGGACCCCGAACTCGACCGGCTGGAGGAGGCGTTCTTCGAGCTCGCCCGCTTTTTCTCCGACCTGATGCTCGTGGACGGCGCAATGGTGCTCGACCAGCGGGCCTGCGTGCTCGGCTTCGGCGGCGAGATCCAGGTGGACCACAACGTCTTCCGCGTCTCCCAGGCCCACGACCTCGACGGCACGGTGCTCAGCGACTGGAACGTCCAATCCGACGGCACCCGCCACCGCGCGGTCTATCGCCTCTGCTCGGTGGAGCCGGAAGTCATCGGCTTCGTCATCTCCCAGGACAGCCAGGTGCGGATGATCGCCAATGTGGACAGCTCGGTGGTCTTCTGGATGCACTCGATGGTGTAAAGCCGCCGGGACTTCAGTCGAAATACAGCACCACCGTGCTCCGCGGCCCGACTTTCATGTCGCCGCTCTCAACCTCTCCACCGGCGGCGAGATCTCGGATGACGCCGGCGTGCTCCGGAATCTCCAGGTCGAAGGTTTTGTCGGCACTCGCATTCATCGCGATCAAGTACGGGCCATATCGCAGCCGGTAGAAATCGCCCTTCCCCGCGTGGATGCTTTCCCGGCCGGGCTGGAAATCGAGCCCGTCGGGAATTTTCGCGATGGGCAGCCTCTCGCCGGCGTGGGCCGAAACGAACTCCGCGGGATAGCGGTGGCCGCCGTTGCCGAAGCCGAAATTCGTCCAGTCCGGGCGGGTGTATTCCATGCCCGAAGGCGTGAACTTCGTGTCGAGCCGGACCGTCGCGACGCGATCGAACTCCGGCGTCAGGTGATGGACGCGGCCGAGGAAATTCACCGCATGGCGAGCGCGCCAGTAGAGCGAGGCGTAGAGAATCTCCTTCCCATGCTTCACCGCCAGCACGCCGTTTTCCTCGTCGGCGAAAACGAAATCCGGCTGGTCCCACGACATCGGCAGGCGATGCGGCGAGGGCGGCTGCGCCCGGATCGCTTCGTAACGTTCCGGGATTCCCATGAGCCCGAAGGTCGTGCGGAATCCGGGCTGCTCCACCAGCTTCGCGACGCTGGCGAAAAACTGGTTGTCGGCGAGCATCTGCTGCGCATAGCCGACGAGGTGGGAATCGAGCGTGGCCGCCGCGACTTCGAAGGCCGAACCGTCCCAGGACGGACGCTGATCGTAGGTCACATCGCCGGGATAATGCGTGTCGCGCCAGCCGACGATTGTTTCCAGAACCATCGCCCGGTGGCCGTCCGCATCGAGCATCGGGTAACGGAAGGGCGCGCGGGCCCGGGCGATCTTGGTGAGCTGGGCCTTGATTTCCGGGTCGCCGGCTTCGCCCGGCGCGGGTCGCGTCGCTTCGTAGACCTGCGCCACCCAGTCGAGCACCTCGCCGTAGATGCCGACGTAGCCGAGTTCCCGGGTCAGTCCCTTCGCGGTGGTCTGGTAAAAGGCGTCGCCCAGCGGTTTCCGCGGCTCGCCGTTTTCCTCGCTGCCCAGCCACGGTTCGAGACCGATGGATTCCCGGAGATAGCGCCGCGCCCGCTCCTCCGGCATCGCCGCCGCCGGCGCGACCACGGCCAGACCGCGGTTGGCGAGGTAGATGCCGTAGAGATCGTTGATCATCGACTGGTTGGTGTATTGCCGGCGGTTCTCCCGGTGGGACTCGCGGCAGGCCACAAGCATGTCGCGGAATCCGTCGCGGCGCTTCACCCGTTTCCCCGCGCCATTGTCGATCTCTGCGTCGAGAAAGGGCTCCAGCTCTTTCGCCAGCAGGGAAATCGCCTGACCGGAAGGCCCGAGCCCGAACCACTCGGGATTGTAAGTGGACGGCTCTTCATAGGCCAGACGCGGATCGGCGACGTAGCCGCGGTAGAGGGAATCGAGACTGGCGAGAACCTTGGAGAGCGTCTCCGGCTTGCCCGCCGCACCCGTCCATGCGGTGTGCCAGGCTTTCGCGAGGAAAAGCGTCTGCATCTGGTTGCAAGGCCGGTCCGGCTCGCGGAGCAGGCGGCGGATTTCGTCGTTCACGCGTTTTTTCAGCTCGTCGAGCACCTCGGAGCCGGGCCCCTTGCGGAGCGGTGCGTCTGCCGGATAGGCTCCCTGCTTTTCACCCTCCGGCGGCGTGAAGCAGCCATCGGTGTGCGTGTAGGCCCGATAAAGTCCCCGGGTCGGTTCCGTCATCGGTTTCTGGTACTGCTCGAAGCTTCTGCCGTACCCCCAGGTCGGCCCGGTTGCGCGGATCTCGCAGGCGATCGTTTCCCTACCCCTTGTCAGTTCCAGCGGCAGCGGGCAGGTCCTGTAGTGGAAACGCCCCGGGTAGGCCGGCGCATCGGTGCCGAGGTCGAGGATCTCGGTGTCGCCGAGATGGCGGTAGCCGATCTGCCTGCCCTCCACATGCAATGCCAACTGGTTCTTGTTCACGTCTCCGCCCCACAACCGGATCGTGAAATAGTTCTGTTTCTCCGGATCGACCCGGATGCTGAATTTCAACGCACCACCCTGCCAGGACGGATCACCGCCGGACAACAGCCGGCGCGACGCTTCGCCAAGCCCGCCGGTCCGGACATCCGACAAAGCCGCGGAGAACCCGTGCGCGGCTTCCGATGCCTTGTCGCCAAAGACGATCGTATCGAGCAACTCCGCGGAGGCGCAGGAAAACGCCGCAGCCAGAGAAATCAGACGGGAGAAAAATCGCCGGACCATGATCGAACAAGCACCCCTTCGGGCGGGCCGTCAAAACGTGCACCGCCGCGGAATGATGTCACGGATGACACGGAAGACGGCCGCCGTCCACACACACGGAAAGGCGGCCCGCAGGCCGCCTTTCGGAAAAATCGGATGGGAAAACGAAGTCCCGTTTATTTCACGCCCTTCTTGGAAAGGCGGGTACCCTTGGTCGCGCCCTGGCGGGCCTTGAACTTCGGGTTGCTCTTGCAGATGACGTAAAGCGTGCCCTTGCGGCGCACGACCTGGCAGTCGGCGTGGCGGCGTTTCATCGAGGCGAGGGAAGAAAGAACTTTCATGGCGGAAAACGGGCGTGTGGTTGCGGGGCCGCGGAAATTAGACGGCGGACCGGGCATGTAAAGCCGATTCTCGCGCGAAAATCCGGATCCGGCCTGGTGGATTCGTGCTGGAAATCGGCCATCGAAATTGGAATTGCCGCCCACGGTGCGAAGGGAGTATGAAGTTTCCGGTCTATCACGCTCCATCCCATGAATAACGATCCCCTTGTCGAGGAAATCCGCGCCATGCGCGAGGACCTGCGCCGCCACGTCCGCAACTCCCTCTGGGTCTTCGCTTGCTCTGTGGTCATGGTCTGCGCGGTCTTCGGCCTGGAACGGAGCGAAATCCGCCATCTGGCCGGATACGCTCTTATCGGCGGCCTGCTGCTGGTCAGTCTCTATGTTGCGGGTCTGATTTTCCAGAGTGTCTTCCGTGCTCTGGCCCGCAAACGGCACGAAAGGGAGAGTTTCGCCATTCTCTCCGGCAGGTCGCGCGTCTCCCGGCGGCAGTGACCGGCCGACGGGCCTCGCCCCCGTCGGCTGCGAAAAATCGTGTTCATCCGACCTCCGCCGTGGTCTGCTTCCGCCGCGCCCCGGGATGAGCGAAAATTTTTACCAGAAAACCACCACCGCGCCGGTCACTTCCTTCGATGTCTCCCTGCGGCCGCCGGTCTTTTCCGAATTCATCGGCCAGGAAAAGGTCAAGGACCGCCTGCTCCTCATGGTCGAGGCCGCCCGGCAGCGCGGCGATGTGCTCGACCACGTGCTGCTCTCCGGCCCGCCTGGTCTCGGCAAGACCACCCTGGCCAATATCATCGCCCGCGCCACCGGCTCGCAGCTCCACGTCACCTCGGGTCCCCAGATCGAAAAAGCGGGCGACCTCGCCGGCGTGCTGACCAATCTCCAGAAGGGTGACGTCCTCTTCATCGACGAGATCCACCGCCTGCACCCGGCCATCGAGGAATACCTCTACCCGGCGATGGAGGACTTCCGTCTGGACATCATCATCGACTCCGGCCCTTCCGCCCGCTCGATCCAGCTCAACCTGCCGCGCTTCACTCTCGTCGGCGCCACCACCCGCTCCGGCATGCTCACCGCCCCGTTGCGCTCGCGCTTCGGGCTGGTGAATCGTCTCGACTACTACACGCAGGAGGAGCTCGCCCAAATCATCGAGCGTTCCGCCGGCCTGCTCGACATCCCCGTGCTCCGCGAGGGCGCGCTCGAAATCGCCGCCCGCGCCCGCGGCACCCCGCGCGTCGCCAACGCCCTGCTCCGCTGGGTGCGCGACTACGCCCAGGTGAAGGGCGACGGCACGATCACCGGCCCCCTCGCCGACGCCGCCCTGGCGATGATCGAAATCGACGCCCAGGGCCTCGACGAAATGGACAAGCGCATCCTCGAAGCCCTGATCTACAAATTCCATGGCGGCCCGGTCGGCGTCGGCTCGCTGGCCGTCGCCGTCGGCGAGGACGCCGCGACCATCGAGGAAGTCCATGAACCCTTTCTGATCCTCCAGGGCTTCCTGCAAAGAACCCCCCGCGGCCGCGCCGCTCTCCCCGCCGCCTACGCGAAAATCGGTGCCCCACCCCCGCCCGCCGGCGACCAGCCGACTTTGCTCTGAAGACTTGGCTTTGGATTTTGCAAACCATCGCCTGGCGGTGTAAACATCCACCATGCACTTGGAGCGGATCACCGTGGACCCTCTCATCATGTCGGGAAAACCCTGCATCCGCAACATGCGTGTCACCGTGGCCAACGTGCTCCGCCAGCTCGCAAATCGCCGGACGCGCGATGAAATCCTGGCCGCCTACCCCTACCTCGAAGCGGAAGACATCGACGCCTGTCTCGACTACGCCGTCCTGTGCATGGAAGACGAGGAACTCGCCGTGCATCCGGCATGAGACTCCTCGTGGATATGAATCTCAGCCCCGACTGGATTCCTTTACTCCAGTTGGGATGCGGTTCATTGGACCACTGTCGGTGCCCCGAACGCACCCGATACCGCTCTTCTTCGCCACGCCCGGAAAACGAATCGTGTGATTCTCACCCAGGATCTCGACTTCGCGCAGCTTCTCTTCGCCACCGCGGGGACTGGCCCGAGCGTCGTCCTTCTCAGAATCGCCGATGAATTCGACGCGCCAGCCCTCCAACGTGTCTGCCACGCCATTCATGCAGCGACGGAACCGCTCGAAAAGGGAGCCCTGCTCACTATTTCCTCCACCCGGATTCGCCTTCGCAAATTGCCGATCCTTCCCTGAAAAGACGCTTTTCCCATTTCTCAACCGACACTCTCCCGTCTAGCTTGCCCCCGGATGTCCGACCTCGTCACCCAAACCGTTGACCGCTGCCGCGCCGCCGGCCTCCGCCGGACCAAGGCGCTGGAGGAACTCATCTCCACCCTGCTCGACTCGCCGCGGCCGATGACCCTCGCCGAACTCGCCGCCTCGCCGCGCCTGCGCGACCAGTGCGACAAGGCCACCGTCTTCCGCCTGCTCCAGCGCCTCACCGAAAAAGGCGTCGTCCGCCGCCTCGGCCTCCACGAACGCGCCGCCTACTTCACCCTGCTCGTCCCCGGCCGCCATCAGGACTACCTCATCTGCACCGAATGCGGCAGCATCGAGGCCGTGAAAGCCCCCTGCCCCGTCCACGAACTCGAAGACGAAATCCGCCGCAAGACCGGCTTCCGCGACCTCTACCACGAGCTCGAATTCTTCGGCACCTGCCCCGCCTGCGCATGAACCGCCTCGTCCGCATCGCCATCACCCTTTTCGTCTCGGCGACGATCATGATTTTCTTGATCCGCCGTCGCCTCGATCACATCCCCGAAATCCGGGCGGGCGAGCTGTATCAAAATGATCAACTCGTCGATCATACTCACAACGAGATTCTCATGTCGGTGGCTGGCATGGTCATCACCGCCATCATGTTGATCGCCGGCCTGACATTGCTCGTGATCGCCTTCCTCCGCTCCCGGAAGAAATCCGCCGGTCATGGATGACGAAGCCAAATACTTCGCCTTCCTCGAAACCGAGCGCAACGCCTCGCCGCGCACCGTCGCCAACTACCAACTCGCCCTCGCCGCCTACAAAACCTGGCGCGGCGACCGTTTCCAGGGCTGGCGCGAGGAATCCGCCGACGACTTCCGTCTCTGGATGCTCGACATGATGAAGGCCGGACTGTCCCGCGCCACCATCCGGCTGCGCTTCTCCGCCCTGCGCTCCTTCTACAAATTCCTCGTCCTCCGCATGGGCCTGGCGAAAAGCCCGCTCGCCGACATCCAGCTCCCCAAACCGGAAAAAAAACTCCCCGTCGTCCTCACCGTCTCCCAGATCGACGAGCTGCTCTCCCTCCCCCTCAAAATCCCGCTCCAAAAACAGGCCAAACCCTGGATGCCGCTGCGCGACGCCGCCATCCTCGAACTCTTCTACTCCTGCGGCCTGCGCATCTCCGAACTCCGCGGGCTCGACGTGCAGGACATCGACTTCATCGGCGAAAGCGCCCGCATTCTCGGCAAGGGCGCGAAAGAGCGCGTCGTTCCCATCGGCGGTCCCGCCCTCGCTGCCCTGCAACGCTATATGCGCGAAGCCGCCGTCACCAACGGTCCGCTTTTCCTCGGCAAGCGCCTCACCCGCATCACCCAGCAGGCCATCGATCAGTTGCTGAAAAAATACCTCAAGCTCAGTTCCATCCCCTTCACGATCTCTCCTCATAAACTGCGCCACAGCTTCGCCACCCACCTGCTTGACGCCGGCGCCGACCTGCGCTCCGTGCAGAGCCTCCTCGGCCACGCCTCGCTCTCCACCACCCAGATCTACACCCATGTCACCAAGGAGCGCTTGCGCGAAGCCTACAATCAAGCCCACCCGCGGGCCTGATGGGGAAAAGCACGGCTTTCCCGGCCGGGAACTTTTTCCTACCCATCGGCGCCGGGCCGTCCTATCACCCCGCCTGTTCCGCGCATGTCCTCGCAGTACCTTCCCGTTCTCGTCCAGATCCTCGTCGCGATCGGCTTCGCCGTCGTCAGCCTGACGCTTTCGGTGCTGCTCGGTAAATCGGCCCGTCGCAACACGACCAAGGACAGCGCCTATGAATGCGGCATGCTCCCGGTCGGCGAAGGCGCTCCGCGCTTTTCGGTGAAATTCTACCTCGTGGCGATGCTCTTTGTCATCTTCGACATCGAAGTCGTCTTCATGTACCCGTGGGCGGTGCAGTTCCGCGACCTCGTCAGCGGCGGCAACACGCTGCCCCTCCTCTCCATGACCGGCTTCGCCGGCGTCCTTGCCGTCGCCTACGTCTACGCGCTCAAAAAGGGCGCGCTGACCTGGAAATAGGAGCGCCTTTGCCGGAAGGGAATGGAAGGCAGCTTACCCGGCTCTCGCCCCGTCCGTTACCATCATCGGCAATCTGTGAAATCAGCGGAACCGTGGCTTTCGCTCCATGAGAGAGAAAAGCAAGCCGGTGCTGCTCTTCGTTACGGCTCGAACTCGAAGAGGACGTAGCAGGTGGCCTCCATTTCCTCCGCTCGCATCCTGCGATGGCGGGTTTCCTCGCCCCAGCTTTCGGTGAAAAGGATCTCGTTGCGCTCTTTGTTGAAACCCGTGACTACGGAAGCGTGGCCGCCGTTTTCGAACACGGGCCAGGCAGCTCTTTCGGCGCGGTCCTTGCGGGGATCGGGCAGCGTTTTCGAGGGATCGCTCTGATGGAGTTCTTTGAACTCGGTATGCAGGGCGTCCCGTTCGCGGCTGAAGTAGCGCCAGACGAGGATGGGCTTACCTTCCGAGACACGGCGCATGGCGTGCCGGAAATCGAACTTCTCCTTCTCGGTCATGCGCAGCTTGGCCTCCTTGGCGGCGGCCTCGTAAATGGGAATGATGATGGCGTTGTCGGTGTCGCCCTCCTTGTAGCCGGCCTTGGCGGCGAGCTGGTCGATGTTGACGTTCAGCCCGTAGTACTGGGTGATCATCGCCAGGGTGCCGATGGCGCAATAGCCGCGGGAACCCTGGTTGAACATGGGGATGTTTTCGATCACGACGTCGCCGTTGGGCAGCTCCTTGACATTGTCCTTGATGGCTCCGCGCCGGCCGCTGGTGGAACCGATGAGACGGCGGGCGGCATCCTCCTTGCGCAGCACGGTGACACTGACGAGCTGATCGTCCTCGGCGTTGAAACGGATGACGAGCGTGGGTGTGGCGAATTCGGTGACGCGGGTCCGCAGCAGGCTGCCGGAGCCGACCGTGGTGCGCCTGCCCGGAGATTTCGCGAAAACTTCGATCCGGTCGGGCAGGTCTTTTTCGAGCTTGTCGAAGAGTTCTTTGAATTCGACCTGCTTCTGTTTGATCTCGGCGTCCTCGGACTTGCGCAACCGTTCGAGTTCGCGCTCGATCTGCCGCGCACTGCGGGCGTCTCCGGAATCCTGCTGGTAGGAAAGCTCGGAGCTTTTGCGAAAGCCGAAAAAGTGGCCGGCTTCCAGGAAGATGACTTCCAGCCGGGCAAGCTGGTCATTTTCCTGAAAGACAAGCACCTGCTGCGGAAGGTGGCCGAACAGGCGGCCCAGGCTGCGGAGTTCGCGGGATTTCAGGCTGGCGTTGACGCTGACATCGACCCAGTTGCCAGGCAGGGAATTGTCCGCCCAGGCGCTCTCGGCGAGCAGAAGCTCGGTGATATCGCGATCCACGATGGTGCGTGGGATGTCGGTGCCGGTTTGGGCCTGACTCACCGCCGGTGAAATGGCGAGGAATGCCCCCAGCGCAAGGAGCCGGAAACCGCGCAAGAAGGGCCGATGCATAAGCCCAGTGTGGAAAAAGAGGAGAAGATGAAAAGAAATTCTGCTCCCCGAATTTCAAACGGGTCTTAGTGCGCCCCGGCTTGCAGATAAACTTCCTCGAACGGCTGGATCACGACGAAACCATCGCCTTCGAAGAGCATCTGGAGCGACTCCCCGGAACCGCGGCCGAGGAAGGTTCTTAATGAAATATCCGTCTTCAGTTGTGGGGTGAGCGTTCCGCTCCAGGCGATGGTGGCGTTCGGATCGGTGACGACCGGGCGGCCGGGCTGGACACGCAGGGTGAGCGGTTCGAAGTGGCTGGTGATGGCCAGCAGGCCGCTGCCGTCGAAGCGGACGTTGAAAAGCCCGCCGGCCATCATGCCGACGATTTTCTTCATCATCGTGATCTTGTGGGCAAGTCCCGGCTCGAAGGCGAGAACGTCGTTGCCGTTCACCACCAGACTCTCGCCGTCGAGTTTGAGGATGATGACTTTTTTCCCCTGGTCGGCGAGGTAGAGCTTCCCCTGGCCGTCGGCGTAGGTGAGCCGCATCCCTTCTCCGGAAACGGCCTTCTTGAGCAGATTTCCGATGCCCTGGTCGAGGATGCCCTCACGGGTGAACTTGATGTTCCCGTGATAGGCAACCATCGAGCCGGTCTTGGTGTTCATGCGGCCGTTCAGGTTCACCTCCAGGAAGCGCGGGGATTCCAGCTCGAAAAGACCGTGCCCCAGATCCCGCTGGGCGGTGCGAGTGACGAAATCCCTCAGGCTCTCGGCGGGTCCGGCCGGCAAGGCGGGCGGGGTGGCGTTCATGCCGTCATGGAATCAAGCCGGACCGCCGCTGGAAAGCGATTTCGGAGGGACGGCAACAGAACCGGAAAGCCCTCCTCGCCTCACACCGGGAGCACCTTGGTTCTTCCGGCACGGTCGCGCTCGAAGGAGTGGATGAGTTCCCCGTCGGTGTTGATATACTGGACGGTGAGCTTGTCCCCGGTGACGTGGATATGGCTGAAACCGCGGGTTTTCATGGAGAAGCCGCGGTCTGATTCCTTCACGTCGTGACGGCCGGCGCCACCGCCGCCGGAAACGATGAAATCGGGGCCCATCCCCTCCGCCCTCAAGTGCTGCAAGGTGTGGTCGTGGCCGGCGAGATAGAGGGAAACCCGCTTGTCGCTCAGCGCATCGTTCCATTCGCGCAGGAGGTTCGCACGTTCTTTCGAGCGGCCCTCGTTCGCGTCGGAAAAGAGCGGGTAGTGGGACGCCAGCCACAGCCACCTCGCCCGGGTCGGTTTCGCCATTTCCGCCGAGAGCCAGCGGCGCTGCGCGATTTTCTCCTGGGGCGTGAGCGCGCCTTCGAAATAATTGCCGTCGAGATAGATGATCTTGACGAGCGGATTGTTCCGCGGGCCGAGTTCGAAGGCATGCCATTTCGCCGGCATTTTCCACCGGGAGGAGGGGTTCCCGGCGGCGTGGGCGAGCTGCATGTCCGCCTTGGCGCGGCCTTGTTTGGAATCATAGCTCGGACCGTAGTCATGGTTGCCGAGCAGCGCGTGGAACGGGCAATCCAGATGCTCGGTGGAGTAATAATCATCGAAACGCGAACGGAAGGTCTCCGGCGTGAGATGTCCGTAGAAATTGTCGCCGAGGGCGAGCACAGCGGAGAGGGGGACGCCGAGCTTCCCCGCGAATTCATTCATGCGCCGGGCGACCTGGAGCTGTTTGTCGTTCTTCGTGCCGAAGTCCCCGAAAGCGAGCACATGGATGCCGCCGGACTTGAACGAAGTCTTCGCCTCTTTCGCGGCGTCGAGCCGCGACGCCCAACCGCCGGCGAGCAGTCCCGAGCTGAAAAGAAGGGAGGTCTTGAGAGCTTCGCGGCGGGAAAGAGAGCGCATCGTTCCGTGTTTTGCCATGTCCGTATCAATACGGCCCGTGCCTCCGCGATCTATGGGAAAATAATGGAATCTCTTCGTCTCCCGGGAAAATGCGGCGCCCCGCTCAAAGCAACTTCGCGCAGGTGAAAAGCGCCGCCGCCGCCAGGATCGCGGCGGCTGCCGTCCCCAATACAAAATCCATTCCCGTCGCCTTCGGCCGGTGCGGCGAGGCCGATTTCGGAAAAACCACCGCCGCATACAACATGCCCGCAACCAACCCGCCGACGTGGGCCGCATTGTCGATGAAACGAAACCCGAGCACTCCGATCACGCCGATGATCGCCACCACGGCCAACAGGCGCCGGCGGGAACTCTCCGGTATCAGCCGCCGGTGCAGCGTCTCGAAAACCAACAGAAAACCGAGCAGCCCCATGATGCCACCCGAAGCGCCGACCGAAGGAGCCGGAACGAAACGGGCCGACGCCTCGCCCCCCAGCCAGGCGGCGAAGAGAAAGACGATCACCACATGCGGCCAGCGTGCGAAGGCTTCGACCCGCTTGCCTAGATAAGCCAGCGCCGAAGCGTTCATCAGCCAATGAATCGGATGCCCGTGCAGAAAAGGCGCCGTGAAAAGCCGCCACCAATCCGTTGCCGCGCCCGCGTGCTTGGTCAGCCCCGCCTTGACGAAGGTGATCCCCGGAGGCCCGGGCACAAGCATCTGCAAGATCCCCACCGCAAGCGTCGCCAGCAGCAGAAAGCGGGTGAACGGAGCCTTCTGAGATCCCAGCCAGGTTTCGAAACGCAGCACCGGCGCATCCATCGCCATTTCCTCCGCCGCCCAGCGCCGCGCCCGGCGCAGGCGCTTGCGGCCCTGATACCACGGGATGAAGCCGAGGATCACGAACAGCAGCAACGCCAATCCCACGCTGCCGCTCGAAAGCGACTTCTCGCCATGCCACGCCACCATCAGCAACGCGAAGCCGCCGAAAATAAGCATCTGGCGCTTCCCTTCCGCGATTTCCCAAAAGGCCCAGCGCAGCCGCGCCTCGCGCAGCGCCGGATGCAGCGCCGGGACCTCCTCGGGCACCAGCAGATGCGTCGAATGCGGCGTCCAGACCAGATCGACGCGCGCCCCCGCATCCTCGACGATCGCGCGCTCCAGTTCCGCGAAGGACTCGAAGGACTTCCGCGCGCCCTTGCGATCCACGAAACCCCATGGGCCCGACCCCGCTTCGGGAAAGGCGTCATCTCGCGCCCAGACAGGAAGCTCCGCGGAATCGGTCATCGCTGGCGCAAAGAAGCCCGGTTTCCGCCGGGCCTCCAAGGGAAAATCAATGCCTCTTGGGGAGACGTGTCAGGGCTCCTCCGGGGCCGGTTCCTCGGCCGGCGGCTCTTCCGCGGGCGGCGCTTCTTCCGGCTGCTCTTCCTCTGCCGGGGGAGGCGGGGCGGGCTCCTCTTCCGGCTGCGGCTCCTCGGTCTCCTCCTCCGCGGCGGGTGGCGGAACCACCGGCTCCGGTTCCACGGGCTGCTCCTCCGCGGTGGGCGTCGTCTGGACTTCCTCAGCGGCGGGTGCGGCATCCTCCCTCACATACGTCAGGCGCTTGTTCTTCTGGCCGATCAGGATCGAAAGCGCGAGAGCGATCACGAAAAAGAGCGTGGCCAGATACACCGTGCCGCGCTGGAGCACGTTCGTCGTGCGCGCACCGAAAAGCTGGTCCGTCGTCCCCGAGCCGAACGCCGCGCCGAGACCCTCGTTCTTCGGGCGCTGCATGAGGATGATGAGGCTCATGATCAGACACACGATCACGAAAATGCCGATCAGCAGGTCGATGCTGATGGTGAGCCAGTCGATGGCGGCGAGAGTCATGGGGGCGGGACTATAGGGTTCGGTCCCCCCTTGTAAAGAGGGGTTTTGCCGCACGAATCAGCGCGCCTCGCGCACGATCCGGTTGCCCGCATCGAGCAGCACCTTCTTCGGCACAATCGGCTGATCTGAAAGGCAGAACGCCATGATCGCCACCCGCTCGCCCTCCTTGATCCGATGGGCCGCGCCGCCGTTGATGATGATGCAGCCGGTGCCGGGCGTGCCGGGCTGGGCGTAGGTTTCCAGCCGGTTGCCGCTGGTGATCGACGCCACCAGCACCTTTTCGCCGGGCCAGATGTCCACGGCCTCCAGCAGATCCATCGGGATCTCGATGCTTCCTTCGTAATCGACATCGGAAGCCGTGATCATCGCCCGGTGGAGCTTGGATTTGAGCAACAGGCGCTGCATGGCGGGCGGGAAAGAAACGGGCGGAGCAGGCAGCGTCAAGCGGAAGTGCGAACGCGGAAGTCGGAACGCGGAACGAATGAAAGGCATTCCGCGTTCGCACTTTCCCACCCGGCATCCCGGCTGCTTTACTCGCCGCGCCGATGACCGCACCCACCCGCGAACAACTCCGCATCGAAGGCTTCGAGCTGATCGACGAAACCCTCGCCTTTCTCATCGGCTGCCTGGGCGACGCTCTCAAGAGCCTTGGCGAAGACGCCCTGCTTCCCTACCTGCCCTGGTCCGGTGCCGTGCCGGAAAACCACCCGCCCGAGGGCACCCAGCAGCTCTACTCCATCGGCTTCCAGCTTCTCAACATGGTGGAGGAGCGCGTCGCTTCCGCCATCCGCCGCGAGCGGGAAAAGGCGCTCGGCGCCGGCTCCATCCGCGGCCTCTGGCCCCGCGCTCTGAAGGACATGGCCGCCCTCGGCCTCGGCCCGGAACAGATCCTCGAAGTCCTTGCCGACATCGACGTCCAGCCCGTGCTCACCGCCCACCCGACCGAGGCCAAGCGCGCCTCCGTCCGGGAACGACACCGCGCCCTCTACGAAGAGCTCGTCCGCAACGAATACCCGAAATACACCAACCGCGAGCGCCGCCGCATCCGCGAACGCATCGTCACCGCCCTCGAAACCCTCTGGCGCACCGGCGAGATCCACCTCGTCCGTCCCGACATCTTCCGCGAACTGCGCGACGCCATCCACTACCTGCGCGACCTCTTTCCCACCGCACTCAACCGCCTCGACCTGCACTTCACCGAAGCCTGGCGCGACGCAGGCTTCCCGCTCGAAATGCTGCGCGCGGCCGGCAACATCCCGCGCCTCTCCTTCGGCACCTGGATCGGCGGCGACCGCGACGGCCACCCGCTCGTCACCCCCGAGGTCACCTCCAAAACGCTGGAAATGCTCCGCCGCGCCTCCCTCCAGCTCCTCAAGCGCGAAATCGACCTGGCTGCCGGCAACCTCACCCTTTCCCGCCAGCTCAACGACATCCCCGAACCGCTCGACCGCCGCATCGACGAACTCACCTTCGTCCTCGGCGACGAAGACACCGCCAACGACCTCCACGACCGCTTCCACGAAGAACCCTGGCGCCACTTCGCCGGCCTCATCGCCGCCCGCCTCCAGCGCCAGATCGACGGCCACCCCGGCTACAAGTCGCCCGGGCACCTCGCCGCCGACCTCGACCTGCTCGCCGCCGGCATCCGCGACGCCGGCTGCTCGCTCATGGACGAGCAGCACCTCCGCCCCCTGCGCCAGAAACTCGACATCTTCGGCTTCCACCTGGCGATGCTCGACATCCGCCAGAACTCCGAATTCCACGACAAGGCCATCGCCCGCCTGCTGGCCGTCGCCGGCATCGAAGACGGCGTGGACTACCCCGCGTGGCCGGAGGAAAAACGCCTCGCCTTCCTCGAAAATGAACTCCATTCCCCCCGCCCCTTCCTCCATGACAGCGCCCGCGCCGGCGGCGAGGCCGACCTGGTGCTCGACTGCTACCGCGTCCTCGCCAGACACCGAGCCGAATGGGGCGACGCCGGGCTCGGCGCGCTGATCGTCTCGATGACGCGCCAGCTTTCCGACCTCCTCGGCGTCTTCCTCCTCGCCCGCGAAGCCGGCCTCATGCTCCACGGCCCCGAAGGCTCCTGGTGCGCCATGGAAGTCGTGCCGCTGTTCGAGACCATGGACGACCTCGACCGCTCGCCCGGCATCCTCGGCGACTTCCTCGACCACCCGCTCACCCGCCTCACCCTCGAAAAACGCTCCGGCGGCGGCCAGCCGAGCCAGCAGGTCATGCTCGGCTACTCCGACTCCAACAAGGACTGCGGCATCCTCGCCGCCCAATGGGCGCTCCACCGCGCCCAAGAAAACCTCACCCGCACCGGCGACGAGCGCGGCGTGAAACTCTGCTTCTTCCACGGCCGCGGCGGCACCATCTCCCGCGGCGCGGGCCCCACCCACTGGTTCATGGCCTCCCTTCCGCACGGCTCGATGAGCGGCGAATTCCGCATGACCGAGCAGGGCGAAACCATCGCGCAGAAATACGCCAACCTCGCCAACGCCACCTACAACCTCGAACTCCTTCTCGCCGGCGCCGCCATCACCACCGCCACCCACCGCCACACCGCCCCGCCGGAAGACCCCGCCTCACCCTTCCTCCCCTTCCTTGCCGAAAAAAGCCAGCAGGCCTATCAGGCATTCCTGCAAACCGAAGGCTTCATCGACTTCTACCGCCAGGTCACCCCCATCGACGCGCTGGAAAACTCCCGCATCGGTTCCCGCCCCTCCCGCCGCACCGGGAAAAAAGGCCACTCCATCGCCGACCTGCGCGCCATTCCGTGGGTCTTCTCCTGGACCCAGGCCCGCTTCTACCTTCCCGGCTGGTTCGGCACGGGTTCCGCGCTGGAGCAACTGCAAACTTCCTCGCCCGAACGCTTCGAGGCCCTGCGCGACGCCCTCGCCTGCTCCACCTTCCTCAGCTACGTCTTCACCAACGTCGAAACCAACCTCGCCTCCGCTAACCTCGACCTCATGCATGAGTATGCCGCGCTCGTCGAAGACCCCGCGCTGCGCGAAAAATTCATGACCCTCATCGTCGCCGAATTCCACCGCACCCGCGACCTCCTCGAATCCCTCTTCTCCGGCACCATCACCCGCCGCCGTCCGCGCATGGCCAAGACCCTGGAAATCCGCGAAGCCCCGCTGCGCGTCCTCCATCTCCAGCAGATCGCCCTGCTGCGCGAGTGGCGCGGCCTCCTCGCCGCCGGCCGCGAAGTCGACGCCGAGGCGATGTTTCCGAAGATGCTCCTCTCCATCAACGCCATCGCCTCCGGCCTGCGCACCACGGGATAAGCAAAAAGGCAAGAGAGTTACATGCCCGGTTTCATGCGTTGAGGGCTCTATTGAGCTGAGGCGCGCGATCCGGCGGCAGGCAGTCCCGGGCCTCAGCCGGACGCGAGCGGACCTGCGACTGGCGGCATCCTGTGAAAGCGCGGCAAACCCGATCCGCCGCCCGAAGGCGGGACTAACATACGCCCCGCCGTCAATCCCCCAGGGAGATCCCGACCGCCTTCGCCGCCTGGACCACCTCGCCCTTGGGATCGACCAGACGAAGCTGATTCACGGCCTCTTCGATCGGCACGGAGTCCACGTGATAAGCCTGGTAGCTTACCATGCGGCCGAAACGCCCTTCCTCCGCCAGCTTCACGGCCATCACGCCGAAGCGCGTGCCCAGAATCCGGTCGAGCGCCGTCGGCGCGCCGCCGCGCTGGAGATGGCCGAGCGTGCAGGCGCGGGTCTCTTTGCCGGTGAGTTGTTCGAGCCGGCGGGCGACGATTTCCCCGATGCCGCCGAGGCGCACTTCGCCGCCGCAGTTCGGGTCGATCGTCACCAGCTCGCCATCGGGCAGGTGCGCCCCTTCCGCCACCACGACCAGCGTGCTGTGGTGACCCAGCGCATCGCGCTGCTTGATGAATTCGGCGACTTTCTCGGTATTGAAGGGCATCTCGGGCAGCAGGATCACGTTCGCCCCGCCGGCGATGCCGCCCCACAAGGCGATCCAGCCGGCATGGCGGCCCATCACTTCGAGCACCATGATCCGCTTGTGGCTTTCCGCGGTGGTGTGCAGGCGGTCGAGTGCATCGACCACCGTGCTCACGGCGCTGTCGAAACCGAAGGTCATCGCGGTGGCCTGCAGGTCGTTGTCGATGGTCTTCGGCACGCCGATGACGGGCCAGCCTTCGCGGTAAAGCTGCAGGCCGGTGGTCAGCGAACCGTCGCCGCCGACGATGACCAGCGCGCGGATTTCCAGTTGATCCATCGTGCGCTTCGCCTTGGCGACGATGTCGGCCGGGACTTCGGCGATGTCGCCCTTGCCGACCTTGGCGGCGAAGTGGCCCTTGTTGGTGGTGCCGAGGATGGTGCCGCCGAGCTTGAGAATGCCGAGCGTGTCCTGGGGCTTCAGCACCTTGTAATCGCCGGGCGGAAGCAACCCTTCGAAGCCGTCCTTGAAACCGATGACTTCCCAGCCGAGCTGGCTGGCGGCGCCGACCACGCCGTGAATCACCGCATTGAGTCCGGGGCAGTCGCCGCCGCTGTTGAGGATACCGATGCGCATCGAGGTGTGGTGTGGAGGATAAAAACGGGCCCGATAAGCCAAAATCGCGCCATCATCCGCGCAAGTTGGGCACTTCGAGGATTTCCCTGCGCCGGTTTTCGACGGGAGCGCCGGCGGCGACCCAGCGGTCGTAGATCGACCAGCCCTGCCGGAGCAGGGCGCGGGAGCGGTTGAAACGGTCGGGACTGTTGAGCACCACCACGACCACGCGGCGGGGTGTCGCCGCCTTTTGGCCGTCCGGTTTGGTCCATACGCGCGGCTCGCGGTCGGCGGCCACGGCAAGGCAGGGGCCGGCGGCCTGGGTGGTGCCCGTTTTCACGCCGATGATCCCGGCCTCGCCGATGAGCTCGTTGGTGTTCTTCACCCGGTAGCCGCGCGATCCACCCGCTCCCTGGACCGTGACCTGCCGTTCCTTCTGCCGCACCATGAAGGTGAAGCCCGGATGGCGCATCGCATAGATCGTCAGTTTCGCGATATCCGCTGCGGTGGAAAGACCGGTGCGCTTCGGCAGCTCGAGACCGTGCGGGTTGGCGAATTTCGTCTTCGACATGCCGAGCCCGCGGGAGAGCTGGTTCATCTCCCCGACGAAAGCCGTCACCGGGTCGCCGCTGCGGCCGCGCGCCTGGAGCAACTGGCGGCCGACATGGTCGGCGATGGCCAGCGCGGCGATGTTGTCGGAGCCGAGCAGGGCGGAGTAGAGCGCATCGCGAAGCGTCAGCCGGTCGCCGGGCTGGAGCGCCATCGGATTCGGCCCGCCGAGCATCGCGGCAACGGAGGGCACGGCGATCATGGTCTTGTTCGGATCGGTGCCGGAGGCATCCGCCCAATCGACCGCGACGATCGCCGTGGCGATCTTGGTCAGGCTCGCGACGGGCCGCTGGACTCCTGAGTTCGCCGCGGCCAGCACCTTTCCCGAATGCGCCTCGACCACCATGAAAGCCTCGTGCGACTGTCCATGCGCGGCGGAAATCCACACCAGCACGGCCGTGAGCAAATGGAGAAGCGGTCGGTTCATCGGACAGCCGGACTCTACCGGGACAGGCCGGGCGGGCAAGAGGAGAAGGCAGGATGGCACGTCGTACGTAGCCCCGGCTTCAGCCGGACGAAGCACGGACAACGACGGTCTTTTCCGCTGGACCTGCGTTTTGAGATCCATACATCCGGCTGAAGGCGGAGACTCACTCCCGCCTTTCCCCCTGGCGCGCTTTGCGCTCATGCTCCCCCCACCATGAGCGAAACCCCACAGCTTGTCCGCGACGACCCCTGGCTGGAACCCTTCACCGAAGTCATCGCTCGGCGGAAAAAACGTTTCGACTCCACCCTCGCCGACCTCGAACGCCGCTCCGGCAGCCTCCCCGCCCACGCCAACGGCCACAAACTCACCGGCATCCACCGCCAGCCGGACGGTCACTGGATCGTCCGCGAGTGGCTCCCCAAGGCCAAGGCCGTGTCGCTCACCGGCGATTTCAACGGCTGGGACCGCGAAAGCCACCCCCTCGCCCCCGCCCGCGGCGGCGTCTGGCAGCTCCGCCTGCCCCCCGGCACCCTCGCCCACGGCCAGCGCGTGAAACTCCACGTCACCGGCGCCGACGGCTCCCGCCGCGACCGCATCCCCGCCTGCATCCTCCGCGTCGTGCAGGATCCGGAAACCCACGACTTCTCCGGCCAGATCTGGCAGCCGGACGAGCCCTACCGCTGGCGGCACGACTTTGATCCCTCTTCCGTCAAAATCCCCCTCATCTACGAAGCCCATACCGGCATGTCCGGCGAGGAAGGCCGCGTCCACAGCTACCGCGAGTTCGCCAACGCCACCCTGCCCCGCATCGCCGCCGCCGGTTACAACATCGTGCAACTCATGGCCGTGCAGGAACACCCCTACTACGGCTCCTTCGGCTACCACGTCTCCTCTTTCTTCGCCCCCTCCTCGCGCTTCGGCACGCCGGAGGATCTGAAATACCTCGTCGACACCGCCCACGGCCTCGGCCTCGCCGTGCTGCTCGACATCGTCCACTCCCACGCCGTCAAAAACGTCGCCGAGGGCCTCAACGACCTCGACGGCTCTGGCAACCTTTACTTCCACGCCGACGGCCGCGGCGACCACCCGCAGTGGGACTCCAAATGCTTCGACTACGGCTGCCCGGAAGTCCGCCAGTTCCTCCTCTCCAATGTCCGCTACTGGCTGGAGGAATTCCGCTTCGACGGCTTCCGCTTCGACGGCGTGACCTCCATGCTCTACTGGCACCGCGGCGCCGCCTCCTTCGACCACTACGAAAAATACTTCGGTCCCGAGGCGGACGGGGACGCCATTCTCTACCTTCAGCTCGCCACCACCCTCGCCCGCCAGCTCAAGCCCGGCGCCCTGCTCGTCGCCGAGGACATGTCCGGCATGCCCGGCCTCTGCCGCCCCGTCGAAGAAGGCGGCGCCGGTTTCACCCATCGCCTCGCCATGGGCATCCCGGACTACTGGATCAAACTCCTCAAGCACGTTCGCGACGAGGATTGGGACCTCGATGAGCTGTGGAACACCCTGACCAACCGCCGCCACGGCGAGGCCAACATCGCCTACGCCGAAAGCCACGACCAGGCCCTTGTCGGCGACAAGACCCTCGCCTTCTGGCTCATGGACCAGGAAATGTACTGGCACATGGGCAAGGACGACCCGCATCCGGGCATCGAGCGCGGCATCGCTCTCCACAAGATCATCCGCCTCCTCACCTTCGCCCTCGGCGGCGAGGGCTGGCTGAACTTCATGGGCAACGAATTCGGCCACCCCGAATGGCTCGACTTCCCCCGCGAAGGCAACGGCTGGTCCTACCACTACTGCCGCCGCCAATGGTCGCTGGCCGACAACCCCGCCCTGAAATACCAATGGCTCGGCGCCTTCGACCGCGCCATGCTGGAAACCGGCAAAGCCCACGGCCTCCCCGCCTGCGAACGCGCCGAACTCCTCAACCTCGACACCCACAACAAAGTCCTCTGCGCCCGCCGCGGCGATCTCGTCTTCGTTTTCAACCTCTCCATCGACCGCTCCATCCCGGACTACAAATTCCCGGTCCCCGGCAAGGGCGAATACCGCCTCGTTCTCGACACCGACGCCGCGGCCTTCGGCGGGCAGAACCGCGTCGCCCCCTCCATCCCCTACCCCGTCGCCGAAGACGGTACCCTCTCCATCTACACCCCCGCCCGCACGGCGCTGGTCTTCGCACCAGTATGACTGGGAGCGCGGAATTCATTCCGCACGAGTCGCCTTGTGGTGCTTCTGGCGGAATGGGTTCCGCACTCCCGGTTTCCTCCCTTCGAACAAACCTTTACCATCACTCTCCGGCCTCCCCTTCTCTGCGGTTCATCTCCTCCTTCACCTCGCTGCGAAAGGGCTCGGGAAGGGTTTCGATCCGTTTTCGCCGTTTCTCGTCGAATTCCGAAAAAGGATCGCCCGCTCCATGTAGCCATGCGTCCATATGCAACCGGCGGACAAAAGAGTCTTTAGCAAGAAGATAACCAGCGATGAGATCGTCGTTGGAGACGGCATTGGAGAGAGCGGCGGCGATGGCGTCTCGGGCCCTTTTCCCGGGAGAGGCTTCGATTCGCTCGCGGCTTCGCTCCCATGCCGCATGCCAGTCAGCCGGCTCCGCGGTTGGCGAAGGCCAATGACGGAATGCTGACCCGGCGACAGCGACCCGACCCTCTTCGGGAAGCCCTTCAAGACGATCGATGATCGCGGGGGGATCGACGGCCGCGAGATGAGTGAGCCACTCGACCCGGAGCCTGACGGTATCCAGACCGAACGCTTCCGCTGCAATGAGCTTCTCCATTTTCTCCGGATCCGCCCGCAATATAATGGGAGATAAGGATAGCTCCTGCTTCGCGGAGATGAACCGGCAGGACGAAAATCCCTCGGAGAGAATCGCCTGAAGCGCGGCTTCGAGATCGTGCTGCGACCATTCTTCGAGGAGTTGCTGCTGAATCGCCAGCCGGATAGAACGCGGATACCGTCCGTCCTTCAGGGATTCCCATGCGGCGGCGTAAATGGAAACTTCGGAGGAAATCTTTCGCGGTAACGTCCTTGCGGGCTTGCTTCCCGGGCGCGGAGGGCGGGGAGATATTTCCTTGGCCGGAGAGGAAGAAACTGCCTTGTCGGAACTGCCGGACGGCGGCACGAGCACGAGAAGCCCTCCGGCGCTGAAGGCAACCAGATGGCTCGCGAAACGATGGATGCTTGAGCGCATGGAATCGCAGCGGGATCAGCGGGTCAGTGGGATCGAGCGGGCAATCATCTCTTCACGCAGGAGCTCGGCTGCGGGTGGATCTGTCGAAACCAACACTTCCAAAAGCGTGGTAAGGAGCACATTCCGGCCCTTGCCATGAGCTTGGTCGAGCAGCCATGCGGGGTATGAATCCCCCCAAGCTAGGTAAAGTCTATAGATTTGCATTCGTTCGAGCCCGCCGGAATCCTCTAACACGGAGGAAGAATGGCTGAAAGCCAGGTCGAGAAATTCGGTCAGCTGCTCGGGGTGCCACCTGAACAGCCCATCACGATAAATATCGAAGATCGCCTGGTCCCGTTCATCCGGCGGCAAGAGGGCGAGCAAACCGTCCACATACCGGGGAGCGATCGGGCCGAGTTCGTCCAGAAACGCCTTGATCAAGAGCCGGCTTTCATTGAGTTCCGGAAACCGGCTGGCAACATGTTCCAGAATTTCCATGTCTTTCATCTGCCCATGGCGAAAGGCGTAGGCAAGATCCGCTCCATGAATTCCATGGATCATGGGAGCGATCTGGGAGCGGATGGTAGAAACCATGTCCCTATCGCCAGGTCCACGGAGATCTCTCTCCTCCTTCACGGAGAGCTCGCGCAAAACTTCGCCATCAGACGATGGAGATTCGGGCTCGGATAGTCCTGCTCGCAGGCGTTCCAAAAGAATCTCAGCATCCCGCCGGACGCGCATCTCGCGGGCGCGGGGGGACTCCTCCGTCGGTTCGCGCTCCGTGGAGTCCTTCGAAACGGGCGCCGCAGCAGAAAAAATCCCCCACCCCGCCAAGACGCAGGCAAGATGGGTGAGCAGGAATGCCGCTTTCCGCATGAATGAGAGGTAGGACAAAAGATCGCCCGAAGAAAAGCCCCGGAATTCTCAAGGCATCCACCCCCTCCGCCACGCCCACCAGATCACCGCCCCGGCGAAACCTCCCCCGAGATGGGCCAGAGCCGAGACCATTCCGTTGTGAAAGATCTGTTCGTGCAACAACAGCAACTGCATGGCGAGATAGACGAAAAGAAAAACCCTCACCGACATTCCCCGCGCCACCAACTTCCTCCCGAAAACCAGTATCGCCCCATTCACCAGCCAGCCGAAGGGCAGCCACAGGATGCGGGCATGGGGAAACTGCAGGGCATAGAAAATCAGAATGCCGAACACCCCGCCGCTCGCCCCCACCAGCAGATGCGAACTCACCAGACCGTGCAGCATCGCCCCTGCCACCGAAGCCGCCACGAACAGGCCCGCAGTCCTCCGCCGCCCGAAGCGGCACTCCACATTGTTCCCGAAGATCAGCAGGAAATACATGTTGCCCGCCAGATGAAAGACATCGAGATGGAGCAGGGGGTAACCGAACGCCCCAACCCAATAGGCCAGTCCCGTATCGGCGGGATTGAAAACCAGCGGCAGCCACACCTCGCTCCCCGTCGTCCAGAACCCCAGGCTGCACAGCACCAGCAGTACCGACAGCACCCAGGTGAACCAGGGCTTCTTGACCGTCACGCTTTGCCGCAACTCCACCGGCATCCCCACCAGAAACAGCCCGTGCCGCCACCACACTCCGCGTGACGGTCCGCGGTACCCGTCCGGAAGCAAGGGGGGCGGCGAACTCATGCCCGGCAAGCTGCCCGGAAAAACCGGACCGGACAAGCCCCTCCCTATCCTTCCCCTCTCCTCCTTACCTCCATCCCCAGATCGTTCACCATGATGATCTTCTGCCACATCTTCGCGGAAAGCCCCGTGGTCAGCGTCTCGATCTCGTTGACCGCATCGAGCACCACCCGGTCGCGGAGATGCTGGCCGTAGAAAGCGGCGAGCTTGCCGATCAGCGCAAGCATATCGCTGGCATGGTCGAGATAAAGCGCGAGCTGCGCGTCGCTGCGCACCGTGCGCCGGTCCGCACCCGCCGGCGCCGGGCGTTCGTCGATGCCCGGATCCTTGTTGATCTGGTGCATGTCCACCAGATGCGCCATCGACCGGAACTCCGCGATGGCATCCAGCGCCCGGTTGCGCCGGATGCGGCCTTCCAGCGTGACCAGGAAAGCGATCGACCCGCCGAGCAGCAGCAGCATCTGCAAGCCCGCATCGGTCGCCTCCAGGAAATCGCCGAGGCTGTTGACCGTCTCCTTGAACTGGAGCATCACCGAAAAAATCAGCGGCCCGAAGACCGCGATCACCACCAGCACGCCGACCGCGATGCGCAGCGGCCAGTTCGGCCGTTCGATGAAGGTCAGGCGGACGATCGTCTCCCGCGTCAGGCAGGAAACCTCCCTTGCAAGCGCCCCGAGTCCGCTCCCCGGGAACGCCGCCTCCACCTTCTCGGCCAGACGGCGGGCGGCCTCGACCAGCTTCTCGGGATCGAGCGTGCGGTAGCCGGTGGCTTTTCCTCCGTCGCAGGGCTTCATCTCACGCCGACCATCGGACGGAAGCCGGGCCGGGATCAAGGAAATGGAGAAATCTGCAAACCACGGAAGGCACGGATTACACGGGAAAAGAAGCGGAGCTGCGCGATATGCCCGGCAAGGCTACGGGCCGAAACCGAATGGCGCGTGCCGCCGCCCCCTCACGCCGACAACCGGACCGATGCCGGGTCGGGATCGAGAAAATGGGACCAGCTCTCGTGCGAAGAAGCGCTTTGCCGCAAACCGAACATCGGCCGCCAGCGCGGCGCAGCCGGTTTGCGCAGTGGATGCATGCCGGACTCGTGCGGCAGCTTGTTCGCCTTGCGCGTGTTGCAGCGGATGCAGGAAGTCACGATGTTCTCCCACGTCGTCCGCCCGCCCTTGTCACGGGGCAGCACGTGATCGAGATTCAGATCGTTTTCCGGAAACACCTTCGCGCAGTACTGGCAGGTGAACTTGTCGCGCAGAAAGACATTCCGCCGGGTGAAGCGGACCTCCATCCGCGGCAGCTTCTCGTAAAGCGCCAGCACGATGATCTTCGGGATCCGCAGCGCCATGCGAACGGTGCGGATCACCTCATCCACCATCTCCTGGGCCGAATGCTCCGCCCAGGAACCCAAGTCATGAGTCCGGAACCGTTCGTCGCCCTCCGTCTGCACGACCTGCGCGTGGCCCAGGAAAAGAAGCTTCAGCGCGCGGCGGACGGTGCAGGTTTGAACCGGCTGCCAAAACCGGTTGAGGACGAGCACAGGTTGGTGAAGATGCCCTTCCATGCCTTTTCCCAGCAATTGCCGCGGAAACTAGCAGGAACGTTCCGTCCGGCAAGGAGAAGTTCCTGACAAATTGGCAAACAAACGATTTTGAAATCCCGGATTTAAAATTCCAGCTCGAAATCGACGAATTTCAAAAATTCATCCCGTCGTCCTTTCCCTGCGGGCATGACTTTTTCCAGCAAGCCATCCTTCTCAACCGCCCAGATACTTCGCCACCGCATGACTGCGCGAATGCACGTGCAGCTTCCGGTAGATACTCTCGATGTGCCGGTGCACCGTCGAATAGCTGATGCCCAGCTCCGCCGCGACCTCCTTGTAGGCCAGGCCCTTGACCAGCCGCTCCAGCACCTCGACCTCGCGCGGCGAGAGCTTTTCCGCCTCCGGGGCGGCTGGAGATGCACGGTTGAAGGACTGCACCACCTTCCTCGCGATCGAGGTGGTCATCGGTGCGCCGCCGGCGAAAACGTCGCGCACCGCCGCCACCAGTTCCTCCGCGCTCGGCGGCTTGAGCAGATAGCCGCAGGCCCCCGCCGCCAGCGAGTCGAAGATGATGTCCGAATCCTCCCTCACCGTGAGCATGATCACCTGCACGCCGGGACACTTCGGCACCAGCCGGCGCACGCACTCGATCCCGTTGAGCCCGGGCAGATTCACATCCATCAGCACCACCTGCGGCTTCAACTTCGGCAAATGCGCCAGCGCCTCCTCCGCGCTGGCGAAAGTCCCCACGCACTCGAGATCCTCCTCGTCATCGATGATCTCGGATAAACTCCAACGGATGCGCGCGTCATCCTCCACCACGCCCACCGTCAAACTCTTCCGGGATGAATCCTTTTTGCCCATGATGTCCTGATCGGACGCCACACTAGCATCGGCACAAGAGCCCGGCGGAGAAGAATCGTTCACGAATGGCCGGCAACCTACCCGCCGCACCCCACGCGCGACATGGGCAAATCTGCCAAGGGAGGGGATATCGGGAAATTCGACGTTCGGTATTCTCAGGGGCGATCAGGGCCTGGAATTTGGAACTTGGAACCTGGAATTGGGGACTTCATCCACCGGCACCGTCATCTCCACCGTAGTCCCCCGCCCCGGACTGCTGCGGCGGATGCAGGCTCCGCCGATCTGCCTGAGCCGGCTCTGCAAATTCGCCAGGCCGTCCGCCTCCGGCAATCCCGGGGCATCGCTGTCGTAGCCCCTGCCGTCGTCCTCGATCACAAGACGGAAGCCGCCCGGCTCCAGGGCAAGCCTCAGCCGGATCTCGGTGGCGTGGGCATGCTTCGCCACATTGTGAATCACCTCCTTCGTCGCCAGATAGAGATGATGCCGGATCGACGCCTCCAGCGGCGTTGCCGGCAATACCTCCGGCACATCGAAGCGGCAGCGCAAACCGGCCGCATGGCTGTAATTCTGCACGAAGGCCCCAAGGAAAAGCGCGAAGCTTTCCAGCGTGTCGTTCTGCGGATTCACCGCCCACACGATCTCGTCCAGCGAGCGCGTGACCTCCTTCGCCGTCTCGAAAATCTCCTTCACATGCTGCCCCGCGCGCTCCGGGCGGCGGGTCAGATTGCTGCCTGCGAGCTGGCTCAGCAGCGCCACCTGCGTCAGGCTCGCCCCCACATCGTCGTGCAGATCGCGGGCGATTCGCGCCCGCTCCGCATCCACCGCCCGCTGCCGTTCCAGTTGCTGGATGCGCCGGGCGGTCAGCTTCCGTTCCCGCCAGCGCGCCCCCGCCGCGACCACCCCCAACGCCATCGCCACCACCCCCGCGCGGAACCACCCCGTCTGCCAGAACCTCGGCCGGAAAAAAACCTCCACCGCCGCCGGCTGCGGACTCCACAAGCCGTTGCCCAGCGATGCCGACACCTCGAAGCGATAGTGCCCCGGCTCCACGTTCCGGTAAACCGCCGTCCGTTCCCTCCCTGCCGCCACCCATTCATCCTCCAGCCCCGCCAGCCGGTTGCGGAAACGCAGGCGGCTCGGCGCCGCGAAATGCAGCCCGGTGAAGCGGAACTCCACCCGCTTGCTGCCCGGCGGCACCTCCAAGCGCCCTCCATCCATCGCCACCGGCCGCCCATCCACCAGCACCTCCTCCAAAAACACCGGCGGCGTGGTCTCGTCCGCCCGGAAATCCTCCAGCCTCAACAGCGCCACCCCCTGCGTGGTCGCGAACGCGCAGCGCCCGTCCGCCATCTTCACCGGCGGCACGATCGTGAACTCCTCCGAAAGCAAGCCATCGTATCGGTCGATCACTCGCGGAAAAACCTTCCCTGCCTTCCCCTGCCGGATGCCCTCCACCTCTTCCGCCGAGAGCACCGCCAGTCCGCGGTTCGTCCCCAGCCACAGTCGTCCTTCCTCATCCTCCATGATCTGCGACACCGTATCGTCCGGCAACCCTTCCCGCGCTGTCACCGTCGCGAAACGTTCCCCGCTCTTCAACGCCAGCCCTCCCCCCGCCGTCCCCACCCACAAGCGATCGTCCCCACCCACATGCAACACGCGGATCACTTCGCTCTCCAGTCCCTCCGCCTTTCCGAAGCGGCGCCAGACATCCCCTTCTCTGCCGAACAATCCGTTCCCCCTCGTGCCCACCCACAGCGTCCCGTCCGCCTGCTGCGCCATCCCCTTCACCGGCACCGCGCTGCTGCCGAAACTCACCGTTCTGAGCGCGCCATCCTTCAAATGGCAGAGACCGCCGCCGCCCATCCCCACCCAGACCCCGTCCTCCGTCCGGTCCTCGCAGAGATCCCACACATCGTATGCGAACGACGAATGGCCGTTCCAGGGCAGCATCCCGCCGTCGCGAAATCTCACCAGCCCTTCGTTCGTGCCCGCCAGAACCTCCCCATCCCGCCGCATCAGCATGCAATTTACGAACACCCCCGGCCGCAGCACGCCGCCGGTATCCACCCGTTCCGTCCTCCCCTCTCCCAGACGATGGAGCCCCCTCCCCTGCGTGCCTGCCAGCAAGCTCCCCGGCGCTTCCTCCACCAGCGCCCCGATGAAATTCGCCGCCTGCCTCGCCTCCGGATCCTCCACCCGCGCCATCTTCAAATGGGCCGGCGTCAGCGCGTAAAGCCCCTGCGTGGAAGTCCCCAGCCACAACTGCCCGTCCGGCGTGACATACGCCGTCTCGGCGAGATCGAAAAACGGCTCGCCGGCCGTCACCGGCGTAAAATACTCGCCGTCCCGGAATCCCCTCAATCCCGCCCGGAAATACACCACCCAGATCGTCCCATCTGGCGCCGCCGCCAGAGAGTTGACATAATTCAGCACCCCCTCCGGCGCGGGAAACATCTTCCACTCCCCCTCCTCCAGACACCACAGACGGCGTTGGGAATCCGCCGCCCACAAGCGGCCCGCAGCATCCTCGCACATCGCCGTCACATGCTCCGGCGCCCTTCCCTCCACCCGCGTCCAGTTCCCCTCCCGCCACCGCCACAGACCCTTGCCGCGCACGCCCACCCACAAGACTCCGTCCCTCGTCTGGAACAGATCCGTCAACCAGTTCCGCCCCTGATCCGGAGCCCCGGCCGCCGGAGCGAATCTCCCCCCCGACAAACGCGCGTGCCCCCACCGGTCCGTCGCCCACAGGCCCCCCTCGTCATCCTCGCTCATCCGCCATACCGATCCCGTCGGCAATCCTTCCTGCTGTGCGTACGTCTCCACCACCTTCCCATCGCGCAGCGCACTCACTCCTCCCCCCATCGTCCCCGCCCACAAGGTTCCGTCCCTCGCCGCCGACAGGGACATCACCGCCACCGCCCCCAAACCCTCCCGCAGCCCGTAGGTCTTGAACTCGAAGCCGTCGAAACGCGCCAGCCCGGCGTCCGTCGCCAGCCACAGGAAACCATCCTGCGTCCGCGCGATCGCCCGCACATGATCCTGCGGCAGCCCGTTCCGCGTCGTCCAATTCCGGCTCAACATCTCCACCCTCCCCTCCTCTCCCGACACCGGGGCCGCGCACCACAGGAGCGCCGCCAAAGCCCATGCCAGCCGATACCGCATGCTCCACCCATGCCCGACCCGCCCCCTTCCCTGCAATCCGGAAGTCGAAACGCGGGACTCGGAATTCGGAGTTCCGCGTTCGCCCTTCCACGTTCCGAGCTCCCATCCCCCTTGGCAGAATTGCCCACTACCCCACGCCTTTCCTCCCCCATCATGATGGCGTTGATGAGCAGGAAGATCCGCAATTCCGGCAATTCCATACTCAAATACCCAAAACCCCGATGAAACCGAAGCATCTCTTCCCGATCCTCCTCGGCACCCTGCCGGCGCACGCCGCGCTGATCCCCGCACTCAACCCGAACGGCCGCACCATTCACGCCCAGACGGAGACCGCCGGCAACTTCATCAGCCTCGCCGATCTCCAGGCCGTCATCGACGAACGCGCCGACCTCACCACCGCCGCCGTCCTCTCCGGCGAAGCCGCCGACGGCACCTCCGCCACCACCATCGCCGAAGAACTCGCCAACGGCGGAAGCCCCGCGCTCTTCACCTTCTCCGGCCCCAACCGCTACAGCCGCAATGACGCCGCCGTCGCCCTCGCCGCCACTTCCGGTGGACGCTTCGGCCTCATCGCGGAGACCAACACCTGGACGCTCGGCTCCACCATTCCCCAGGGCGTCAGCCACTTCGGCGCCATCTTCTATAGCTACCTTCCCTCGTCCAACCTCGTCAGCGTCCGCGCCAACTTCAGCAACGGCACCTTCACCACGTACGCCGCCACCGCCACGGATCTCCAATACACTTTCGTCGGCTTCGCCGCCCCCGAAGGCGCGACCATCATTTCCATCCAGGTCACCGAAGCTTCCGGCGGCGGTTGGCTGGGATTCGACGATGTCGCCATCGTCCTCGCCGAACCCGGAGCGCCCATCGCCTCCTGGACCGGCGAAGGCGACGACGACAACTGGTCCAGCGGAGAAAACTGGCAAAGCGGCAACCCGCCCGCCCCCCGCGAACTTCTCTCCTTCGGCCCCTCCGCGAACGAGCTCCCCTTCAACGACCTCGCCGCGGGTATCGGCTACGGCGGCCTCCAGTTCCTCGCCAACGCCCCCGCCTACGAGATCGACGGCAACGCCATCTCCCCCGGTCCTTCCCTCATCAACCTGTCCGGCAATCATCAGGCCTTCCTCCTCCCCCTGGAGCTCGATGCCGGTTTCCTGGTATCCAACTCCGGTGGCGCGGTTTATTTCGACGGCCCCGTCAGCGGACCGCACTCCGTTTCAAAAAGCGGCACCGGCCTGCTCCAGCTCACCGCGGCCAACACCTACTCCGGCGGCCTCGCCGTCAATCAGGGCCTTGTCGAACTCGTCAACGACCAGACAGGCGCGGACGGCGGCTTCTCCGTCTCCAACCAAAGCAACAGCACCCTCGTCATCCTCGCCGAAGGCACCGCCGCCGTCGCGGACGGCAAGGAAATCCTCCTCGGCACCACCGCCGCCGTCGGCACCGCCGCCGCCGCCTTCAACGTTGCCGGTTCCCTGGACAACTCCGGAACCTTGAACGTCCTCCGCGGCTCGACCATGAATGTCACCGGCACCGTGGACCAATCCGGACCGGCGCTGGTACAGGGCATCGGCGGCTACGGCGCCACCCTCAATATCAATTCCGGCGGCGTCTTCACCTATCTTGCGGAACAACCCTTCATTCTCCGCTCCGGCACCAACGACGCCGGACGCGGCCGGATCAACCTCAGCGGCGGCGAATTCATCACCGCGCAACCCTTCGACCACGACGGCGTCAGCGAGTTCACTCCCCGGCTCACCCTCTCCTCCGGCGGCACCCTGCGGCTCTCCGCTCCCGTCGCCACACTGGCAGATGACATCGAGATCCTCCTCGGCTCCGGCGGTGGATACATCGACACTGACGGCCACGACACCGCCATCGCCGCCGTGATCTCCGGCGATGGCGCTCTCACCAAGGAAGGGGCCGGCACCCTCACCCTCTCCGCTGCCAACACATACACCGGCGGAACCTTCGTGGACGAAGGCACCCTCGTCGCCACCACTCCTGCCGCCTTCGCCGACGACTCCGCTGTCACCGTCGCAGGCGGCGCCATCCTCCGCCTCGACTTCGAAGGCTCCGACATCGTCGCCGCCCTCACTCTCGGCGTCGATGCCCTCGACCCCGGCACTTACGATGCCGGAACCCACCCCGCCTTCATCACCGGCTCCGGCTCCATCGTCGTGGCGAATCCCGACCCGTTCATCGACTGGATCGCCTCCTTCCCCTCCATCACCGAGCCCGCCGACCTCGAGAAATCCGCCGATCCCGACAAAGACGGCCTCTCCAACCTCCTCGAATTCGCTCTCGACGGCGACCCGTCCGCCGGCGCGGCCGCCGGCAAGGTCGTTTCCGCCATCCACGAAGGACATCTCACCCTCACCCTTCCGGTGCGCGCAGGCGCGACCTTCACCGGCTCCGGCCCTCTGACCTCCGACCCCATCGACGGCCTCGTTTACGTCATCGAAGGCAGCGGCAATCTTTCCACCTTCGACGCAGGAGTCGAAGCGCTGCTCTCCGCCCTGAGCGACGGTCTGCCGGACCTGTCCACCGGCTGGGAATACCGCAGCTTCCGTCTCGCCACCCCCATCTCGGACGCTGCCGGAGGCTTCCTCCGTACCGATGTCTCCGATGCCAATCCATGAAGCGTCGCTGGAAACGCTGCTACACCCAAACTCCGACCACAACCCCAACACCATGAGAAATAAAAACACCTCCATCCAACGTCCTGGACGGGGCATGATGAAAATGAGCATTCTCTCCGGTCTCGCCGCCACCTGCATTTTCGCGGGAAGGGCACAGGCCGCCGTCGTGTACACCTACGATGTCTCGGATCACAACACCGCCAGCCTCACAGGCACTTGGACGGGGAGCACCACCAACGTGATCCAGGGCAGCTTTTCAGCGAATCACTACATTCGGCAAAATGCCGGTGGCGACCATAGCACCTTTCTCGACAACCAGGCTCTCGGGCTGTCCTCCATCGATCTCACCGCTTACGCCGTGGGCGCCGTCGTGGTGAGCCTGAACTGGGAGGTCCGCGGCGGCGCCAACTTCCAGCAACACGCCATCGGAAGCGGCGTCAATGAGGCCGCCGGATTTGGGATCGGCTTCTTCACCAGATGGAATAATCAGGACAATGCCGGTTTCGTCATTGGAGGAACCCGGGTGCAGCAGACCACCCTGGAGGCCGCTCTGGTCGGCGGCGATAGTTGGAAAGACTTCACCCTGAACCTGATCAAGGTCACGGACACCACCGTGGGACTCGCGCTGCACATCGGTGACAGCGAGACCCCTCATCTCACTTACACCGGCGACGCTCTGAACTGGGCGGCCATCTCCGCTTACGATGGCTTGGGCCAACGGACAGTCACTCAATTCGTCGGCCTCGGCGAATTGAACATCGCCGTTATTCCCGAGCCGGCCACCGCCCTGCTCGGCGGCCTGGGCCTTCTCGGCCTGCTGCGGCGCAGGCGGGTCTGACACTTCCGGGACATTGAGGTCCCACGGGCAGCCGCGTGCCGGGTCCCTGACAGGTTTGGGGCCACCTGCGGCATCCGTCATTCGACAAACCCACCATCGGTCCCTCATGCAAGAAAGAGCCATCGTCTCCGGCTCCGTCCGCAATATGGGACCCACCCTCGCCGCGCCCGTCTCCCGGCGAGCCGCCGGCTGTCCTCCCTTCGCCAATCGCGGCTTCACTATCCGCTGAGAAACACATTCCCGCAGGCCTAACTCCAATAACCCATGAAGCGCCTCTTTCTGTCCCTCATCCTCGTCATCTCGGCCCACGCCCAAACCCCTCCACCTCCCACCGTCACCCGCACCCTCACCAACGGCGGCACCTCCCTCACCGTCCACTTCACCCACCACCCCATCCGCAACCCCAACTACAACGTCCGCGTCCAGAACGCCTCCGGCGCTTTCACCCTCCACAGCGCCGACGTCCCCCGCACCTACATCGGCACCGTCGAGGGCCGCCCCGGCGCCATCGCCGCCGGCTGCCAGCGGGCGAACGGCACCTTCCTCTCCTTCATCGCCTTCGAAAACGGTACCACCTGGTCCTCCAGCGGCACCAGCGCCTCCGCCGGCGGCAACGCCAACTGGCCCGCCGTCTTCCCCACCACCGGCGTCGGCTCCGGCGGCGCAGGCTCCATCGTCCGCGGCGCCGAACTCGGCATCGACGCCTCCTACCGCGAATACCTCGCCACCGGCTCCAGCGTCGATGCCTGCGTCGAACTCTGCGAGTTCTATGTGATGAAGGCCAACATCGTCTACCTGCGCGATGCCGCCATCCTCCACCGCATCGGCCGCTTCGTCATCCGCACCAGCGCCGACCAATGTCCCTACGAGCCGATGCCCAATTCCACCAATGCCGACTGGAGCGCCCTGCTCAACAAATTCCGCGACCAGTGGAACAACGTCCTTCCCGCCTCTCCCCACAACCTTCCCCGCACCCACGACATCGCCCTCATGGTCAAGCCCGGCATCGGCGGCGGACTCGCCTGGGTCGGCGCCGTCGCCACCTCCAACAGCTATTCCATCAACGGCGCCTCTTCCGGCGACTTCTCCACCATCTGGCGCCACGAAGCCGGCCACAACTGGGGCTCCAGCCACTTCGAAGGCGGCGGCAAGCCGGAAGGTCCCACCATCATGTCGGACAATTCCCTCGCCCGCTTCTCCTCCTCCGAGCTCGCCAAAATCATCGCCCATCGCAATTCCCGGCTCTCCAGCCTCGACAATCTCGGAAGCTATCCCTTTCCGCTCCCCCCGCGCGCCAATCAGGACCGCGTGACCATGACCGCCAATACCGGCGGCATCTTCATCGACGCCCTCGACAACGACAGCGACAGCAACGGCGAAACCCTCTCCCTCCACTCCTTCGATACTTACTCCTCCCTCCGTGGCCTCGCCGGCCGCTCCCCCGGCACCGGCCCCGGCGGACGCGACCGCATCGTCTTCTACTCCCCGCCCGGCTACTCCTCCGGTTTCGATCACTTCAACTACCGCATCCAGGACAACGCCGGCTTCCAGGCCGTCTCCAAAATCTATCTCAACCCGGCCGCGCTCCCCCCTCTCCCGCCCCTCTGGACCGCCGCCGACGCCGGCTCCTCCACCGGAGACGCCGGCAGCGGTCCCGGCAACACCGCCGTCGTCTACAACGCCGGCGCCGACATCTGGGGCACCGCGGATTCCTTCCGCTTCGTCTCCCGCGAAGCCAGCGGTGACTGCGAAATCGTCGCCCGCGTCACTGCTCAAGCCAACTCCGCCCCTTGGGCGAAAGCCGGCGTGATGATCCGCGACGGCACCGCCGCCAACTCCGCCCACGCCATCATGGTTGTCACCCCCGGCAACGGTTTCGCTTTCCAATACCGCTCCACCGCCGGCGGCGCGTCCACCCACGTCGCCGGTCCCGCTCTCAACGCCGCCCCCGACAACTGGGTCCGCCTCACACGCAGCGGCAACACCGTCGCCGGCTGGGCCTCCGCCGATGGAAACTCCTGGACCCAGATCGCCTCCGTCGCCATTCCCATGGCCTCCACCGCGCGCGCCGGCCTCGCCGTCGCGGGCAATTCCGCCTCCCTCACCGGCGGCGCCGCCTTCGACCGCATCGGTTTCGCCGATCAGTCCCCGTATCGCATCGCCCTCGACGACACCTTCGACAGCGGCGCCTCCCCCACCCCGTTCAACGACCCCGCCGATCCCCTCGACACCCGCTGGACTCCCTCTGGCTTCAACCTCTCCCTCGCCGAAGACAGCACCCTCGGCGCCGGCCGCGCCCTCAATGCCGCCGCCACAGGCAATTTCGCCGCCATCCACGGCGACATCGCCGGACAAGCCCTCGCCGTCCCCGGCGACATCCTGCGCCTCTCCTTCGACTTCCGCCACACCGCCTCCCCCGCCAACAACGCCGCCGGCTTCCGCTTCGGCCTCCACGACGCCGGCGGCGCGGGCTATTCCGTCCACCACGGCACCGGCGGCGCCACCGGCTACGCGCTAGCCAAGAGCCCCGACAGCTTCGGCACCGGCGGCAATCTGACGAACCTCGTCTCCTCCACCAAGACCACCCTCAACAACACCGCCAAGCACCACGCCACTCTCGAAATCGAGCGCACCGCCACCGGCCTCGCCCTGCGGGCCACCGTCGACGGCGTGGAAATCACCGCCGCGGACGACGCCCCCGTCATCACCGCCTTCGACACCGTCGTCATCCGCAACGGCAATCTCAACGCCAACTTCCGCGTCGACAACGTCCGCGTCGAATCCTTCCACCCCGCCACCCCCGCCTTCCAGCCCGGCACCCTCGCCGCAGCCACCGCCGCGCCCGCAGCCGCCTACTCCGGCTCCCTCTCCGACTTCCTCGTCGCCCCGAATCCCGCCTTCACCTTCGCCAAAATCTCCGGCCCCTCCTGGCTCAGCGTCGCGCCCGATGGCACCCTCTCCGGCGCCCCTTCCGCCGCCGACCTCGGCGAAAACGCCTTCACCGTGCGCGTCCAGAACGCCACCGGCGAATTTGCCGATGCCACCCTCCTCATCCACGTCGCCCACCCCGTCTCCGCCGCCGCCGCCACCCCCTCCGTCCCGGAAGAAGGCCCCGGCCCCGCCATTTTCACCTTTACCCGCCAGGGACCGACCGGCGCACCGCTCACCGTCCGCTTCACCCTCTCCGGCACCGCCACCCCCGGCGGCGACTATATTGCCCCGCCCCTCTCCATCACCATTCCCGCCGATCAAAACCAAACCACCCTGGAAATCGACCTCATCGACGACAACCTCCTCGAAGACCCCGAAACCATTGTCCTCACCCTCACCGCCTCCAACGACTACGCCATCGCCCCGCCTCCCTCCGCCACCGTCGCCATCATCGATGACGAAAGCTTTTTCGTCCGCCTCCACGACACCTTCGACAGCCCCGCCGCCACCCCCGGCGACGATGCCGACGACTCCGGCGACGCCGCCTGGACCTCCTCCGGCTCCACCCTCTCCGTCGTTGCCGACAACCTCCTCGGCCCCGCCGGCAACAAGTCCCTCAATGTCGCCACCACCGCCAACTTCCCCCTGATCCACGCCCCCTTCGCCGCCCGCACCCTGCCCGCCGATGGCGATGCCCTTACCCTCTCCTTCGACATCCGCTTCACCACCGCCCCCGGCAACAACGGGGAAGGCTTCCGCTTCGGCCTCGCCAACGCCGCCGGCAACGGCTTCTTCGCCTGCCACGGCACCGGTGGCAGCACCGCCTACCTCCTGCGCGAGGACACCGGCGGCGGCTTCGGTGCCGGTTCCTCCACCAACGTCACCGGCTCCTCCACCAAGGCCACCCTCAACGACACCGCCGTCCACCGCGCCTCCCTCACCCTCCGCCGCGTGCCCACGGGCATCCGGCTCACCTCCGTCTTCGATGGGGTCTCCCTCTCCGCCATCGACACCAACCCCGTCATCTCCTCCTTCGACACCGCCGTTGTCCGCCTCGGCAACATCAACGCCCCCTTCCGCATCGACAACGTCCGCGTCGAATTCACTCCGAACCGCCCTCCCCTCTTCGCCGCCGATCCCATCGTCCGCTCCATCCCCATCGGCGCGCCCTTCCTCTCCTCCATCGCCGGCGACGTGACCGATCCCGGCGCCGACGAAGCCCCGTTCTTCTCCAAAATCTCCGGCCCCGCCTGGCTCACCATCGAACCCGACGGCGCCCTCTCCGGCACCGCTCCCGCCGAAATCGGCGCACACTCCTTCACCGTCCGCGCCACCGACGCCTTCGGCCTCTTCACCGACGCCACCCTCCTCATTCACACCAGCGACCAAACCGTCACCGTCGCCACCCCCTTCCCCTTCGCCCGCGAAAGCGGCGGCCTCGATGGAGCCTTCCTCGTCACCCGCACAGGCCCCCTCGACAGCGACCTCGCCGTCCACTTCGCCCTCTCCGGCGCCGCCACGGAAGGCGACGACTACACCGCCCCCGCCTCCCCCATCGTCATCCCCGCCGGCCAAACCTCCGTCGCCGTCACCATCACCCCCATCGCCGACGATTTCTTCGAAGGCGACGAAACCGTCATCCTCACTCTCTTGCAAAGCCCCGCCTACTTCGCCGCCGATCCCTCCTCCGCCACCGTCACCATCATCGACGCCCAGAACGCCCTCGATCTCGTCCACGACACCTTCGACATCGGCTCGCCCCCCACCCACGGCAACGACGCGGCGGACCCGCTCGATACCGCCTGGACCGCCACCGGCTTCAACCTCTCCCTCGCCGAAGACGCCACCCTCGGCACCGGCCGCGCCCTCGCCGCCGCTGCCACCGGCAACTTCAGCGCCCTCCACGGCGCCATCCCCGCACAAACCCTCGTCAACCCCGGCGACACCCTGCGCCTCTCCTTCGATTTCCGCCACACCGCCGTCCCGGCCAACAATGTCGGCGGCTTCCGCTTCGGCTTCTTCAACGCCGCCGGCGCAGGCTACGCCATCCAGCACGGCACCGGCGGCTCCACCGGCTATGCCCTCCTCCACGGCCCCGATGGCTTCGGCTCCGGCGGCAACACCACCTCCATCGTTTCCGCCTCAAAATCATCCCTCAACGACACCGCCAGACACCAAGCCACCTTGGAAATCCAGCGCACCGCCGCCGGCTTCGCCCTCCGCGGCACCTTCGATGGCGTGGAAATCGCCGCCACCACCGACGCCCCCGTCACCACCGCCTTCGACCAGGTCTCCCTCCGCAACGGCAACATCAACGCCTCCTTCCGCATCGACAACGTCCACGTCTCCCTCGAGCTCAACCGCCCGCCCTTCTTCACCTCCGCCCCCCTCCTCAAACCCTCCGCCTCTCCCGGCTCCCCCTACCTCGAATCCCTCTCCTCCGACATCGACGACCCCAACCCCGGCGACACCCTCGCCATCGCGAAAATCGACGGCCCCGGCTGGCTCGAAATCTCCCCCGAAGGCATCCTCTCCGGCACCCCCGATACCGGCGACACCGGCACGAACCATTTCACCATCCGCATCACCGACCCCCACGGCCTCTCCGCGGAAAGCCTCCTCGTCATCGAAGTTGCCGCCCCTTCATCACCCATCGAAACCTGGCGCCTCCTCCACTTCGGTGAAGACTTCGAAAATCCCGCCATCGCCGGCGACGACGCCGATCCCGATGGCGACGGACTGAGCAACCTCGTCGAATACGCCCTCGGCCTCGATCCCAAATCTCCGTCCGCCTCCCCCGCCGCCGCGCGCGAGGGCGACCGCTTCGCCATCTTCTACACCCTCGATCTCCTCGCCGTCGGCGTGACCGTCGAGCCGGAATGGTCCGCCGGTCTCTCCACTTGGGAAAGCGACGGCATCCTCATCGAAACCCTCGGCGAAGAAGATTCCATCCGCTCCATGAAAGCCAGCATCCCCGCCGCCGGAAACACGGCCTTCCTCCGCCTCAAGGTCGCCGCGCCATAAGGAGTGTCGACGTGTCGTCGACACGGGGTGGACGAAACGTCCACCCCCCTCCTAAACATCACCCGATCACCTCGGGCCACTCGGTGTGGAAGAACTCCCCGCGCGGCCTGTCCGTGCGCTCGTAGGTGTGCGCCCCGAAGAAATCCCGCTGCGCCTGGAGCAGATTCGCCGGCAGCACCGCGCTACGGTAACTGTCGTAGTAACCCAGCGAAGCCGAGAACGCCGGCACCGGAATCCCCGCCACCGTGGCCAGCGCCACCACCTCGCGCCAGTTCTGCTGGAACTCGTTGAGCAGATCCTTGAAGTACGACGCGAGCATCAGGTTGCTCAGCTCAGGATTCGATCGGTAGCTGTCGGTGATGTGGTTGAGGAAGCGGGCGCGGATGATGCAGCCGCCGCGCCAGATCGCGGCGATCTTGCCGAGATCGAGCTCCCAGTTCTTCTCCCGGCCCATCGTGGCGATCAGATCGAGCCCCTGCGCGTAGGAAATGATCTTCGAAGCGAAAAGAGCGTCGTGCACCTTTTTCACCAGCTCGGCCTTGTCCGCGGAAATCTCCCCCTTGGGTCCCTGCAGCTCCCCGCTGGCGGCCACCCGCTTCTCCTTCATCGAGGAGAGGATGCGCGCTTCCACCGCCGCATTGATCGTCGAGATCACGACCGCGTTCTCGACCGCGTTCATGATCGTCCACTTGCCGGTGCCCTTCTGGCCTGCGGTATCGAGGATGACATCCACCAGCGCCGCGCCGGTCTCGGGATCGACCTGCTCGAAGATCTTCGCGGTGATCTGGATCAGATAGCTTTCCAGATCGCCGTCGTTCCAATCGTTGAAGACCGTCGCAAGCTCGGCCGGGGTGAAGCCCGCCGCCTTGAAAATGTTGTAAGCCTCGCAGATGAGCTGCATGTCGCCGTACTCGATCCCGTTGTGGATCATCTTCACGTAGTGGCCCGCGCCGCCGGGGCCGATGTGCGTCACGCAGGGCTCGCCATCCACCTTCGCGGCGATGCTCTCGAAAATCGGCTTCATCACGTCCCAGGTGGAAAGCGGCCCGCCGGGCATGATCGAGGGCCCTTTGCGCGCCCCTTCCTCGCCGCCGGAAACCCCCGCGCCGATGAAGCGCAGCTTCTTCTCCGTCAGCCAGGCGTCGCGCCGCTCCGTGTCGGTGTAGAGCGAATTGCCCCCGTCGATGATGATGTCGCCCTCCTCCAGCAGCGGGATCAACTGCTCGATCACCGCATCCACGGGACCGCCGGCCTTGACCATGATCATGATCTTGCGCGGCCGGGAGAGCGACTGGACGAATTCCTCCAGTGTCTTCGCGCCGACCAGATTCTTGCCCGGATGAGCGGCGACGAACTCGTCGGTGACGGACGTGGTGCGGTTGTAGACGGACACCTGGAAACCGCGGGATTCCACGTTCAGGACGAGGTTCTGGCCCATCACGGCCAGGCCGATGAGGCCGAAATCGCTGTTGCTCATGTTGTTGGATCGGTTCGGAAAACGGCGGCGGTGTAGGTGGAGAGTGCGGCGGGTGCAACCCCTTGTTGCCATACAGCCATGCATTCCCCACATTCGGGGCGTGAACCTGCCCAATGCGATCACCCTGTCGCGCCTCGTGCTGACCGCCCTTTTCGTGATTGCGGTGGGTTTTCCCGGCACGCCGGGCTACGCGACGGCGCTGATCACCTTCTCGGTCGCGGCGGCCACCGATTGGCTGGACGGCCACCTGGCGCGCAAAATGGATCTGGTGACGCCGCTCGGCAAACTGCTCGACCCGCTGGCCGACAAGATCCTCGTGTGCGCGGCCTTCGTGTTTTTCTCCGCACAGCCGGCGGATGGCTACCGCTGTCCGGTGTGGGTGACCGCACTCATCATCGCCCGGGAGTTCCTCGTCACCGGCCTGCGTCAGATCGCGGTGGAAGCCGGCCGGGTGCTGGCCGCCGACCGGCTGGGGAAATGGAAGACGACCTTCCAGTTGACCTTCTGCATCACCGGTCTGGTCTGGCTCACCTTCCAGGGAAGCGGCGGAGGCCCCGGCAAACTGCTCGCTTTCCTCTCCATGCCGGGTGGATGGCTGATGCAGATCTCGCTGTGGATGGCGGTCGCCCTGACGCTGATTTCCGGCGCGAATTACGTCTGGACTAGCCGGACTCTGCTGGCGCCCCGCCGCTGACCGTTCGCATTTCTCGAACCGTTTCGGCGACACGCGGCCAGACGTATGTCGTCCCGCTTTCAGGCGGTCGGATTTGCGGAGCTTGCCGGTCCGCTTCAATAATCGTCGCCCGCCGACGCTTCTCCGAAGACAATCTCCACCCGCTTGCGTTTCCACGCCTTCGAAATGTCTTCCTCAAGCTCGCGGAACGTCCGGCCGTCCAACAATGCGGCGATGGCCTCCTCGCCTTTCTTGCCGGCGCGGAGCAGTTTCAGGAATTCTTTCATCCGCGCCGAGTCCCCGTCGCCGTCGAGGTGCAGGAAATAGACCGTCAGGATCAGCCCGAAGCCGTAGTTGAAATTCGCCCGCTGCCCGGTGAACGCATCGTAGCTCATCAGCATGAACTCCCGCAGCGCAGGCGCGTTGATTTTCGTGCCGAGCGCGCGACCGCGGGTATCGTCCTTTCCGTACGCCGTGGCGTACGCCACGATGTCATCGAAATTCGACTTCACCTTGAACGAACCCGCCCGGTATGGCGTGGCGGTGAGATACTCGGCGATGCCCTCGCTGAACCACCCGCGGGCGCCGACATTGTAGTAGGGCAGCGGCGTGAGCTGGTGGGTGATCTCGTGGATCAGCGTGCCGTTGGACTTGTCACGGTCCAGCATGTAGCCGCTGCCGACGGGGCGGACGCCGAGACTTTCCAGCGGCACCATCACGACATTGCGGCCGCCGATGAAAACCCCCGCGCTGCTCGGCGGGCCGCCCGCCTTCACGTAATCTTCCTTCTTCTCGAACAACAGGATCTCGTACTTGCCGTCCCGCTTGGCTCCCCCCGTCAGCGCGAGAGGCAGCGCCCGGCAGTAGACATGGGTCGCTTCGAACATCACCGCGAATCCCTTCACCACCGTCATCGACAACCGCACATCGCAGATGAAGCGGTAGTGGGCGCTTTCGTACACGAACCGGCTGGCCTCCTTGTCCTCCCCGACCACGGTGATCTGCGGGTCCTCGACGAAACGGATCCGGTCCGGCCAGGGATCGCCGAAATTGAGCCCGTCCCCGGCATCCGGCTTTCCGCCGGGCTTCGGTGCGCCGCCTTTCTCCCCCTCCTCATCCTCCTGGCCCGGCGACCAGTTTTCGACATACTCCTGGTCCTCCTGCGACAGACGGTCGAGCGGAATGGTGACATTCTTGCCATCTTTCAGGCGCAGGACGATCTCCTCATCGGCCGCGGCGACCAGCGTTCCTTCGAGCGTGCGGCCGCGGACATCCGTCCAGGTCCGGGCGGATGCGGTGGAACCGACCGACAGACAACATCCGAGCAAGAAAAGAAAAACGAAACGGGCTTTCACGGGGGTGGCAGGACGGGTTTCGCGGATAAAAGCGCCACAAATTATGGAATTTATCACGAAATAATTCCGAAAATGGTTCGGATATCCACCGGCGAATCGGATTGTCATCCCGTCGCTGTCTGTTAGTTCCCTCGGTTCATGAAACAGTCATCCCGCGAAGCGCTGATCGACCTGCTGTTCCTCGCCCTCTATCTCGACGACCGCCTCTCGCTGGCCGAGGACGAGGTGCTGACCGGCGCGCTGGACTCGCTCGGCTGGGAATCGGAACGCTCGCGGGAGCGCTTCATCTTCCGGGCCTTTTCGCAGGCCCGCGCGGCCGCGGCCGATCCACTGCGGACCGAGGAATTCCTCGCCTCCCACGCGGAGGTGTTCAAGGCCGACGGCAGCGGCGCCGAAGCCTTCACCTGGCTCACCAAGATCCTGGCGGCCGACGGCCTTTCATACTCGGAAAAGCGTTTCCTGTCGGACCTCGAAGCGCGCCTGTTCCCCTGAAAACCGGGGCGTCTCCGCGGGTGGGATTCAGCCGTCCTTCTGCAACAGCTCAAGATACGCGGCGGCGGCCTGACCGAGATCGGACTTGGGATCGAGACGTTCGATCTCCTTCAGCACCGCGGGCAGTTCCGCCTTCTTCTCCGGCCAGCGCTGGTAAAGGGCGAAGCGGGCGGCGAAAGCCTCCTGACGCTGGGATTTGGCGAGCTGCGTCTTTTTCAGCCAGACCGCGATTTCGGCGTCGGCGTCGACGAATTCGCCGGCCTTGCCCTTGGACACCGCCATATCGAGCAGCTTGCGGCCGGGGAAAGTGAAGCGGCCCAGCGCGCCGGAGCGGTCGTCGGGATCGGCCTTGCGGATCTCCTCGATCACCGGCTGATAGATGCCCTTCGGCCCGGCGCCGAGACCGATCAGCTCGAGCCCCTGGGCGAGCAGACCGGCCTTGCGCGTTCCCCGTTCGCCCGCGGCCCGCTTCCAGATTTCGTCGCGCTTTTTCCGCAGCTCGACGGCGTGGCGGATCGCCAGCTCAGGACGGCCGAGCCCGTCGAGCGCCGGCGTGCCTTCGTGCAGCGCGACAAGGCGCCCCTCGCGGTCGAAAAGCGCGAGCGCCGGCAGGCTGCGCGGCTTCACCGGGCAGGCTTCGTTGCGCTCGGCCGATGCCTCATCGTCCGGCCCCGGGCTTTCCCTGCGGTCGATGTCGAGCACCAGCAGATCGTCCCCGGCGGCGCTCAGGAACGCTTCGGACTTCCAATGATCGGCGTAGGGCCGGCCGGGCAGGCACCAGTCCGAACCATGAAAAAGCACCGCGATGTCCTGTCCGCCCTTTTTCGATTCTTCCAAGGCGGCAGCGAAATCCCCGGCACGCTCCGCCGCCGGCAAAACGGAAACGATCGCCGCGAACAGAGCCGCCTTAAATCCTCCTTGGAACTTGGAATTTCTCACTTGGCGCTTCATTGCAGCCTCCTTCCGTAAACGTGGATCGTGGAAAGGTGGAACACCTCCTTGCGCTCGTCGTCCCGCTCCACCTTCACCCACGCGACGCGCGGGGCCTTGCCGTCGAGCGCCACCCGCCACGGACCGCCGGGTTTTTCGGAGCGGAAGACTTCCGTCCACGCCTGGCCGTCCTCCGACACCGAAACCTTGATCGGCACGATGCGGCTGGCGTTGTAGCCGGTGGAAGTGTCCGCGATTACGATGCCCGACAGTTCGCCGAGCTTCGCCAGACGGACGATCACGTGCGGGCGGACCTCCGAATCGGTGTGCAGCCGTCCGCCGCGTTCCTCCAGCACCGCGGCGTGGGTCTCTGGAGCGTCCCAGCGGGAGGTGGTGGACATTTGCAGCAGGCCGCCGGCGGAAAGCAGCTCGCCGGGGAAAGGCTCCGGCGGCGGGAGTTTCGGGCCGTCATCGGCGGCCACGGCTTTGGCGAGCGCCTGGAAGGCATCGACATTGCCGCTTGCCGCGGCGGCCAGGATGGCGGGGCGCAGCGCCTTGCGGGTCGATTCTCCGGCACCCCCGCCGCTGCCGGTGGCCAGGCCGCGGCCGAGCGCCTCGAACCACTCCGTGCCGCCGCCCTTGCCGAAGCGATCGCCGCCCCAGGCGACCACCGGCGCGAGCCAGCTTTCCGAACGCGCCTGGAGCGTGACGACCTGCTCGAAAAATTCGAGTTCGTCCGCCGGGCTCGCCAGCAGCTTCGCCTGCTCGTCGAGCGCCTTCGGCAGCTCCCACATCACGGGGCCGTTCTGCCCGGCGATGGCATCGTGAAAGGTCAGCAGGAAAGGAATGCGCTCGTCGGCGGGCACCTCGGAAATCATCGCCGTCTGCACCAAATGAATCGCTTCCCAGGCGGCCTCCGGGTAGGCGGCGAGCGCGGCGAGCGCTTCGTCGTGGACCTTTTTCCACTCCAGCGCGGCGGGCTTCCGCGAATCCCGCAGCCAGGAAAGATACTCGATCCAGACCGGCTGGTTCAGCGGCTGGGCGGCGAGGGCGAGCCGGTAGGCCTTTTCCGCGAGACCCGGATCGGAGCCGCGCAGGGCGCGGGCCTGCCAGAGATGGATGCAACTACGGTCTGTGGTGTACTTCTCGCCGAGCACCTTCTCCTGGAGCACGAGCTGCGTCCAGGTGCGCCCCCACAGCGATGTATGCAGGCCGCGTTTCCAGGACAGCGAGTAGGCGGGCGTCCACTCCCCCGCCGCGGTACGCACGGCATAGGCGCAGTGGCCGGGCTCGCCCATGGTGATGGCCGGGATGCCGTTCGCCCGTGCCGCCGTGGCGCCGTAGTGGGAAAGCGAGCCGCAGACCCCGCCGATCTCCCGCACCCGGTGGGGGTGGAGCATGTGGGCGAATGGCGCGTAGTAGCGGCTGCCGTGGATGGAGTCGCCGAAGACATTCTCCAGCCGGTAGGGCGCCTGCCAGCAGGCCCCGGTGTAGTCCCGGATCGGCAGCTTCACATGATCGCGCAGCCAGACCAGCGCATCGTCGCCCCAGCCTCCCTCGCCCGACCAGCCGCCGTTGCTCCCGGCGGAGACGACGAAACGCTTCTCCCAGGTACTGAGCGTCTCGTACACCGGATGCAGCTTCCGCGCCCGGCGCGAATCGCGGAAATAACGGTAGCGGGGCAAAGCCTCGCCCTCCGGCCATTTGTCCTGCGCGTACATCAGCGCCACGGCGGCGGCGGCGGTCAGCTCGTGGCGGTCGGCGAGCCCGGCGCGGTCGGCCTTCCACAGGGCTTCGGCGATGCGGACCATCTTCGCGGCATCCTGCGGCAGCGGACCGGAGAACATCAGCTCCTCCAGCCACGGTCCCTGGAGTTCGCGGAAGAAGGCGGAGCGCGGCCCGTTGCCGAGAGCCTTCCACTCCCTTTCCCCGAGCGCCCTTTCCAGCTCGGCCAGCGCCCACTGGCGGCGCTGCGCCGGATTGTCCGCCGGGATTTCCAGATCGGCCGCATTCCGCGGCAGAAACGGAGCGGCGAAAGCGCCGGCGGTCAGGGTGAGGGAAAGGAACAATCGGATCATACGCTCTGAAAGGAGAAGGAAATCGCGAATGGACGCGAATGGACGCTAATATTCGATAAATGATGAAACTCCCGGAGATCGCCCGAAGAACAGACCCACATCTCCCGCGGTTTATTGCCGTCCATTCGCGGTTTTTAAAAATCAGCGTCCCCGGCTGCTGTCCTCGCGGCCGGTCAGGTGCAGGCTGCGTCTCTGCCCCTGAAGCACCAGTGCATAGGTGGCATTGATCAGATCGTCCTCGCCCATATAGGGCGCGCCCATGTGCGGCTGGGTGAAGCGCAGGCCGTAGCCCGGCTCCCAGGCGAGCGAAAACCACCAGCCGTAGTCGCGGATGATCTCGCGGTAGGCTTCCGGCAGGGCGAGATTCAGCGCGATCAGCCCCCACGAGCCGCCGGGCTCGCCGTAGGCGTGGCTGTTGCGGAGCCACGGGTGATGCCCGGCCATGAAACCCGTCATCGCATCCCGCATGTCGATCCTCTCGTCCCGCAGGTGCGCCGCCATCGCGAAGAGCCCGCTGCGCGACCAGAACTCGGCGGTATCCTTGTAGGAGCGGTTGTAGCCCAGCGAACCGTGGCCGCCCTCCTTCGGATCGGACCAGGCCATCTCCATGTAGGGCATGAGCAGCTCCCAGATGCCGGACTGCATCCCGCAGCGCTGCGCCAGCGCCTCGTACACGAGCAAATGACACGCCGGGGCGACGAGCGCCTTGTTGTCGTACGGCAGGCCGCTCGGCCCATGACCCAGCGCGGGCACACCCCAGATGGATTCGTGCTGCCCCTTCACCGCCCAGTCGCGCAAGGCGTCGAGATGCTTGAGCACGCGGCGGTCGCCGCTGAAAAGATGCCACTCGCTGTAGAGAATCCCGGCATAGGCCCCCGACCAGAAGCCCAGGTTGCCGTATTTGTCGGGCTCGGGATATTTCGCCAGCGACCAGTCGACGGCGCTCTTCACGCGGCGCTCGTACTTCTTCTCGCCGGTCGCCAGCAGCGCCAGCGCGGAAAAGGTCGTGCGGATGATGTCGCCGGACCACGAACCGTCGTCGCGCTGGGTGCTTTCCAGAAAGCCGAGCATGTCCCTGAGCAGCAGCGCCGCCTCGGAGTCGGTCGCCGGGTCCATGGTGCCGAAGGCCCTGCTCCGCGGCAGTTCCAGCTCCAGATCGAAGGGCTTGCCCTCGCGCAGCACGGTCAGGGAAAGCGACTTCTTCCCATCCTTCAATGCCGCCTCGGTGACACGACCGATCCACGCCTCGTGGCTGCGCTGGAACCATTCCCAGCCGGGATCGAGATCGTTCACCGGCAGCGGCCTGCCGCCGATGGCCAGAATCACGTCGCCCGCCCTGAGCTTCGCCTTCGCGGCGGGTGCGCCTTTCCGCACCTCCATCACCGTCAGCACGCTCTGGCGGTGTTCCGCGAGCGCGTCGAAGCCGAGCAGCCCCGCGCCCAGCTTGTCCGGGCCGGTCCCGCCGTTCGAGCGGCCATAAAGCTTCTCCGTCGGCATCTCGTGCACGCGGCTGAAACGCGGCGTGCCGACCACCACCGCCGGCCCCTCCTTCACCCGGACTTTCAGGCCGAAGGTTTTGCCGATCAGCATCGACATCGCCTCGTGCGGCAGCTCCAGCCAGGCGCGCGAATCCGCCACCACCGGCTCCGGCTTCGCCGCAAGCTCGATCCCCAGCGGCTCGATCTCGCCCCCGGTGCCGAAGCCGCCGCCGCTCCAGTCGCTCTCGATCACGAAGCGGAACGCCTCCACCTCCCGCGCATTGAGAAACTTGACCTCGATCGGCTTGCGGTCGCTCGCCACCTCCTCCTTGCTGGTGCCCTTGGAGGCCGTCTTCCAATCGCCCCCCGGCTCGCGGATTTCGACGCGGTACTTCCTCGCCACCCCATTGGTGAAGCCGCCCTGCCGCGGCGTGTAGCGCACCCCTTTCAGCTTCCGCGGGGTGCCGAACTCCAGCCCCGCCCAATGCGGCCCCTCCGCCTTGTCGGAACCGTGGCGCGAATGCCAGTCCGTCTCCGGATCGCCGTCAAAAAGCCTCGCCGCCTCGCTGCCGCCCTGCTCCGACGACGCGATCACCGCCCAATCCGCCCGCGGCGCCCGGCCGGACACCGTCGTCTCCACGCTGGCGAACACCTCGCCGCTGCGCGGGTCGAGCGCCTCCAACACCACCGTCGCCTTGCCGCCATCCGAAGTCCCGTAGGCATCCACCGACAATATCCCGCGCCACTTGCCGCCCACCTCCTTCTCCTTGTCGGTGAAATCCGGCACCGTCACCTCCCCCGCCGCGAAGCGCCCGCTCGGCAGCGAAATCCCCTGCTCCCCGCCCGGCAGCATCCACACCCGCTCCGACGAAAACGGCGCGACCTCGATCGGTGCGCCCCACACGGGAGCGGAGAAAACCAGTAGGCAAACGGGAAAACGGGGCTTCACGGGGATTGGAACGCCGAAAAAGCCCTTTTTGTTTCGATTTTGCGACTAAAAAAGACGGATTTTGGAATTCCGCTCCACCTCCCCCTCCGGCCTCGGGTGCGCCTCGTCGAAAGCCCGCAGATCCTCCGCCGGCAGGACCTTCACCCTCCCCTCCTCCGCCCGTTCCCCATCGAGCCCGAAAACCCGGCTCACGAATCCGTACAGCGCCTTCCTCTTCGACGGCCCGTAATCGTGCCCCTCCTCCGCGAAATGCGCGTTTTCCACCGCCCCCTCCCGCCCGAAAAGTCCATAAATCCGGCGCAGGTGCGGGAACTCCATCTCCGGCGTCTCCCTCGTCCAATCCTTGCCGTTGGAAATCACCAGCAGAGGCTTCGGCGCGACCACCGCGGCGATCTCGACATTGTTCGCCACATGCCCCGGCCGCACGTGGATCGGCAGCGCGCTCTCGCACTTGCAGCCGCCATAGAACCACGCCGAAACCTGCACGCAGGGGATCGACGCCGTCACCCGCTCATCGACCCCCGCCAGAAAAAAGGCCTGCGTCGCCCCGCCCGATTCCCCCGTCACCGCCACCCGCGCCGCGTCCGCCCCCGGCAGCGACAGCATGAAATCCAGCACCCGGATCGAATTCCACAACTGCAAGCGCAGCTCCTGCGGATCGACCCCGTGCCTCCACCCCGCCGCCGCGCTCTCCCCGTGCCCCACCATGTCCCACGCGAACACCGCGCAACCCATCCGCGCCAGCGCCCCGCAGCGAAGCTGCATCATCTCCTGAAAGCGCCCGTGCTCCAGCGGCTCCCCCGGCCAATGCCCGTGCGCTGACAACACCACCGGCATCTTCTCCCGCCGCTCCGGCAGATAGAGATTCCCGCATGCGAAAAATCCCGGCGCCGTCTCCAGCGCCACGTTTTCCACCGTGTAGCCGTCCAGCTCCCGCACCGAATGCCGCCGCGCCTCCGGCGCCCTCCGCTCCGGCAGCGGGAATAGCCCGGCCCCCTCCAGAATCCCCCGCCGGATCTCCGCCGCGCGCTTCTCCCACTTCTCCCGCGTGTCGTATTCCCCCCACCGTCCCTCCAGCTCCGCCTTCGCCTCTTCCGGCGTGTGGAAACTTCCCTGGCGCAGCACCGGCTCGGCGGAAGCGGCGCAGACGAACATCCCGAAGAAAACGGCTCCCTTCATATCCGCCGGACATCCTCGGCAGCGGAAACTCCGCGGAAAACGAAAAAATCGTATTCGTTTGGCACCGGCATCCGCGCACAGGGGGGATGGAGGCAGGGCCGGACGCCCTACCGGGCTGCGAAAGGCAAATCCCGGCCGGCTGGAATGCCTCGCCAAGCCGCCGTGAATCGGGATGACCGATTGCGGCAGGAATCCCGCCATCCCTCGCGGGAGGATTCCGGCTCACATCATACCCGGCCATTCCTTCCCCGAACCCGCCCCCTCCACGGAGGGCGGAATTTCCCACGAAACTTTTTTCTTGCCATCTCTCCAATGACCTGACTTGTCTCCCGCCTTATGAAGGCGCGTCTCCACTAAGACGTGTCGCCGCGCCTTCATCACATCATCTGCTTTTGCGACAAACGAAAGCTCACGGGCTGTCCACGAAACCGCGAATTTCAACCGGCCCTCAAAGAAACAGAGCCGTCGCGCCGAATCGGCGCGGCTTGCCGCGTCTTCTTTGAGAGGCGCTTCGCGGTGCCTGTGGACAGGGCGCGTTCAAGTCCGCGCTCTTTGCTTTTTCAGGCAAGGCCCCGGTGGCCGGAGTTTCGAGCCGAAGCCCCAATCCCTCGTCCGTACTCCTGTCTCCAACTCCAAACCCCCGTCCCCAATCATGAAACTCCTCCATCTCCTCATCCCCCTCGTCCTCCTTTGCGGTTCCCTCTACGCCCGAGACATCAACCCCGACTACTGGCTCGAAAACGTCACCGCCACCGACGGCTCCGTCCAGCAATGCCTCGTCTTCCGGTCCATCCCGGGTGTCCTCCACACCGTTCTGGTCTCCGAAACCCTCACCGACTGGCAGCCCTATGAAATCATCGGCCAGGCCGGCCAAATCTACGGCCTGGGCGGAGAGATCGTCGTCCCCCTGCGACAGTTCACCCCGCCTTCCCCGCCGCCTCCCGGGGGCGGCGGCGGCAATCCTCCGCCGCCGGGCGGCCCCGCCAGCCTCGCCAGCCTCGTTCTCCGCCACGCCACCGGCGGCGGCACCCTCGCCTCATGGCGATCCTTCGACCACGAGGGCAGCGTCACCGTCCATCTGGAGGACGATCTCCATGAGGACTGGCAGCACACTCCCCTCTTCTGGAACCGCTACGGCAACTACCACCTCTTCATCTGGCAGCCCGGCACCACCCCCGCCGCTCCGCCGCAGGAAGCTCCCCTCCTTTCACCCGCCGACCAGGACTTCCTCGAACTCCTCCAAGATCGCTTCGACGACATCAACGCCCAGGTCGCCGCCGCCACCGCCGCCGCGCGCAATGCCCCGCCACCCGTACCACCAGCCCCTGGCAGTAAAAAATTTCTGAAAATACTAAGTCATTGGAAATTAGATAGCGATGATGATGGAGTTTTCGATTGGATCGAGTTCGAAGTGATGGCCGATCCTCAGCACCCCGATCACCTGTTGGCCGATCCCTTCAATGCCGATGTCGACCAGGATGGCATCGCCGACGGGGAGCAGACGGACTTCGATCAGGACGGAACCGTCAACAACGCCGACAGCGCGGTCGCCGACAATACCGTCTCCACTCCCAACGCAGGCGACTTCCGCTACGCCTTCTTCCCCATCACCAACGCGGTCGCCTTCCAGAACGCCAAAAAGGCGATCCAGCTCAATGACCGCGGCACCGTGCTCTTCCCCAACGGGACCTGGAGCGGTGGAAAGTGGACTGAACTGGTTGACGAAACCGATACTTTCGATTCCTGCCGCGCCCTGGGTATCAACGATCACGACGAGGTCGCCGGCTGGGGAAACCACCTCTTTCACGAAGACCCCGAGGTGAGGGGCATGGTCATCGTCCACTGGCCGGAACCCTCCGCGGATCCCTCCCCCGTCAGCGGTGACGACCACTATGCCACGCCCTATCAGGACCTGATCGTGGGCAATCTGACTCCCGGCCCCGTCCTGTCGAACGATGGCCGGATGATCGCCGTCGCTTCGCAACTCGAAATCGGGGGCTTCGGCAACCCGGTCCTCGTACCCCGGAAGCGGGCGAAATGGACCCTGCCGGGCGAAGGGCCAAACCGCACCCCCGGCCACGAAGAAGTGGGCGAGAGCATGTGGCACGCGCTCTCCGAGGACATCCACTGGGGATTCAATCCCGACAACGGCAAGGGGGCGTTGGTCGCCCCCGGCGTGGCGGGGGAACTGCCCGCCGTGCCGATCAACTTGGTGGCCAACGCCAACGGCGAACTCCAGGCGTTCTTCCGCAACCACGACGCAAGGGTCTTCCGGGAAGGGGATTGGAAAATGTCCATCACCCTTGGGAATGCCGTCGACATCTCCGACGACGGCACCGCCATCGCGGCCAGCGGCAGGCACGGCGTGATGCCCGTGCTGATGGACGGCCGCTGGCGCCCGGCCACGCGGACCACCCCCGGCCTGCCTGCCGCTTGGGGGGATGGGGCCGCCACGCTGGTGGACACCACCTCGCGCGGTTGGATCCTGGCCAGGCGCGGCGCTGGAGATCAGCCCGATCACGCCGTGATGCTGCCGCTGCGGCTGGAGGGGCGCCTGGAGATCGACGGCAAAATCGTCACCGACTCGGTGGGCGTGGATGCCTTCTCGATCGGCAGTTCCGATCCGGGGCCCGACGTGGCCGAACGCATCTGGATCATGGCCCCCTCCGGAGAAGGCGGGACCACCGTGAAGCTCAGGGCCCCGATCCATCCCGATTGCAGGCTTGAAATCAGCGGGCAGGGACTGAGATTCAACGGAAACAGCACCTCTGTCGAAATCCAGGGCGAGGAAACCCTCTTCACGGTGAAAGCCGAAGATCACATCGCGAGCGGCACGGAGATTCCGCTGGTGCTCAAGCTCAAGCGCGACGGACAGGAAGTCGCCTCGCTTAGCACTCCCGTGGCGGCCAAGGTGATGAAACGCCGGACGATCCGGATGAAGGTGTGGCTGATCAGGGCGGACGATGGCAAGCTGCCCGAATTCCGACCCACCAAGGCGAAACTGGAGGAGTATCTGAATGCTCGGTACGAGCATCAGATCAACGCGGTTTTCGACTGCGATATCGAGGCGCGCGGGCCGCTGGGTTTCAACACCACCGACGTCACGACATTGGGTATGCTGGCTGGACAATACACCCCGCAGGCCCATTATCTGGAGACGATCGGCACGGAGGATGGTGAGGGTTTTGGAGGCGAAATGGACATGATCATACCCAATAACTACATTGATACCTTCAACATCAACCTCTACCTGGTGGGCGGTGTGAGCGCCATCGTGCCGACCGCATGGAATGCCCAGGAAGGAAAAGTGGAGCAGCTTGAGGCGGCAGGCATCGCGGATATCGCATTTCGCCGCTGCTGGGTGGCGGCCGGTGTTGCAGATGGGGTAAACGATCCGGGAAAACTCGATACGGTGGCGCACGAAATCGGCCACATCATCTTCGGCGAAGGTCACCCCGACGTGAACACGGTTCGGGATATCCTGGGGAAGCCCATTCCGGGGAGGCTCCTGACCACCGAGGATACCGGACCGGCTCCCCTGCCCGGAACGGTTATGCCAAAGCGGCTGATGTGCAGCGGCAAGCTGCGCAGGAAGGATGGATCCTCGCGAATGATCGTAAAAGGGGAATGGGATAAGGCGGTAGAGTGGTTTCAACAGGAGATCGCAGCAGGGAGGACGCCCGAATGAAAATACAGCTCATAGTGCTACTGGTGATGCAGGCACTTTGCTTGTTAGGAGGTGCCTCGGAATGGGACGCTTGGGTTGAGAGGTTCCTCGGGGAAATCGAAGCCATGCCGGATAGTCCTTCACCGAAGGAGGTCGCGCTTCTCGCGACATTGGGATATCCCTCCCCCGGAGTTTTGAAGCCCGAGACTCAAATCGTCAGGGAAACAGCCAAGGAGCGTCTTCGGCAAATACCGGATTTCCCCGAGAAAATCGCGCAATACATCGACGACGAGAAAGCGAAGCAGAGATCGGGCGCTTCTGACTCAGTTCATTCCAGCACTCGTCGATTCAGTGCGTTTGAGACGATGAGCCGCATCCCCCACCCCGGCGTGGTAAAAGTATTGGGAGAATATCTCTTCGATTGGGAGGGACGTAATAGCCATCTGCCTCCCAATCAGCGTCCGTTTCCCGCAATGAAGCCGAACGGCCATCATGCGATGGAAGCCCTGGGCCAGTTAATCGAAAAACCGCCGGTCCAGAAGCGTAGCGAGATCTATTGGAAGAGTTATTCGTACGATGACGATATCATGTGGCAACTCTGGTACGAACAGGTCAGAGCCGGCACCCGCACCTTCCGCTTCAAGGGCGACCCACAGGAATACAGCCTCGCCGGCCCGGTGGACCAGGCGAAGGAGCCGGTGACGAGCCGCCCTGCGAAGCCACTGACGGACACGGGCGCCGCCGTGGAGGAAGCCACCGGCTCCGGCTTTTCCTGGCCCATCCTGGTTGCCGCCCTGGCGGTCTGCGGCGCGGGAGCATGGCTCGTGCTGAAATCCCCCCGCTCCCGCCCTGGGTGAAGCGCTTTCTTCCGTCTGTACCCGAGGCCGATGCGTCGGGAAAGTACCGGGGGCGCGGATTGCTTGGATGCATCGGTCCGTCCCCGGGTCACCCCGACGATGGCGCCGTCGATTTCCGTCCAATAAGTCACTTTCCCCTCCACCCTCTGCGCTCATGCACCAAAATCCTTGCGCCGGCATGGGAAACCTGAAAATTAGGCATCCGAAACTCCAACCTCCGTCACGGAATGAAACCCATCATCCTCCTGCCCGGCGCCCTCGGCGCGCTTCTCTCCGGCCTCGGCCATGCCCAGACGACCCTGCACTGGCGCGGTGAAGCCACCAACGGCAACTGGAGCGACGCCGGCAACTGGTGGAACGGCAGCGGCACCGAGTCGCCGCCCGGAGCGGAAATCCTGAGCTTCGCCAACAACAGCCAGCTTGCGATGACCAACGACGCGCCCAACACCACGCGCCACAGGATCATCTTCGAAAGCGGCGCCACCTCCGTCCGCACCATCGGCGGCTCCTTGGTGAACACCTTCGCCGCCGCCGGCGAAAACGCTCCGCTCATCCGCAACAACTCCACCGCCGCCCATATCCTCAATTTCCCCATCGCCATCGGCTCGGCCGGCCTGATCCTCGACACCGTCAATGGCGCCCTCAACCTCAACGGCACGATTTCCGGCAGCGGCCTCATCACCAAATCCGGCGGCGTCGCGGGCGGCACCGGGGCCCAGAACGCCGTCATCACCGGCAACAACGAAAACTTCACCGGCAAATGGCTGGTCACCGGCGGCAACCTCTCCATCAATGCCGATGCCGCCCTCGGCGCCGTGCCGGGCTCCTTCGTCGCCGACGCCATCACCCTCAATGGAGGCTCGCTGGCGAACATGAGCCAGGCCAGCGGCACCAGTTTCGCCGCCGGCCACTCCCTGTCCCTCCACGCCAACCGCGGCATCACCCTCGGCGCGGGCGGCGGCAATATCCGCATCGGCTACAGCCAGACCGTCACCATCGCCGGGGCCATCTCCGGCGCCGGCGGCCTCTCCCGCACCGATGGCGGCACCCTGGTGCTCGCCAGCGGGTCGAACAGCTACGCGGGCATCACCCACCTGCGCGCCGGCATCACCCGCACCGACGCGAACGGCGCGCTCCCCTCCACCACCAATGTCCTCCTCTGGGGCGGCTCCACGCTCCATCTCAACGGCACCTCCCAGACCATCGCCGGCCTGCACGTCGGCGGCACGGGCGACGCCAACACGACGCTCCAGTTCGGCGACGGCGGCAGCCTCACCGTCACCGGCAACGCGATGCCCGCCGGCTCGCCCACCAATGCCGGCGACAACCTGTACGCGAGAATCACCGGCACCGGCACCCTCACCTACGCCCACGCCACCAGCCACAGCGCGCTCTGGAATCTCCACAACACGAACAACGATTTCACCGGCAACATCGTCATCACCCGCGGCCGCCTCCGCACCGCCCTGGGGACCGACAATGCCGGGGTTTTCGGCAACGCCGACAACGACATCGTCTTCAACGGCGACGTGGTCGCCACCCTCGGCAACGGCGAGGGCACCGCCAGCATCCAGGGTGCCGCGACCGGAGCCCTCAACCTCGGCGCCGGCCGCAGCATCATCCTCAACGACGGCAAGGAAGGCACCTTCTATGTCTGGGGCGGCAACACCTACACCGTCAACGGCCTCGTCACCGGCGGCGGCAATCTCCGCAAGGAGGACGGCGGCATCCTTCTCCTCAACAACACCGCCAACGACTACACCGGCCTCACCCGCATCGCCGCCGGCACCCTGCAGCTCGGAGCCGCCGGCGTGATTCCCGACGCCTCCTCCGTCGAAATCGCGGCAGGCGTCTTCCACCTCAACAGCCACAACGAGACCGTCGCCTCCCTCTTCGGCACCGGCGGCGAAGTCGGCGGCGGCGGCACCCTCGCCGTCCTCGCCTCCGGCGAAGCCGACTTCGCCGGGCGGATCCGGAATGGCGTCACCCTGCACATGGCCGGCACCGGCACGCAGATTCTCTCCGGAGCCGGCGACAACGACAGCGGCTATGCCAGTGTCGAATCCGGCACCCTCGTCCTCGCCAAGGCCTCCACCGCAGCCGTCCACGCCGTCGGCCGCACCGACGCCGTGGCCCTCACGATCACCGGCGGCACCGCCCGCCTCGCCGGCACCGGCGACGACCAGATCTACTTCCGCTCCCTCGTCCACCAGACCGGCGGTCTCTTCGACTTCAACGGCAGGAACGAAGGCTTCCGCGGCATGACCGGCACCGGCGGCGCGATCCGCAACGACGCCGCGGACACCACCAGCGTCATCACCCTCGGCGAATCCACCGTCGAGGGAGACACATACTCCTACGCCGGTTCCATCGGAGACGGCGCGGGCGTCATCGGACTGGTCAAAACCGGCGGCGGCACGCAGACCCTCGAAGGGCTCAACACCTATACCGGCGACACCGACATCCGGGAGGGCACCCTCGCCCTCGGCGCGGGCGGCTCCATCTCCGGCTCCTCCACCATCATCGTCGGCGCTTCCTCCACCCTCGACGTCTCCGCCACCGGCGGCTGGACCCTCGGCTCCGCACAGACCCTCATCGGCACCGGCTCGGTCATCGGTGGCGTCGCGAGCGCCGGCACCGGCTCCGTCTTCGCTCCCGGCGCGTCGCCGGGCACGCTGACCTTCAACGGCGATCTGAACCTGTCCGCCGGCGGTACGTTCCAGATGGAACTCGGAATTTCGTCCGACCTGATCGCCGTCGGCGGCATCCTCACCGGCAGCGATGCCCCCGGAGCGCTGATCTTCGACTTCTCGGATGCCGGCGAATTGCTGCCGGGCACGGTCTACACCCTGTTCACCTTCTCGGATCATACCGGCCTCGACTACACGGACCTCGCGGCGAACACCCTGCCCGCCGGATTCGAGCTGGACCCCGGCTTCGGAACTGGCGGCTGGCAGATCAACGGCAACAGCCTCCAGGTGCAATTCATCCCCGAGCCCTCCGCCGCCCTACTCGCCGCCCTCGGCTCCCTCGCCCTCGCCGCCCGCCGCCGGCGCTGAATGAGAAATCGCCGCGGAACGAAAATTCCTGTCCGCTTCCGGCCACCGGCGGTGTCTCAATGGCGATGATGCCGTCATCCACCGCAGCCCTCCTCGACCAATTCGCCCGGAACCGCTCCGAAGACGCCTTCCGCTCCCTCGTCCGGCGGCACTCGGGCCTCGTCTACCACAGCGCGCTGCGCATCCTGCGGGGCGACCGCGCCGCGGCGCAGGATGTCACCCAGGAGGTCTTCGCCCTGCTCGCCCGCAAAGCCCCCTCGCTGGGCGGCGGCATCCTGCTTGAAGGCTGGCTCCACCGCCAGGCCTGTCGCCGCGCCATCAACCACCTGCGCGGCGAAACCCGCCGCCGGAAGCGCGAACGCCTCGCCGTCGAGCACCTCGCCCCCTCCCCCGCCGCCCGCAGCGAACTGGCAAACGAGCTCGACCAGGCCCTGCTCGCCCTCCCCGCCCGCGACCGCGACGGCCTCATCCTGCGCTACTTCGAGGGCATGGACTACCGTGCCGTCGGCGGCGCGCTCGGCATCGCCGAAGACGCTGCGCGCAAGCGCGTCGCCCGCGCCCTGGAAAAACTCTCCCACATCCTGCAACGCCGCGGCGTCGCCATCCCCGCGGCCTCCCTCGGCGGCGGCATGCAGGCCATGGGCGGACAAGCCGCCCCGCCCGCGCTCGCCGATGGCATTCCCCTGCCCCCTGCCACACCCGGCTCGTCGCTGCTCGTCCCCATCCTCGCCGGTGCGGGACTCACCTCCGCCCTCGCCGCCTCCGCCATGGTCGCGGGATTCGCCGGAGCCCCTCCGCACGATCCTCCACCGCCCCCTTCGACAAGTCTCCCGGCCCGGGAAGCTCCCCGCCCATCCACCGCCGCCACGACCGCCCCGCCCGACCTCATCGCGGAAATCCAGCGCATCCACGCCGGCCCCGCCCACGCGCTCACCTCGCTGAAGCTCGACGCCCTGCTCGACTCCATCCCCCTCGCCGACATTCCGGAAATCGTCCGCGAAGGCAACGAACGTCTCAGCCCGGCCGAACGCGACCGGGTTTACACCCGCCTGTTCGAACGCTGGCTGGCCGCCGATCCGCACGCCGCGCTCGACTTCGCCGTCGCGGAAAACGTCGGCAGCCATCTCGATCCTCACACCGGCACCCACTTCCTGGGCAATCTTTTCGACCGACTCGTCGATCTGAACCCCGCCGCCTCCGCCGACTGGCTGCTCGCCAACTGGGAGCACGAAGCCCTGCGGGAACACGCATTCCTCGGCGAACTGCGCATGCACCTCGCCATGCATTCCGCCTGCGAAAGACTCCGGCTCACCGGCGTGGACGAGGCTTTCGCCTTCATCGACCGCCTGCCCGGCGGAGAGGCGCGGCGGGAGATCACCCGCAAGCTGCTGGTCAACGAACCTTACTCGTCCTCCTGGCTCAACCTCTCCGCCGGGCGGCGGTTGGAGCTTTACCGCAAAGTCTCCCGCCTGCCCGACGCCGCCGTCGCGCGGGAATTCGGCCGCACCCTGCTGCGGCATTGGACGATCGACTTTCCCGATCAACTGGAGAGCGTTTCAGGTTCCCTCTCCCCGGAGGAAAAATACGAGATGGCTCTCGGACGCTTGGGCGCAGGCCGGAAGGCGGCATCGGAGACCCCCACGCTCGGAGGGGGACGAATCACGCATTTCGAGGAAACGAACGATCTGCCCGACCGCCAGGCCGCCACCGTGGCAGCGGGGCTGGCCTTGGGGTACTCCCTCTCCGACATCCTGCGCGACGCCGGGGAAGTCGTTATCGCGCACCTCCCCGATGACCAGGCCCTGAAATGGCTCGACGAGCATCGCGGGGAAGCCGCCTTCGATGCCGCCCTTGCCCGGAAAATGCGCGAAAGAATCCGTGTCTTCGGCACAGGCATCGTCATCGCCCATCCGGTCGAAGTCTCCGGCCTGGACTGGATTTCCCGTATCTCCGACCCCGAACTCCGCGCCCGCATGTCCCGCGCCGCCTTCATGCGGCTGGTCCAGACCAGCATGAGCACGGCGGCCGTCCGGGAATACCTCGGGCAGGCGGACCTCCCCGCAGACCTGGCCGCCGATTTCTCCAAACTCCTTTCCGAAGCGCCATGACCCTCCGCCACAGGAAAATCCTCGTCTTCGCCGCCTCCAGCCTCGCCACGGCCGGCATCTGGGCTCTGCTGTGGCCGGAGCGTGCGCCGCAAACTCCCCCCGCCCCTCTCGCGCCGCACAGCAAGCGGGAAAGCTTCGATCTCCCCTCCGCGTTGCAGGCTCTCGCCCAAGCCTCCACGCCATCGGAGAAAGCCGAAGCCGCCGAACATCTTTCCCGCATTCCCCGCGACCGCATCCGCGAAGCGCTGGATACCGTCCCACTGGTCCACGGCCGCGACCTGACCCTGGCAGCGAAGCTTCTCCTGATCCGCTGGGCGTCCTTCGACGGGGAGGCCGCGATGCAGTGGTCATGGGAGCGCTTCCGCACCCTCGGTCCCTGGGAGGAAGCCTATCGTCAAGTCGGTGCGAGCTGGGCGTGGAGCGATCCCAAAGGCTTCGGCCGGTGGCTCAAAGCGGCCGCCTGCCCGGAGAACAGCACCGGCACGATCACGGTCGAAGCCGCACAAAACAGCGACATTCCCCTCCTGGACTCTTACATGCTTCAACGGGGCGCTCGCTGGCTGATTACGGAAGACCCCGCCACGGCCTTCAGTCTCCCGCTCGACAGCCGCCCCTACTCTACCGACGGCGGCCCCGCCAAGCTGCTGACCCGCGTGGATCAAATCCGCGAAGCCCTGTCGGGCCTCGGCCCCCTCGACGATCTGGAAAGCGATCGCTTTACCAGTCGCTCCGGCAAAAGAATGGTCAGTATGGAAAGCCTTCGCTTCGAGGCCAGGAAGCACACCGCCTTCCGGATCTTTGACCGCTGGCAGGAGATCGACCCCGAATCGTTTGCCGCGTCTCCCTACGCCGGTCTCCTGGATCGGAGGAACGCCGCAACCCCTCCCGCCAGAACCCCCTTCGAGGAGTGGAAATCCACTCCCCTCTCCGGCCGGGCGGAAGCCACCCGTCGTTTGCTGGAAGGCATGGAGGACGATCAACGCGACGGAACCCTCCGCGTGGTGATCGAAACCTGGACCGGCGAAGACCCCTCATCGGTGGGCGAATGGCTTCTTTCTCATCCCGAAGAAAACGCCGGCGCGGTCTCCACCTTCGCCCGCCTCCGCACCGCATCAGACCCGGACGGCACCCTCGACTGGATCGCCAGACTCCCAACCGCCCAACGCACCGCCTCCATCGTCGCCGCCTTCGATGCCTGGAACCAGGCCAACCCCGGCACCCGCCCCGACCTTTCTTCCCGGTCCCCTGAAATCCAAGAAGCCTGGCGGGACTTGGAAAGCTTGGGGGAAGAGTAACCGCGCTCGCAAAAGCGGCGCATGCCCCCGGTTAGCGCCACTTTTACCCCTCACCCCCTCCCCTCGATCCTCCCCACCGCCCAGGCCGCATGTTCCGCGATCAGCGGATCGGGGTCCCTCGCCGCCGCCCGCAAGGCCGGCAAATCCTCCTCCGTCCCCGTATTCCCCAGCACCACGCACACATTGCGCAGGAAGCGCGGCCGCTTGATCCGCTTGATCGGCGACTTCGAAAACAAGGCCCGGAACTCCTCATCCGTCAGCGCCAGGAAATCCCGCGCCTTCATCGCGAACACCGACTCCCGCGCATGAAAGCGCGTCTCCCGCGCCAGCCGCGCGTGGCGGTTCCACGGGCAGACCTCCAGACACGCGTCGCAGCCGTAAAGCCGGTCGCCGATCGCCTCGCGGAATTCCTCCGGGATCGGTCCCTTGTGCTCGATCGTCAGGTACGAAATGCAGCGCCGCGCATCCACCCGGCGCGGCGCCGTGATCGCCCGTGTCGGGCACGCATCGATGCAGCGCGTGCACTTCCCGCAATGATCCCCGAAAGGTCCGTCCGGCGGCAGCTCCAGCGTCGTCAGCAGCTCCGCCAGGAAAAACCACGTCCCCAGCCCACGGTGGATCTGCACCGTCGATTTCCCGTTCCAGCCGAGCCCCGCGTCCGAGGCGAAATCCCGCTCCAGCACCGGCCCCGTATCCACGTAAAAGCGCTGCGTGCCGCCCAGCGCCCGCATCCCCTCATCCATCCCGCGCAGCATCCTCTCCACAATGTCGTGATAATCGTCGTTCCACGCGTAGCGGGCGATCCGGTAGCCCTCCCCCGCACTACGACCCGGATAGTAGTTCAGCGCCAGGCAGACCACCGCTTTACAGCCGGGCAGCACCTCGCGCGGATCGCAGCGGCGCTCCGGCGTCCTCTCCATCCACGTCATGTCGCCGTGGCATCCATCCCCGAGCCACTCGCGGAAGACCTCCGCATGGCTCGCCACCCCCGCGGCGGCGATGCGGCAATCGTCGAAGCCGCACTCGCGCGCGAGTCGCTTCACGGCCTCCGCAGGTTCCATGCCGGGAAAGATGCACGACCGCGGACGCCTTCCAATAGGGAATCCTCCACCCGGAACCTCTGAGGGTTTGACACTGCATACCCATCCGTCTTGGGTCCCCGCCATGAAATCGTCGGCACTCCTCTCCCTGCTCGCCTCTCTCTGCCTCGCCGCCCAAGCCGCCGCGACCGTCATCGGCACCTACAACATCCGCTACGACAACCCCGGCGACGTGACGCGGGGCGACTCCTGGCCGCAGCGCGTCCCGGTGATCGCCAACCTCATCCGCTTCCACAACTTCGACCTGCTCGGCACCCAGGAGGGCTTCCCCCACCAGATGGAGGACCTGCGCAAACTTCTCCCCGAATACGACTGCACCTCCTACGGCCGCGACGACGGCGGGCAGGCCGGCGAGCACGTCGGCGTCTTCTTCAAAAAGGACAAGTACGAACTGCTCGACTCGGGCCGCTTCTGGCTTTCCGAAAACCCCGACCAGCCCGGCCTCGGCTGGGACGCCTCCCTGCCCCGGCTCTGCAACTGGGCCAAGCTCCGCGGCAGGCAGGACGATAAAATCCGCTACGTCTTCAACCTCCACCTCGATCACCGCGGCAACCGCTCGCGCCACGAAGCGATCCTGCTGACCCTGAAAAAAATCGAAGAAATCGCCGGCGGCGAAACCGTCTTCCTGCTCGGCGATTTCAACACCGACCAGAATACCGGAAGCTACCGCCTGCTGGTCGATTCGGAGCGTTTTGCCGACGCCAGCGACGTCGCGGTGATCCGCCACGCCGTCACCGGCACGGCGAACGGCTTCAACCCCAACCTGAAAACCGAAAGCCGCATCGACCACATCTTCGTTCCCAAGGACATGATCGTCCGCCGCTACGGCATCCTCACCGACACCTATCGCGTCCCGCGGACGCCCGAGCCGGAGCAAAGCGAATCCGGCAATTTTCCCGCGGAGGTAAAATTCCAGGACTACGAAGCCCGCCTGCCCTCGGACCATTTCCCCGTGCTGATCGAAGTGGCCGATTGAACCGGGTCGAGAGTCTATGGTCGATAGTTGATAGTTGGAAACCAACGACCCGAATCGCCTTGGCCGCGCCAGCCGCTCTGGATCGACTATCAACTTTCAACCATCAACCTCCTTCCCCTTGCGGGACGTCCGGTCCCGGGACAAGCTCCGCCCGTGGTCGAGACGACAGCCAAACGTTGGAACAGTTTCGTTTGTCCGGGATGCCGGCGGATCTTCCGGGTGCCGAGCGGGCACGATGGACGCGGGGTGGTCTGCCCCTCCTGCCGGTCCATGCTGCGTCTCCCCCAGCCCGGTGACACCGTCGCCCCGCTGGTCGCGCCCGCCGCTCCCGGCGGAGCGGAGGAAAATCCCTCTCTTTCCCGGAACACGGACACGGCGGCTCCCGACCCGGGTCTCACCCGGCTGATGCTCGCCATGGCCGTGCCGGGCATCCTGCTGCTGGTCGCCGCCTGGTTCTGGCTGAAACCCGACCCCAAAAACCGGCCCGATCCCGCCCTGCCGCTGGAACAGGCTGACACCCCGCCCATACTCCTGACACCCGCCAAGCCGAAAATGCCCGAAGGCGGGGAATTTCTGAGACAGATCGAACCGGTGGTGAAAGCCTTCCTCGAAGCGCCCACCATGGAGGACGCCCTGAAACAAGTCCACGAACCCGCCCGCGTCGCGGAGCGCTGGAAAAAGTGGCTGAACGGCGAACCCTACGCCCCCCCCGGCTTCCGGCACATCGCCGAGGAAACGATCTCCATCGCCGACGACTCGCTCGTTTCCCTTTCCGCGCTCGACCGCGACCACAAATTCCTGCCGCTCGCCCTGCGCTTCATCGACGGCGGCTTCAAGATCGACTGGGAAAGCAGCGCGGGCTGGTCGGAAATGACGCTGGACGAATTCCGCCGAGCCAAACCCGCCGAGCCGAAACTGTTCCGCGTGATCCTCTCGAATGTCGACTACTACAACTTCGGCTTCAGCGACGAGCTGGAGTGGATCTCCTTCCGCCTCAGCGCGCCGGATGGCGACCAGTCGATCTACGGCTACACCAAGCGGGCGGGGGAACTCGACGCGAAGATCCGCCCGACGGAAACCAAGGAGCGGGTGCCCCTGACCCTGCTCCTCCGCTTCCCGGAAAACGCCCCCGCCGACAACCAGGTCATCATCGAGGGACAGGTCGGCATGGGCTGGATAGAGGACGCCGAAGCCCCCTGAGCGCGCGATGCAAACGACCCTCGAAAAGGCGCAGGAACTGAATCTCGACCCGGCGATCTACGGCACCTTCGCCGAAATCGGCGCCGGGCAGGAGACGGGCAACTGGTTCTTCCGCGCCTCCGCCACCGCAGGTCTCGTCGCCAAGACGATCTCCGCCTACGACATGACGATGAGCGACGCCATCTACGGGCGCTGCGACCGCTACGTCTCCCGCCAGCGCCTGCGCCAGATGCTCGACCACGAATTCGGCATCCTCACCTCGCGGCTGGGCCCCCTGCGCGGGCAAAACACCACCTTCTTCTCCTTCTGCAACACCGTCCGCGCGCGCGGCTACATGGACACCGCCGAGTGCCACGGCTGGCTCGGCCTGCGCTTCCAGCTCAAGCCGGGAGACCCGCCCTCCGACATCTTCATCCACGTCCGCCTGCTCGACGCCTCCAACCACGAGCAGATGGAAGCCCTCGGCGTGGTCGGCGTGAACCTCATCCACGCCGCCTTCCGCCACCGCCGGCACCTCGCGCGCTTCGTCTCCTCACTGGTCGAGAACCTCCGCCCCGACCGCGTGGAAGTGGACATGCTCAAGTTCCACGGCCACGGTTACGGCTTCTTCGACAACCGACTCTGCGCCCTGCAGCTCGTCGAAGCCGGCCTGACCGAAGCCGCCATGTTCCTCCCCGACGGCGAAGTCATGCAGGCCGCCGAAGCGCTCTACAAGCGCCCCATCCTGCTGCTGCGCGGCAGCTTCGACCCCGTCTGCCGTCTCCACCTAGAAATGCTGGAGCGCTCCCGCGCCGAGTTCGACACCACCCTCGCCGCGGGCGAAGCGGACCGCACCGTCGAACTGTGCGAAATGACCATGGCCAACCTGCTGCGCGGCAAAACCGTCGATCATGTCGATTTCATCGACCGCTGCGACGGCCTGCAGGCGCTCGGCAAGACCGTGCTCGTCTCGCGCTGCGCCGAGTTCCACCGCATCGCCGCCTACCTCAGCCGCCACACCGAGCGGCCCGTCGGCATCGTCCTGAGCATCGGGCTGCTCAACGAACTGTTCAAAGAAAAGTGGTCGGAAAACCTCGCCGGCGGCCTGCTCGAATCCTTCGGGCGCCTTTTCAAGAACCGCGTCTCGCTCTACGTCTACCCCTGGCGCAACCGCCGCACCGGCGAAATGGTGGACGCGGGAAATTTCCGCCCGCCGGAAAACGCGCGTCACCTCTACCGCCACTTCATCGCCAACGGCCGCATCCGCGCCGTGCCCCCCGGCGATCCCGAACTGCTGCGCTTCACCGGCCGCGACATCCGCCGTATGATCGAAGCCGGCGACGAAACATGGCGGCTCTTCGTCCCCGAAGCCGCCCACCGCGCGGCGATGCACCTGCACGCCCGGACCTGACCGCCCCGCCTGAAAATGGCGGCGACTTTCTCCGGAAATGCCCCCCTTGCCGGGCCCCTCCCAGACGGCAACGCTCCCTCGAAATCCCCCTCGATCCGCCGATTCCATACTAACGGTTAGTGAAATCCGGTCGAAAATTCTTGCCGCACGGCGGGAGCTTGCTTTCCTCCACCCCGATTTTGCCGGGTGTCACACCGCCTGATGAAGTCGTCCTAAAGCGGCACGGCCTCTGCTTTGCCGCCATCCCATCCGCCTGCTTGATCCCGCTCGATTCCGAAATGCTTCACTCCGAAATTTCCCGACACGACCCGTTGGCCGCATCCCGTCGCGGCGTTCTCGGCGTCATTGGCCTTGGTGCGCTGGCTCTGATTGGTTCCTCTACGCCGGCATCCGCGTTCTTCTCTCGAAAATCGAAAAATTCCAGAACGGCCAGCCCGGCTCCGGCGCGGGTGGATCTGAGTGGATTGCCCCCTGAATGGGTCGCCCGCCAGGGAACCAATCTTCAGGCCTACGCCGAATTTCTCCGCAGTCTGCGCCTCCAGAGGCTCCAGCCCCGCCAGGTGATCGAGGCCCATGCCAAGAGAAAGGGCCATGTCTGGAACAGCCTCCCGCCGCGCTCCATGTGGCGGCAGATGGGACCGACCTTGAAGGTGATCGACCGGCTCTCGCTCGAACTCGGCCAGCCGGTGGGGGAAATCGTCTCCGCCTACCGTTCGCCCGCCTACAATGCCCGCTGCGCCGGCGCGAGCCGCGGTTCCTGGCACCAGGCGAATGTCGCGGTGGATGTCCGCTTCCCCGTTCGTGCCTCCGTCGTCGCCCAGACGGCGCGCAGCATCCGCTCCCGCGGGATGTTCCGCGGCGGAGTGGGCCGCTACTCGAGCTTCACCCACGTCGACACACGGGGGCAGAATGTGGATTGGTGAGGAAAATGCCGGGTGATCAGTGATCGGTGGAACAGCCTTCTCTGTTCAAACCGTTCACACGCCGTCACCTCACCCTGACTTTCCGCCTCACCTCGCGGCTCCGAATCAAAGTGCCTTTTCACTGATCACCGATCACGGATCACCCGGCACTCTTCCTCACCCGGCACTTCCCCGAAACGCCACGGGCGCCGGAGGGGAAGATTTCCGGCGCCCGTGGTTTCGGCGGGGAACCCTGACCGCTCCCCGGGTTTGTCGCCTGCCACCCGATGGCCCGCGAACGAGACCAGACTAACCATTTCGTCCGTTCCCGCCATCACGTGATGGCGTAGCCACGTGATCGCGGAGGAGAGCCCGCCGCTGCGGAGATCATCTCCACAATTTTACCTAACCCAGCGCCGGGGTTCTCCGTTTCTGCCGTAAGCCTTCCCATATACGGCCATGTCGAGCATTTCTTCTTACGCATTCCCGGGTTCGGACGCCGTGCTCCGCCGCCAGCGCCGGAACGCCACCATCGCAAGCGTCGTGATCGCCCTGCTTTCGATCGTGCTGGTGATGCTGATTCTGGCGCTGATTCTCCTGCCCTCGCTGATCAAGGAAGTTCCGGTCCTGGTTTCCTACACCAGCGCGCAGGAAATCTCGCGGGAAATCCCGGACAAGCCGGTCGCCTCCCGCATCGGGGCGCGTCCGGCGGCGCCCTCCGCCGCCATGTCCCGGATGATCGCGGCGAATACCTCCTCGGCCATGGCCGTTCCAGCGGTGGACGTGGAAATCTCGGACCTCTCGGAAGCCTTCGGCACCGGCGCCGATTTCGGCGACGGCTGGGGCGGCGGCGGCGACGGCTGGGGAAATGGCACCGGGGACGGCGGCACCACGTTCTTCAGCCAGAAAATCCAGGCGGTGCGGGTGGCCTACGTGATCGACTACTCGGGCTCCCTGCGGGGGACGCGGGAAAAGCTGATGCGCGAGGAACTCGCCAAATCCGTCTCCGGGCTGAGTTCCTCCGCACAGTTCCAGATGATTTTCTTCGCCGGTCCGGCATGGATCGCGGGGAGCACGGTCGACATGGAGCCGGACAATCGCTCCGCGACCATAACCGAAAGCGGCCGCGACTACCGCTGGCGGGTCGGCGGATCTCCCGCACGCTGGGAACAGACTGGGAGCAAGCAGCGGCCACGGTGGATCGACGCCACCCCGGAGGCGCTGGAAAAAGCCAAGCATACGATCCATACCACGCCCCTCTCCCATGGCACCGATTGGGAAATCCCGCTGGAAATGGCGATCGGGATGACCCCGCCGCCGCAGGTCATCTTTTTCATGACCGACGGCGCGGTGAGCGGCGACATGGTGAAATTGGCCGAAAAACTCGGCCGCCGGGCGAAATCCAGGGACATCCGGGTGAACACCGTGGCGATGATGCAGCCGGACGCCGAAGAAGCCATGAAGGAACTGGCCCGGCGCAGCGGCGGACAATTCTCGATCGTCAAGACCGGCGGTGTGGTCGAAGTGGTGCCGGTGGAGTGATCCGGATGTGCCGTGGAGTGCTGCGGGTCAGAATACCCCCGACTTCACAAGGAAACCGCAGCGCTTCATAACCGCTTCGTTTAGGTTCCAGGAGATCTGACTGAAACTCTCGAAACGGGGACTCTCTCGAAAAAAGCAGGAAGAACCACGGATCACGCTGATTTTACAGATTATATTGATTATCAATGCATTCAAAAATTGGTTCGGCCTGTTTGAATCTATAGTTTTTTGTCGGAATCCTCAGTTAAGTTTGAAATATTTGATTTAAACAATAGGAATTCGGCGCTGAATCGGCTGTTTTGCCTTAATGGGAATCCTTGCCCTTTCCTATAGCCGCCTATCGCTTTTTGTTTCAAATGAAAGATTGAAACAAAATTCAATCATAGAGGAAGAAACGACGCTGGGAAACGCGTTCCGAGATGGCATAGAACCGGCTCAGGTCATGATGGAGCGCATCGTCATCCGCAACTTTCAGGAAGGTGAGGATTCCGTTCCCGCGATCACCCGATTGCTGCACGAAGCATACGCCCCGCTCGCGGCGATGGGCCTGCGCTACACGGCGACGCACCAGGACGACACCACCACGTTGAGACGGCTCCGCAACGGGATTCCGTATGTCGCGCTGCTGGATGGCGCGCTGGCGGCGACCGTCACGCTCTATCCCGCCTGCACGTCCTCGTCAGCCTGTCCGTGGTATCGGGAACCGGGCGTGTTCTATTTCGGGCAATTCGCCGTGCGCCCCGGCTTGCAGCGGCAGGGCCTGGGCGGACGCCTGATCCGGATGCTGGAGTCCGAGGCGGCCGGCCGCGGCGCGCGGGAACTGGCGCTCGATACCGCGGAGGGCGCCCGCCACCTGCGGGACTGGTACGAGCGGCTCGGTTTCCGTTTCATCGAGTTCGCCGACTGGTCGTCCACCAACTACCGCAGCGTGATTCTTTCCAAGACGCTTACCGGGGCGGAAAGTTGAGCCCGTCCGGGACGGGAAATCGACCTGCCCGCGTCCTCCGCCCTTGCGCGTCCGCCCGCGCAGGGCTATCGGCGGCGCGATGAAACTCCGGGGAATCTCCGCGTGCCTCGCTTTGGCGCTCCTTTCGCCCGCCTGCCGCAAACCCGCCGAGGTGACGGTGGACGAAAGCCGGCCCGCCACGATGCGCGACGAGGAGCTGAGGCTCCATGCCAGCAGCAACGCACGCTTCCAGGAGCCCGGCTCCAGCCCGATCCTCGCCGGCGTGGAGCCGGACGGCTGGCTCCCGCAGCCTTCCTCGCAGTTCCGCCTGCTGAACTACCGCTTCGGCACCGGCGGCGAGGTGGCGGTGGGCATCTCCGCAGGCAGCCTGGCGGAAAACGTGAACCGCTGGCTGGCGCAGTTCGGCAAGGATCCGCTCGATGCCGGGGCGCTGGCGCAGCTCGAAAAAATCGAAGTCATGGGCGTCTCCGGCGTGTGGATCGAGGCCGAGGGCGACTACAACCCCGGCATGGGCCAGGAAGGTCGCACGGACCAGGCGCTCGCCGGGGTCATCGCCGATGACAACGGCCGCATCATCACCGTGAAAATGACCGGCCCGGCCGCCGAAGTGGCCGCGCAAAAGGCCGCTCTGCGCTCCTTCACCGGCGGCCTGCGCGCCCGCGGTGAATGATTTTCCTCCCCGCTCCGTAAGCTCCGACCCTGATGAAGCCCGATTCGCCGAAGTCCATCGCCCGCCGCGCATTCGATGTGTTGTCGGGCTTCGGGCTCGCCACCGCGCTGCTGGTGCTGCTGATGATCCTGACCTGGCTGGCCACGCTGGAGCAGGTGCAGCACGGGCTCTACCCCACGCTGGAGAAATATTTCAACTACCGGAAAGCCTTCGTCTTCCCCGATGCCATCATCTTTTCCGAAAAGCTCGCCGACAAGAGCCTCCCGCCGCTGCCCGGCGGCTTCTGGGTCTGCGCGCTGCTGGCGCTGAACCTCACGCTCGGCGGCATCATCCGCCTGCGCAAGGGCTGGCGCACCGCGGGCGTGTTGATCGCCCACTTCGGCATCATTTTCATGATCGTGGCCGGCGGCGTGGCCCACTTCAAGGAGCAGCGCGGCGTGATGATGCTGCGCGAGGGACAGACCGCCGACTTCGCCCAATCGCTCACCGAGACCGCCATCGAGATCATCGAAATCGACCGGGACGGCAAGGTCGTCGGACAGGTCCACGAGATCGCGGATACCTGGTTCAAGGATCTCGAAAACGAAAAGCGCCGCACGGTGAAACTCCCCGCGCTGCCCTTCGACCTCGAATTGCAGGGCTACCTCCAGAACACCCGGCCCGTCCCCGCCTCCAGCATGGCCCCGCCGGGCGGCGAGCCGATCCTCGACGGCTGGTTCCTCTACCCCCACAAGCCGAATACGGAGACCGAAATGGACACGCCCGGCATCCACGCCCGCGTGCTCCGCCGCGACGGGGCGAAGGACGATCCCTTCCTGCTCGCCGTCGCCAGCTATCAGCCCTTCACCGTCGAGACCGAAGGGCGGACTTTTGCCGTGCAGCTCACCAAGAAACTCTGGCCGGTGCCCTTCCAGGTCCGCCTGGAAGAAGCGCGCGCCGAATTCCACCCGAACACCAGCCGGCCAAAGGCCTTCGAAAGCGACATCACGCGCATCGAGGAAGGCCGCGAGGAAGTGAAAGTGCGCATCGAGATGAACGAGCCCATGCGCCACGGCGGATACGTCTTCTTCCAGCGCACCATGGAGCAGGCGCAGATGCAGGGCGGCGACGGCCGGGCGCTTTCCGGATTTGAAGTCGTGCGGAACCCGGCCGATAAATGGCCGGAATACAGTCTCTACATCTCAGGCTTCGGCCTTTTCGTCCACTTCGTCATGAAACTCGCGGCCTTCCTGCTCGGGAGGCGCTCGCCCATCATTCCCAAGACGGCATGAAAGCCACCATCGGACGCTGGATCGTCTTTTTCCTCGGGTGCCTGTCGGTGCTCGGCATCCTCGCCATGGCCATGCGCGACGGCAGGGCCCCGGGCAAGGCGCGCACGATCGAAAACTACAAACCCTGGGCCAAGGAAACCCTCGCCACCGCCGAAATGCTGCCCGTGCAGGATGGCGGGCGGGTGAAGCCGCTGGGCACCTACGCCGGCTTCACCATGCTGCGCCTCCACGGCGCACGCTCGATGAAGATCATCGGCGCGGACGGCAAAAAAGTGCGGATCGAGCCCCTGGCCTGGATGATGGACTGCCTTTTCCGCCCGAAGCTCGCCGTGGAACTGCCCTCCTTCCTGGTGGAAAACGCCGAAGTGCTGGAAGCGGCGGGAATCAAGTCCTACGGCCGCCGCGACCGTTACAGCTACACCGATCTGGAACCCGGGCTGGAAAAGCTGATGCAGCTCGCCTCCTCCTACGAGCAGATCTCCCGGCAGGACCCGAAGCGGCTGAGACCCGTCGAGCAGCAGACGCTCAGCCTCGCCTACAACATCCGCACCTTTCAGGGACTGGTCGGCTACTTCGGCTTCGCCCGCACCGGCATCCGCATGGATCCCCTGACCGGCGGGGACGAAACCAGGGCCACCGACATCAGTACGGTCATGCAGACCGCGCCGGTCATCCGCGACGTGCTGCAAAAGGCCCAGGCCTCCGGGCAGGGCATCCCGCCGCACGTCGAGGGCCTGCTCCAGCAGGTGCTCGATGCCGCGAACCAGTCGAAATACTTCCTCCACCTCTTCCCGCCGGGCGACAGGGAGACCGTCGAGTGGATCACCGCCGGGGATCGCATCATGAACGTGATGATGGCGACCACCCGCGAGCCCGAGCGGTCGGTGGAGGACATCAAGGCGATCGAGGAAGTGGTGCGCGCGCTGAACGAAAGCGAGGCGGCCTTCCGCGACCAGCTGGCGGCCTTCGAGTCCGGCATCGTCGCCCGGGCGAAGGAGCGCGGCGAGTACCGCTCCGTGCCGCTGGAAGTCGACTACTTCCGCACGAACTGGTTCATCCACGCGCTGCGCTTCTTCCTCCTCGCCGTGTTGAGCGCCGCGGTCATGTGGTTCACCGGCCGGAATGCCGCGGGCCGCATCTCCACCTGGCTCACCACCGGCTTCCTCTCCGCCGGCCTGGTCTGCCTGATCGTCCCGATCGTCAAGCGCAGCATCATCATGCAGCGCCCGCCCGTCGGCAATCTCTACGATACCATCATCTTCATCGCCGCCGCCGTGGTGCTGCTCGCCCTGGTCATCGAGTGGATGACCCGCAGGCGCTTCGTGCTGGGCATCACCCCGATCGTCGCCGCCTTCCTGGTCGTGCTGGCCCGGCGCTTCGAAGTGGGCGAAGGGACCGATCACCTCACCCCTCTGGTCGCCGTGCTCGATTCCACCTACTGGCTGACCACCCACGTCATCACCATCACCCTCGGCTACGCCGCCGGCTTGGTCAGTGCGTTCCTGTCGATCGTCTATGTGCTGCTCCGCAGTCTCGGCCTCGATGGCGGCGATGCCTCGCTGCGCCGGGCGGTCACCCGTGCGGTCTACGGCTGCATCTGCCTCACGCTGTTCCTTTCGCTCGTCGGCACCGTCCTCGGCGGCATCTGGGCGAACGATTCGTGGGGCCGCTTCTGGGGCTGGGACCCGAAGGAAAACGGTGCGCTCATGATCGTGCTGTGGACCCTCGCCATCCTCCACGCCCGGCTCGGCGGCTACATCCGGGAATGGGGTCTGCACCTCGCTTCGATCTTCGGCGCGATGATCGTCGGCTTCTCCTGGTGGCACGTGAATTTCCTCAACGTCGGCCTGCACAACTACGGCTTCGCCGCGGAGAAAAAGTGGGCGGTGATGATGTTCTACGGGGTGATGGGCTGCTTCATCCTGTGGGGCGTGGTCGCCTGGTTCATCGAGCGGCAGGGCCAACGCGACCGCAGGACCATGGACGAAGCCCGCAGGCTTGCGGCGCAAAGTCCGTAGCCCGGGAGCGCGGAGCCCCAGCTCCGCAGAAGCACGAGAGGGCCACCCGTGCCCCTCTTCGCTCCATCCCGCATTCTCACACGAAGATGAGGTTCGCTGATTCGGTGGCACGTAGTCCCGGCTTCAGCCGGACGCGAATGGTCCTGTGAGCGACGACACCGTGTAAAAGCGCCATGAGCCTCCTTCGTCCGCCTGAAGGCGGGACTACATGCGCTTGACCACGGGCCGCCGGAATTGTGCGGGAAATGCGGAACAAATTTCCCGGTTCAGCGGTCCACATCCTCGAAAAGCTCCGACAACCGGATTCCGAGGGCGTCGGCGAGTTTGACCACAGTGAGCAGTTGAGGGCTCCTTTTCCCGTTCTCGACATTCAGAACGCCGACGTGAGTGAGTCCCGCCTCTTCGGCGAGCCGGTTCATGGAGAGCCCTTTTGCTTTCCTCTCCTCTCGCAGTCTGGTCACGATTGCTGCAATAACCCGGTCTGCATCCGCATCCTTCACTCGCCAGTCTGTAGGCAAAGAAGATCAATTTTGCGCTTGTCTCATTTGATACAATTGCCGGCATGCATCTCAGCCATGCGCTTCCCCCCTTGGAAAATCATCGTTGCCTCGCTCCCCGCCGCTCTGTCGGCGAACGAAAAAATCCCCCGCGAAGGTCCGCCCCCTCCAACCCCTTCCGCCGCCACCTGCCTTGCCGCGCCCATCGTCGTCAACCGCTTCGTCCCGCCCGTCCCTTCTCCTCCAAAGGACATCCCCGACATGCGCGTCCACGCCGCCAGCGTCCGACTCTTTCCAGGTTATCGTATCTCCGCTCTCCTCGGCGAGCCTTCCACACTCCCCGACATCCCCCGGCCTTCTCCCAAAGCTCCCCCCACTCCGGAGGAACTCGCCCGGCAGGATGCCTTCCGCGCCCGCCACCATCCGCCGGTCATGCTCCATCTCGGCTCCACCGGCTGGGACAGGCGCATCAGCCGCGTCCAATGGAGACATCTCCATGACTCTTCCATCGCCTACGAAGCATGGGTCGGCGTCGACGTAGGAGCCCTTGCCGGCGTCGGATGCTTCTTCCATCAGGGAGTTCCGCACAGTCTCTTCCTGATGCACCATGATATCGACACCCGCGTCCTGCATCGCTTCGGCGGTTGGGCCCGGCTGCCGGACCTGCCCGTACTGCCGCCGGGCGGCTACCTCGTCACCCGGGGCGACCCGCAGGATGCCGAGGGCATGCACCCCCTCCACTCCGTCCTGGCTCTCTTCTCAGCGGAAAAGGACGCCCTTCTCGCAGCAAGGGAGAAGCGCCTGGAATATGAGAGGGAGGCGCGCCGCTGGCGGGAACTCCACCCGGCCTCCAAAGAACCCGTTTCCTCCACCTACTGGCTCAAGCCCCACCGCGGCAGCCGCTACCTCGCCCCCGACAAGGAATGAAACACCGCTCCAAAAACTTCCCCAACCCTCCACCCCCATGAACCATCTCCTGCAATCCCTCCTGCCCGCCCTCGCCCTGATCTGCCTCCTCTGCCTGCCTGTCCCGGCAACCGCCCAGACGCCCCCGGAAGGCCCCGGCGTCAGAACCTACGTCGTGGAAGGAGAAGCGCTCATCGAGTGGTATGCGCGGGAAAACGAAATCTTCTTCCTCCAGGTCTCCGATGCGGATGATCATCTCAAACGCTGGACCTGGGCCCCCGTGATCGAAATCGGCCAGGACGACCACATCAGCTACGAATTCGGCGGCGACACCCCGAAAGGCTTCGCCCGCCTGCACTACACGACCGCTCAACTGCCGGAGGGAGAGACTTTGGAATCCTGGGATCTGGACGGCGACGGACTCTCGAACTGGTCTGAAATCACGATTCATCAAACCAATCCGCTCAAAGCCGATACCGACGGCGACGGACTGCCCGACGGCTGGGAAGTGGCCAACGGCCTGGACCCGAACGATCCCACCGGCGACAACGGCGCTGACGGCGACCCCGACGGCGACGGCGTAAGAAACGACGACGAACGCTGGGGCAACACCCGTCCGCAGGATGAAGACGACTTCCCGGTCCAGATCCTTTCGGTGGGGCGGAGCGCTTGGGGAAATTCCAATGTCGCGGGCGGCATCATCAGGTGGGGCAAGAACTGGGGCGAGGACAATGGTTACGGGGAGGCGCCCGAAGCCACGGTCACCGCGGCCAAGCTGATGCAGAAGGCGCAGACCCACGATTTCCCCGATGAACCGCCCATGGGAGAGCCGGGGGTGGTCGCTGCGAATCTGGATTTAAGCAGCGAATTTGCCTTGGGATGGTTCCACCTTCCTGAAAATTCCCCGCATGGCTCGGGCAACATCACCCAGCGCCGCATCTGGCTGCGGGCTCCACCAGTAGGGTACGAGAGGAAATTCCGGATGCTTCGCGTCACCAGCAACACTTTACTTCCCAACGGAGCCACCGAAGGTGAGACGACGATCCAATCAGTGGAGGCGGAGGAGTTCACTGTCGAGCCCGGCGATGAATATTCCGATCCCATCGATCTTGAACCCTTGCCTCCCGCCATTCCAGAAGCACGCAATACCACTTCCGTTGCCCTATTTCCAATCAAAATGACAATAATTGATCCAGAAGATGAACAATGGGAGAATGAATTGAAAGTGGATAAGGTCGTATTGTCGGATCAGGTTGTAAAAATTAAAATGCGCGTGGATGGCGTCGAGCTTTCGCCAGCACGATTTTTATCATCCGGTGTTAAGCCATTAGAACTTCATACAAACTGCACGCGTTTTGGAGAAGCTCAAAAAGTATCGTTAGATTTTAATGATCCCGATATAGTATATGAGACAGATGACTACTTTACTGAAATTCGTATTCCATTGAATCGATCTAAACTGCAATCTTTGGGATTATTGCCTTCAATAGGAGAATCCAATGCGGTTAAAAAATCAACTTTAGATTATGCATATACTTCGGTATCTAATTTTTCGGATAGTCAGACATTCCTAGATGGATTATCTTTATGGGGAATCCCAGGTGGATATGCCAGCAATAAAGAAAATGTAGACTTAGACTCGTCCCCTCCTCAATCTAAACCGCACAAAACTTTTCTCCAAGCCGCTGGATGCGAGGTGCTGGAAGTTTCTTTTGGCGCCATTAAGATGAAAAGAATGATCATGAACCAAGCAGAAGTTTTTTACTTTTCCGGGCATGGACTTGATGGAAATGGGGAGACAGGACCTTTGTTTCAAATCGGTTTAGGTGAAGATGTCTTCGCCTCTGATCTTTTGGATTACTGGGATAAAGGGTTGAACATGTTAATTGTCGCAGGATGTTCCATGGTCAATATTAATAATTGGGTTCCTTTTCCCGCTTATTCCCCTCCAACGATTGGCCCACATGCAGGATACTATCCTGGTTTGTACATGAACAACATTGGCCCAAGATTTATTCTTGGATACGGGGCATCAGCTCCAACTGATGTTCAAAATTCAGGCCTCATCATAGGTTCTTTTACTGGAGTTTACAACACGAATCAAAGCGATCCTATAGGCACCTGGGCCATCGCCAATGATAATTCCAATGGAAGAAATGCAACTGCGATTGAAAAAAAAAATATTGCATACGGGCATTTTGAAGCGATAAAAATCCTTGGAGTAACCGTTGACTATGTATGGAGAATTATCCCCAAAGATGAATGGTAACATGAAAAGTAAGATTTTATTAATATTTATTTCATTAATTGTTGCAGTATCAGCTGATTTGCCGCGGGATGTTCCCGCTCTCATATCATTGGTATTTAATGGGCATCGCGCATTTTCTCTTGAGGAAATAGACCATATCAAGGAAAGAGAAAATATTGAAGATCATCACAAGGCAATTTTGTTAACTCAAATGTTCGCGAGTGTTGATGACGCCGACCGTTATAAAGCAGCTATTTCAGTAGCAGAGAATTATATTGAACATGGCGATGTGCCGTGGGTTCGTGATTTTCTCGAAATGCAGCGAGGATTTTTGCTTGGCCTGAAAGGGGATCGGAAACAGAGTGCTATGGTTCTTGAAAACAAATTAGAAAATAACCGATTCGGCGAATTGAGTAAAGTGGATGATTTTTTTCTCGATGAAATGATTGAGAAACATGGTGATCTTGAGACATTTTTTCACGACTTGATTTGCTCTAGCCTCGGTTTTTACTATTTGGATTTTGCAGGTCCTGACCAAGATCCAGAAAAATCATATGTATTTTTTAGCCTCATTAAAATGGAAGGCCTTAGAAAGAAAAATTTAAAGCAGATTTCACTTCGACAAAATATTGACATTAATGGATTTGATATGGATAAAATAAATGATCGAATCAATCAATACAGCATTAAATTAAAGTTAAGAGATGTAGAGATCGCAACTGGAAATAAGCACAGTGATGGCTATCGCGAGAACAATGGATATTTCAAAGCGCGTTATTTATGGATTTATATTGTGTGTGTGATTGGCTTTACGGGATTTGCTTATTTTGTGATCAAACATCGTTTGTCAAAATCGTAATATCAGCATGAATAGAGCCGGACCAACGGTTGGAAAGGTGCTTGAGGGGAAGAGGATTTTCCGGTTCAAGGATGAAGCGGGGTGTACAAACATCTACGGGAGAATCCAAGAAGAGCTCCCCCTGGAGTCTGATGGGCAACCCTGGCGATGCTTCTCCTTCTGGTCGCTGCCTCCGTGAAGGTTCTTTTCTTCTCCAAACGAAGTGCATGTCGAAGCAGTCCTCCCAAACCATGCACAGCACCCATTCAACGGTCGGACTGACCCGATGAAGATGGCGGGGGCGCCTCCTCCACAGCCGCTTCCTCCGTCACCGGCGGGGACGGGTCCGGCAACAGATTCTCCCAACGGTGAAGCTCCACCCCTTCGCCGAGACCGCCGGCTTCCTGGAGCAGCTCCCCGCAGCGGGTGCGCCACTTCTCGTAGTCCGGCGGTTCGCGCTTCGCCTCCCGGCTGCCGGGAAAGGCGAGATAGGTCACGACCAGATCCGATTCCGGCCGGCTGTAGGGCGAGGAGCGAGAATTGATCTCCTTCGCCATCCGCAGCGATGCCTCCCCCACCTTGAAGGCCGGCCCCCCGTCGCCGACGATGGCCGGGTAGATTTTCTCCCCATGGATCACCACCGCGTAGTCGCCGACTTTCGGCGCGAAGGGGTCGCCGGAAGCGGTCAGCAGATTGACCGGGATGACGATGAAGGGATCGTATTCGGCGATCAGGAAACTGCGGTGCTTCATGTCCTCGATGCCGCGCTTGAGGTACTGGATGCGGTCGCGCAGCCACTTCTTGCGCTCCGCCGTGGTGTTCGGCTCGGCGAGTTCGCGGTTCGCATTGCCGATGCGCTTCTCCCACCCGGCGATCAGCGGATTCGGCGTGCGCGTGCGCTTCGGCCAGCCGTAGCTGGTGAAGGGCTGGTAGTGGGTGGAATTGACGATCGCATCCGGCATCTCCGCCAGCCGGTCGCCGTCGGAGCCGTCGGAAACCACGTCCATCTCCGCCTGGAGCAGGAACACCCGCCGGCCGCTCTGCGGGTGGCGCAGGTTCAGGATGGTCTCGCAGTCGTAAAAATTGTGCTTGGTGAGCAGTTCGTTGAGCAGGGTCGCATCGCGCCGCAGGCGATTCGTCTTGTTTTCGTAAAGGACGTAGAACCAGCGCGAAACCTCGGCCTTTTCGAGCATCGCGGGCAGCCCCGGGAGCAGCCTGCCGAGCTTCGGGTTGACGCTGTGAAGCTGCTCCAGCGTCTTCGACGGCTCCGGCACGCGGACCTTGAGCGTGTACTCCGCGGTGTAGGAATCCTCCGTTACCCGCTCTTTTGAGGCGATTCCCCCCTTCCCCACCTTTACCTCGGTCTTGAAAGGAATGCCGGAGCGCAGCTTGCGCACATCGCTCCCGCTCGCCGCCGTGTGCGAAGTGACCGGCGGCAGCGCCGCGGGCTCGTCCGCCGGTTTTTGTTGGGCGGCGGCCTCGAATCCCTTTTTCAGTTCTTCGAGCTGGCGTTCCAGATCGGCCTCGAATTCCTCCCGCAGCCGGGCTTCCAGCTGGCGGCGGAGATCCTCCTCATCCACCGCCGCCGCCGGGGTCTGCTCCGGTCTTTCGAGCAGGCGCTTCACCCCGCGCAGGATCTTCATGCCGGGCGGCGTGAAAGGCATCGCCACCGCGCCGAGAACGATCACGAAAAACGCCGCCCGCAGCCATGGAAAGCCGCGGCCCCGCCCGCCCCGCGAACGCACGCCTTCGATATGGTGGGGATCGTGATTCATGCGCGCAGCCTAGCAGCGGATCGCCCACGGTTCCAAGGGAGAAGGGGTGAAAGGGAGGGACGAGCGCCCCGCTTGTCCGCCGGTTGGCCAGGGGTGTCCGATCCTCTCACCGGCTCAGATCCTCCTGACACAGCAGTTTGAAGCCCGAGCGGTTCAGCACCGACACCGCGAATTCGTAGTCCTCCACATGCAGCGCCAGCAGCGCCTGGCCTTGCTGGGAGGGCATCAGGGCGTAGGCGAAGTCGATGTTCGTCTCCGCCACCATCAGCGTGTCGAGCACCGGCAGCAGTTCGGGACCGGCTTCCTTCAGGCAGATCACCACCAGATGACAGGTGGTGTGCGGGATGCCCTTTTCGATGAAAATCTGCTCCGCCGCATCCGGATCGGTCACCACCAGCCGGGCCACCGTCGCGTCGCGGGAGTCCTGCACCGAAATGCCCACCACCTCGATGGAGGCGCCGCGCAGCAGCTTGACGAGAGCGGCGAGAGCCCCGGCGCGGTTGTGCAGCAGCACGGAGAATTGTTTCACCGGAGTCCCCGGCTCGATGGTCCTGGCCATGTTGTAAATCAGCTCAACCCCGCGAACCGCGGAGCGGAATAGTCCATACCTCGTCCGACCCGGTCTTCTCAATCACCATTTGATTCGGCCGCACATCCACCACGGAATATTCGGCGCCGTCGGCGTCGCGGAATTTCTGCCCGGCCCGGGCGATGTAGCGGCGGCCGGTCGTGGCATCCTCCACCAGCGCCACCGGATCGTGGGCGGTGGCGGGAATCCCCGCGACCAGTTCCCGCCGGCGCCCCGTGGAGGTATCCTCGATTTCCAGCACCGAGACCTCGACCGGACGGCCTTCGTTCTCCTTCGTCTCCCGCATCCGGCGATCCACCCGCACCACTTTCAGGGCCGATCCGGGAATCGCCGCCCCCACCGCCACCTCGCGCGGCGGACCGCCGGCGATCCGGACCGTTGCGCGGCCGGGAGAAACGGTCTCGACCCGCAGCGGCAGCTCTTTCTGCCGGAACGAACGCATCACCAGGTCGATCTCCTTCGGAGCGGACGGCGTAGTTTCCGCCGGGCCGGCATGCGCCGCCTCTCCGCTTTCGCGGGGTCGATGGTTTGCGGTTTTCGCGATGATCGCGCCCTCCAGCAAAACGGGCGATACCTCGGCAGCCGGGGAGGACGCGCCCGGAACCGGCCGGTTCCATGGCTGGCTTCCCGCCACGCCGTCTTCCCGATCCGAAGACGGCGCTTCTCCGGCCGATAGGGAGGGCGAGTCAGTCCGTGGCAACGGCCCTATCGCGCTCGGCGCCTTCCAAGGGACTTCCCCGGGGCTGGATTCTCCCTCGCCGGCATGGCGCTCCAGGCCCGCCAGCATTTCCAGCCCCGCTTCCTCCGGCTCCTCGATGCCGAACTCCTCCGCCTCCGGCTCCGCCGCAAGCGCCAGCGCCAGATCCTCATAACCCGCTTCCCTCGCCAGATCGGCGGCGATGCGGCCCTGCTCGTCCATCGAAAAACGGTTGGCCCCGATCTCCAGCAGCAGATCCACCGTTTCCGTATGGCCGTTTTCCGCGGCGAGCATCAGCGCGGTGCGGCCGTCGTCCATCCGGGTGTAGAGCGAAGCGCCGTAGTTCGTCAGTTCGTCGATCACCTTCGGCTGGTCCAGCAAGGCCGCGGCGAGCAGGGCGTTGTCGAGATCCTCACGGTCGTAGGCGGCGAGTTCCGCGACCATATCGGCGCGGCCCTCGCGCACCGCGATCATCAGCGGCTTGAAGCCGTCCGCGTCCTTTTTCAAAGGGTCCGCTCCCTGTTTCAGAAGATAGCGGACCATCGCCGGCCTGCCGTCGATCACCGCCGACATCAGCGGCGTGCGGTCCTTGCCGCCGGGCAGGTCCACCGCCATCCCGCGGTCGAGCAGGAAGCCGGCGGACTTTTGCATCCCCGCGGCCGCCGCGGCATGCAGCGCGCTGTCGCCGGCCTCGTTCCGCGTATCGAGTTCGATGCCCCCTTTCAACAACCTCGACAACGCCGTGGTGTCGTCGCTCTCCGCCGCGCGGAACCACGCCTCGGGAGTCAGGTCGTAGCCGCTCTCCTTCAACTCCTGGCGGACCGCCTCCTCCCGCTTGCCGCAGCCCGGCAACAGGAACAGGACACCGCATCCCAGCCCGAGAGCCGCCAAGGTCGTCGCGTTCATGGCGATCAGCTTAATTTGGAAATCTTAAGTATTCAACCCGCAAAGTGGTGCGCACCAGGGTGGCCGCATTAAGGAAATCGGAACCGCGAATCGACGCCAATAAACGCGAATCGAATGAGACAAATAGTTGCCATCGGAGCCCCGAACGGCCGTTTGACGGGAGGATTTCCTGATTCCATCCAAAATTGGCGTCCATTCGCGGTTGTTGAACTCCAGATGCGGTTGCCCTGTGGTCCGCAGAGGGACTGTGCGCACCGCGTTCTCACCCTTCCAACCCACTTCCCGCCGCCCGCTCCACCGAAACGATCCGGCAAACCCCTTCCTCCACCCGGAACTTCACCTCATGCCCGCAGAGTCCCGCACCGTGGACCCGCCCGGCCTCATCCCTCCCCGCCGGCGGACGCGGATCGAGCGACAGCGCCTGGGCGATCGCCCTGCGGCTCCGCTCCGGCAGTTCATCGTATCCGCTTCCCTCCGCCGTCTCCACCGCCAGCCGCGGCGGCGCCTCGCCCGCAAAGCCGCCCGATGCTGCCGGCAGGCATTCGGCGTAGGGCAGATACGGCTTGATATCGAATACCGGCGTCCCGTCCACCAAATCCACCCCGCCCAACCGCAGCACCGGCCCTGCCCCGGTTCCCTCCAATCTCACCAACGAAAGTCCCAATGGATTCGGCCGGAACGTCGAACGGCTGGCGAAGACGCCGACCCGCTCCTCCCCTCCCAGACGAGGCGGCCTCACCGTCGGCCGCCAGCCGCCATCCGCGGTCAGATGGAAGCCGAAGATCAGCCAGAGATGGGAGAACCCCTCGATCCCGCGCAAACACTCCGCCTGCCGGAACTCCGGCTCGAAATGCAATTCTCCCCACGCATCCGGACACAACCCGGGCTGCCGCGGCACGGCGAATTTGCTCCCGAAACAAGTCCGGACATGCCCGATCGGTCGGATCTCCATCGCGGAGGGAAGCGAAAAGCAAAACACGTTCCCCGGCAATGCAAGGCTTCACGCGGCGATCCAGGCGCATGTCGTCCCGCCTTCCGGCGGACCACCGGCAGGCGCCCAGCTGAAGCCGGGACTACGTGCCACTGAAACATCGCCTCAATCCTCCATCTCCGACTCCGCGCAACACGAACCGCGGGCATGCGCGCACGACTCGCACCAGCCCACTCCGTCGATCACGATCACGGCTTCCTTTCCGCAGATATCGCAGACGGCAACGGGTTCTTCGGGGTCCATACCGGAATATCGAACCGAACGCCGCCCTTTCAACCCGCCTCCCGCGCCTCCCGGGCTTCCTTCTCCGCTTTCGACGCCTTGCGGGCTTCGGCGACCAGGTGATTGCACGCCTCCCGGCAAAGCAGGGGAATCGCCGCAACGCGATCTATCTCCCCCACCACTCCATCGAAACGGCTCGCTTCGCTCTCTTCCAGCGGAGTATCCGCATCGATCCGCCAGAGGATTCTCTTCGCGCAGCGGTTCCCGGGACCGTACACCTCGCGGACCAGCCGCTGCGCGCCGGCATCGCTGAGATACCGCGCCGAACGGTACATGCCGGTCTGGCGGTTGAGCTTGTCCCGCAGATGCTCGATCCCGAGCCGCCCGTCCTGCCAGGCCAGCCACAACCCCACCGCCGCGGGATAAAAATGATCGAGCGCCTGCCGCAGTTCCTCCGCCGACGACAGCCGCAGCAGCCACCCGCGCGCCAGCGACAACTCGCCCTTGGTGAAGCGATAGCTTCCATCCTCCGCCCAAGTGGAAATCCCGCGGGCGGCGGCAGGGCCGTCATGACTTTCCAGCAGCGAAAGCTCGCCCCCTTCATCCTCGATATGGCACAACACATAGGCCGCGCCCGCACGCTCCGGCAGGATGGCGACCTGGCCGATGCGGCGGATGCCGCCGGCCACGGCTTCGGCGAGTCGCTCAGCGATCTTCATGATATCTGGCATCGAAATCGGCCACCTGGTCGAGAATCACCCCGGCGATGTTCCGCCCGGTGCCGATGGCGGAGGAGTAGTAAAGCGTCCTGCCCCGCAGATGGTGGGGATTGTGACGGAAAACTTCGCGCTGGCTCGCCGCTTCGCCCGGCTCCGCCTCGATCCCCAGCAGCACCGGAATGTCCTGATAGCTGTGCAGTCCGTCGGCGATGAAAAAGGGCACCACCACCACATTCGGCGTGGCCGCGAGCCTGTCCCACTCCGCGATGAACGGCGCTTCCTCCATGTAGGCATCGAGCACCTCCGCATAGCCGGCGCCGGATGCCTTGATGAGCGCCACCTGGTCCTTGATCGCCTTCGTCGAATTCTGGTTCAGCCCCGTGCCGTGGCCGACGATGAAGAGCGTCGTATGCGCCGGATCCGCATCGGGGGCCACCTCCCTCGCCCGCTGGAGCAGCAGTCCGGTCATCGACGGATGCACGCCGACCGGCAGCGTGTAGTGCCACGTTTTCCCCGCCCGCCGCGTGGTCGGGCCGTCCAGCCCGAGTTCGCGGGGGATGATGTCCTGAGTGAAGTAACCTTCGCTGATGAAATCCGGCACCACATAAACCTCCTCCGCATCGATCATGTGCTCCGCCTCGCGCATCGACGGCTCCTCCTTCCAGAAACAGCAATGAACCTCCCCGAAAGCCCCGAGCCGCCGCACCTCGTCGGCGTGGTCGAAGTAGGGTGTGGAGGAATCCGGATTCTCGGTCGAGCCGTGGCCGACGATCAACAGCGCGGCATGCGGCTTGGGCGTGAAAGGCATGCGCGAAAGAAAGTCGGAACACGGAACGCGGAAAGCGGAATTTTCAGCTTCCGCTTGTCACTTGGCACTTTTCACTTGGGACTTCAGCCGTGCTCCCGCTGCTCCACCTCTGGCTCGACCCCTCGCCCCGCGACGGCCCGGAAAACATGGCGGTGGACGAATGGCTGGCGGAAACCTGCACCGCGCCGGTGCTCCGCTCCTACCGCTGGACGCCCGGCTGGGGCAGCTTCGGCTATTTCGTGAAGAGCGCCGATCTCCCGGCGAAGGAAAGCCTGCGCTGGGTGCGGCGCTGGACCGGCGGCGGCATCGTCGACCACCGGGCGGACTGGACCTACACCCTCTTCATTCCGCGCGGCCATGGACTGGCCGAAGCGAAGGGCGCGGAAAGCTACCGGATCATCCATACCGCGCTGCTCTCCGCCCTGCGGCAATCCGGCTTGGCAGCACGGCTCTCCGGCGCTGCGCCTTCGGCGGCAGGCGGTGAATGCTTTGTCCGGCCGGTCGAACACGACCTGCTGGATGCTTCCGGCAAAAAGATCGGCGGGGCCGGCCAGCGCCGCACGGTTCGCGGTCTGCTTCATCAAGGTTCGGTCGCCGTCGTCGCCCCCCGGGCGGAAGCTCTCGCCGCAGGGCTCGCCCGTGAAATCGTGCCCACCCGTTTCGCGCCACCTTCCCGCTGGCTGGAGGAAAAAACCGCCGCGCGCTACGCCAGCGCCGCGTGGCGGGACAGGCGGTGAACCCTGTTCAACGCTCCAGCAACTCCCGGAAACGCGGCAGGATCTTCAGGAAGAGAGAATTCTTCCCGCCCCGCGCAAGCTGTTCGCCGATCAGCGCCACCGGCTCATCCGGATCGGCCGGGCCGGGGGAAACCGCCGTATGGCCGGGCGCGGACAGGCGCCGCTCGACATGCACCGACCCCGCCTCTCGGGACACCTCGACCGTCACCTCTCCCGCACTCAGGCGCAGCGAACCGATCGGCGCGGAAGTCTCGTCCGATACCAAGGTGGCGATCACCGGCGCGCCGGAGGCCGTTTCGAATGCGAAACTCTGCTTGTTCCCCGCGCGGCGGGCCACGGAAAGCTCCAGCTCCGTACCATCGCGCCAGCCGGCCTGCACCGCCACCCAGGCGAGAAGCTGCAAGGCCGAGCCACGATGCGCCGGATGATGGACGATTTCCACCGACCGCACCGCCGGCAGCGCCGCCTGGGCCACCGGATCGTCGAACAAAAAGGCGAGCGATACCCGGAACTGGAAGGTCCGCGTCCAGGCAAGATCCTGCACCACCAGCTCGCGGGTCGCTTGATTCACCGCATCGACGATCACGCCGAACGACGCCTCCGGGTCGGCCCACTCCGAGCTGTCGAACACAAAGCGGTCCACCAGACTGTAAAGCCGGTCGCTGAAAATCGGCGAAAGCTCGCCCTGCCACCAGAAGATCAGCGGCAGGTCGGACGCAAGGTGCGCGAACACCGTATTGCGCAGCCTCCCGGTCGCCTTCCCGGTCAGCGCGAAGGCGATCTGCTCGCAGCACACCGACTTGCGCCCGTGGGCAAGATGGCAGTGGGCCGTGATCCAGGCGCGGATCGAAGCCTCCGGCGCATCGCGGTCGATACCGATCAGCAGAGCCCGGCAGGCATGCTCGCGGGTCAGTTCGCGCACCGCGGCGGAATTTCTCTCCAGCGCGCCGGGGCGCTCCGAATAAACCGCCAGATTCACCAGCGAGGCATTCGTCCGCGCATCGTCCTCGTCCCAGAGCTTGCGCAGCTCTTTGTCGATCGAGCCGACCGGCACTTCGCGGCCGAGTTCGGGGTGAATGGTCATGGAATCGTCGAGGGTTGAGAGTTGATGGTCGATGGTTGGAAAGTCGCGATTCGGAGGCTGTCTGGCTGTGCTCTATCAACCATCAACTCTCAACCATCAACCCGTTCACAGCCTGCGCCACGCATGCCCGTCCGCCTTGAGCAATTCGTCGGCTTCCTTCGGCCCCCAGGTGCCGGCGACATACTCCGCCATCGGCGGCGGATTGGCGCTCTGGTGCCAAGCATGTTCGATGTGGTCGATGAAGCGCCACGCCTCCTCCACCTCGTCGCGGCGGGCGAAGAGCGTCGCATCACCGGCCATCGCGTCGAGCAGCAGGCGCTCGTAGGCTTCCGGGCGGCCCTTGCCGAAGCTGGTGGCGTAGCGGAAATCCATCTTCACCGGCTCCAGCCGGAAACTGGTGCCGGGGATCTTCGAAACCATCCGCAGCGAAATCCCCTCGTCGGGCTGGATGCGGATCACCAGCACGTTCGAGCCGGGCACGCCGCCGGGCAGCGCATTGAAAAGCACGCAGGGCGGCGCCTTGAACTCAATCGAGATCTCGGTCGCTTTCTTCGGCAACTGCTTGCCCATGCGGATGTAGAAAGGCACCCCGCTCCAGCGCCACGTGTCGATCATCAGCCGCAGCGCGACGTAGGCCTCGGTCATGCTTTCGGGATCGACGCGGTCTTCCTCGCGATAGCCGGGCACCGGCTTGCCGTCGACATGGCCGGCCACGTACTGGGCGCGGACGACGTTTTGAGCGACCTTCTCCGGCGTGTCCCACTGGCGCAGCGAACGGATCACCTTCACTTTCTCGTCGCGCACGCCGTCGGCGCCGAGATCGGTCGGCGGCTCCATCGCCACCAGACTGAGAAGCTGCAGCAAATGGTTCTGCACCATGTCGCGCAGCGCGCCGGACTTGTCGTAGTAGCCTCCGCGGCCGCCTTCCATGCCGAGATTCTCGGCGCAGGTGATCTGCACTTGCTCGATATAGCGGCTGTTCCAGAGCGGCTCGAAAATCGAATTGGCGAAGCGCAGCACCATGATGTTCTGCGCCGTCTCCTTCCCGAGATAGTGGTCGATGCGGTAAGTGTCCTTCTCGTGGAAAGTCCGGTTCACCACCTGGTTGAGGTGCTGCGCGGTGGCCAGGTCGGTGCCAAAGGGCTTCTCGACGATCACCCGCGACCAGCATCCCTCCGCCGATTTATTGAGCCCGGCCTGTTTCAGGTGCTCCAGGATGTCGTCGAAGAACTCCGGCGCGCTGGCGATGTAAAAGAGGCGGTTCCCCTTCCCGCCCCGCTCGCGGTCGATCGCATCGAGACGCTCGGCAAGGCGGCGGTAGCCGTCGCTGTCGCTGAACTCGCTCTGGTGGTAGTGGATATTCTCCACGAAACCGCTCCAGATCGCATCGTCATGGCCCGAACGGGAGACCTTGCGGTTGAGCTCTTCGAGACCCTGGCGGAATTCCGCGTCGCTTTTCTCCCGGCGGGCGAAGCCGAGGATTTTGACGCCAGGCGGCAATTCGCCGTCGACGGCCAGATTGTAGAGAGCCGGCACGAGCTTGCGGTGCGTGAGATCTCCGGTGGCGCCGAAAATCACGACCGTGCAGGGCTCCGGACGCGAGCGGGAGACGAGGTCTTCGCGAAAAGGGTTCGTCATGGACAGGGCGCGGTGTGGCGGAAAGTAGGGCGCTGGAAAAGCGAAATGGGTATGAATTCCCGTCAACACGGGAATGATTTCTTTTGACGCCGGGAATGCCGGAAGCGGCTTGGGGGGACGTCACGCTTGGACGATCCCCGCCGCTTGCCCCTATTCCTCTCACTCGCTTCTCGTATTCCAAGTCGTCAGAAACACCTCCCGGCGGCTCTTGTGGACGGCGGGCTCGAAGTCTTCCCACACCAGCGACATCTTCCCGGAGGCTTCAATCTTCCAATCCGCCCTGTTCGGAGAGCAGAAAACCATCTGCTCGCGCGGTTTCAACTTCTGCGGGCCGTCCTCGAAGGCGAGATCTTCCAGCGTCCAGCCGTCCAGCGTCACGTTGAACTCCGCCCTCCCGATGGTTCCATGCCAGATCGCTCCCGTCAGGGTCGTGTAGGAAAACGTCGTGTTCCCCATCACCGACCCTCCGTTCTCCACGACGTACATCCGCTCGATCACCACATCCTTGTCCGGTGGAAACGCGACTTCGATGGTATGATACTCGGCCTCCGTCACCAACACGCCCCCGGAGGGCGGCGGTCCGAGGACGCCCCGGGGACTGAAATCTTCGTTGATAAAATATCCCTTGCGGACCTTCGCCTCCACCTCCCTGCCGTCCATCCTGGTAGTCATCGAAAGGATCCTCCCGCTGTCGCTTTCCCCGACCATGTCCGGAAAGCCGACAATCTGACGCGCATCGCCTTTTTCCTTCGTGCTGCGGAAAACGAAGCGGCAATGCACCTTCGACCGTTCTCTTCCAAAAACGATGTCGATCTTTTCGGAGACCATCCGGATGACCGATTCCTCGCCCTTGAACTCCCCCACCGGATGCGGAGCCGATGCCGCGGAATTCACCGCCGTATCGTTTCCCATGGCGAAACCCATCCCCAACCATGCCAGGGCATACCAGCGCATGTCGCATCCAACTCCCCGGCAAAGCTCCTGTCAACGGGGCATCCGGTCTGCATCGGCGCGAACCCGCGCAAATTCCATCTCTCCCGCCCGCTCCCATGACCTCCGCTCATGGAACTCGTGACGATTTTCCACCCGTCCCCGCGCCGCCCGGCGCTCCCTGGCAGCTCGCCTGCTTGATCACGTCCGAAAGGACACCGCCATGGTCAATCTCAGCGACTCCGGTTTCACCACCGAACAAAGCTCCTACCTCTCCGGCTTCGTCTCCGGCATTCTGCAGGGGCGCGGGCTGCCCTTCCTCGGCCAGGACGGCGAGCGCCGCTTCACCCACGAGCCAGAACAAAGCGTCCACGGCACCCCGCTCGAAGACCTCTGCAAGGAGGAGCGCATCAAATACGAGCAACACGGCCTCGACTGCTACGACACCATCCTCGCCAACGCCGCCACCGGGACCTTCCCGCAGGACGGCGATGTCTTCCGCTACAAATTCCACGGCCTCTTTTACGTCTCCCCCGCCCAGGAAAGCCTGATGCTCCGCTGCCGCATCGCCGGCGGCGCGCTCACCAGCCAGCAGCTCCGCGGCCTCGCCGGCGTGGCGGGAAAATGGGGTCCCGGCCATGCCGACATCACCACCCGGGCCAATCTCCAGATCCGGGAAATCGTGCCGGGAAATGCCCCGGACGTCCTGATGGCCCTCGCCGACCTCGGCCTCACCTCCCAGGGCTCCGGCGCCGACAACATCCGCAACATCACCGCCACCCCCACCAGCGGCTTCGACCCGGACGAACTCATCGACGTGATGCCCTACGCCCGGGCGATGCACCACTACATCCTGAAAAACCGCGACCTCTACGGCCTCCCCCGAAAATTCAACATCTCCTATGACTCCGGCGGCCGCGTCTCCGTCTGCGCCGACACCAACGACATCGGTTTCTATGCCGTCCGCGTCACCCGATCTTCGATCGACAACCTTCAAGCGACAATCCCCCCCGGGATTTACTTCCGCATGCAGCTCTGCGGCATCACCGGCCACAAGCAATTCGCCAGCGACTGCGGCATCCTGCTCACTCCCGCGGAAACCCTCCCCGTCGCCGCCGCGCTCATCCGCGTCTTCATCGAAAACGGCGACCGCACCAACCGCAAGCGCGCCCGCCTCAAGTACCTCGTCGATGACTGGGGATTCGAAAAGATCCTCGCGGAAACCCAGAAGAAACTCGCCTTCCCGCTGCGCCATTTCCCGCTGGAAGCCTGCGAGCCCTCCGCGCCGAAATCCAAACACGGCCATCTCGGCATCCACCCGCAGAGCGACGGCAACCACTACATCGGCATCCTCACCCCCGTGGGCCGCATCACCGTCCCCCAGATGCTCGCGCTCGCCGATGTGGCGGACGAATTCGGCCGCGGGGAAATCCGCCTGACCGTCTGGCAGAACCTCATCATTCCCGGCATCGCCGAAAAAAACCTCCAGGCCGCCATCACCGCGATCCAGGCGGCCGGCCTCGATCACCGGAACAACGCCATCACCGGCGGGCTCATCGCCTGCACCGGCAGCCGCGGCTGCAAATACGCCGCCGCCGACACCAAGGGCAACGCCATCGCCCTCGGCGAGCACCTCGCCGGCAGAATGATCCTCGACCAGCCCGTGAACATCCACCTCACCGGCTGCCAGCACTCCTGCGCCCAGCACTACATCGGCGACATCGGCATGATGGGCACCCGGGTAAAGGCCGCCGACGGCTCCACCGTCGACGGCTATAACATCGTCCTCGGCGGCGGAGTCGACGACACCCGGGCCATCGCCCGCGAAATCTGGTCCGGCATCCCTTTCGATCAAATCCCCCCGCTCATCGAACAACTCCTCTGCACCTATCTCGCCAACCGCCGTGACAACGAATCCTTCTCCGCCTTCACCCGCCGTCTGAACGCCGAAGAGCTTCGGAACCTGATCGAAACCAGAGCCGCAGCGTAGGGAGAATGAACCATGCCCGGAGCGCCCCGCCTCGGCCCTCCGGGCTGCCCGTCATCACCATTTTTCATTCCCTTGTCTCCCGCCCTCCAGCTCCTCTCCTCTCCACCGCTACCGAAAAAGCCGGCGCCTCCCGTTCCCGAGCTTCGGACCCTCATCGACGATCTGATCGCCGAACAAAATACCCTGCAAACTCCTGTCGCCCGCTATTCCGATTTCCACGACCGCGAACCCGACCTCGCCCCGCACTACCGCACCCTCATCCCCCTCACCAAGCCCGGCTCCGGGGAACAATACGCCTTCGAAGTTTCCCTCGACCGGTGCACCGGCTGCAAGGCCTGCGTCTCCGCCTGCCACTCGCTCAACGGCCTCGACGACGACGAAGCCTGGCGCGACATCGGCGTCATCCATGGCGGACCTAGCACCCCCGGGTGGCAGCAAACCGTCACTACCGCCTGCCATCACTGCGAGGATCCCGGCTGTCTCAATGGCTGCCCCGTCGGCGCCTACGAAAAGGAAAAGGATACAGGCATCGTCCGCCACCTCGACGACCAGTGCATCGGCTGCTCCTACTGCATCCTCAAATGCCCCTTCGACGTTCCCAAATACTCGAAAAAACGCGGCATCGTCCGGAAATGCGACATGTGCCACCAGCGCCTGTCGGAAGGCGAAGCCCCCGCCTGCGTCCAGGCCTGCCCCACCGAAGCGATCCGCATCGTGACGGTGAAGCCGGAACGCGGAACGCGGAACGCGGAATCCGGAATACAAACGCCCGACCGCCTCTTCCAATCCGCAATCCGCAACCCGAACTCCGCCATCCCCCACCCTTCCATCACCCGCCCCACCACCCGCTATGTCGGCCGTGAAATCCCCGAAGGCGTCATCGCCGCCGACCGCGAAACTCTCGTCCCGCAGCACGCCCACTGGCCGCTGGTCTTCATGCTCATGCTCACCCAGGCCGGCATCGGCCTGCTGGCGGGCGGCCGGGGCGACATTCCCGCCACGGTCACCGCCGCCGCCCTTTTCTTCACCGGCATGGCCGCTTCTGTCCTCCACCTCGGCCACCCGCTCAAAGCCTGGCGCTTCTTCCTCGGCCTGCGCACCTCCTGGCTGTCCCGCGAAATCCTCGCCTTCTCGCTCTTCGCCCCCATCCCCCTCCTCCTCGTCGCCCTCCCTTTCCTCCCCGATTTCCCTTTCAAAAATCACTTCTCACTTCTCACTTCTCACTCGGCACTGCCCGCAGGGCTCCTCGCCGTCTTCACCAGCGTCATGATCTACCACGATACCCGTCGTACTTTCTGGCGCTTCCCTCTCACCGCCGCGCGCTTCTTCGGCACGGTCCTGTCCTTCGCCGCACTCGGCCACCTCATCGCTCGCCCCTCGCCGGCCGCGCTGCTTCTCTTCGCCGCCGCCGTGGTCGCGAAAATGATCCCCGAAGCCCGCGTCCTCAAACCCGCCGGCGATCCCGACGCACCCTGGTCGCCCGACATGCACAGCGCCCGCCTCCAACTCGGCCCGCTGCGCCGGACGCTCAACAATCGCTTTCTCCTCGCCTTCATCGCCGTGGGTTTCGCCACCGCGGTTCCTTGGCTCGCCCTGCCCTTCCTGCTGCTCTCCGAACTCTTCGAACGCCAGCTTTTCTTCCAAAGCGTCCACGCCCCGAAAATGCCCGGCAACTTCGGCCCGAGACGGCCGCATTGATCCTAAACGGGGCGAGCTCTAGCGGCCGTTGCTCCAAAAAACCCGCTCCGCAATCCCTCCGGCGGCCGATCTCCACATCCTGAACTCAACGCGCCGCGACGAGATCGTAGCCGCGCCAGTCGGAAATGGTCACTTCGGCGAATTCACCGGCGGGCAGGCTCTCGTCGACATGCACGGAGCCGTCGATTTCCGGCGCATCCCACCCGGTGCGGGCGACGCCGGGCTCTTCGACGAGCACGCGGACCTTCCTGCCGACCTGGGCCTGGTTGACCTCGGCGGCGATTTTCTGGAGTTCGGCCATGGCGCGGCTCCAGCGGCTTTTGCGGGTCATGTGGTGCAGATGGCCGTCCATCTTGCAGGCGCGGGTGCCCTCCTCCTTCGAGTATTGGAACACCCCGGCGCGCTCGAAGCGGAATTCGCGGATGAATTCCAGCAGCTCCTCGAAATCCTCCTCCGTCTCGCCGGGGAAACCTACGATGAACGTCGTACGAATCCCCAGCCCGGGAATCCCGGCGCGCATCCGGCGCAGCAGGTCGCGGATGTAATCGCCGCTGGTCACCCGCTTCATCGCGGTCAGCATGCGGTCGGAGATGTGCTGGAGCGGAATATCGACATACTTCGCCACCTTGTCGCATTCGGCGATGGTCCGGATCAGCTCGTCGGACCAATGCGCGGGGTGGGTGTAGAGCAGGCGGACCCAGAAGTCGCCTTCGAGTTCGTTGATGGCGCGCAGCAGGGTGGAGAGGGATTCGCCCTTGCTGGAATCCACCGGCGAACTCGGCCGCGGCCGCTCGGCCGTCCACTGGTCCATGCCGAAATAAGTGGTATCCTGGGAGATCAGGTTGATTTCCTTCACCCCGGCTTTCACCAGCGCCTCGACCTCGCGGACGACGGATTCCTGCGTGCGCGAGCGGTGCCGGCCGCGGATCTGCGGGATGATGCAAAAGGTGCAGGTGTGGTTGCAGCCTTCGGCGATCTTCACGTAGGCGAAGTGCCCGGGCGTGAGGCGGAAGCGCGGCGTGGTGTAGTCCGGGACATACCTCGGTCGCAGGGTGACGTAGTCCCGCGGGTCGTCGGTCGCGGAGTTGTCCTGCTTCGGCGCGGGCGCGGGCCTATTGCCGACGAGATTTTCGATGATGGGAGCGACCTTGGTGATCTGGTCGAGGCCGATGAAGGCGTCCACCTCGGGCATCAGGCCGGGCAGGTCCTTGGCGAAGCGCTGGGACAGGCAGCCGGCGACGATGATTTTCTGCCGTTCGCGCTCCGGATCCTCCTTGCGGGCATTGACCGCGCCGAAGACGGCGTCGATCGACTCCCGCTTGGCCATGTCGATGAAGGAGCAGGTGTTGACGATGAGCACGTCGGCCAGCTCCGCCTCGGAGGTGAGCGATATGCCGGCTTCGGCCAGGTGGCCCATCATGACTTCGGAGTCGATGAGGTTCTTGGCGCAGCCAAGGGAGATGAGACCGACGGTGGTGGACATGGGAAAAGTGCCGGGTGATCGGTGATCGATGATCGGTGGAAAGGCGGGGGCGAACGGTCGGCAAGGAGGAGAGGACTGCGGCCGGAGTGCCTTTACCATCAACCATCCACTCTCAACCATCAACCAACCGCGGAACGGATCACTCGCCGTCGCTGAAAAAGGGCGGTTCGAGGATGAGCTCGTCGCCGGGCTCGGGCCTGATGTCACCGAACTGGGTGACGGGGTTGACGATGCCTCCCTCGATGTCGATCCGTTCGACACGGAGCTTGCCGAGCACGCCGGTATTGCGGCGGATGAGCAGTTCGCTGCCGGGCTGGACGTTCTCGGGACGGACGAGATCGATGGTGCCGAAGCCGCCAAGTTCTCCGTCGACCCATTCCTTGACCCGGGCGATCAGCAGGGCGTCGCGGATCATGCGGGCGCGGCGGACATCGCTGTTCTTCTTCTGGAATTCCATGCCTTCCTGGAAAGCGTTCTCCTGATTCTCCATTCTGGCATCGCGCTCGCCTTGGGCTTTTTCTTCCTCCAGACGGGCGAGCTGCGCTTCGATCGCCGCCAGCTTGGCCGCCTCGGCGGCGGCGTCTTCGCTCGGCGTCGGGCGGGCGGCCGCTTCCTGCAGGGCGAGGCGCTGCTTTTCGAGGGCGAGATCATCCTGGGCTCGGCGGATCTCTTCGATCTGGCGCTGGAGTTTGGCCAGCTCGTCCTTGCTGGCGTTCCTTTCGCCGGTTTGCAGATTCTTCCACGACACGGCGAGTGCGCCGAGCAGCAGCGCAACGGTGGCGCCGAGGAGGATCTTGAGTGTGTCCATGGGGCGGAGGGTGCTCAGGCCCCTCCAGCTTGTCAACGGGAGGGATTGGCGGGTGGAAAAGCAAAAAGAGGGAAGCGGAAAACAAAAAGCACGATCGCCCCGAACGGCGCAGCCGCACTTCCGTTTCGTCATTAGTGCTTAGCCATTCGTCATTTTCCTGCTGCGGATGCGTTTCCAGAGCGCGCGGTCGGCGGGATCCGGGAAGGCTTCTTCCCAGCGGGCGAGCGCGCCGTGCGGCAGGATGGCATCGCCGCCGGCGAGGGTTTCGTTCATGCTTTCCGGCGTGGTCACGGAGCGGACCGCGGGGAAAGCCTCACGGAAAGCGGCGCGGGTGCGGATCTGCATGCGGCGGTGGCCGGCGCCGGTCACGAGATTGGCCAGCACGATCCCGCCGGGCGTAAGGAGGCGCCTGAGGGATTTCATCTGGCCGGCATCGGAGGCGCCGGGGCGGAAAACGTCGTCGTTCCCCGCCAGATAAACGTCGTCGATGACCACATCGAAGCGCTCCCGGCATCGGGCGATCCATCGGTAGGCATCGGCGAAATGAATTTCGATGCCCAGTTCGTCGAGCCGCATGTTCAGCTCGGCAAGGGCGACGATTTCGGAGTCGATGTCCACGGCGACGAGACGGCAGTCCGGCAGCAGGCGGCGCAGCACGCGCATCGCGGTGCCGCCGGCAAGACCGAGCATGAGGATCGATCGCGGCGGACCGGCGGGTCGCAGCAGCGCGCCGGCGGCGATATTGTCCCAGGCCAGCCCGGTCAGGAAACGGCGCGCGTGCCACCAGGCATGAATCGCCCCGGCCACGCGGAATTCGCACTGATGCGCGGATTTCCAGATTTCCACGCGCTGGTGGGCGGTATCGACGACGGCGGCGCGGCGGAGTGGCATGGGCGGACCATGACAGGAGAATGGCGGGGAAAAATTCCCAATTTGACGCAACATTCCTATCAAACGAAGTTGAAATCACAAAAACTCCTTGAGCCGGAACGATTCACAGGGAGGGTAAGCCGCGAAGCCGCCGCGGGGAGAAACCCATCCCCGGGCAATCCGGACGCTTTCCCCTGAAACCCATGCTCCGTTCTTTTTCCCGACAGAGGCTGCCGTCTCTCCTGCTCGCTCTTTCCTGCCCGCTCGCCCTGCCCGCCGAGTTATTGGTGGAGCTCGATGCCACGTCGCTGCCCAACGGACCGCTGGAAACGTGGACGAACACCGGCAGCGTGCCGGGGGATTTCGTCCGCGAAATCCACACGCCGGTCGTGATCACCATCGACGGAGTCAACGGAGTCATGCTGGACGGAGACCGGGATTGGTACGTCGGTCCCACTGCTCCACCTTCCGTCACGGGCAATGGCAGCCGGACGATTTTCGCCTGGGTCTGGAATCCCTCGCACGGGGTGGAGGAGACGGTTTTCTCCTGGTCGCGGCGCGGCGGCCCGCAGGGGACGCACACCGCATTCACCCATGGGTATCATGGCACCTGGGGCGCCGTGGCCCACTGGGATTCGCCGGACATGTCGTGGAATGGCACGCAGGAGGCGCAGATCTGGACCTGCATCGCCTATACCTACGACAACGCCACCGGCATCACCGCCGTCTATACCAATGGACAAATGGCGGCGTCCAAACCGATCGCCCCGCTCAACGTCCACGCGGTCTCGACCTTCGGGCAGCCGCTGCCTTTCGTCGTGGGCTGCCAGAACGCCGCCAACGGCACCCGTGACAACAACCAGCACCCAGGCTCACTGGCCATCGCGAAAATCCTGGTGCACGACCGGGCCCTGTCCGTCACGGAGATCGCGGAGGCTTACAACGCCGACGCGGAACTCTTCGGCCGCGATACCATCGCGATGCCGGTTTCCATCGGGAGTTTCAGCGCTTCGACCGAAGCGGCGTATCTCGGCGATGAAGTCACGCTTTCCTGGCAGGTCGAGGGCGCGACAAGCCTGTCGCTCGATCCTGACGTGACGGTGCCCGAGGGGGAAAATTCCGTCGTCGTCTCGCCCACCGCGACCACCACCTACAAACTCACCGCATCGAACGATTCGGTCACGGAAAGCCGCGCCGTGACAGTGCTGGTGCTGCCGGGAGAGCCCGTCGCCTACGACCAGAGCGTCGCCGCCGAACAGGACACGCCGCAGGCGATCACACTCACCGGCGACGACCCGAATCCGCCTCCGGGCGGGCTGGCATGGCACATCGTGCAGCCGCCGGCTCACGGCACGCTCGACGGCGAAGCGCCCGCCCTGAACTACACCCCCGCGGAGGGTTTCCACGGCACGGACTCCTTCACCTTCCTCATCCACGACGGCGTGCAGGAATCGAATACGGCCACCGTTTCGATCGCGGTGAATTCGCCGCCTTCCGACCCAACGGGCGTGACCGTCTCGTCCCCGACGATCCCGGCTTCCGCCGTCGAGGGCTCCTTCGTCGCCCATCTGCGCGCCGTGGACCCGAATTTCGGCGAGACCCACAGTTTCGAACTCGTCTCCGGCGAAGGCGACACGCACAACGATCTGTTTGCCATCTCCGGCAATCAACTGATCGCCCAGAGCGGTTTCGCGGGGCAGGCGGGGCAAACCCTGTCGATCCGGATAAAGATCACCGACAGCACCGGCCGGGGCGTGGAGCAGGTGCTGACCTTCCCCATCGCCCATGCGGCGGAGAACGTCGTGATCAACGAAATCTTCTACGATCCGCCGCGCAACGCCCGCACGGAATTCATTGAACTCCACAACCCCGCCGAATACGACATCAACATCAGCGGCTGGCGCTGCACCAGCGGGGTTTCCTATACTTTTCCGCCCGGGAGCGTCATCCCCGCGGGCGGCTACGCCGTCGTTGCGATGGACCCGGCGGAGTTCCTGCTGCAATTCGGCTTCGCCCCCTACGGTCCCTGGTCCGGCAGGCTCTCGGGCGACGGCGAAAGGGTCGAACTCACCGACGCCGGCGGCACGGTGGTCGATGAAGTGGACTACAAGCCCGAATTCCCATGGCCGATCTCGGCGAAGGCCGACGGCGCTTCGATAGAACTGATTCATCACTCGCTCGACAACGACCTCGGCGGCTCGTGGCGCGGCTCCGGTTCCGACGGGAACGAACCTGAGCAGCCGCTGGTACCCTCCGCCGCCACGGACTGGTTCTATCGGCCGGGAACGAGCATGCCGCCGCAGGACTGGCGGCAGCCCTCCTTTTCCCAGGACGGCACCTGGGTCGAAGCTCAGACTCCCATCGGCTACGGCGAAGTGGACGGCCTGCCGCTGAATACGCATGTCCCCGGCATGAACGGCAATTACCTTTCCCTCTTCGCCCGCAGAACCTTCACCATCGCTCCGGGGGAAAAGCCCGGCGCCATCCTGTTGCGCTACTCGATGGACGACGGCATCATCATCTGGATCAACGGCGTGCAAGTCGCGCGGAGGCACGTCGGCGGCAGCAACAACAATCCGAACCTCAACACCGCCGCGAACACCGTCGCCACCGAGGGCCTCTGGTACGAGGAGCTTCTGACCAACGGCCAGACCCTGCTGAACGAGGGCACGAACGTCATCGCCGTCCGCGTCTTCAACCAAAGCCTCTCCAGCAGCGATCTCGGTTTCGACGTGGCACTCATCCGCCCCGCCGGCGAAAGCATCCGCCTGCCCTCTCCCGGCGAACGGAACACCGTCTATTCCGAAACCGCACCGCCGCAGATCCGGCAGGTGAGGCATGCGCCGCAGCAACCCGCCTCCGGCGAGGAAACCGTCATCACCGCGAAAATCACCGATCCGCAGGGCGTCGGGGCGGTCGAGCTTCTCTACCAGATCGTCGAACCCGGCAACTTCATCCCCGCCCGCTTCCCGCGCACCGTCCCGCAGGTCATGGCGAACCCGAAAGGCGAGCGCCCGGCGAACCCCGCCTTCGAAGACCCCGCGAACTGGACCGCGATCCCCATGACCGACGACGGCAGCGGCCGCGACGCGGTCGCCGGCGACGGGATCTTCACCGCCGTCATCCCCGCCCAGCCGCACCGCACCCTCGTCCGCTACCGCATCCGCGCCGGAGACATTCCCGGCGAATCCCTCCGCGTGCCCTACCCCGACGACCCCTCGCTGAACTTCGCCTACTTCGTCTACAACGGCGTGCCGGACTACCTTGCCTCCACCGCTTCCGTCCACCCCTCCGGCGCGGGCAAGGTCTGGCCGAAGGCGCTGCTCGCCTCCCTGCCCGTCTACCACTGGATCATCCGCCCCCAGGACATGCTCACCCTCCAGGCTTTCAACGGCTCGGAGCAATTCCCCAACGACGGGACCGACAACACCCTCGCCGCCCGCCGCGCCGAGGAATGGGAGGGCGCCTTCGTCTACGACGGCATCGTCTACGACCATGTCTGCACCCGCCTGCGCGGCGGCAACAGCCGCTACGGCGACAACGAAGGCCGCTTCACCCGCGGCAAGCGGCACTACAAATTCCAGTTCAACGAAGGCCATCGCTTCCAGGCCCGCGACAACGCCGGCCGGCCCTATCCGCAGAAATGGAAATCCCTCGCCTTCAGCAAAATGTTCGGCAACAAGGGCGGCAACAATTGGGGCATGACCGAGGAAATCGGCTCGACCCTCTGGTCCACCTTCGGCGTGCCCGCACCGAGCACCCACTGGTTCCACTTCCGCGTCATCGACGATGCGGAGGAAGCGCCCGACCAGTACCACGGCGACTTCTGGGGCATCCAGCAGGTCGTCGAGGAATACGAAAGCACCTTCCTGGACGCCCGCGGCATCGAAAAGGGCAACCTCTACAAAATGTCCGACTGGATCTGGGACTCCGAGCGCCAGCGCCGCTACCAGTCCCCCGACATGGTCCGCGACGGATCGGAATTCAACAACATCCGCGACAATCTCCACGGCGGCCAGGACGCCGCCTGGCTCCAGGAATACGTCGACTACGACAAATGGTACCGCTACTCCGCCGTCGCCGAGGCCATCCGCCACTACGATCTTTTCCCCTATACCGAAAACCTCCGGCACTCGCTGAAAAACCTCGCCTGGTACTTCGAGCCCACGGGCTCCGACCCGGCCCGCGGCCGCTGCTGGTTCCTGCCCTACGATTGGGACGCCAGCTTCGGCCCGAACTGGAACAACGGTTGGGAGCACGCCAACAACGCCCTCTACGGCTGGGACATGTCCACCAGCTTCGGCATGCCCTACATCAATAAGCCGGAGATGAAACTGGAACACCGCAACGTCATCCGCGAATTCCGCGACCTCATCTGGCAGCCCGACCAGCTCGAGGGCCTGATGGACCACCGCGCCGCCGTCATCGCCGAGATTTCCAAAGCCGACCAGGACCGCTGGCGCAATGCTCCGCTCTCCGCCGGCACCGCCAACGACGACACTCTCGCCTACAAGGTGCAGGACATGAAAAATTTCTGCTTCACCGGCTGGTCCGGCCCCACCGGCCCCGCCGTCGGCCCCGGCGGCCGTGCCGCCTACCTCACCAACCTCGCGGACAACGCCGACGCAGGCCAGCTCCCCGCCAGGCCGGCGATCTCCTACACCGGCGAGCCCGGCCACCCCGCCAGCGGACTTTCCTTCCAATGCTCCGCCTTCGTCGATCCGCAGGGCCCGCACACTTTCGCCGCGATGGCCTGGCGCATCGGCGAAATCTTCGACCCCGCCGCCCCCGCCCACGATCCCACCGATTTCATCCTCGAATACACGCCCGTATGGGAATCCGGCATTCTCACCACCTTCGACAGCCAGATTGCCGTCCCCGCCGGTGCGATCCTTCCGGGCCGCAGCTATCGCGCCCGCGTCCGCATGCAGGACCATACCGGCCGCTGGAGCCGCTGGTCGGAGCCCTATCAATTCACCGCCACCGAACCCGCCGGACTGGAGGACTTGCAGGCGCATCTGGTCATCGCCGAATTCATGTACAATCCCCCCGGCCCCGCCCTGCCCGGCGGCAGCAAGGAGGACTTCGAATTCATCGAACTGCTCAACACCAGCGACACCCTCACCCTCGATCTCACCCACGTCCGCTTCACCCGGGGCATCGAGTTCGACTTCGCGGATGCCGCCATCACCACCTTGCCGCCCGGCCGGCGCGTGCTGATCGTGAAAAACCTCGCCGCCTTCGAATCCCGCTACGGCACGGGTCTGCCGCTCGCAGGTGCGTGGCGGGCCGACCAGAACCTCTCCAACAGCGGCGAACGGCTGACGCTCGCCTATGGCGCGGACCTCCCCATCCGCGACTTCACCTATGGCGACTCGTCCCCCTGGCCCGTCGCGGCCGATGGCGGCGGCCATTCGCTCGTCCTGATCGATCCCTTCTCCACCCCCGATCACGCCTTGCCGGAAAACTGGAAGGCGAGCGACGTCTATCTCGGCACCCCGGGCGGCGAAGACAGCCGTTTCGGCGATTGGCTGATGAAGCGCGGCGAGTCCGATCCCGATACCGAAGCCATCCCCGGCATGTCATTGCTGATGATGTACGCCCTCGGCGGCGATCTCGTCAGCGATCCCCGCAGCGCATTGCCCGTCGCCGGATTCGCCGCCGGAGAGGAAGGAGATCATCTCACCCTCAGCTACCGCCGCCGGTTGGATACCAACGAAGTCGCCTGGCAGGTCGAAACCTCCACCAATCTCGAAACATGGCAAAGCGACGGCGAAGTGCTGGAAGAAACGGGCGCCCCCATCCCGAACTTCGACGGCACCGAAACCGTCACGGTCCGCGTCGTCGTCCCCGTGTCCGAAACGCCCGCACGCTTCATCCGGTTGAAGGTGACGTTGCTCGAATGACGCACGAAATTTTCCTGGCGGAGAGAAGAGAGCAAACTGGGAACGCGGAACCGTTCACCCGGCGGCCCTTCGGGACTCCATCATCCGCTCGGACAATCTCGTCACGAAGGATGCTCTTCTTGACGAGCGGTTCTTTTTTGTCCAAGCAACAGTCCTACGAATTTAGCTCAATTTCCTGATTTCAAGCTGCTTCCGCTTCGAAAGCCGAATCCGGGTTTCCCGTTTCAGCTCTTGAACCATTCTGTTAGATTTTTTCGCCGCTCAACATGAACAAGATTTTTTTCAGCATCATTCTCATCATCGCGACCGCTCTCGCTGCCCGCGGAGCCGAAGACGTCTATAATCCGATCGCTGTCGGTCTTCGCTGGGAACATTCCGTAGTCCTCACTATGCCCGATGGCCGAACCTTCAACGGCACGATGACCCGCGAGATTACCGGAACTAAAGTTATAGCCGGAAAGACTTACTTCGTTAGCTATACCCGCTTTTCCGGGCTTCCCGGAATGCAGCCGTTCACTACCTATCGCCGGAAGGCTGCCGATGGCATTTACGCCATCAACGGATTTGATCCCAAAAAACGGGAGTATCTCGAAACCGCCCTTCCGCTTTCCGTGGGCAAAACTTGGCAAGCCGTCACCGACGATACGACGACCATTACCGTAGCCGCCCAAGAGGACCTTACCGTCGGCGACCGCAAATACGAAAAGTGTTTCAAGATCGTTTCCAGTGCGGACGGTCTTTCTCCCAGCGGGACATATTATCTCGCACCGAACATCGGAAATATTCGAGATAGTTCCAAACAAGGCGGGGCGACATTTGAGTTCACGCTAACTAAATTCACCGGAACGAAGTGACCTCGCAGTTCGACGAAACGCCTCAGAGGGGTCACGCATCAGGGGGATTTGGCCTTGAATTTTGAATCTGTTAGATCGTTCCCGCATTTCATGAACGGAACATCCCGAATCATCTTGCTGACAGCGGCCTTGCTGATCTGCGGTTGCCGTCAGCAGTCTTCTCCGCCGAAAGCTCCCGGCCCGATGGCGGGCGCCGTCGCTCCGACCGCGGCCGAGTTGGCTGACTTTTCCCGGCGCAGCGGCATTCCGATTCCAGCTTCGGCGCAACCGATGCGCTTCCATCGTGAAAGCGGAGGTCCGGACGGCGCCATGTGGCTGCAATTCCGTCTTCCGGCGGTGGAATTCCAACAGTTCATCGCGTCTTCCGGCATCCCGTCCGACAAGATTCTCCCCGGCCCTTCCGGCGCAAATTTGGCTCTGCATTACTTCGACGATTGGCTGCCTTCTCCACCCGGAAATTTTCGCTATGCGGACACACAGATCGCACCGGGCCGTTGCGTGAAAGGCATTTTCGACTTCGACGATCCTCAAACGATTGTCGTGTACTTCATGTGGTTCACCACATGACCCGGATCGACGCACGAAACTCCGCCTGCCTGCCAAGCTGCCGTCCCCCGAAATCCGTCCGAGTCTCGGGAAGCTCAACCATTCCCGATCACCCTCCAAATTCCATGATCACCGCCGGACGCGGCGCCGGAAAGCCGCTTTTCCCCGCCCCTCTTTCTCCTTTGCCCGGCGCTCCTCTCCCCTCAACATCATCGCCGTGACCGCAAAAACCCTCTTGCTCGCCCTGGCCTTCGCCGCCGTGGGATCCTCCGCGCCCGCCGCGGTCAGCCTCGGCACCGAAACCCCTGTCGCCCCGCCGACCGCCAGCGGCGACAGCCCGGCAAAGGCCGCTCTCGACGCCTTCCGCGAAGGCCGCCACGCCGCCGCCGTGGACCTTGCCCGGCCGCTCGCCGACCAGGGCAATGCCGACGCCCTCTTCCTCCTGGCCTTCGCCGCCGAAACCGGCCGGGGCCTCACCGCCTCCCGCGCCGACGCGCTGGAATACTACAAAAAATCCGCCGCCGCCGGTCACAAGGAAGCGGTCTACCGCCGCGCCCTGATCCTCCTCAACTCCGGCGACGAAAAGGAACGCCAGCAAGGCCGCGAAGCCCTCGAATCCGCCGCCGCGACCGACCCCGCCAATGCCGGCCGCATCCTCGGCGAAGCCTGGCTGCGCGGTCTGCTCAGCGAAAACCCCGACTTCGACAAAACCGCCCAATGGTGGAAGACCGCCTCCGACGCCGGCGACACTCCCTCCATCCTGCTCCTCGCCCGCCTGCACGAGGGCGCTTTCGGCTTCGAGGACAAGGCCGACGTCAAAACCGCGCTCGACCTCTACCGCAAGGCCGCCGGCCTCGGCGACGAAAACGCCTTCGTCCCCCTCGGTTCCCGCCTGCTCAACGGCCCCGAGGAACACCGCAACGAGAAGGAAGGCCGCGAATGGCTCGACAAGGCGATCGAAAAGAACATCGCCACCGCTTACCTCGCCCTCGGCGACTTCGAGGAAAACGTCAAAAACGACACCAAAGCCGCCCTCGCCCAGTACCAGAAAGGCGCCGAAGCCGGCCAGCCCGACTGCATGCTCCGCCTCGCCGCCTTCCACTTCGCCGGCCGCGAAACGGAGCAGGACGAAGCGAAAGGCCGCGAATGGCTCGCCAAAGCCGCCGAAGCCGGCAGCCCCCTCGCCGCCATGGAAATGGCCGCGCGCATCGCCAAGGACGAAAAGCCCGACCTCCTCGCCGCCTACAAATACCTGCTCGCCGCCGCCAACGCCGGCGTCCCCCTCGCCCAGAACGAAATCGGCCTTCTCTACATCTCCGGCAACCTCGGCCTCAGCGATCCCACCGCCGGCGTCGCCTGGTTCACCCGCGCCGCCAAGGCCGGCCACGCCCCCGCCCAGAACAACCTCGCCGCCCTCTACGAACGCGGCATGGGCGTGCCCGTCGACTACAACAACGCCGGCCAGCTCTACTCCCTCGCCGCCAACCAAGGCCACGCCGAAGCCACCACCGGCCTCGCCCGTCTCCACGCCCTCGGCCTCGGCACCGATGTCAACGTCCCGAAAGCCTGGGCCCTCGCCTCCCTCGCCGTCGAACGCGGCGACGAATCCGCCAAAACCCTCCTCGGCGACCTGACCAGCAAGCTCGACGACAAACAGCTCACCGACGCCCGCAAACAGCTCGAAGAACTCAAAAAACCCGCCGCGAATACCAAGGAATAGTTGATGGCTTCGGGTTGATGGTTGATGGTGAGACGCATGGATTTCCGACACGCGCCTCTCTTGTTCTTCCTCTGACCATCAACAATCAACCATTCACCATCAACTTTCCGCCGCCATGCGTGTTCTGGTGACCGCCGGCCCTACCCGCGAACCGCTCGACCCGGTCCGCTATCTCACCAACCGTTCGTCGGGCAAGATGGGCTACGCCATGGCCGCCGCCTTTGCCGACGCCGGCCACCAGGTGCTGCTCGTCTCCGGCCCGACATCGCTGGAAGTGCCGGACGGAGTGGACTTCATCCCCGTGGAAACCGCCGAGGAAATGTTCGAAGCGGTGCAGCGCCACATCGGCGGCATGGATTCCGCCGTCTTCGCCGCCGCCGTCGCCGACTACCGCCCCGCGCTCGCCGCCGATCACAAAATCAAGAAAACCGGCGAAATCCTCACTCTCGAATTCATCCGCAATCCCGACATTCTCGGCTCCGCCCGCGACGTCTTCGGCTTCATGGGAACCCTCGTAGGCTTCGCCGCCGAAACCGAAAACCTCGAAACCAACGCCCGCGAAAAACTGGAGCGCAAAGGCTGCGATCTCGTCGTCGCCAACGACATTTCCAAGCCCGGCATCGGCTTCGACTCCGACCGCAATGAAGTCCTCCTCGTCTTCCCAGGACACACCGAAACCCTCCCCGAAGACGCAAAACACCACCTCGCCCCGCGCATCGTCCGCGAGATCGAGCGCATCGCGGCGGAGAAAAATTTCCGGAACTAACCCGCATCGCTCACACAATTCTGGCGGCGTGCTGCCAAGCTGTATGTAGTCCCGCCTTCAGGCGGCGGCTTGGGTTGGCGGCGCTTTCACAAGATCCCGCCAGCCGCAGGCTTGTTCGTATCCGGCTGAAGCCGGGACTACCTACCACCGGCTCACATCCTTGCTTCCTCACTTCAACTCCGGCAGCAACTCCTTCCGGATCAGCGTGATCGACCGACGGCGAACCTTTTCCTGGCATTTGCGCAGCCGCTTCCAAACCGTCGTCGATGCCGCGGACGTGAATCCGTGCGCCTCCAGCCATTGGGCGAGCACTTCGAGATCGTTTTCGTCGCCGAGGGAACGACAAAGTTTCTCCGCCGCCTCCCTGCCGGGCAGTTCGAGCTCCGGAGCCACCACCGACACCCCGCCCAGCCAGGCTTTCGCCGCTTTGCGGCACTCGTGGAAATCCTCGTTGCGCACCCGTTCGAGCGCCCGCTTGAGCCGCTTGCACAGTCGCCGTTTCAGCCGCTCCGCCCCGTCCTCGGCGCGCAGCGCGAAATACTCCGCACCCACCGCCTCGATACGCCCGCGGACCTGCGAAACGGCGAGCTGACACCAGTCGACGACCTCCTTCGGCGGCTTGCGGGCGGCGGCCTTCGCCTCCGCGGCCAGCATCGCCCCGATCGCCGCTTCCATGGAACCTTCCGGCGCGGCGGGCAGTTTCAGCGACTGCCAGGTTTCCTCCCGCACCACGCCGTCGCGCACGCCGCCGAGCATCCGCCCGATCAGGCCGATCCAGCGGATGCACGCCTTCGCCTCGCCCGCCACCGTCAGGCCGCCGCGCAGGCGCTTGCCGAGCTTGCGAACCTCGTGAATTTCATCGGCGATCCGGCCGTGCGAATCCGTCAGCCCGTGAAGCCGCCGTTCCATTTCCGCACAGGCGGTCAAAAGCGCATCGCGACTGCCGGCGAAAGGAGACGAGGGTTCTTCGGACATGGGCATGCCTGCCTATCAGGACACATGCGTCATGTCAGCGTTTCTTCGGTGACATTTTTTCGGCAATCCGTCAGCGCGCCTTGACCGGCCGCGGCGGCGGTTGCGGGACGGGCCGCGGATCCTGCACAATGAGTTCCTGGAGATGTTTCACCGCCGCTTCGAGCTGCGCGTCGCGGCCGTGAAAGGTGGCGTGGGGCGTGTTGTCCACGACGATGTCGGGCTCGATGCCTGTGCCCTCGATCAGCCATTCGCCCTCGGGGCCGTAGACGCCGATCTCGGCGGCGGTGCACATGCCGTTGTCGATCAGCCAGCGCTGCGAATTCAGCCAGATCTGGCCGCCCCAGGTGCGGGTGCCGATGACCTTGCCGAGACCGAGGCGGCGGAAGCCTTCGGAAAGCGCCTCGCCGTCGCTGGAGGTCCATTCGTTGCAGATTACGGTCACATGGCCGCGGAAGGCGTACTGCATGTTGGGATACGGCTGGCCCGCGCGCGGCGACCAATGGAACCATGCCTTGCGCAGCAGGCGGCCGAGAATCCACGAGTCGGTGTTGCCGCCCTTGTTATGCCGCATGTCGATGATCAGTCCCTGGCGGTCGAAGACCGGATAGAAATCGCGCGCCCATTCCAGAATGCTTTCCGGCCCCATGTTGCGCAGGTGGACGTAGCCGATCTTCCCTTCGCCGAGCCTCTCGGTTTCGAGCCGCCGGGTGTATTCCCATTCGGAGTATCGCAGATTGCGCGCGGCATCGGGCGTGAGCGGCTTGACGAGCACGCTGCGGCGGGCCCCGCCGTCCGCGGGGATCATCTCCAGCAGCACCTGCTGCCCGGCTTTCTGCGCGAGCAGTTGCTGGGGATGCTCCACCTGTTTCAGATCGCGGCCGTTGATGGCGACGATCGTGTCTCCTACGCGGACATTCACGCCGGGACGCGCCAGCGGGCTGATATCCCCCGGATAATCGGGATCGGTCATGAAGACGTGATCGACCCGCCAGCCGCCGCTTTCCGCATCCCGCGACAGACGCGCCCCGAGCGAGGAGGGCTGGATGGAATCCGGCCCCTCGCGCAGATCGCCGTGGCCGACATAGATGTGCAGGGCGCTGAGCTCGCCGGCCATTTCGTGAAGCACTTCCGCCAGGTCCGAACGGTCGGCCACGCGCTCGACGAGCGGCGCGTACTTGTCGCGGATCGCCGGCCAATCGAGGCCGTGCATGGCCGGGTCGTAAAAATAATCCCGCAGCATCCGCCACGACTCGCGATAGATCTGGCGCCATTCCTCGCGCGGGTCGATGGCGAAAGTCCAGCCGCGCAGCGGGACGGCTTTGTCGAGCTTCGCCGGGGCGGAGCCGGAGACGGGCACAATATGGAAGGAACTCCCCTTCCGCACCGCAAGCTGCTTGCCGTCCGCCGAGATTTCCCAGCTTTCCGGGTCGTCGACGAAAAGCTGCGCGGTCGGCGAATCGTGCCCGATTTCCAGCCGCATCAGGCGCGGTTTGGTCCGCGAGCCCGTGGCGCGGGAGGTGAAGAAGAGATATTTGGCCGTCGCCTGGAGCCCGCCGAGATTGCCTGACACGCCGGGCACTTCGAAAAGACGCGCGGCCAGCCCTTCGGCGTCGATGATGATCTCCGGCGCTCTTTTTTCCGGCACGTCTTTATCCTCTTTCGGCGCGGGCTTTTCCTCCTCGCTCAATTCGTCGGGCGGGGTGAAGGGGAAGCGTTCGCCGCTGCGGAGTGAAAGCGCGTAGATGCGCGTGCTCTCGGTGAAAAAAGGCTCCGGCTGGCGCGGCCCCCACGGCGAATGCACCAGCGATTTCAACTCGCGGTCGCTGAGAAAATAGAGCCACTTCCCATCGGCCGACCAGGCGGGTGATGTGCTGATCGTGCGATCGCTCGTCGCATCGAGCAACGCGCCATCGGCCGGGCGGTAAAGACGGATGCGCAGGAAGGTATTCGGCGCGGGCTCCACGAAGGCGAGCCACTGGCTGTCCGGCGACCACGCCAGCCCGCTGAAGCCGCGCATCGGCGAGGTGGCGACCTTCGCCGTTTTCGATTCCGCGAGATCGCGGACCCATAGATCGAGATTCTTGTCCTGCCAGGCGATCCGCCGCCCATCGGGCGAAACGACCGGCGCGAAGCGGAAAATCGCGCCGTCGTTGGTGAGCAGTTCCGGCTCGCCGATGCCGTTGGCGGGCAGCTTCACCATCTCGATCTCGCCGGTTTCGTCGGTCTGGACGATCAAAGATTTGCCGTCGGGCAGGAAGGAGGCCTCGCGGTAGCGCACGCCGGGCTGGCGCGGGATTTCCACCAGCCTACCGCCGGGTTTCACCGGTGCGACGAAAACCGACCCGCGCGCGGTGAGCGCCAGCCGGTCTCCGTCGGGCGAGACGCTGAAACGGGTGAGGTAGTCCACCGGCTTGTCCACCCAGCGCAGGCGCGTCTGATCCAAATCGGAGCCGAGTGTGACCGGGACCTCCGCATCGCTGCCGTCCGCCAGCGTGAAAAGCCGCAGCGTGCCCTTCTTCTGATAGACGATGCGCCCCTCGTGCAGACTGGCGTTGCGGATGTCGAAATCCTCGTGCCGAGTCAGTGCCTGCGGGGCCGTGCCGTCGGGCGCCATCGACCAAAGATTCATCGTGCCGTTGCGGTCGCTGAGGAAATACACGCGGTCGCGCCACCACATCGGATTCTTCGACGTGCCGGGAAAGTCCGCGGTGATCGGCACGGCTTCCTCGGCGTCATCGTCGAAGCGCCACAAATTCTGCGCCGTGCCGCCCTGATAGCGCTTGGTGCTGCTGCCCTGGAACGGCAGGCGGGTGAAAAAGAGGCGCTTGCCCGCGTCGTCCATCATCCCATCGCTCGCCTGCGCCAGAGGGACTCGGATTTCGGCGCCGTTTTCCGGGTCGATGGCGGCAAGCTGGACATTCGGCAGCGTCGAGTGAGCCCGGGTCGCGCAGAGCACCTTGCCGTCCGGCGTCCACGAGACCGGCGCCGCGCCTTCGCCATGCCAGGTCAGGCGCTTCGGCAGCCCGCCGTCGAGGGGCATCACGTAAACCTCCGCCGGTCCTTCATACTGGGCGGAAAAAGCGACCCGCGTGCCGTCCGGCGAGATTCGCGCGGAAATTTCAAGCCCCGGATGCGTGGTCAGCCGCTGCGCCGCGCCGCCCTCCACGGAGACCTTCCAAAGATCCCCCTCCGCCGTGAAAACGACCGTATCGCCATGCAGCGCGGGCGACCGGAAATAACCAGGCGCCGCGTGGGCCGGAAATGCCAGGAACACCGAAAAAACCGCCAGCCGGAGAACTTGCATGACGCCGGGATGCACCAAACCGCCCTGACTGGCAATGCCGGGAGCACGCAGCCGATACCGCCGGAACCGCCCCGACAATTCCCTTTCCACCAAGCCGGTCCCTTCCATAGCTTTCACGGAACCATGAAATCACTGGCATTCGGAACCCTGATCGGCCTCGGACTCGCGCTCGTTTCCTGCGGAAAGAAAAGCGATCCCGCATCCCCGTCCGCGGAAGCCTCCGCCGAAAATGGATATGTTCTTGCCCGGGCAATCTCCCTTCCCGCCCCCGGCAAAACCTGGACAAAGGAAACCGTCACTGAGATCCCTTCCGGCACCCTGAAGATCAGCGCCGCGGGTCAGGAGATGGATGGCAGCATGTCGCGCAAGGACACCCGCGCCGAATCCCTGGAAGCGATTTCCGAAACCAAGGCGCGTCACATCGTTACGGGCGAAATCCATGAAGGAAAAATGATGGTGGCGGGCCAGGAGCAGCCTTCACCCCATCAGCCTCATGCCTTGCTTGAAACTCCCGTGATCGTCGAATTCTCGGACGGGAAATGGAGCGCGACCCTGGAAACCGGCGAACCCACCCCCGAGCAGGAAAAGGCGCTGGCCAGGATCGTCAAGGAGCGTTCAGGCAACGACGATTTCGCCATGTATGGCGACACACCCCGCAAACCCGGAGACCAGTGGGAGGTCGATTCCGGCAATCTCTCCTCTTTTGGCGATGCCGAGTCCCTCGAAGGCTCCTTCCGCGTCGAATTCGTCGAAATCAAGGAATTCGACGGCGTGAACTGCGCCGTTCTGAAATCCGTCTTCGATGTCTCCGGGCAGACACCGCAGGAAAAAGCAGGCTCTCCGGTGATGCAGATCCGGATGAAGGGAGAAGCCCTCTCCTTCCGCTCCCTGGCCGATCTCGTCGATCTGCATGTCGAGGTCACCTCCACCCTGACCATCGAGGGAGAGCCCGCCCCCGGCATCACCATGAAAGTCGAAGGCTCCATGACCATGATCCAAAAGGTCGGCGTGAAGTGAGGCTTGGCCTTTCCATCGTGGCGGCACGAGACTGACGCACGTTCAGGAAGGGGAAACAGGCAGCACCGCATAGTCCTCCGGCGGGCGGCAGTCGTGGAGCATGTAGCGCCGCATGAAACGCACGAGACCTCGGCTGTACTTCCGCCGCGTGAATGCTCCGGAGGCCATCGAAGCGATATGCCGGGTCATGTGCCGCTCCATGAAGCCAATGCCCGGCCAGCCCTTGAAGCGCTCGGAGAACTTCGTGCCCGTCTCATGGAGCGCGAAAATCCCCCCGTCATAGAAATAGCGGATCAGCTCGCGCCAGCTCTCGTGCCAGTCGTGCAGTTCGGCCTCCGCGGCGGCGAATCCGGCGGCCATCGCCTCCGGCCGGGCGAGCACGCCGGGGCCTTGGGAAAAGACATGCTCTTCGAACAGGCGGGCCGATTCCAGCGCCATGAACAGCCCGGGCGAAAGCATCGGATCGACGAAGCCGAAGGAATCCCCGCAGGCCGCCCAGCCGGGACCGTGGCCGCGGTCGGAGACGAGTTGATAGTTCGTGTAACTCATCACCGGCGTGACGCGGCGCGCGCCCTGCGAATATTCGCGCAGCAGCGATTCGTTCCGCAGCGCGAAGTCGAGCCGTTCCTCCGGCGTGGCGCCGTAGGTCTTCGCAACATCCTTGTGGACCACGATGCCGACCGAAAGCCGCCCGGGCAGAGGGATGCGCCAGCTCCAGCCGTGGTCGAGGATACCGATGACGACCTGCCCCTCCGGGTCGAAATCGTGGTGAAAATTCTCGAAGTGAGCGAAGTAGGCGACATCGCTGCGCTCGCCGCTCTTCGCGCCGATCCCCAGCGTGCGGGCAAAGAGCCGCGCGCGGCCGGTGGCGTCGATGAGAAAGCGCGGATGCTCCGTGAGCCCGGCCGCAGCGAGGCTTTCCGCGGCGAGCCGAATCTCCCGCTCGCCGCTTCCTTTCTCCACCGCCGCGCGATGGGTGACGAAGCACACACCCAGCTCCTCCGCCCGCTCGCGCAGCGTGTTGTCGAATTGCGGGCGCGGGATGTTGTAGGCATAGGTCGGCAGCGCCCGGGCGATCGGGCCGAAGTGGAAATCGATCCGGCTGCCGTGCCGGTGCAGGAAGCTCACGCCGGGCTTGTGCTGCGAATACGCCTTCACCCGGTCCTCGATGCCGAGACGCCGCATGACCGGCACGGTTGCGGGCACCAGCGACTCGCCGACGAGCAGGTCGGGGCGCTTGGCGTCGTCGAAGACGAGCACTTTGAATCCCCGTTGCGAAAGCAGCGCGGCCAGCGTCGAGCCCGCGGGCCCGGCTCCAAGAATGGCGAGATCGGGAGTCATGGAGGACGCGCCGACGATGCCCGATCCGGCCTGCCTGCGAAGTCCAAATCGCCGCGCGCCCCGAAAGTCAGGGTAGCCGGGACGGCCGTTCCGCCTAGACTGCCGCCGTGCGTTTTCCGATTCTCTTCGCTCTGTGCCTGCTGCCCTCCTGCGGCACGATCGGTTTTTACACCCAGGCGGCGGGCGGCCAGGCCGAAGTGCTGCTGAAACGCCGCCCGGTGGAGCGTCTGATCGAGGAACCCTCGACCGATGAAAAACTGCGGCGGCAGTTGCTGCTCACCCGCCGTCTCCTCGCCTTCGCCGAAAGCGAACTCGCCCTGCCCTCCGGCGGCTCCTACACGCTCTACACCCACCTGGATCGCAAACATCTCGTCTGGGTCATGCATGCCGCGCCGGAACTCTCGCTCGAACCGAAGCGCTGGTGGTACCCCATCGTCGGCCGCCAGGACTACCGGGGTTACTTCCGCGAAGACCGGGCGCGCGCCGAGGAGGAAAAACTGCGCCGCCGGGGATACGAAACGTGGGCTGCGGGCGTGGATGCCTACTCCACCCTCGGCGTCTTCCGCGATCCGCTGCTCGACACCTTCATCCACCGCGAGGAAATGGACCTCGCCGAGCTGATTTTCCACGAGCTTGTCCATCGGAAATACTATCTCCGTGGTAATACGAAATTCAACGAAGGCATGGCCGAAGCGGTCGCCCGCGAGGGCGTGCGACGCTGGTTCCGCACCACCGGCCGTCCGCGGGAACTGGCTCGCTACGAACTGCGCCTGCGCCGTCTCGCCCAGGCCGGCCGGGCGATCCGGGAATGCTCGGACCGCCTGCGCGATCTCTACGCCGGCGACCTGCCGGACGATGCCAAGCGCCGGCGCAAGGCGGAGGAAATCGCTCTGCTGAAACGGAAACTCCGCGCCCTGCGCGGCGAATGGGGCGGCGGCCTGAAGTCGTGGATCGAGGAGCCGATCAACAACGCCCGCCTGAATTCCTTCACCGCCTACGAGGACGAAGTGCCGCGCTTCGCAAAGCTCATCGAGGACTGCGGCGGGGATTTCACCCTCTTTTGGCAAAAGGTGCGGGAACTGGAGAAGTGACGATGCCGCGCTCCCGGCGCAGATTCCCCTATTCCTTGTCCTCCTCGCGTGGCAGCAGAGTCCACGTTCCGTTGTAGTCGCCCAGAGTCTTGCCATCGGCGTGGAGCTTCATGGGCATATGATTGTCCCCGCCCCAGTGGATCACCACGGTTTCCCGATCCTTGATCTCGTACTTCCAATTCCCGTTACCGTCCACAAGGCCGTCGCGGCCGAAAACCCGGACGCCCGTGCCATCGTTGTTGTTGAGCCATCTGGAGCCCGGAAGCCCGATTCTCAGATCCGTGATGGGTCCCCATGCACCGGCCAGCACCCGTTCCTTTTCCGAAGCGATATGTCCAGCGAGGGTGGTGTCGTCGGGATGCTCCTTCTGAAGCTTTCCGAGCTGGGCGAGATACGCAGAGTCCAGCTCGTCCCGGCGTTTGCTGAACGCCGCATCCAGACGTTCGTATGCCCGGACATAGGCCCTGCGGGAACCGTGAAGCCGGCGCGGCAGGGCATTCGGCGGATTCTCGGGCAACGGTCCTCGCTCGAGACGTTTCAATTCGGTCTTGAGAAGCTTCACCAGTTCGAGATCGCCTTCCTCGGTCGCCTTCCGCTCCGCAGCCTCCAGATCCATGGAATAGCGCTCGCTCAGCTTGAGCTGCTCCTTGCTCCGTTCTTCAAAAAGGGCCGAAGCCTGTTGCTTGTGCTGTTTCGCCGAGGGCTCAAGGTGCGGCGACAGTTCGGCAACAGCCGCAACAGACAATGACAAGAATATCAATGGCACCAGCTTCATCCGGCCTTCGTGCCAATCTTGAAAATCTCTTGCAAGGGCAATTCCGCCTTTTCAGCAGCCGGAATCATCCGCCCGGGGTTTTCGTTTGTCGGAGCAGGTATGTCGGACGGATCACGATAGGGAGGGATATTTTTCGGAGAGTCGGGAAAACCCGCGCTTGTTCGTGAGGGCTATTCTTTGAGGCGGATCTTGAGTTGCCCCGGCTTCACCTCCACCTCCTCGACCCCGGCGATCTTCCCGCTTTTTCCCCCGCCGAGAATATCGCCCAGCAAATCCCGCCCCTTGAGCTGGGCAAGCCAGTCGTTCGGCAGCGAAACACCCCATACCGTGAGATCGTCCATGATGAGACTGGGCACGCCTTCATCCGTTTTCACGAAAAAGCGGGCTCTGGCCTTGAGCCTCTTCCCTCCGACGACAGGCAAACCGGGATCGAGATCGGTTTCCAGGCGGGCATGGAGGGCGTTGGTGGCGAGTTCGAATTTCAGCTTGCCGCCCATGGTAGTGTGCTCGTTAAGCAGACCGTTGAGTTCGCGCTCGGTCAGGATGATTTCCCGGGATCCTTTTTCGTACTGCGGTTCGGCGGGAGCCTCCACCTGGAGCGCTTCGACCTTCGCCTCCACCACAGCCTTTTCCTCCGCGCTCAGTTGGATCGGTTTGATGGGGCGGTTGAGCCAGAACCAAAGACCGATGGCTACAAGGATGACGACCACGATGCCGATCAGTCCGGGAATCAGGCATGACCGGCGGGACCGGGGAACGGGTGGCGGGGTCTCTGGCATGGCAACGATGTAATGCCGCAGGGCCGGATTGCAAAGGCGAGTGTGAAGCGCCCGGGACTTGCACGACCGGCTCCGAAGCGGATTCAATTTCCGCATGATTCCAACAAGCCCGGAAGATCTCGCGTCACACGGCTGGGCGCGGATCGGCACCGGGATACCGCCCGGCGACATGACGGCTCTGCGCGAAACCGCATTCCGGGACAAGGCAGCGGGATCCCGCTGCCTTCTCGATCTCCCCTCGGTGCGCGATGCCGCCGCGTCGCTCAAGCGCAGCCTGATTTCTTCGGACTTCCTTCCGCGGGAAGCGGTGGCGATTCAGGCCATCGCTTTCGACAAAACGCCGGAAACGAACTGGAAGGTCGCGTGGCATCAGGATCTGATGTTTCCCTTCGCCCGGCCGGTCACCGCGGAAGGTTTCGGCCTGCCGTCGATCAAGGATGACATTCCCTATGCTCGTCCGCCCTGCGAAGTATTGGAGGAGCTGCTGGCAGTGCGTCTGCATCTCGACGACTGCGGTGAAGACAACGGCCCCTTGCGGGTGAGCCCCGGCACCCACTTGGATGGAATCGTCCCTTCCCATGAAGCGGCCGGCCGCGCCGCCGCCCATGGCGAAACCGCCTGCCTGGCACGAACGGGCGAGGCGATTCTCATGAAGCCGCTGTTGCTCCATGCCTCGTCACAGGCCGTCAGGCCCGGGCACCGGCGGGTGCTTCACGTCGTCTATCACTCCGGCAGGCCGATGCCCGCAGAGTGGCACCGACAGGTATGAGAAAAGGGAGGAGGAAAGCAAAGGCCCTCCATACATGACCAAACTAGATCACGCCTCGATCTTTCCTTCCTGTTGCAAGCACCATCGCTCCATACACTTGATCCTCCATCTCATGATCCAGAACCACACGACGAGGTAGATCAGCAGCAGCAGCCAGACGGGGACTAGGAGCGATGAATAATGACTAGTTGCACCAGGTTGGTCGAGATATCCCCGATTCTCCGGGTGCCTGAGATCAAGACTGGGAAGAGGGAAAAAATCCGTTTGCCACCATGGATGCGGGAAACGTTCCGCATCAAAAGACCAACCAGGAGACCCAAGAAGAAATGTACCGATGGCTCCTGTCACTCCATTTCGAGTCGCGACGAATCCACCTTCGGCAAAGCCGATGCTATATTGCATAGCTATAGATGGACTCTGCCGGGTGACAGTACAAATGGCGGTGTTAGTGAGTGATTCGTACCAGAGCCAGCCCAAGAACAACAAGCCTACCAGTCCGACACGAAAAGAGAGAAAGCGAAACCAAGTCAGGAACATGACATGAAACGGCTTGGAAACTCAACTTTCATGTCATTACATTTCCAATAAGCGCTTCGGAGCGATGCCTAGGTGTCAGATTCATCTCTCACAGCACATCACTGCATCAACCCCCGATGATGACCGTGGGGCAACCCTGGACGATGACCCCGCCGTGAGCGGTCTGATCGAGCATGCGCGCGGCCGGCATGCCTCCGATCATGACGCTGCTGGAGCCTTTCACGATACTGTCGGGCGGGCCGGCGCAGGTGCAGATGGAAGTGACGGTGGCGGCGGGCTGACCTGCGATGAGCACATTGACGACGCCTTTGGTGATGGGACCGCCGACGTGAGGCTTTATGCCATCGACCATGGGGCAAATATGGTTGTCCCCGATACGCGCGGCCATGAGTGGTGCGCCGGCGGGAGGCATGGCTGCCTGGAACGCCGCTTGGGCGTCCTCCATGGCTTTGATTTCCTCCTCGGTAGGCTCCTTCTCGGACATGATGGCAGCCTAGGATTTCCGGAGAGAGGTGTCAAACCACCGCTGCGGCACACAATCCATTTGAAATTCAAACGTCCATGGACACGGGAAACCGTGGCGTTTCCCGTATCCAGGAATGGCGCTTCACGCCTTCTTCACCTCCACCCACTGCCCGGTGCGGGCGGATTCGAGGACGGCATCGCAGACGTACTGCGTGCCGAGGGCATGGCGGAAGTCGGGGTAGGCTTTCTCCGCGGAAGGATCGTCGAGCGATTTGAGGAACTCGGCGAGTTCGTGGATGAAGGAATGCTCATAGCCGAGGCAGAGGCCGGGAACCCACCAGTTGCCGGAGTAGGGGTGGTCGCCATCCGAGCAGTGGATGCTGCTCCAGCCGCGACGGTCGCCGGGGACGCCGTGGTCGAAGTACAAGAGGCGGTTGAGATCGTGGAGATCCCAGAAGAGGGATTTCTTCTCGCCGTTGATCTCGAAGGTGTAGAGCGCCTTGTGCCCGCGGGCGTAGCGGGTGCTTTCGAAGATGGCCAGCGAGCCGTTCTCGAAACGGGCGAGAAAGGCGCAGGCGTCGTCGATGGTCACGGGCTGCTTTTCGCCGGTGGCGGTGTGGACGCGCTCCTTGATGAAGGTTTCGGTCATCGCCGAAACGGAAACGATGTCGCCGTTGATCCAGCGGGCGGTATCGATGCAGTGGGCCAGCAAATCGCCGGTAACGCCGGAGCCGGCGGCGGCGGCATCGAGACGCCAGAGACCGGCGCCGCCCTGCGGGAGTTCTTCGGAGATCGTCCAGTCCTGGAGGAAATTCGCGCGGTAGTGGAAGACGCGGCCGAGTTCGCCGGCAGCGACGATATTCTTCGCCAGCGTCACGGCGGGCAGGAAGCGGTAGTTGTACCAGACGAGATTCGGCAGGCCGGAGGCTTCGACGGCTTTGACCATTTCCTCGCCCTGTTCGCCATTCAGGGCGAGAGGTTTTTCGCAGAGGATCGCCTTGCCGTGCTTGATGCACTCCAGCGCGATTTCGGCGTGGGAATCGTTCGGCGTGCAGATGTCGATGGCGTCGATGTCCTCGCGGGCGACCAGCTTGCGCCAGTCGGTTTCGTAGGAGGCGTAACCCCACTTTTCGGCGAAGGCTTTCACCTTGGCTTCGTCGCGGCCGCAGACGGCCTGGCGGACGACGGCGTGGTCGGAATCGAAGAAGTGGCCGACCTGCGAATAGGCGTTCGAGTGGGTGCGGCCCATGAAGCCGTAGCCGATGAGACCGATGCGGATTTCCTTTTTCTGTGACATGGGTTTTTAAAGTTAGAGAGCTTCGTCCACTTCGATCATCTTGCCGAGAATGGTTTCCCAGGTTTCGGCCTTTTCGAGGATTTCATTGGCGAACATGCAGCCGTCCCAGCAGATGTGTCGGATGCCGCGTTCGGAGGCTCCTTCGAGCCAGAATCTCGAGCACTTCGCGATGTCCAGCTTGCCATTCGGATCGTCGGCGCGGCAGTGACGGCCGGTCTTGTCGTGGCTGCCGGTGCCGTGGACGGTGCCGTCGTTCTGTGCGACGTGGAAGTCGATGGTCCATGGCCGCAGGGCGTCGGTGAGGGTTTTGTAGGCGGGCCAGAATTCCTCCTCGGTGTAGCCTTCCTTGAGGAGGGCGGCTTCGGGGGCGTTGTAGCCCAGAAGGTAAAGGTAGGTGTGGGCGAGGTCCGCCTGGAAGCCGACGACGCCGGGCAGGGCGGTGGCTTCGAGCGTGTCGATCATCGCCTTCCACGAGTGCATGCCGCCCCAACAGATTTCGCCTTCGGCGGCGAGGCGTTCGCCATGCTGCTCGGCAACCTTGCCGGCTTCGCGGAAGGTTTCGGCGATCTTCTTCGTGTTGCCGGATGGGTCCTTCGCCCAATCGGCGACGCCGCCGGCGGAGTCGATGCGGATGACGCCGTATTCGCGTACGCCGTGGGTCTTGAGGATGTCAGCGATGCGGCAGGCCTTCTCGACGGCGAGCACGAAGTTCCTGCGGTCGTCATCGGAGCCGAAGGCCGGACCGCCGACCGTGCCGGGCCAGACCGGGGCGACGAGCGAGCCGACCTTGAGGCCATGGGAGGCGATCTTCTCGGCCATCGCCTTGAGATCATCGTCCGAGGCATCGGGATCGGTGTGCGGGTGGAAAAGGAAGAGATCGACGCCGTCGAATTTCCGGCCGTTCACTTCGGCGGCGACGGTGAGTTCGAGCATGCGGTCGAGGGAAATGGGCGGATGGTCGGTGCCGGGCTCCTTGCCGACGAGACCGGGCCACATGGCATTGTGAAGTTTCATGTTGCTCTTGGGTTAAAAGTTTTTTGTTAGATGTTATTGGTTTTTGTAGGCGCCCATTTCCGGAGCGTCGGGATTCACTTCGGGGCCGAAGTAGCGCAGAGCGACGAGCGGCTCGGTGTCGGAGGTGTTTTTGTAGATGACGCCTTCCTTCGCGGCGGCTTCGGTGCAGAAGAATTCGTCCTGCGAGAGTTCGTTGAAGCGGAGCAGTTTCGGGCAGTTGAGGCGGAGCTTGTTGGCGTAGCCTTCGCCCTGCACGACGATGAGGGAATAAGCGCTCTTGTCCTTGATGGTGACGGTCTGGCCGGGCTCGACGGTGAGTTCTTTGGCGGTGAAGTACTGGAAGCCATCCACCTTGCCGTAAACGATCCACTTGTCGTGGTAGCCCTCGCCTTTTTCGGCGGTGACGGGTTCGAGGTAGTGGTTATCCTTGAAATTCGGGTCGGTGTTCTTTTCCCAGTCGAGCTGGTCGATGATGAAGTCGATGTCCTGGTGCCTGTCCTTGGGCATGTCTTTCACAAGGAGCGACCAGGGGACTTCGCGGCCTTCCACGAGGTTCTGATACATGCCGAAGACGTCGGAGCCCCACTGCGGTTCGTAGGTGCAGAGCGAACCCGGCGCGTGGAGGATGCAGGGGTCGATCAGCCAACCGCTGCCGACTTTCAGGCGGTAGGCCTTCGAGAGATCGAGGATGCCGTTGTCGCCCTTGTTCCAGTTCTCGATGCACTTGCGCACCTGGTCGCGCGTGGTGCCCGGCTCGAAGCCCATGAAGGTGTATGGGAAATTGTTGCCGACATTGTTGTGCTGAGGCGGGAAGTAGTAGGACTCCGGCTTGCCTTCCTGCCCGACCAGAGCGGCCTGCTCGGCGCTCTGGTGCATGTGGTGCGGGATGGGGCCCATGTTGTCGAAGAACTTCGAGTAAACGGGCCACTTGCCGTATTTGTCCCATAGTGCCTGGCCGATAATCAGCGCGCCGGTTTCGGCGATGGCTTCGCGCAACGTGAAACGCTCCCTGCCGGCGACGATGTAGGAAAGTCCCTCGTCAGCGTCGCGGCCTTCGTTGGCGGTCTCGGTGGTGGAGCCGAACCAGCGTTCGTCGATGCCGCCGCGGTTGAGGCCGTAGGCGTAGGTGTCGGCCGGATGGAGCTTGATGCGCAGGCCGGGCTGGAGGAAGGAACGCGGTACCCAGGCAGGCGCGAGGCGGAGCAGGCCGCCGGTTTCCTCAAGGTGAGCTTCGACGGCGGCGCGGATGCCCGATATGCGGGTGGTCAGGTCTTGGACGATGCGGGGATGACTCATGAGTCTTGGGTTGGATTGCCTATGGTTTGTCAGAGAACGAAATTCCAATCGACGGTTGCCTCCGTTTCCATCCCGGAATCGCCGGAAAGGACGACTTTTCCGGGACCGAAGGGCCGGATCGACGCGACCGCGCCGAAGCCGCCGGGCACGGCGGCCACGGCTTGAACGATCCGCAGCGAGACGGTTTCATCTTTGCGGAATTCGCGGGTGGTCGGGATATTCCGGCCGGAAAGCGGATCCTTGCGGGAGACATCGATGCCGTCGGAGAAATGTGAGCAGACTTCCTCGATGCCCATACGGCCGATATGGTGGCCGTTCCACGGCGGGGCATGCCGTCCGCCGTTGGAAATCCAGAACAGCGTGGCGGGGAAATCGGCGGGATTCTTCAGGGAAAACCACACATAGCCGTCGAACACCGCGGCCGACCAGGCGAAGGGCTGTTCCGCGGTCGCGGGCTCGCTGACCATCATCACCAGATCGTCGAAACCGCGCCGCTGCGGGTAGCGCGTCAGGTCGGCGGCGCCGCCATGGTCGAGGGGCACGGCTTTCAAATCCGAAAATTCCGCGCCCGGCTTGAGCGCCCCGTATTCGCGGTTGAGGGGATCGGAGAACAGCCCGGGATAGACCGAAGCCCAGCGGAAGGGCGATATGCTCACCCTTCCGTCCCCTTCGGCGAGGTGCGAGAAATCGAGAATGGGATGGTTTCCGTAGCTGTATCGTCCCTCGGCGCCGGAAATACGATGTTCGCAGTAGATCGCGGTTTCCCTTTCGCGGAGGATCAGGATTTTCTCCAGCCACGCCCCGCTGTCGGGGTCGTCCATGCCAAGGTGAAGCCGGTCATCCCCGCCCGCGACGATTTTCCATTCCGCATTGGCGGAGACGCCATGGGGCGGCGCGGCCTGTTGAGGGCCGAAAGGAAAACAGAGGAAATCACCCCGCAGCACTCCCAGCAACGGAGGCAGCCCGGGGTCCGCCTCGTCGGCCGGCCATGGGGCGAGCGCATAGGGGGACACGACGCGCTCGCCGAGCCGGAATTCCACCGGGGCCATATGCCCGGCGCGCCGGGTGATCCACAGTTTCACCCGGTCGCAAGCTAGACACCAGCTCGGTTCGCCGTGGACCACGTCGTTCATTCGATGCGCGCGATTCAGAAAAAATCTCACAAAAACGGAAGCAAAATCACATTTGACCGAAAATTGAATCGCCGGGCCGTATTCCGGGCCTTAGTCAGAATCCCATCATGGACATCGGCTTCAATCTGCTGCTCTGGACCCCCGCCCTTCAGGAAGATCAGTTTCATCTCCTTTCCTCGCTGAAAAATGCCGGCTACGACGGCGTGGAGCTGCCCATTTTCGCCGCCGATGCGGCTCACTACAAGGTGGTCGGCAAGGCATTGGCCGGTGAGGGGCTACGCTCGACCGCGGTGACGGTGATCCCCGATGAAGCACACAATCCGAGCAGCGCCGAAACCGCCCATCGGGCCGGTGCGGTCGATTATCTGAAGGGCATCGTGGATTCCTGCCACGCCGCCGGGGTGGAGATTCTGATGGGTCCCTATCACCAGCCGCTCGGCGTTTTCTCCGGCGACGGGCCGACCGAAGACGAATGGAAGCGCGCCGCCGAAGTGCACCGCGAGGTTGCGGATTACGCGCAGCAGGCCGGCGTGAAGTTGGTCATCGAGTGGCTCAACCGCTTCGAGTGCTATTTCATCACCACCATGCGACAGGGTTCCGAATATGCCGCGCTGGTGAATCACCCGAATTTCACGACGATGTTCGATACTTTCCATGCGAATATCGAGGAGAAGGACCCTGCCGGATCGCTGCGGGAGCACTTCGCCAGCGTCGGCCACGTGCATATCTCGGAAAACGACCGTGGCACGCCCGGTACCGGCCACGCCGCGATCCGCGAAAGCATCGCGGTGCTGAAAGAACTCGACTACCAGGGCTGGCTGACCATCGAAGCCTTCGGCCGCTCCCTGCCGGAACTCGCCGCCGCCACCCGTGTCTGGCGGGATCTCTTCCCGTCTCCCGAGGAAGTCTATACGAGGGGCATCGCCTACATCCGCGAGTGCCTGGGGTGAGGACTCATGCCGGCGCCAACAGCGTGAACGGCCACCAGGGAAGATTCCTGAGCGCCGTGAAGAGCAGCACCGCGGCCACCAGAGTCCAGGCGGCCCATGCGGGGAAAACCGCCATGCTCCGGCCCCGCCATTCACGGACCATGCCCGTGCCCGACCAGGCGATCCCCAGCCCGAGCAGCGTCACAATCAGCGGATTCCCGGACCACGCGCCGGACCAGTCGCCCTGAAGCAAACGGGTCACGCACCGGGTGCCGCCGCAGCCGGGACAATGCAGCCCTGTCATTTCATGGACCGCGCATGCCGGCAATTTCGCCGGCACGGCGGGCCATACGGCCCGGGCGATCAAGAGAACCGCCACCCCCGAGATGACAAGCATGGTCCAGGGGCGGCGGAAAAAGTTCATGACCGAGTACCGTGACGATTCATTTCCTCCTCCATCTTCCGGCGAAACTCCTGACGTTCCTCTTCGGGCAGCATTTGCTCAATGGTATCGAGTGCCTTTTCGGGATTCGCCGCAAACCACATGTTCAGAATTCCCATGACAATCGACGCGACGAGACCGAGATACCCGGTCACGAGACCCGCCTTGGCCATGCCGCCGCCGCCGAACCTCGAAGGATCCGCCTTGATGCGGGAAAGTGCGATATGCCCGAGAACGATGGCGACGACGGCAAGGGGGCCGCTCACCGGCCAGATGCAGCAGCCCAGCAGGGCAAGAATCCCGCAAATCATCGAACCGGTCGCCAATCCCGAGGACAGAGGCGCTTCCGCCGGTGCCGGAACCATGGACGGACCAGCGGGCGCCGCCGAGACAGGCGGGCGGTAGGACTCCGCAGGAGCGGCGGGGATTCCCGCGGACGGCAAGGCTCCGGCAGGCTCAGGCGCTTTCGGCTTCAGCTCCGCGATGGTGGAAACCGGAGCCCAGTCGGCCAGACCTTCGCGCCATGCGAGATCGGTGGGCGCCACTTCGCCCATCGAGATTTTGTCCACAAGGGTTTCGAGCGGAACAGGACCGTGTTGGGCTCCATTTTTTGCATAATACCAGTTCATGGGAAGATTGAGGGTGACGAGGTTAATGGTTAGCGAATGCGAATGCGAAGAAAACGACGGTGGCAACCGTCATGAGAATGCCGAGGTAGCCGAGAACCAGACCGCTGATCGCCATGCCGCGGCCTCCCACCGGCACGGGACTGTTCTTGATTTGGCCGAGGGCGATGTGACCGCAGATCACCGCGACAACGCCGAGAAAACCCGCGAAGTAGCATGTAAAGAGGGCGACGATTCCACAGACCATGCTCGCGATGGCAATCCCGCTGGTAGGCGCCACCGGCGGATAGTAGCCGGGGTAGGCGGGGGTGACATGCGGAGAGGGGGTCACCTGCTGGCCAAGCTCCGGCACCGTGGCCAGCGGCTTCCAGTCTCCCATGCCATCGCGCCACACGAGCGTCTGGGAGCCCACCGCGCCGGCGGCAATCAATGCCCTCAACTCGGCCTCCTCGACCGGGCCGTGCTGGTTGCCATTCGAACCGTAGTACCAGAGGGCCATGAATTGAGCGAAAGTGGATGAGTCAGCCCAGGCTCGGCAGCGGGCGCACGGGGTTCGTTTCGGCGTTATAATCCACCCCCTCCAGGCCGAAGCCGAAGAGACGGTAGAATTCCCGCTGATAGCCCGCGAAATCCGAAACCTGGTCGAGCGTTTCGGTCGTCACCGAGTCCCAGACCTCGCTCACCGCCGCCTGGACATCGGGACGCATTTCCCAGTCGTCGATGCGGATGCGGCCCTTCTCGTCGAGCTTCGGCCCGCCGACGGCACAGTAGTGATCGGCGAAAAGGCGGTGGATCTGCTCGATGCAGCCCTCGTGCAGGTCCTTTTCCTTCATCACCTTGTAGAGCAGCGAAATGTAAAGAGGCACCACCGGGATCGCCGAACTGGCCTGGGTAACGAGCGCTTTGTTCACCGAAACCAAAGCCGTGCCCTCGCCGAAGCGGGCGCTGATTTCCTTCGCCGTCTGTTCGAGATGCAGCTTGGCGCGGCCGATCGTGCCGTCGGTGTAGATCGCCCAGGTGAGTTCGGGGCCGATGTAGGAATAGGCCGCCGTCCTGAAGCCCTCCGCCAGCACGCCGGCAGCGGCCAGGGCATCGATCCAGAGCCGCCAATCCTCGCCGCCCATGACTTTCACGGTCTGTTCGATCTCATCCTCGGTGGCGGGCTCGATGGTGACGGGCTCGATCTCCTTTTTGTCGGTGTTGAGATTCTTGTTGGTGTAGCTCCGCCCGATCGGCTTGAGCACCGATTTGTAAACCTCGCCGTTCGCAGGATCGACCCGGCGGGGCGAGGCGAGGCTGTAGATCACCATATCCACCTGACCGAGATCGCCGCGGATTGCCTCGATCACCTGCTGCTTCATTTCGTTGGAGAAAGCGTCGCCGTTGAAGCTGCGGGCGTAGAGTCCTTCCTCGCTGGCGGCCTCCTCGAAGGCCACCGAATTGTACCAGCCCGCGGTGCCGGTCCTTTTCTCCGCGCCTTCCTTTTCGAAAAACACCCCGATGGTCGCCGCGCCGCCGCCGAAGGCCGGGACGATCCGCGAGGCGAGCCCGTAGCCGGTGGAGGAGCCGATCACCAGAACCCGCTTCGGCGCATCGGCCAGTGCGGGTTTCGATTTCACGTAGGCGATCTGCTCCCGCACGTGCGCCGCGCAGCCGTCGGGATGGGCGGTCGTGCAGATGAAACCACGGATCTTCGGAGAAACAATCATATCGACAGGCCGCTTCTGACCGTTTTCCGGGGGCTAGGCAAGCTCCGGGGAATTCGAATAAACCAGGCGTTTCCGCCGTCCACCCTTCCGTCGGTCGATCCGGCCGATCATGGAAATGAAATTCGCCGCTCCGTTCGCTTTTCTCACCCTGCTTCCCGCCTCCGCCGATCCCATCGCCGGTGCCTGGGAATCCTTCGCCACCCGGGCCAATGCCGATGCCTGGGGCCTCTATTTTCACGCCACCGACGACTATACCTATCCCGCCTGGGCCGGCCCGGACATCGATCCGAATCCTTTCGCCTATTCCTTTTACATTGGCGACGACGCCGTCGAATTCTTCGCCGACTCCTTCGTCGGCGACGGCGCTTTCACCGGCGATTTCGCATCGCAGAAAATCCGCGGCGTCGAGCTGGACGCCTATCTCGACCCCTGGGAGCTCGATTTCCTCGATCTCGCCGTCTTCACCGACGGCCCCGCCGGGCTTCGCTACTACCACTCGGCGGTTTACCTTCCGGAAGATCTCGGCGACGAACCCGACTGGTATTCGCTCGAATTCCTCTTCGACGCCGCCTGGTATTACTTCGAGGACGGCGAATGGCTGCCCTTCACCCCGGATGAGGATTTTCTCTCCTCCATCGAGGAAATCTCCATCCGCTTCTTCCCCCTGGAAGGCATCGAAACGGAGAGCTACGTCGGCATCGACAACGTGATCCTGCTGCCCACCGTCGAAGCGCCGAAGCTGACAACCTCCGTCAGCGGCGGAATGTTCCGGATGAGCTTCACGCCGAATCCCGGCGTCGCTTGCGGCATCGAAAAGCTCCGCACCTCTCCCGCCCTGACATGGGAGGAAGTGACCGGGCAACAGGACCTGACCGGCCCGCAGCTTTTCCAAACGCCGGTCACGCCGCCGTCCGGCATTTTCCGGGTGAAAGCGGAAGAGAAACTGACGCAAATCCCCCCGCCCTGAGCGGTTTTCACCATTCGCTCGGGTCCATGCCGTAGAAAGCGACCAGCTCGGCGAAAATCTCAGACTCCTCGCGCTTCATCTCCCGGGCCCGCTCGAAGAAGGTCTCGGTAGCCACGGCAAAGAACTCGGCCGGGCTTTCCGCGCCGTAGTCGTCGAGCACCGTGAGCCTGCCCGCATTCACCCGTTCGCAGAAGTCGTCGTAGGCCGGCAGGAAGGCCTGCGACCAGCGGCCGTAGTCGTCGCCGTCCTCCAGCGCCGGCACCCCGTCGGCCGCGCCGTTCGCCTGGTCGAGTTGGTGGGCGAATTCGTGCATCACCACATTCAGCCCGTCCTCCGGAAAGGCATCGCCCTGCAGCACACTTTCCCAGGAAAGCACCACGCTGCCGGTGCCCCACGATTCGCCGAGCCGCTCGTCCTCGATTCCCCATTCGTCGCGCACCGTGAAGACATCGGGATACACCAGAATGCTGCGCAGCCGCTCGTAATAATCCTCCGGCCGCCGCGCGATGAGCAGGCAGGCCGGCGCCGCAATCGCCAGCCGCATTTCCTCCGTGATCTCGGGCAGGCCGCCGCAGGCTTCGAAATTCTTCTCGGCGAGAAAAACGTGCATCCAGCCCTCCACCTCCGCCCGGATGTCGGCGGGAATCTTCTCCCATAGCGGAAAGCATCTGCGGACGATCTCCCGCTGCCGCCCGTTGAGCCGCAGCGACCGCGATTTCCCGCGCCGGCGCCGGATGCGCCCCCCGTACCAGATCGCAATGGCGGCCGCGACCAGCACAGCGGCGAGCAGCACCCAAAGGCCGGTCATTTCGACGAGGCTCCGGTTTTCCGACCCACCACCGCAAGCAGCACCGCCCCGACCAACAGACCGCCGAAGAAAATCCCCCAAAACCACCCACTCACGAAATCCGGCAGATCCACATTCATCCCGAACAGGCCGCCAAGCGCGACGAGCGGAAGAAAGAAGCCCGCCAGCAGGTTCAGGCGGTAGACGATGCGGTTGAGCTTCTCCGACGCTTCCTGCTGCTCTTCGGCCCGCTCCGCCTGCCAGAATTCCAAGGTCAGCCGCGCGTCGTGATAGAGCAGCTCCGCCGCGCGCTCCACTTCGCGGACGCGGTCGCGCAGGGACATCAGTTCACGGTTGTCCTCATCCTGCGCCAGCGCCTGCTCGATCGCAGTGACGAGGTTGCGCGAAGTTCTCGCCAGCGGCCCCGCCGCGCGGGCCAGCGCGAAAACTTCCGCCGCGGTGTCGGCGTCGTCGATCGCATCCTCGTGCTCCTCGATCACTTTCGCGTAGCGGTCCACCAGATCGCCGAGCCGGCGCAGCCCCTTGCTGCCGGTACTGTCGATCCAGTAGCCCTCCGGCCTGCGCCAGAAAACGATCGCTTCTCGCGACGACTCCCCCGCCTTCGGCACATCGTGCACCACCAGCAGCAACTCGTCGCGGCCCAGCACGCAGCGCTGGCTCCCGGGGCGGCTGCTGAGCTGATCGAGCAGATCCGGCTCCAGATCGAAGCCGGAGGGCAGGAACGGAAAATCGGAAAACTTCGCCATATTTCTCCCTCCCTTCTAACACCGCCGGTTCCAGCGCACCAGCTCCGCGTAGGCCACCCCCCGGCCGCCGAAAATGTCCAGCGCCGAGCCGACCGTGATGTCCACCTTCCCGCCGCTGAGTTCCTCGACTTTCTCCACATCGGCCATCGAAGCCGCGCCGCCGGCATAGGTCACGGGGCGCCCGCCCCAGCTCCCGAGCATCGCCACCAGCTCGCCGTCGATGCCGCCGCAAAGCCCTTCGACATCCGCGGCGTGGATCAGGAACTCGTCGCAGTACGGAGCGAGCCGGTCGAGGACCTCGGGCGCGACCTTCAGATCGGTCAGGGTCTGCCAGCGGTTCATCGCCACCGTCCAGCCCTCCGCCGTGCGGCGGCAGGAAAGATCGACCACCAGCCGTTCCGCGCCGATCCGCTCCGACAACTCGCGCAGGCGGTCTACGGAAAAGCGTCCGTCCTCGAAAAGCCAGGATGTCACGATCGCATGACTCGCCCCGACATCGAGCCAGCTTTGCGCGTTCTCGGCGCGGATGCCCCCGCCGATCTGCATCCCGCCCGGCCAGGAGGCGAGCGCTTCCTTCGCCGCGGCTTCATTGCCTGGCCCGAGCATGATCACATGCCCGCCGCGCAGATCGTCGGCGCGGAATTTCGCCGCGAACTCCCCCGCCCCGGCGCTGGCCACGAAATTCTCCCGCGGCCCCGGTCCGTCATCACGCAGGGTTCCGCCGACGATCTGCTTCACCTTGCCTTGGTGGAGGTCGATGCACGGGCGGAACTTCGTCATGGGCGGAAAGACGAAACCCGGCGTTTCGCGGCGTCAAGAACTTGGTCATGGCGCATTTAATCCGCTCCCCGTTCCACGCGGATCGCCCTCGTATTCACGACCAGCAGATCCGCGGACGAGCCTTCGGCAACCTTTCCGGTGACCGTGACGCCCGCAAGCTTCTCCAACCCTCCGACGCCTTCGGGACTCTCCCTGAGAATCTTCCCATCCGCCCCGGCGATCTGGATCGTGGCGGTGCCGGCTTTCTTGTCTTCCGCAGTGTCGCAGCAGACATCCCAGGGCGTCTCGCAATTGTCGCCGGGCCGTTCGTTGCACGGCGTGAGCACGTCGGGATCGCCGAGAATGAACACCGCCCGGCCTTCGACAAAGGGCTTCGCATTCCCCATGATTCGGCCGGCGAGCGTGATTTCTTCTCCCGGTCTGACGGTGGCGCGCGCGGCACGAATCGCTTTCGCCTCGCCCGACGGCGCGGCGGGCGCATGTTCCGCGGCGGGCGCCTGCTTCTCCTGACAGGAAACGAGCAGGCAAACAGCGGCAGGGATCAATCTGTTTTTCATTTTCATCATTCGGTGTTCGGTTTCAGGTGGATTTCAGGGCGGCGGGAAGCGCGGGCTTCAGGCGGCGGACCGCAGGCGGCAGGGCTCCCAACAGACCGAGAAAACCCCGGTCAGGATGCCGGCGAAAGCGACGCCCGGGCCAGTCTCCAGCGCAAAGGCGCCGATGGAAAACGGTACCGTGCGGCCGTCGAGCAGCAACACCGCGGCGAGCGAGGCGAGCAGGGTCCCGGTCAGACAGGCGAGCGCGCTTTCCTGTACCCCGCTGCCTGTTCGGGCACTTCGCTGCGCTGGATGCTTTCCTCCGAACCGGCGCCGACCAGGACGACATTGTGCGGTGAGCCGGAGGAGGAGAGCGCGCGCTTCATGCCGTTATTGATCGCCGCCGCGGCCATGACCAAGCGCACTGCCGCCGATGGTCTGGAGCAGGCGGCTTTTCGAGCGGAAGAGATTCCGCATGGCGTAGGAGAAGGGAAGCATGTCTTAAATCCGAAACAAGTTCTATGGAAACCAGGCTCGATGGACATTTATATCATGACCGAATCCCGCCGCGATCAAGGTGTCTCGCCAATCGCAGTTCGCACTTTCCACTTCCCTCTCAAGTTTCTGAAGGTCTCCTCCTGAAAACTTGAGCACTGCGAAGCGGCATCGGATCATGGGTTCGTTCATGGCGGAAGGGGACGCTGGATCAGAAGGCCATAGTGATAGTCGCAGCATTCGGAGAGATCCTGATGCCGGACGAAACGGAAACCTGCGGACTCGGCCCAGATCCGGCAGTCTTGCGGAGTGGGCCGGATCTCCATCGAGGGCCCGCGAGGTGTGGAGGGATCGTGTTTCCAGTGGATGATCGACGCGGTCGCACCCGGCTTCAAAATGCGCAGGCTTTCGCACAGCAGAGCGACAGGATCTTCGAGGTGAAGGATGTTGAAAATCATCGCGTGATCGACGCTCCGGTCCGGCAGCCCGGAGCCCTGGACGACGAAGTCGCGGTGGAACGGGCAGACGTTCGCCAACCCGTCCAGCCTGGCTTTCGACTCCAGAAGGTTGACGAGCTTAGTTTCGATATCGATGGCGTGGACAAGGCCGCTGGTCCGCCGCGCGGCCGGCAGAGTGAAAGTGCCGTAGCCGCTGCCGAATTCCACGATGCTTTCATCGCCGCGGATGGCGCAATCCATCTTCGCTACGATGCAATCGGCGTCGTAGAAGGAACTCCAGCGATCTTCGTCGGGCATACCGCTTTCTCGGGCTTTCATGGGATCATGGGGTTTGTGGTTTCACTCTCTGGCCGTCGCGCAGGTTTTGCGGGGGAAATTACGACACGTTCGCCGGGGCGCAGGCCACCGGAAATACGGACGTGTCCGTCGCGGGTTTCGGCGGCGGCCTGCACGGCGCGCCGCGATTCGGGATCGGCAATCCAGACCACTCCGTCCGCCAGGACGGCGCGGGGAAGAGAGGATACGGCAGATGGCGGTTCTTGCGGGGCGGAAGGAGCCGAAACGTCAGGCAAATCGTCGAACTCCAGGCAACAGGAGTCTTCGTGATGAGCCCCGCAGTCCGGACAACATGGCGATTTTTCCGCGCCGCAACCGGATGCGACGGGGATCTTGTTCTCTAGCAGGCACAGGCGCACGGGCGACGCCGCCAAGGGGGAGCATGATTCCGAGGCAGGCCAGCAAGAATGCTGCCGATCGTCCGGCGCATCCCGAAACAGAGTCTCATGAATGAGAGGTGCGGGTCAAGGGAGCTACTCCCGCCGCGAAGCGGATTCGCCTGATGCGCCATCTTCCTGGGCGAATTCTTCAGGCGGAACATCCCCCGGGCTCCGGAAGCCCCTGTCTGTTTTGACTCTCCTGATAAGGGTCACGGTATTTCCTTTGTCCAAATCGCTTCGACGCTGGAATCCATACTTCTCGTAAAATCGGATCGCCCTCCGGTTCGCGCGGGTCACTTCGGCGCGGACTTCGGCAAATTCGTTGGAGGACGCCCACTCGAATACCGCGTTCAGGAGGTCCGCCGCGGTTCCCTTTCCCCGGCCATGGGGGGACACCCACATCTGCAACAGCTCTCCTGAGCGGCTGTCGCTCCCATCTCTGTAAAGAGCTGCCATGCCAATGGGTTCCGCGTGACCGAAAGCGATGAAGGTCGCGCGGTCGCCGCCCTCTGCCGTTCCATCAGCCTGCTCGGTCCAACTTTCCTCGGACCTCAGCAAGGCGGACTCGTAGGTTGAGGCAAAGGCGTCCGGCGCATCCTTCAACGCTTCCAGGCGAATGGCTTTGTAGAGGGTCGCTTCTCCCTTCCTAAGACGGCGTATCATTTCCGGAGTGTTCGCATGGAGCTTCGAGATCGTCAGTGATCAACGCGAATCAGACGGCAAAGATAGTGCCCATCGATCTTCAAGTCGATCAGCTCCGCCTGCCAGCCCGCTTCTTCGCCAAATTCGGAAAGGGTGCCGAAATCCAAATGCAACCACTCGAACGGCTCGCCAACGATCCCGCCACCGGACATCGTGAACGATTGCTGCCCCGGGAAACGCCCCGAGTCGAGGTTGCGCCGGCGATAGGCGACATGCCCCGGATCGGTCGTGATCGAAACGTCGATGGAGTCACACAGAATCTGCGCTGATGCAGTCGTGATTTGATGAGCATGCCGAAGGAATCTTCTTAACCCGTCGGGCGCCCCGACCATTCCGATACCGTTCATGAGCATCAGAAGCGTGTCGAACCGATCGCCCGTGTAGGTCAGAATATCCGCAACGATCACTCGCTGCGCCCCGCGGTCGCGAAGGATGCATTCGACCTCGGGAAGAACATCCAGGGACGCAACCTCAAAACCTCTTGCGATCAGTTCCAGGGAATGACGCCCGGCCGCCGCACCGATGTCGAGGACCCGTCCCTTGCACAGATCCAGCGCCTGAGCCTCCAACGCAGGGAAAGAACCGGAGGCGAAGAAAAGCGACGCCGGAACCCTTTGACTGAATCCATCGTCCCGCAGGATCACGAACTCCGAGGATGCGTCTCCTTCGTGATATCGGACCAGCGCTGCGGCGAAGGGGTTCATGCGTTGAAAAGGCGGATGCCATATCGTTCCGACCAGACGGGAAATCAAAATCCGGGCCGTTCGGCCACACAGCCTTCCGATACCATCATTCCGGCAAGGGCTTTATCGCCAAAATCGGGAGAGCCGGAAAGAGCGTCGTAAACACCCTTCAAATCCTCCGCCGACCGGTTCTGCCCGAGCTTGAATTTGCCTTCGATGCGCGAAACGGGAATTTCGAATCCCACAATCGCTTGCATCAGTCCGGTGCGGAACTCATCGGGCAGGTGACCGTCCCATGGTTCGGGAAGGCTTTTTTCATATGTCTCCACCGTTTCGTCGATGAGTGCGGCAAGCCGCTCGGAATTCTCGATGATCACGGGGACGCCATAGGCGTGAACCGTGGCGTAATTCCACGTCGGGACGGCGGGTGACGACCGATACCACGATGGTGAAATGTAGGCATGGGGGCCGTGGAAAATCGCCAGCGCCTCCTGTTGGCCGGCGAAGTGCCGCCATTGGGGATTCGCCCGCGCCATATGGGCCACCAGAGTGCCGTGCGGCCCGGCATCCGGGTCATAGAGCATCGGCAGATGGCTGGCGAAACAGGACCGGCCATCGTGCGTGACCAGCGTTGCGAAGCTGTGATCGCGGATCAGGCCGGCGAGCTTGTCGGGAGATTCGACGCGGAACGCAGCGGGAATGTACATGGCGAGAGGAGGGGAGAAACCCTCAGCTCAAATCCCCCGCCGTCACCGACGTCTGCTCGCGGGAGCCGAGAGCCCTGGCCTGCTGGATGACCCGCTCCGGCGAGGCATCGAAACGGTAGCTGTGGCAGTTCGGGCAAAGCACCGCGCCGCTGCCCACGATCGAGTCGCAACCTTCGCAGACCTTGTAGGCGGAGGGGTTGGCAGCGATCTGTGCCGCTTTCGCCTGACGGGAACCGGGGTCGGGTTGGGATTTCGAGGACATCGGGCAAAAAAGAAGCGGCGCCGGAAACCGGAGCCGCTTCGGAATTTGGTTAACCGTCCGGATTGCGGCTCAGGCGATCGTGGCGATGGCCTTGGCGGCCTTGCTCTTGAGGTTCGCAGCCTTGTTCTTGTGGATCAGCCCCTTCTTGGCGGCCTTGTCCACAGCGGAGGAAAACTCGGCGAGCGACTGACCGGCGGCCGGCTTGTCGGCGGCAGCCACCGCGGCGAGGGTCTTTTTACGGAGCGTCTTGATGACAGTCTTGCGGGCGCGGTTGCGCTCGGTGCGGATCTTGGTCTGGCGGACGCGCTTGAGGGCGGACTTGTGGTTGGCCATGGTGGAAAAAATCGGACGGTTGGAACGACCCGCTGGTCGCGCGGGGGCGGCAATTTAGGGGGACGGCCCTTCCTGTCAAGTCTGTCTCTCGGCCGGGGCTATCTTTTCGCGAGGCCCAGGAAATTGCGATCTTCCTGGGTTCGGGAATACTCCCGTCCCTCCCAGGTCTCCAACAGCGAACCGCGGATCACGCGGACCTCGGCGCCTTCGCCTACGCGGTTGTAGAGATCGACCACGTCCTTCATTCCCATGCGGATGCAGCCGTAGGAGGCGGGAGTGCCCAGCCGGTTCTCCTCGGGCGTGCCGTGGATATAGACGTAGCGGCCGAAGGTGTTGCGGTTCTGCGCTTCCTTGCCGTGCAGCCACAGGATGCGGCTGACGATGGGATCCCGGCCTGGGGCGTTCGGCTTGAGGACTTCCCCGGTGGGGCGGCGGCTTTTGAAAACCATGCCGGCCGGGTAGCCGCCGCCGATCTTGCGGGCGATCTCCATCCGGCCCAATGGCGTGTAATTGCTGCCCGGCTGGGAACCGATGCCGAATTTCGACGTGGAGACGGTATAGGATCTGACAGGCTTGCCGTCCTTGACGAGCAGCATCCGCTGGTCGCGGACGCTGACGATCATCTTGCTGCTCGTGTCTTTGCCTGTCCCGCAACCATTGAGCAGGAAGGAGGCGGGCAGGATGAGGGCGAGGGTGAGGGTGTAATGCAGGATTTGCCTGATCATGGATGTGCTTCAGGATTCCTTCGAGACATCGATTTTCACTTTGGACTCCGTAGCAACGCGACCCGTGGGAAGCAGGCGCGCCAACGACGACAGGGAAGTATAGAAAAATCCGACGGGAAAGGGAAGCAGAAGAATCGCCGAGGACCAGCGATGGTTCATCGCCGCATCGACAACGACAAAAAGGAAAAAGAAACCGAAGAGCAGCTCGACCACGGGCGTGAGCGTCTTCATCGCCTTGTAGCTGCTCTTCTTCCAATCGGTCCTGCGCTTTTCGCCGATGCCGTATTTCGGCGTGCGGACGAAGGCGGACTGGTGGTTGAAGATCGCCTCGATCACCGCCTTGGCGTTGTTGATCGACATGCCGATGCCCAGGGCGAGGAGCAGCGGCAGGTAGGGGATTTCCTTCCACCAGGTGCCGGGGCGCAGCGCCTTCTGCGAGGTGAGGTAGAAGGCGATCACCGAGACGGTGGAGAAGAAAAAGATCGGGACGTTGACGATGTAATAGGTGAAGGGGCCGAAATCGGGCTGCGCCTGCTGGTTGGGGTAGATCAGGAAGCACAGGCAGATCAGCATCAGGTAGGCGAAATTCGAGGTGAGATGCGCGGTCGCCTCCAGCTTGATGTAAAGCGGCACCTTGGCCTTCCAGATGGCGGGCAGGACCTTTTTGCAGACCTGGATCGAACCCTTCGTCCAGCGGTGCTGCTGGCTCTTGAAGCCGTCCATATCGACCGGCAGTTCGGCGGGCGTCTCGACATCGTTGAGGAAAATGAAGCGCCAGCCCTTGAGCTGGGCGCGGTAGCTCAGGTCCATGTCCTCGGTGAGCGTATCGTGCTCCCAGCCGCCCGCGTCGGCGATGCAGGACTTCCGCCAGATGCCGGCGGTGCCGTTGAAGGTGAAGAAGCGGCCGCTGCGGTTGCGGGCGGTCTGTTCGAGTTCGAGGTGGCCGTCCAGGAACATCGCCTGGATGCGGGTCAGCACGTTGTAGCTGCGGTTCAGGTGGCCCCAGCGGGTCTGAATCATCCCGATCTTCTCGTCGCTGAAGTAGTGGATGGTCCGCTGGAGCACGTCGGGATTCGGGACGAAATCGGCGTCGAGGATGAAAAGCAGGTCCCCCTTGGCGAAGCGGGTACCGTTTTCCAGGGCGCCGGCCTTGAAGCCCGTCCGGTCGGTGCGATGGATGTGCTCGGCGTCGAAGCCCCGGGCGCGCAGCCGCTCCACGCCGCGGCGGCAGATTTCCACCGTCTCGTCGGTGGAGTCGTCGAGCACCTGGATCTGAAGCTTGTCCTGCGGGTAGTCGAGCGCCGCCACGGAATCGAGCAGCCGGTCCACGACGTGCATTTCGTTGAAAACGGGAAGCTGGATCGTGACCAGCGGCAGCTCCGCGAAGAGGGACTTCGGCTCCGGCTTGTTCCGCGCATGCTTCAGGTAGAGGTAAACGATGGTCAGGCGGTGGCAGCCGTAGCCAGCCAACGCGATGAGCACCAGAATGTAGGAGGCGTACCAGAGTGGAGAGGACCAGTCCATGAGATCGCGGATGGATAGACAAAAAATGCGGCAAGCGCTTGAAACCAAGACTCCCGCGAGCCGGAGGCCAGCATTTTACGGTTCCCGAGTCAAGCCGGTAAACACTGCGACGTTTCCAATGGGGTTTCGGGATTGCCGGTTGCCGGAAAGCCGGGTCGGTGCAAGGATTCCGGGCGTGACCTTTATACGTCAGCCATTTGCCGTCGCTATCGGCCTACTGATGGGTTGTGCCGCCCTGCCGGCGCAGGAGGGAGGCGGAAAACCCGAAATCCCGGCCGATCTGCTGGACGACCCCCATGTGCGCGAAGAACTCGCAATCAACGAGTTCACCGCTCCATCCATCGCCAAAATCTTCGAATCACTGGAAGCCCTGGCCCCGTTGCCGCTGATCCAGTTCCAGCGGGAAATTCCCGCCCGGATGCCGCTCAACCGCGCCGACTTGTCCATCGAGCTCGGGTTCCTGATCGCCGATGGCTTCCTCGTCGTCCAAGCCGGCGAACTCGGCAAAGTCGAGCAGCTCGCCGCCGACCTCACCCGCTACGGCAAGGCCCTCGGCGCCGGCGAACGGGTCAACCGCCACGCCGCGAGCCTGCTCGAAAGCGCCCGCAACCAGCAGATCGACCAGCTCAAGAAGGAACTCTCCGCCACGCAGAAGGATGTCGAACTGGAACTGGTCACCCTGCGCGACGCCGACCTCGCCCACCTGATCTCCCTCGGCGGCTGGATCCGGGCGCTCCAGGTTTCCTCCGCCGCGGTGGCCAAGCAATTCAGCCCGGAGCGCGCCAAGCACATCATGCGCGAAGATATCGCCGACTACTACACCGCCATCGTCGGCTCGCTGGAGCCGCGCGTCGCCGAGCGGCCGAATTATCTGGAAATGCGCGATCTGCTCTCCGGCCTCCGCAACGAAATGACCCTCGGCGACGAACCCGCCGAGCACAAGACGATCACGGAAATCAGCAAGCAGGCTGCGAAACTCGCGGAACTCGCCCTTCAACGCCAGGAAGGCCCATGATCCCGCGAAAGATCGCCCTGCTCGGGCTCGGCATCATCGGTTCGCGCGCCGCCGCACGCCTGAAGGCGGCCGGAGACACCGGAATCGCCCTGTGGAACCGCACGCCCAAGGGCTTGCCGAACGAAGCCGCCACTCCCGAAGAGGCGGTCGACGGCGCGGACCTGATCCTTCTCTATCTGAAAGACGCGCCCGCCGTCCGGGACATCGCCGCTCACTGTCTTGATGCCGCTGCTCAGGGCGCCACGCTCGTCAACCACTCCACCATCGACCTCGCCACCACCCGCTGGCTGGCGGAAGCTTGCGAAACGCGCTCCATCGGCTTCCTCGACTGCCCCTTCACCGGCAGCCGCGAAGCCGCTGCGAATGGACTGCTCGTCTACTACGCCGCGGGGAAGCCGGATCTGATCGACCATTTCGAGCCCACTCTGCTGCGCACCGGCAAGGCCGTCATCCGTTGCGGAGAGACCGGCAATGCTACGATCCTCAAGCTCGTGACCAATCTCATCTCCGCTTGCACCGTGCAGGCGCTGGCCGAGTCGCTGGCCACCGCAACCCGTCATGGAATCCCGGCCCAAAGCCTGATCGACGCCGTGGCGCTGAACGCCTGCGGCTCCCCGCTGGCAGCAATGAAGCTGCCGACGATGGCCGCTGGGGATTTCGACACCCATTTTTCCCTGGCGAACATGCTCAAGGACAGCCGCTATGCCCTGGAACTCGCGGCTCAAGCCGGCTTGGACACCCCGGCGATCCGGACCGTCTCCCAGCGCATGGAAGAACTCTGCGCCGCAGGTTACGCGGATCGGGATTATTCGGCGCTGGCCGCACCCTACCTCGGCGATGAACACCTCGCCGTGGACTGAATCCATGGACTGCGCCGGCCCGTTCCCCTGCCTCCCTCCCGCCGCCCGCACCCTGCTGGTCCTGCGCGGCCCCGATGCGGAGCGTTTTCTCAACGGCCAGGTCACCCAGGATGTCCGCTCCTGTGGCGAAAAAGCCCTGCCCGCCTGCGTCACCGACGCGAAGGGTCGGCTGCAATTCTTCGTCCACATCTTCCGCGACGCGGACGGCGCTTTCTGCGTGGAAGCCCCCCCCGAGTGCCGCGACGAACTGCTCGCCCGGATCGACCGCTACCTGATCGCCGACGACGTGGAAATTACCGACGAATCCGATCGGTGGCGTCTCACCCATATTCTCGCCACGGAACCTCCTCCCGGCCCTCTCGTCCGCGAAGCGATCCGCCTCGGTCCTCGGGGCTTCGATTTCTGGGTCCGTACCGGCGAGGCCCCGGCGCTTCCGCTTTCACCTCTCCCGGAGGACGAAACCGAGCACCTCCGCATCCGTCACCGCCTCCCCGCCTGGGACAAGGAACTCGTCCCAGGCATTCTCCCGCCCGAAGCCGGGCTCGACCGCTCGGCGATCTCCTACCGCAAAGGCTGCTACATCGGCCAGGAAGTGCTTTCCCGCATCAAAAGCGCCGGCAAGTTGAACCGCCGCCTTGCCGCCCTGCGCGTGCCGCCGGAAACGCGCGAAAAAGACCCGCTCCCCGGCGGCGAAATCACCAGCGTCAGCCCGCTCCCGGAAGAGGACGGTTCGCTGCTCGCCCTCGGCTACCTCGGCAAGACCGCCTTCGACCGCGCGGAAATCGATCTCCCCGGCGGCCGCGCCGCGGTGCTCGGCTTCGCCTGACCCCCGGAAAAGGAGAAAGCCGCGGGAATCCCTCCCCGCGGCCTTGCCCGAAAACGGCATCAGTAATCGAAGCTCAGGTAGAAGTTGAACTGTCCGCCCTTGTCCGCCTCCTTGTCCGGGCTGGAAATCGGAATCGCGTAGTCCAGAGCGATCGGCACATCGCTGATCGGCAGCTTCAAGCGGACACCGACGCCGATGTCATGATAGAGATCGCTCGGACTCGGATCCCAGGAGTCCGCATTGACGAAACCGAGATCGTAGAAGGTCGCGATCCGCACACTGTCGATGATGGGAACGCTGTACTCAAAGGACAGGAAACCCAGCGACTGGCCGCCGACCACCTCCTCCGTCACCGGATCGCGCGGACCCACATCGCGGAACTCGAAGCCGCGCAACGTACGGCCGCCGCCCAGGAACATCCGGTCGAAGATCGGCACCTCTCCGCTGGTGGCATCGACGAAGGCAAGCTCGCCCTTGATCGAGAAAATCGAATCCCACCAAAGATTCCAGTACTTCTGTCCCTGGAGCGAGAGCCCGAAAATATCCACATCCCCGCCCAGGAAGGAGCCGGCGAAATTCAGGCCGACGTCGATTTTCTCGCCGGTGCGGGTCACCAACAGATCGTCGCGGTTATCGTAGACGTAATTCAGCGAAATCGCGCTGCGGGTGTAGTTGCCGTCTTCCGCCAGGAACAGCGACGGCATGCCGGCAATCACGGAATCCGCCGCGACCGAGTTATCCACATCGATCTTCACCCTCTCGAGCCGGTACTCCGCCCTGACATAGGACTTCGGCCCGACCGGCTTGCGGATGTGGATGGCGCCGCCGGCGTTCGTCTGGTCATAGACATCCGAATAATACTGGGAATCCCGATAGAAAAGCTCACCTCCGAGCCCCAGTTGCTTGTCCATGAACCACGGCTCATAGAGAGAGATACCGAAATCGGTCCGCCTGCTGCCGACGCGCAGATCCATCGCGAAACGCTGGCCGCCGCCCGTGAAGGCCCACGGATTTGTGATGTCGAAATTCGTCTGCTCCAGATTGACGAAGCCGACGATGCTGTCGATGGAGCTGAAGCCCACGCCCGCGGTGACCTGCCCCGTGCGGCGCTCCTGAACCAGGACGTTCACGTCGCGGTAGCCGCCGCGGCTGCCGCCTTCACCGGTCACCTGCACATCGTCGAAATACCGCAATCCCTGAAGACGGGCTTTCGCGGTCTCCAGTTCCACGGAATTGAACCAATCGTCCGGCTTGAGCGGCATTTCGCGGCGGATTACCTTGTCCTTGGTCTTGGTATTCCCCTCGATATTCACCCGGCCCACCCGGTAGCGTGCGCCCTCGGTGATGCGATAGGTGATGTTCACCTGGTTCGGCCCGGCGTCGCGGATGTCCGGCGTGACGGTCGCATCGGCATAACCGCGGGAGCCGTAGTAGCTGCGGATCATCCTGATGTCGTCGCGCATCTTCGCCGACGAATAGGCATCGCCGCCATTGAGCGTGAGAGCGGGGTAGAGTTCCTCCGGTTTGAAAACCGTCGTCCGGCCGAAGCCGACGCCGGCCACGGTGTATTTCTCGCCCTCGACGATCGGGATCACGATGTCCACCCGGCCGTCGCCCACCGGCTCGCGGCGCACTCCCGGGCTGCTGGCGCGGAGATAACCGCGGCTCCGGTAATAATCGAGCACCGACTCGACATCGGAATCGAGCTGCTCGACCTCGAAGCGACCGGATTTGGTCAGCCAGGAAAAGAGCCCCTTCTCTTTCACCTTCATCTGGCGACGGAGCGTGCGGCTGTCGAAGGTATGATTGCCCTCGAAACGGATGTCCCGGACCTCGTTCTTGTCGCCTTCGTCGATCACGAACACCAGATCCGCGGCGCCAGGATTGATTTCGGAAGGCTGGGACCGCGTGGTGATCGTGACATCCGGATAACCGGAATCGCGATAGAATTTCTCCAGATTCTGCCGTGCTGTCAGGATCTCCGCATCGCTCAGGGCGCCGCCCGCCTTCAAGCCCGTTTCCCTGGCGAGCCTTTCATCCTTGTATATCGTGTTGCCGACAAAACCCACTCCGCCGAAGGCCGCCCGGGTGGTTACCTCGAAGATCACCTTGACCGAGTCGCCCGCCGGTTCCGCCAGCACGCGGACATCGTCCACCAGGCCCGATTCGTAGAGCGACCTGATGTCGTTATCGAGCTTCTCGCTGCGATAAGCTTCGCCGCCGCGGGTGGAGATCAGATTCCGCAGGCGGGCATCGTCGACGGTCTGGGCGCCGGTATGGCGGATGTCCACGGTCGTGACCCGTTTTCCTTCGAAATCCTGGGCCAGCAGCGGAGTCGCCACGAAGGCGGCCCCGAGTGAAGCCGCCAGAATGACCCGGCGCGTCGCAAGGGACGCGCCCCGAATTCCGAGGAGGGATGAATAATCCATGTGAGTCGGCTAACGGTGCGCATAAAACCCGCCCAAGCCCCATGCCGTCAAGGCCCATGTCGCCGTTCGCCCCTCAGCGATGCGCCGGAGCCACGAAATAAATCCCGTCCCCAACCCGTCTTCGTCGGGAAAGCTTTATCGCGCCCCATGAGATCCCTTTCGCCCTCTCCCCTCCTCGCCGCCGCGCTTCTCGCCGTCCTCCCGGACCTTACGGCCCAGACCGTCCCTTCCCCATCGCCCGTCGAAACGGCGATGCACGCCACTTTCAAACTCTTCAACCAAAGCTCCACCGCCACCTGTTTCCTGCTCAAAGATCCGCCCACAGGCGAGGTCTATCTCGTCACCGCCGCCCATGTTCTGAGCAACGCCAGGGGAGAAACCTCGATCCTCGTGCTCCGTAAAACCGATGCCGATGGACGATACCAGCGCCTCGACCAGACCATTCCGATCCGGGAAGGGGAGAAAGACCTGTGGACGAAGCACCCCGAGCAGGACATCGCCGCCATGCGGCTGACACTCCCCGCCGGAACCCTGGAAAGCAACGCCATCCTGCCCTTGAGCGCGCTGGAATCCCCAGGCCTGACGTACGGCGGCCAGATCATCGTCCTCACCTATCCGAAGCGGCTCGAATCGAGCCCCGCAGGCTTTCCCGTGGCCAGACAGGGAATCGTCGCCAGCTTCCCTCTCCGACCTTCCGATGACCCCGTTTTCATGATCGACTTCACCGCATGGGACGGAGACAGCGGGGGCCCCGTGGTGCTGGACCGGCCGGACGGCCCCGTCATCGCCGGGCTCGCCATTTCCAGGATCCATCACAACGAGACGATCGAAACGGAAACCGAGAGCCGGAAAGTCAAACATGCTCTGGGACTCGGCAAAGCCCTCCACTCATCCCTGATCCTCGACACCATCCGGCAAATCCCCCGGGCGGCTCCGGATACGGAAGAGGCGCCCGCCACCGCCGCCCCGTGACCCGCTGCAGCCACCGGTCCGGGCGCCGCATTCCCCGCTGACCGACCTACTTCGCTTTGACAAGGCCGGGGGCGCCTCCTTAGCTTCCCGCCCCCGGCGCCGCCCGCGCCGCCCTTTCCGTATGAACATCATCGTAGAAAAGCAGCCGAACTGCCTCGCCACGCTGCGCGTTGAAGTGCCCTCCGACACCGTGAAGTCCGAGCGCGAGAAAATCGTCTCCGGCTACGCTTCGCAGGCCCGCATCCCCGGCTTCCGCCCAGGCAAGGCTCCGAAAAAGGTCATCGAAAAACGCTTCGAATCCAGCATCGCCGAAGAACTCCAGGACCGCCTTGTCCGCCAAGCCTACGAAGAAGCTCTGCGCAAGGAAGCCCTCAAAGTCCTCAATTTCGGCATCCCCCAGAACCTCACCGAAAATCCCGACGGCACCCTGACCTTTCAGGCCACCCTCACCCTCGCGCCCGACGTCGCCCTGCCGCCCTACAAAGGCATCGCCATCAAGGCCCCTTCCGCCGACCCCACCGAGGAGGAAATCGCGAAAAACCTCGAAAAGCTCCGCGAGCGCTTCGCCGACTACAAGGATATCGAGAACCGCCCCGCCGCCGACGGCGACCTGGCCGTGATCGACTATACCTCGACCCTCGACGGCCAGCCGCTCGAAGAAGCCATCGGCAAATCCGCCGGCTATCTCGGCGGCCGCGAAGGCTTCTGGCTCAAGCTCGACGAAAGCAGCTTCCTGCCCGGCTTCGCCGCCCAGGTCGCCGGCCTTGCCATCGGCGAAAGCAAGGACATCACCATCACCATTCCCGAAGACTTCCCCCTCTCCGACCTGCGCGGCAGGGACGTGACCTTCGCCGTCACTCTCAAGGGCCTCAAGGAAATCTCCCTGCCCGAACTCGACGACGACTTCGCCGCCAAAATCGCCGGTGGCAAGACTCTCGAAGAGCTCCGCACCATCGTCACCCAGCAACTTGGCGTCGAAAAACGCCGCCGCATCGACGACTTCAAGGTCAACCAGATCGTCGAGCACTTCAACTCGCTCGTCGATTTCGAACTCCCCGAAGACCTCCTGCGCCACGAGACTCAGGGCCAGACCGACGCTCTCGTCCGCCGCGGCGCCGAAGCCGGCATGACCGATGAGGAACTCCAGGCCCAGCAGGACGACATCATCGCCTCCGCCGGCGAGCAGGCGCGCATCAACCTCAAGACTAACTTCATCCTCCAGGAAATCGCCCGCGCCGAAAACATCGCGATCAGCGACCAGGAACTCGTCAACCACCTCGCCTACATCGCCCAGTCCCGCAAGGAGTCGCCCAAGAAATTCATCAAGGAACTCCAGCGCCAGGGCCGCATCCCCGGCATCCGCAACTCCATGCTGGTGGGCAAGGCCATTGACTTCGTGCTGGAGCACGCCACCGTCGAGGAAACCGCCGACGAACCCGCCGCCACCGATGAATGATTTTCCCACCGCCATCGCACCCCGGAACAGCTACTACGTCCCCGTCGTCATCGAGCAGGATGGCCGGGGCGAGCGCTCCTTCGACATCTACTCCCGGCTGCTCAAGGACCGCATCATCTTCATCGGCACGCCCATCGATGACTTCGTGGCGAATTCCGTGATCGCCCAGCTCCTTTTCCTGCAGATGCAGGACCCCAAAAAGGACATCCACATCTACATCAACTCCCCCGGCGGCTCCGTCACCGCCGGCCTCGCGATGTATGACACGATGCAGTTCGTCACCTGCGACGTGAACACCTACTGCATCGGCATCGCCGCCTCCATGGGTTCCATCCTCCTCACCGCCGGCACCAAGGGCAAGCGCTTCTGCCTGCCGAACTCCCACGTCATGATCCACCAGGTCTCCGGCGGCGCCCAAGGCACCGCCTCCGACGTCGAGCGCACCATCGGCTTCATGTTCAACCTGAAAAAACGCCTCAACGGCATCCTCGCCAAACACACCGGCAAGACCGTCGAGGAAGTCGAGCGCGACTCCGACCGCGACAACTACATGACCGGCGAGGAAGCCGTCGCCTACGGCCTCGTCGACAAGGTCCTCGAAAGCCGCAAGCAACTCCCCGACGCCATCGCCGCCGCGGTTGCTGACGCGGATGACGGAAAAAAGGACGACGCCTGAACCCTTTTCGGCTACTCTAGGGCGTCGGGCCGAAAGACCCGGCGCCTCTTTTCGTTTTCATACCGGAACCTCAAAATGGCACGCGCATCCAATCTCACCATGTGCTCCTTCTGTGGCAAAAGCCATTCGGAGGTCAAAAAACTCATCGCCGGCCCCGGCGTCTACATCTGCAACGAGTGCGTCGAGGTCTGCTCCAACATCCTCGACAAGGAACTTGCGGAAAGCGGCGGCAAATCCCGCAAGGCGAACCGCAACCAGGCCCCCAAGCGCCTCCCCTCCCCCGCCGAACTCCGCGGCAGGCTCGACGAATTCGTCATCGGCCAGGATCACGCCAAAAAAGTCCTCTCCGTCGCCGTCTACAACCACTACCAGCGCCTGCGCCAGGACCACCCCGGCCTCGCCGAAGAATACGGCGAAGTCGAAATCGAAAAATCCAACGTCCTGCTGCTCGGCCCCACCGGCTCCGGCAAGACCCTCCTCGCCAAAACCCTCGCCCGCCTGCTCGACGTTCCCTTCTCCATCGTCGATGCCACCACTCTCACCGAAGCCGGCTACGTCGGCGAGGACGTGGAAAACATCATTCTGCGCCTCCTCCAGGCCGCCGACTTCGACGTCGAGCGCGCCGAGCGCGGCATCATCTATGTCGATGAAATCGACAAAATCGGCCGCAAGACCGAAAACGTCTCGATCACCCGCGACGTCTCCGGCGAAGGCGTCCAGCAGGCCCTGCTGAAAATCCTCGAAGGCACCGTCTGCAACGTCCCGCCCCAGGGCGGCCGCAAGCACCCGCAGCAGGAATACATCCAGGTCAACACCGAGAAAATCCTCTTCATCTGCGGCGGCGCCTTCGTCGGTCTCGAAGAACTCATCCAGCGCCGCCTCGGCAAGAGCACCCTCGGCTTCCACGGCACCGTCAACGAAGTCAGCTCCGCCACCGGCAACATCCTCGACCTCACCGAGCCGGAGGACCTTCTTCACTTCGGTCTCATTCCCGAATTCATCGGCCGCCTGCCCGTCATCTCCGCCCTGCGCAAACTCACCGAGGACGAACTCATCTCCATCCTCACTGAGCCCAAGAACGCGCTGGTCAAGCAGTACCAGAAGCAGCTCGCCCTGAACGGTGTGAAACTCCGCGTCACCCGCGACGCCCTGCGCGCCCTGGCCGAGGAAGCCGTCCGCCGCGGCACCGGCGCCCGCGCCTTGAGATCGATCTTCGAGCGCCTGATGCTCGACGTGATGTATGACGTCCCCTCCCGCGGCGACATCGAGGCCGTGACCATCAACCGCCCCGTCGTCCTCGGCGAGCGCCCCGCCCTCATCCGCCGCCGCCGTGCGGACAAGGATGCGGCGTAACTGACTGCTGGGGATTTGCTTTTCGGGGCGAGCCCTAAAACGCCCGTCGGCCGGAGCAAGGGGAAAAAGAAACGTGCGGTCGCCCCGACAGCGATCAAGCCCGGGAAGAGGGTCGCCTGATCCCGGCTGGAGGTTGTCCGGATCACTCGCAAAAGGCAGAGCGGTCGGATGGGGCGGACGGCCCTGGAACAGAGAAACGCCCGCAACGGCAAGGCGGATCGCCATTCACCGGATGGCTGGGGCAGCCACCATTCTTCTCCCGGGCTTTGACCACTCTGAAAAAGTTGCAGAAAAATCTTGGCATGAAGGAGGGCGCTACTTACATCTCTGAAAGTTCTTGATGCCTCCCCTCCTCTTGGCATCCATATCTATCAGGCAGATGGCTTGGCCTTAGGATAAAACGCTCCTTACAAAGCTATGAAAAATCGTTTTCAACTGACAGTAGCATGCGTGGCGATGCTGGCCGCAAGCGCGGCACAAGCAGCGGTGATTGTCGCCGATTCAATCAATGAGTCGGCAGCGCGACGTGGAATGCCACGGAGGTTGGCTGGTTCTATACGCCGACTTTTTCTTTTGATCTTGTCGGAATCACGACCAAATTCGGTTCGGCGGATGGCAGAACGATCACCATGGAAGTCTATGACGCGTTTCCTGGCTCCGGTGGCACGCTCTTGAGATCCGCCAACTTCAATCCCTTGGCGAATGCTTTCGCAGGAGGTGAATTTACATCGCTTTCGCTTACGGCAAATGATACCTACTTCATCGGTTTTAAAAATGTCGGCGGTCTGCTTGCCAATGTCACCGGTGACGCCGGAGCCACCGAACTCCCGGGCGGCCTAAGATATTCCTTTGATAATAACGGCACTTATATTTTGGCAGAGAGCGGCCTCACCGCACAGCCCATTTTGCAGTTTTTAGGAGCCGAAACGGGTAGTCCCATTCCGGAACCGGCATCCGCCTTGACCACTGCGGGTTTGCTCGCCAGCGGACTTTTGCTGCGCCTACGCATCAAATCGAGGGTTTGATTCATTGATTCTTCCCGCGATTTAGATGGCCTGGAAATTGCGCCGGATGCTATGGTGGCGCTTGGAGTGGTACAGAATGACGTCTTTCGTGGCGGCATTCCAGGTGATTTTCTTGAGGGCGAAGGGACGATGTAGCAAGTAATCCGCAAGACGCGGCAACCCGCCGGGGTTCTTCTCTACCCCACTTTCCCCTCGCGCATCGACTGACCGCCCCCCCACTCCCCCCATTGACAATCCCCTCCCTCCCCCGAAGTCTCCACCCCCGATGGAACTCCGCGTGGAAAGCGATCCCGGCATGCGGCTCGACGCCTGGCTGGCCTCAAAGCTTCCCGACCTCTCGCGCTCCCGCATCCAGGAACTCATCCGCGAACAATTCATCCTCCGCAACGGCCAGCCCGCCAAACCTCGCGATCCCGTCGCGCCCGGCGACCTCCTTAGCATCGCCATCCCCGAAGCCGTCCCCGCCGAAGCCCGACCGCAGGACATCCCTCTGAAAATCCTCTTAGAAGACGAACACCTTCTCGTCCTCGACAAGGAACCCGGCATCGTCGTCCACCCCGCAGCGGGCAACCCCGACGGCACTCTCGTCAACGCCCTGCTCCACCACTGCCGCGGCCAGCTCTCCGGCATCGGCGGCGTCGAGCGTCCGGGCATCGTCCACCGGCTCGACAAAGACACCTCCGGCTGCCTCGTCGTCGCCAAAACCGACACCGCCCACCGAAGTCTGAGCGAGCAATTCTCCGGCCGGAGGACCGAAAAACTCTACCTTGCCGTCACCCAATCCATCCCCACCCCAGCGAAAGACAGCATTTTCACCCACATCGGCCGCCACCCAGTGAACCGCCAGAAAATGGCCGTCGTCAATCCCCCCGGCGGCAAGCCCGCCATCACCGACTACGAAGTCCTGGCCGCAGACCTCTCCACGGGCAGCGCCCTGGTCCTCTGCACCCTGCACACCGGCCGCACCCACCAGATCCGCGTCCACATGCTGCACAAGGGTTGCCCCCTCGTCGGCGATTCCATCTACGCCAAGCCAGCTCGCCAAGCTGTCCATCCCGGCCGCCTCATGCTCCACGCCTGGCGCCTCGCCTTCGACCACCCTGCCACCGGCGAACGCCTCCATTTCGAAGCCCCCATCCCGCCGGAGTACACGCCCTGGCTGCAACTCCTCGACGCCGGCCTGCCTCGTCCGGCGAATTAGCGCGCCAAGCCGACCGAATCCACCCAGCGCACGCATGACCCGCACCCGCACCGGCGACCGCAACCCATGGCGGGTCTTTCTCGTCTTCCTGCGCCTTGGGTTGACCTCTTTCGGCGGTCCCGTCGCCCACCTGGGCTACTTTCACGATGAGTTCGTCACCCGGCGGCGTTGGCTGACCGAACGCAGCTATGCCGATCTGGTCGCGCTGTGCCAATTTCTGCCTGGACCGTCCAGCAGCCAGATCGGCATGGCATTGGGGCTTTCCCGGTCGGGCTACGCCGGCGCATTGGCCGCTTGGGCGGGCTTCACGCTCCCTTCCGCCCTTGCGATGATCCTGCTCGCGCTGGGGATCTCCGGCTACGGCGATGCCATCCCGCCGGGTATCCTGCACGGCCTGAAAGTGGCCGCCGTCGCCGTGGTCGCCCAAGCGGTGTGGAGCATGGCCCGCAAGCTCTGCCCCGATATCCCGCGCATCTCCCTCATGCTCCTTTCCGCCGGCATCGTCCTGCTGGCGCCATCGGCATGGGGACAAATCGGGGTGATCGCCGCCGCGGGCGTTGCGGGCTTTCTTCTGTTCAAGCCCGCCCAAACCGCCGCGCACGATCCGCTGCCGATCACGATCGGCCGCCGGATGGGCGCCTTCTGGCTGGCGCTATTTTTCGCCCTGCTGCTCGGCCTGCCGGTCCTGGCCAAGCTGTTGCCGCTTCAAGCCATGGCGATGGTGGATGCCTTCTACCGCATCGGCTCGCTGGTATTCGGCGGCGGCCATGTCGTGCTGCCGCTACTGCAAGCCGAAGTGGTACCTTCGGGCTGGGTCGGCAACGAAACCTTCCTGGCCGGATACGGTGCCGCCCAGGCGCTGCCCGGCCCCCTGTTCAGCTTCGCCGCATTCCTCGGCACATCCTCGAATGCCGGTCCGGCCGGCTGGACCGGCGGCATGATTTGCCTGCTGGCCATCTTCGCCCCCTCGTTCCTCCTCGTCATCGGCGCTCTGCCGTTTTGGGAGCGGCTGCGCCGCAATTTCCGCATGCAGGCGGCCCTGGCCGGGATCAACGCGGCGGTGGTCGGCCTGCTATTGGCCGCGCTCTATCAGCCGGTGTGGACGAGCGCCATCCGGGCGCCGGAGGACTTCGGACTGGCTCTCACGGCTTTCGTCGCCCTGATGTTCTGGAAACTCCCGCCATGGTTGATCGTCGCCGCCAGCGGCGCGGCGGGATGGCTACTGGACGTCATCATGTGAGAAAGGCTCTCACTCTTCCGAAACCCAATCGGGGTATTCGTCGCCCACATTCCGGATGGAAACACGCATCTGTTTCCCCTCCCGGATCACCCACTCCACCACGAAATCGTCCGCCCCGCCTTTGGCAAAACAGACGGACAACTCGTAATAGCCCGGATGTTCATCGAACCGGACAAATCTCGTGAACCGTGGATGAATCTTGCCGTTTCCGGCCCAACAATCGGCCAAGCCCGAGACGTCCAACTCGACCTTCGTTCCGTCGATCACGATCGCTCCGGACTTCAAAATCATCCTCGGAGGATCGGCAATCGCCCGGTAGATCTTCCCCTTGTATTCCACATAACCGGTCCGCGCCAGCTCCCTGCGGGCGCCCGGCTCGACGAATTCCGCGTCGAACGACAACGACACTCCCGGCGACACCTCTATTTTCTGCGAAAGCCGGTTCCCCGCCGCTTCTTCGGGCACATCCTGCCCGGCCGCAGGCAAAAGCAATCCCAACGCCGCCGCCATCATCCGCCGCGCCCATCGGAACCTGTCGCCTGAGATCATAGGACCATCCTTTCGGAAAACCATCATCCCATCCCTCACCCGTAACGCAACACCCGCGAAAGAAACCTCCGCGCCTGCTCCGATGCCGGCCTTTCGAACCACTCCGCCGGCGCCGCCGCCTCCAGCACTTTCCCCGACGCGAGAAACGCCACCACATCCCCCACCGCCCGCGCGAAACCCATCTCGTGCGTGCTCAACACGATCCGCTGCCCGCCCTCCGCCAGTTCCTGGATCAACTCCAGCACCTCCGCCGTCATCTCCGGGTCCAGCGCCGACGTCGGCTCGTCCAGAAACAGCACCTCCGGCCGCGACGCCACCGCCCGGGCGATCCCCACTCGCTGCTGCTGCCCGCCGGACAACTGCGCCGGCCGCTTGTGCGCATGCTCCAACAACCCGAACCTCCCCAGAACCTCCTCCGCCACCCGCTTTGCCTCCTCCGGCGGCATTCCGTGCACCTTCTCCAAGGGCAACGTCAGATTCCGCAGCGCATCCAGATGCGGAAACAAATTGAACTGTTGGAACAGAAACCCGTTCCGCCGCCGGTACGCCAGCAAACCCGCCTCCGTCGCTGGCAGCGCCTCCCCGAGCACCGCCACCCGGCCCGCATCCGGCGCCTCCAGCCCGCCGAGCACCCGCAGCAGCGTGCTCTTCCCGCCTCCCGACGGCCCCACCAGCACCAACACCCGTCCCTCCTCCACGCGCAGATCCAGCCCGTCGAGCGCCGCATGGCCGCCGTAGCGTTTCACCAGCCCCGCGATCTCAAGTCTCATCCATTCTCCTTTCCAGCCGGTGCGCCAGCCACGCCACCGGCGCGGTCAGCACCAGATAACCCAGCGCCAGCGGCACATACGCCTCCAGCCCTCCATACGTCTGCGACGTATAAACCCGCGCCTGATACGCGAACTCCTGCACCCCGATCACGCTCAACAGCGACGAATCCTTGATCAACGACACCGACTGCCCCGCCATCGCCGGCAACACCCGCCGCAGCGCCTGCGGGAAAATCACATGACGGTACACCTGCCGCCGGTCGAACCCCACCGCCGTCGCCGACTCCCACTGCGCCCGCGGAATACTCTCCACCCCGCCGCGCAGAATCTCCCCCAGATACGCCCCCTGAAACAACGACAACAGAATCACCCCGATCACCAGCTTGTCGTCCCACCCCATCTCCCCCAGCGCACGCGACATCATTGGCGCGAAAATCACGAAATACCCCACCAACAACTGCACCAACAACGGCGTGTCCCGCACGAACTCTAGAAACGCCCGGCACGACCACCGCACCGCCGGCAGCGGACTCCGCTGCCCCAGCATCAAAACCACCCCCACCACCAGGCTCCCCGCCAGCGCCCCCGCCGAAAGCGCCAGCGTGCAAAGCCACCCACGCCACAACAGCCCCCGATACTCCCAGGGCTTCGACCAATCCCAATTTCCGCTCAACCTCGAAAAGACCAACGTACACAACCCTCCGAAAACCAGCGCAATCCCCAGCGCGGCCACAACATTCCAGCGGCGTTGCGACGCAGTCATCGGCCGCTTACCGCAATATGAAAGGCACCCCGATCTCCTCCAGTGCCCTCTTCTCCTCCGCCAGATAGCGGTCGCCCAACTCGCCGAAACCACCCTCCGCCCGGAACTTATCGATAAAGGCATCCACCCGCGCCTTCAACGCCACATTTCCCTTCCCGATCCCCACCGCCCATGATTCCTCCACAAAGGGCTCCAACAGTGCCCGCGTGCTCTCCCGGTTCATCCTATGGTAGCGGTAAATACTAAGCTGATCGTAGATAAAAGCGTCCGCCCGCCCCTGCGCCACCTCCAGCACGCAAGCTGGATCCTCGCCGAAAGCCGTGCGCTTCGCCTCCGGCAGATTCGCCGCCGCCCACGACTCTCCCGTCGTCCCCGCCTTCACCGCGATCCTCACTCCCGGCGTCTTCAAATCCTCCGCGGACCTCACCCGCGAATCCTTCCCCACCAACAGCGCCAGTCCTGTGAACGCGTATGGCTGCGAAAACTCGATCGACTGCCGCCGTTCCTCCGTCGCCGTCATCGACGAAATCACCACATCCACGCTTCCCGATTTCAACGCCGGGATCAGCCCCGTGAACTCCATCGGCACGATCTTTAAGGGTCTTCCCAACTCCGCTGCCAGCGCCTCCGCCAGCTTTACCCCCACTCCGTCCGGATTCCCCCGGGCATCCTTCATCTCGAAAGGCGGATACGTCAGCTCCATCCCCACCCTCAGCGCCGGATCGCTTCCGGACCTCCCGCAGCACGCCAGCAAACCACAAAGCAAAACGGCAACAAAGTAACGCATGCCCGGCACCCTGACGGGAAAATTCCGACCCCGCAGGCTTTTTCTCCTTATTCAAAGCGTTCTCTCGGCTTGCCGATCGTGTTATTCATGCTGCCCGATTGCATTGTTGTTGGTGGGTTGGGGTGAGGTAATTGAGAGATTGGTGGGGTCTGCGATCTGCTCTCCGCGGAAATCAGCACCGGGCTTACAATCCGACCTGTTTTTTTAGGGAATACTTGAGGAACGCTCCCGATTCTGTGAATTTTCGGGCGATGGGCCGTTTGTCCGATGCGCAACTCAAAAGGGAAATCACGCGGCTTGCCCGCGCGCTCTACGGGTTTTCCACATTGGAGGAGATCGGAAATTTTCTCGCCGCGGAGATCGGCCGCCTCATTGGTCATGATTCGGCCGTTTTCTGCGAGGGGGAAAAGGCGAGCGGTCTCTCCACCTACTACACGCAGACGATGGGAGAAGACTTTCACCGCTATGAGGATGTCATCGCCCGCTACATGTATCAGACGCCCTTCATCCCGCACTACATCGCACGGCCTGGCGGTCCGGCCACGCGGACCTTTGATCTGGTCGCTCCCGCCGTCTGGCATCGGACGGAGATTTTCAACGAGGCGTTCATCTTTCTCGGCATCGAGGAGCAGCTTGGCGGGGAAATTCCCTGTGGCGCGGGCACGGTGCGCGGCTTCATGCTGAATCGTGCGAAACCGGGATTTAGCAGGCGGGACACGGAGATCTTCGATCTGCTGCGCCCGCACATTGCTTCCGCCTCCACCATCGCAGACCAGTGGCAGCGCTGGGATCAGGCCGCCTCTGGCTCCCGGCGGCGCGCCAGCATCATGCTGGATGCCCGTGGCCGTGTCACGCTCCGCAGCCCGGGAGCCGCTTCCCTGCTGATCTCGCATACCGGTCCGTTTTCCGGCGTCCTGCCTCAGCAGGTGGAGGATTGGGCAAGGAGGGAGTTGCGCCATTACTCCCATCCGGAACTATGGGCGGCGCCGCGCGAGGCGCTGCGGCTGGAGGGCGAGGACTCCGCTCTCATGCTTCGCCTCGCCAGCGCGCCGGAGGGAGATTGCCATATCATTCTCATCGAGGAACGGGCTCCGACCCCGCCTTACCCGGAGGTCACCCACCGTCTTTCCCCGAGGGAGCGGGAGGTGCTGGACTGGATTGCCAGCGGCAAGAGCAACGATGAGGTCGCCCGGATCCTCGGCGTGAGCGTCCACACGGTGAAAAACCACGTGAAACACATCCTGGCGGCTCTGGGGGTGGACAACCGGACCTCCGCCGCGGCCATGCACCTGCGCGAGCAGGAGAGGTGACGGGAGCGCTGGCAGGAGGGCGTGGTATCCACCGCGGAATGACTCCATCGGGCTATTGGCTCCCCGGAGCGGAAGGGAGAAAAATGGTTCATGAAATTTCGTGCCCGCTTCTCCTCCCTGCGACTCCTGCCCTTGATGGCGGTTCTTTGCCTGGAGCCCCGCCTGCTGGCGTCCGTTTACGATGCGAATGTGGACGGGGCAGACTGGTGGCAAAACTCCGTATGGAACGGCGGTATCCCGGGGTATCAGAGTGCGGTGAGCATTCCGCATAGCGAGAGTCGCCCCCTGCGCGCCGCCTATCTCTCACTGCCGGATCCCAGCATCGTCAGTCCGGGTGAAATCGATGCGATACTCAGGGATTGGCGTGGAAGGGTGATCGGAGGCCGCAATATCAAAACCTATATTCTCGGGGATCTGTCGGTGACGGCCCGCGGGAACCCAGGCATCGAGCACTTCATGCGGAATGCCGGATTCATCAACGGACTCGCGGAGCCAGGATATAATCCAAACTACGATTACAGCGGGAGTGTGTATGGATTGGCCGCGGGGAATGTGACGATTGGCGACAGCGTGCGGTCCGGCACTGCAAGGAATGACGGCTACTGGCGCATCGAAGGATCGGGGGGGTTGAATATCTATCTAAACTCCGTGTTCACCAACAATGGCTATCTCGATGTGGTCAACCGTGTGACATTGCAACAAAATGGCCGGCTCGTGGCGCGGAGCGGTCTCCTTACGATGAGCAACGGGCTGATTCCAACGAATGGATCGATGTTCCTCGGTGAATCGAATGGACCGAGCGGGAGAGTGGAAGCCCGGGGAACCCTCACTTCGAGCGGACGCATCATTCTTTACCGGCGGTCCGAGTTGGCGGCGAACCAGCTCGAGATCGGCGGCCGCCTGACGACCGACTTTTCGACGACCGGCGTCGGCGTCGGCTCAACCCTTCGCGCACAGGGCAGGACTCTGATCGCGGAGGCGGGATCGATCGAGCTGGAACCATGGGACAACTTCACGACCGGCTCGTTGGACATTCGGGGAGCATTCAAGCCTTCCAGTGCAAGGGTCGCTGTATCGGGCACCGCGACGGTGGGATTCGGTCGCGAAATGACCTACAGCGGGCGGGCTTTCAGTGCGGGCACCCTGCTTGTCCAGGGAACAGCCGTTTTCCAGCCGGCAGGAGGCGGGGGGGCTCCGCAATCCCCCACCGCGACCTTCAATCAACTGGAGGTGAGCGGAGGCCTGGTGAGCCTGGACAACAACGTGCTGGTGCGGACCGCCCAGGCGTCCGCCGGCCAGCTTGGCGGGGGATCCGCGTCCACGTCGGCGCTGATATTGGGGGCCGGAGCGAAGCTCGAATCGACCTCCGGCTTGCGGGTCGGAACCTCGGGCGAGTTCATCGTGAATGGAAACGGCGCTCTCGCCACCGCTCCCACGGCCACGCTTTCCGGGGGCGGCACAGGGACTGCCCGGCTGGAGGCTCTCCGCGGTGGCCGCCTTGCCGTTTCCGGCAACCTTTCCACCGGCACGGCTTCCGGCGGGTCATCCACCATTTTCGTGAACGGACTCTCCCGGGTGGAAGCGAAGCAGGTCCTTCTGGGCGCGAGCCCGAGCCACGATTCTTCGCTCACCCTGAGCGATGGCGGCACCCTGACGGCGACCGACGGCATCCTCCTGAACTATGGAGCCCATGCGGCGAACACCGCCACCATCGTGTTGGGGGGGCAGAATCCCGCGACCGGCGGTTACCATGACCCGGGTTTCCTGGATACGCCCTTGCTGGTCAAGACGCCCTCCACCGGCACGGCCACGCTGCGGTTCATGCACGGGGATGCGGGCGGCACCCTCTTCTGGCCGGAGCTGCGCGGGATGAACATCATCGAGAGCACCGGCCCCGGAAGGAGCGTCCTCCGCGGACGGGTGACGAACACCACCGCCGTGCGGGCGGATGCCGGAACGCTGGTATTCGCCCACGGCGATGCGCCAAACACGCTGGTCCTGGGCAGCCAGGTGCGCGGGGGACAACTGGTGGTGGACGGCTGCGAAGTGCGGGTCGATCCCGCCGGCTTCTCCGGCAGCAGCGTCACCTCCGGCACCCTCTCCGTGGTGAACGGCGGCAAGCTCACCTCCGCACTCACCGTTTCGGGCCCCGCCGGATCTTCTGCCGTCGTGGTGGATGGCAGAGGCTCCGAAATCCTGGCGCAGAAAAGTTTCATGCAGATCGGCTACGAGGGCGCGCAAGGGAGGATGGAGATCCGCAACCAGGGTGTCGTGACCTGCGATCCCGCCTCCGGCACCACCCTTCGCGTGGCCGGACAGGCCAATACCACGGGAAACATCCTCATCACCGGCTCCGCGGAACTCCGCGCGAACCGCATCTCCGTGGGCTATCAGGGCATCGGCATCGTCGATGTGGAAAACCTCGGAAAAATTCTCGGTGCCGATGGCGGTTCCTCCACCTTCATCCACCTCGGCGATCAGCCGGGGAGCCGCGGCGTGCTGCGCCTGCGAGGGCTTTCCGAAGTCAGGACGAATGAACTGCGCGTCGGGTCGCTGGGCACCGGCCTGCTGGAGCTTCCGACGGCCGGCAGCGTGAAGATCACGGGTCCGACCATCATCGGCCACTCGGCGGAGGGCGTCGCCAGTATCGGCCCGCTCTCCAGCCTCCAGGCGGACGGCGGTCTCACCGTGGGCTACAACGCCCGGGGCCATCTCCGGCTCCGCGGCGGCAGCGTCCGGGTGGGTCCCGCCGGGCAGGGCGCCCTGGTGCTGGGGGAAACATCCTACGGCGATGGCTCGCTGTGGATCGAGGGGCCGGGCGGCACCTTGTTCGCCTCCGGCGTGACCACCGGCGAGGACGGAGTGGGAACCATCATCTTCAACCATGAGGCGGCGGATCTGGCCTTCCGCACGCCGATCAACGGACCCATCTCTCTCCGCTCCCGGGCAGGAAACACCCGGCTCGATCTGCCTTCGGCCTATGTGGCCGAAGTGGAGGTCAGCGGTGGCGCGCTGCGCATCGCCAACGGCACGCGGTTTGCCAATTACGGATTCAGTACGGTGGGCAGCACCGTTAACGATGGGAGAACCGGGCTCCTCGCGATCACCGGCGCAGGCACGGTCTTCGAGAGCGAGCGCAATATCGAGATCCTCGAAAGGGGTAGGCTCCATGTCAGCGAGGGCGCGCGCGTGAGCGTCTTCGAAGGCGGCGGGAGGATCACCTTCGGCCGTCCGGCCAGTCCCGGGCAAGCGGCCGTTCCCAGCGGTGCGCTCATCGTGGCCGGGAACGATCCGGGCACGCTGGCGGTCTCCTCGATCCGGGGTCTCGGCACCTTGGAGGAAGAACCGGAGGCAGGCGCGCTCGTCATTTTCGAGCATGGTTCTCCGCGGCATGAATTCAATGTTCCCACCGAGGGCAATCTTTCCATCCTCCAGCGCGGCACCGGCACCACCGTCCTGCCCGGATCGATGGCCCATGCCGGCGAGACGATGGTCATTGGAGGAACGCTTATCGTCAACGGAAGCGTCACGAATGGCACGACCCGCCTCCAGGGCGGGGCTCTGGGCGGCGTGGGCTCCCTCCGGACCATCGTCGTCGGCGCAAACGGCGTCCTTTCCCCGGGAGATCCCGCCGCAGACGGCGGCCCGGTGGGCTCCATCCGCTGCACCGGCGTGACGACCTTCGGGCCGGGCGGGGCCTATCGCCTGGAGATCGGAGACTGGTCCGGCACCACCTCAGGCACCCACTGGGATCGTCTGCTCACCGGCAGCCTCATCAACACGGCAACCGCGGCAAATCCCTTCGTCATCAAAATTTCCGGCCCCGTCCGGAATTTTACGGAAACCGAAAAGTCGATGATCATCGTCCAGCGCAGCGGCAGCGGCGCCATTCCCAATGCCACCCACATCACGATCGATGATTCGGACTTTCCCGGAACCGGCACCTGGGGGCTCCGCAGAAGCAGCATGTATCTCTACCTCGACTACACCCCCGGCACGGAAACGCCCTATCAGGAGTGGGCTAGACTGCAGGGGCTCACCGCCGGCAACAACGCCCCCGGGGACGATGCAGACAAGGACGGCCTCCCCAACTTCGCCGAATTCGCCCTCGATGAAAATCCGCGCGACGGCGCTCGGAGCGGGAAACGCGATGGCGGACACGGCTCCTTCTCCGGTGCTCCATCTGCATGGCTCACGGTCCCGGTGCGGCGCGGGGCGGTCTTCTCCGGCTCTCCGGCGCTTCTTTCGGGCTTTGTGGACGGCATCCGCTATCGCATCGAGGCCAGCGACGATCTCGCAACCTGGAACACTCCCGTGCAGGAACTTACCGGCGCTCAGGCGGACGCCATGCATGCCGCCATGCCTCCGCTCTCGAACGGAAACTGGACCTATCGCACATTCCACACCAATGGCGCCGCCTCGGGCAGGAGGTTCATCCGTGCTGTCATTGATGAGTGACGTGACCTCGCTTTTTCGGGCCAGGGAGAACGTTAGTCTGTGGGCGTATCCCAAGCCCCGGGCCAAGGAATTTCTCGCCTTTCTGAGGAACATCGAAAGCCATGTCGCCGGAGAGGTTGCCGCGGGCAAAGAGGTGCATCTGATTCTGGACAACTATGCCACCCACAAGTTCGCGAGCGTGATGAAGTGGCTGATCAAACAACTGCACTGGCATCTTCACTTCACTCCAACGCACGCGTCATGGCTCAATCAAGTGGAAAGATTCTTCGCCCTGATCACCCACGAAGCGATCCGACGCGGCAACTTCGTGAGTGTGGAAAAGCCCGTCGCCGCGATCCGGGACTACCTCGATGTTCACAATGCGGAATCAAAGCCTTTTGTCTGGACAGCAAGCGTTGACATCAGTGGAAATTGGAATTCTTGCGGGTTGGGGGATGCCTAGCTCCGGCTTAGCTTCCAGCTTACGATGCATTGGCGCGGAAACTCCCTATTTCCCTTGATTGGAGAAATAGGACCCCGACTAAGGCCCGGGAATCTTTTCACTGATTTTGTAGAAATATGATGGGTCGGATGGGCGAGGGAATACTTCTCGGAAGTACCCATTGGGAGGATAAGTTGAGCCAAAAGGCGTCCAGGACTTCAGGTCGGGTGATCCTTGGAGCTCTGAAAAGGCAGCACTGTTCGATAAAATCATGAATTCCATTTCTCCACTTTTGGAGATGCGGAAACTCTCAATTTGGGGGGGTGTCCCGGGAGGGGAGGGAGGCAATATCGATAGGCTCGTTTCTCCTCCAATTCCTCCTACTGTGGTGACGCGGATCGCGTAAGTCTGGTCTGCCGTTGCGCTCAGTGCGACTTGCGCGGTGTAAGTGGTGTTTAATCCATTGAAACTGTTCGATCCGACACTGGTCAGCGTGTTGAGTGATGATCCTGTGTAAATGTCGATTCTTGGATAAAAGCCTGACGGCCATCCGCGGCTGGAAACTATGAAAGTTTTTGAAGCAGGTGCTGTCCATGACCACCAGATCGACTTCTGGCCTCCTGTTTCCCCGGCCTCCAATGTTGCGTACCGATTGTTCCCGCTTTCGAAAATCCGTTCTCCGGTGATCTGCTTTCGGTCTGCGAAAAAATCATTCTGGGTACTGTATGTTATCAGGAATGAGACGGAGGCTGAGACCGTTTTTGCGCCGTTGTTGTCCGTGGCGACTGCGAAGATGTTTTGATAATACGCTCCCGCCTGAGGCAGGGTGATTGTGGCGGAAAATGGAGCCACTGTGGATGTTGCGATCGGTTGGCTGCTGCCTTCGTAATAATGCAGATCAAAGTAGTAATCCACCCGGGCGATGCTTCCATCCGGGTCGCTGGCATTCACGCGCAGCTCAAGCTCATCGCCAACGTAATAAGGGTCGTTGGCCGTAGGGTTCGTAATTGATATTGCCGGAGGCGTATTCCGGGTCACCGTCAATGTTACCGGTCCATAATCCCAATCAATATTCGAACCGACCAAAATACTATATTCCACACCAGCAGTCAGCTCGAATTTCTCCAGCCAGGTATATACAGGGGCACCAGCGATCCTTTGGCCATTCTGCTTTACAAGGGTATTGAGCGAACTTCCCGTGTAGAGATGCAGTCTGAAAAAATTGGTGTAATTGGGGTAGGCGGAAATGAAGTAAGATCCGCTCTCTTGTGGTGTGAATTTCCACCAAATGGAACGATCTGACAATGGGTCTCCAACTTCGGGTGTCGACGAGGTGGTATCACCGGAAACGGTTGATGGAATTGAAGGGATTAAAGTTCTGTCGGCGAAATTATCATTTACTGGCCGGGCATCAATTATGCTGATCAGCGATGCCCAAATCGGAATACTGAGAAATAATTGCCCGTTTGTCGAGGCTGATCGACGGGAAAAGCCTGATGCCTCGGTCCCTTCGAGTTTCATAAATTGTATATGGAGTTTCATGACTGTCAGAAATTTACGTTTGGCGTGTGGCTCCTGCCTTCCTTGGCAGAGTCTTCGTTGCGTTTCGCCCGCCATATCCTGACCAAAAGACAAAGGATGAAGCGTGATTCAGTGACGCGTTGCTCCGCTGAGAAAATGCCCATTCCGCCGCTGGAATTTGATTACTTGGGAGGGATCGTTCCTGCATTCGCCACGAAGGTAAATTTCCGGAGCATCTTGCCAAGATTATTCCTCATTGCGACATAGGCATTCAGGTGTCGCTCTCGCCACCATGGACTGACGGGCTGACGGAAACTGAAGCTGATTGATGGGTCTGCAGAGCTGTATCCTTTGGCTCCGATCGTCTCCAAATTCGACGTTGACCAGACCATCGTTCAAGCTGAGTTCCGGAGGTCGGAACTCAGCCTGCCCTTCAGAAGATCACGGAGCAACACGGAATCAAGCCAGCCTATGTTCGCCGGCTACTCAGCGCCGCCTATCTCGCCCCGGCGATCAAGAGGGCGATTTTCCAAGGCACCCAGCCCGCTCATCTATAGGTGCAGGACCTCCACCTGCCAACTCACCGATCGCCATTTCCGCTTGGAAGACCTCCTCGGCCCCATCGCCAACGAATGGGCCGGGCAACTCTGAGACCTCCGCGACCCGCTCGCCCGCCTGCGCCGCCGCATCCGCCGCCCGCTCCATCCCGCTGTAGCCTGGGCCGTTCCCCGACACCGCCCGCATCGGCTCCATCGCCAGCGAAGCCGGCATGAGCACTCGCCGCTTCAACCACCTCTTCCAGCGCGAGATCGGCGTCAATCCCAAGGCTTTCGTCCGCATCCGCCGCTCCCAATCCGCCCTCTCCCGTCTGCAACGACTTCGCGGCAAAGACCCCGGCCTGTCCCTCCTCGCCGTCGAAACCGGCTACGCCGATCAATCCCACGTGATCCGCGACTTCAAAATCCTCTCCGGCTTCACCCTCATCCAATACCGCTCGCTCACCTTCGACCGTCTGAGGCACGTCCCCCACCCCGAGCACGATCAGATGTGCCCTGCTCCCGCCCCGCAGGGTATCGCCTGAAAACCATGGCCGGTGCATCCCGGCGGATGGCCGCGAACCAAACGGGGTTCCGATTTCTTTAATCCGAATCTGTCGCCGGACTTATCCTGGAATCACCATGATCGTTCTAACCACACCCAACGACAACATCGGCTCCAAACTGCTCAGCCTCCTCCTCAAGAGTTCCGCCCAACCCCTCCGTCTGATTGTCTGCGATCCATCCAAACTTCCCCAGAACCTACCCTCCTCCGTCGAAATCGTCTAGGGCCGGACCGACGATTTCGCCACCCTCATCCAAGCCTTCACCGGCGCCGATACCCTCTTCTGGTGCCAACCCGACACCCCTGCCGCCGAAGACTACCTCACCGGACGGGGCAGAGCCCATCTCCAGCCCTATCTGGCAAGACTGTCCTATAGGGACGCCGCCCCTCCAGAGCGTGACGCAGTTCGGCCTTGCATGGAGATTGCGCGTTTCGTTACACAGTCATACGGAATCTCGTCTAACCAGGTCATCATCTGGTTCGGTGGCCCGATCAAGTAGTTCGAAGATTTCACGAAGGAGAAATGACCAGCATTTTTGTCAGTCACGCATGGGCGGATGATTTTACCCAGGAGGTGTGCGCCCGATTGGCGGATCGTGTGGCCGCGTACAACGGACTACCGGAAGGGGAGAGAAAAGGAACGTTCGAATTGTTCCGGGACGAGGAATGCATTGACGAGGCCTGCGAATGGCGGCCGAAGATCTATGAATGGCTTGCCCGCTGTGAAGGCGCGATCATCTTCTTATCGTCGGCGGCGATGGAGTCGAAATGGGTAAAATTCGAGGCATCGATCTTCGCGTGGAGGAGAGCGCTTAAGAAAGAATTCAAGGTGCTGCCGGTGCTCCTCGGCGTGGAGCAGAAGGCGTTGAGCGAGGGTGACTTCGCACCTTCGTTGCTGGGGGAAATCAAACCGCTGATCCAGAAGGATGGGGAGAGCGCGGATGATCTGGTGGATCGGATCATGGTGCTGTTGGGCCATCCCTGGACGGGGAGCGACTGTGGGATGAGCCAGTGGATCAGGAAGGTAAAAGGTCAGGTGCGTTGCGCCACGGACCCCCATTGCCTGCATGACACACTGAAAGTCCTCGAGGCGAACGACGGTCTGGGGATGCAGGAACCCGAAAGCGCGGTCGCTTACCTCCTTCTTCATGCCAGGCGGGAAAAGATGGTGACGGATGCGTTGTGGGTACTCGTGGACGGCATCCGGGATCGATTGAAATTCAACAAATTGAAGTTATTGCTCCATCCGAATTGGGTGAAACTTCCGGTCGCTGCGCGACTGCGCGCGGTAGCGGAACGGGCGCTCCCCACGAAGAGAAATGTTGGGTTCAATGTCGGCGACTTCACTATCGGCAAATCATGCATCGACCGGGCCCTCTGTTGCAGCGATCGGAAGTATGTCATCCAAGGGCCGGTGCATGTGGACATGGCCGACCTTCAACAATTACGGAATGATTCTGAATCGGATGTGGAACAGCCCGCGGTGATCGAACAATGGGGATTGGCCTTGCGTGAGGCATTTGGTGATTTGTCACTTTCGTACGAGGAATTGCGGGAGGAGCTTGAGGATTTGGATGCTCCGCTTTTCTTTTTAATTTCCGAAGGCATGCTCCATCCTGAACTGCTGCCAAAGCTGCGGCGCCTGTATCCACCGGCCACATTCTTGTTGTTTCAGAATGGGCAATGTCCCGATGCGAAAGCCGTCGGACTGGAGCCGGGAACACTCGAGAGGATCGAGTTTGACGACGGTGAAGAGAAGGCAGGGCGCGCCTACATGAGGCACCTGAACCGAATTCCACAAGCCAGCTGACGATGAACCCCCGAACCATAAAACTGAAGCAGGCGGAAGTGCCTGAAAACTATCGCTTTTCTCCCGATTCACGCGACGGCTACCTGTACGATCTTACGCCTGACCTTGATCTTGCGGTACGGGTGGCGCTCGTGACAGGCCGCCCGCTCCTCATACGAGGCGAACCGGGAAGTGGCAAATCCTCCTTCGCGCCCTTTATGGCACGCTGCCTGGACTGGCGATATTACGAGCATGTGGTCACCGCCCGCACCGAGGCACGCGACCTCATGTGGCGCTTCGACATGGTGCGACGACTCGGCGATGCCCAAGCGGCGGGCTCTGGATCCGGCGGCATCAAGGACGACGCCGAATACATTGAACCCGGGGTGCTGTGGTGGGTTTTCGATCGGAGCGGCGCGTTAAAACGCGGAACGGAGAACGGATCCAGTGTGTCACAGGCAGTGGAACCGTTCGAGGAACTCAACAAGAAGCGGAGCGGCGAGGCCGTGCTCCTGATTGACGAAATTGACAAGGGAGATCCCGACGTGCCGAACAACCTGTTGGTCGCACTTGGCTCGCAACAATTCACGGTTGAAGAAACCGGCAGAAAGGTCGAGCGCCAGTCCTCGAAAGGAACGGCGCGGAGCCCGCTGGTCATCATCACCACCAACCAAGAGCGGGCTTTGCCACAAGCCTTCCTGAGACGCTGCGTGATTCATGAACTCCTGCCGCCGGAGGACTCAGGAGAAGAGAAGAAGCGGCTGATCCGGATCGCCGCGTCTCACTTTCCGATGGCGAAAGCTGATCTGCTCGAGAAGTTGGCGGAACGCACGATGGAGGCCCGTGCGAACACCGATCGCCGGTTTCGGAAACCGAGCATCGCCGAGTACCTCGACGCTGTGCAGGCCTGTATGCAACTGGAGATCAAGCCCGGGAGCGGAGAATGGGAAACGATCGAAAAAGTGACGTTAAGGAAGCGTATTGGTTGAAGAGAGGTGGGATCGGTCTCGGCGATCTTGCGGAGGCACTCGCCACCCTGCGGCCGAATGGAGCCGTGGAGCGCCGGAGCATTGCGATGGCACTCGGCTTCGAGCTTGACGAGGAAACGGGTTCCGGGGCCGCTGCCGATGCTGGGTCCTGGCTCGGCGGGCGATTCGATCCGGTCCGCAAAAAGCGGGAGTATCTGGCTTCGAGCGCGCAGAGGGAAAGAAAAGAGAGTGTGCCGGACGAAGAGGCCCCCTTGTTGGAACCGGTTGAGGTGGCCAGACCAGAGCCAAGGCAAGAGGCCGAGGTCGGGGATGAAAGTTTCCCATACGATGCATTTGTGTCGAGTGGTGCCGGCGAGACAAAGTTTGTCGCCGAGTTGAAGTCAGCGTTGGAGAGGGAAGGGTTTCGGTTGTGGGAGGATGCCGATCAAGCCGGACCGGGGGAAACGGTTTCGCAGTCGATTCGAAACGGTATGGAATCCTCACGCCACGCCTTGTGGATCCGCGGAAGCAGAGTCCCGAAGTGGCAGGAGTCCGACATGGAATTATTCGAGCAACTCGGGCGAAGCGCGCAACCACGCGGGATCACTGTGATTGCCCCCGGGGGAAAAGCTGATCCCGGTGCACAAGCCATGATTCAGCTGGTCACAGGAATGGCTTACATCGACATGCGACAAGGCGTCACGCAGAAGGCATTGGACGAGCTCGTCGAAGCTCTTTCCTCGGGACGACCTCGGCGTCGCTTCAAATTCGTTCCGGCGGATTCTCACCGTTTGGAGGTGCCCTGTCTTTTCGAGCCGAATTGGCAAACGCAAATTCTCATCGAGATGTTGTCATCCGATCTCGAACTGGGGCCCGTCGATCTGAAACGCCTCCTCCGCCGGGTTTGCTCGCTGCGGCCGATCGAGGAACTACCGCGCCGATTGAACCGCGCCTTGCTCGGCCCGATCGAATTGCTGATCGACATCAGCGATGGCATGGCTCCCTACGCGGCGGATCGCGAGGAGGTGCGCCGCGAAGTTGTCCACCTGCTGCGCGATTCGGTCGCGGTGAAAAAGTTCCGGGACTGTCCGATCCTGGGCTGTGGAGAAGGCCTGCCCCACCGGTGGCAACCCTATCGGCCGGCGTCGCCCGGCACGCTGGTGGTCGTGGTCGGGCACTTCGGGTCGCTTGACGTCATGGAGGGAGCATCCGTGCGTGACTGGCTGGCGTTTTTTGACCTCTGCTCGGAGTCCGGGTGCCCTGTGGTGGGGCTTTCGCCGACGCCGCCCGGGCGGATCCATCCCGAGCTGGCCGGGCAGGCTGCTTTCATCGAATGGGATCGCGGAACCACCATCGGGACGGTGCGTGACGCATTGCTTGGAGGATGACGCCATGGGAAACGAAAGACCGGAAGCCTTGGTAGATCTCGACGACGAAGTCGTGGGGCTCGCGAAGCTGGTGTCGCCCGCTGCCCTGGTCGAGCCGGCCCTGCTGCGTGAGGCGAGGCTGAGCCTTGCCCCGGGACTTCCGGCGTCCGTCGAAGGCCGGTTGTGGCAAAGCGACCTCGTGGAAGCCGCGGGGCATTCCGGTCTCGTGTTCAAACCCGAGGCGCTGCAGTGGCTCCGGCGCGAGCTTGCTGCCGAGCCTTCGCTCTTCGACCGGGCGGTTGCCCTCGTCCGACGCGTCCATGCCGGTCGCTCGCTGGAGATCGAGCTTGAGGAGCGGGTCATCGAGCTGGCTTTGCGCGGCGACCGGGAAGGGGTCGAACGCGAATTCAGTCGCTTGGCGGAATTCGATGATGACGAACTCGTGCAGCGATGGGCGGCATACACTCTGCCCCGGTTGCCGGAGGAGATCGGGAATTCCAAGTCGGCCAGGCGCCTCGGGGTGTCGTCGCTGAGGGCTCCGGTCCGCGGTCGGGAGATCTCGTGGATGCCCCGCAATGTGCAGGATGCCGAAGACCTGGCAGCGCATTTCCGGAAGCTGGATCGGGTCGATTTGCGGATCCGCCGGACAGGCGAAACGATAAGCTTCGGCGATGTGAACGGCCCCGGCACCGTTCGTATTTCCGTCCCACGGACGGACCCGGTGGAGGTCGAGATCGAGTGGGAATCGAGATACGGGCTTCTGCGCGAAGCGGTAAGGGTAGAGGAAGGCGAGACGGTGAGACGCCGGATCGAAGAGAGCCCGCTCCGTATTCGAAACTTGGCGGGCGAGGTCTTCCGGCTACCGACTTCGGATAATGCCAGTGAAATGGGTCTGCGGGACGAACGATATCGGTATGATCTCATGGTCATCGGGCTGAGCAACGATCGTGAGATTGTTGAAGAAACGGTGGGAGAACTTCGTCGCCTCGGATATGAGGTGTGGTCCTTTCATGATGGCCTGAAGGCCGGCGAACATTGGATGTCGGCGCTTCAACAAGTGGTTCCCCATTCGCGCGCCTTGATGGTCGCTCTCTCGGAGGGTGGACTGCACTCCGGCATGACACGGGTTGCCTTGGATCTCTACCGGAGTGCGGGTGGGGAAAAAATGCTGACGCTGCGCATCGGCAAAGTGGAGATTCCGGACTGGGTGGCGGAGCGTCGGATCATCGAATGGAGAGGTTCTCCCACTCGGGTCGCGGATGAGGTCATGCAGTGGCTTTCCCCTTCCACCGAAGAGATGTTGTTCCGCTCGCATCCTTTGCTTGGAGGCGAAGGTCCGATGTGGTCGGTGGACTTCGACTCCTGGGGCGAGTCGGTCGTAGCTGCGTGCGAAGACGGCACCGTCAGGCAGTGGCAGCTTGGAGAGTCGCAGGGTAAGGTGATCGGGAAATTCACGGCAGGAGGACGAGCGATCGTTGCCTGCTGCGAACCGGGACTCATTGCCGTCGGAGATCGATTGGGCGAAATCCAGATACTAAACCGTCGAGGAGGAGTGCGTCGTTGCGTATTGAAAAGCAGAGGTGCCGTTACCTTCCTGGGTATAGATGCCAGGCGATCAAGGTCCTCAGAGGGTTCCCTACGTTTCGGAACGGACGGCGGTTATTGCGGGGAAATCGAGATCTCCGGCGCCGGTTTGGAGATTGAGCCAAGTGAGGAGCAAGCTGACCGCGGTGCGGTTTTCGGTGAGATTCGATTGGACAAGGATACGGTTGTGCGCGCGACTGAAACGGGATGCTATTGGAGTGGTCCGCCCTGGAGAGGAGAACTACGTGTTGTAGGCGAACCTTCGGTCAGCCTCCTGATTCCTGGTGGACGGGGTTACAGGCACAGTTTCCCATCAATCATAGTCGGCACGCTGACGGGAACAATTTTTCTGTTAGATCGGGAAACACTAGCGGGACCGTCGCGTGTTCTATCAGGACATTCGGGACCGGTCTGGGGTCTTGCTTGCCACCCCGGGGATCCGCGAATCGCGGCAAGTGCCAGTTGGGACGGCACGGTTCGCCTTTGGAACGTGGAGACTGGTGCCTGCCGGAGAGTCCTGCCATTTCCTGCACCGGTGAATGACGTTAAGTTTTCGCCTCGGGGGGATCTGCTGGCGGTGGCTTGCGACGACACCAGAGTCTACCTTTGCGACGTGAACCTTGAAGATCTGCGGCGGCGCGAATCGGACCAGCTGCGGCGTGAGTGGACTCAAGTTGCCCGAGTGCGCATGCTCAATGCGTCGCCCATTCATCCGCCATCGAACTTACCCCGCACTTTCGACGTTCCTCACGAGGGTGAGATTCCCAGGCGTATCGCGGTTGAACTCTTTCAGCGCAAGGAAGCTTTAGGAGCGTTCCATGGTAGCTTTGCCGAAGATTGTGAGGCGGTGGTCTTGTGCGTGGAAGTTGGCGAAAAAGATCCGGAACCCCACATTCGAACGATCATCAATGAACTTCGGCTCGCCAAGAAGCAGGATCGGACAAAGACAATTCTGCTGTTGCTTGACCAGGGGAAGGACAAGTGGTTTGAGGAATCCAAAGATAGTTTCCTGAATAGGTTCCGCTCCTCTATGCCATCCTTGTACTCGGAGATCGACCTTGCCGAATTCGTGACGGTTGACCCGGAATCCTCACGGTGGATGGACTCCGTGGCGAAGGCTCTTACACTTCTGAATGATGAAATGATCGACTGGTCGAAAGTGATTGTCTCCAGCCAGTCCCGATCTGGGAGACGTTTTCGGACGCTCCAGCCGAGGGATAGAGAGGAATCGGATTGGTGAATCAGTGCGTATGTTCCCGCGGAAGTTGCAACGGGCACGGAGCGATAGGGCACCAGGATTCCCGTTACCGCCTCACCAGATGAAAACGTCCCTCGCCGTAGAGCACATAGTTTGCCCACTCAATGGACGAATTCGCAAACAACTCAAACCTTCCCCTCCGCACCGCTTGGTCCAGGGTGCTGCCGCTGGCGAGCGATTGATAGACGCTGGCAGCGAATGCGGCCGCAGCGGTGTCCGCGACCTTCCAGTAGGTGCCCAGATAGGCCTCGACTCCTGTCCGAAGGAAATATTCCGCGAACGACGCGGCTTCGCTCGAAGGGCTCGTATTGCCGCGTACACGTCCGGCTTCGCAGGCATTCGCAAAGACAAATCTCACCGGAGATGGCCGACCGATCAGATCACTGAAGAAAAGGGGGTCGCCGTAAAGGCTTAGACCGCTTTCCTCCGCGCCCGCCCCGTCGAAGAAAGCGTGACCGCAGTAGTGGAGAACGTCCGCATACGCGAGCTTCTCAAGAAAGGCGGGTTTGGTGGCGTCCTTCCCGTGGAGAACGACCGGCTCGATGCTTTCCATGCCGTCCCCTTCAAGAGCGGAGCGGATCGCTCTACCTTCTAACTCGGCGCCGTCAAGATCTCCAAGTGGATTGATCACCACGAGCACCCTGAGATTCCCGGCGCGTGGCGGCTTCGCGAAAAGCTGGCGGATCGAGACACCCGAAACCGCGAGACGCCGGTTGATACTGCCGTCCAATACCGGGCGGACCGCGCCGCTTTCGGTATCGGCAAGCAGAATCTCGAAGGGCAGTTGGGAGGACGCCACGTCGTGAATGAGCGTGATCTTGGTGTCACGGCAGCGGGAGATCAGATCCGCTGCGTCTTCTCCGAACAGCAGCTTGGAGAGCTTGTGTCCCCTGTCCGCGAGATCCGCTGCAGGGGGCGTGTTGCGGCCACTGACCCCGCGGGAGTAGCTGAGCATGTCCTGACGGGTAAAGGGCGTGCTTGCCGTGCGTGCGACCGCCGTTCCGGAGGGCGGCATGACCGTGGCGGACAGGACACCATCGGTGAGCGTGACACTGAGCACCAGATTTTCCGCCCGCTCCACAGGTGCGGCCACCGTCGATCCCGTTTGGCGACGGGTGGAAAGGCTCACCCGGTCATCCTTCCCCAGAATCCGCTGGAGAGAAGCGAAGCGAGCCGGGTCATTCTCGAACCAAGCGACCATCGCCCGACCGGAAAGCGGCTCCAGTCCCGTGAGCATGGCCTTCGTTGCCTCTTCAAGATCGGCCGCCATTCCTCCACCGAAGGAAACCACACCAAGCCTGGAAAAACCGTGCAGCAGGGCTCTCTCGGCTGTACTCGCTGCTGCTTGACGAATCCGTTCGGTCAAGCTGCCGAGGTCGCCAAGAGGACCCAACGAGGCGAGGTACAGATAGTCCGCAGCCACCTCGTTCGAATCGAGACTGACGAACACCTGCCCCTCCGCATGGGCGAGACTGGCTCGCCCCGAGACCAAGCTGTCGAGTGCGGCCCCCGCCCCTCCCAGTGACATTCCTTCGAACACCGCAATGGCGACCGCATCGAGCTCCTGCGCCTTCGTGATAGAGCCCTCCACCAACTCGATCTCCAACTTTCCCTCGATACGGCGACTCCAGTATTTCCGTAGTCCTTGGAATACCAGGGTCGTGATCCGTGAGGGATCGCGCGATCGCCAAAGCTCGCGGTTCTCCGCCAGGGTCAGCCCGTTCCAGCGAATCGACGACTCGTCGTCTTTCATCAAGGGCTTCGCAAGGGCGCGAATGGATGAGGCCAGCTCCTCCATGCCCGCTGGCACATCCAGTTTTCCGAATTCGGGACAGCCAATGATTTTCGCCGTCCTCTCCGCGAACGAAGGGTATTTCAACCAGGTCGCATCGTCCATTTCGGCCGGGGTATCGCCATTCGCCATCAAAGCAGCGACGATCCCTCCCGCACCCCCGAAGCCCCCAACGACGTAAAGCGGCTGCCCAAACTTCAGCCCCTGCCAGGCTTCCTCCACCACCCCCGGATACAAGCCTCTATAACCCTCCTGTTCAATCTCCTCGATGGCCGGTTCGGATCTACCACCAAGAATGATCCGCGCCAACATGTGAGCGGTCATCACCCGCCTCATATCGGAGAAGTAGAGCGCTTTCGGGACGTTCGCTCCCCCGGGAGACTTCGGGGAGGGGAGAACCGTCTCGCTCTTGAGTGGAGGATGGTCCAGGTGATGCGCTTCGATGGGGAGATTGTCGGGCGCCTCGTCAAGGGGCACGACCGCAGCGAGATAGTTGTGAAGGATGTCGTCGCTGTCGCCCGCTGTCTGGCGATAAGCAGAAATGAGTTCGCTGAAGATCTCGGTGTAACCGCCTTGGCGAAAATCCCCGCCATACGCCAAATGCGCTCCGGAGGCGATGAGGCATCGCGCGAGAAACACGGCTACGTCATCGATGTGCTCCTTGGCGTAGCCTCCGGGGCCATCGACGTCCGGACTTTCCGATATCGAGAACGCGATCTGTTTGCCGTCGAAAGGGTTGGCCACGGGGCCGGAAGCGCCGGCCATCCGCCGGAATGCGCTCGTCGGCGTGACCAGCTTCAGTTTGGGATGGGCAAGGGACAGCAGGGTGCGATGGGCCGTGGGCAGTTCCGGATCGGGATGGAGCACGACGCAGGCATGCCCGCGCCTGACCGGGCCCTGGATCAGATCGAGCAATTCCGGCGGCCGGCAAAGATCGACCGTATCGCCGGGTAAACCTGCGGCCAGGACAATCCTTTCCCTTTCCGCCCGGAAATGAGCCGCGCGCAGGCACTCGACAAGAGCCCGCGACACAACCGGCTGCGGATTGTCGTTCCAAACCACCGTCGGGCCGTTCCCGGCATAAGGGGAACTGAGTGCCTCGCCATCCCGAAGCAACTCCACCGTAAGAGTCGGCAGGCGGCTCTTCTTGGCCTGCAACAGCTCGTGGAGGCACCATTCCCGCGAGCTGTAGGAATCGGTGCGGATGGCGACAAACACGCCGTTCCCCAAGGCTTTGCCGATTTGTTCCGAAATGGACATGCCGCTCGCGAGGGCATTGACGTCGAAAAAGGCTTTCGCGGTGGTGTCGTTGGCGACGTAGTTCCGGATCGTCTCGGCTGCGTCGCGGGTTGCGTCGAGATCCGCCTTCGCGTGGGAGATGAAGAGTTGGCTTTTCCCCACCAGAGGTTCGAACAATCGCAGCGCGGCGATGACGATTTCATCCACCGTGCGTTGCTCGCGGTCGTCTTTTCCGTAGAGCTGGGTGAGCAGGTTCTTGCCCGGAAGGTCCGGCTCCTCGCTCCTCCATTTCGCCACGGTTGGGACCGGAATCACATGCCCGTCGCCGAGCCGCTGATGCCATTCCTTGAGTGTTTTTACCACTTCCCTGCGCCGCAACAGATGGGTCTGATTGCCGAGTACGGGAAGGATCATCAATCGATCGGCCGCGTCCAGATCGACGTGGTCGGGGCGGACGGCCCGATACACGGGAATTCCCGGACCGTGGGCCAGGGGCCGCCCGGCCGGCCGGGTAAGCACGTTGTATAACCGGGCACCGAGCCGATAGGCGGAATCGAAATCCGAATCGTCGAAACAAACGGTTTGCAGGATCAGCGTAGGGCGCATTTTCAGAATTCTCCGGGTTCAACTCTGGGACTGCAGCTTGGCCCAGATCTTCTGAAGATACTTGTCCATAAAGTGGTCCCGGACGCTTGGCAGGATGCCGCGGGTCACCGGTGCAAGGGATTCTTCCGGCGCCAGGTTTTCCTCGATCGGCGCTTCCTCGACCCGCTCATGTTCCCTGTTGATCTGAGGGCGAATGCCGCGGATCATCATGCGGAAGGCTTCGAATTCCTCCTCCGTAAGAGCCTCGGGACCAAAATCCTCCGACCGGACCCCGGCTGGAGCCTGTTTGAGGTCTCCCTTGGAATTGAACCATAGAATCTGACCCACGTGTTGGAGGAGCGCAGGCACCTTGGGAACGATGTCATCGTCGTTCACGAACCGGAAATAGCGGTTCGCGTATGGTTGGCGGTAGCGCTCCATTGCCTGGCGGTTGACAACCCGTGGCTGGCCGTAGGTGTAGATCCCGTGGATCTTCAATTGATCGAGCCACTCGCCTGCCATGATCGTTGACAGCGCTCCCCCGAGGCTGTGTCCCGTAACCCAAAGCTTCTTGCTGCCTGCACCCGCATCCCGAAGAAGCTGCCACAATGGAGTCCGAACGTCATTGAAAGCTTCAAGGAAGCCCTTGTGAACCTTGCCGTAAGAAACCTCCGCTCGGAAGGCATTCAGATCGGTCAGCCAATCGCCGAGTTCCTTGGTTCCCCGAAAACCGACCAGCACGCAATGGGCGTCCCAGGCCACAAATCCCTGGGTGCGTTTCTGGGAAAAGAACTCGGCTTTGCTGAAGCCCCAGCTCCGTGTTTCTCTCCCAATCTCGCTTGCCCCGAAATAGGCCACCTTGCTGGCAAGGGCGGTATTCATGGCAAGTTGCCAGGAAAAGCCCCCGGTGGCGCGGAATGCACTCAGTTTGAACTTCATCGGTTGGTCAGGTTCGGTTTTGTAGAATCGGTTTTGGTGAGGAGATCAGCCGGCCACTTCCGCAACCAAGTCAGCGATCCTTCGCCGCGACGCCGCCCGCTTTGCGAGCAGTTGGTCTTCGCCCTGTTCTTCCAGCCATTGGAGGAAACGCTGGGCGCGATGGCGGGTGGTGGTCTCGTCGCGACAGTTCGCCAGGAAGACCATCTGGATCTTCTGCACGGCATCCGAGATATAAATGCCGAAGGGAGCGGCCACGACGACGGCATCGGGGAACCCCAGCTGGCGGATCGCCTGGCTCTCAGTGACTCCCTTCTGGCAGGCGATGACATGGACCGGACCGGCGACTTCCGCGGCCAATTCGCCAACAGTGAGATGATCCCGAAGGAAGGGCTGCCCGACGAGCTCGCGGGCGCCGGCGGTGCTGAGAGTCGAGGGGATGCAGTCGCAAACGAAGGCAACCTTCCGGCCCGCGACGGGTAGGACCACGGTGGTCGAATGGTCCTTGGCATCCGGATTCCCCGATCTCGCCCGGAGGAAATCGGCCACCGCAAGACGGGTGACGCGGCGGCGTTCGTGGAAGTCAAGCCGGGTCCATTGCAACGCCTCGCCGGTGAAATAGCTGCCGAGCGAACTGACGCCGACGCCCGAACGAGCGAGGCCGAGCAAAGTGGCGACGGCGAGGTCGGCCGCGGCTTTGACCGCTTCCTCGCCGGTTTGCACCTGAGTTCCGGGCACCTTCTGGCCCGAAAAATAGCGTTGGAATCTGGCATTGGGCGTGTCCGGTCTCGCCGTGATCGCCGGGAACTGAATGCTGCGCACCTTGCCCGCCGCCTTGTTGAAGGCCTCGGCGAACTCGGCGTGGCAAATGCCGACATGGTCGCCGAGCAGTTCCGACGACCCCGACCAGCCGGCGTTGCCATTGTAGAGGACCAGAAAGATGTCGGCCTGACGGGACTTGGTCATGCAGGTGTCCCAGGTGTTCCGATCGCCCGCGCTGTGGGATTCGTCCTCGTGGATCCACACGTCGAACACCCGGTGCCCGGCAGGCTGAATGGCTTCCACGGCCTCCTTGATCGCCTGCCGCACCTCGGACATTGGCACGCTTTTCCTACGGAACGGCACCTTGTCCCGGCAACGGCTGGAAACCATGACCGACAAGGGCTCGAATTCGGATACGGGTGTAGTCATGAGGTCTAGATCGAAGAATTAGCCGGCAGATATTGGAATCGACCCATCCTATAGCCGGCCTTCATGCGGGTGAGTTATTGATTTTTAACTACTTAAATTTGACCGCTCTGTCTAGATGAATGATCCAAGCGGTTATTCACGTCTCAGTCCCCAGAATTTGTCGCCAGTTCGGTAGCAACCTGGTCTAGAGAATGAGCACCGAGATATAAGTAAGATTTTAACACTAGTAGCAAGCTCTTCAAATTGTCGCGACTCATGGCGGTAAAATTCTCGGCAAAATCGTTCAGTTGCTTATAAGCAACACTCTCCTTGCCGGAAAGGGCGGCCTCCGACTCGCTGGCCTTCCTCAGACATTCAGCAGCCTGCTCCAATTTGCCGGAGTTTATACTGGAAATCGCTTTGGTAACAAGTATGCGAGGCAGCATGGGCGAGGAGGCTAGATTAGACTTATTCACCAATTCCTCGGCGGGAGTTAATGCCTCGGTCAAGTCGGATTCCGGATTCTTCAATAGGAAAAGCAAGGCCATGTTTAACATGACTTCCGCCATTGTATTTGGTGAACACCCTATTCCGCGTTTCTTGATATCCTCTTGGTGAATTAGGGCAAGCATTAAGGCTCCTTTGACACTTTCCCAACATGCCTGAACAATAGATGTGTAGGGATCGTCACTTGCCATCGGATCAGCCATCTCTTGTTCAATCGTCGGCTTCTCGCCGTGGCATCTTTCTACGCTCATTATAAAGGCGATATGCATCCCGCAACGCGCTAATCCAAGCACGGCATCGATCTTCAAGTCTGATGGAGTCGAATGCCTGTTCTCGAGCTCGATAACCTTGTTGAAACGCTGAGTCGCTCCTTCGATATCGCCTGTGAGTTCCAAGCAGGTGCCGTAATCTTTATTGAAGAGACTTAGAATCGTAGCATCACGAAAATCATTATCTTCAAATATTTTCTCAACAAGCCGGCACCGAGTTAATGCTTCTGTCGGTTTGCATTGTATAATTTCCAATCCAATCATGCAGAGCCAGCAACTGATAGTTACTCCGTCCACCATCTGGTAACCGTCGTAGGAATTACGCTCCGTCAGAAGATCAATGGCCTTCTCCATTAGCCCCGTAGCTTCGAGATGGCGGCCGTGAACTTCGGTCAGTGGGCGGCAAACCAAATTAGCCAGTTCCGGTGCCGTCGGTCGCTTCTCTTCCAACCATAGGGCCGCTGCAGCTACAAGCGGGTTGATCTCCCAATGCTTCTTCCTAGGAATAAGTGGTTGGCAGTAGTCTCTACCTCGCTTCTCAATGAAATTGGAGATTCTGGCCCCCGGCTCTTCGACTGTGCTCCGGGTCAGCCAGTTCCTCAACCTTGTGAGCCAAGTGGATTGTTGATGCCTAACCTCGGAGATCAAAGGATTTAGCACCACCTGTGCAATCATCCGGTGCATCTCGAGGCAGTTCTCGCTGCTGGCCGGAACTAGGAGACGGAAGCTCTTAAGTCGATCGATCGCTTTTTCAAAATCAGACAAAATGGCGGATGACGGGCGCTCTACGGCCCGCGGTTGGCAGGCTCGTACTAGCTCTTCCAGCAAAGGCTGCGCCACGAATCCTGGCGGCATGACGGCCGCCCACTGGACTAAGTCCCATTCCAAGTTACAGAGGGCCAGCAGGGTAGGTTGCAGGGTGATAGAGAGGCTTCGTGCCCGTTCCGGCTGCAAGACTTCCACCATCGCGCCTTCCAAGCTCGGCAGCCCGCTGGATTTTAGCTGTGCCAAATAGTCCGCATAGGCAACTTCGGAGCGGATTGCCAAGTAGGCGGCGGAAGTAGCGATGCCCAATGAAAATCCGTCCAGCAATTTGCATAATTCTTCCGCCGCGACACGATCTTCTTCACCACGGAACGGGCGTAACAGCTCGAAGAGGCGCAATCCCTCGTGAGAGCGTATCTTATCCACGACTAAATTAGTCAGTCCGGAATCGGCGAGTTCCGGAACGGCCCTCCGCGAGATCGCCAAAACATGGACTCCGACGTTCATCAATCGGGTAAGATCACTCCTTTTCAAGAGATCTTGGTTATCGATATTCTCAAGGATCAGGAGTATGGGTTTTCCGATCGAATCGAAAAATTGGCAGATCTTGAAATAGCCGGCCTCAGTATCCTTCTTCTGGAAGGGGCTCAAAGAAATATCCCAGAGTTCCGCACGGGAAATCAGCAAGATCCGAAGATCCCCACGCCCGGTGCAATCCAAGAGCCAGCGGCCGCCGGGGTAACATGTACGCATCTGGTGGGCGTATGCCTCTGCCAAGCTGGATTTTCCGATGCCCCCCAGACCGTGGATCAGCACAGTCCGAGAAGTGGGTCCACCGAAGAATTCGTGCCGCAAAGCGTGAAGTTCTTTTCGGCGACCCACAAAATATTTGGGAGAATGTACCGGCAAGTTGGTCTTTGATGCCTGCGCCTGGGTCAGGGTGGTGAACCGCGTGTGAAGCGCGGTACAGAGCTCATCCAGTCGTTGGACCGCCGCCTCACCGGCCAATGCTGCGGGATCATCGGCGGCGACCTCCCACAAATTCAGGCGCTGGATATTTCTAATGGCATCGCGCCACTCCTGCTGAGTTTCGGTGATTCCGCGGGGATCCTCGGCCAGAGCCTCTTGCAGCATTAGCACGCAAACGCCATCAGGCAGACCAAGCTCCAATTCCCGCTCCTCGAAACGCTGCCATTCCATTTCGCACCAGGGCCGCGTGAAGTAGGTATCCGATATGCAGGCGATCAGAGCTTCTGCACGCTTCAGATTCTCTTCAATGCGAAGCTTCCACTGGTCCATCGCTTGTATGGTGGACGAGTCGAAAAACACTTCCAGCTCTTCACCCGGAAATAATTCCGCGTATCGCGCTTGGATGCGCGCGCGAAGTTCAGTCACGAAGCCGGTCGTATTATCCGCACGGCAATAAGAAAGAAACACGTGCCGTTTCATTTATTCGAGAGGCAGCAGGAGATGGGATACCAGTAATGGCGCTTCAAGGGCAAATCGGAGGCTCTCGGTGTCATGCAAATCGGGGATCGGGGTTTGAGAGTTTCCGAGGCGACGCCTCCAACAGATTCCCCGCGAGTCTCTCGAACCAGGTACGGATGTTCGACGGGTTGCCTTTTCCATCCATGAGGCATGTGGCGAACAAGCCCCCTGCCACATGGGCGCCGAGCTGGCGATAGGCTTCGAACTGCTCCTCGTCGAAGAACTGGTCGAGCGTGGTCTGGTGGGGGAACTCGGGGTGGGAGCCGCGGTAGCGTTTGATGAGTTCGGATTCGTTGCCGGTGACGGAAAGCTTCAGATAGAGCAGCAGGCCCGTGCCACCGCCAGGGTAGTGAATTCGACAGAGGTGGTAGTGCGAGCGCGACAGGCCGGTTGCCGGGTCGGGCCGGATGTCATCGAGTTTGGCGTCGATCCGTACGCCGAGGTCGATCTGCGCGTGGCGGACCAAGGTCATGAAGCCATGGAAGGTCAGGCTTGGATCGGCTTCGCCATCGACGCAGACGATGAACTTGCAGCGCCGTCGGAGCAGTTCGTAGGTCGCGAGGTTCTCGATGTGGCCGCCGTCGGAGAGATTGATCCATGGATGCTTTTCGGACATCCGGAGTCCGGTCATTTCCCGCAAAAGGCAGCGGAATCCGGGATGGCGGGGGCAGTCCCGGTCATCCGGCTGAGGCTGGTGGATCCAATAGCCGAGGCGGATGTTCAGGAAAGCGAGCAGGGCCCGCAGCGGAGGGATGGACCCGAGACCCATGTGGGACGAAAACGCGGCACCCGAGATGGCGACGGCCGAGGCGAGATCGGGAGACTCGCCATTCATCTTCCATTTGCCGGTGGGATGATAGCCGACGACGGGCGAGCCTGACCAATGCTTGGAAAACAGGAAGAAGTCGCTCTTGCGTTCGCGCAGTTTCGGATCGCGGCTCGCCGGAAGATTGACCGCGCAATTGATCAAGTGGCAGGGGCCTTTCCCCGTGGGATTCAGGCCGGACAGCGCGGCGTTGGCCGTTTCGCCATCGTTGCGGCTCACGAAGGTGCCTCGCAGGCCATTGCGATAAAGGCGGAAGGGGGCGGTGAGGTTGATGTCCAGCACCAGAGCAGCCATCAGGCCTAGAGCCATGGCGAGGCCGCACAGGATGAGGATCCCTGGCCAGGGCACCGTGGAGCCCATCCGGATTTCACCCACGAAGCGCAACAAGAAAAAGGCCGCAACACCGAGCAGAGGAACTATCAGACCGGCGAGGCACAGGCAGACAACATTCACGATCTTCCGCACCTTGGGCGAGCGAATCACGGGCATGAAGCGCAAGACCACCGGTGTCAGCAGGGGAAACGCGCCAAATGCGGCGGACTTCCATTCCCCGAGCAGCAGGGGCAGCCCACGGAGACTCTCCCCGCTGGCTTGAAACAAGCACCCGAAGGCGAGGTCGAGCATTCCGACGACCAGGATCGCGATGCCTGCCACGCTCATCCATGCCGTAGCCGCCGGGAGTTTGGTCGCGGAAGCGGGGGATTTCCGCAGATGCCCGAAATAAACCGGAATGCTGATCAACACGCCGGCTGCGAGAACCGCCGCGATCCAGAACCAGATCGCCGCAGATCCTCCGCAGGCTCCCCACAGGCTGGCGAGGATGGCGGCGATGGTGACCACCATCAGCGGGACGATCCAGTTCATGCACATGCCCGCGAGTGTGGAGCACACCATGCTCCAGGCATCCCACAAGTTGCCGGCGGCGAGGTACTTCGCCCGCAGGCGGAGATAGCGGATCGGTCCGGGATCGGGGCCCTTCGCGCCACCGAGCTCGTCCGGATCGGCTCCGTCGCCATAGCGCCTCGCGAGAAAACCGCCGGTGAAGCCCCCGCCGGAAACGGTGGAGAGGAAATCGATGTCCCGGATCAGCCTTTTGTCCGCGAGCACCTGAGCCACGCCCAGGCTAAAGGTGGCCGAGCGGATGCCGCCGCCGGAAAAGGCGAGTCCGACCGCATCGAAGCCCTTTTTGCCTGCGATGCCGACATTGGTCCGGCGGGTTTCGACTTCATTGCGTTCCGCTTCGTTGATCGCCGCGGAAGTGTCGGCCGGAATTCCGCCGTTCATGTCGGGATCCTCCGGGATGCCGTAGGGCAACGGCGTGAGAATGCTTTCCAGCTCCTCGGGCTCGATGGCAGGAGGCGTGTCCTTGTCCTGCCATTCGCTGTCGTAGGCCATGAGGTGGAATTCCCGCGCAAAGGGCTCCAGATCCTTTTGCAACCGGCTCAGTTCCCCGCGAAAGGCGTCGCCGCCGTCGCGCGAATTGAAGCCGCCGTTCGCGCTCAGCCGGTGCCACCGGGCGGTGAAGGGCCGCAGGGTTTCATTGAGCATGGCGGAGATCCTCGCTGCCAAGCCGGCGTCGGGGTGTTTCGCCATGATTTTCCGCGCTTCCTTGAAGAGGTCGACGAGACTACCGAGCGCCCGTTCCTCGGTGCCGTGCTGGTAAGGGAGGCTCCGGGTGGCGATGGTGCTGCGTAGCAGCGTGATCATCTCGTGGGCTCCTTGGGCTTTTTGGGAGGGCGGATCGGGAGGCATGGTTGGGGAGGATCTCATAGGAATCAATTTTGTCCGTCGGGTGCTTCGAACGGTCCCGGCTAGGAAGCCAGCCGCGGCATGCCGAAGACCCGGTCGAGGCCGAGGCAGACGAGACGGCGGGCTTCCCGCGTGTCCGAAGTGGTGAGGAGCGTGCGGTTCTCGTCTTCGTTCAGGCCGTTGGCCAGCGAACCGGGAAAAGCCGCCGCGGCGTCGCGCAGCGCCTTGCCGAAATCTCCGAACAGGCCCTCCGGAGTGAGGTCGGACGGCCGGCGGAACCTGCCGCAAAGCTCGCTCAGTCGCGCGACTTCCGGAGTGTGGCGGCGGTGGTGATCGTAGGTGAGTTCGGGGATGGAATCGCCCGGTTTGGCGAGCAGGCCTCTCGCCAGCAGCTCCGCGCCGCCGCCGAAGCCGCCGAGGATGTAGAGCGGAATCCCATGGCGCAGGGCGAGCAGGGTTTCTTCGAAGATCCCCGGCATCATTCCGGCGTAGCCATCGATCCTCCCCCCGATCACAATCCGGGCCGATACCCCCGGCACCCGCGCCGAGTGGCCGAGGGCGGGCAGCGAAAGGTCGCATCCCCCCGCCATGATCCGGCGCATCGTGGCGAGGGTGTAGGCACGGTTGAAAAGGAAGCGATCAGGATTCGCTTCGGGATCCGCGCTGGAAAGCACCTCGTCGCCACCGAAGCCGGCGTCCTGCTGGGTCACCCGGATGATCCGGCAGCAGTTGATCCACTGCGCCTCCATCGCCGGGGTGATCCCGAGGTAGTACGGCCAAGCCGAGTGGTTATAGAGCGAACCGATGGGGAAGCTGGTGTCCGGACCCATCAGGCTGTTGTCCTCTTGCTCGGCCTTGATGAGGTCGAGCAGGTCGAAGGTGAAGTTGCCTTCCATCCGCTCCCAACTGCCGCCGTAGACGAGGCTCGCGCCCTGGCGCAACTGCGGTCTCGCGATGCCGGTCAGCAACTCCCGCAGGTGCTCGAGCCCGAGGCCGCGGGCCAACAGGTGGTCGCGCTGGTAGGAGATGGAGAATGCGATCAGGCGGTCCACGCTCTGGTGGCTCCGGTATTTCTGGGAAAGCTGGCTCATGAGGTGAGATCGTCGAAGGATCTGAAGGTGACTTCGGGAAAGGTTTCGAAGAGAATGTCGAGTTCCGCGCCGGAGAGGCCGCGGCCGGGATAGATGACTTCAAATTCCCCGGTGCCTTTCCGGACTCTCGGAATATGCAGCAAAGTCAGTGGATCGGGAAGCCAGTTGATCACGATGCCACCCGGTTCGGCCTGCCCGGCGACGGCTTCGCCAAGCGCGGTGTGAAATGCGGAGAGCATCACATCCCGCAGCAGGCTGGTGACTACCATCTCCTCGTGGCCGGGGCGGTCGTCCCAACGGATCCACGGCGCGTTTCCGAATTCGGGAATGCCGAGCGTCTCGCCGGTGGGTGCGAGGGCGTCCACCACCAGCGTCGGATGGAGGCGCCAGCGCTGCACTGCCGCATCCTCCGCGGTGAGCCGACGGGGCCGGCGGAACAGCGACAACTCGCGGCGGCACCAGGGACGGCCCGCGTACTTCAAACTGCGGACGGCAATCATGGCCGCGGTTTCGCGGGCGGAGAGGTCGTTGCCGATGATCTCCGAAAACGAGAGGCCGTAGGCGATGTCGTTTTCGTCGAAGAACGCTGCCAACTGCGTCTGGCTGTAGATATAGTCACGCAGCCGGCGGGCGGGCTCGACCCCGTCCGCCTTGGCATGGCTTAGGAAGATCTTGAGCTTGGGCCGCGGCATCCGCGAGCCGCCGTCCCCTTCATCCGCATAAAGCATCAGCCGGCAGAGGCTTTCGGTCAATTGCTTGAGCATGGAGCGGATCACCGGTTCCAAGTCTTCCGGACCGTGTTCCGGCGCCAATGGCAAGCCGGCGGGGCGCAGGAAATTCAGGCTGCGAAGGCCGCCGGCCACGTTGTATGCGGTGGCATCCAGCGCGACCGGCAGGGCCACGCGCGACTCGTCTTCCCCCAGCCGGCGCAGCCACTCGCGCCACAGTGGGTCGGCGATGAGATGGGCGTCGATGAGGGGGATGAGAATGCGAAGGTTCGCCGACGACCGCGGAGCGGATGGCGGAGAGCCGCAGCGGGGCTCTCCGGGGATCGCGAGCGGAAGCCCACGCGCCGGTTCGCCGGGTGCCGGCAGGCAGCGGTAGAAGACCTCCGGGCCGAGGCCGTTCCCGGGGCGAAGCCATGCATGGATTCTCCGCGCCAGTGTTTCGCCGATCCCACAATCGGCATGCCAGAGAATGTAAACTTCGGGGATGGGGGCGGTCATGTCATTCGAGTTCGAGGGCTGGTCCCGGTACGGTCTTCTTGAAGGACCCGCGCTGGAGGTTCCGGGTGATGTCCATCGTGTTGCGGTGGATGATCCGCTTCAGCACGACATCGACGAGCACGGTCGAATGCGGCCGGATGATGCGGCTGAGGATCTGTGGCGAAGGCTTCACGGAGGCGGGATGATAGTGGGCGAATCCCTCGTCGGGAAATGCCTCGATGATCATGCCCAGACCATCGATCCCCTCCAGCCGCTCGCGGTGCTTGCGACGCTTGCCATCGGTCTCGCTGAAAACCGCGGGACAGCCGTGGATGACATCATGGTTGAAGAAAAACGTGATCGTGCCGCGGTGGCGCGAGTTTCGTTGGGTGTCGATCAGGAAGCCTTTCGGCAGCTTGTTGGGGTCGCTGCGGCCGGCGGTGAACAAGACCCGCAGGTCCTCCGGCACGTAGCCGTGATCGTCGGTCACCCGCAGGATCACCATCGAGCAGGGATCGTGGAAAAAGACACGGCCCCGGATGAGAAGCCGGTCTTCGACCTCGACCCGCTCCTTTTCGACGATCTCCCGCGTCTCGGCGTCGAACTCGTCCGCCAGCGCGAGGAAGGCAGGCTCCCCATCGACCGCAAGGCAACGCCGGATCAGCCGGACCACCTCGGGTGTCGCTCCGGTTTCCCGGACGCTGTTCATGATGCCCATCCGGCCCCCGCTGTGGGAGGCTCCGCGCACCAACCGGAACGGGACGCGCTCCGATTCCTCGACTTCCGGCTCGTCCATCATCAGCGCCGAAGCCGCTCCCTGCACCAACTGATTGGCCGTCGGCATGCGTTGCACCAGCCGGACGGTCGAGGCGTTCAAGTTGCTGGCCGCGACCCTCACCACACCATCCGATCCCATTTCACCGGTGTAGGAGTTCAGGTTGTCATAGAGCTTGCGGTCGATCTGCTGGCCGGTCAGCGAGAAGCTGAAGACGGGCGAGTCCCCCGTCGCGGTGCCGCGGGCGCGAATCCAGCGCTGGTTGAGATTCCATGACTCCGGGCTGCCGAGTTCCAGCCAATCGAGCACGCCTTTCCCCGGCTCGACTCCCTGGAAGAATCCCTTGATCCGCGACAGCCGGCTCTTTCCCAGCTGGGCGAGGGAGGATCCGAACTGGGCCGCGGCCAGATGGATCACGTGGCTCATGGGGCACGCCCGCCCCAGCTGTGCGTAGAAGCGGTCCCACCAGGTCCGCACCACCGGCCCCCCGGTGGAGTGGGTGATCACCGCGAACCGTTCGCCGGGTTGGAGGGAAATCTCGCGCTTGACCGCTTCTTCCATCGCGCAGGCGATGTCCTGTATGCGCACCTCGTCGTGGAAGCTGATGTATTTCCCGAGGTAGAGATGCTGCACGGTGAGGCTGAGCTCCGCCGCGAGCCGCTCGGGCAGCCTACCGTAGGTTTCCGTGTCGGTGACACTCCAGCCGTGGAGAAAAAGAATCCGTTCCATATTCCGATGAGATTTAGACCAGTGCCAGGGCCTCGTTGATGTTGTTCTCCCGGCCGACCATCAGCGGCTTGCCGGCATGGACATATTTCGTCCCGCTCATCATCTCGGAAAGCGGGCGGCCGCTCCGGTAGCCGTCGAGCAGGCGGGCTGTCGGGACCTTTCCGTCGCGGTAGGTGCCCCGGTAGAAATAACCGTGGACGACGCCGGCGAGCAACTTCGCCTCCCGCACCGGATCGCCGGAAATGCCCGCCTCGTGGAACAAGTCGCGATAGAGCCGGCGGTTCCCCGACCTGGCCACCGGCTTGTTCTTCAGATGACCGAGGTAGAGGTAGAAGTGCTCCAGATTCCGGGCGAGGGGCATCGGCCGGTCCCACCGCGGGGCGTCGTCGCCATTCCAATCGCGCACGTTTCGCGGCAACGGGAGCAGGCCGCGCTCCCCCTCGGAGTGGCGGTGGTCGGGATCGACTTTTCCGCCGCGCAGGCCGGCCTCGCAACAGGTGAGCACCCAGATGTCGTGGCGGGTGACAGGCTTGGATCCGGCGCTGTACTGCTCTCCAAGCCTCACGTTGACCGCAGCGACGAGCCGGTCGAGTTCGGCCGAGTTCCGCTGGAAAAACTGTGGCTTTGTCAGTCCTGCCGTTTTGAACTCGAACGGTGCGTCCGAGGGTGCCACATGGCTGGCAACCACCCGGCCGCTGGTCGCCGTTCCCTGCGGATGGGCCAAACCCGCGGCGAAAGCGTCGATGGCCGACGCGTAGGCGGCCGCCAACGCTTTCATCTTGCCGATGCCGGCGCGCAGGTCCTCGCGGTTGGTGATAAAAAACGGTTCTCCGATGACGATCGGAGCCCGGACGTCGCGCAACAGCGACCCTCCGCGTTCGGCCGCCGTTCTCGGCTTCAGTCCCCGGTTCGGCAGGCCCAGGGCGGCAAGATGGTGCTCGAGCAATAGCGCGGCGAGTTTCCTGCCTTCCGCCGAGCCATGCCAATACAACTCTTCCGTGCCGCGCGCGGTCCCGCTGCCATCGTCCCCGTTGGCGTGAAGACTTACCACGAAGTTCGGCTTCAGGGCGTTGATCTTCGCCGGCAGTGTGCGGTAGCCGGATGGCTGGTCGTCGCGCGAGGTGATCGCGACCTCGGCCTGGGTAACTCTCTGCCGGATCATCTCCGCCAAATCGGAGTTGAATCCGAACTCGCAAACCTTTTTCCCTTCGTGCATGCCGCAGGCTCCCGACGCGCGCTTGCTGTGACCGATGTCGAGCACGCACAATGGCCGCGGCCCCGAGGGCGTCACCGCCAGCGGCAACTCCTCCACCGGCACGGCCGTGGGGATGCCGGTCAGCTCGTCCCGCGCTTCCCGGGCGATCTCCAGAACCCGGTCGCGGATCCCTTGATTCGCGTCCAACAGTTTTGAAAACACGATCGATGCCAGCGGCGGTGCAACTTCTTCGAGGGTACACCCGAGGATCGTTCCGCCGACCGCTTCACCGCGGATGGCGATGAAATGGTCTTCGAGTTCACGCACCACGGCGAAGGGACGGGCCTGGATGTCGGCGGCCGGGTCGGTGGCGGATGAAAGAAAGAAGTCGCCGTCCGAAGTTCTCAAACGGCAGCCGGCGAGCACGCGGCCGAAATGGAGGGGAGGTCTCATGATGGTTGGTTGGGATAGGAAGAGATGGAAGGGAGAGCAGTCATGTCCTACGAAAGCAACACGGATTGTGAAAGCACTTTTGACAGGGCAATCAAGCTCGGGAGGAGAGGAAGGACTCGCGGTAGGCGAGATCGAATGCGGCATGGCGGTGTTTTTTGGTCAAACTCCCCTTCGAGGTTCTATCCTCTTTGAAGATGCTGAACATGACGGGCAGCGGTGTGCCGAAGTTTTTCGGAGTGTTGCCCGAAAATTTACTTTTCTTTCACGGATCTTAATGGATTGGGGACGATGATCATTTTGTCCACACGGTCCAGCTTGATCGCCTTGCGCGATGTTGCGAGGTTTTCAGCTTGCCCTGTGTTGATCTCGTCCCTAGAAGAGGCACTTGAAACTTAACCCTTTTTCCTTCCGGCAATGAGAGATCCAAGAAAGCGTCGGCGTTACTCCATTAAGGTCAGCATTCCAACAAAACCCGATACGCACGAATGCACGACATTCAGATCCGACCTCGAGCACAGAGCTCGGACGGGGGGAAGAAGGCTTATAGGTTTCAAGCACCCCGACGATCAAAATCACTGTGGACTGATGTTCGAGCTTGAGTGCGACAGTTGTGGCTACCACTCGCTCCATCGCTTCAGACGGGACTTGGAAATCAGCTATCCAAAAATTGAGTTTTCCGAGTTTCTGAGAATCCGCGCAGCCTAGCTAGATCTTCCAGCTTACCGGGTCGCCCTTCAGCAAGCAGGCCCCCCTACCCTACTTACACCGCCATCCGACAAATGAAGAATCTGCTCGTCCGGCGGCTACGGAGTAGCGATCTCGAAGAGCTCCGCTCACTATGTGAAGCTGATTCAAAATCAAAGCTTTACTTCACGAATCACACAATGTGGTTGGAACGAGCATTAAGAGAAGTAAGCAAGGTAGGTCGAGTTGCTTTCGGAGCCTTTCGAGCTGAGTACAAGAGCCCAAACGAGGTTGAAGTCCACCTTAGAGGATGCCTCTTCCTGAAGCGTTCAGACTTCGACCTGACCTGCGAACTCAAGAATCTAGTGGTCCACCGAGACGAGAACCTGGGAGAACTCTCCAAACCCCTAATTGATAAAGCAACCCGTTATTGCGAGGTTCGGTCAATCCCTAAACTTGAAATTGAACTCCCCAGAGAAGACCATTCCCTGATCACTTGCTTTTTAGATGCGGGATTCAAGATGGCTGCGCTACGTGAGCGCTACATGCCTGGACGCTTCGTCTGCCTTCTGGAACGAAAAGTTGGAAGATTATATCATGCTGATCCATTTGACGAGTTGAAAGTTGGTCGATGGCTAATTCAGGCAATTTTGCCAAGCATCGTGACGCGAGAAACAACCGTTTCTCCTGTCGAAAGCGAGGATCCGCATGGCACGACCTACATCTCGATGGAGTTCGAAGGCGCCCATCAAACATACTCCTCCGACGAACCGGAACTCATTTCTGAAACCAAGCGACTGCGAGGCCAGCTATTGATTCTAGAAAGGAGTGATGCGGAGGCTGCCGATTGGAACCGTCTTCCCGACCTTTTCGACCCCCATCGGCAACTTCACTATATTCTTGCATTCTCCAGAATTTCCATAGAGCGGCAGTCAGCCTTAACAAGGCGTCGCGTAATTCCCTTTGATCTAAATGATCTCTCGCTCAGTGATAATTCCAGTCAGAACTCCTCTCTTTCCATTCCCATGCAGAAAGAGGAGGTTCTTGGAGTCGCCACTACGTTGGAAGCCAACTTGATCGATTCGTATTTATCCACCAAAATTCTCAAATACTACCTTTTGAGCGGTATTGGGGCCGCCCTACAAGTCTCCGAGGATAGCCCACCCATCTTAGCCATATATTGCCCGTTCTGGCACAACGGCAAAAGTGGCTTTGTGGCTATTGCCGAGATTCTAGAGCATTCCCGAATACCATTCGATAAGGCATTCGATCAGTTTCCAGATACTCCCTGCGCTCTATCCAAAGAGGATCTTGAATACTATCGATCTGAGGAAAATGAACGGATTGGTGTTGTTAAATGTAAAATCTTGCGTGCCATTAAAAATCCCATATCTCTGGAAGACATCGGAAGGATATCAAATATTGAAATTTCCAAGTATTTAGAATGCGAGTTAAACGAAAACTTTAATTCTACTGCGTATCTCGATGCATCCACCTGCCAAGCGATCTTAAATGAGTTTGAGAAAAGACCAATCTATAGCCCGAGATTATCGGACAAGGAATTCAAAATCGGAATTTCATACTCAAAAGATGAAAGACCGTTCGTAGAGGTCGTAAAAAATCACCTTGAAGCAGAACTCGGAGCAGGCAATGTATTTTTTGACCTATCCTTATCCAGCGACCTCGCGCGCCCCAATCTAAGACAATACCTCACTACTCTCTTCACTAGCCGTGTTCGTCTCGTTGTAGTCTTTTTATGCGACAGCTATCCAAAGAGGGAATGGTGTATGGAAGAGTGGAATGCAATCCAGTCTTTGAAACTCCACAAGGAATCCGATAAGATAATGTATTTTCACATAGGAACACCTTCGCTTCCTGATTTTTCCTTGCAACAAGACGGCTCAATTGATCGCGCAAACCTTACTGGAGGAGCTCAAGAGGCCGCAAAGCTTATCTTGGATCGTTATCAAACACTCGATAAGTAGAACCTATCCCCAAACCTCTTTCATGAGGAGAAGAGCACACGTGAGATTGACGTAGCCTTGAAACATCCGGGTCGATTTCTCCCAACGGATGCACAGCCGCCGGTAATTCTGGAGCCCACCGATGGTGCGCTCCACCGTCCATCGGCGCTTGTAACGGCGAAGCTTTCGCCCGTCCTGGGTCTTGTTCTCGGGCTTCCGGTTGGAACGATGTGGGGCAATCATGTCCACGCTCATTTCACCGAGACTGCTATCGAGCTTGTCGGAGTCATAAGCTCGGTCTCCGATCAACCTTTCGGGAAGGTCCACCGTCACCATGAAGTCGAAGAACGGCTCTACCAATCTGCTTTCGTGCGGGCTCGCACTGCCAGTGTTTACCGCAATGGGCAGGCCCCTGGCATCCACCATAATCATGATCTTCACACCTTTACCCACCTTGGTGCAACCGATGCCCTCACCTCCGCCCTTGGCCTTGGCGAAAGTGCCATCGATGAAGCACTCATAGAGCCTGAAGCCGTTGCGCTCCTCTACCATCGTCCCGAGAGAGGCGAGCAGTTCCTCAAAGGCTCCCATCTCGACCCAGCGTTGAAAGGCGCGGTGAACCGAACTCTTGGTGCCGAAGCGCGCCGGCAAGTCCTTCCATTTCGCGCCGTTGTCGAGCATCCAGAAGATCCCTGCGATGGCCTTGCGCTTGTCGGTGCGCGGTCTGCCGCCTTTGGGTCGGGCGGGATGGTCGGGCAATAATTCGCAAAGCATATCCAGTTATGATTCAGAAAGTTCCAACATCATTTCCATCCAAGCAGCATGCTTGCCAAATCCTTCATGGTTTTGGGATAGGTTCTAGGAGCCAAATCGCAAAAAGCGAGCGTTACACGAGGGCGACCTTGTATTGGTCGAGAAAGGCATGAGCCGGGTCGAGATCGACCAACTCTCCCATCTTGACACTTTTCAGCTTCGTGGCGAGTCCGGGCCGGTCGAATAGCACCAGACACCGTTTGGCGGTAAAACGGCTATGGTAGAAAAGACCATCCACCGAATCAGGGTGTTTCTGGATTGCCAGACCCCACGCTTGCGGAACATCGAGATCGGGGTGAGTGAGAGCGCTCAGGTCCACCTTCAATGCGGTTCTGGTCTCCACGCTCGTAAGGTCGCAAATCCGCAGGGAGACGAATACCTGGATGCGAGTGACTCGTTTTCTCATCCAGGCGGAACGGGAAACCACCGAGCCGGGGCGACCGTAGATCGCATCACCGAAACATTCCATCAGACAGATTTCCAGATCGAAGCTGAGGTAAAGCAGTGCCTCCGGAGCGTCCGGATGAGAAAAGCGGTGGGAGGAAACCAGGCGAAATTCTACCGGCGGATACGGGCCATGCACACGCAACGCCTTCAGTCCCCTGACCGTCCTAAATGGCAGGGGCTTCTTGTCGAAATCAGCTGCGGGGAGGCGGATCGGGCGCGGAGAAGCCATCGGTGCCTTACTCCGTGAAAGCTTGCGCCGCCCATACGACGCGCCGGACGTCGCCTTTTCTCAGAAAATCCAACGGACGCCGCCCTTGCAGGGATTCCAAAGGCGTCAGGAAAAAGGCAATCCTGCCCCAATCGTCGATCCATGGTGCATCTCGGAAGATCTTCAGGACCTCGGACAGTCCCGGAAGCACATCGTCCTCCCCAAATTGCCAGACTGGAAAGCGGACGGCGTTCTGCCTAGCCTCCCGCCAACCGAGCAGTTGGCCTTTCTGGTAGCGCTTGAGGACGGCGGCCTTGCTGATTCCCAGCTTCGCGCCGGCCTCTTCGGCAGAGAGACTGCCGCCTTCCGCCGTCTTCATTTCCTCGCGCACCGTCATCCCCCGAACCAGCGCCATCGCAAGACCGGTTTGGGACTTTGGGCGAGTGGCCAACTCCTCACTCATGACGGCGGTTAGGATTCGGGCCACTTCCAATGCGGAATACTCCCTGGACGCCTTCGCAATCGCAGGTTGAAGCGTCCGGGCAACCGCGCGGTACGTTTCCGGTAGCTCGGAAATTCTTCCGGGCGTAACCAGTGAGGAGCGATTGATGGTGGCCATGGTCGAACCATGGCGCATGAAACTCACCCCGTCAACTTCGTAAACCGATCGTCGGCCGACATTTGCTATCAAGACGCTCGTATTGATCCTCCAGCCCAACAGGTCGGAGTTTTCGAGGGGATGAAGGCCGGTGCGGAAAGACGCGCCGAGTGAAACCGGCACGGAATCGTTTCATGAATGGACTTGCGGGCTGGTTTGAATTGTTTCAACCGCCCCCAGAAGGGCACGGGCTTGGCCCGTGAAGGTGTAGCGGGTGGCCTTTGCAGCCCCACGCCTCTCAATCCATCCGCCTTGTTCCAAGCCCAACAGCCGCCGGTAAGCGGTCGTGCGGTATCGCCGCGATTGATGCCGCGCTCGTCGCCACCGACGATAAGACCCAAGGTTTGTTCCAGTTGGCCCACCAGCCCGGCACGGCCTTTTTCTCCGTCCGCAGTCTCGACAAGGACGCCGCCACCAACGTCAACGTCCGCTTCAACAACCGGACTTACGTGCTGGAATTGAAAGACAGTCCGGCTCCGGTCTTGTCCCCGATCTTCCAGCAGCAGCCGGACCCGCGCCTTGCCGCCGCCAAACGGCAGGCTCCCGTGACTCCGGCAGCGTTGCTCAGTGCGCTGGACCTCGCCAAAGCCTATCCGGCGCTGAAGGAAGGGAAGGCCGATGTCTTGCGCGAAATCGCCTACAAGGACTTCCGGCTCAAGCCGCCCGTCATGGACCACGGCGAGTTTCAGATTCGTCTGGAGGAAGCGTTTCGTTTCGACGCGCAGGACACGCTGGTTTTCCGCGTGATCCTCCGAAACCTCACCGACCGCGAATTGCGCTACGACCCCGGCGCTTCGTGTTGCGTGTCGGAGAAAACCGCTTCACCGCCGCCATCAGCGACGCCAGCGGAACCATCCCCCCCAAGGGAGACGCCGCCGCTTACTTCGCCATCACCGGCACGCCCAAGGGCGGGCGCAATGACCTCTCCCTTGAAAACGAGTTCGTCATTGTCCTCGACTCGATGGATGCGCCGGGAGTCCTCCCCCCACTCGAAACCCCAACCAAAGGAGGCTCGAAATGAACCCGCGCCAAGCCGTCCAGTTCCTCAAGACGCGCACCGGCGCGTTCCTGATCTTCGCCGTCCTCTGCCTCGTCGGCTATCTGCTCGTCAGGGGATTCCAGCCCCCCGGCTTCGGAAAGAAGTCTCCCCCGCTCGAAGACGCCAAGCCCGCCTCATCGCCGCAGACGGTCCAGTCCATCACCCGCGACATGACACCCTTCCGGCCACCCCAAGAGCCGCAACCCGCCACGCCGCCGCCCGCGCCGAAGCAGGCTCCTCCGCCACCCAAGTCGCTGCCGCCCTTGAGTCTGTTTGCCCAAGCGCCCGCCCCGGCGTCCCCCGAGGCTTTCTTGACTGCGGATTACGCGCCCTTCGGGCGGCTCATCTCCTGCCAACTCATCATCACCGTCGATTCCTCCAGCCTCAACACGCCGATTGTCGGCCTCGTCACCGAAGACGTATGGCACGACGGGCGCCTGATCGTTCCCGCAGGCACCGAGGTTCACGGCAACGCCCAAGCCGACCGGATGCGCGAACGCATCGCCAGCCGGGGAGAATGGACCTTCGTGTGGCAGGATGGCCGGGAGCTTCGCGTTTCCGGCATCGCCCTCGACCGTGAAAAGAAAGCCGATGGCTCCGGCTGGGGGATCACCGACGGCAGCGCCGGATTGCGCGGCCAGATCCTCAAAAGCGACGACTTCGCCGAAGTGAAATTGTTCGCCGCCACCTTCCTTAGTAGCGCGGCGGGCGCATTCACCGAGCGGGAAAGAACCTTGTTAGGCTCCCAAGTCGAAGCCTCCGCGCAAAACGCCGCGTTGTCCGGCACCCAGCAAGTGCTGAACACCTACGCCAAGCAGATTATGGACACCATCGAGCGCGAAGGCTTCTTCGTCCGCGTTCCGGCAGGCAAGCAATTCTACCTCTACGTCACTCAAACCGTGGACGCCGCCAAGGCCACCGTCGGCGGCACCGCCTTCCTTCCCTCAAAACCGGCCCCGTCGTCGCCATGAAAACCACACTTCCATTTCTTCTCATGAAACCACTTCCGATATTCCTCGCCCTCTTCGCCGTGTCTTGCGCGAGCAAAACGCCTCCCGTCGTCAAAGTCGAACCCTCGCCCGGTCGCCCCCTCAGCCGCGCCGAGTCGGATCGGGTCCGGCTTCCCGAAACCATCAAAGTCTATCCGCTGGGCCGCTACACAGACCCCAACCAGCGCGGCGTCATGCACGAGGCGCACACCATCTACCGCGTGGAGACCACGCCGAAATGGAACCTTGCCGGACGGGGAAGAACCACCACCCCCGTCACGCCTACCGCAGCGCGGGGAGAGCTTTCCGCCAGCACCCTTGAATCCACATTTGAAATACCAAGCGCTCAATACATTGAATTGACATCATCCATTTTGATGTAAAATTAGCGTCATGACGCGCACTCAAATCCAACTACCTGATGACCTCTATCAGCGGGCGAAAGCCTTTGCTGCGGAACGGGAACTCTCGCTGGCCGAAATCACCCGGCGCGGGATCGAACTCTTTCTGGACCGTTTTCCGTCCAGTGGGGCCTCCCAAGGCCACTGGCAACTGCCCAAGGTGCGTGGCGGAGGCATCAAGGTGCCGCTCGAAGCCCTGCACGACATCGCCGCCGGGGAAGAAGAAAGCCGCAGCCTTGCCGGACGATGATCTCGATTGACACGAACATTCTCTTCCCCGCCGTGGATGAGGATCAGCCGTTCCACGCCCGGGCCGCCGCCTTTCTCGAATCCCTTCAGGCGCGCGCAGATGTCGCCATCTCCGAGTTCATCCTCCTTGAACTCTATGGGTTGCTGAGAAATCCCGCCGTCCTGGCCAAACCGCTCTCCGCCACCGCCGCCGTGGATGTCTGCGAAGCCTTTCGCCAGCATCCCCGCTGGCAGATCCTCGGGTTCCCGCCCGACAGCCGTCATTTTCACGACACCCTCTGGCCTCGCCTAAAAGAGAAGACCTTCGCACGCCGCCGTGCCTACGACTGGCGTGCCGCCCTCACTCTCACCCAGCAAGGCGTGACCGAGTTCGCCACCGTGAACGAGAAGGACTTCCAGGGCTTCGGGTTCACCCGCGTCTGGAATCCGCTGGTGGTTTGACAGACATTCTTTCCTCGTCCCTTCAATCTGCCCACGCACCCCATGACTACCGAAGAAATTTCCAAACGAATCGCCGCCAAAACCAGGATCGGCATTCGCCACACCATTGTCCGATTCCCAGTGCTTCCCTTGACCTCATGAAACCTGCCGTGTCTTCAGCCGAACTCCTCACCGTCCGCCGCCAAAAAGGCCAGATTTACAGTCATATCCGCAAAAAGTGGCTCAATGAGACTCCCGAGGAAACCGTGCGGCAGGAGTATCTTTGCGTCCTCGTCAATGAATATGGATTCAGCCCGGACCAGATGGATGAAGAAGTCTCGCTACCCGGCAAACGTGGCAATAAACACGCCCGTGCGGACTTCGTCATCTGGCGCACCACACAGGACAAGCAGGATGGAAAGACCGCCCTCATCGTCGTAGAATGCAAAGCCGAAAACGTCGCCATTGATCAGGATGCTTATGAGCAGGGGGCAAACTACGCGAACAACGAGCGCGCCAAATTCTTCGTCGCCCACAACCGCCGCAGCACGAAATTCTTCAAGGTCGATCTTACCAGACGCGCTCCGAACTACTCGGAGGTGAAGGACATTCCGCACGCCGACGCCAGCGACAGGGAGATCGAGGCCCTGCTCTCGCAGTTGAAACCTTTCGAAGGCAAGGAATTCGCCGACCTGCTCCACCAGTGCCACAACGTCATCCGCAACAACGAGCATCTCGACCCCGCCGCCGCCTTCGACGAGATCGCGAAAATCCTCTTCATCAAAGTCTGGGTCGAGCGCCGCCTGAAGGAGCGCCGCGAGCGGAAGAATCTCTTCACCGTCGATTTCCTTCGCAGCCAGATCGGCAAGAACCCCATTCAATCGCTCTTCGACGAAACCAAGGAAGCCTACCGCGCCGACAAGATTTTCGAGTCGGACGAAAAGATCAACCTCCGCGCCGCCACCGTCGAATCCATCGTGCAAAAGCTGGAGAGCTACAACCTCAGCGAGACCAGCGAGGACGTGAAGGGCATCGCCTTCGAGCGCTTCCTCGGCGGCACCTTCCGGGGTGAGATCGGCCAGTTCTTCACACCGCGTCCGGTCGTGGATTTTATTGTCCAAATGCTCGACCCGCAGGAAGGCGAGATCATCTGCGACCCCGCCAGCGGCTCCGGCGGCTTCCTCATCCGCTGCTTCGAAATCCTGCGCGAGCGCATCGCCGCCGATGTGGACGCGCAATACCGCGCCTTTTGTGAGGAAATTGACAAAAAACGCCTCACTGCCCCCGAGAAGGCGAAACGCAAGCGCGAAAAATACGAGGAACTGCAACTCCAGCTCGACCCCTTCTCCGATCCCGATATTTCCAGCCAGAAAAAGCTCCAATCCCGCATTTGGAAGCTCTCCAATCTCTGCATCTACGGCACCGATGCGAACGACCGCATGGCGCGCACCAGCAAGATGAACATGATCATGCACGGCGACGGCCACGGCGGCGTGCATCATCATAACGGCCTCCTCAACGTGAACGGCATCTTCGAAGGCCGCTTCAATGTCATCGCCACCAATCCGCCCTTCGGCGCGGTGGTGCAGGCGGGAAACAGAATCCTGCGCAGCGACTATGTTGTTGATGGCGCGGCCCGCGCCCGCTACCGGAGCGAATACGGCCAGCTTTACGACGACGCCATCGCCCGCGTGGAAGCCGCCGAAGGCAAACCCATTCTCTCCCTCTTCAAGCTCCCGCTCAAGGGACAAGACGCGGACAGCGCAGGAGAGGCTCGCTTGAAAAAAATCAGCATGAAGACCGAGCTTGTCTTCATCGAGCGCTGTCTCGACCTCCTCGCTCCCGGCGGGCGTCTCGGCATCGTCCTCCCGGAAGGCATCTTCAACAATCCCTCCCTCTCCTACGTGCGCGAGTTCACCGAGGATCGCGCCTTTCTCCGCGCCGTCGTCAGCCTGCCGCAGGAAACCTTCGTCAGCAGCGGTGCCAGCGTGAAATGCTCCATCCTCTTCCTGCAAAAATTCACTGGAGAAGAACAGGAACGCTTCGACCGGATGCAACGCGAAGCCACGGCGGAAATCACCCGCAAGCACCAGCGCGAAGTGGACGGAACCCACGCCCGGCTGGAACAGGCGATCATGGAAGCCAAGGCTGTCAAAGACCATGGCCGGCTCCAGGAACTCCGCAAGGAATTGAGAGACTTCGACCGCCGGATGGCCGGGACCATCGCCAGTGAAAGCCGCGCCTTGCTCAAGTCACGTTTTGACTATCCCGTCTTCCTCTACGAAGCGGAAAAGGTCGGCATCTCCGCCACCGGCGAACCGGATCAGAACGAACTCTTCCCCAACGACCAGGTTCCGTCTGGCATCGAGAAAACCTGCCTCGAACTCTACCGCGAGTTCCAAAAGGACCCGGCACCTTTTTTCGTCCACGGCCCGACGGCGTAGGAAACTGCGTCGGTCGGGCTCATTTTTTCAGATTCAGTCAGTTGGATCGGTGGATACCGCAGCGCTCATCGTCTGAGCACGGCGCTGAAGCCGAAGCATGGCCGTTGGTTCGTATCGGCGATCTCGTTCACCAAGTGCAAGAACGGGTGAAAGTCGATGCAGATGGCGAATACAAAATGGCCGGGGTAAAATGGTATGCCGCAGGTGTGTTCCATCGTGAAACGGTGCTGGGCCGCGAGATGAGCGCCAAGCATGTCTCTCCATTGATACCCGGCGCATTGATTTACAATCGCCTCTTTGCGTGGAAGGAATCCTTCGCCGTGGTTCAACCGGAGCAGGCCGGTTTGTTTGTCTCCAATGAATTTCCGCAGTTCATCGCGGATACCAGCCGTATCCTCCCGGAGTTCCTTTATTTGTTTTGCACCATTCCGGCGACGACCCGTTTGGTTAACGCAGCATCAGCGGGTTCAGCGGCAGTGAGCCGGAATCGCTTCAAGGAAACGGAGTTCTTGAAATTTGAACTCCGTCTCCCTCCGCTCCCCGTCCAAGCAGCCATTGTTTCGCATTGGAACGCGGCGCGGGAAAAGGTGGCTAGCATTCGAAAGAACGCATCCGAGCAAGAAGCAAGCATTCCTAATTTGATCTACCAGCGACTCGGTGTGCCATCCGTTCCACAAGGCGCAAGTTCCACAAGGCGATTGGCTATGAAATGGTCCGAGATGGATCGCTGGAGCATCGGATACCTCGCAAAGTTGTCTTCGGGCGGCATCGGTTTCGATGTGGCTGCCCATCCGGTGGAACCGCTTTCGGCCCACCTTGAGGGCACGACCAATGGTTTTTGCATACGTCCGGTAGGTCACGAAACCGCCCATCGAATGCTGCGATTGAGTGCTCTTACCCCTGCGGGATTGGATGTGAGCGATACAAAATTTGTCGAGGTTTCGGAGCGCATAGCGGAACGCTTCAGCTTGAAAGCAGGCGATTTGCTCATCTGTCGAAGCGTGGGAAGTTATGAAATGATCGCCAAGTGCGCCTTGGTTCAGGACGACCAGCCTTCCATTCTGTTTCCAGACATCATCATTCGCGCACGACTCAAGGAAACTCTCCTGCCCGATTTTGTGCGCGAAGTGATGCAGACTCCGATTGGTCGTTCACATTTCCAATCAAATGCACGGACAGCCGTTGGAATGTGGAAAATCGGCGCTGCCGACATCGCCAACTTCCGGTTGCCCGTGCCGCCCATTACCGTTCAAAAGCAGATTACAGGCGAGGTAATGGCTGCCCGCGAGAAAATCGCCGCCGAGCGCGCCGCCGCCGCGAAGCTCGCCGCTGACACCGCCCGCGAGATCGAGGAAATGATTCTCGGTCATCGTCCCGCTCCTTCCCTTTCTTGATCTTCTGATTCCATGCCAAGCAACCGCAACACCATCGAGATCGAGGGCATTTTCGGAACGGAGGTGCTCGGTAGCTTCAATATCATCCGAGGCTTTGCCACGCTTCAGGAACTCGCTCGAATCTCCGTGCCCGTGCTCATGGAGCCGCCACAGGCCAATGGCGAGGTGCGCGGCCATCAGCGTCCGATCGATGAAATTCACGCCGAAGAGGTGAAACGCTACTTCGAGAATGGAGATCAAAGGTTCATTCCTGAAATCATTCTTTCTGTCCGACTTCCTCTGGAGCCAGAGACACTTCCATCAACCGGCAATTTTGCTCCCACTCAAATCGGGGTAAAATACAGCGGAGGCGGCATCGAGCTCCGTCGCAAGCACAAGGGGAAGACACTGCTGAACCATATCCTGCGGGTGAAGGTGAGAGAGCTTCCGGCGATCAAAGAGCAACAGCGAATCCGCCGCATCGATGGCAATCATCGCTTGGCGAAGGCCGAAACGCTCGAACCCGTGGCGGGCCAGACAAACCGCTACAAAGTGCCTTTCTGCCTGCTCCTGCTCGGCGATGTCGGTGAGGCGGCACACGATTATACCGAGGCGCTGGTGTTCCACACAATCAACAGCACAGCCAAACCGCTTGACGGCGAGTTTGCCCTGCAACTCATCCTCGGCCAAGCCCCGGCGCTGACCCAACCGGCGCACATGGAGTTCGCCTATGCTCCAGCGCTGCATCTCACCCGCCTCCTCGACACCAGCCTGCGGGGACTACCCGAACCGAACAAATCGCGACTCGGCGGGCGTTCGCTCGCGCGGCTTTCGGTGGCAAGTCGGGAGCTGCTTTCCGCCTACCCGGAGCGGGGAACCTCCTTGGATGAGCTCACCCGGTTCCGGAACGAGATCATCGGAGCCCTGTCGGACGTTTGCACCTATCTCCATACGAACTTTCAGGATTTTTGTCGGGCGGATTACTTTCTGGAGCTGGCCTCACATGTGTGGATGCGTTCCTCCCCTGACGCACCGCATGAGCAACGGATGACCGACACCGTAGCTTATCTGCGCGACATGGCACGATGGATGGGCACCGACGGCATGCGCGGCCTGACCACTGGCAAGCCGCTGGGCAAACAGATGATTGAAATCTACGACGCCGTCCGCAGCCGTATCCCCAAGAAAGTCTTCCTCGCCCGATGGTATCCCACGGCAAATGACGGCGAGCAACTTCAACGGGCCGATAACCGCTTGCGAGAACTCAAGCGGCTTGTCGAAGAGGAGCTTCACCTCGAATTGATTGACATGGGCACGCAAGAAGGCGGCACCTTTCCCATCCATCAAAAGATGTATGAAGCCATCGGGAGCAGCGAGATTTTCATCGCTGATCTGACAGGCTTGCGCCCCAACGTGATGATAGAACTCGGCTACGCCCTCCACCACATGAAAACGGGGCGCCTGCTGTTGCTATTCAACCCCATCAATAACGCCGTCACAGTGCCGTTCGATACTACCACCTTCCGCTACGAAGAAATCGGCGAAGCCGCCGACATCCCCGGCAGACTGCGCGGCCATTTGGAGGAAATTTTGGCGAAGGCTGCATCCGGTGAAATCTAATTTTCCATTATTGAATTAATATGTTTATTTTGTCATTGCTTCCAATTTTCAAATAATTCAGAATCTCCCAACAAGTCGCCACAAAGCTGGCTACCAACACTGTCCAAGAGATCGCGGACAGTGATTCTCGGCCAGCCATCACGCTCTGCAACGGATCGCCTCCGAACAGATACAATACTATCGGAACAATCCGGAAACAGGGCAGATGGAATTTCGGTGACTTCCACCGACGACCAAGCGCGGGAGGAATACCATTCCCTCAAAACCCAGCGCGACATCTGCCAGCATGCCATCGCCGTCCACCACCACGAGGGATGGGCCGTCACCCACTTCATCGACGACCTCGGATTCTCCGACAAGAACCTCCAACGCCCCGGTATGCAGTCCCTCCTTCGGGAAGTCCGCTCCGGCAATGTCGATGTCGTCGCCGCCTACAAGCTTGACTGCATCACCCTCTACCTGCCCGACTTCTACGAGTTCTGGAAGGTGCTGGAACAGCACAAGGTCAACTTCGTTTCCGCCACACAGAGCTTCGACACCAGCACCCCATCGCACACCGCGAGCGTGTCGTGACCGACGAGCAGATCATTTCCGACGCCTTGCTGGCCTTTGAAGGGCGCATGTCCGACCTCCCGTTCGACGACCAACGCGACCTTTTGCACCTGATGATGCGCCAGATTCGAGTTAACCGCTTGGACCCCGAAAAGGACCGGATTCCGGCTGGTCCCCACGGCTGGGACACGAAAATACGAACTCACTGGTATTCGGTTAACTTGGACTTCTTCGCAAATGACTTATTTTCAGTCATTTCCAAGAAGACTACCGAGAGTTCGCAATTTGATGCAAGTGGCGGACCGGGTGGGATTCGAACCCACGGTGCCCTTTTGGAGCACGCACCTTTAGCAAAGGTGTGCTTTCGACCACTCAGCCACCGATCCGGGAGACTTGCGTCGGGGGCGGTTTGAACCATACGAAACGGAGTGCGTCAATCGCGAGACTCGAAAAGTGTCGGAAGACGTGTAGTTTTCCCGCATGCGCCTCTTTTCTCCCGCACGGGTCGCCCTCCTGGCCATCCCGTACCTCGCCTCAGCGGAGCCCGCGCCGTTCCGGTTCGAAGTCAAAGGCGACAGCCGTGCAACCCAGACCCGCCTGCTGGCCGCGCCGGGGAAAGAACCAATCGCAGCGCTCGCATTGCAGTGGCTTCACCCCGATCTACCGGCAAGCGACGAAAGGTGGCGACATGGGCCCCGGGTCGAGGGCCGCTTCAAACGCGAGCGCGCCGGAATCACGCAAACCTGGTTCACGCTGGCTCCCCCCAGGGTCGGCGTACTGCACCTGCGCGCAGACAAGCCGGGCGCTCTCGGATTCCGCATTATCCTGGAAGGCGGCGAAACGGAGGTCAGCGAACGGCGCAGGCTTACAGTAAGCACGGCTCTTCCCGATGGACGGCGGCAAGCGGTCCGCGCGTGGGTCTTCCCGATGGAGTCCGAGGTGATACCGGAGGAACGGACGATCCGCGTCGAGGGAGAAGGCGAGGCGCTGGTGCTCGTGACCAGCGCCGAAGCGCCGGCAGATGAACTGGAGGCGGCTCTGGAGGCACCGCTGCGATCCCTGGGATTCGGCGAAGCGGAAATGCCGGATCTTTCCAAGGTCTGGGCCACTCTCGATGAGCTGCAGAAGCAGCAAGAAGCCGCCTCTTCACGGTAAGGACAGATGTCCGACCCGGCCGATCGCGGTGTGCCCCGCGACGGACGAACGGGATGCCCGTTCCCGGCCAAGGTTGCCGGGAACGGGAGTCGTTGCGGGCTACGGCGCCCGCTGGATTTTCAGTCCTTGATTTTCGAGTAGCCGCGCAGGTAGCCGACGCATTGGGCGACTTCGGGCAGGGATTTGTCCCAGTTGTGCTCGTATTCGATGCTGACGTTGCCGGCGAAGCCGTGTTTGCGAACTTCATCGAGAATGGCGGCGTTGTCGATGACGCCGGTACCGAAGGGACGGTCGTGGGTGGCCCGGCCGACGGCTTCGCGGTCCTTCATGTGGAAGGCGAGGACGCGCGGGGCGATTTTTTTGATGACTTCAAGGGGCTCCAGGCCGGAAGTGGCCCAGTGGCCGATGTCGGCGCAGTAGCCGACGTTTTCGTGGCGATCCTTGATGGCGTTCCAGATGGTTTCCGGATTCCAGAGGTGAGAAGGCCGGGGGTGGTTGTGGTAGCAGACCTTGATGTCGTATTCCTTGGCGAATTTTTCGAGGGTGTCGAGGGCGTCGAGCGATTCGGTGGTAACGCCGTAGAGGCCGAGTTTCTTGGCGAATTCAAAGACTTTGCGAGCTTCGTTCTCGTCCTTGGAGATGCCGGTGACGCCGAAATTGACGGGGGTGATGTTGTGATTTTTGGCGTGGCCAAGGAGGGTGGTGATCTGGTCGTCGGAAAGGCCGGGGTTGAGTTGCGTGTCGCCGAGGTCGCCGCCGATTTTCTGGCCGGGATAGACTTCCACCGCTGCGGCGCCGGCGGCGGAAGCCATCTGGATGGCTTCCCATAGGGTGAATTGCCGGAAGGACCAGCATTGGACGGAAATGGTGAATCCGGCGTCGGTAAGGGCTTCCTCAGCGATCGGCTTGCCTTGGGTACGAAGGGCGAGCGCGGCCGAGGCGGCCGGAATCATGGTCAAGAGGGATCGGCGTTTCATGGTGGATGGGAATTAAGCCGTCCGAACGCGCGGAAGCGAGGGATTCTTTCGGGGGATGACAGGCAGGGAGCGCAGAACCCCCGTTCCGCAGAACGGATGAGCAGGGGTTCTCCACCGGTTCGGGCTGGCATGGAGATTGACGGCCCTTCCCTGGCTTCTGCGGAGCGGGGGCTCCAGCGCTCCCGGGTTAAACCAGGATGCCCTTCACCACCTTCGCGGGTTTCACGCCGGTGAGCTTCTGGTCGAGACCCTGGAAGGGGAAGGCGAGGCGGTTGTGGTCGAAACCGAAGAGTTGGAGCAGGGTGGCGTGGAGGTCGCGCAGGGGCACGGGATCGGCGGCGACGTGATAGCCCATGTCGTCAGTTTCGCCGTAGGTAAAGCCGGGTTTCACGCCGGCGCCGGCGAGCCAGATGGTGAAGGCGTTCGGGTTGTGATCGCGGCCGACGTAGGCATTGCCGTCACCTCCTCCGCGGTTTTCCTGCATGGGGGTGCGGCCGAATTCACCGCCCCAGATGACGAGGGTGTCTTCGAGCATGCCGCGTTGTTCCAGGTCGGTGAGCAGTGCGGCGACGGGTTTGTCGATGTCGCGACACTTTTTGACGAAGCCGTCGTTGAGGGCTTCCTGCGCGTTCGAACCGTGGGAGTCCCAGCCCCAGTCGAAGAGCTGGATGAAGCGCACGCCGGCCTCGGCGAGGCGGCGGGCGAGCAGGCAGTTGTTGGCGAAGGAGTCCCGGCCGGGTTGTGTGCCGTACATTTCGTGGATGTGCGCCGGTTCGTCGTCGATACTCATGACTTCCGGCACGGAGACCTGCATGCGGTAGGCCATTTCGTACTGGGCGATGCGGGTGATGGTTTCGGGGTCGCCGAAGTCTTCGTGAGCCTTGGCGTTGAGTTTGGCGAGGGTATCGAGCGCGGCGCGGCGGATGTCGCGGTTGATGCCGGCGGGATTGGTGGTGTTGAGGACCGGGTCGCCGGCGGAGCGGCATTGCACGCCCTGATAGACGGAGGGCAAAAAGCCGCTGCCCCACAGGGAGGCTCCGGCGCGGGGAAAGCGGCCGCCGGAGATGAGAACCATGAAGCCGGGCAGGTTCTGGTTATCGGTGCCGAGGCCCCAGGTGAGCCATGAGCCCATGGCGGGGTAGCCGAGGTTCTGGTTGCCGGTGTGGAGGAGGAGCTGGGCGGGACCGTGGTTGAACTGGTCGGTCTGCATCGTTTTGATGAAGCAGAGCTTGTCGACGTGTTTGGCGAGTTCCGGCAGGCGGTCGGAGACCCAGGCTCCGCATTGGCCGTGCTGGCTGAAGGCGAATTGGGGGCCGAGCATTTTCGGCACGCCCTGGATGAAGGCGAAGCGCTGGCCTTCGAGGTATTCCTGCGGGCATTCCTTGCCGTCGTAGCGGACGAGCTGGGGTTTGTAGTCGAAGAGTTCGAGCTGGCTCGGCGCGCCATCCATGTGGAGGTAGATGACGCGTTTCGCCTTTGGGGCGAAGGACGGCAACAAGGGGGAGAGCGGGGCGGAGGGGTCGTGGGAGATGTGAAGTTTTCCCGCGCCGGCGGAGAGTCCCTGCGTGGCGAGCCACAGGCCGCCGATGCCCGCCGGGCAGTCGCGGAGGAAGCGGCGGCGGGTGATGTGGCGGAGTTTTTCGGTGTGGAGACGGGCGAGCATGACGGCGGGAAATGAAAAGTGAATAATGGGAAATGAATAATGCTTACCGGATCAGGGCTTCGTCGAGATTGAGGAGGACGGAGGCGACGACGGTGTAGGCGGCGCCGTCGGGAGTGCCGGCCATGCCTTTCATGAGGGCGGGGGCGGCGGCGTATTTGGCTTCGAGCTTGCGGAAGAGATCGCGCAGTTCGGCGAGGCGATCGGGGGTGATGGGACGGGAGGTGGCGAGGCGGTAGCCGGTGGTGAGGCGGGCGTCGAGGTCGCCGTCGGTCTCGTACTTCATCCGCCGGGCGAGTCCCTGGGCGCATTCGTGAAAAGCGGGGTCGTTGAGGACGGCGAGAGCCTGGAGCGGGGTGTTCGAGAGGATGCGGCGGTTGGAGCAGAGTTCGCGCGTGGGAGCGTCGAAGGTGGCGAAAACGGGATAGGGAATACTACGTTTCCAGTAGGTGTGTACGGAGCGGCGGTAGCGGTCGGGGTTGCCGGGCGGCGGGGTCTGCCATTTGTCGCCGGCGTCGAAGGGCTGCCAGACGCCGGGGGGCAGCGGCGGATGGACGGGCGGGCCGCCGTCACGATGGGCGATGAGACCGCTGACGGCGAGAACATGGTCGCGGGTCATTTCGGCGGAGAGGCGCTGGCGAGGGCCACGGGCGAGCAGGCGATTGTCGGCATCGCGCTCGGCGAGTTCGGGGGAAAGCGCGGCATCCTGGCGATAGGCGGCGCTGGAGACGAGCTCGCGCAGCAGCGTCTTGACGCTCCATTTCATTTCGGCCTGGAAGCGGACGGCGAGGGTGTCGAGGAGTTCGGGGTGGGTCGGCATTTCGCCGGAGGAGCCGAAGTCCTCGGGAGTGGGGACGATGCCGGTACCAAAGAGTTCGAGCCAGAAGCGGTTGACGGCGACGCGGGCGGTGAGGGGGTTCCGCGGCGAGGCGATCCATTTCGCCATGGTCAGACGGGGAGCTTCACCGGCAGCCGGTTCGGGGAATGGCGGGAAGATGGCCGGCGTGCCGGGGCGGTCGATGATTTCTCCTTTGTCGATCCAGTTGCCGCGGATGAAGAGGCGGGTCTCGCGGGCGAGCTCGGGCGGCAGATCGCGCATGACCGGCGCGGTCGTGGAGGGGATGGCGGCGAGGGCTTCCTGGGCTGAGGTGAGTTCCTTTTTCAGCGCGTCGATTTCCGGATCGGGCGTGGTCCAGGCAGATTCGCCGGTGAGGGCGATGCGTCCGCGTTTGGCGATGAGCGGGTAGGCGCCGCCGGCTGAGTCAGTGGCGTGGGCAAGGGTCACGCGCAGGGTGGAGGTATCTGGAAGGACGAGAGGTTCCTTGAGCGTGACGATGGCGTGGCGGGGTTGGAAGATCTTGGTGTATTGGCCCCAGCCGCGGTTGGAGCCGGTGAGCGAGAGGTTGGGATCGAAGACCGGGCGGGCCTCGTCGGCGACGACTTCGGCGAGGGGAATTGGGGCCGCCTCACCGTCAGCGGAGACGAGATGGAGTTCGATTTTCCGCAGCATAGCGCCCCACTCCGGCGTGTGGCGGGCGGTGACCTCATCGACCGGGCGAATTTCAACGCGAAAGGCGGTGAGGCGGGCGAGGGCGGCGGGCTTGGGGATGTCGAGGGTGTGGACGGCTCCGGCGGCGACGTTGCCTACGGTGCGGAATTCTTCGATGCCTTCGTGCGTGACGACTTCGAGTTTCGCCCTGCGGCTGTGGCCGGTCATGCCGCCGGGATCGGCCCATGAGGTGCGGGCGGCGAGAGAGCGGCGGCGCTCGAAAAGGAGCTCTTCCAGGCGGGCGATTTTGTCGTGCAGGGCGCTGGCTTCATCGTGGCGCGCCGGATCGAGCGGGACACGGAGGACGGGGTGGTTCTCGGGCACGTCGTTGTCCACGCTTTGATTGAAGAAGGCGAGGAAACGGTAGTAGTCCCGGTGCTCGATGGGATCGTAAGGGTGGCTGTGGCATTGCACGCAGCTCATGGTGATGCCCTGCCATGCTTCCCAGGTGGCGGCGACGCGGTCCATGGTGGCGACGACGCGAAATTCCTCGTCGTCGGTGCCGCCTTCGTTGTTGGCCTGGGTGAGACGGTGGAAGGTGGTGGCGATGCGCTGGTCGAGGGTGGCGCCGGGGATCTGGTCGCCGGCGAGTTGCTCGATGGTGAACTGATCGTAGGGCAGGTCGCGGTTGAAGGCGGAGGTCAGCCAGTCGCGGTATTTCCAGACGTCGCGGCGCCGGTCGAGGCCGAGGCCCTCGGAGTCGGCGTAGCGGGCGAGGTCCATCCAGACGCTGGTCCAGCGCTCGCCGAAGCGCGGGGAGGCGAGCAGGCGGTCGATCTGTTTTTCGTAGGCGCCGGGGGATTCGTCGGCGAGGAAGGCATCGAGTTCTTCGAGGGTGGGCGGCAGTCCGATGAGGTCGAGCGACAGGCGGCGGAGCAGGGCGGCCTTTTCGGCTTCGGGAGAGGGTTCGAGGCCTTCTCTTTCCAAGCGGGCGAGGAGGAAGCGGTCGATGTCGTTGCGCGGCCAGGCGGTGTTTTTGACCGGCGGCGGGTCGTGTTGTCGCGGGGGGACGAAGGACCAGTGCTCGCCCCATTCGGCGCCTTCTTCGATCCACTGGCGGAGGATGTCGACTTCGGCCTTGGGCAGGGGCGGGCCGTGCTCGGGTTTGGGCATCACCGAGTCGGGGTCGGTGGAAAGAATGCGGACCATCATTTCGGAGGCGCCAGGGTCGCCGGGAACGATAATCGGATTGCCGGAATCGCCTTTGCCGAGGGCTTTTTCACGGTAGATGAAAGAGACGTCGCCGGCTTCCTTCACGCCGCCGTGGCAGGCGGTGCAGTGGGCGTTGAGGATGGGTCGGACATCGCGGGCGAAGTCGACTTTGGCGGGAGCCGAAGCTGTCAGGAGAAGCAGGAGGCAGGCGTAGGCAGTCCCGGCTTTAGCCGGACGCAGGGTCTTCGTCCTCCTGAAGGCAGGACTGCATGCTCTTGAAAAGCGGGTCATTCGGCAAAGATGCGGATTTCATTCAGGCCGCCGCCCTGGCAGGGGTGGTCGGCAGGGCGTTCGGTGTGACGGTAGTGGCGGGTGACGACGAGCTTCACGTAGCGGGCCTGGATCGGCTCGAAGGCGAAATCATGGAAGGGAAATTCGCCGCCGCGTTCGGCCCTGACGCGGGGAACTTCGCCGGCGACGAGAGGGAAGAATGTCTTGTTATCGAGCGAGCCGAAGATTTCGAAAGCCGCCGTCCCACGATCGTCGATGCCGCGGTTGTTGGAGTTCTGGAGGGAAATGCGGCCGATGGTTTCCGGCTGGAGGAGGTCCACGGTGAATTCGCCGCTTTCGCCGTCGGGTGCGAGCCAGAAGGACCAGTCGCCGGGAACGCCGCTGTCGTTGAGGCGGCCGTCGGTGAGCTTGTCGGGTGGAAACACGGAACCGTGCGGACGGGTGCAGTAGCCGGGGCTGAAGACCGGCTTGCCGAGCGCGAGGTTGCCTTCGATGGGAGAGACGACGGGAAGCTCGTGGGCGTGGTTGACGAGCATCACGGGCGATTCGTCGAGCGCGGCGAGGAGTTTCGGCCTGCCGGATTCGCGGACGAGCGCGAGGCTTTCGCCGACGCCGAGCCGGGTGCGGTCTTCCGGCGCGGCCTGGATTTCGATTTCCCCCTTGAAGACTTCGGTGAGTACAACGGGCGCCGTACCGTCGCTGCCGACGGCGAGGCCGAATTCGGTGCCGAGATCGACGAAGCGGCCGCCGGGCGTGTCGATGCGGAAGCCTTCGGCGCCGTCGGGCGTGTGGACGGAGGCGCGGCCGTGAAGCAGGGAGAGCGCTTCTTTTTCGTCGAGGCGGAAACGGCAGGGGGCTTCGAGGGTGATGCTCGCGCCGCTGGGGAAGCCGAGGCGGACGAAGCCGCGCTCGATCTGAAGGGGAACGGCCACAGGAATGCGTCCGGCCGATGGAGCGGGAGAACCTTCCGCCCATGAAACGTCCCGCGTTTCCAGCACGGTCGCCACCGGGCCGCGCGCGCGCGTGGCGAAGAAGACCGTGGCGGCGGTTGCGATCAGCGCCACTGTCGCAACAGCAGCGAGCCGGGGTTTGCGGAAGGTCGCGATTTGCGGTGCGGGCGGAGCCTCGAAGAAGGAGGGAGAGGAAGTTTTCCGCGCCAGCGCTGAGTGGATGGCCGCAATGCGACGGTAGCGGGCGCGGGCCTGGGGATCGGCGGAGAGCAAGGCGTTCAGTTCCGCACGCTCGCTTTCGCCGAGGGCCTCCTCGAAGAGCGCGTGGAGCAGGAGATCGAGCCGGTCCTCTTTCATGGCGTGGCGAGTTTGCGTTCGATGCAGGTTTCGAGCGCCTTGCGGATGCGCAGGAGAGTGAGAGAGAGCGCGGTGGGTGTCTGATTCCGTTCCGCGGCGAGATTCTGCACGGATGCGCCGGGAGCGTAGCGGGCGAGGATGAGCTGGCGGTGTTTGTCGGGGAGTTCGCGCAGGCATTTCTCCAGGGCGCGCTCCAGATCCGCTTCGCGGGAGTCCGTTTCGCGATGCTCCGCCGCGAGAAGCTCGACCAGCGAATCGTCGAAAACATGCCGGTCGCGCCCGGCGTCGCGGCGGGCGGCTTTGACCTGGTAGAAGGCGATGGTGAGCGCCCAAGGGAGGAAAGGCTGGGCCGAATCGTATTCCGCGGCCTTGCGCCAGAGGACAAGGTTGGTTTCCTGCAGCGTGTCGTCGGCGAGCATGTGGTCGGGCAGCAGGGAGAAGATGTAGCGGTGCAATTCCGCCTGATGGCGGGCGATCATGCCCACGATTCTTTCCTCGGCGCTATGTGGTTCGGCGGACATCTCCACCGGAATTTACCCGGAATGGGGGAAATCTTTCGTAGAAATTTCGCGGCAACCTCTCTTTGTGTCGCAACCGGGATGCCGGCAGGCGCGGATTTCTCCGCTGCTCAGTATTGGTCAATCCAAGAATCAGGCGCCGGCCGATACGGGATCGCCTGCATTCACGCCGGTTCTTTTCCGGTGATTCGGATTGATGACAAACTCATACTTCAGCCCGTCGGGATCCTTGAAGAAGGTGGCGTAATAGCCCTCGCCATACTCCGGGCAGTCGCATGGCGCATCTTCGATGGTGCATAAACCCCTTTCCGCCAAGGGGAGCAAAACTTCGGCGTAAAACCGCCCAACGTCCGCCCGGTCCAGGGCGCAAAAGGCCAGATGGCGATGATGTCCGACCGCGCCCCGGACGTGCGGGATGCCGACCAGTTTCGGGTCGGCCTTCACGATGCTGATTTCGTGGGGCGTATCGAGGTCCGGCCTTTTTCAGTCCTCGTACTCATATCCTTCCCCGCATTCGCTGCCGGCCAGTTCGTAGCCCAAATAGCGGAACATGGCCCCGTAGAAGGGGGCCGAATGCGAAACGCTCGATACGGTGACGATCAGATGGTGGAGTAGGCCGCGATGGGTACTCATTTCGTTGCCGGGCAGGATGATCGGTTCAGTGATCCCCGTGGTCGTGCTCGTGCTGATGGTAGTGTTCGGAAAGAATATCGCGGCCGAAGTCACCCTCGAAGTCACGCCATGTCGCGTGGATGTGGTTGGCGTCGTTCTGGGTGTTGGCGGCTTCCATGAGGAAGGTCGGACCCTGCACGCGGTAATACCACGCCTTGCCGCGCGCGGTGCCGCCGGCCCAGCCGAAGCGGATCTTGTCGATCCCGGCTTTCTCGATCTTTTTCATGTCGGCTTCGGCCAGATCCTTACGGTGGCGGGTGGTGTATTCGCTGATGAGTTCGAGCAGCGCTTTCTTCTGTTCCCCGGTCATGTCGGCGGCGAGGACGCCGACGGGATCGAGCGCGGTGGCTTTGCGGTTCTCGGCGGTGAGGATTTCGTGGGGAGGTCTTTCGCTGAAGATCACTTCCTTTTTGCCGTCTTCCAGAAGGACGTTGGCGAGGGCCATGGCGAGGTCTTCCTCGGCGGCGAGGACGCGCAGTCCCTTGTGCTCGCCTTCGCGGACTTCGGCGGGGTTTGCGGCGAAGAAGGACGGGGTGACGGAGACTTCCCTGCCGTTCACGACGGTGTAGTTGAGCGAGAGGTGGTGGCCTTCGAATTTCCAGCCCCAGCCTTTTTCGTCGCCGGGTTTGCCGAAGACGGAAACGTAGTATTTGCCGGGGTCGCGGTATTCGGGGTTCCGTTCGAGTTCGCGGAGGACGCTTTCGAGGGTGATGATCTGCATGGCCTTGAGCTTGCCCTTGTCGCTGAGGGCGGCTTCGAGCAGCTTCATGGCGGCGGCGCGCTGGGCGTCGTCCATTTCCTTGAGCGGCAGGCCGGTGCGGGTGCGCGGGGTGAATTTGAAATTCTCCCGATCGTCGCTGTCGAAGGCGAAGGCCGCCTTTTCCCTCTTCTCGTCGTCGAGAGCGGCGAGAAATGCCTCGGCGGCGGATTTCATCAGGACGGAGGAAGAAACTTCCTCCGCGGCGAGAGGCATGACCAGCAACAGGACGAGAAGCGGGATTTTCATGATCGGAACACTACACGAAAAAATCGCCCGGTCTCGCAAGAAGGAGTGTCAGCACGGAACGACGAAATTCCGCCGAAACCGGCGGGCCTGAACTTCAAAGCGTCGGCTCGCTCAACTCCCTTCCCACCATCTCCGCGATGCCCGCGAAGGTCTCCTCGATCAGGCTCATCGCCCGGTCGGCGTTGTAGAAAATGCCCCACTCCCGCTCGATCGGCTCACCGCCGACGGGAACCGGCACCAGCGAACCTTCGTCGAACTCGCGCTTCGCCACCCACGGAGCGACCAAGCCGACGCCGAGGCCGATCTTCGCCATGCCCTTGATGGCCTCCATGTCACCGAGCACCAGCGGCGTGCGCGGCCGGATGCCGAGCCGTTCGAAATGCTCCTCGACCAGCCGGTGCGTTTCCGTCGCCCGGGCATAGATGATGAACTGCACCTTCGATAAATCCTCCGGATTCGCGTGTCCCGTTTCCGCCCACGGATGCACCGGCGGCACGACGAACGTCATCCGGTCGCGGAACAACATCCGGTAGCCCTCCGCCGCTCCGGCGCGGGGACGCAGGCCGAGCACCACGTCGAGTTCGTGCTCGCTCATCCGTTCGAGCAGCTTCGCCGTATCGTCCGCCTCGATGGTCGGCTCGCAGCGCGGGAAGCAATCGCGGAACTCGCGCAGCACCGTCGGCAGCAGGAATTGGCAAAGCGAATGCGGCGCGCCGATGCGGATGCGGCCCTGCCCCCAGCGCTTCAGCCCATCCAACTCACGGCCGGCGTCCTCCAGCTCGCCGAGTACCCGTCGGCAGCGGCGAAGGAAGACCTCGCCCTCCTCCGTCAGCACCGTTTTTTTCCCCAACCTCTCCAGCAAGCGGCAGCCGAGACTGTCTTCCAGCGCCTTCATCGAATGACTGATCGCCGACTGCGTGAGGAACAATTTCTTCGCGGCGAGCGTGAAGCTGCCCTCGTCGGCGACGGCCACGAAAGCCCTCAGTTGGCGGAGATCGGGCAGCAGGTCAGTCATGAAGCGGCTTCATCGGAAATTCGCCGGATCGCCAGCACGGGACATGCCAAGGACTGTCACTTGGCATCCTTTCCGCTTCGCCCTCGGCCATGGAAATCAACACTCCGGTCGAGTCCCGGTCCGCCATCCGCCTCGGCTTCGTTCCACTCAACGACTGCGCTCCGGTCGCCGTCGCCCACGAACTCGGCATCTTCAAGACCTACGGCCTCAAAGTCCGCCTCTCCCGCCAACCCGGCTGGGCCACCGTCCGCGACATGCTTTCCTATGGCGAACTCGACGCCTCCCAATCCATCGCCGGCCTCGCCTTCTACCTCGCCCTCGGCCTCAACAAACTGCGCCGTGAAATCGCCGTCCCGCTGGTCCTCAGCGCCCACGGCAACGCCATCACCCTCTCCAAGGAACTCCCCCCCGAATCCATTCGCCGCGGCGAGGGTTTGGCCGCTCACCTCGCCCACCGCTGGAAAAAGACGCGCCCCTTCACGCTCGCCGCCGCCCACCGCTTCTCCTCCCACCACCTGCTGCTCCACGGCTGGCTGCGCCGCCACGGCATTCAGCCCGGCCGCGATGCCGAAGTCGTCTTCCTCCCCCCTCCCCTCATGCCCCGCAACCTCTCCGCCGGCCACATCGACGGCTACTGCGTCGGCGAGCCGTGGAATTCCGAAAGCATCCTCAGCGGCGAAGGCTGGTGTCCCGCCACTTCCGCCGAACTCGCCACCGGCCATCCGGAAAAAGTCCTGCTCGTCACCGGCGAATTCGTCACCGAGCGCCGCGATGACTGCGTTGCCCTCGGCGCCGCCCTGCTCCACGCATGCCGCCTCTGCCAAGATCCCGGGTTCCGCAACGAACTCATTTCCATTCTGGCCAAGCCCGCCTATACCGGCTGCCCCACCGCCACCCTGCGCAACAGCCTCGGCCCCATTTTCGACTCCGGTCGCGGCCATCTCGACGCCTCGGATTTCCACCTCTTCTACGGCGGCGACCTGAACTGCCCCAGCGCCGACAAGGCCTCCTGGTTCCTCTCCGGCATGCGCGGCGCCGGCCTGCTGCCGGAAACCACCGCCGCCCCCCTCACACGCCTCTACCGCCAGGACCTCTACCGCGCCTCGGAAAAGCTGCTGCTGCCCGCTTGAGTATCCCTCCGGCCCATTCATGCGCGTTATTCATTCATTTCCCATATCGCAATGAGCCCCGCCAATTTCACCCCCCTCTCCATGAATGCGGCGCAAATCACGCATGAGATTTCCCCCCGCGTATCTCATCGTCATCCTGGCACACTGGCCCGCCGGACGCTGTCACGAAGATGACCTCGCCGTCATCTTGCCATGAACCAAAGCCAATCTTTCTCCCGCCGCGACTTCCTGGGCCGCTCCACCAAAGCCACCGCTCTCGGCCTTCTCGCCTCCGGCCTGCCCGCCGGATGGGTGGGAGCCCAAACCGCCTCCGATGCCCCGGAAAACCCGAACGTCAGTTTCGGCATCATCGCTCTCACCGACTGCTCGCCCATCGTCATCGCCCACGAAAAGGGTCTCTTCAAAAAATACGGCATCCGCTCCACCGTCATCAAAGGGGCGAGCTGGGCCGCCATCCGTGACTCGCTCGCCAACGGCGACATTCAGGCGACCCACATGCTCATCGGCATGCCCATCGCCTCCACCATGGGTCTCGGCGGCGCGCCGAAAGTCCCGATGGTCGTCCCTTGGCTCCTCAACCGCAACGGCCAGTCCATCACCCTCGCCAACTCCTTTAAAGGCAAGGTCGCTGCCGATCCCAAGGCTCTCAAACCCCTCGTCGATCAGGCCAAAGCCGCCGGTCGGCCGATGACCTTCGCCATGACCTTTCCACCTGGCACCCATGCCATGTGGATCCGCTACTGGCTCGCTGCCGGGGGCATCCACCCGGGCGACGCCAGCGGCGGTGGTGCCGACATCTCCCTCATCACCATCCCTCCGCCGCAAATGGTCGCCAACATGCAGGTCGGCAAAATGGACGGCTTCTGCGTCGGCGAACCATGGAACGCCAAGACCATCAACGACGACATCGGCTTTACCGCCATCAACACCCAAGGCATCTGGAAGGACCACCCGGAAAAAGTCTGCGCCTTCACCGAAGAATTCGCCGACAAGAACCCGAAGACCGTCAAAGCCGTCCTCAAGGCCCTTCACGAGGCCAGCGTCTGGCTCGACAACATCGAAAACCGCCCCGAACAGGCGAAAATTGTCAGCGCCCCCACCTACATCAACTGCCCCCCCGAGCTCATCCTCGGCCGCCTGCAAGGCAAGTACGACATGGGCGACGGCCGCCGCTTCCGCGATCCCGATTACATGATCTTCAGCGGGCGCAACTGCAACTACCCCCAGCCCAAATACTGCAAATGGTGGCTCACCCAGTTCCGCCGCTGGGGCTTCACCGAAGGCGCGCCGGACTATGAAGGCGTGACCCGGCAGGTAATGCGCACCGATCTTTACGAAGAAGCCATGAAGGAAGCCGGTCACACCCATGCCGGCCTCGACGACAGCCCCGACGAATTCTTCGACGGCTCCACCTTCGACCCCGCCGCCGACCCTGAAGCCTACGCCGCCTCCTTTCCCGTCAAATCCCTCAAAGGCTGACAAAAAACCGATCACCCAATCAACCATGTTCCTCAAATCCATGCTCCTGCCCCTCATCGGCATCGTCCTCTGCCTCGGGGGGTGGGCGCTCATTTCAGGCAAAGCGACCACCACCACCATGGTGGACGATTGGGGCGACACCGTCACCAAGACCGAGCGCCATGGCATCTCCAAAAACCTTCCCTCCCCCGCCGAAACCTGGGAAGCCAGCAGACCCTACATCGTCGAGCCCTTCGCCAAGCGCGGCGAACTCGATCAGGGCATTCTCCGCTTCGCCTGGCTCTCCCTGAAACTTGTCGCTCAAGGGTACCTCATCGCCCTGCTCGTCGGCACACCCATCGGCTTCCTGTTAGGTTTATCGAAAAATTTTACCAAAGCCTTCGATCCCATCATCCAGATCCTCCGTCCCGTCTCTCCCCTCGCATGGCTGCCGCTCGGTATGGTCCTCTTCAGCGGTCTGCGAATCATGGACGCGAACGGCCGCGTCGCCTTCGGCACTTCCGATGCCGCCGCCCTCTTCACCATCGCCATCTGCGCCATGTGGCCCACCGTGCTCAACACCGCCGTCGGCGTCCGCGCCGTGCCGCAGGACTACCTCAACGTCGCCAAAGTCCTGAAGCTCTCCCGCACCAAGACTCTCTTCAAAATCCTCATCCCCTCCGCGCTGCCCTACATGTTCACCGGCTTCCGCCTCTCCCTCGGCATCGCCTGGCTGGTCATCGTCGCGGTCGAGATGCTCATCGGCAAACCCGGCGTCGGCGGCTTCCTGTGGCAGCAGTACAACGCCAACTCCTTCGCCCATATCATCCTCTCCATCCTCACCATCGGCCTCATCGGTTTCATCCTCGACCGCCTCATGAGCCTCGTCGAAGGCCGCTTCCGGACGGCGTGAAAACCATAGGACCCATAAGCCCCATACGACCCATGCCTCCTGTTTTGGAACTCACCGGCGTCCGGAAATCCTTCAACGGTCATGATGTCCTGAAAGACATCCGCCTCACCGTCGAAGAAGGCGATTTCGTCTCCATCATCGGCTACTCCGGCACCGGCAAATCCACCCTCATCAACCTCATCGCCGGTCTCCTCAAATCCGACACCGGAAGCGTAAAGATGGACGGCGCCGAAATCCTCGGCCCCGGCCCCGAGCGCGGCCTCGTCTTCCAGAACTACTCGCTGCTCCCCTGGCTCACCGTCACCGAAAACATCCGGCTCGCCGTTGATCAGCTCTTTCCACACCTCTCCGAAAAGGACCGCGCCGGCCACGCCGCCCGGTACATCGACATGGTCAAGCTCACCCATGCCTCCGGCAAACTCCCGCGCGAACTTTCCGGCGGCATGCGCCAGCGCGTCTCCGTCGCCCGCACCCTCGCCGCCCAGCCGCGCATCCTCCTCCTCGACGAACCCCTCTCCGCCCTCGACGCCCTCACCCGCGCCACCCTGCAGGACGAAATCGCCGACATCTGGCAAAAGAACCGCACCACCGTCGTCTGGATCACCAACGATCCCGACGAAGCCCTGCTCGTCGCCGACCGCGTGATCCCCCTCCTCCCCGGCCGCGAAGGTGCCACCCTCGGCGCGGAAATCGCCGTCGATCTCCCCCGCGACCGCCGCCAGCTCCTGGCTTCCCCGCGCTTCAAGGACCTCAAGCTCCGTCTCGTCAACACCCTGCTCGGCGCCAAAAAAGACAGCACTCCGCTCGTCACCAAAAGACTCGCCGCTCCCGACATCCTTCCCGAAGACCTCGGCAAAAAGCGCAGCTTCTCCTTCTTCGACCGCCCCGCCCCCCGCCGCCGCTCCCGACTCCACCGCGAAGAACTCCAAACCGAGGCCTCTTGATCCACTGATCACTCGGCACTTCCATTCTCCATTTCCATGTCCGCACCCGTCCTCGAGCTCTTCAAACTCTCCAAAGCCTACGGCCCCGCCGTCATCGTCAGGGAGTTCAACCTCAACCTCGCCCCTGGCGAATTCGTCACCCTCATCGGCCACTCCGGCTGCGGTAAATCCACCGTTCTCTCGATGGTCGCCGGCCTCACCGACGCCACCGACGGCGCCATGATCCTCTCCGGCCGCGAAACCAACGAAGCCGGCCCCGACCGCGGCGTCGTCTTCCAGTCTCCCTGCCTGCTCCCCTGGATGACCGCCTTCGAGAACGTCATGCTCGGCGTCAACCAGGTCTATTTCACCGCCCCGAAAGCCGAGCGCCGCGAACTCGCCGAATACTACCTCACCGTCGTCGGTCTCGGCGGCGCGATGCACAAATACCCCGGCGAACTCTCCCAAGGCATGCGCCAGCGCGTCGGCATCGCACGAGCCTTCGCCCTCCAGCCCAAAATGCTCCTGCTCGACGAGCCCTTCGGCATGCTCGACGCCCTGACCAAAATGGAACTCCAGGAGGTTCTGTTGGAGTTATGGCGCCGCAACAAACTCACCACCCTCATGGTCACCCACGACGTGGACGAAGCCATCTTCCTCTCCGATCGCGTCGTCATGATGACCGACGGCCCCGAAGCGGAAGTCGGCGACATCCTGAGCATCCCCTTCGAGCGCCCCCGCAACCGCGCTGCCGTCCTCGCCGATTCGCGCTACCCGGAAGTCCGCAATCGCCTCCTCACCTTCCTCAATGAGCGCTCCCACCTCCGCCCCAGCCGCATCGGCCCGCCGGAGATGCAACCTGCCGAATCCCCCGCCGCTTCCATTCCGCGCGGCGTGGAAGTAGTGTAGCACGGAAGTTACACGGAAATCACCCCTCCGCCGGCACACTCTCCAGCAGCGCCTTCTCCGCATCGCGCGGAAGCGTGATGGTGAAACGTGTCTCCACCCCCGGCGTCGACGTCACGCCGATGGTCCCGCCATGCGCCTCGACCGCCCGCTTGACGATGGACAGCCCCAGGCCGGTACCCTTGATCTGATCCTGCGAGTGATGCTTCTCCACGCGATAGAAACGCCGGAAAATGTGGGTGAGATCGGCGCTGGGAATGCCGACGCCATTGTCCGAAATCCGGATCACGGTCTTTTCCTCATCGCGGACGCAGCCGACACCGACGACCAACCCCTTGCGCGGGTTCTGCTTGAGGGCGTTTTCGACCAGATTGAACAGGATCTGAGTCCAATAAAAGCGGTCGCCGGCCAGCGTGACATCCTCGTCCGGCATGGTGATGCGGATCACCGCCTCCTGGTTGTGGATCACGGATTCGAGCCGCTCGAGCACGTCGCTGAGGCAGGAACGGAAACGGAAAGGTTTCACCTTCAGCGCGGCGGCCTCGCCGGATTCGAGGCGGGAGATGACCAGCATGTCCTCGACGATGCGCGAGATGCGCTCGGTGTGCTTGCGCATCACAGCGAGAAAGCGGCGGGTCATCTCCTTGTCGTCCAGCAGGCCGTCGTCGAGAATGTTCTCGAGATAGCCGCTGATGATGGCCAGAGGGGTGCGAAGCTCGTGCGAAGCGTTCGCCACGAAGTCTTTGCGGATTTGTTCGAGCTGATGTTCGCTGGTCACGTCACGAATCACGACACGGGTGGTGGGGTCGTCGGCAGGGCTGTCGGAGAGGCGGGCGGCGTCGATCACCCAGGCGTTCATGCCGCGCTGCTCCTGCTCGCCGAGCGGTGAGCTCTGCTGCGGAAGCACGACGCGCGTGGCGGTCGCCTCCCCCGTTTCCAGACAGCGCATCAGTGCGGCCGCCAGGCGCTGGTCGAGGAAGGCTTCCTGAATGGTGCGGCCGATCAGATCGCGGCCGCGGAAGAGGGTGCGCGCCGCCTGGTTGGCGAAAAGGATGCGGGCCCGGGCATCGACCAGCACGAAGGCGTCGCCGAGCGCATCGAGAAGCTGGTCGCGTTCCTGCCGGGCTTGGCGGAGGTCCAGGTCGAGCTTCAGCTTCCACGCGGCGACCTCCTCGGAAAACTCCCGGCGGGCGCGGCGCAGGCGCATGGCGGTGACCGCCAGCGCCGCCAGGGCGGCAAGGGCGGCGGCGATCGCGAGGATGGCAGTCGGATGGGTCATCCTCAGAGGGACGACACGCAGTAGCCGATGCCGCGCACCGTTTCAACCATCGCCGCATGTTCGCCGAGTTTATGGCGGAGCCGTTTCATGTGAGTGTCGAGCGTCCGGCTGTGGACCTCGTCGCTGTATCCCCAGACGGTGCGCAGCAGGTCGTTGCGATCCTGGGGCTTGCCGGCGCGCTCGGTGAGGAAAAGCAGCAGCTTGAACTCGGTGGAGGTAAGCTCCACCGGCTCGCCGTCGAGATAGAACTTCAGCGAGTTCTTGTCGAAACGGAAAGGCCCGTAGCCGACCTCCACGGAGCCGGGCGGGGCGTCGCTGCGCTTGAGCACGGCCTGCACGCGGAGCATGAGCTCCTTCGGCGAAAAGGGCGTGGTCAGGTAATCGTCGGCGCCGGCTTCAAGACCCTGGATGCGGTCCTCGGTCTGGGCGCGGGCGGTGAGCATGATCACGGGAATGTCGCGGCTGCGCGAGTCGCGGCGGATTTCCTTGAAGACACCGTAGCCGTCCTTGCCGGGCAGCATCAGGTCAAGGATGACGAGATCGGGGCGCTCGCGGATCGCGGTCTCGGCCCCGGCGATGCCGTCGTGGGCCTTGAGCACCGCGTAGCCCGCGCGTTCGAGATTAAAGCCGATGAGGTCGGCGATGTCCCTTTCATCCTCGACGATCAGGATTTTCTGCATGCGGGTTGAGGAGTAGCGCCCCCGGCGGAGCGGGGAAAACGGACGGCTTGTGACGAATCCGCCACAAAAAGGCGGGGAACGAAAGAAATCGCTGTGATTTCACCTCTCCATAAGTGCATGGCAGCGGCGCGGCTTCAAGTCCGCTGAAACTTTCCCCATCCGTGGACTGCCGCGGTCCACTGTCTTCCCGTCCGCTCTGCCGGCCCGAATAGACGCCGCTATCCGGCTACTTCCCCCAGCGCTCCAACAACGTCTTCGCCATGTCGCTCGGCGTTTCGGCGACGGCGACGTCGCACTCGGCGAGGATGCGCTTCTTGGCCTGCGCGGTGTCTTCCTCCCCGCCGACGATGGCGCCGGCATGGCCCATGCGGCGGCCGGGAGGAGCGGTGGCTCCGGCGATGAATCCGGCGATGGGTTTCGTGCAGTTCTCCTTCGCCCAGCGGGCGGCTTCGACTTCCGCGGTACCGCCGATTTCACCGATCATGATGATCGCCTCGGTCTCCGGGTCGTCGTTGAACATCTTCAGCACATCGAGGTGGCTGGTGCCATTGATGGGATCGCCGCCGATGCCGACGCAGGTGCTCTGGCCGTAGCCGAACTGGGTGAGCTGAAACACCGCCTCGTAGGTCAACGTGCCGGAACGCGAGACCACACCGACATTGCCGCGCTTGTGAATGTAGCCGGGAGCGATGCCGATGCGGCAGCCGCCATGCGACTTTTCGCCGCGCCCGGGCGTGACGAGGCCGGGACAGTTCGGGCCGATCAGACGGGATTTCGACCCTTTCATCGCCTCCTTCACCCGCATCATGTCCATCACCGGAATACCCTCGGTGATCGCTACGACGATTTCCACGCCGGCATCGACCGCCTCCAGAATCGCATCGGCCGCGAAGGGCGGCGGCACGAAAATGGCGGACGCCGTGGCTCCGGTTTCCTTCACCGCCTGCTCCACCGTATCGAAGATGGGCACGGTATCCTCGAATTTCTGCCCGCCCTTGCCCGGCGTCACACCGGCCACGAGCTTGGTGCCGTAGGCGAGGGAAAGTGAAGCGTGACGGGCGCCGAAACTGCCGGTGATGCCCTGTACGAGGAGCCTGGTGTTTTCGTCAACGAGGATGGCCATAAAAACGGGAGTGGAAAAAGGATCAGTGGGAACACTCGGGATGATTCGGCTTCTTCTGGTGCAGCGCGAGGGTGTTGCCGTCGGGATCGGCGATGAGCGCCATGCGGCAGATCGGGAAATCCTGGATCGGCAGGGCAATGGTCACGCCCGCCTCCGAAAGCTTCGCGACCGCCGCATCGAGATCCTCGACCTCGAAGCAGACACCGCCGCCGTTGGCGTTCGGCTGCCATTGATCGTTCGCCTTGGCGATGGCCAAGGTATGACCGCCGGGAATTTCGAACTCCAGCCAGCCGAGTTCGCCTTCGTGCTCGAAGACCGCTCCTTCGCTCAGGCCGAGTGTCTCGCCGTAGAATTTCCGCGCCCGGGCCATGTCCGTCGCGGGGTAGCCGGTGAATGCCGCTTCTTTGATGCCGATGCTGTTCATGATTTTCTCCTTTCTTTCTTCGCAGCAAGCTCTCCGCTCACTTCACCGCCGCAACGATTTTTTCCGCCGCGTCGGCCATCGTGTCGGCGGCAACGATGTTCAAGCCGCTGGCATCGAGCGTGGCCTTGCCCTGCTCGACGTTGTTGCCTTCGAGGCGGACGACCAAAGGGATCGGCAGGCCGGTTTCCCGGGCCGCGGCGACCACTCCCTCGGCGATCACGTTGCAGTCCATGATACCGCCGAAAATATTGATTAGAATGCCCTTCACGTTCGGATCGCCGAGAATGATCTTGAAGGCTGCGGCGACCTGCTCCTTCGACGCGCTTCCGCCGACATCGAGGAAATTCGCCGGCTCGCCGCCGCAGTGCTTGATGATGTCCATTGTGGCCATCGCGAGGCCGGCACCGTTGACGAGACAGGCGATATTGCCGTCGAGGCCGATGTAATTGAGATCGTATTCCGAAGCGGCGACTTCGCGCGGGTCCTCCTCCTCCTTGTCGCGCATCGCGACGATCTCCGGGTGGCGGAAGAGCGCGTTGTCGTCGAAGCCGAACTTCGCATCGAGCGCCAGCACCCGCCCGTCCGGCGTGGTGACCAGCGGGTTGATCTCCACCATCGAGCAGTCCAGTGAAGTGAAGAGCTTGTAGAGATTGGAAAGCAGCTTGCCGAACTGCTTGCCGAAGTCACCGGAAAGCCCGAGCGCAGCGGCGAGCTTGCGGATTTCGTAGCCCTGAAGCCCCAGCAGCGGGTGGATGAACTGGCGGACGATCTTCTCCGGCGTCTCGTGCGCCACGTCCTCGATGCTCATGCCGCCCTCCGTGGAGGCGACGATCACCGGCCGCGAGGTGGCACGGTCGAGCAGGATCGCCAGATAGTATTCGTGCGTGATGTCCACCGCCTCGGCGACCATCACCTTGCGCACAAGCTTGCCGGCCTCGCCGGTCTGGACCGTGACCAGCGTTTCGTTGAGCATCTTCCCGGCGAATTCGGCGGCCTGTTCCGGCGACCCGATCAAATGAACGCCGCCCTGGAAACCATTCTTGAAATGTCCCTTGCCGCGTCCGCCGGCGTGGACCTGGGCCTTGATCACCAGCTTGGCCCCGGCGAATTCCGCGGCGGCCGCCGCCGCTTCTTCCGGGGTGGAAGCCACTTTCCCCTTCGGGCTCGGGACTTGGAATCGGTCGAAAAGCTCCTTCGCCTGGTATTCGTGGATGTTCATGCCGTCGGAAAATCGCGGCGACGCTAAGGGACCGGCCGGATGGGTCAAGGAAAAGGCCCATGACACAAAAATTCACGCCGGATATCCGTTCTACTTCGTTGTACTCCGGATCACCCCGTCCTTCACCCTCGTTCGAATCTCATCGCCTTTCCTCACATCGGTCGTGGAGCGGATGACTTTCCCTTCCGCATCCATCGCGATGGAAAAACCGCGTTCGAAAGCCGAGTCCGGACCGAGCGCCCGCAGCAGTGAACTCAGCCGCCCGAGCCGTTCGGCCGCTTCGCCGATCCGTCTCGCCCCCGCCCTCTCAAGCTGCCCGCGGAGCCGCGCCAAATGCTCCACACGCAGCTCCACCTGCCGCGCCGGGCGGTGCGCGGACAGCGCCCGGGACAGTTCCCGCACCTGCCGCCCCCTCTCCCTGAAATCCGCCGCCACCGCCGCCGCCAGCCGCGAGCGCAGCGCGTCCACCGTCTGGCTTGGCTCACGCAGCAACCTCTCTCCCCCCCGCGACAGCACTCCGCGCCGGATATTTTCCAGAATCAACTCCACCCGCTCCACCCGCTCGGAAACCCGCCGCGACATGCGCCGGCGTAACACCCCCAGCCTCTCCTTCAATTCCACCCCATCCGGCACCGCCAGCTCCGCCGCGGCGCTCGGCGTCGGCGCGCGCAGATCGGCGACGAAATCCGCGATCGTGAAATCGATCTCGTGCCCCACCGCCGAAATCACCGGGAGCGGGCACGCCGCGATGGCCCGGGCGACGATCTCCTCGTTGAAATTCCACAAATCCTCGATCGACCCGCCGCCCCTGCCGACGATCAGCACGTCGCTACGGGGAATGTCGTACTTCTCCGGATTCCCCATCCGCTCGATGGCGCGGGCGATTCCGATCTCGGCCCCCTTCCCCTGCACCTGCACCGGATACAACACCGCCTGCACCCACGGCGCACGGCGTTCCAGCACGTTCAGAATATCCCGGATCGCCGCCCCCGTGTCGGAAGTCACGATCCCCACCACCCGTGGGAAAGCGGGGATCTTCCGCTTCCTCGCGGCGTCGAAAAGCCCCTCCTCCTGCAACTTCCGCTTCAGCGCCTCAAAACGCGCCTGCAAATCCCCCGCCCCGGCCCGCTCGACCCGCTGGACGATGATCTGAAGCTGCCCGCGCGCCTCGTACACGCTCGGCTCGGCGAACACGCGGACCTTCACCCCATCCGCCAACGCCTCCGCCCCCGGCCGCTTCCGCGCCCCGAATATCGCGCACTGGATTTGCGCCCCCTCGTCCTTCAACGAAAAATACCAATGCCCGCTCGCCTGCTTCCTGAGATTCGACACCTCGCCCTCGACCCACACCTCCCCCAGCTCGATCTCCAACAGATTCTTCATCCGCCGCACAAGCTGCGTCACGGAAAGCGCCTTCGGCGCCGGCGCGGGTTTCGGGGAAAACAGATCCACGCCGCGATGATGACGGAAAAGCCCGGCGAGGAAAAGCTCCGGGAGCGCGGAGCCCCAGCTCCGCACGAACTGCCGGTAAACCCCGCTTATCCGTTCGAAACCGCGACACCCAACCTCGCCGTCCCCATACTTCTGCGGAGCCGGGGCTCCGCGCTCCCGGGCTTCAGCGCTTCTCCCCCACCGCGTTCAGCAGAATCTTCAGCGCCCCGCCCGATATCCACACCTCCCAGCACAGACACGCGAGCGAGCCGCCCATCAGCAACAAAGCGACCGTGAACGCAGGAATCGCCACCCCCTGCAAATTCGCCACCACCGCGACCATCGACACCACGCAGAGGAAAAGGCTGAACGCTCCGAACAACTGCATCGCCCGGATCAGAGCTAGCCGCCGCCGCAGGTTATCGATCTGCGCCCGCAGCAGTTCTTCGCCCCGCTCCAGCCAGTCCCGGTGCAGTTGCCGGATCAACGCCGCGAGATGCAGGAAACGATTCGTGAAGGAAAGAAACAACAAGCTGATCGCGGGAAACAACAGCGCAGGGGTGGAAATTTCCAATGTCACGCCTGCATCGTGAACGATCCGCCTCTTGCAAGCAACCAGCCCGCCGGAAAAAGAAAAAGCGCGGGCTTCCCCGCGCTCCTTTCCCTCCATCCGCTCCTGCTCCATCTCATCCGGCTCCCACCACGCCAGCCGGTCGAGCCGTCTTCTCTTTTCGGCACTCCCGGACGATCTCCACTTCCGCCAGCCCTTCAGATACCAGATTCTCTCCCATCCTCCATTCCGCTCGATACAGGAATTGATTTCATCCAAACGCGACTCCACAGCCGGCAAATGAACCCTGCGGTGCGTGATCCAATACGGCTCCACCCGGCTCTCCAAAAGCTCCGGATGCATGAACCGCAACATTCCTCCCCACTCGTTCGTCCTCAGGACGCAAAGATGCTTCCATCCCTCCACCGGCCGGAACCTGACCGTCTCGAAGTACTTCACCAAAGCCGGATTTCCGCACTTCGTCTGAAGCTTCTTCACCGTCACCTCCACAGGCAGATGCTCCTGGGGTCTCGATCTCCCCGTACGCCGATTCCGTTGCCTGAAATCGGGGAAACGGGACCACTCCCTCTTCTGGATCAACTCCAACACCCCTTCCATTACCGGAAAATCCTTTCGCCGCCGCGCCTCCTGCCGCCACTCGAACCAACGCTCCCAGCCGCGTTGATACGGTTCTTCGAGCGGCTCCAGCCCCGCCTCGCGGATCGACTCGTTCAGCCTATCCACCTCCCTCCACAACGCCAGCAAGCGCTTCTGCCGCTTCCATCGCTCCACGGCCCGCCATCGTCTTGCCTCATGCTCTTTCATTCGATCCATCGGCTTCACCATTCATCCCGCAAATCCCGCCTCACCCTCCGCCGCTCGGCGCGGTGCTCGATCTGGCGCTTCTGCTTCGGCGTCAGATCCTCCTCGCGATCCCGCCAAGAGCGGCCGGAATCCCCCGCCATGATGCAGCCCAGCGGCCGGATCTCCGCGACGATCTCCGCCAGCCCGAAATGCCGGATCTGCTCCTTCACCCGCTCCGCATCCTTGTAAGCGAGCGGCGTCTCGCTCAGATCCGGCCTGCCGAGGTACCAGCGCACGTCGATCCCCTGCGTGCTCCGCTCGATCGCGTGCCGCCGCATCGCCTCATCGCGGAACCGCCGCCGCATCGCCGCGCGGGAAACATTCCTCCCGGCGCCGTGCGGGGCGAAGGAAAGGAACTCATCCCGGTCCGCGCCCAACACCAGCAGCACCGGCTCCGCCATGTTCAGCGGGATCAACCCAAGACGCGGCCGCCCGCTTTCGTCCTTCCACGCCGGCGTCGCGCCCTTGCCGTGGAAATACGAATCGCCGCGCCGCCAGACGAAATTGTGCTCATTGCCCACTTCCGCCGCCGCCCTGCCGCCGATCCCCTCCAGAAAACGCCGGTGGATCGCCCGGTGGTTCGCCTCCGTCCAGCGCGCCACATACTGGAGCGCATGCCAGTAATCTTTCCCCGTATCGGACTTCGCATCGATCCACGCAGCCGCCTCCGGAATGTGCCGCCCCACCCGCGCCACATGCTTGAGCGCCGCCGCCTGCCCGCGCTTGAACACATGCGCCCCCAGCCCGCGCGAACCGTGATGGGTCACCAGCACCCGGTAGCGCTTCCCCACCGCCCCCAGACGGTCCGCCAGATCGCCATGCCCGGTCAGGCGCAGCAACGCCAGCATCGCGAAATCCACCTCCACCTCGCCGATGAAAGCGAAATGATTGCCGTCCCCCTGATCCGCCAGATGCACCCGCGCCCGGTCGCGCAGCCCGCTCAGGAATCGGTTCTGCCACACGTTCTCATCCACTACCGGATCGTGCACCAGATCATCCAGATGCCGGTGCCCCGTGCCGAAGCGGGTGGAGAGCGTCAGCGCATCCAGCTCCTTCGCCACGCTGCTGCGCCCCTCGTAAAACGTCGCATACATCGAGCAGCAGATGTCCGACGAATGCGCGGAGGGAATGATCGCATTCTCCACCTCGATCGCCCCGCCCACCGGCGTCACCGCCACGCCCGGCCCCGCAGGGCACGCATCCGGCAGGATCGCGCCGCGGGCGATCACCGGCGTCCTCAGCAACTGCTCCATCTGCCGCTTCGTTGCCGCGACGTTCTCCTTCTCCTCCTGGCCGCAGGGCTCGATGGCCTCCGCCAGCGACGCCGGTTTCTCTCGCATTTCGCCCTTCGGCGGCGGCGGGCCGACATCGCGCCCCAGAAGTTTCAGCATGTACTTCGGATCGGAAATACCACGCGCCTCGTACTCCGCGGCTTTCGCGAGGAGTTCCTCGAAACGCGGCCCCGGCTCGTAGCCGGCGTCGATCAGGTCCTGTGAAGTAAGGGCTTTCATTTTGACAATGATTCCGCGGATTCCGATCCACCGGGATCCCCCGTCCATTCAGCGGCGGACGCTCCGTAACAAACGCGATCGAAGACCTTCTCGCCCCGCCGGGCGCCGTGCGGAATGGTGCCGAGGTACTTCAGCCCTGCCTTTTGCATGACGCGGCCCGACGCCGGATTGTGGGCGAAATGGTAGGTACTCACCCGCTCGATGCCGACCTCATGAAAAGCGTAAGCGAGCACCCGCCGGAGCGCCTCGGTCGCATATCCGTTCCCCCAATATGGCACACCGATCCAGTAGCCGATCTCCACATTCCCCGTACCCAGCGAAATCACCCCCACCAAACGTCCGTCCGAGCGGAAGGAAATCACGAAACTCGCGAGGCGGCCGGCGGCCCAGGCCTCCTGCGCCCGGCCGATCCATTCGGCCGCGCCGCCGACGGGATAAGGATGTGGAATCAGCGCCGTCATCTCCGCCACACGGCGATCGCCCACGTATGCCTCAATCGCGTCCGCATCCCCGGCAAGCGGGGGACGCAGCCGCAGTCGCGGAGTTTCGAGAACAGTCGGAACGATGGCTTTCATAGCAGGTAGGCGTTCGAAGCGGCTCCGCGGCCGCAGCTCCTCCTCCACTCGTCGGCGAAAACCCCGTAATTCACCTGATCGTGCATCACCCCATCCCTCTCGATCCCCTGGCTCACCACATTCTCGAAGCTCATGCCTGCCTTCTGCATCACCCGGCCCGAGGCCGGATTGCTCGCGATGTGATGAGCCCCGACATGAAGCACTCCGAGATCCTCGAAAGCATGGCGCAGCACTTCGCGCAACGCCTCTGTCGCGAACCCCCTCCGCCAATAGGGCCTGCCGATCCAATATCCTGCGGTCGCCCGCTTGCCGCCGTCATCGAACTTGAGGCCGATCGCTCCGACCACCTCCGCCCCATACTCGATCAGGAACGCACAACCGCTCCCCGACTCCCGCAACTCCCCATCCCGCGCAATCCACTCCAGGGCGTGCTCAGGCAAATACGGGTGCGGCATCACCAAAGTCATTTCCGCGATGTAACGGTCTCCCGCCAGCTCCACAATGCGCGGAACGTCACCCTCCCGCGGTGCGCGAAGCATCAGCCGAGGCGTATGAAGATTGCAGGTTCGAAGTGGTTTCATAAAAAGGATCGTTCAAGTGAAATCAGGCTCCCCGCCACTGCCTCCACACGTAGCGGACGGCGAAGGCTAGGGCGACGAGCGCGAACAGGATGGTGGCTTCGTCCATGACAAGATGCTTGGTTCGGGGTTACGGCGGCGTCCGGCCGCCATCGGGCAGGAAGGGGTTCCAATCGGCGATGTTCCAGAGATTGCGGAGCCGGAGGGTCGCCGGGACCGGCCTCGGCGGCAGCGGCTGGCGCAGCAGGGGCAGGCCCGCCTCATCGGGAGTCCGGGCCCCCTTGCGGCTGTTGATCGCCCTGTCGGAAAGCACGCAGTTCTCCCAACAATCCGCGCCGCCCCGCGAACGGGGCACCACGTGGTCGATGTTCGCCTCCGCCGGGCTCAGCTTGCGGCCGCTGTACTGGCAGCGCCCGCCGTCCCGCTCCCACAGGGCGCGGAACCCGAACTTAGGCCGGTGCAGCGGCACGCGGTCGTAGCGGTTGAGCACGATCACCGTCGGCACCCTCACCCGCCCGCGCGGCGTGCCGATGGACGGTGCGCCATCCGCAAGAGGCAGCCCCCGCCAATCCTCCCAATCGAAGGCTTGGATTGACTCCCCCTCGATCCGCAAAGCGCGGGCGCTTCCCGAAGCGAGATGGCCGAAGGCTTCCACGGGAGTGATCGCGTTGATCGCCACCCAATAGCGGTTCAGGACCAGAACGGTGCTGCGTTGGAGAAAAGGAAGGGTCATGGCTGGAAGGAACACCGAACATCGAACGCCCAATATCGAACGTCGAATGAATGAATGGAATGGTCCGATCCCCCCCGATTTCAGACAACATTTCCCCTGCGATCCAAGATATGCTTCTCCGACCGGAAGCTCATATCGAGCCGGTCATCGAAGCCTCCGGGCCGGAAGCCTGTCGGTCCGTCGCGGGGGACGGGGATGGATGGTCGTTTTCGTCAAAATGGAGTGCTTGGCTCCCGAATGTTCGATGTGTGGGGAAAGAGGTTGGAGAATCGGGCGAAACAAAAAGCCCCGCTTCCATCTCGGAAGCAGGGCGGCGGGAAATCCTTGGATTGACGCTGCTTTTCAGGTCTCTCGCGACCTGATCCTGCTTCCGGCGCGGGCCGGACCGTAGGCGGAATTCATACCATGCTTGGGCAGTAGCGATTTGCCCGGAATGACGCTGCCAAAGGATCCGCACCAGCACACGGCCATCTCTCGACGGAGACGGCTGGAGCTTTGGGTGGTGAATCGTTCCTGGCGCATGGCGGTTCTCGGTTGGCGGCAGGGAGATATACATTCCAATTCCCATCGTCAATTCCCTTTTTCTGAAAAATTACCTATCTACCCATTTGCCCCGGTCATCACCCTCAAGCCTTCCTCCATTCGACGTTCGATATTGGCGTTCGACGTTCGATGTTCCATTGCCCTCCCCGCCCCTTCTGCTAGACTCGCCGGATGCCGCTCTCCGAATGGCTCCCGTTCGTCGCCGCGGGAGGACTCCTGCTCCTTCACGCGCTGGGCATCCTGCATGTCGTCCACGCCCTGATGAACGTCCGCACCTCGCAGGGCGCCATCGCCTGGATCGTCTCCCTGACCGCCGCGCCGTGGATCGCCATCCCGCTCTACTGGCTCGCCGGAAAGACCCGCTTCTCCGGCTACATCCGCGCCCGCCGCAGCGACGACGCCGAACTGCGCAAGCTCGCCGACGACATGCACCGCCGGCTGCGCCACTACGAGATCAGGCCCGACGACGCCTTCGGCAAGGCGGCGGAATTCCTCGGCGGACTCCCCTTCACCCGCGGCAACGAACTCACTCTCCTCATCGACGGCGAGGAAACCTTCGAAGCCCTCTTCCGGGCCATCGCTTCCGCGGAAAAATACCTGCTGGTGAATTTCTTCATCGTGAAGAACGACCGCGTGGGCCAGCGCTTCAAGCGCGCCCTGATCGACCGCGCCAGGGCCGGCGTGCGCGTCTATTTCCTCTATGACGAAATCGGCTCCCACAAGCTCTCCCGCAGCTACCTCAGAGAACTCGAAGCCGCCGGCATCGTCCATCATTCCTTCGGCGCGAACCGTCATTGGTGGTCCCGGCTCCAGCTCAACTTCCGCAACCACCGCAAGATCCTTGTCGTGGACGGCAAGGAAGCCTTCATCGGCGGCATCAATGTCGGCGACGAATACCTCGGCCGCGACCAGCGCTTCGGTGCCTGGCGCGACACCCATCTCAAACTGAAGGGACCCTCCGTGCAGGCGATCCAGCTCGTCTTCATCGAGGACTGGAACTGGGCCGCCGACGAAGTCCCGGACCTCGACTGGTCCGGCCAGGCGGAAACCGCCGACCAGATCGCCGCCGTCATCCCCACCGGTCCGGCCGATCCGCTCGACTCCTGGCTGCTCGTCGTCGCGGAGGCCGCGAACACCGCGCGCGACCGGCTCTGGATCGCCTCCCCCTACTTCGTCCCGGACGACGGCGTGCTCACCGCGCTGCAAACCGCCGCCATCCGCGGCGTCGATGTCCGCATCCTCATCCCGGAAAAGGCCGACCACCTGCTCGTCTGGCTTTCCGCCTTCACCTACTTCGAGCAGGCCATCCCCTTCGGCGTGACCATCCACCGCTACAAGCGCGGTTTCCTCCACCAGAAAGTCATGCTCGTCGATGAGCGCCTCGCCTGCGTCGGCACCGCCAACCTCGACAACCGCTCCTTCCGCCTGAATTTCGAAATCTCCGCCCTTTCCTCCGACCCCGCCTTCGTCGATGAAGTCGCGCACATGCTGGAAATCGACTTCCAGCACTCCACTCCCGTGGCCGTGGAAGACTTCACCAAAGCTTCCTTCCCCTTCCGTCTCGCCTGCCGCGCCGCCCGTCTGATGGCGCCGGTGCAGTGAAGGCGGCGCATGCCTCCGGCTTGCGAGTCGACCGCTCGGGCTCCAATCGGGCAATCCGGCTGCGGCATGCGCTCCGTCGAGCCTCAATTCCGCTTCCTGAGCAGCGACCTGCCGGTCATTTCCTTCGGCTGCGGGAGTTGGAGCATCTCCAGCAGGGTTGGAGCCACATCGGCCAGGATGCCATCCGCCACTTCGTACCGATCGGCGTCCGCCGCGACGTAGACGAGATGCACCGGATTGGTGGTGTGGGCGGTGTGCGGCGAGCCGTCAGGGTTGATCATGTACTCGCAATTGCCATGGTCGGCGGTGATGAGGAGCTTGCCGCCGAGCCGCAGGGTTTCCTCGATCACGGCTTTCACATCGGCGTCGATGATTTCGCAGGCTTTCACCGCGGCCTCGACGACACCGGTGTGCCCGACCATGTCGGGGTTGGCGAAGTTGAGGATGACCAGATCGTAGTCCCTGAGTTTTTCGACGACGGTGCGGGTGACTTCGCCGGCGCTCATCTGCGGCTTGAGATCGTAGGTGGCCACGTCCTTCGGGGAGGGGACGATGATGCGCTCCTCCCCCTTGCAGGGCTTCTCGACACCGCCATTGAAGAAGTAGGTGACGTGCGGGTACTTCTCGGTCTCGGCGATGCGGAGCTGGTTCTTCTTCGCCTGCGCGATGGTTTCGCCGAGGCCCATCTTCAGCTTATCGGGGCCGAAAATCACGTCGCAGCGATAGGTCGCGTCGTATTCGGTGAGCGTGACGTAGCGCACCTTCGGGCGGCGGCCGGCCTTGAAGAGTTTGAAGGGACTCTCGGCGAGGAAGGCCTCGGAAAGCTGCCGCACGCGGTCGGCGCGGAAGTTGAAGAAAAGGACCACGTCGCCGTCGCGCACGCGGCGCTTGCCGGCTTCGCAGAAAATCAGCGGCAGCAGGAATTCATCGGTCTTGTCCTGGGCGTATTTCTCGGCGACGGCCTCGGAGGCTAGCAGCTCGCTGGTTTCGCCGATGCCGTGGACAATGGCGTCCCAGGCGAGCTTGGTCCGCTCCCAGCGCTTGTCGCGGTCCATGGCGTAATAGCGGCCGACGACGGTGGCGATGCGCGCGCCGTATTTGGCGATCTCGTCCTCCACCCGCGAAAGGTAGCCCGCGCCGCCGGTCGGCGAGGTGTCGCGGCCATCGGTGATGGCGTGGACAAAAATGTCATCGACCCCCGCGGCGCTGGCCAGGCCGACCATGGCGCAAAGGTGGTCCTGATGGGAGTGGACACCGCCGTCGGAGACGAGACCGAGAAAGTGGAGGCGCTTGCCTTTCGCCGCGGCGAGAGCCTGGCGGAACACTTTGTTTTTTGCCAGGCTGCCGTCTTCGATCGCCTTGTTGATGCGGGTGAGGTCCTGATAGACGATGCGGCCCGCGCCGAGATTCAGGTGGCCGACTTCGGAGTTGCCCATCTGGCCCGCGGGCAGGCCGACATCGAGGCCGGAGGCGCTGAGGAAACCCTTCGGATAGGTTTCGAGCATCGTGTCATGGAAGGGGGTCTTCGCGAGCAGGGTCGCGTTGCCGTCCTGCTTTGCGGTTTTCTTGCCCCCGGGGTTCACACCCCAGCCGTCGCGAATGATGAGAACCACCGGTTTCTTGGCCATGACGGGCCGCGTTTAACGGCCCTCACCCCGGGCGTCCAGCGGCGATTCCGGGACGGCGGGGCTGTCGGCATGGGCGGTGGCGGCGCTTTCGAGAATTTGCAGGCGGCGCTGGACGATCTCGGCCCGGGCCAGAGCTTCGGCGACGGCGTGGGCGCTTTGCTTGCGCGCGGTGCGGGTGGCTTCGGCGGCGGCATTCCCGGCTTCCTCGATCCTCCGGCGGGCATCGCCTTCGACCTGAGCGATGCGCTCGTCCAGAGCCCGCTGGTGTTCTTCCATGCGGGCGGCCGCTTCGGCTTTTTCGCGGGCAGCGTTTTCCTGCGCACCGGCAACCGCTTGTTGCAGGGAAGCGATTTCCGTCTGGCGGCTGGCGACGCTTTCCTCCGCACCGGCGAGCGCTTGTTGCAGAGAGGCGATTTCAGCCTGGCGACTGGCGGCGCTTTGCTCCACTCCGGCGAGCGTTTGTTGCAGGGAGATGATTTCCGCCTGGTGGCGGGCTTCGATCGCGTTCGGGTCGGGTTGCGCGGCAAGCGTTTCACGGGCGCCGGCGAGTTCGTCTTCGAGGGCGGCGCGGTGTTGCTCGAATGCTTGCTGCGCTTCCTGCAGACGGTTCTGGAGCGAGAGAGTTTCTTCGCGGGTCTTTTCCAATTGGCCGCGCAGCGCCTGCAATTCACGGTCCCGCTGGTCGAGACCGGCCTGGAGGGCGGAGATTTCCTCCCCCGAGGGGACGGAGGCGGAGGACGGAGACGAGGAGAGGCCGAGGCGGGTGGCGACTTCGCGGATGCTCTGCGGACGGTCCTCGGGCCGCTTGGCGAGGCACGCGGCCACCGTCTCCTCCCATGCGGCGGGGATGCCATGGTCCGGCAGGTCGAAGTCCCGAAGGCGCCGGGCCATGGGCGGCGGCACCATTTGCTCGACCTGCACGCGGATCTGTTCATAGCCGCCCTCATAGAAGGGAGGCCGGCTGGTGAGCAGTTCGTAGATGGTGGCGCCGACGGCGTAGACGTCGTCCAGCGTGGAGGCCGGCGCGCCCTGGACCTGGTCCCAGGACATGTAGGGCAGGGTGCCCATGGTGGCCTTGTCGCTGGTATCGGGCTGGATGCGGGAAAGCATCATCGTGTGCATCCGCAGCTTCTGCGTGATGCCGAAGTCGGTGAGCAGGAGTTTTTCGCGGCCGTCTTCATGGCGCTCGAGCATCAGGTTCTTGGGCTTGATGTCGCGGTGGACCATGTGGGCGTCCTCGTGGGCGTAGATGAGGGCGTCGCAGAGCTGGGAGATCCAGGTTTCGATCTGCTCGACGTGATAGGCGACGGGGGAGTTCCGCAGGCCGCGGATTTGGTGGCGCCATTCGTCGAGGTTTTTGCCGCGGACGTATTGCATCGAGATGCCCCAGCCCTCGCGGCCTTCGTGAAAGTCGTGGATGCGGACGATGTGCGGGTGGGTGAGCTCGATGGCCTGGCGGGTTTCGCGGATGACATCGTAGCGGGCGCTGGGATCGCGCAGGACGCTCTCGTGCGGGAGCTTGAGGGCGACGATGCGGTCCATGAGTTCGTCGCGGACGAGGTGGATGAGA